>CAZQUL010000001.1:0-1343778 GCA_964596525.1 uncultured Gammaproteobacteria bacterium | reverse complement strand
CTTCCACTCCCACACCCACCACCACGCCACCCGCTCCAACTCCCACCTCAACCCCACCCACCACCCCCCCAACCACGCCCCCTGTAAATCCACCGACTACGCCACCCACCGCACCTGTTCCTGGTACCGGTGGTAGTAGTACCACCCCCCCTTTACGTCCCTCATCCACCTTGCCTTTTTCCACTTCAACCCCCCCCGCGCCATCCTCTACGATTCAACCCATCGCCACTAGTACTATAGTAGGTCCGACCCGTACACCGCTCCTCGGCACGAGCACTACCACCTTGCTTGGTCGTGTGCGTGGGCAGTTGCCACGACGTTTGGTTGAGGTTGTCAAAACATTAGCGGAGAATAAGGCGGTTGAAGAAACCGCCCGGGCAGTGATCGCGCCTTCGAGTGCCGGTCTGGCGTTGGCTGCCTTGGTGGCGCAGGTGCCATTGCTTAACATTTTACGCCTTCTTCAACTGTTATTCTTGCAACCGCTTTTGCTTATCGGGTATGGTCGGCGAGTCAAAGCCGGTCAAGTATACAACACGCTCACCAAGCTTCCGGTCGATTTGGCGCTCGTGCGTCTTGTTGATCCGACGAACGGTCGTATTGTCCAGTCACGCGTTACTGATAAAGATGGCTTCTTCTATTTTCAGGCGCCTCCAGGTCATTACCGTCTTGAAGTTTCAAAAGAGGGGATGGTCTTTCCGTCCAAATTGCTTCTGAGTCGAGTTACTGATGGCCGCCGCGCTTCCCTCTATCATGGGGAAGAGATCGTCGTTACCGAACAATATCCGCTCATCACGCCTAACGTTCCGCTTGATCCGGTAGAAGTGGTTGCCGCTCCTCGGCGCTTGATTATCGAACATATTTTACGTGCTTTTCAAGCCGCGTTGTCCGTGGTTGGTTTGGGTGTAACTGCATTCTCTCTTATCCTTAATCCGAATGTCTGGTACACCTGGGTCTTGCTCGGGGTGCACACCATTCTGTTCTTCGTCTTCCGTCGTTTGGCCATGCCGCCCAAACCCAAAGGGTGGGGTATTGTCTATGATCAGTCCACAAAAAAGCCGCTTGGCCGGGCTGTAGCACGCCTCTTTAATACTGAATTTAATAAGTTAGTCGCTTCCCAGGTGACCGATGCTAAAGGACGGTATTATTTCTTGGCCGGAGATAGTAATTTCCAAGTTCGTTTCGAACGCAAAGAGTATGAGCCAACTGTTTCGCCGCCTATTGATTTGACCGGCAAGGAAGCTGATACCATTTCGCTTAATGTTGGTCTTAAGAAAGGCGCAGAGCCGCCTCCGGCGCCGCCTACTCCGCCAGCATCCTAAGTTTACCTGTATGCCTCAACTTATTTCTCGAGCGAATACCCCTTCGTACTCACAGCCTTCGTCGCCGTCATCCGTCGCTTTAGCGGTGGCTGTTATTGTCATTATCTGCGGCGCCGGAGCCGTGCTTGGCTGGGTGGCACACGGTGAACGTGGTCGCTTTTCCGACCCATACACCAATTTGGCTCATCATGTGCTTCTGCCAGCTGAAGAACCACAGGTCGGCACGATTACTAACCCCTTAGCGCTTGCTAAGGAGCAGCCGTTTTTTGCCGGAGCCGAAGCAGGGGATAAGGTGTTTTTGTACCCATCGGCCCAAAAAGCGATTATTTATAGCCCCCGGCGTGACGTGGTGGTAAACATGGGGCCGCTCGTGCTCGACCCGGCGCTCATTGCAACACTTCGGGCAGCGCAAAATAAACAATAATCTCTCAGTATGCAACAATCGGCTCGTATTATCGTCACCGCTTTGGTCGCCCTTATCGTTATCGTATTGGCCGTTGGCGGTCTTATCCTAAATCGCGGTCGAAGCGATGCGTACCGCGGCGTTTTTCTTGCCAATGGCCAAGTCTATTTTGGTAAGCAAGAAGGTCGCTCCTGGCGCTCCATCACTCTTTCCGATGTCTATTACTTCCAAATCCGCCCGAGCAGCACCTCCACATTGCGGCTCGATGATTTGTCGCTCATCAAGCTCGGCAACGAAGTGCATGGACCAGAAGATGAAATCGAGATCAACTGGGATCAAGTGCTTTTCGTGGAGCGTTTGCGAAACGATTCGCCGGTCGTAGAAGCGATAGGTAATTATCGGCTAAAAGGGGATAACCAAACCCGTTAGCAAAAAGATGGAAATGCGGTATACTAATTACAAATCAGGAGGGATTGCTTTTTTGAGTTCTCTATGAGGAAATTTCTTTCTTGGCTTCTCACGGCAGGTTTACTGCTGGTTTTGAGTATTCAAACTGTAGCGGCTGCAGTCCCTCAGTTTATAAATACTCAATTGCGGTTGCGCACGTCCGGCGGCATGCCCGTTACGACGGCAACGACCGTGCAGTTTAGTCTGTATATGAGTGCGGCCGGTGGTGCGCCAGGAGACGCGGCAACCTCAGGTGGTCCGCTCCTCTGGAAAGAAGTTTATGACGGCAGCACTGCTTCGTGTGCTCAGATTACGCCCGATGCGCAAGGATATGTGGCCGTTAATCTCGGTGCTTGCACCTCGTTTCCAGGTTATTTGTCGTTTAATACATCAACGCTCTATTTAGGTGTGAAGGTCGGCACAGACAGTGAGCTTTCTCCGCGTCTGCGGCTTGGCTCTTCGCCGTTTGCCATGAATGCCGATACGGTCAACGGTTTGAGCGCGACCACCACGGCCGCTGCTTCTAGTCTTCTCGCCCTCGATTCCTCGTTTGGTTTCAATATTGGCGCTGGTGCCTTTACTGGTGGTCAGATCGCTCTTGCTTCCAGCACAGCCACCTCGAGCGCGGCCGGAAATTGGACGGTGGGCGGACGGAGCGTTCTTTCCGGACCAGTCTCTTTTGGCAGTACCACAATGTTTGGCGTCGGTTCAAACTTTTTATATTTCAATAATACCGCGGCTACCTACTTGTCTTGGGATAATTCGAATGGTCGCTTCCAGTTCTCCAATCCGCTTCTTGTGAGCGGTGCAGTTACTTCTTCGCAGATGTACGCGTCTACGGGTACGTTCGATAATTTAGTGGTTACCGGTACGCTTTCACTACCTTCTGGCGCCCTTTCTACGTCGAATGTTACGACGGTCAACGCTACCTCCACGAACGCTACGAGCAGCAACCAGTACGTTACCAATACGTTCGTAGCTGCTGGCACTTCGACTTTGGCTACCACTACGGTTTCAAACCTCACTGTCAACGGCGATGCCTATCTTTCATCATCATCCATCACTAATTTGTCGGTTAGCGGAACGTCTACTTTTTCGACCAGCACGTTCCGTTCTATTACTGTAAGTGCCACGTCCACGTTTGCCACCTCAACGATGAGCTCGCTTACGGTTACTAATACCACCACGCTTGCAAGTCTTATTCTGTCTGGACTAAGCCAGAACTCAGTTTTGTTCGTCGGAGTAGGCGGCGCAGTATCGCAAAACACCTCTTCATTTGTATGGGACAACACTACTCAGCGCCTAGGTATTGGCACCAGCGCGCCTGATAACGCTCTCTCGGTAGTCGGTGGCATTTCTCTAGCTTCCACTACGCCGGCTACGACAAGCTTCAGTTTGTATAACCAGGGTGGAAGCCTGTACTGGAACGGCCAGCAGATTTCGGGTGCCACGAGCGGTAGTTCTTTTGGCGATATTACGTGGGTCAACGGCACTTCCACTGGTGTTACGGCTTTAAATCAGTTAAAAGCTACGGGAGCTACCAATCTTACCACTACAACCATCGTCGAGTTGACCGTTTCAGGAAATACGCTTCTCAACAATGCCACCACGACTGGTTCTTGGTACGCTACCGGATCTAGCACCTTCAGTGGGCCGATCGTTGCTACTGCTACGTCGAGTTTGGCGACGACTACCGTATCAAGTCTGACTACTGTCAACACGACCACGATGCAAGGCGCACTCCTCCTTGGCTCGTTCGGACGCTTCACTACGGCGGGCGACAACTTCTTCTATTTCAATAATTCTGGTAGCAATTATTTGCAGTGGGATGCCACCAACAATCGTTTTGTATTTTCCAATGATGTACAGATCACCGGGAATGCCACCGCGACGATTTTCCGTGCCACAACAGCGACGTTTGACAGTTTGTCGTTGAATGGTCCTTTAAACCTCACTGATCTTACTTTTACCAACGCCACCGGTACCACTGCTTCTATAGTCTCAGCATCGACAACTAATTTGACGGGTGTTAACGCTCTTTTCACGAATGTCACCTCGACCAACGCCACGACGACTAATTTTGCTGCCACGCTCGGTACGCTTACTAATGCGGTTTTGGGTAATGCTACCTCCACTAATTTCTTTGCGACAAATATAGTCGCGACTAATGCTACTTCGACCTACCTGCACGCCACAACCGGCACCTTCGATAATCTCATCTTTAACGGTTCGTTGAATCTTGCCAGCTTAACATTTACTAACGCGACCGGCACCAACCTGGCGCTCTCTGGGGCAGCGACATTTACTGGCACTTCGTCCCTGGCTACGACGACTGTGGCGCAGCTTGATGTAACGAGAAATGCCACTATTGGTGGCGACCTTACGGTTACGGGCAGTGCTACTGCTACGATTATCCATGCCGCCACCGGCAGTTTCGATAACCTTCAGATTGATGGAACTTCTAATTTTCAGAATCTTACTTGGGTAAACGCTACCGGAACAAACGCCTCACTTAATACGGCGTCTATTACAAATCTTACAGGTACTAACAGCGCCTTAACGAACGTTACTTCGACGAACGCCACATCAACTAACTCGTTCGTGACGACGTTTACTGCCACCTTCAACACCTTGGCTAATGTCACATCAACCAATGTCACATCAACCAATTTTTTTGCCAGCCTGCTCAGCTTCACTAACGCCACGGGCGGCAATCTTACCACTACTAATTTCGCGGCCACGCTCGGCACCCTCACCAATGCGGTTTTGGGCAATGCGACGAGCACTAATTTCTTTGCTACCAACTTAGTAGCTACCAACGCAACCACGACCGGCAGTCAGTACGTAGGTGGCAACCTGACAGCTGCCGGAACCTCTACACTGGCAACGACGACTATTTCGAGCTTGACCTTGAGTGGCTTAACCGGTTTCTTGCGCGGCACGAACGGTTTGGTCAGTACTTCTACTATCGGCCCAGGTGATTTGAGCAATTTTAATGATGGGCAGGTGGTTTTCGGTAGTCCGACGGGCAGTGTCATGCAGACTTCGTCGCTTGTTTGGAATAATACGAGTGGCGCTCTTAGTATTGGTACCACAACAGCAGCGGCGCGCTTGACCGTAGAAGGAAATATCCAAAATTTGATCGGACCAAACTCTGGTGTGCAGGTAGTGGCAAGCACGACGCTTGGGTATGGATCACGCGGGTTTGCCAAATCCGGTGCAAATCTTTTTGTCACAAATGCAGCTTCTAATACCTTATCTGCCATCAATATTAGTAATCCGCGCAATCCTATCCAGATTTCTTCAACAACGGTGGGAACGCAACCGAGCGACGTTGCCGTGGCTGGTGAGTATGCTTTTGTGGTCAATCGAGGCTCAGATGATGTAACTGTCCTAAATGTTCGTGATCCGAGTCTTCCTTTTCTCGTCAAAACGGTTTCTTCGGTTGGCGCTTCCCCCGTCTCAATTGATATTCGAGGGCGTTATGCCTATGTGCTTAACTATGTTGGAACTTATGTTTCAGTTCTTGATATAGGTGATCCGGAATATACTAAAGTTGTATATTCTGGTCCCTCTACCGGTGTTGGTCCTGTAGCCCTTACCTTCGATGGTAATTATATGTATATCGCGCATCAGGGTGAAAATACCGTGGGTATTTACTCTCTGTATAGCCCAAATAACCCCAACACGATCTACATCACTCATCTTAGTGTCGGTAGTGGCCCGTCGAGTGTCGCTGTTAGCGGGCGCTACCTTTATGTTGGCCATGCTACGGACAGCTTGTATATTGCTGACATGCAGGATCCGATAAATGGTCAGGTAGTGCTCGCTTCGACAACTGTCGGGGCTAATGTTCGTGAGCTCGTTGTAGCAGGGCGGTACCTCTACGCTGTCCAACGCGGTACAGGAAAATTGCTTGTCATTGATATTTCTTCTCCCCTGAGCCCCGTACTTGCCCACTCTATTGATATTGATGATCTGGCATATGATCTCAAGGTTTACGGTCGCTATGCGTATGTGTCGATTGAAGGAAGCCCGGGTAAAATGTTGGTTATCGATGTAACAGGGACCGAAGTAACAAGCCTTATCGCCCAAAGCGCGCAGGTCGGTGGCCTTCAAGCTTCAAGTGATGTGGCGGTGCGCGGGAGATTAGAGGCCCAGCAAAGCCTTGATGTTGGAAATGGCGGCATCAATTCTACAGGTCCTCTGGCCGTTGTCTCTCTGGCACCCTCCTTTATCGGCCCTTTGCTTGGCGTAGGTACAACAACCATTAACGATGTCCTCCAAGTAGCAGGTGACATCCGCGTCGGTACGGCCGGAACCAATGGTTGTTTGCGCCGGTATGATGGCACTGGTCTTATTGGTAGCTGTTCTTCCGATATCCGCCTCAAAAAAGACCTAGAACCTTTGAATAATGTTCTTGAGAAACTCGTTCAGCTTACGCCGAGCACCTATTTCTTCCGCTCGGATGAATTTCCCGATCTCCACCTGGGTAACAGCCGACAGTATGGTTTGATCGCCCAGGATACAGAGCAGTATCTTCCGGAGCTCGTTTCTCCCGATGTGGGTCGTGGATATATGGGTATTCACTACCATCTTATCCCCATCTATTTACTCCAGGGCGTAAAAGAGCTCAACGCTAAGCTCGTAAGCTCGACCGATCGTTTAGCGAACGATCTTACTGCTGTTCGATCGCGCGTTGAACTCCTTGAGGCAACCCCGCGTGACACATCGGTCAACATCAACACTTCAACCGTCCTTTCCATGATTCAGAACGCCGAGATTTCTCTTCTTACCCTTAATTCTTTGGTGGTGGAAGGTAACGCTCGCGTGGGTGGTAAGCTCACCGTATATGGTCATGCCGAATTTGGCGTCGACAGCGTGGGTGAGGCAAAAATCTTGGCTGGATCTCAAGAAGTGCGCGTAACCTTCGAAAATCCGTATGTCCGATCGCCAATTGTTGTTGCCACCCCGGTCGACTTTGAAGATCCGTGGAAGCTTAAGAGTGTGGCAACAAGCAGTTTTGTTCTGGCCCTTACTTCTCCTACCACAACGCGTGACGTTATCTTTAACTGGCATGCCTTCTTACCCTCGGAACGAGCGCGCATGACGGTGAGCGACGCGCCAGTCGTAACTCCTCGCATCGACGTAGTCGTACCGGACGCAACCCCTGAGTCCGAACCGGCAGATTCTGCTCCGTTAACGGTGCCCACTTCCACTGTTCCTGTTTCAACGTCTACTGTCCCGACGACCACGACCGAAGAAGCCGCTACCTCTACGCCGACCATCGACGAAACCACTGCGCCTTCTACGACTCCTTCGGTAGAGGTGCCAACTACGACCATTAGTGGCGCTGACACGCCGTCTTCAACGCCGGAAACGACTGTTTCTTCCACCCCTTCTTCGGAGCCGGCTCCGGCGGTAGGAGAAGAGCCTTCTCCTGCAGGGTCAGAAACTGAGCCTGCCACACCCTCATCTTCCGAGAGTGAACCAACCCCGCCGCAAGAATCTGCGCCACCTTCAACTCCTCCCACCCAAGATCCGCCTCCGGTCGAAACCACTCCACCGCCTGCAGAACGCATTCCACTCGGGCTCTAAATCTCATAAGCACTACTCCGCCAACCCGGGGTAGTGCTTTTGTAGCGGGCTGTGCTATAGTAACCCTGTTTTTATCGTATCTATGAACGAATTACCTAAAGCTTACGATCCTGCTAGTCATGAAAACAACCTGTATAAACGTTGGGTCGAAAACAGCCTTTTTTCTCCCGAGACGTCATTTTCCGCTGCATCAGAAGCTTTTTCTATCGTCCTTCCGCCTCCGAACGTCACCGGGACGCTCCATATGGGCCATGCCGCTATGCTTGCTATCGAAGACACGCTGGTCCGCTACCACCGCATGAAAGGGGATCGGACCCTCTGGGTGCCGGGAACCGACCATGCCGCCATCGCCACCCAATCTAAAGTAGAAAAACTCATCGCCGAAAAGGAGAAAAAGACCAAATACGATCTTGGCCGAGCCGAATTTTTGAAGCGCGTACAGACGTTTGCCCAAGAAAGCCACGATACGATCGTCAATCAGTGCAAAAAAATGGGTGCGTCGCTCGACTGGAGCCGTGAAGCTTATACGCTCGATGAGGTGCGCAACCGAGCGGTGCGTTTGGTATTCAAACAGATGCACGACGACGGGCTTATTTACCAGGGCCATCGCATTGTCAATTGGGACCCGATCGGCCAAACCACCGTGTCGGACGATGAAATTGTCTACAAAGAAGAAAAAACAAAATTTTACTATTTCCAGTACGGCCCGTTTGTTATTGGTACGGCTCGTCCGGAAACCAAATTCGGCGACAAATACGTTGTCGTTCATCCGGATGATGAGCGGTATGCGGAGTTTAAGTCCGGCCAAACCATAACGCTCGAGTGGATCAACGGACCGATTACCGCGACCGTCATTAAAGACGAAGCTATCGATAAAGAATTTGGCACCGGTGCCATGACCATCACGCCCTGGCACAGCACCATCGATTTTGAAATCGCCGAGCGCCACGGACTCGACAAAGAGCAGATCATCGATGAAGCGGGAAAACTTCTCCCTGTTGCTGGCGAATTCGCCGGAGAGCCCATCGCTACGGCTCGCCAAAAGATCGTCGAAAAACTCCGTACCAAAGGACTCGTGGTAAAAGAAGAAGATTACGTTCACCAGGTAGCTACGGCCGAACGCTCCGGCGGTCTTATCGAACCGCAGATCAAAAAACAGTGGTTCATCGGAGTTAACAAGAAATTCACCTTACAGCGTTCCGTGCTCAAAGATTTTAAAGCCGGCGACGAGGTGACACTCAAACAGCTCATGCAATCCGTCGTGCGGAGCGGCGAAATCAAGATTATCCCGGATCGTTTCGAAAAAACGTATTTCAGCTGGATCGATAACCTGCGCGACTGGTGCATTAGCCGCCAGATTTGGTTTGGGCACCAGGTGCCGGTGTGGTATCGGGACGAAGAAATGGTGTGTGCTGTTGATGCTCCGACGGGGGAAGGTTGGGTGCAAGATTCCGACACCCTCGACACCTGGTTTTCTTCGGGCCTCTGGAGTTTTTCCACTCTTCTCAACAAGGGAATACTTAACGCTGAGTCCTTGGTTGATTGGGTTAAGCAAAGCCCGGATATTGCCAAATTCCACCCCACTTCGGTACTCGAAACCGGCTACGATATCATCTTTTTCTGGGTGGCGCGCATGATCCTCATGACTACCTATGCGCTCGGCGACGTGCCCTTTAAGACCGTGTATCTGCACGGCCTCGTGCGCGACGAGCAAGGGAGAAAGATGAGTAAGAGCCTTGGCAACATCATCAATCCGCTCGACATGATCGAAAGGTATGGTACCGACGCGACGCGGTTATCGCTCCTCTTGGGCAACACGCCCGGTAATGACATGAAGCTCTCCGAAGAGAAAATCGCCGGGTTCCGCAATTTTACAAACAAGCTGTGGAACATGGCGCGGTTTATGTTGGGAACCGGTGAGATCGGGGTTGTGAGTCTGGGTGCTCCGGTCGCCGCTAAAACAAAAGCTGATGAATGGATCCTTGTGCGCCTTAACGATACTGTTCGTGATGTGACGAGACTCTTGGAAGAATACCAGCTATCGTCTGCCGGCGAGATTTTGCGCACATTTACCTGGGACAGCGTGGCCGACTGGTATTTGGAAGTAGCGAAAATCGAAGGGGGCAAGAAGGAAATCCTCGGTTTCATCCTCGAAACCGTACTCAAACTTTGGCATCCCTTTATGCCGTTTGTGACCGAAGCGATTTGGCGCGAGTGGCGGGGCGAAGAATCCTTCCTTATGGTTCAAACATGGCCGAAAGCGTCTGAGCATGTGCCCTATCATGGGCGCGAGTTCGAACGCATCCAGAATATCGTTACCGGTATCCGCACCATGCGTGCTGAGCAAAAAATTGAACCGGCCAAAAAGATCGGTGTGGTTATCCGCGCGCACGGCGAAGATTTGAAGCTTATGGAAGAGTGCCAAGCACTCATCAAGGGCTTGCGTACTGGTGTTGAAACCATCACGATCGGCGAGAATGTTGGTATACCGCCAAACGCTCTATCCTTTCCAGAGGGTGCAGTCGACGTTATGCTTGATATCTCGGCTGCAATCGACGTGGAGAAAGAAAAAACGCGCCTGACTAAAGAAGTTGCTGATGTGGAACGGTACGTGCTCTCCCTCAAAAACAAACTCGCTAACGATCAATTTATTAACCATGCGCCGCCAACCGTGGTTGAGGCAGAACGGGTTAAATATCGCGAGGCAGAGGGGAAGCTTGCCAAGCTTGTTGGTCAGCTTGCTGCCCTTCGTACATCCTAAAACTTATACACAGATTGTATAGCCGCCTCAAAAATGGCTGTATAAGCTTAAAATAAGATTAACTTCTAATGCTGTTTCGTATGAAATCCCTAAATTACCTCGTTGGTTCCGCTGCTATTGTCGGGGCCTTCCTGTTCGCTTCGTCGGCCCACGCCCTAACCCCGCTTTCACTTACCGGGTCCACTTCGACACCCACCTCTCCTACGTCGGGTTTGGCGTGGTACTTTGAAAGTACGGGTACGCAAACACCAGCTTCTACGACCCCAACTGCCCTCCCAGCAGCTCTTCCTCCGGCTTCCGCCCCAGCCACCGGCGGGACAGTGACTACGAATCTCCCGGGCAATACCGCGCCTAGCTACATTGACACACTCCACCGTGCTCCTGGTTTGACGTCGGATCTGAGCGCCTACTTCCAAAACGGCGTTTACATCACTCCATCCATGGCCTTTGCGCCTTCGTCGGCATATCCGTTGGGCAGCGTAACCAATCCACTTACATTCTCGCCCATGATGAGCGCGGGTCCGATCGTTTTTTCGAACCTGCCGACCGCGGGGAGCCGGGTGGCGGTGCAAAACCCGTTGCCACTCAGTTTTTCGTACGTCAATAATGGTGCTGCCCGTCCGGTAATTATCCAGAGCGATGTGTTCAATCCGAATGGTGTTATCGTGTCCTCCTCAACGCTTAATTCACAGCTCAATGCCGGAGAAAACGCACTCTTTAATAGCACGCTCAATTTCACGTCCCCTTCGTACACGGCGGACGGCATCTATGGTCTGCGCGTACGCGCTCTTGATCCGAACCAGCAGGGTGCGGTACTTGGTGAAAACTTCTTTAATATTGGTTTGCAGCGCTAGAGCGTGGTCATCATCAAAAATGTAAAACCGCCGGGCGTATGCCGGGCGGTTTTGGTTTGGAAAAAAGATGTGTGCTAGGCCGCGGCCGGCGGCTTCTCGCAACCACCGCGGTTGACGAGATCCACGATCTCTTTTGCGGCATTGTCGGCCATGGTGAGGATTTCCTGCCAGCGTTCGTCGGTCACGCGCGTCGTAACGTAGCCATAACGCGCTGTGCCGCCCGGGTCGGGTCCGACGCCGAGCTTGCAGCGCCGGATCCGGTTGGTTTTGGCATGCTGGACGATCGACATCATGCCTTTGTGACCACCTGCATCGCCCCCTTCGCGGAAGCGGATCGTGCCCGGAGCGAGCGTCAGATCATCGTAGATAATGAAGAGCTCTTCGGTCTTGAATGAGGGGTAGACCTGCCTGATAAGGTCGATGACCTCGCCGGATTCGTTCATGCCGGTCATAGGC
The DNA here is from genome assembly GCA_964596525.1 of uncultured Gammaproteobacteria bacterium. Taxonomy (GTDB): domain Bacteria; phylum Patescibacteriota; class Patescibacteriia; order Magasanikbacterales; family GWA2-37-8; genus CAZQUL01. The sequence goes on along the minus strand of CAZQUL010000001.1, from coordinate 1,331,940 downwards.
TTGAGAAGCGTCACGGGCGTAGTACCGATCGTGCCGTACGCCACCTCGGCTTTAAGCCGGGGTTCTTCTTTGAACTTTTTCCCGATCTGCCGTGCGAGCGCGTCGAGTACCGCGAATCCGGTGTTGTGGAGCGTTTGCTGGTAGCTCGTCCGCGTATTGCCAAGGCCAATGAAGTAGATGCGCATGCGAACCTCCTTAACCAAAGCCACCCTACGCGGAGTTTATCCGCTTGTCAATGTTTGAAAGATTTTAAAGCAGCCGCAAAATATCGGCTGCTGGTGCGGGGTTTAGATGCCCGGCGTAATTTCGGTATGGATGGGCACTCGTGCTTTGTCGCAATTCCGAAGGGTATCTACAAGCATGTGCAGGTGGGTACAACTATTGTTATTCTCAAGGTAGACCAATAGATTCTGGCCGGTTCTTGAGTGACTGGCTTGGCAGCGCCACATATAAAGCTTGCGACGCTCGCTTTCGTTGCCTGTCCATAGCGCTGCAAAAGTGCATAGTGAAGTGCGTGCCGAAGCGACAGTGCATGGCGCGAGAATCTGCCCCCTCTGTTCGCCGTAGGTTAAATGTTCGAGGCCTGGGTTGCGAGCAACGAGGTGCCATTGTCCTTCTTCGTGGTCATCCCAAATTACCGACATTTCCCGAAGATCGTTATTAATCGGGATGATGCCGAGGTTGAGAGTCTCTTTGCCAAGTAATGCTTTGGCGGTGCCGCCCGGAAGGTAGATAAGGACATGCGTGTCTTTAAATCTGCTCAGCGTTGAGCGCGAGAACGGCACAAGACCGTTCGGGCCGTCGCAGACTTCCTGGCCAATCGGTGTGTTAAAGAGCTGCTCGGCATCGGCAAAGCCGAAGTAGTTATTCCCCATGATCTCGGCCGCTTCGGCGATGCGGATCCGGGGGTAGGCGTCCGATTGGGTGTGGATAAAATCCACCATTCTTCGGGTTAAACCCGGATCTTTGACGATCGTAAACGGCCATAATTTACTGGGTTCGAGTCCAGCTTCAAGCAAGAGATCGACAAGGCTCTGCGCCGCTGCGCGGTAGACGTTCCAATCCATGCTCGAAATCCGCGGTACTTCGTGCGTTTCGCCGCCCATGGGGTCCTCCTGGTTTTTCGGGGTCGGTACGTAACCCGACTGGAAAACATACTGATCTTTTGACTTTTTGTCAATATTTTAGTTAAATACAGCCATATTTTTCTCTTCTTAGCATATGCCCTCATCCGCTCGCCACTCGGCGGATCTTCTTACCCGTGGCGTCGAAGAAATCATCGGCCGAGACGAACTCGAAGCCCAGCTCAAAGCCAAGAAACAAGTGCGCGTCAAACTCGGCATTGATCCGACGAGCCCGAACATCCACCTCGGCCGGTCCATCCCGCTCCTTAAGCTGCGCGATTTTCAGGAGCTTGGTCACCAGGTCGTTTTCATCGTCGGCGATTTTACGGGCGTTATCGGCGACACGTCCGATAAAGACAGTGAACGTCCCATGCTCACGCGCCAAACAATCGAAGAAAACATGCGGCATTATACTGAGCAGGCCGGCAAGATTATCGATCTCGACAAAGCCGAAATCCATTATAACAGTACCTGGCTCGACAAATTGACTTACCGCGAAATCGGGGAACAGGCAGATTGTTTTTCGGTGGCTGAGTTCATCGCGCGCGATAATATCCGCCGCCGTCTCGATGCGGGCACGCGCGTGTCGCTGCGCGAAGTTCTCTATCCGATCATGCAAGGGTATGATTCCGTGGCCGTCAAAGCCGATGTTGAGCTCGGCGGCACTGATCAGCGCTTCAATTTGCTCGCCGGACGTAAACTCCAGGAGCGTTACAACCAGGAGTCGCAAAGCATCGTCATGGGTCCCCTTATCGAAGGTCTTGATGGGCGTAAGATGAGCTCGAGCTGGGGGAATACCATCAATCTTGCAGCCGAGCCTGCCGACATGTACGGCAAGGTGATGGCGTTGCGCGATGATCTGGTGATCAAATATTTTACTCTCGTTACGCGCGTACCGCTTGATGAAGTAAAAGACTATGAAAGCGCGCTTCGGGGCGGCGCCAACCCGCGCGATATCAAAATGAAGCTCGCCTTCGAGCTCGTAAAAATGTATCATTCTTCCAAAGCAGCGGTTCAAGCGGAAGAATCCTTCGTCAAAACGTTCTCTAAAAAAGAAGTTCCCGATGAAATGGCCCTGCTCACTCCTTCTGCCCCGGACATCGTCACCGTTCTCCTCGAAGCCGGCTTCGTAAAGAGTAAGAGTGAAGCGCGCCAGGTAATCGCCCAGGGCGGCGTGAAAATCGGTGAGCGCAAAGTCTCGCTGATCGATGAAAAAGTGGCGAAGGGCGATGTGGTGCAAAAGGGGAGTCGGCATTTCGTGCGGATACAATAAAACGAGGGCTCGGTGAGCACTCGTTACGTTACTCTGGTGGAAAGCGGCCGACGAGCTGCCCGTGCTCCAAGAGCTTCTCGACGGCATGTGGAACTTCGCAGACGCCGTTGAAATAAACCTGGGCGCGCGCAGCGCCCACGGGTGGCCACGGTTTTCCAAGAGCCTCGTTCATCTGGTACCATTCCCAGAATTCCGCTTCAGAAATGGCATTATAGCTATGTACAACCACTACCAGTTTATCGCCGCTCTTGACAAGAGAATAATCTTCAAACACCGTTTCCTCGCCGACGCGTCGGTCAAGGTATCGGCTCTCGATCGCGTTGAGTAAAGAACTCATGCTGCCTCGCTTTCGTACCGTACGGTCTCACAGCATTCCGTTCATGTCAATAAATATGTCTTTGCGAGGAGCGAAGAATGAGCGATGAAGCCCGCCCGGCACGCCTTGCTGCCATGGCGGACGGGCTTCGTCGCTACGCTCCTCGCAAAGACATTATATTAAAATATGTCTCCTGTACTCGATAACGAACTCAAGAAATTTCTTACCGCTCTCAACTTGCCTTCCGACACTCCCTGTTCCACGCCGCCCAATCCTGAGATGGGGGATGTGGCTATTCCTTGTTTTGAGCTGGCTAAGAAGCAGGGGAAAAACCCCGCTCTGGTTGCGAGTGAACTTGCTCGTACGGCGCAAGGCTTGATTGGCGGTCTAGTGGAGACTGTTTCATCTGCTGGCCCATTTTTAAATTTCACGTTTAATGCCGGAAAAGTAGCGCAGATCGTGCTTGGCGAGATCGCTCAAAGCGGCGAACGATTCGGATCAAAACACCTTGAGAATCCGGCAAACGTTCTCATCGAGTATCCGTCGAATAATACCCACAAAGAATTCCACATCGGCCATTTGCGCAACGTCTGTATCGGCAATACGCTTGTCAAACTGTTCGCCAAGGCCGGTTACGGCGTGACGCCGGTCAACTATCTGAACGATTTCGGCGCCCACGTGGTCAAATGCCTCTGGGGACTCCGTAAATTCCATGGTGGCGAAACACCACCCGAAAATAAACAGCGCTGGCTCGGGCAGGTGTACGCCGAAGCTAATAATTATCTCAAAGATCATCCGGAGTGTCAGGGTGAGGTGGATGATCTGCAACTTAAACTCGAAGCGCGCGATCCGTCGGTTTTTGCGCTCTTTGAAGAGACCCGCGCCTGGAGTTTGGAAGGATTCAAACGCCTCAATGCCGAGCTCGCGATCGAGCATGCCAGGGTTTTTTTTGAAAGCGATCTCAAGGACCGCGGACAGCAGGTCGTCGACGAACTTCTCGCTAAAGGCATCGCCACGGTCGGGGAGCGGGGGGCGATCATTGCGGATCTTTCCGCCTATAAGTTGGATACCGTTCTCTTGCGCAAGTCGACCGGTGCCGGTCTTTATATCACGAGCGATTTGGCGCTCGCCGAAGAAAAATTCGCGCGTTACGATATTACCGAAAGCATCTGTATCACCGGACTCGAGCAGAATTTCCAATTCAAGCAGCTCTTCAAAATCCTCGAGCTCGCCGGATTCAACAAAAAAATGACGCATGTGAGCTACGGCCTTGTCATGCTCCCTGAAGGCAAGATGTCCTCACGCGCAGGCACCGTCATTTTATACGAGGATCTCCGAGATCAGGTTTTTGAGCGTCTCAAGCATGAAATGACCGCCCGTCATGCTGACTGGCCGGAAGAAAAAATCCAGAGCACGACCCTCAAGCTAACGTTGGCCGTTCTCAAATACAACATGCAAAAACACGAAGCTGCCAAGAATATCGTGTTCAATCTCGACGAGGCGGTCAGTTTCGAAGGGATGAGTGCGCCTTACATCTTATATTCCGTCGCGCGCATCAATAGTATCTTCCGCAAAGCTCAGTCCGAAACGTCTTCGCTGGAAAATTCTAACCTTGATTTGCTCTCTGCCCCGACCGAAAAGAGGCTTGCCCTCATGCTTTCGAGTTTTCCGGATATCCTCGAGAAGGCCTTTCTTGCTTACAACCCCTCGGTCGTCGCTAAATACTGCTTCGATCTCGCCCAAGCCTTCAATGACTGGTATGCCCAGTGCCCCATTCTCGGTTCTGAGAAAGCGCTTTCGAAAGCCCGGCTTACCCTCGCCGGAGCGGTTAGAACGGTACTTGTCACGGCCTTGGACGTTCTCACGATCGAGACCGTAGCAGAAATGTAAGCGTACGAGCGCTATGTTCGGCGCATACTTGTTTGTCTCTAAGCATTCCGTATGCCTCACCTTATCGAGGTCAAAGATTTAGTAAAAGATTACGTCAACGGCGACGTGGTTACGCCGGTTCTCAAGACCATTAATTTCACCATCGACAAAGGCGAGTTCGTCGCCATCATGGGCCCGAGCGGTTCGGGCAAATCGACGCTCATGCATATTCTCGGTTTTCTCGACACGCCGACCGCTGGAGCTTATATCTTCGACGGTAAAGACGTGAGCCGCCTTACCGATGACGAACTCGCTGCCATGCGCAACCTCCGCGTGGGTTTCGTGTTCCAAGCCTTCAACCTGCTGGCCCGCTCCACGGCGCTTGAAAACGTCATGCTGCCGCTTTTGTACACCCCGGGCGTAAGCGCTGCTGAGCGTAAAACGCGCGCCGAAAAACTCCTTGGCGCCGTGGGTTTGAGCCACCGCCTCGGCAATACACCGGCCAAACTTTCGGGTGGTGAAAAGCAGCGTGTCGCCATCGCCCGCGCCCTTATTGGCAACCCGGATATCATTTTTGCCGACGAACCGACCGGCAACCTGGATTCCAAATCTGGTGCGCAGGTGATGAAAATCCTACAAGACCTCAACAGTCAGGGTCACACCATCATCCTTGTTACCCACGAACGCTCGACTGCCGAGCATGCTCGCCGTATCCTCGAAATCCGCGATGGCACTATCACGCGTGATGTTGCGGTTGCTGAACGTCGCCTTATTAAAGAAGGTGGCGATCTGGCCAAATAAAAAACCGCCAGACGATCGGTGGGACCGTTCTGCCGGTCTGTCTAAGCGGATATTTTCAGAAGGTCTCGTGGGTAAGGCCGGAAACCCGCTCTACTTCGGTGAATACCACATCCGCATGGCGGGCGAGGGTAGATCCGGTTTCGAGCTGCGAATTGAGGTTTGTGACCTCGCGCGTGATAGTGCGCACTAATTCACTGAGCATGGGAGGAGGGATCTTCTTCTCTTGGGGCGGAATGATTTCGCAGGGCACACCAAGGCTGTCCTGCCCCAGCAAGCTGCGTTCAATGCTGGTGCGCGCTTCATCCACGCTTACCGCGGAGTGCGTGCGGACCGCATCGTCGAGCTCTCCTTCCCTGTCGATGTGGGCCAGATCAAACAAGGGCTCGAGAAGCGCATCGCTCAGCTTCTTGAGCCGCTCCATCTCCTCGCGGAGCTCATCGAGCGAACGAATCGTTTCCGGCGTGAAGAAAGGCGTTTTTACCGGTTGGGCAGTGATAGTATCCGACATGTTCAACCTCCTTTTTCATGTAACACCGTCATTTAAGCCTTGTCAATTACGCACCCTTATGATTTTTATAGAAAACATCCTTACCGCCTGGTCGATTCTGATGCGCAATAAAGTGCGTTCCTTTTTGACCATGCTCGGCATCATCATCGGGGTTATGAGTATGATCATTATCATCTCAGTCGGCAAAGGTGCAGAAAGCCTTATCCTCAACCAGGTAAAAAGTCTTGGATCAAACCTTATCGCTGTCTTGCCTGGCCAGTCCGAAGAAAATGGGCCGCCAACCGCTGCGTTCGGCATTGTCATCACGAGTCTTACACACGACGATGGCCGTGCCGTAATGAAAGCCGGCATTCCCGGCATTACTGCTATGACGCCCTACGTCCGCGGTTCCGAAACCATTACCTGGCGTGAAAATAAGACTGACACAACCTTTGTCGGCGTAGGAAGCGACTATTTGAATGTGGAAAGCTCGGTCGTTGAGCGCGGGCGTTTTTTCAGCGAAGAAGAAGATCGCACCACGGCCCGCGTCGCGGTCATCGGGAGCGAAGTGGCCGACAATCTTTTTGGCGATCAGGCTGATCCGCTCGGGCAGCAGATCAAGCTCAAAAAAACCAACTTCACCATCATCGGCGTACTCAAAAAACGTGGTACGAGCGGTTTTCAGAACCAGGATGACCAGATCCTCGTGCCTGTTACGGCTGCACAAAAACTTCTTCTGGGTATTAACTACGTCAACTTTATCCGTTTCAAAATCGATACACCCGAAAACACTGAAGTTGCCATTGAAGAAATAAAGGCTGTGCTCCGTGACCGCCACGATATTCTCTCGCCATCCGAAGATGATTTCAGTGTCCGCTCGACCAACCAAGGACTCGAAGTGCTTACCCAAATCACGAGTGCGTTGCAGCTCTTTCTTACCGCTATTTCGGCAATCTCACTGCTTGTCGGTGGTATCGGCATTATGAACATCATGCTCGCGGCCGTGCAGGAGCGCACCAAAGAAATCGGTTTGCGCAAAGCGCTCGGGGCACGCACCTCGCACATCATTGTGCAGTTTCTCGTTGAAACTATTTTTATTACCATCTGTGGTGGCGTTTTGGGCATTCTTTTGGGCGCCCTTATTTCATGGTTGGCCGCTACTCTCGCAATTCATTTCGGGTATGCCTGGGACTTTGTCATTCCGCCATATTCCATCATTCTTGGTACGGGCATCTCAGCGGCTATCGGGTTCGTTTTTGGGATCATCCCGGCCCGTCGTGCTAGTCGGCTCGATCCCATCGAAGCTCTCCGCTACGAATAATCGCCTTGTATGTTTTCCATCTATACCTCACTTGCCGTCGCATCGCTCCGCCACCAGCTTACGCGTACCGTTCTTACCATGCTCGCTATTGCCATCGGTATTGCGGCTGTCATTATGATTATGGCTGCAGGAAAGGGGATGGAGCGCCTCATTCTGGGTCAACTTGACGTCTTTGGTAGCGATACCTTCAATATCGAAACACGCGTTCCAAATCGCGGTTCTTTTGGCAGTTCGGGTATTGTCGTTACTACCATGAAAGAAGCTGATGTGGAGGATATCCGCAAGCACCCCAATATTGTCGCTGCCTACGGAACACTCACGAGTCAAGAAGTGGTGAGTTACGGCAGCGAGCTCAAACGTGTCATTCTCTTTGGCCAGGGTGCCGATACTCCCGAGGTAGAAAAAATGGACCTAGCGGTCGGCCGATTTTTCGATCATGACGAAGAAGACTCGCTTGCGAACGTCGTAGTGCTTGGTTCCAAAGTCCGCGAACAGTTTTTCGGTGACGAAGATCCGGTGGGTAAGACTATTTACGTCCGCGGTAAACCATTCCGCGTCGTGGGTGCGCTCAGCCCGCGCGGCGCGGCGTTTTTCTTCGATCTGGATAGCATAATGATTTTGCCGGGTAAAACTCTCCAGCGTAAACTGCTCGGTATCGATCATTATATATCCATTGCTGGCAAATTCCGCGACATGAGCAAAGTCGATAGTACGATTCTCGATCTGCAGGAAATCATGCGCGAAAATCACAGTATCACCGATCCAGCGCGCGATGATTTTGAGGTGCAGACCGTCGATCAAGCGGCAACCGCGGTAGGGGATATTGCTAAAGGCGTTACGTTCCTTTTGGTTGCGCTCGTTGCTGTATCGCTCGTCGTCGGTGGTGTCGGCATTATGAACATCATGTACGTTTCGGTGGCCGAGCGCACGTTTGAAATCGGTCTGCGCAAAGCGCTCGGCGCCCGTCGCCGCGACGTGCTCATGCAGTTTTTGTACGAAGCCATTTTCATTACGCTCGGCGGCGGTGCAGTCGGCGTTGTCGTGGGTGCGCTGCTCGCCTATCTTGTCTACGCCTTGGCCATCAATTTTGGTCTTGCATGGGTGTATAGCATTCCGCTCCAGTCCGTTGTACTGGCTGTGGGCTTTTCCGCACTTATCGGGTTTATTTTTGGTCTTTATCCTGCCAAAAAAGCAGCCAGTTTGAATCCGATCGATGCGCTGCGTAAAGAATGATGTGATTGACATCTTTTGTCCCAATCACTAGGATACAGGCATTATGAAGCGTACTCCCGCTTCTGAGTAGAATCCATAGAAAGGATGGTGGTCGTGCTGATGAAAGTAGTTCTGTTCGTGCTATACGGTCTTTCCCTAATCTGTTTTTTGGCTGGTGTATACGGCGTGGTGCGGGCTGTACGCTCCAAAGATGTTCGGCAAGCTTTTTACGGTTTGTACTGCCTCCTTATCAGCATTGTGCTTGCGACGCTTCTGAGCGATATGCGCGAGAAAAGAGCGGCCTGCCCAAGCTCTCATGTACAGAATTCTTGCGTACAGCCTTGAAACTTGAGTAGCGTTTCTTCTCAGCGAACGGTCATGCCGTTCGTTTTTGAATTCTTGACCTTTTAACCCATCTCCCGTAAAGTCATCTGTCATGCTCAATCTTTGGGTTGGAGACGTTTCCAGCCCGGCATGAACCCTGATCGTTGAAAAGAAAGGCGGTAAACGATGTTTGGCAACAATCCTTTGCTGTTCGGCTTGCTTGGAGTGGTAGCGTCTGTAGGTGTTTCTACGGCCTGCTACCTCCGGCTGAGAAGTTCGGTTGAGCTCTCTATGCCCAAGGCGGTCTCTTTGGCTTTTCTTTGTGTCCTGAGTCTTGCTGCTGCATTCGGTTCCTTTGCATGGGGTTTTTCCGGCCAGCTGAAGATTGATCCGCCCAAACCCACGACCGTCCAGCTTTACTGTAAGGGGCAGATCACGGCGACCATGGTTGGTTTTCATCTCCCGGCAAAAACCTGCCGTGTAGTTGAGGAAAATGATGGCTGGCAGGTGACCTGCTCGCCGCCGCTTACTTTGCCCCGGGTGGCAATGAACCTGGAGTGCCAGCGCTAGTCGCAAAAAAGGAGGTATTCCATGGCATACGAAACGCAGATGAAGATTGGTGTTGCCGTAGGAATGCTCGTGGGGCTGGTGGGAGTTTCGGGTTTATTTTGCTTTTATTCGGGAGACATTCCCGAATTCAAGCCGAAGTACGGACTGATCCTGCTCGTCGTTGGGGTGGTCGTGTGTACCGTCTTTGTTCCGCGGTGTTCTCTCCAAGAGGAAAAAAATCTCCGCGCAGCCGCGACTGCATGCCAGGGATCTTTCGATGTCCACGACTACCGTTTCCGTTTAGACGCACGGACGTGTGCCTCAAAATTTTGTGTTGGCGGACTCTTCCACCACACCTACTTTCGAGAGCTCAGCGACTGTGCTGCACCGCTCGCTCTCCCCGAGGCCGCACCCATCCGCCACTGCTTTGTTCTTCCGGTTGCTCCGGCCAAGTAGTCGATCTCAAAAAAACCAAAAGCGAACGGTCATCCCGTTCGCTTCTTCAATTCTATAATTCTATTTTTAGCTTTGCAACCGGTTGCGCAGGGCGCTCGTAAGCGTTACTTCGTCGGCGTACTGAATGTCACTCCCCATAGGAAGCCCGCGTGCCAAGCGGGTTATTTTTATCTCCGGCCGCGCAGCGCGGATCTGTTCGGTGAGATACATCATCGTCGTTTCACCAGGTAAATTGGGGTTGAGTGCCAGAATGATTTCTTGCGCTGTGGGCGTGCCGGCCAGACGCTTCAGTAATTCTTTCACTTTTAATCGTTCCTCGGAATTTTCTTCGGTCGCTTCGAGTGTGCCGCGCAGCACGTGGTACACGCCCGCGAAACTTCCCGTCGCTTCGAGGGCGGCAACATCTTGCGGGTTCGCTACTACACACAACGTACTTTTATCTCGCTTCGGATTATTGCAGATGCCGCACGGCGAGGCGTCGCTGAATGTCCAGCATGTTTCGCAGCTTTTCACATTCTCCATCAAATCTTTGAGCGCCTGTAGCATTGTACCCACGTCCTTTTTGCCGCTTCTAAGCCAATGGAACACAAAACGTTCAGCTGTATGCTCGCCGACCGAGGGAAGCTTTTTGAGCTCGCGGATTAGGTTGTCGATGGAAGGGGAGTACATACTCGCGCAGTCAGGTGTGGTGTGTCCTTGGATGTGTCCAAAATAAAAATCTGCTGCCTCCTTTCCGTTCCGAGTCGAGGTTTTTTGAGTGTCTAGCTTTCTTTGCTGCCGAGCAAATTCGACAAGTTCAAATCACCGCTCTGCTGCATCTTAAGAGTGATATTTTTTTGGATTTGTTTCATGGCATCGGCGTGAGCCTCTTTGATACCCTTTTCGAGTTTTTCTTTCATCGCCGGGTTAAGGTATTCGTCGTTGATGGCGAGTCCGGTAATCTGGAGCGTACCGTCCATGGTAAGCACTACGCCGCCGCCGAGCGCGTTCACGGTTACGGATTCTTCACCGAGCATTTCCTGCATTTTTTTGGCCTGGTCGCGAAGGTCTTTGAATTGCTTGAGTTTGTTGAACATGGACATATCCTTAAGATATTAGATATTAGACCTCAGACCTTAGAATTACAAGTATCCTAAGGTCTAGGGTCTCAGGTCTAAGGTCTCTCTCAGGTTGCCTTCGTAAACGCTGATTTGGGTTTGAGCGCTTTTGGTCCGCCCTGCGGCGCCCCGCCAGCATCCGGAATGTTCATGTTCGCTTCTAGGTTGCGGAACGAGACGCACGCGTCGTTGAAAAGAAGTTTCACTACGCCGGTCGGACCGTTACGGTGTTTAGCAATGTGGATTTCGGCGATACGGCGTTCATCGGGTGGAATGCTGTCGAGTTGGTAGTTGCGGTCCGCGGCTTTGCGGTAGAGGAAGATGACAATGTCCGCGTCCTGCTCGATCGAACCGGATTCACGCAGGTGGGCGAGTTTGGGGATGGCCGGTTTTTCTTGTTCCACGGCGCGGGCGAGCTGTGAAAGGGCGATGACCGGAACGTTGAGTTCACGGGCGATGCCTTTCAGGCCGCGGGTGATTTTGGCAACTTCTTGCACGCGGTTTTCAATGTCCCCTTGGGATTCCATGAGCTGCAAGTAGTCGATGACGATGAGTCCAAGCCCGTGCTCGCTCTGCAGACGGCGTGCTTTGGTGCGGATCTGCATAATGTTTGTGCTCGGAGAATCATCGATAAAAATGGGTGCTTCCGAAAGCGTTCCGATGGCATGACCGATGCGTGCGAAATCATCAGAATCCGGACCGTCATTAAGACGTCCATTTCTGATGCGCATCAAATCCACGTTCGACTCCGAGGATAACATACGATCGACGAGTTGTTCTTTGCTCATTTCGAGTGAAAACACGCCGACCGGGATTTTTTCACGGGAGCCGATGTGGCGCACCATGTCCATCACGAAGGTGGTTTTACCCACACTGGGACGCGCGGCGATGATGATGAGATCGGATCTCTGCAAACCCGAAAGTTTGTAATCGAGTTCACGGAAACCGGTTGGAATACCGCGCATCTTGCCCTGGTTGCGGTGTAGTTCATCGATACGCTCAAACGCGCCCGAAAGCACACTGTGCACCGGGGTGAACGCCTGTTTGAAGTGCGTTTGCGATACACCGAAGAGATGTTGTTGCGCTTCATCGAGAATCGTTTCCAAATCTTCGGAATCTTCTTGGTAGGACAAGCGGCTGATTTCGTGCGCAGCCGAAAGTAAGCGGCGCCGGGTGGCTTTGCGGTGGATGATCGAAGCGTAGTGCACTACATTGGCGGCGGTTGCAACCGCGCTTGTTAGCTCGGCCAAATAGTTGCGCCCGCCCACGGCTTCGAGCACGCCGCGTTCCGTGAGGCGGTTGGCAAGCGTCAAAAGGTCGATCGGTTCGCTTTTGTCGTAGAGCTCTAAAATGCTTTCGTAAATAGTCGCGTGTGCGTCTTTGTAGAAATCGTTCGGCTTCACCAAATCCGCGGCTTTGAGGAGCGCTTCTTTGTCAATCAAAAGCGAGCCGAGAAATGACATTTCGGCTTCCAGGCTTTGGGGCGGGACTTTATCGATGAGTTCAGAATTTCCGTAGGCCATAACGGACGTATCCTACAAGAAGAAAATCAAATGTGCAACTGCAAAAAAAGCTAGGAAATCGGATAACACAAAACCACCCCACAACAGGATGGTCAAGATCAAGGAAAGCTCTAACCTAACACCCCACCGGCAACCCACACGAGCTCACAGCCACCACATCAGCCCGGGCCGGCGGTTCGCAGACCGCACTGGTGACAGATTCTGAGAAGGGCGTGAAAAGATGCGACTGTGAGCCAGAGGTAGAAAAACGCTGCCGGTACAGCGGACACGTGTTCGCATACGGTGTGCGCTTAGGCGTTCGAGGACCCATCCCCGAGTTGAAGAAATATCCCAACTCCAGGAAACAGTTCCACCCGAGCCCTTCGAGTGCCACTCGCTCACCACCGTCTTTTTTGGTAATGACGTGGTCGATGCCGCGGCTGCACTGTACCCAGAGAGCATTGCTACCGTCGCTCCAGGCGACAGAGGGAACCGCAAACAAGGTGAACTCGCGGTCATACGCTGCGCAGGCAAACGGAGGGGTGGAACCAACGCCGTAACAGCGTGCCCCGGTGATGGGATCTTTGAAGCGGGTGATCCACGTCCAGCACTCCGTCCTGTCGTCGATAATGCCGTTGCTGTCGTCGTCGATTCCATTGCAAATCTCGGTCGGACGACCTAAATCCACTCCAGCCATGTCACGGACAGGCATGGACATGTCTGGCACCATGCCGGAGCTGTCTTTGCAGACATTGCCACTGCAACCATACGGACAGGGCGTGAACGTAAAGGAGCATCCGTCGTTGGCGCACTGGAAAAGGCGCGATGAATCGGCACAGTAGGTGGAGTAGGGCGTACAGGATTGTGCACGGCACGTGGCACCACCGCACCCGCAGATGCAGGCTTCAGGTCGGCAACTCGGGGTGAGGTCGGGTGGGGGTGGTGGGGTGGGCATGTCTTTGGGTGGCGGGAGAGAAAGATCAGGAGGTTTGGCAGGCGGCGGATCGGCGACACCGGTTTTGCAGATCACGTCGTTCTTGCACGCTGTGGTTTTGCAGGGAGTCAAGTTCTCCGATGTTCCGTCGCTGTTGCAGGAAACTATCGACGTATCGGTGCAACGAGCGGTGCCGGCCTTGCAGATGACCGGGGCGGAAAGCATTACACCTTCAGTTCCCAGAGCTGCTTCATAGGCGCGGACGAGGGACATGTAGGGGGAGTGGTAGAAGAAAGCGCCACCGTACAGAATCTTTCCGCTGCTGTCGTACCTGTGCTTTCTAAGAGCGAGGTGCAGATGACGAGAAGTGACATCTCTACTCCCACCCGAAAAAGTGGAAACATAACCAAGTATCTGGCCTCTTTTTATAGGATCATTCTTCTTGAAACTTACCCTCGTCCCAGGTATTTCTATGGGGTTTTCCTTAGCGTCCAAAAGCAGTCCGCCATTATCTTTTACCTTGTGACGGACGAACTCCATATGGAAGTAGTCGTAGAGACGCTTATTGTCGATACTTTTGACATAAAGCTCTCCCAGCGCAGGAATTTCAGATATGACACCATCCTCTACCGCCACCACTTCGTGCGTATCAGTGACACATGTCGAAGGCCGGATGTCTTGTCCCTGGTGCCCATGACCGCCCTGGCAGTCATCAACATCCCACGATCGTTTCTCGCAATAGTTGTCCCGCCACGGATAGCTGTAGTTGCTTTTGTCGCACTGCCATTTTCCGTCGCCTTTTAAGGCATAGAATTCTCCCCCAGGACGATATACTTGAGAGTTAGGGAAGGCAGGTAGCTTAAGCGGGAAACCAATACCGGGAGCATGAACGGTATAATCGACATAGCCGGTGCTAAGCTGAAACTCAGGTTTAGCACCAGCACCACTCTTAGGCTCAATGCTACCAGGTGGGTAGTAGCTAAAGACAGGTTTTTGGGTTTCACTTTGGGCTTCTACCCTGTTGAGGGCAAAGAAGGCGCCAAAGATAGTGGCAGTTCCTACCGACAGAGCCACAGCGATCTTTTTCATGACACACTCTCTTTCTTGTGGTTACTGGTCGAGGATGGTGGTTTCGTAAGGGATAAAGTTGCCACCAACGAAGACGAGATTTCTTATAAGCTCTTTAAGCTGGCTCTCGTTAGCGCAACGGGAATCCTGGCGATCTCGACATCTAAAACTCATGAGATAGCCCATATCGCCGTAAGCACCCCAGGTTCCGTACCATGTACCAGCTTCGTTCTGATAAAACACGACATTAAACTCACCAACTTTGACGCTGTTAGAACTTTGTTCATACGCGTTAGTTGAGATTGGGGCGTCGGACGTATCGCCAATACGACCCCCGTTTATTGTCGTATCTATCCCTTCTACCCAGTCAGCAGGTCCAAAAGCGTAGCCTGTTTCCGTAGGATTTATCATAATTCCTGTCTTGAGGAACTTCGGATCCCTCGGCACCAACACCGGCACGCCGGAGAGCTTGAGTTTCTCTCGCTCCGCCGATGGAATGGCGGCAAGCGCTTGCTGGTCAATCGAATTCGGAGACGGCCAAGTAACTTTACCTATCACCGTCTTGTACGTATACCTCGGAATACTCGTCGTAGCTTTCGGATACGCTTCGCCGCCCGGGGTAAACCCATTACACCGCATGCCCATGAGGGCAAGGGTGCCAAGACCAAGAGTGATGAGAAACGTACGCAGATGAGCAGAAGAAGTTTTCATAGGATTCTCCTTAGCGCCACGAGTTGTGGCAGGGTGACTAGATTCTGGAGGCAGTGTAGCACGAGGCAAGGTAGTAGACATAACAAGCTCCTTGGGTTGAGTTGTCAACGAGCCAATTGAGGGCAACAAAAAAACTGCCGAACATGCAGCAGCGCGTCCCCCTTAGGAAACAACCTACACCATAAAAAAACGTTGTAAAGGGTCTGCTGTGGAAGATAAATAAAAGATGAAGTTTGACTGTAGAAAACTTCAAAAAATCGACCTCAAAGATATCCATAGAATACTTGACAAAAAGACCTTCTTCTGCTACCGTATTTTCTGTCAACGCACCCGACAGCGAGGTGCACAGGAGAAGACCCATGAACCGTTCCCTCCGTTCGTTCCTCAACTTCGGCCTCGGCGCCGCCGTCCTCGCCCTCGTGGGCGCGTGCGGCACCGAAGCGGCCCCCCAGCCGCTGCCGAACAACCCCAACCCGGATGCCCAGCAGCCCGCGCCCGACAACATCGCCCGCAACCTGACCGTCGCCGCGCCGGGAGCGATCAACCTCAAGGTCACCCCGCGTCTCAGCGCCGTGCCCGTCGACATCACCGTCATGTACTACTCGACGGCGGTCAGCGCGCTCGGCGACTCCGGCGTCCAGAAGAAGGCGGCGAGCAAGGCGGCCCCGGCCATCTTCGCCCTGCCCAGCGTGGCGTGCCTCGCGGCCATCACCACCACCGACACCGTCGGCGGCAAGAAGATCGAGGCCGGCCTGGTGCCCCAGGGCATCCAGCTCAAGGTGGACCTCAAGTCCGGTCTCACCGCGGGCATCCCGGGCCGCAGCCCGCACGACAACGAGCTCGTGACCGTCGAGGTCAACGGCGAGCAGCTCGGCGCGCTGCCCGAGATCACGTACACCGGCGGCAGCACGATCGTGAACCTGTTCATCCAGGGCATCCTCGGCGGCTGCCAGTAGCAACCCGCAGCACCGGCCCCGTGCGTGACGCGTAGTCCGTGCAGACTGGGGAGTCTGCACACCGGACCCTTTACCGCTTTTGAGCGGAAGGGGTCTTTTTTATTGTCCGAACAGTAATTTATTGATACTATGAACGTGCTTAACACTTCTACTCTGTATGGCGTGGCGTGTCCTCACCATCACTCCTCAGCAGCGTGTTTACTACGGCGGACTTCTCCTCACGCTCTCTCTCGTTGTGGCGTTTTTCTTGCCCGGCGAATGGTTCATTGATAGCGGTATTTTTTTGCTTGGTAGCCTTCTTTTAGGGGTATTTCTTTTCAATATCCGTTGGGGCGTGTATCTCATGGCCCTGTTTTGTTTTTTCAGCAATTGGTTCATCTACCTTAATGCCTACGATTTTGCCCGCAATGTTGCGTATCTCTCGTCTGTCAACGCGCCGCTCATCGATTTTATAGCCATGATGGTTGGTGCTGGCGTCGTTCTTTCGGTGTTAGTGGGTGCCTTACCGTTGCAGTGGAAGAGCCTGCACGCTCCGCGGTGGTTTATCGGGCTGTACGCATTGTTTATTCTTGTGAGCGCGGTTTCAGCTTTGGGTGCTTACGAGGGAAATAGCGGTTTATCGTTTAAGTATCTAGTGCGGCCGATCGCATTCACGTTTGTGCTCTACGGTCTCTTGCCGCCACTACTCATTAATTCCAAGACGGTTCTAGAGCGGGTGCTGTCGATCTGGTGGGGGGTTGGTGTCGGAATCGCTCTATTTGGTCTTTCGTCCCTTGTCGTCGTGCCGCAGACTGGCTGGTGGCGCGTTACGCCCTATGGCATCAATTCGCTCGCCCCGCTTGGGTATAACCACAACCTTATCGCCGAAGTGCTGGTCGCGCTCATTCCCGTCGGTATCTGGAAAGCATGGGAAGCGTACCGAGAGAACCGCGAAACCGCGCCGTTCTTGGCGCTTGGTACCGTGCTTATGGTAGTAGCAGAACTGCTTACGCTATCGCGCGCCGGCTGGATAAGTTTGGCGGTGCAGGCCGTTGTTGCGGCCTTCCTTTTACGTTCGGCGGTAAAAATAGTGTGGGAAAAAATCGGCACATACCTTATTGGTCCGCTCGTCGCGGTGGGGAGTGCGCTTTTGCTATACATGATTTTTTTCTTGCGCTCCTCCATCGTCTCGAGCTCCAATTTCGCCCGCATACTCACGACCGAAATCGCCGCTTTTTATTTTTGGCGCTCGCCGCTTATCGGGCATGGGCCAGGGATGTATATTCCCATTTTCGAAAATACCCATGAATACGTAGTTGAATTCGGGGAGGCTCTTGAATCGCATGGTTTTATCCAAAAAGTCCTTTTGGAACAGGGGATTGTCGGTATAGTGGTTTTCTTCTTAGCACTTATCGCTTTGTTCATAACCATCTATCCGCGCCGCACGAATGATGGAGACGCCCCTCATTCCCGCGCTTTGGCGATGTTTGTTATGGTCGTTGGTGCGGTTACATTTCAATTGTTCAATACATCGTATTTTACGAGTGTCATGTGGATGCCGATCGGCGTTGCCCTCGCGGCGCGGTATCTGGATCGACTAAGCTCTTCGTCTGATTCCCCGTAGTATGCCCATTCATGTCGTGCAGATCATTCCGTCGCTGCGTTTTGGCGGCGCGGAGCGCAATGTCGTTGATGTTGTTAACCATCTCGACCCGGCTCTCGTTCGCTCGAGTGTCATTCTTTTTCATCCCGACCGTCCGCTCGCACCCGAACTCGGCCGGCATGCCGCCGTCTACGACGTCCGCGGTTTCGGTCCCCTCAAAATCATTCCGCTCTACCATCTCCTTAAAAAACTCAAGCCCGACATTGTACACACCCATCTTTTTGGCGCAGATGCATGGGGTCGCATCGCTGCGTACTTTGCCGGTATTCCGACCGTTTCCACCGAGCATAACGTGCGCCCTGAATCTGCTCTTAAAGGGTGGTTCAAACGAAAACTGTGCCATCTGAGCGTTGCGTACCTCGCCACCTCTGAGGCAATCCATGTTTGGATGAAGGATTTTTACCGTATCACCGCCCCCATTACCACTGTCCGGTGCGGCATTTCCACCGAACGTTTCGCGAGTGTTCCTCCGGTTCCCGCAGCTGCGCCTGAGCTCTTTAAACTTCTTATGATCGGCCGCCTCACTGAGCAGAAAGGTTATGACATTGCACTCAAAGCTTTGGCGCATGTGCCGGGCAATTGGCAGCTTACCTGCGTGGGTGAAGGTGAGTTGTACGAACCTCTTGCTGCGCTTGCCCAAGAACTCGGCCTCAAAGACCGCATTAACTTCGTGCGCACCAGCTTAGCCATCCCCGAACTTTTCACCTCACACCATCTCCTCATTGCTCCTTCGCGTTGGGAAGGTTTGGGTATCGTGGTTATGGAAGCTATGGCAGCCGGACGCGCGGTTATCGCTGCCCGCACCGGAGGGCTCACCGAGCTCGTCGAAGATGGCATTACCGGCGCATTGTTTGAGGTAGAAAATACCTCGCAGCTGGCAGAAAAAATAATTTGGTACCACAAACATTGGGATGCACTGTGTGGGCAAGGCGAAGCAGCTCGTGTGCGCAGCCAGCGTTGCTCTATTACCGCGGTTGCGCGCTTGCATGAAAGCGTATATGAGCGCGTGGCGGGGGTGAATGATTGACAAAAAGAGTATTTTTGGGTAGATTAGGCCGTTATGATGCGAGGATTTTTCCAGCGAATTTACACCGTTCTCCTTCTTGCTACGTCCTGCGCAAGTCTTTTTTTACTTTTTTCGCCGCTGGCTACCCGTGCGGCTCCGCTCCGTCCAGGCCATACCGCGCCGCGGCTTGCTAATTATTTTTTGGCGTGGGATTTGCGCGATGATCAGCTGCCCGAACTTGCCAAATGGGATATCGTTATTCTCGACATGGAAAACCAGGCGCGCAATTCCGAAAAGCTTAAAAAATTGCGTGAGCTTAATCCGTCCATTATTTTGCTCGCTTACGTGACCTCGCAAGAAATTGCTAATGATGCGGCTACCAGCCCAAGCGCGATGCGTCGCAAGCTCGTGCAGGGTATTGCTGCCGAATGGTATCTCACGGACGCAAACCAGAACCGCCTCACCTTTTGGCCGGGTACGAGCATGCTCAATATGTCTGCTGCGTCGCCGGTCGTCGGCGGTACCCGGTGGAGCACGTATTTAGCCCAGTTCGTAGGACGCGAAATCGCGACTGCCGGCGTGTGGGACGGTGTTTTTTACGATAACGTTTGGCAAGACGTTGAATGGTTCACTAAAGGACAGGCCGACTACAATCGCGATGGCCGGGCAGATTTAAACGGCGATGAAGCCTGGCGCGAAGGTTACCGCTCGCTTTTTGCCGAGACGCGGCGCGTCGTGCCGTCTGGTTTTCTTGTTGCGGGCAACACGGGTGCAGGCAGTTCCGTTTACCGTACTGACTTGCAGGCTGCGCTCTTTGAGAATTTTCCGGAATTCGGCTGGCGCTACACTATGGGTCTCGCCCGCGACTACGTGTCTACACCTGGCAAACGACTGCTTATTTTCAATAGCAATACCAAAAATACCGGGCGTCAGAACGATTACCGCGAAATGCGTTTCGGTCTGGCAAGCGCGCTGATGCACGACGGATATTTTTCGTTCGATTACGGTACTAACGATCATACGCAGCTGTGGTGGTATGACGAATACAATTTCTCGCTCGGCGCACCGCGCGGCAATGCCCAATCGGTTGTTAAAACGCCGCTCGACTACGCAGAAACCGCGGTATGGCGGCGTGATTTTCAAAATGGCGTAGCGCTCGTTAATCCATCTAACGAACAGAAAAAAGTCGATCTCCAAGGCGACTTTGAAACGCTTTTCGGCACGCAAGATCGCACGGTCAATAGCGGCCGTATTGTTGATGCAGTCACTATCGGAGCGCAGGACGGGCTCGTTGTGCTCAAGACATTCGAAGTGGTGCGTAATTCTGTTTTTACCAACGGATCATTTGCCCGTTTCTTCGACGCTAAAGGGTTCCGTGCTCGCAATGGCATATTTGTCGAAGACCGCGCGGTCGCTTCTGGTGCCCGCCTTTTCATTGGTGACCTGACTGGTGATGGTACCGAAGAAAAAGTCATTGTCGAAGGACCGGAGCTTAAGGTGCTCGATGCGCAGGGTAACGTTGTTTTTAAAGATTTTCCTTTTGGCGCGTATTACCGTTACGGTATCCGGCTGGCAGTCGGGCGGCTCGTAGCCACGGACCCACTCGCTATCGCGGTAGCCCAAGAAGTCGGCAGCGGGCTTGTTGTCTACAACCATCTTGGGCAAAAGATTAAAACCGATACCCCGCTCGGGTCAAAATACCAGGGTGGTTTTACCCTGGCGTTTGGTAATGTCGTGGGTGATAAACACGGAGAACTCTTAGTTGGCACCGGCAAAGGCCGCGCTAATGAAATCTATATCTACGACCGGTTTCTTTACAAGGCTGTAGCGCGCCTCACCCCGTACGACAAAAAATACGCCGATGGCGTGCAGGTGGCGGCGGGTGATGTGGATGGGGATGGGCGCGACGAGATCATTACCTTGCCCGAAACCGGCCGTCCACTCATCCGGATCTTCAATTCGTCCCTCAAAAAGCGCGACGAGTACGAAACGCGCGGCATCTTCGGCTCTGCCTCTGATGTGCGCATTGCAACCGCGGACGTCAACTTCGACGGCAAGCGTGAAATCATGCTCA
The DNA here is from genome assembly GCA_964596525.1 of uncultured Gammaproteobacteria bacterium. GTDB lineage: Bacteria > Patescibacteriota > Patescibacteriia > Magasanikbacterales > GWA2-37-8 > CAZQUL01. Next base: position 1,311,218 of record CAZQUL010000001.1, on the reverse strand, counting down.
CGAGCGAACGCTAATTAGGGGCCGGTAATAAGGCAAGCGACGGCGCCCTGCGGTTTCCATCCGCTCGCGAGGGCGGCTTGCAATGCAGCGACGCTCAAAGCGCTAGTCGCGGAAATCTCGACCCCTTCACTTTCCAGCACCAGGTGCTGGGCTTTTTGTATTTGTTCGTTGGTAATGATCCAGGCCGCGCCGCGTGTAGCGGTGAGAAGGTTGATGATCTGTTTTTGGCGCTGACCAATGTTGTCTGTGATCGCGCTGGCGAGCGATATTTCGGCTGGCAGTTCTGAAAGTTTTTGTTTTTTGTTCGCAAACCAAGCAGTTGCAAGCGGGTGGCAGCTCACGGTTTGCACGATGTGAAATTCTGGGAGTGGGGAGGTATTTTCCTGGATAAAACCTTGATATATCCCTTCGGCTAGTGTGCCGCTCGAAGTTGGAATAAACACTGCAGAAAGTCCGGGAATGCGATGGAGCTCAAGAGCCAGCTCTCCGTACCCAAACAGTGCGGTATCGTCTGTCGATTGACGCAGAAGCTGGTAACCTTTTTGGCTCAAACGCTGAGCCTCCTGGCGGGGGTTAGTATGCTGTATAAGCGTGATACCCGAAGTCGTTTCAGCGCATTTTTTCAAGATATCCCATTTTCCGGTATCGATATGTTCTCCCACGAGCACAACAAGCTCGAGCGGCTCGGCTTGGGGGTTTTTATTGTGACTTGCCACGTCTTGCATCGCGGAGCGGGCTGCGTTTCCCGAGGAAGAAATAACGAAACGGCGTTTTCCGGCCCGGGTGTATTCCTTAATCATATGCGGAATCGAGCGGCCTTTGTGAGAGCCGCTTTTGTGCAGGTCTTCGCGTTTGAGCCACACTTCGCTTGTGAGGCCGAGCGCGGCAGCAAGCCGAGGAGCGGGAAGTTGGGGGCTTTTCATAGATGAAGGAGATGGATGTTTTATATACCCATCATCGCAAGTCTGCCTGCCGGCTCGCAATGATAAGTGCGTGTCTAGCGTTTTTCCTTAAAATATGCTTTAATCAAAGAAATTCTTTACATGAACACCATACTTTACCTCTATGAACCTCATTTGTCCAGAATGCAAGAACACCGTTGATTTAAACCCTTATACCGAGCTCCAAACCGGCACGGTCGTGGAGTGCCACATGTGCGGCATTACCCTCAAACTCACCGGCAATGACGGTACTGTCTGGGCGGCCGAAATCATGGACGAAGGAAAGTAATGAATCTAGGGTGCGAGTGTTTGCTCGATCATGCCGCGGAAGCCGTGGCTGCCCATGAAGACAATAATATCTTTGTCAGTTGTCTGGCGTAAAAATGCGACCAGTTTTTCGTCGTCTTCAATCATGTGGACGGTCGGATGTGTGGCTCCGATGACGCGTAAGAGATCAGTTGTGTCCCACACCACAGCATTGGGATTTTTTTTGAGTTTGGTAAGACGGGGGAGTACTACACGATTTGCGGCGGTAAAAGCGTGGGCGTATTGCGGTTCGGCCTCAGGCGTGCGATTACCGGTATTAGGTTCGAACACGGCAGTAATCGTGTGTTCAGGAAACAAACGGCGAAGTGTTTCGAGTGTTGAGCGCGCTTTCACGGGTGAATGCGCAATGTCATCATACACGCGAGCGCCGCGGGCGGTACTACCTCGTAGTTCCAGGCGGCGTTTAAGTCCGTGGAACCCACCAAGAGCAGTAGCTACTTCGTCTGGTTTGCAGCCGATGGCCGTCGTGAGTGTAAAAGCCCCACAGATATTTTCGGCCATGTAACCGCCGACCAACGGGGCATGTAACGTGAAAGGCGTGCCGTTTTGTAAAACACGTGCTGTCACACCCTCAGTCGTTTCGGTAACATCCACAAGCCGAACATCGGCACGTTCGTTTTTTCCGTAGGTAATGATGCGTGGCTTTTGGAAGCGCTCATCGTGCAGAGCCTCGTCGATGATCTGCTTTACCAAAGTATTATCCGTGCAAGCTACGATGAGTCCGTGGGCCGGAATCATGCGCAGCAGTTTCCGGAACGCGTTCAGATACGCTTCTTCGGTCGGGTAGACATCAGCATGGTCCCAGGCCAAGCCTGTTAAAAGCAGATGTGTCGGGCGGTAGGAGAAAAATTTAGCGCGCAGATCGGTTCGGCTCGTCTTATATTCGTCGCCTTCGAGTACGCTCCAGGTACTGCTTACCGGATCCTCGGCGCTTCCCGGTAAATCGATCGGCAAAGCGCCGATCATGTACGTTGGGTTTTTGCCTGCAGATTTAAGAAGGTAGGCAACGAGCGTCGTCGAAGAGCTTTTACCGTAAGTGCCTACGCACACGATAGAGTTTTTTTTTACTACAAATTCGGCAACAAGTTCAGGGTACGACATGGTACGGAGCCCCTGTTCTTCGGCCGCCTTGAGCTCTGCATTTTCCGATCCAGCCACATTACCCACCACCACAATGTCGGGCTTGCCCATCTTTTCCGGGTGCCACCCAGCATAAAACGCGATGTTTTCTTGTTCCAAATAGGTCGATACCGGCGGATAAAAACCCACGTCGCTACCCGTTACCTTCCAGCCTTTTTTATTAAACAACACCGCAAGCGCGGACATGGCCACGCCGCAGATGCCGATGAAATGGATATGCTGCATATGCCACTCACGGTAGCCTGAACACTTTTAGTTGTCAACAGACTAAGCACGATGGGCAAAAGCCCATTTTTTAGGTATACTAACCATGTTCATTTTTTCATTCCACCCTTGTATGATCTTCCAAAAAGCCAAACCTGCCCCGCAGCCACCGGCTGAACAGTACGAAGCCGCCTACGAACGCGTCGAGAACGACGACACCGTCGAAACGGTCGTCGGTCCTTCGGTGCACGTCGAAGGCGATTTTTCTTCCGAGGGCGACATTATCGTCAAAGGCTCGGTGACCGGTACGGTATATACCTCCAAACTTCTCTTGGTAGAAACCGGTGCCAAAATCTTCGCCAATGTCCAAGCCGGCACGGCCAAAATTTCGGGCGAGGTGCGCGGTAACATGAAGATCATGGGTTCGCTCGAACTTCTCTCTACGGGTCGCATCATCGGCGATGTGGAAGTGGAAACGCTCTCGGTCGAACCAGGCGCCGTGCTCTACGGTAAGGTCAGTATGACCGGTGTCGAAGGTCTTGAAACTCCCAAGCCTGCCCGCACAACCCGTTCCAAAAAATCCGCTCCGGTCGAAGAAACGTCCGGCATGATGGGTGCCGAATAAGACGCCCGCGCGGGGGAGTATGTACGTTTACCTGTACGACAATTTTGTGCGTCAGGGCAGTAACGCGGCCGTACTCCGGGCGCTTGAAGTTCGTTTGACCGATTTGGGTCTTTCTGGTAAAGTGCTGCGTGTCGTGAACTACTCCGACGTTAAAGGCATGATCGTGGACGAACTGCGCCGCGGTGCCAAAACCATCGTCATCGTAGGTGACGACACCACGTTCGGCCAGATCCTCGCCAACGCCGCCGACGTACCGTGCACCTTCGGCTACTTGCCGCTTGGCAAGGAACTCTCTATCGCTTCCATCCTCGGTATTCCCGTCGGACCCGACTCGTGCATGGTGCTCTCGCGCCGCCGCCGTACGCCGCTCGACGTGGGCCAGGTCAACAATCGCTACTTCATCGGCCAGATCCGCATTCCGCCGGCCAAAGTGCAGGTGGTCTACGACGAACGGTTCAAAATCACAACGCACGATTTGCTCGAAGTGGTGGTCTGCAACATTAAGCCGTTCCAGCCAGCCCAGCTCCTTGCTCCGTTGCCCTACGCGGTTCATCCACAGGATGGACGCCTCGAAGCGTATCTTGAACCGTTGACAAAGAAGCGGTGGTGGGGGTATACCAAGGAGGAGGCCAGCATGTTTCCGTTCAAAGAAATGAAGGTCATCGGCCATAACCCGTTCACGGTTGAAACCGACGGGCGCACATCCAAAGAAACGCGCCTCGTCATTCGCATGGCCGCCCCCAAAATCGACATGATCGTCGGGAAGGAAAGAAAATTTTAAAAAGCGCAGAACAGCCCTTTGTAAAATGTGTCATTGCGAGGAAGGAGTTAGACGACTGACGAAGCAATCCCTTCGATGTCAGAAAGAGCTCTGGAATCAAGGGGATTGCTTCGCTGCCGCTCGCAATGACAATACAACTCAACATGCCCAGGTGGCGAAATTGGTAGACGCACTACCTTGAGGTGGTAGCTCTCGTAAGGGAATGGAGGTTCGAATCCTCTCCTGGGCACATATCCATACATCGGTTGATCTTTCAAGACAACCGATGTATGCGTTTAAGAGACTTTAATTTTTTCTCTATGCGCGAAATCGACCGCATCCTCGACCCTAACGAACAGGTTCTCTGGGAAGGAAAACCGGCATTATGGCCCTACGTACTCACCGGTTCGCTCCCTTCATTTCTCTTTGGCATCGTGTGGTTTTTGTTTTTGTCGCCGTTCTTATCGGCTGGATTGTTCTTGAACGTCGCGGGCGAAGGTATGGTGACGGCCTCAGTTAATCTTTTCTTGCTGCCGTTCGTACTCATCGGTCTCTTCTTGCTGTTCGGCATTCCACTCCTCAAAATTCTCGGCTATAAAAATCTCTACTACGCCATCACCGGTAAGCGCATCATCATCCAAAGCGGTATTATCGGCCGTGATTTCAGCTATGTTGATTTTGATCAGATTGCGAGTACAGAGGTGCAGGTCGGGTTTTGGGACAAAACCATCGGCGGCGGGTCCGGCAGTATCGCGTTCTTCGCCCAAGGTGTCGGCGAACACGATCGGCGCGGTAATTTTACCGCCACACCACACACGCTTGCCAACATCGCGAATCCCTACGACGTATTTAAGTTCTTCAAGAAGCTCTCGCACGATGTAAAGACGGATATCGAATATCCGAACAAGCTTCGCCCGAGCGAGAATCCGGGGTATACGACAGAGTGGAAAGGGGAGAAGAAGTAGAATAAACACCAACAGCAGAGATGTTGTTGGTGTTTATTTTAAAAAATTGAGTTGAAATATTTCGCCTTCCCCGTTGACGCCCACCCCTAGAATTTAGTACTCTACTCAAATCACTCTGTTTTTTCGCCTTTTCGTTATGCTTAAAATCCTCGTGGGCCTTCTTTTGTCTGGGCTCGGAACCCTTTTGGTCATTAAAAGCGAATGGTTTCTCGAGAATTTCGGTAGTATTGCTTGGGCCGAAGAACATTTAGGCTTCAATGGTGGGAGTCGCCTCATGTATAAGCTCATTGGCATCGCTGTTATCATCATCGGTTTTCTTCTTATCACCGGGCTTTTCGGCGGCTTTCTCATGGGTACTGTCGGGAAAGTCCTTATCCGGTAATTTTTTATGCTCCTTGCTTCTAATGTTTTGGCACGTCCCGAAGACGTGCTGCTCAAAGCAGGTGTCGAGAGCGGCATGCATGTCGCGGATTTGGGCTGTGGACGCTCTGGGCAGCTTACGTTTGCCCTTGCGCGCGAAGTTGGGCACGAAGGAACCGTGTATGCGGTCGACGTCGTCCCTGAGGTGCTCGAACACCTGAGCGGCCTTGTCCGTGCGCATGGTCATAGCAATATCAAAACCGTTTGGTCGGATATCGAAACCGTGGGCAAAACAGCTATTCCCGAAAATTCGCTGGACCGCTGTTTGCTGCACAATGTTATGAGTGCTCTTACCGCGCATGACCGCGTGCTCGAAGAAACGGCTCGCCTCCTCAAGCCGCGCGGCATGGTGCTGATTGTAGATTACGCCCGCCAGATCGGCCCAAACGCCAATTTTCCGGCCCGTCTTTTGCCGCGCGAGGCACTGCGCGTAAAATCAGAGCGCAGCGGTTTTGAACTGCTTGATGAAATGACGTTCAGTGATTTCCATTACGGTGTTCTGCTCAGAAAAACTTAATGTATTTGTTGTATGTATAGCATTGGCAATCTGTTTTCCCTTTCTTACTGGTTTTCAACTCCGGATGCGGCACTTGGTGTGGCGCGTATCGTGTGGTATGGCATACCACTGCTCGCTCTTATTCTCTCGGTGGTGTTGTTTGTCTTGAGTCGCCGCTCTTCGGTAGATTCCGTGGTTAAACGCCTTATGTTGCGAGCGATGCGCATCAGCGCCTGGTTTGGGGTAACGCTTCTTCTGGTCACTTTTGCGCGCCAGCATCAAATTCCGTTTTTCTCATGGCGGCTCTGGGCACTCGTCATCCTTGGTCTTACGGCGTGGCGTGCTTATGAATGGTACCGCTACTTCACCTTGCGTGTACCGGAAATCCGCTCCGAACAAGCGTTGCGCGAACGCCGCGAGAAATACCTGCGCCGCTAGGTTTTGTTCGTCTAACGTCTCGCATGTCGACCGTGCGTAAAAAAGTGGGCGCCTGGGGCGAAGACCAAGCTGCCGCTTTTTTGGCTCGCCAAGGCTTTACCGTGGTTGAGCGTAATTTCTTTGCCACTACAGGAGAAATCGACATCATTGCGCGCCGCGATGAGGATTGGTATTTCGTAGAAGTTAAAACCCGCCAAAGCGGGGACATGGCTACGTATTCGTCTATTACGCCCGCTAAAAAACATAAGCTTGAAAAGACCGTCAAAAGTTATTGTTTTAAGCGGGGGATTGCCGAAGGAAGCTTTATTTTGGCTGGACTTTTGGTGGAATTCAACCGAGCGACACGCCACGTTACCTTTCGTTTCGCCGTTTTTTATTGACAGCGCTTCTCAAAAACGTTATACTTAAGCCCAACTTATTTACTCAGCGTTAATACTATGAACTTCAAGAAAGAACAGACATACGTCATGATCAAACCAGATGGTGTCAAAAAAGGTTTGATCGGTGAAATCATCCGCCGCTTCGAGCAGCGCGATCTTAAAATCGTAGCGCTTGAAATGTTCCAGCCGACCAAAGAACAAATCGACAATCATTATCCGAAAGATGAAGCCTGGATCAAGCGCGTGGGCGGAAAAACGCTCGGCACCTACGAAAAATACAACATCGACCCCATTCAGGCGCTCGGTACTAAAGATGATTTAGAAATCGGCAAAATGGTCCGCCAGTGGCTTGTTGATTACATGGTGTCCGCGCCGCTTGTCCGTATGGTCGTAGAGGGTGTTCATGCTGTTGATATGGTGCGCAAGATCGTCGGTCCGACTATGCCGTATCAGGCCGAGATGGGTACAATCCGCGGTGATTACTCAGCCGATTCCCCGGCCGTTGCCAACACCGAAAAGCGCGCGGTCATGAACCTTATCCATGCCTCCGAAACCGCCGAAGAAGCGCAGCATGAAATCAAACACTGGTTCGGCGGCCGCGATGTCGTTTTCAGCTATCAGCGGTTTGTTGATTAATAATCCAGGTAGTAGGGCGTAGCTCGTAGGGAGTAGAAAACTGCATACTAACAACAAGACCTCGGTTCTGCCGAGGTCTTGTTGTATGGTCCGCTAGAAGGGATTTTGAGGTTGTGGTATAGTTATTTTGTCAGTCAGTTATGGGTGCGTGCAAAAGTGTTCTATGTTGTCCCCTAGGTTTGCCTATATTTAGCCCGCCCGTGGGCGTGCTGTGCGGCTCACCACCTACCTTCACGGGACACATGCCGTGCTTATAACTACTGCGCTGAAAAACATCTCGTCCCTTCGAGGTGTTTTTCAATTATAAATATAAACCCCCGTCAGGGACGGGGGTGGGAATGCACAGTGCGAAGCCTCTCAGCCGCTGCAGGCCAGGTGGCGACTACAGCTTGCTGAGGGCGGGCGTCAGATCGAGCCGGCAGAACATGAAGTTCTGCGGGTTGACCGGCGGCCGGGTCGCCTGGGACGCCTCGAGCACGGAGATGATGTCCTCGTTGCTTCCGATCTTCGAGACGGAAATGCCGGTGAACATCTCGAGGTACTGGAAGTTCAGGCTGAACGTCCGGTCCCCGTCCTTGCTGCTCTTGATCATGCGGACCGCGAACGTGTTGCGGAACAGGATCTCGCTGCCCATGAACTCGCAGCCGAGGGTCGTGCTGCGCCGGGTCTCGTCGAGCTGGCTGATGGACAGCCAGAACTCGCGCTGCGGGAGCCGCGTGTCGAGCGGGAACGTGCAGGCGAGCTTGGGCTCCTGGAAGGTGCCCCAGAGGCCCGACTTGTTGAGGATCGACACGGCCTCGTTCAGGCCGCGGCAGGTGTCGGTCGCCGTCGAGACATCGATCGTATAGGGGCCGGGGATGTCGGCCTCGCGCAGCGGGTCCGTGCTCGCGATGGGACCGATGGGGCCCCCGGGCGTCGAGCCGGGGTTCAGGTCCGGAGCGCCGCAGCCGGTCAGCAGGGTGAACAGCGAGAAGGCGGCGAGGCCAGTGTTCTTCAGGGTCGACATGGGTGCTTCCTCCGAGGTCAAAGTCGTCGAACGTTGTGGGTGTTGTGCAGAGAGCAAGCGAACAATGACAAGTTAAACATAGTTATACAATATTGTCAAGAATATCTCGGGATAAGTCAAATAATAATGCACTATGCTTATTTAAGCGGTTTAAAGGGCTCGTTTGTTAGACATAAACCAAAAAACGCCAGGTAAGGCGCTTTTTAGCTTATATTCGCTGAAACAGTTAGACCGTCTGGCGGGCGATAGTACGGCGGCAGCCAGAGCAGACTTTGACGCGCGTGTTGGCGATGGTCAAAAACTGCAGATTGGGCTTCTGCTGGCGGGGGGTTTTGCGGTTGGAGTGGCTCACCGAATTGGCGCGGACAGCCTGTTTCCCGCAGAGCATGCACATGCGGCTCATAACGTTGCTTAGTTAGAAGATAGTTGTTAAGATAAACAGACTATACGCGAAATCGTTTTTTCTGTCAATATGGACCTTATCGGCCTCCTTTTTTACTTTATCATCATCATTCCGTCGAGTATTATCCACGAATACGCCCATGCCTGGATGGGGGACCGGCTGGGGGATCCGACGGCGCGCTACGCCGGGCGTCTCACCATCGATCCGCGGGCGCATATCGACTGGATCGGCACCATTCTTCTACCGTTAGTTTTGTTTATCAGTAGCGGCGGCCGGTTCATGTTCGCTTATGCTAAACCCGTACCCTTTAACCCCTACAATCTGCGCGACCAGAAATGGGGCCCGGCTATTGTGGGTGTAGCTGGTCCGCTCGCCAACCTGCTTTTAGCAGTCGCTGCAGCGGCTATCATCCGGCTTTTCCCGGTACTCGCCATGCGACCGTTTCTAGAGGTGATTGTGTACGCTAATATCCTTCTTATGGTGTTCAACTTGGTGCCCATTCCGCCGCTCGATGGTTCCAAGGTACTTTTTGCCCTTTTGCCCGATTCGGCAAACGCTATTCGCGACACTCTCGAACGTTACGGCATGATTTTACTCTTCGTTTTTGTGTTCTTCTTGTTCGATATCATCCGGCCGGTGATTGATGCGTTATTTGGTGTGTTGGTTAGGTAGAAGTTGTTGCAGATAAAAATACGCGATGATATCGGCGCAAGTTTGTCTCGCACATTACTTTTCATTATGCTCGCGGCACTCTCGGTTACCTCTTTCCTCTCGCAGATCAACGACCTTATCCTGGGTGAATACGCCATTGAGGGTGAAGTGTCACAGTATAAAGTTTCCCAAAACAAGTGGGTCTTTTTTGATTTGAAGGATGAAACTGGGGTGCTAGGCTGTTTTTCTACGGTCTTCATGCTGCACCAACCCATCGCGGACGGCATGAAAGTTCGCGTGTTCGGCTATCCTAAAATCTACGAGAAAACCGGCAAATTCAGTTTTACGGTGCAGCGCGCCGAGTTAGTTGGGGAAGGCTCGCTTAAAAAAGCCTTCCTTCTTCTTAAAGAAAAATTAGAAAAAGAAGGGTTGTTTGCTTTAGAACGCAAGCGTGCGCTGCCTGATCTTCCCGAACGGATTGGTGTGATCGCTTCGCGCGATAGCGCGGCGTGGGGCGACTTCCGCCGTATTCTGGCTAATCGTTGGGGTGCTGTAGAGCTGGTTATGCGCCATGTGAACGTGCAGGGCGCTGAAGCTGTAGGGGATATTCTCGCTGCATTCGATGATTTCAGTAAATACCCCGATCATCTCGATGCGCTCGTTCTTATCCGTGGTGGCGGTTCGCTCGAAGATCTGGCGGCGTTCAACGACGAGGCGGTGGTGCGTGCCATCTACGCGAGCCGCATCCCGGTTGTTACGGGCATCGGGCATGAGCGGGATGACACACTTGCCGACTATGTGGCCGACGTTCGTTGCTCGACGCCCTCTAATGCGGCCGAGCGTATCGTGCCTGACTATCGCGATGTGCTCGGTGAACTTGAATATCAGTATGAATTTATCATAAGCGCGCTCAAACAAGGAGTCGCTCTGCAGCGGGAGCGTATTCGTGCTGCTGAGTACGCGCTTTCTACGGCTGCGTTCGTTTTGGTTGATCCTTGTGCGCGTCTCGTGGCGCGCTTCGAGAGTACATTTGAGCGCCTGCGGTCTCTATATGAACGCTACCAAGAACGCGTCGCTTATGCCGAACGGCTTATGGCTCAAGCCAATCCAGAGCGTCTTTTGCGGCAAGGATATAGTCTGGCTTTTACCGATGAGGGTGCGCTAATCCGTTCTGCGGCTGCAATTAAACCCGGTGACGTAATTCGTGTGCGTACATACGACGGCTCGTACACTGCGCGCACCGAAACTGTTGAAAATAAAAAAACCGCCCGCCGGTGATGCTACATATTCGGTGTGCGGATGGTTGCCGGTGTGTACGAGTTACGGCAGGGGCAGGCCTAGACACTCAGTGGCGAAGGTGCGTTCGTCGTGGGTAAGTATGCCGATATGGTCTTTTACCGCCGGGTCTGATTCGTGACATTTTTCGCTGATTAACTTGGCCTTTGGATGTTGGTCGAAACGGGTGGGGCACGTCTCAGCGGCGCGACATTCGAGCTCGCGCATGAAGCAGCCGATAAGTGCGAGAAAATAAGCAGTGCTGCTCGGACGAGCGAGAATCTCTTGCCCGTCGCCTTGGCAAAAGGGCATTGGATCGTTTTTGGCTGGCGACGAAGCTGTTGGCACGACGTGCCCGGGCGTCGTACAGTTGCTAAGGCTGGTAATGATGATGAGAATGCTCAGTCCTTTTTGTATGTTTTTGAACATTTATCCCTCCTTGCGGATAACTCCCCGAGTATACGGAGCGTGAACGGGGCTGTCAATACTGGATTTTGAAAAAACTAACAAAAAAACACCTTGCCTCGCGAGGCGATCGGTGTTAGCGTGAGGGAGAAGGAAATGGCGCGTCGACAAAGCCGGGTAGAAACGGCGCGTTCGGGCAGTTGTATCTTTTGTGTTGATACTCCGGACACGTCAGCCGCAAATCCGCGAGCTGCGCGCCCCAGGCACGCACTGCTTCGGGTGGGAGCTTACGGCTATAGAGGCGGAGCGCCGCCCAGGTAGAAGGGGAGAATCCAGCGCGGTCGCGGATCAATCGAGCTGCGCACAGCACTTGTCCACGCACGCTGAACTCTTCAATTTCGAACCTCCCACACACCATGATCTCATCGTAATTCAAACCGAACAGGCCAAAGCGCATGCCGCGGCGAACGAAGAGGCTGTCATGAGCAATGCGAACGGGGTGCGACGGTTTTCCCTGAACCACCCACACGTTCGCCATGAGCACTTCGCCCATGACGCCGTACTTTTTCTCGGCATCCGCGATTGCCTGCGAAAATTCCCGATAGATCTTGGCGTCTGGGTGCGGTGATGGTTTGGCCGGCGAGCTGCAGTAGAGCAGCGAAAGAACCGGAAGTGTGGCTGTTCTATACATCTTTACCTCCTGATTTCGATGGGGCCACTGTATACTTTTCTCCATTATCTGTCAAAAATATGCCTAAAATAAAGGAGCTTAATTTCAAAAAATCCTACGCCGAACTCCAGAAGATCGTCGAATGGTTCGAACAGGACGGTATCGACCTTGAAGAGGGAATTAAGAAATATAAAGAGGGGAGTAAGATTGCGCAGGATCTAAAACAATATCTCGAGTCTGTCGAGCTAGTCATCAAAGAGATGAAGTGATCGTTTTCTTATGCTGGGTTATTTTAAAGACCGTGATAATCGCATCTTATTCGGGTGCTTTATCGTAGGTTTGTTATGCGCGTTTGTGGCTACCTACTCTCTGCATAAAATTTTTTTCGAGCCGCGCGCGAGGCAGGTGTGCGAAGCTCAAGGAAAGATATTTGACGGCCTGGCGTATAGGGTCGACTATCGGCCGAAATATCCGCTCACCGATGCGCTTCGTCCGGTTCAAGGAGTGTGGTGTGCTACTCCGCCTTCCGCCACTTCCACCGGTTCTGCTGAATTTGTGCGTATACAATTTTTTTCCAGCCATCCAACCACTGATTGGTTGATAAAGAGTGGATATGATTTATTGGTAACAGAAATCTTTATTTTCGGGTTGCCGATACTAGCGTATTTGCGTTTCAATAAGCCAGAGAAAAAATAGTTCATATGAAGCTTAAAGATCTCCCCGCTGTCGACCGCCCGCGCGAAAAAATGCTCAAGTACGGTCCGGATAAACTTTCCAACAGCGAACTTCTGGCGCTCCTTTTGCGTACCGGCACCAAGAATCTCAACGTCGTCGAACTTGCAGAATCGATTTTGCGCAGTTTCAGTGCCAAAGGCTTGGTCGATGCGACAGTCGAAGATTTATCTAAAGTTTTCGGTCTCGGCGAAGCCAAGGCATGCGAGATCACCGCTTGCTTTGAGCTCGGCAAACGTCTCCTAAAAGATAAAAAAGCCGCGCTTCTTATGTCACCCGCGGATGTGGCGCGCGAACTCAAAGATATTGCGGTGCTTAAAAAAGAACATTTCATTATTTTTTACCTTGATCCGCGTCTACAGCAGATTAAGCGCGAGACTATTTCCGTCGGGCTCCTTGAAACGAGCCTAGTGCATCCACGCGAAGTGTTCGAGCCAGCGATTTTGCACACCGCATCGCAAATTATTGTGGCGCATAATCATCCAAGCGGGGATACCGTGCCATCCGAAAGTGATCTTGAAGTGACGAAACGTCTTGTCATCGCAGGTCAGGTGCTCGGCATCGAAGTATTAGATCATATCATCGTCACAAGCGAAAATTTTTTGAGCCTTAAAGAACAGGGATTGTGGCCTTGAAAAATAGTTGACTTTTTCCGGCTCATGCTATACCTTGGCGGTTTAGATCACGTCAGTTCTTTAATATTTCCGAAGCCTGAGGAGGAAAACCGTGTCGGTCAGAAAAATCGTCACCAAGAAAGAGGATGTTGGACAGCTCAATTTCCGAACCGAGTACGTCTTCTGTTCGCTCCCGCTGACGTTGGAGCTCGTTAGTGCAATCCTGGAGCGCGCGCCCAATCTGCGTAAACTCGAGCTTTCTTCGGGTGGTGAAGAGCTTCTGCCTACTGTTAGCGCTGCGCTGCATCGGACCAAAGTGCGCCTGGTCGAATCGGGCAAGACCCGTAAGCCGCCGATCATCCGCCTGCGCCGCAAAACGTTAGATCAAAAACGAAAGATACTCGAAGATCTCAGTGCGGATGAGATAAAAAAGCTTAATCATCTTGCCAAAAAAGGTTGCCGCTGGATCAGGATAATCCGCTGTTATCTCGGCGTCCATGGCGAACGGCGGTGCTCTAGTGAAGAGCTTAAACAAGAGTATGGGATCAGCGTCATGTCTAGTTTGACCTGGAGAATCGAAGGCCTGCTTCGTTATCTCAAACCTGGTCTTTCGGTCAACTGGTGTGCGCAAAAATTCGCCAAAGATCTGGCAAAGCGGTATGACGGTAAAATCGATGCCCGTCCGCGCCAAGTGCTGGCTGCTTTGCGGGGCTGTTCTCCTATGCTGCTCTCTGGGATCTCGTGGCCAAGGCTGCATCTTAAGAGTTTGCTTCCGACTCTTGAGCTTCTCCTTAAGGCCAAAAAATCCGGACGGCTTGCGAAGTTGGCGGAAGCACGACCGGAGTATTACCGCGCCCTTGAGCTCCGATACGGCTTTGCCAAAGACAGGCCGCCTGGCTTTTTGACCGGTACCAAGCTTGCCACAACTCTCAAGCTCAGCGCACATATGGTCTACGCGCGCCTCAAGGAAGCCCTCCGGCTTCTTTCGGAAGCAGGGGAAATCAAACCTCGCCCTGAGCCCATCCCGGCTAACCTAGCTTTCAGTAAAGACAAAGAGCTAATCGCGCAGTACCTGGCAGTCAAGAGGGTAGTAGAGGCGCAGTGGGCTTATGAGGGGCGCAAGCTGATGAGGTGGTCGTCCTGGTCGCGGACGGTCGCTGTATACCTTCTTGCTGTGGAGTTCAGGTGGTCGGAAAATCAGCTTCGTTATTACTTTTCGCTCCGTAAGAGGGAATCGATATATTATTCGCTCGAGCGCGTCAGAGAAGTTCTGCGGGGGTCCCCTGGATCCACGGTACGTGCGGACTTCCTGATTCGCTTCGAAGCCGCCCGAAAAAACCTTCCTCTCGAGCTAACTCGTAAAAATCCCTAACCAAAACCCCGGCTCATCGCGCCGGGGTCTTACATTTATAATCGGATTTATTAGCTGGTCTTTTTTCCTTTCATCAGCATCTCGACCGCATGCTCGAACGAACCGGCCGGCGTGATCACCCCGGCGTTGACGAAGAAGATTTCGTCCGCGCTTTCAATCGTATTGAGGCGATGCGCGATAACCACGCGCGTCGTCATTTTCGGGAGTTTTTCGAGAATGGTCTGCAGGAGTTCTTCGGTCACCGTATCGATGTTTGCGGTCGCTTCATCAAGAATGAGAATATCCGGCTTGCGCAGCACTGCCCGGATGAACGCGATGAGCTGGCGCTGGCCGAGGCTCAAAGTCGCGCCGCCGTTTTCCACCTTCGTTTCAAGACCGTCGTTGAAACGCTTCATAAGTTCGGTCAATCCGGCTTCTTCAATAACCTTGGCAAGTTCTTCACTCGTCATGGTTTCGTATGCCGCGTTACCGTAGACGATATTCTCGCGCACTGTGCCGGTAAAGAGAAATGCGTCTTGCAATATGAATCCGATCGCCCGTGAGCGCTCCGTATCATCCACCGTGCGGATATCTCGGCCGTGCAAAAAGACGGTTCCGCTCGTCGGGTCGTAAAGCCGGGCCATGATGGACGCGGTCGTGGTTTTGCCGCCGCCGGTCGGACCAACGAGTGCATACGTTTTTCCTGCCTCAAGCGCGAAGTTGATGTCGTTCAAGACCTGTTTGCCGTTCTCATAGCCGAATCCGACATTCTTGAATTCGAGTACCGGGGCTTTGGTTTTTCCGGCGTCTTCGCCAAGGAGTTTTTCCATGTCGTTTTTCATCTCAAGGATATCCGCGATGCGCTGCCAGCTGCCGAGCGCTACCTGGAACTGCGCGTAAAGCATGGCGAGATGGCGGAGCGGATCGTAAAACCGTGACACGTAGCCGATGAAACTGATGAGGATGCCGATCGTCGCGTAGCCGCTCATGATGAGGAAAATGCCGTAGGTTAAAACGACGAGCTGCGCCGCGCTCGAGATGAGTCCGTACACGGGCGTCAAAAGCGCTGTATTAACGATGCCGGCGCGGGTGGCTTTTTCGTAATTAGTATTATTGGCTTTAGCGAATTTTTCGCGGAAGTAATCGCGGCGGTTGAAAGCGACGATGACTTTGAAGTTTTCGAGACTTTCCTGCACCTCGGCGCTGAGAAGTCCGACGCTTGCGAGGCTCGCTGCATTCTTTTTGCGGACATACGGAGCGACGAGTGCGCTGAAAATAAGGAGGAGTACGGCTGGAGCGAGTGCTGCCGCACCGAGGCGAGGATTGAGCGAAATCACGAAAATCGCCGCGCCGATGATGAGCACGATATTGCTCGCGAACTGCACGAGCGCCTGCGAGAAGAATTGATTCAAATTTTCCGTGTCGTTGTTGATGCGCGAGATGAGGTCACCGGCTTTGTTCTGGTTGAAGAATGCGACTGGCAATTCCTGCAGTTTATCGAAGACGGTGTTGCGCAAATTATAGAGCGTACGCTGGCCCACCCCGCCCATGATGCGCGTCTGCAAATATCCGGCGATGAGGGAAAGTATATACACGATAAGCAGAATCCCGGCCGCGACGAGCACGCCATGGAAATCACGCCCGGCGATGGAGCGGTCGATGGTGCGACCCATGATCGCGGGCGAAGCCAGGTTGAGCCCGGCACTCGCAATCGTTGCCAAAAACGCAAGGGCTAGAAATTTCCGCTCCGGCTTGAGGAAGGGCAGGAATTTTTTGATAGCCGCGGATTTTTGGTCTGCTGGAGCGTTTTTTTCGGCGGTATTAAGAGTGTACTTCATAGTGGTGGGTGCTTTCTTGCGAAGTGTAGAGCTGCACGTACTCGGGAGATGCGGCCATGAGTTCCTGGTGCGTGCCTTGGGCGATCACTTCGCCGTCCATGAGTAAAACGATGGTGTTGTAATCCGTCACCGACGCCACTTTCTGCGTCACCGAAACGAGCGTCAGGTCCGGGTAGTTATCTGTAATATTTTTGAGGATCCGCTCTTCGGTCTGGCGATCGACGCGCGCGGTGAAATCATCAAGAAGGAGAATTTTCGGATTAAGCGCGAGCGCGCGAGCGAGCATGATGCGCTGTTTCTGTCCGCCCGAAAGACTCGTGCCGCGCTCCGAAACGACCGTATCGAGCTTCGCGGGCAAACTCGCAACGAAATCCGTGAGTTCCGCCGTAGCGATGGCTTTGGCTAAGTCCTCGTCTTTCACGTCCGTCGTAAACGCGATATTCTCGCGGAGCGTCAGGTTAAACAATACGCTGTCCTGGAACACGAAGCCGATCTGGCGATGCAACGCGTCTTTGTCATATTCCGCGAGAGGGTGATTATCATAGAGAAGTTTCCCGCCGCTCGGTGGCATAAGCCCGATGAGGAGATGGAGGAGTTGTGTTTTTCCAGCCGCGGTCGGACCGATGATCGCGGTTTTTGTTCCCGCTTTGGCTGTGAACGAAACATGGTTAACGATATTTTTTTCGCCCATCGTGAGCGTCACGTCTTCGAGTTTGATTTCGCCTTTGAGCTTCTCGGTGCGCGTGCCTTTCGTTTTATCCGCTACCGAATTCAACACCGCCTTAATACGTTCATAGGCTGCGCTCGCTTGGGCAATGAGATTGCTCACGAACCCAAGCATGATGATCGGAAAAATGAGCATCATGAGGTAACTCATGAACTGCGCAAAATCGCCGAGCGTCATCGCTGCGTTAATCACGAACCGGCCCCCGACAACGATAATCGCGAGCGCGGCCAGGTTGGCGATGAGTGTGATCATCGGAATAAGACCGGTAAAGAGGCGCAAGATCGAGAACCCGACCGAGCGCGCCTCGGCGTTGGCCTCACGGAATTTAGCGAATTCGCGCTCTTGTGAGTTAAGCACGCGGATGAGCATGGCGCCCAAAATGCTTTCGTTGATGACTTTATTGAGCCGATCGATGACACTGCGGCCTTTGATAAAGAGAACTTTCACTTTGCTGAACACGAACATGAACGTTCCGCCAATGAGCGGAATGATGGTAAGCACGATCAGTGCCAGTTTCCAGTTGATCGTAAGAAGCAAAATTGCCGCACCCAGAATCACGACGAGCGATGAAATGATCGACACGATACCCATCGACACGAAATTTTTGATGAGGTCCGCATCCGATGTAAGATTGGTTAAAAGTTTTGCCGGCGTCGTGGTTTGGATATACGAAAAACTCTGCTCGGAGAGTTTACCAGCCACCTGTGTACGCAGATCGCGCGCCACGCGCTCCGACGTGAATACTTGAATGAGGCTTTGGGCGACGGTCAGGGTAAAAACCGCCAGCGCCGCGCCGCCGAACTCGAGCGCTGTCGTGCCGAACGAAAAACGGCCGGCCGTAAAACTGTCGATACCGCGGCCGATGATTTTAGGCAAAAGCAGGTTAAGCGCGTTCGCGCCGATCGCGAGTGTAATGAGTGCTGCAATGAACCGGCGGTACGGCTTCAACAGGCCGAAAACGCTCGCTGGTGCCGTTCCGGATGGTGGGGGATTAGGCATAAATAAATAAAGAAATATAACCCAAAACAGGGCTAAGGAATGAAGTTCATATTGTAGCAGTTTTTTTTGCGTAAGTCAACCATAAAAGACCGCTCTACGACTCACTAGGCATACTATAAAACCACCAAGAACATTGGTGGCTTGCCTTACTTCTTGATACCGACGAATCCGAGCGTGATCGCGGCGAGGCGTTGTTGTCCGGGTAGCGCGGCAGCTTTATCTACGTTGATAGTGTCGTTTAACGTGTGAGCTCCTTCGGAGCGCCCGGCACCGATCATGATCGCCGGAATGCTGTAGTGCATGGCGATATTCGCGTCACTGCTTCTCGCCCCAAGTTCCGGCTGTCGACCGAGCGCGCTCGTAACCGATAGAGCGAGTGTGACGAGTGGTGAGTTTACGGGCGTTATGCCGGCGGGAAATGAGCTGTTCTGCGTTATATCAACCGAAATCTTTCCGTGCGCTAGGCTACGCACTGTATTTTCCGCCATAACTCCGGCTGCCGCCATGCTGCGCATGCGTTCTTCGAGCTGATCAATCTGTCGCTCCGATGCCGAGCGCAGGCTCACTTCCATGGATGCATATTCCGGAATCGTTCCCGCTCCGGGATTGCTCGTGAGTTTGCTCACATTGATGGCGGTTTTAGGGTTATCCGTTACGTTAAGCCGGCCGAGCATGGCAATCGTCGAGGCCAGAGCAAAAGTCGGATTGACGCTCCCGGCGTATTCGAAGGCATGGCCGCCCGGTCCGCGGTACGTCACGGTAAATGAGCGTTTGCCTACAGCCACGTTATTCACCGTGTAATCATCTTTATAATCAAGCACGATTACGCCGTGAATACGTGTGCGCATTGCCCGGTCTGCGAGCATATGGCGCATACCGCGTAGATCCTGTTCTTCGCCGGTGGTTGCTGCGAATATAATCGACCCGTTGGTTGGCGTCTGGTGCGCATAAAGCGCCCGTGCGAAAGCGATAAGCGCAGCGAGCCCCTGTGCATTATCACCGATGCCCGGCGCGCTGTAGATGGTGCCCTTTTTTTGTACTCGCACGTCTGTTCCGGCCGGAAAAACCGTGTCGAGGTGCGCGGTGATGAGTAGGTTCGGCCCGGTTTCGTTGCCCGCGCGTTCGCCGATAACATTGCCTGCTTTATCAATGCGAACCGCAGACAGGCCAAGCTCTTGAAATCGAGCTTTTACCACTGCTGCGCGCTCTGCTTCGCCCTGGGATGGGGCGGGAATCTCAGTTAGCTGTACGAGATCGCAGATAAAGTCCTCGTACCTGTGGTCGAGCTCTTGAAACACCTTTTGCACGGCGGAATCTTTAACGAGCGCTTCTGCATCAACGAAACCAGGTGTGTTCTCCTTAGGCTGGCTGCAGGCGCAGCTGAGTGCGAAAAATAGAGACAGGCAGGCATTCCTTATCATCATGGTCCTCCTCTTCGGTTAGAGCATAAAGTTAAGATAGGGGAGTGTCAATGGACGAAGGGCGGTCTCTTAAATTATCCACTACCACGTACATGATATGTACGTTATAATGTACATATAATTTCAACCACCTATGCCTGGCAAAAAAATCATTTCAATTTCCGAGGCTCGCAAGCACCTTTTCGAACTTGCTGAAGAAGTCCAAAAACCGGGTAATTTTTGCACGCTCACCGTCGAAGGCGATCCCAAACTCATTCTCATCGCCAAAAAAGAGTTCGATGCGCTTATGGAGACGATCGAACTTCTTAGCAACCCCGAGCTTATCGCCCGCATCAAAAAGATCGAAGACGAATACGCACGAGGCGAATACTACAGTTGGGAAAGTATCAAAGAGCGCCTTGGTCTTGAACCCAAAGCGGCAGATCCAGACACTGCCGTCCGTACACCACGCGCCGCTTACCGTTTCAAGAAGTCCTAATATGACGGGATATCCCATCATCATTCCCAAAATCGTCGAAAAAACACTACGCTCACTGCCGCTGCCGTGGGTGGTGCGCGTTGTCGAAACCATCGACATGCTCTCCTTCTACCCCAAGCTTGGTGAAGAAGTTTCCACCCCGCTTGGAGATTTTCGGCGCGTAAAAGTCTGGCCATATACGCTGCTCTATCGTTTTGATGAGCCTACTAAACGAGTTATTATTTTTAACCTTTAAAAGTATGCCCTCAAGCACCGCTTCGACCTCCATGTGCCAAGACTTTCGATTGCAATATACCCGGGCTATCATTGCGCAGTACGCCGTTATTGCACCACATGGACACAGTAAATTTTCCGCCGATCACGTGTGGTCGCCACGTCCGAAATATCTCATTCAGCCCAATCGAGCGTACGAATCCCTCAATGAACGGCGGCGAAAGTTCTTCGAGGAACTTTTGGAAGGCCGTGGTTTTCATCATCAGCAAATCGCTCTAAACGTTACGGTCCCAGGCATGCCAACGCCCCATACTATCGATCTTGTCATCTATGAGAATGAAGCTCGTGAACGGCCGATCGTGGCGATTGACTTTGCACATTCCACTGGGGCTATTTCCTTGCGACACGAACTTGGGCTCAAAGAACTGGTCCACAAAGCTCGTGTCCTCGAAGCACCCTACGCCGCCTTTATCGGCGTTGATGAACGAGTCTATGTCGATGTCGAATTATGGAATGACGATGTGCTCGAGCAGGGAATAATGTCCCATTTTCCCGAAGTATAGTATAGTACCCGCATGTTTCGACATGACTGCTCTGCGTATGCTTACTGCCTTTAAAGAAATCATTGAGCGCTACCAAGACGGCGGCGCCACCAAACTTATCCCGCTCGCCGAAGAGCTCGGTCTCAAAGTTTTTTTGACCGAGGATTTTCGACCGAATGAATCTGGCTCGCTCAAAAAAGAAGGAGAAACATTTGCTATTTACGTTAATAGCTCCCACCCACCGACGCGCCGACGCTTCACCATCGCGCACGAAATAGCGCATTACATACTGCACCGTGATAAACTTGGTCTCGAACATGTTGATGGTGTGCGCCAGCCGAGCGCATTGCACCGCAAAGAAGAAGGTGTCAAAACTCCCGAAGAAAAAGCCATGGAAATCGAAGCGAACACCCTTGCTGCCGAAATTCTTATGCCAACTGAACCATTTAGAAACGCCTGGAAAACCGCCACTTCGGTTGAAGAAGTGGCTAGACAGTTCAATGTTTCAGTATCGGCGGCCAGCATCCGGGCCGAAAAACTCCTTGGCGAGGTAATGATGTAGTATATGGAACGGAGGGTTGAACAAGCGCGTGAAGTAGTATCTGATGAAGATCTGGAGCGTAATGGTCGGCTTAAGAATCATCGTCGTCGCGAGCGTATTTTTGATGCACTGGCGACGGTGCTTGAGTATGGTGTCTATGCGGTCACTGCCTTTTTTATACTTTGGGTTGTGGCGCTCAGCATTCATTATATTGTGAAAGGGGACTGGGAGACGTTTCGCGCGTTCGGGCGAGATATTTTCAAGTATGTTGCTGTATACGTGGCTGGCTGGATTTCCAAGATGGGCTTGAGCAATGATAAATAATCAAAAAACACCATTTATCATGCTGCTTGCTGAACGGTGTTTTTTACTTTAAGCTAAGCAGGTACTTTTCAAAAGGAAGAGACAGATGGCATCTCGACTTGTTTTCGGTTTTGTAGGTGTGGTGCTTTTCGGTATGTCTAGCTGCGCATCGCCGCCACATACCTGTGCCGATGGAGAAATGAACGGTACCGAAACCGATGTTGACTGCGGCGGTGTATGCGCCGTGGAGTTTATCGACGAGTATCCTTCCTGGCGTTGTTACTTTGAGCGCGCCTTACCCGACGGCTCGTACGAAGTCACCAAAGGCCCGGCCTGGTGCAGCTCTTCGGACGATTGTCGCGAAGGTCCCTTCACCAAAACCGGCCCCTGCACCTGGCCCGATAGCTGCGGCACCTGCCGTTCGTTCTTTCCTTATACCGATCCGGTCTGGATTAGTGAAGTTCTTCCTGCATCGCGCTGCTGGGGCCGCTTCGACTTCGAAGCCTGCAAGGCGCGTGAAAAAGCTTCGCTCCTCACCGAGCATGCCGACGAACTCAAGAAATGCGGACGCGGCAAAAGATGCAATCATAACTGGGATTGCCTCAGCTATTCCTGTCGGGGCGGTACCTGTATCGCGCCGACCTGTACCGATGGATCACGTAACGGCCAAGAAACCGATGTGGACTGTGGTGGTGTCGAGATGATTCCCTTTAGCTCCGCTGACCCGACTCTCACGGCAAGCTTTGCTTGTCCGCGCTGCACGCACGGAAAGCTCTGCGCCATAGACGATGACTGCAGTTCCGTCGTCTCGCCCATCCTGGGGTGCCGCCCGGTGAGCGAAGTCTATAACCCGCTCATGATTTCCGGCCCGCCTGATTTCTACCGCATCGAGCGCCGACGCTGTGTGGATGAGACGTGTGGCAACAAAGTAAAGGATGGCCGTGAAAAAGGTATTGACTGCGGTCCGGCCTGCCTCAAGCCCTGTCAATACGACGAGGATTGCGACGAAGATAAATGGTGCATAAGCACTATCTGCGACCCTGTCTATAAAAAATGCGACTTTTTCTAGCACTCCGAACAACCCTTGCACCGCAAGGGTTTTTGCTTTACTATACTGACAAGAAACTTTATTTTCTATGCGCTTACTTCTTCGTTGGTTGCTCTCCGCCGGGGCACTCATGCTTATCGCGTACTATTTGCCGGGTATTGATGTAGACGGTTTTTATTCCGCACTCATCGCTGCGCTCGTGCTTGGCTTGGTTAATGCCGTTATCCGTCCTATAATCTCGCTTCTTACGTTACCTATTAATCTCCTCACCCTTGGTCTTTTCGGCTTGATTATTAACGCCCTCATGTTCTGGCTTGTTTCAACGGTAGTCAAAGGTTTCGATGTCGCCGGTTTTTGGCCCGCCTTCCTCGGTGCGCTTCTCATGTCCATTCTCGGTTGGATCATCGGCGGTTTGGTGCAACGAGGTGATGATTAAACACCCAAAAAGTATCCCGGAAACGGGATGCTTTTTTGTAAGCCAACTTTTTTATGAAAGGATATTCCAACAATCGCGCGCACAAAGGACGGGTGGCCTACCGCACTCCGAGTCGTTGGTTGGCCGGACGGCCCGAAGTTTTTAAGCGGCAGCCCGACAGTAAATTGCACCGCAAGCTGCGCGGCAATTCTTCGTGGTTGAATAACGATAACAATCCCTAAAGGTACAAAGTAAATAGAAGGCAGTAAAAAGTGGAACGGTAGATATGCTTGTTGCTTACTATTTATTTTTTACTGATCCTATTTACTTATAAGTGCTATGCCTTCCACTAAGTACACCATCCTTTCTGTCGGAGGTTCCATCATTATTCCCAAAACGGGTTTTGATGTTCCCTTCCTCAAGAAGTTCCGCGCGCTCATTATGGCAGAAGTTAAAAAAGGCCGCCGGTTCATCCTGACGGTCGGCGGGGGAGCGACCTGCCGCCACTATCAGCAAGCGCTTAAAGAAACCATCCCGACCACGACCAACACCGATCTCGATTGGTTAGGTATCCACACCACCATCTTTAACGCTGAGTTCGTACGCATGCTCTTTGGTAAGCTCGCGTACCCCCTTGTTGTTACCAACCCCACCAAGAAAATTGCCACGGCCAAGCCGATCATTATTGCCGCGGGATGGAAACCGGGTTGTTCAACCGACACCGATGCTGTTCTGCTTGCTAAGCATTTTGGCGCGCTCGAGCTCATTAATCTTTCTAATATTGATTACGTATGCGACAGCGATCCGCGCATAAACCCCGACGCTAAACGCTTTGAAGCCCTTACCTGGAAAGAATATCGCGGTATTGTTGGCGACACGTGGACTCCGGGTATGAGTGCGCCGTTTGACCCGGTGGCGACACGCTTGGCCGAGCGCCTTAAGCTTAAGGTTCACTTTGTAAAAGGAACTGATATAGAACAGATTAAAAAAGTGCTTCATGGAAAGAAATACCGCGGTACCACATTAGGTTAAATCATTTTTCTATTCTAGAGCCGGTAAGAGAAAAGAGGCCTTCCTAAGGCCTTTTCTCATTTATTGCGCGGAATTTTAAGAGCGCTGCCAGAAATTCCGCTTAGTTTTGCTATCTTTGAGCAACTCTTGACAAGGTCGTAAAAGTATGGTAATATAATGCTCGTGAGTGATCGTAGAACCTGCCTCAAGGTTCTTTAAAAAGACCCAATCAAATTGACCACTCCGAGATATACTTGACAAGACTGTCAAAGTATGGTATACTGCAGAGTTCGAGACTGGAGATAGGCACTGAACCAAGGATCTATCTCCGTTCTTTGAACAACATCTACAACCGTACTCTCCGCGCCACCACTGCCGCTGAAAGTACGGTTGTAGATCTACGGCACCATTGCCCATGGTCTGCTACCCGGTCCCGAACGTTAACGCCTTGAACATCTCAGAGAACAACGAAAGGAGCATCCCATGAACAAGCTCACCCTCACCCTCAGCCTCTCCTTCGTCGCCTCCGTCCTCGCCACCTCCGTCACCGGCTGCGGCCTCTATGACGATCAGGCCTTCAACAGCGACGCCACCGTGAGCTGGATCAAGAACACCGGCGGCACGCCTCTCCAGTTCGAGGACATCGCCAAGTTCGCGGCCATCCACTGCGCGGCTTCGGACGGCGCTGTCGAGGGTCAGGACCCGTACGCCTGCGACAGCAACTACCAGAACTGCTCGCAGACCATCAAGGGCATCAAGTTCGACGCCTGGGTCAAGCTGGAGCAGGCCACGTACGACGGCAACAAGACCGGCGTGCGCGTCACCGAGGAGTCGCGGCCCGACTTCCCGCAGCGCTTCGGCGCCGCGTGGGTGACCGCCGCCTACGCCCGGGGCGGCCTCACCAAGGTCGTCCTGAGCAACCTCCAGCAGCCGCTCCCCAACGGCGAGCGCGTGGCCTACTGCACGCTCCTCCCGTTCATCCAGTAGCGGCCCTGTGTGCCCCCTGAGTCCCTGACGCACGCCGCCGCGTCTCGGCTCAAACCCCTGTTTCCTTTCGAGGAAACGGGGGTGCTTTGTTTTTAGGGGTGCTTTGTTCTTGACAGTCGGCCTGATCCATGATAACCTCTCATCAACCATAGACAGCAGGGTCCCGTGTACACGGGATTAAACTTCTCCCTGCCGAGGCCATATGTTAAAGTTAAAGCGTTAACCATCGTTGGCGTTTTAGCTCAAACCAAAAGGTCGAAGTCTCAAGGTGTCTGTGGTGAATGGGCGCTTTTTTTATTGGATACATCCTCCAATAAAGCACTGCCCATTCAACCGATTACCAACTATGCCCAAATCAAAACAGCAGAAACATGCAACCGTCGATTCGCTTGCCACTGGCCTTAAAGAGGCTAAAGGCGTCGTCTTCGCCAACTTTCAGGGTCTCACGGTCGCCAAAGCCGACGAACTCCGCCGCAAGGCGCG
This sequence comes from uncultured Gammaproteobacteria bacterium, assembly GCA_964596525.1. Classification (GTDB taxonomy): domain Bacteria; phylum Patescibacteriota; class Patescibacteriia; order Magasanikbacterales; family GWA2-37-8; genus CAZQUL01. The sequence goes on along the minus strand of CAZQUL010000001.1, from coordinate 1,285,773 downwards.
GGCCGAAGGCGTGAACGTACTTGTGGCCAAGAAAACCTTGGTCAAACGCGCCATCGAAGGATATGGCATCACCGGAATCAACCCCAAAGGTTTTACCGGCGGCATTGCTACCTTTATGGGTAAAGACGAAGTCGCAGCGGCCAAAGTCGTGCATACCTTCGCCAAAGACAACGAGATCGTCGCCATTTACGGCGGTATCCTCGAAGGCAAATTCATCGGCGAGGGCGAAGTGAAGAACTTGGCCGGTCTTCCGTCCAAGCAGCAGCTTCTCGGTCAGCTCGTCGGTACGCTCAACGCTCCGGTTTCCGGCTTTGTCAACGCACTTGCCGGCAACTTGCGCAATTTGGTTGGCGTCTTGAACAATATTAAAAGTGCTAAAGCGAGCTAAACTATCTCAATTTAATTAAAAAAATACTAATTATCACGTGTATGTCCGACGAAAAGAAAATCGTTGAGGTTCCGGAGAAATTCAAGGGCCTCGTAGAAACTATCGAAAAAATGTCCGTTCTCGACCTTGCCGAACTCGTTAAGGTCCTCGAAGAGAAATTCGGCGTATCCGCTGCTGCTCCGGCCATGATGATGGCTGCTGCTCCGGCTGCTGGCGCCGCTCCGGCTGCTGAAAAGACTGAGTTCAACGTCGAACTCACTGACGCTGGTGCCAACAAGATCAATGTCATCAAGGTCGTCAAAGAAATCACTGGCCTTGGTCTCGCTGATGCTAAAGCCCTCGTTGACGGCGCTCCGAAAATGATCAAAGAAGCCGTTAAGAAAGAAGACGCCGAAGCCATGAAGAAGAAAATCGAAGAAGCTGGCGGCAAAGTCACTCTCAAGTAAATTTCAAACAAAAAACATCCTGCACAACGCGGGATGTTTTTTGTTTGGAAAACTTTAGTTTTATAGTCCAATTTTTAACACCTTACTTCCATCTACGATGTATGCTGTTTTATTCACTTCATCAATCACCATGTCGCTCGGCGCGTTGAAAGCAGTGGTGGTGATCTGTTTTACCAAGCGCCCGGTTTTGTCGGTAACAACAAGCCGTTTTTCGGCAGTATCAAGAAGGTAATTAAACGTCATATCCTGATACGTCCAGATTTTTACGGCACTCGCGAGAGCAGGGGAGATCTCTTCTTGCGGGAAAGCCTGCTCTAAACCGTTGGCGAACTTGCGCACCTTTCCTTGTTCGGTAGTGATGAAAATATCACCGTCAATAGCAACATCGTGTGCTTCGCCGGTTGGAAGCGGAGCGCTCTTGATCCAACTCGTCCCGGCTCCGTACCCGGCCCGGATGGCCTCGAAGCGCCATAGCTGGCCGTTATTTTTGTCGAGCGTGTACAGCCGGCGGTTATACACCACGGCGCTCACCATGACGCTCGAAGAAGGGAAAGAGAACGACAGTGCGCGGAACGTTGTGTCGTTGGGAGTATAGCGGATAAGACGCTGGTCGGTAGTAATAAAGAGTACGAAATCGCTCTCTTTGGGTACTGCGGCAGCCACAAAGCCAGTAGTGGCTGGAGTCGCGAGCTGCTTTTGTTCGTTGGTCAGAAGGTTAAACGCAGTAATTGTCGATGTGTTGGGTGAGAAAATAAGAAGAGTAGTATTAATTTTCACCATGCCGCTCTGCTCGGTGGTAAAGAAGGGGTCGAGTGTAGTGATTTCGGAAGGTTCAGTTACGGTGACCTTGCGTACTTTAAGGCTTAACTGCTCGATTTTAGAACGGAGTTGGGTGCAGATTTCGGCGCGACCCTCTGAACAGTCCAGGGTATTGAAGGCGGTTTCGACTGCTGTAAGCTCTTGGCGGGCGGCTGGCGTGTTATTGTATAAAAGTACCGACTCGGCCGAAGCAAGGCTCGTTTCAATGGTTTTTACTGCGTTCGTAAACTGTGCTTCCGCGGCAGCGAGACGTTCTTTCTTTTGGATGTGCAGATAGCCACCAACAAACACCCCGGCTGCAACGAGAACCGTGGTAAAGAGTATTTTGGTGCTCAGTGGCAAGCGCCACAAGTGCTCGCCGTAGCCGCGGATCTCGCGGCGGCGGGAGGTAAGTAGGGCGTTGCGTTGGCCGCGATAATTGATGGCGATAAAGAAACCGTCACGGATGGAGACAAAAACGGCTTGAGCGAACCGACCTAACGCACTCAATACAACAAGAGCGCCGCGTCCGAGTGCTTTGAGGATGCGGATAAGCAAGCCTTTACGTCGTTCATAGGCGGCGGTGCGTTCGTATTCTTGGTTTACCCGTTCGCGAACGCGGGGTGGAACGTAATTGGTTTCACCCTCGTCGTATTCATCGCGGGCAAGGGTAGCGTGGAGTTTTTTGGTCACTTCACTGCCGAGGGACGAGGAAAGAGTGGCCTTGGTTTTTTCTTCGGTGGCAAACAGTTCACGCAATGATTCAGCCGATCCGCGCGGGGTGCGGCCGGGTTTGATGAGTTGGGGCGGTTTAGCGAGGGGGCGCGTGCAGTGCATGATGATGCCGCCGTATGAGAGAGCGCGGCGCGGTCCGCGCAAACTGCGCTCCAAGAGCTGACTGCTTTCTTTGGGGCTGCGCGTTGTGATGATATGTTTGAGCTGTTCGGCGTCGACGATTTTCATGGTCGCGCGCGAGGCGATGAAAATATAATCGCCTGGATTAAGACGACCCTGAATAACTTGGCTGAAAATTGCTCCGTTTTGGGGCTCCTCGGCGGCATTACCGGCAAAGAGATCGAGCGTTTTATAGCCGTCCTTGCCGCCATAAAGAACCAGCAAAGTGGGGCGGCCGTGATACCCACACAAGAACGTGGTTTGGGCTAAGGCACCGACCACGCATTCGAGTTTAAGATAGGGTTTGAGGAACAGACCTTGCTTTTTATTGATGATATCAAGGGCATGTTCGAGCGATTGTTCAGGAGCGCCTTCGTATTGATAATATTGCAGCGCGGCTTCTTCCAAAAGAGTCTCAAGCGCCTGAGTATCATCAGGTGTAGCTTGCGACACATCGCACAACGCAAAAAAATGGCCTTTGCCCATTTCAGTGTCGGCGGAAGGCTCGGTGATGCGAAGGATCACATGCGACGCTTCGTGGTCGCTTCCTTCAACGAAAAATTCTTCAAATTTAACCTCTCCATCCATACCATTAGATTTTGACGCAGTCTCGTAAGCTCAGTATACTATATCTACCGAGGTGCTGCAAAAGGAAAAAATCCCTCGGCCTGGTTTACGGACGTATGTTGGAGCATTTTTTTGGCTCGAAAACCCGCGTTAAACTGTTAACGCTCTTTTTTCGCTATCCAGAACGTTCTTTTTACGTGCGGGAAATGGCCCGACTTATTGATATCCAGCTCAATGCGGTGCGCCGCGAATTGGCTAATCTCGAGCGTTTAGGCATTCTTCAGGTGGTGCAAAACGATGGCGCTGAACGAGGTGAACAAAAGTTTTACTGCCTGAGCGTGGATCATTTTTTGGCCGATGATTTGGCAAGCCTTATCGCCAAAGCGCGCATCGTGGAATATAAGGATTACTTCAACCGTATTGTCGCCGAGGGCGGTGATGTGCACGAGTTGGTGGTGAGTGGTTTTTTTATGGGGGATGATGAAGCGCCGATCGATCTCATGATTGTTGGTAATGTCTACGCTGCGCCCGTCGAGACGATCATCGCGGAGGCCGAAGCTGCGATTGGCCGACCGCTCCGTTATACGTTTATAACTTCAAACGAACTTTCTGAGCGCCAGGATCTGGGGGATGTGTTCGTTCGCTCTGTTTTCGCTCACAAACATATTATCGTGTATCGCAAACCTGCCCCGTCAAGCGGTGCTGAATCGTAACTATGTATCTTGCTTTTATTCCAGAGTTACCGGAGGGGGTACGTTTTGTCGCCTTTGATAGCAACGAAAGAAAGGCGCATTTTTTTGCCGGCAAAAAAAGCGCGGCCGTTCTTGCTGAACTCGTTGCTTGGCTCGAGACAGTCGGTCTTTCTTTAAAAGACATCAAAGGTGTTGCGGTCGGTTTGGAACGGGGGTCATTTACCACGACGCGTGTTTTGACGACGATTGCCAATACGCTTGGCATGGCGTACCGCATTCCTGTCGAATCCCTCACCGAAGAAGAGCTGGGAGAACAAACCATCGAACGCCTTAAAAAGGCAACGATCGGAAAACCGCTCGTGGCGCGTTATAGCGGCATGCCTAACATCCGCCTCAAACCTCGAGAGAACTAATTATGCTGACGAATTATCAACGTTACCGACTTTACGAAATCATGCCTGGTGCACTCATTTGGGCGACACTCATCGGGAGTGTGGCGCTTTCCTATTTCGCGCCGCTCGCCATGATGTACGTGGTGATCGTTTTTGACATCTATTGGGTGCTGCGGGTGGTATATTTTTCTCTGTATGTTCTCGTGTCATGGCGCCGCTTCCGGCAGGCGGTCGGCGTTGCGTGGTTTGAACGTTTAAAGCAGGAATTTCCGCGTTGGAAAGAAACGCATAACGTGGTTTTTCTTCCGGTATATAACGAAAGCTTTGCGGTTTTGAGTGCCACGCTTAACGCGCTACTAGCCTCGACGTTTCCGGCTCGCGAACTTACGGTCGTTATTTCGGGTGAAGAACGACAGATGACTCACTGGCAAGCGCTTTCTCGTGATATCGAGCGTGCTTATGCTGGTGTGTTTAAAGATCTGCTGTTTTACACCCATCCGGCCAGCCTGCCCGATGAAATTCCTGGCAAAGGTTCAAACCTCCATCATGCCGAAAAAGAATTCAGGCGCTATGCCGATCAGCATGGTTGGGCCTACGAGCGCATCATCGTCTCCATGTTCGATGTCGATACTGTAGTGCACCCTGAATACCTGGCGCATCTCCAGTATATGTACCTTAAGCATCCCAATCCGACGCGTAGTTCGTTTCAGCCGGTGACGCTCTACAATAACAATTTGTGGGATTCGCACGCTATTTTGCGTATTATGGCTTTTGGTACCACGTTTTGGATGATGTTCAGTCTGGCGCGGCTCGATACGCTCGTCACCTTTTCGTCGCACAGCATGAGTTTTAAAGCGCTCGTCGATGTGGGTGGTCATGCCAAAGCCATCGTAAGCGAGGATTCGCGCATATTTTTCCAGTGCTGGCTCCACTACAACGGCGATTACGAAGTGACACCGCTCTACATCCCGGTTTCCATGGATACGGTGCATGATGATACGATCGGCAAAAGCCTCAAAAACCTGTATTATCAACAGCGGCGCTGGGCCTGGGGTGTAGAACATATCCCGTATCTCTGGCAGCAGTTCAAAATCCGACCACTCATTCCGTGGCACAAAAAAGCCGTGCTCTTTTTTCATGAACTCGAAGGCAAATGGAGTTGGGCTGTGGTAGCTATTTTCATTACCATCATGGGACGCCTGCCACTCGTCTTTGCTGATTACGAACTCCGCCAAACACTCCTATTTTTTACCACGCCCTACGTACTGCAGATCCTTATGACGATTGCTATGATCGGCCTCTTCGTTTCGGCGATTTTGAGCGTTCTCATGCTGCCCAAACGGCCCGAATCGCATCCGCCGCACCGCTACGTTTTCATGATTCTGCAATGGATTTTACTCCCGGTATCGCTCATTTTTTTCTCGGCTGTACCGTGTTTGGACGCGGTGACCCATTTGATGCGCGGCAAATATTTGGGGTTCAACGTGTCCAAAAAACGCAGTTAATACTTTCTAACGCCTCCTATGTTTAAAAAAATCCTTCTCTACGGCGGAATAACGTTGCTTGCGCTTGGTGTTACAGTGGTTGGTGGCACCTACTGGGCGTATCGCTCGGGTGTCTTGCAGCGCCTTGTTGCCGACCAGCTCGTAAAAACCATTGGTGATCGCACGAATATCCTGGATGCGGTGGCAACATCTACGGCCGATCGGCAGGAATTCGTCAAACACCTCCTCGGATTTTACGAGCCACGTACATACCTCTTTTTGTTTCTCAATAATACCGAGCTCCGGCCTGGTGGCGGCTTCATCGGTTCCTACGCTACGGTTGAACTCAAGAATGGTGTGCCACATATTTTGAAAGTCGAAGGCACCGAAATCCTCGATTATTCCGGTTATCCCGAAGATTTTCCGTCTGTTCCGCCCGCCCCGCTTAAAACCTACTTAGGCGTAAACCGCTGGTATTTCCGCGATGCCAATTGGTCGCCGGACTTTGCCAGCTCCTCTGAAAAAGCGCTCGAACTCTACACCAAACAACGTGGTGTTGCGGCCGCTAACATCGACGGCGTTATCGGCATTACGGCTACGGTGCTCGAAGAAATGCTTGGTATCACCGGTCCGATCGAAGTGTCGGGTGAGCGATTCACCAAAGAAAACGTTATTGAAAAACTCCAATACGAAGTAGAACAAGCGTTTGAAGACAAAGGACTTTCCCGTCGCGATCGCAAACAGATCCTTGCCGAACTTGTACGCGCCATGTCTGCTAAGCTTACCTCGACTCTCATCACCGACTGGGCAGCGTATCTCAAACTCGCCGAGCGCATGTTTGAAAACCGCTCCATCGCTCTTTACCTCACTGATGCGCAGGAGCAGGCGATTGTCCGTGCCAAGCAGTGGGCGGGCGAATTCCGCTCATCGTTCCAGGGCGATTACCTTATGTGGGTCGATGCCAACTTGGGCGCGCTTAAAACCGATGCAGTCATTAAACGCGACCTCTCTTATGCCATTGCGCCCGTGGGCAGTGGGTACACCGCTACCATCACCATGCGCTATGCCCACCAGGGTGGACGTGACTGGAAAACGAGCCAGTATCAATCGTATACGCGTCTTTACCTTCCGCTCGGCACAACGCTCGTTAAGGCTGTCGGTATCCGCAAAAACAGCGTTGGTGTTGCTACAACCACGCCTGAACAAGGGGTTGAGTATGGTCGTCAATGGTTCGGTGGGCTCATCATCATTCCACCGGGAAGCGCCGGTGAGGTAAGTTTTGTGGTGCGCCTTGCACCCGAGGTTGTTAGTCAGATAAAACGCGGTTCGTATTATCTTCTCGCGCAGAAAGAACTGGGTATGAAGGTCGATGCGTTGACGCTTGATATGGCCTTTGCTAAAAGGGTACTAGCGGCCCGGCCTGGCGAAGCACCGAACGAACATGGCGACAACCGCTACCGCCAGAAATTCTCGCTCGCCGGAGAACAGTATGTTGAAATCAATCTCGAGCCCTAGTCTATGTCCATGTTTGTCAAAAAAATCGCCATCGATTTAGGTACCAAAAATGTTTTGGTATACGTGCCCAAGAAGGGGATTGTGGTCAATGAGCCGAGTGTGGTTGCGGTATCCAAAGTCGACGGTAAAGTGCTGGCTGTCGGCCTTGATGCACGTGACATGATTGGCCGCACACCCGACACGATCGTCGCTGAACGCCCGCTCAAAAATGGTGTCATCGCTAATTACCACACTACTGAAGCTATGCTTCGGTATTTCATCAATAAAGCCATGGGCGGCATCCGTCTTTTCCGCCCAGAAGTGATGGTGGCTGTACCCGGCGGCATTACCTCTACCGAGCGGCGTGCGGTCATTGATGCTACTATTGCAGCTGGTGCGCGCGCGGCCTATATCATCAAAGAACCGATTGTTTCGGCCATCGGTGCGGATATTCCCATTGGCGCTGCCTCAGGCCACATGATCATCGACATCGGTGGCGGTACGGCGGAAATCGCTGTCATTTCGCTTGGCGGGATCGTTTCATCCGGATCAGTCCGTATTGGCGGTACCAAGTTCGACCAGTCCATTGCCGAGTATATACGCCATAAATACAATCTCGCGGTCGGCGAGCAGAGCGCTGAAGATATTAAAATAAAAATCGGTTCCGCACTCTCTGTCGATCCGCCGCTCATGACGGAAATCACGGGGCGCGACATGATCACCGGACTCCCGCGGACCATCACCGTCACCTCCGAAGACGTAGTGGAAGCCTTGCAGCACGATCTGGGTCAGCTTATCGAAGCTATTAAAGAAGTGCTCCACGCTACGCCGCCCGAGCTTTCGGCCGACGTGATGGATAAAGGTATCATCATGTCTGGTGGCTCATCGCTTTTGCGCAACCTCAACGAGCTTGTCGCCGTTGCGACCGGGGTGCCAACATACGTGGCCGAAGAGCCCTTGCTCTGCGTTGCTCGTGGCACGGGTATCGCGCTCGAAAATCTGGATAGCTATAAACGCAGCATCCTTGCGACCCGTTAAAACAGAAAGCCGCTCGCGACGCGTGAGCATCGGGAGCGGCAGGTTTAGAAGAGGTGTCGGTCTTGCATCGTGTAGCGCAGCACCCAAGACGATCCTTCGTGCGGGAAGATGATGCCGGTGACGAAGGGGAGCATCCTCGTACCAGACGGTCCGTCAACCATGCGCCAGTCTTCGTGGAAGATGGTGTATGTGTGTTCGGTGCCGGTATACAGCGTGCTCGCCTTGAGGTTGCCCTCGTTGTCGAATATGAGCGTCTGGGTGTTCGTCCTCGAGCGTAGCGTAAGCTGCGTTTCGCCGCTTGAGCCGCGGTTCGTCTCCATTGCTTCGTACTCAATGAGGGGTGCGCTGCCCGAGAAAATGATGCGGGCGTCGCGCCAGTCCTTGATCGGTCCACCGAATACGTATTGGACATGCCAGTTCGTGCTCGGACCTGCCTCATGCCCATCTTTGGTTTGGGCATCGAACCAGGCGTCTCCGATGTGCAAATGTCGCCGGATATTCACAAAAAGAAAGCCCCATCGCGTATCCACTTTAAACGGATACATCGGATTCTTTTGATCGGCGGTTACGGCCATGTCGACCGAGACCGGATAGTTGTTGAGCTTGAGCACTCCTCGCGCGGCACCGTTTACTGGTGCTCGCCGTAGACTGCTCAGCAGCTCATCTACGGCTCGGTTTATTCCCAGTGCCGGGAGAGGACACTTTACCTCGTTTCCTGCGATGGGCGTCGAAGCAACGTAGCGCTGGTAGTGACCCGGAGCTGCGCAGCCGACAGCGAAGACAAGGCTCAAAAGCAGGGTTCCTGCATAGATCCGCATGGTGTTTTCCTCCTGTAGTTTGGCAGACAAAGCGGACCGCTTATGCTACGCCGTTTACCCCTTTTTGTCAAGATTATGCTTAAAAACAACTTTTGCGGTAATGCTGCTGCACTGGCATGGCTCCAAACCGTCGTTGTCACCGCTCCAAGCGGTGCGTATCTGTTTATTGGCCCGGCAAGCATCGGTAAGCGTTTCGCGGCCGAACTTACCAGTGCCGTTCTTCTTAAAACCGAGCGTCCCGCACTTGAGTCTCACCCCGATTTTATCCGTGTCGAGCGCCTCTACGATGAAAAACGCGAGGTAAAAAAACAAGATATTTCACTCGACCAAATCCGCGATCTGAAGGAGCGTGTTTCGGGTACAGCCTGGAAAAAAGACGGAGCCAAAGTCGTCATCATTGATGAGGCTGAACGCCTTACTGTTGAAGCCCAGAACACTCTCCTTAAGCTCATCGAGGAGCCGCCGCGCCAGACCACCTTCTTTCTTATTGCCGAACACCAGGACGCACTCCTTCCGACGGTCATTTCTCGTGTCCAACAAGTCCGTTTCCATCGCGTGGCTGACGATGAAATTCGCGAACATCTATCTGCACGCCAGAACCCTACAGATTACATTGATGAAGCTGTTCGTGCAGCTGCGGGTCGGCCCGGTGTGGCGTTTCGTTATGCTGAAGATGAAGATTTTCGTGTTCATGCGCGGCAAATTAATTCTTTTGTACAAGGAATCTGTGCATCTTCGTACTACGATATGTCCCGAGCTTTCGAGGGATTGCTGCCACATGGTCCCGAAAGCAGTCTTGACGAGCGGCAAGAGCTCATTGTTGAGCTCCTCTACCGTACCCAAGCCGAATTTCATGAGCGTTCTCGCACTACGGCGGCTACTGCTGATATTGAGCGTCTCGCTTCATTTTTAGCTGCTTTAATAAAAGCACGCCGCTTGGGGGCGGCGTACGTTCGTCCGGCTCTTGTAGCTGACACCCTCTTTTTTAGCGTGGTGACCCCTTAAGAAGCGGCGGCTAACGCAGCCGTAAGATCCGTCGGTTCTGTTACGGGTGTAAGAGTGGTTTCTTTTTCAACAGCTTTGGCTTTGCGTTCTGCGCGGGCCGGTTGGTATTTGCCCGGACGGCGGATATGGTAGGTGACCACGCCCCAAAATTCAACCTGCATATCTTTAGTGATGGGCACGTCGCGGCCGTCTGTTCCTGCGAGAAACCATAATTTGTTCTTGATACGGATATGGCTCACAATGAAGTGCTTTCCCATACGACCGACAGCTAAGCTGCCGTCGCGCACTTCTCCTTCCTGATCAATAACCAGCAAGTCGCCGGAGCTGATACCGGATTCGGCATAATCATCGCCGTGGACCTGTACGATGAACGTACGGGACGGGTGGGTAACTAGGTAGCCGCCCAAATCCAAGCGCTCTTCATGGATAAGACCTTCGATTTCGTTTACGGCAGTCTCGCCGACTTCTTCCGGTGTTTCATTTTTTGCAACGGGGAGTGGGTGGTACACAGGTAACTGGCGGACCAATTTTTTTTCAGGGCGGAAAAGATGTTTGACGGTAAAAGTAGGCAGAAGGGAGGACATAGCAAAAAAGTTCCCTCCTTCTGTTAAATGTACATTGTTTAGTGATGGTCGTGGTGAGCGGCCGGTTCAGATGGCGAGGTGTTGTTGCCGGCCTCGCCTAGTGCGTTTACCGTAAAGGGGAGTGTTACAATGCGCCCGTCGCTATTGAATTGGGCAAAAACGCGGTAGGTGCCGACAGCGGGGAACAGCGTGCCAAAGTCCACGCGGCCATTTTTGGGAGAATCAGTGGTAATGGGGTGCACGTGAAGAAAACGTTCCGGATTATTTTCTTGCACGATTACGACATGGCCGTAGGCGCCTAGATACGGTTTTATGTTGGCTGGTTTGCCAGATTTCATGACGGTGAAATTAAGTTCCGTGTCAGTGCCTGCCACAAACGTTGTCGTAGTGAGCGTGGCGCTAAAGCCAGGTTCAGGGACAGTCTGATGACGCGCAGTACAAGCCGCAACTCCCGACGAAGCAGTAGAGAGGGAGGTAAGAAGCACTTCTTCCGGACCGTTTTTGGGTTTAAAGTCCGCGTAGGCGTAGAATGTGCTACTGCAAGGTGCGGCTACATCCGTTTCCCAGTATCCATTAGAGAACGTCGGGTGCAGATGTTGGAAAACACGTGCGTCTTTGTCGATAACAATAAGATGCAACTGCCGCTCGTGGATAGTTTCGAGTTCGTTCGGGGTAAGTTCCTGTCCATTCGCCGCGAACAAGCGTAGTGACAATGACGAGGTGGGAGAATGGTTAAGACCTTTAAAAGTAAGAAACCGTGTCGGAGCGGTACGTGCCGATCCGCTCGTGGGGTTCGTTACCCCGATCGATGTCGACGAGCTGCTGTTAAACGAAGGGTATGCAGCTGGTGCTTCGCCGCAGCCACTCAGGACTGCTGCCATAAGTACGCTCGCAACGAGAAAAAATGTTTTGTTTCGGAAAGGTGCGTGCATAGTAACAAGTAATATCACTACGTAACTATATGAATAAGAGGCGCTTTTGTCAATCATTTGAGAGCGTGGTGCACCAGATCAAATGAGCCCTTATCCACTTGTCAAAGCCAGGTAAACACAGTACTATTCGCTTTGAATAAGCCTAAGATATCGGTTTTTTTAACTTTTTCGTTATGAGTTCTCGCGAGCGCCCTACCCAAAATCTTTCTATGAGTGCGGTCAAAAAACGCGTCGGCTGGCTCACCCTTCTGCTTGCTGTTACAGCGTTGGTTATTTTTTCTGGTCCACTCAATGGACTCATTACGCGCCTCAACGAAAGATCAAATATCGGCATCCCCACCATTTTCGACAAACCGTTCCAGCTCGGTCTTGATCTGAAAGGCGGTGCGCATCTCGTCTACCAAGCTAAGGTCGACGATATTGCCCCCGCTGATCGCCCGGGCGCGCTTCAGAGTGTCCGCGACATTATCGAACGCCGCGTCCGCGGTGGTTTGAGTGTTGCTGAGCCGGTCGTAGAAACCGCGCAGAGCGGCAGCGATTACCGTCTCATCGTTGAGCTCCCCGGCGTAACCGATGTCTCCAAGGCTACTGAGCTTATCCGCCGCACACCGATTCTTGAGTTTAAAGAGGAAAATACTGAACCGCCGCGTGCGCTCACCAAACAGGAAGAAAAACAGCTCACTGATTTCAACAAAGCCGCCGAGAAAAAAGCCAAGGATACTCTTTTGAACATGGCCAAATCCACGTCGAGCTTTGAATCGTTCGCTTCCAAATTATCCGAAGATGAAGCGACTAAAGTTCGCGGTGGTGACATGGACTTCGTTTCTTCTACGTATTACCCCGAACTCGCGGCCTGGGCAGCTGGGCACAAAAATGGCGAGGTGAGCAAAGAGGTTATTCAGTCGCTTGAGGGTTACAACATTATAAAGCGTATTGCAGTACGCGATGGTCAAGAAGTTGTTTCGGCCGCTCATCTGCTTTTGTGCTATAAAGGAGCCGAACGGTGCGATAATCCTACCCTCAGCCGTGATGAAGCTAAAAAGAAAATCGACGAAATCCGCACCAAGGCAACCCCCCAAAATTTCGGAGAACTCGTAAAACAGCACTCCACGGAACCGGGTGCTGCGGCCCGTGAAGGTGATTTAGGTTCTTTTCCGCGCGGCGTGATGGTTAAAGAGTTCGAAGATGCCGTGTGGCCCATGGCGACTGGTACTATTTCGCAAGTTGTTGAAACTCCGTTCGGTTTCCACATTATCTATAAGAAAAACCAAAGTTTCGAGAAAGAATACCGCTTGGCTCGCATACTCTTCAAAACCAAGAGTGCGGCTGACATTGTTCCGCCCTCAGAGCAGTGGAAATCCACCGGCCTCACCGGTAAGTATCTTGAGCGTGCCGAAGTGGTGCAGGACCCGCGGTCGTCCCGCGTCCAGGTAAGCCTCGCTTTTGATGAAGAAGGAGCAAAGCTCTTCGGCGAGATAACGGCTCGTAACATCAATAAAATCCTCGCTATTTTCCTTGACGGCGAGCCGATCAGTTTGCCGCGTGTCAACGAACCAATCCTCAGCGGCACTGCTTCCATCAGCGGCGATTTCAACCTGCTTGAGGCGCAGAAACTCGCTCAAAACCTTAATCTTGGTGCCTTGCCTGTTCCGGTCGAACTTATCAGTCAAAAGAACGTTGATGCCACCCTCGGTGCCGACTCGCTCGCCAAGAGCTTCCGTGCCGGTATCTACGGCCTCATCGCCATCATGATCTTCATGATTTTATACTACCGCTTGCCAGGTACGCTCTCGGTTGTTTCCCTTGTCTTCTACACCATGCTGAGTTTGGCAGTCTTCAAGATCCTCGGTGTTACCATGACGCTCTCGGGTATTGCTGGTTTTATCCTTTCTATCGGTATGGCGGTGGACGCCAATATCCTCGTCTTTGAGCGTCTCAAAGAAGAACTGCAGGCTGGTAAAACGCTTCGTTCCGCGGTCGAAGAATCCTTCACTCGTTCGTGGCCTTCTATCCGCGATGGGCATGTGGCTGCGCTTATCAGCTGCGTCTTCCTAATGTGGTTTGGCAGTGGCTTCGTGCAAGGTTTTGCTACCATCCTCGCGCTTGGTACGCTTATCAACCTCTTCACCGCCATCACCATTACCCGCACCATTATGCGTTTCGTAATGCAGTATGTGCCTGCCGAAGGCGGCTGGTACATTCTCGGTTCGCGCCGTTCGTCCTAATGCCTTTTCTTCTATGAATATTCCCTTCATCAAGTATTACAAGATCTGGCTCGCGATTACCGCGGTTACCGTTGCTGTGTCGGCTGGCCTCCTCATCGCTTTTGGCCTGCGGCCGGGTATCGATTTTACCGGCGGAACCTTGACCGAACTGTCCTTCAGCATGACCCGGCCAAGTAATGATGAGCTTAAAGAAGTGTACAAAAAAGAAGCCGGTATCGACGATGCCCATCTGCAGACCACTGGTTCGCAGGGCGTCATTATCCGCTCTCGTTTCCTTACCGAAGAAGAACGTGCCAAGATCAGCACGGCTCTTGTTAAGCAGTTCGGTACCGCGAGTAATACGGTAAAAGAAGAACGAGTTGAAGCGCTCGGTGCCGTGGTGAGTGAGCAGCTCCGTTCTAAAGCCATTTGGGCCATCGCGCTCGTTAACTTGAGTATTATCGCGTATTTGGCCTACGCTTTCCGTCAGGTTACCCGCCCGGTCGCCAGCTGGAAGTACGGCGTTATGGCTATTGCGGCGCTTCTTCATGACGTGCTTGTCGTGCTTGCCGTATTTGCCGTCCTTGGACACTTCCGCCAAGTCGAAGTCGATATCGCTTTCGTGGTAGCGCTCCTCACTGTGCTCGGCTTCTCGGTTAACGATACCATCGTCGTGTACGACCGTATCCGCGAAAATCTTATCCATCACCGTGATCTGCCGTTTAAAGAGATTGTCAACCGCGGTCTCAATGAGACGCTTATGCGTTCTCTTAACACCACCTTCACGGTTCTTTTGCCGCTTCTCGCCTTGTATTTCTTGGGCGGCGAAACGCTCCGGAGCTTTACCTTGGCGCTCCTGGTGGGTATGGCGAGCGGTGCCTACTCGTCTATCTTCGTCGCTGCACCGCTTCTTGTTCTCGCGTACCGAGAAAAATCAGCTGCCTAAGTCTGGCATATTTAACAAATCTCCCGCTTTGCAGTAGGGAGATTTGTTGTTTCATGCTATACTACTTTCTACTTATCATCTTCTATGACCGACAATTCTCTGCGTCATACCATCGCGTTTCTCATTACATTCATGGCTATACTGGCCTGGGCGGCCGGGTTTTTGTCGGGTGCGTATGGCTGGTGGTGGACGGTGCTCGGGGTTTTTATCGTCTACATCCTGGTTTATAAAACCATCACTAAAGATTAGTGAGCGCTGATTTTTCCGGTATGGAATCATACATTATCGAACTGCCTTTCGGACTCGTCCTCGAAATTTCGGGGTTGGGCGATATTCTAGCGAGCCCTGGGTATTTAATTGCTCTCTTTTTTGCAAGTATCGGCTGGGTGCTTATCGCCTGGCTTTGTTTTAAAAAGGCTTCCGAAAAACTCATTGATTTCCGCAAGGGGCTGAAACAGAATTGGAAGTGGGTGGTCTTGGCTGTGGATATTCCGGCTATGTTTATCCAGTCGCCCAAAGCTGTCGAACAGATCTTCACCCAGCTTTCCGGCGCTCTTATCAGCTGCAATATTGCGGACAAATATTGGCACGGCAAAGAGCAGAAATACTTCAGCTTCGAGGTGGTGAGTATTGAGGGTTATACCCAGTTCCTCATCCGTACCGAAGTTGAGTATCGCGATTTGGTGGAGGCTGCGATCTACGCCCAGTATGCCGAAGCTGAAATCACCGAAGTCGAAGACTATGTAACTGCTTTTCCCGACAAGTTCCCCGATCCGGATTACGATGCTTTTGGGGTTGAGTTCAAGCTTGCGCAGGATGAGGCTTATCCTATCCGCACGTATCCGAGTTTTGAGCACAACATTAGTAAGGATCAGATTTTTAGTGATCCGATGGCTGGTATTCTGGAAAACTTCAGCCGTATCGGTCGTGGTGAAAATTTGTGGCTACAAATAGTAGTCGAGCCGGTTACCAATGATTGGAAAGAGGCTGGAATTGAACTGGTTAAAAGCATTATCGAAAATAAAAAACCCGAAGTAAAACTTCCGCTTCTTTTTAGGGTCATGACCGTGCCGCTTAATCTTTTGCGTACGATAGTAAGCGAAGTTGTGGGTACGAGTGGGGGAGAGAGTAAGGGCGATGATAAGAAAGAAGAAAAACCCAAAACCCTCTCTGATCTTACGCCCGGCAAGCGCGCGACGGTCGAGGCTATCGAAGAAAAAATTTCCAAAATCGGTTTCAAATCAAAGATTAACGTGCTCTACGTGGCTCGCCGTGCCACGTTTTCGCCAAGCCGCTGTATTGATGGTCTTATCGGTGCAGTGAATCAGTTCCATATCGTTGGTAGCAACGCCATCGTACCAGCGGCCGTTACTGCCGCCGAATACGACAAAAGCGGTGCAAAATCCAACGCGCTCAAAAGCAGCTTCATGAGCATGTACAAAAAGCGCAAAAGCAAAGGCACGGAAAAACCTTATATTCTCAATATTGAAGAATTGGCTACGATTTGGCACTTCCCGCTTCCGAACGTGCGCACTCCGCTGGTCCAGAAAGCCGGTGCTAAACGTGCCGAACCGCCGCTCGGTTTGCCGGTGGAACTATTTGAAGAGCCGCTTAAGCGTATCGGCGGCAAACCACCGGAAGCTCCATCAAAAAAAGAGCCGCCCGCTCCGCCGCCGGCGCCTCTCATGTACGGTTAGTCCGCGTTTATTTCTTGCGAGCACCGCGAACTTTCGTGGTGCTCGCCGCGTTTAAGACCACGTTGTGGAGAAGGTAAGCAACGGTGAGCGGTCCGATACCGCCGGGCGTGGGCGTTACGAACGCCTTTGCGCTGATCCGCTCGGTGTCCGAATCACCGACGACCTGATTATCTTTAAATCCGATGCCGACGTCGATAAGAAGCGCGCCTCGTTTAACCATGCGGGCGCTGATAAGCCCCGGTTTTCCTGCGCCAGAAATAATGATGTCCGCTTCTTTGCAGTAACGCGCCAAATCGGTTGTTGCCTTGGTGCAGATGGTGAGGGTAATATCGTGGTGCATAAGAAGCGTCGAAACAGGCTTGCCAACCAAAAAACCGGCGCCGATAAGACAAATTTTTTTTCCGGTGAGGATGGGGGAGTGCTCGCGAATCACGTGTAGTACTGCCTGCGTTGTAGGCGGAATAAAACGAGGGTGTTTGCCAAAAAGCTGTCCGATATTTTCGGCGGTGAGGCAATCAACGTCTACTTCTGGTTTGATGGCGGCAAGTAATACCGTTTGGTCAAGGTGTGGTGGAAGAGGGAGTTGGACGATAAGTCCCGAGAGTTTAGGGTCTTTTTGCAACTTCTTGAGTTCATCGGTCAGACGTCGGGCGCTGATACGCTCTGGAAACCGGTAAAGCGTACAGTCTATGCCGATCGTGGCGGCCGTTTCTTGTTTTTTGCGCACGTACAACTCGGATGCCGGATTGCTGCCAACAAGCGCGATCGCCAAACGGGGCGTATGCCCGCGGCGTGCGAGTTTTTGGATAGCTGGTCTGAGTTTGTTCAAAATACGTTCGGCTTCGTGTTTGCCGTCAATAAGGGGCATAGGCAGATGGACAGGGGATGTGGGTATGATGGTATACTATACACGGTTTTACGTTTTTTAAACATTTTTCTGGTATGATCCTCGCTTTTGTCGCTAAATTCCGCCATGATATAACGTGGCTTCTGTGGATTTTTGCGGCTGCTGCTATGGCTGGTAGTCTTTATTTCAGCGAAGTCATGGGACTTGCTCCGTGCGTTTTGTGCTGGTATCAGCGCATTGCTCTTTATCCGCTTGTACTCCTTGTGCCGATCGGTATCGCTGCCCGTGATACTAAGCTGCCGTACTACACGTTTGCCCTCTCGAGTATTGCATTCCTTATCGCGGTCTATCATAACTTGCTGTACTACAATATTTTACCTGAAAGCATCGCTCCTTGTACGGCGGGCATTTCATGCACCACACGCTTTTTCCAATGGTTCGGATTCGTTACCATTCCGTTCCTGTCACTCGTCGCTTCGTTTGTTATGGCAAAGATTTCTTTCTTACTTATTTTAGTTGACCGACGTTCCAAGGTTTAGCTTTATCAGCCTTAACATACGGGATTGAAAAAATCTCACGCTTGCAGTAAGGGTGAGATTAGGCGCGGGTTCCCCAAGCGGGAAAGAGTTTGGCTATTTATCAAGAAAATAGATAGGTTTTTTATTCTACGTCATCTCGAGGAACAGGATTCCGACCGTGCGAAGGATTGTAACATGGGGGGCTAGTTGCCGTCCCGCATGCATTACGGCTGCCGTCTGAGCCTTCGATGACTTCTTGCAATACTTTGGCTCGTCCGTCTGGCCGTATCTCTTGGATGACTTTGTGGTCTATGTCATCGGGGCAACCTAAAACGTCGGTGGTAGCCAGGGCGACCAACAAGATTCCGCTCATTCCACGAAAATGCGCGCGCGGGGCAGGCTTTAACATGGTTAGTTTTCCTTGAGTTGTTTCTCGTAGCCTGGGTATAGTATGTTACTCTAAAACGAGCGTCAAGAAATTATTCGGAATAATCACCATCAAAAAACCGGCATTACGCCGATTTTTTGATGTCCTCGATCATCAGTTGTAATTCCCGGTTACCGTTCCACTCGTTGACACCGACCGTGAACACGATGTCTACTTTTGTGCCCGGCGTGAGCACGTCTTTCCATTTTTCTTCGTGCCGCGTGGTATCGCCGAGACCAAAGGCAATGGTTTTCTTGGTTACTTCGGAGTGGTGCTTAACAAGGAGTCTAAGATGCTTACCGTCTTGCCCAACCGAGTCGATGCTCACAACGGTAACGCCATAAGCGACATAGCGCGGCTCTTCATTGGCTTGGCCGAATGGTTCGAATTTTTGCAGTACATCATAGAGCTTCCAGTTCACGTCGTCGAGATTGAGCTCTGCGTCGATGATGAGTTGCGGTGTAAGATCTTTTTCGTCGAGGTTGACCGCTGCCGCGAGCATGCGTTCCTTGAACGCTTCAAAGACTTCGGGTTTGGCGAGGGTAAAACCGCACGCCTGCGGATGGCCGCCGAATTTATGAAACAGTTCCGGCATAGCCTGCAGGTTTTTCACCATGTTGAATGACTTGATGCTGCGTCCGGAGCCGACAACGGTCGTACCGAGTTTGGTCATCACGAACGTCGGCTTGGCGAACTCTTCTTTGATGCGTCCGGCAACGATCCCGAGAATGCCGGCGCTCCAGTCGTCGCCAAGCGCAAACAGTACTGGTGCGTTAAATTGGTTCGTGGCGGCGAGGTATTCTTTGGCCTTGGCGACTGTTTCCTCAGTGACTTTTTGACGGTCGACGTTATTTTGATTGAGCTCGAAAGCAAGTTTTTCCGCCTCTTCCTCGGTTTCGGCCATGAGGAGTTCAAAGGCCACGTTGGCATGTTTCATGCGTCCGGCGGCGTTGATGCGCGGCGCGATATGAAAGCCGATGGTCTGGGTGGTATAGGAACCGCGTTTGGAGCGACCGTCTTCGTCGGCAAGACCGGCGGCGTAGAGGAGTTTTTTAAGTCCCAGGTTGCGGGTTTTGTTGAGTACCGTAAGGCCATAACGCACGATGGTGCGCGATTCGCCAGTAAGCGGCACCATATCGCCAACCGTCGAGATCGATACTAAATCGAGCAGCCATTTTTCGAACGCTTCGTGGTCTTGCCCGTCGGGAAGAAGAAGGTTGGTTTTTTTGTGTTCGCGCAAGAGCGCCTGCACGAGCTTAAACGCCACGCCGCCCCCCGCGAGCCCTTTATCTGGGTACGATTCGTCGGGCTTGAGCGGGTGAATAATCGCGTCAGCCGGAGGAAATACTGCTGGCATGGTGTGGTGATCGGTAATAATCACGTTCATGCCCAGCTCCTTGGCAAGCTTTACTTCTTCGGCATTGCTGATGCCGCAGTCGCAGGTGATGATAAGACTCGTTCCTTCGTCTTTAAGCAGTTTAACCGTGCGTTGATTCAGGCCGTAACCATCGGTTTCGCGGTGGGGGAGGAATACGCCGATGTTGGTGTGGCCGAATTTTTTGAGACAGCTCACGATGACTGCCGAGGCACAGACTCCGTCGGCGTCGTAGTCGCCGTGCACGGTGATGCGCTTATTATCTTTGATAGCTGCAAAAATAAGTTCTATTGCGCGGTTCATGTCGCGGAACAAAAACGGGTCGTGCAGATCGCTCGTATAGTCGGGATTTAAAAATTCGTCGATCGCTTCCGGGGTGCGTAGATTACGGTTGTAGAGGAGACGAGCGACGATTTCTGGTAATTCCGGGTGCAGGGCGAGAAATTCAGGTGTGGGGGCAGGTTGGACAATCCATTGCTTCATACAGAAAAGATAAAATAATTATGCCATGATAGCACATCCTCTTTATTAAGAGGAGGGTCTCTACCCGTTTGGGCTAACCCGGTTCATTAATGTGGATAACAATCCTCGTCATAGTGTTGACGGAGGTAGAAGCCCGGCTTATTGTGCTTGATATAAGATTACGCATTTTCTGTGTATCGTGTGGGGCAGCCTTTTTTATTTTGTTGCGACGGCGCGTTTCCCTCCGACGTTTCCTTTCCGCCGAGCGCGCTCTTAGAAACCTGCACTGTTGCGACCCGTACCCTGCGTATTTTTCTCGCCAAGCCTTTATACACATCCGAGTGGGTAGACGAACGTCTGCGCCACGCCGTAGTTCACGCCCGCGAATCCTACCGCCACTATTACGGTTCTTTGGAGCTCGTTGACGAATTTGATGAACGGGGGGTGGTTTATGTGGCTGAAATAACGTATCCATGGCCGCGTGCCGGAACATCTCCGGTCTGGCTGAGGGAATGGGTGACGCTCCGGTTCGTTCCCGGAGAAACCGATCCTCCATCGCTTGAAGACTTGGAGTTGTTTGCGTTATCCGGCACGCCACTTGTTTCGGTATTGAAAGGTGATTTTTTGCATCACCGCGATGTTTTGACCCGTCTTGTTTCACTGTCGCGTTTTGCAGCTACGCCGCCGCATCCCTTAGTCGGGGATATGGATGCGTTCGATATTTCTGAAATACGCTCCGGTGCTGTCTCTGCTGCTTTTGTGGCTATAAACGAAGTATTCTGGCGTACCTACGGCAGTAATTTCTCGGTTCTTTCGGGGGTTTTTCGCAATGAGCTCTTCCATCGTTTGGCCCGATCTACGAAAGGTCTCGAAGCGTGGGGGAGAGCTTTTCCGTTAGCCGAAGATTTTTTGCAGTGCGGGGCTTGCGATGTGCGTCTTATCCGTCCGGGTATTACCTATGACTACCCCGGGTATTTTCTCTGTATTCCCGAACTTTTAGCGCTGCTTGTTGATTTAATCCGCTCTGACCATCTAGACCTGCAGACTCTTCAGGAGTTTGTACCTGCGGCAACACTTGATTCCTTGATGGCTTGGCAAAAAGACCATCCGTATGAAGTGTTGCCGCTTATTCGCGGAATGGGTCGGTTTCTTGCTCACGAAGGGGTGCTGCCTCGTTCAGCCTTAACGGGCGATCTGGTTCGCCAGTTGGTCGATCGTCGTGTGGCTGATGGTCCGCGGCTTCGATTGGGTCATGCCAGCGCCTGGCGTCAGCTCATGGGCCGCGCTGCGCGTTCATTATTTACACCTAGTTATGTACACTGATATCCGTTTGTTCGATCTGAGTCGCCGCGACAGTTCCGCTGCTGTCAGATTTTTATTTGAAGGCGCAGAGCTTAAACTGCCTGAAGGCTGGATTACATTTGGCCGCGAATCATGTTTTGACATGCTTCCCCACACCATGGAACTCCTGAATGAACGGTTGGTGCGCGCAGAGGCCTCACCCATTCTCGAAAGCGGTTGTACGCTCCGTCAGGAGTTTGAGGCTGAATACCGGCATTACCGTCGTCATGCCGAGCGGGTGTTTCCTGCTGCGATGCACTATGGCGTCCTGGCTTATTACCCGACGCGGCGCCACGTGGTGCGCTACGCTCCGGCACGTTGGCATCGTTTAGCGCTCATCGCAACGGCCGGCAGCCTTTATCAGCATGCATGCGAATCCTGGTCGTGGGAAAAAATTCAGGAAACGCTTGCCTCGACCGTGGTGGCTGTAGCTGGTTGCAGCGTGGGGAGCAGTGTTATTCATGCGCTCGCTATGGATTTGCGTCCGCGAGCCATCAAAATCGCCGACCGCAGCCGCTACAAACTCGAGAACATGAACCGCGTGCGCGTCGGTTACGCTGAATTCATCGCTCCGGGGTGGAATAATCTCGAGCCGAATTTCAAAGCCCCGACTGTCAAAGAGCAGCTTTTAGCTATCGATCCATTTATGCAGATTTTCACCTATGAGCAAGGTGTTGACGAGCGTGCTATAAATGGATTTCTGGGCGGTAACTCTACCGAACCTAAGGTTCAGGTAGTGGTTGATGAAATCGATGATCCGCGAATCAAAATCCTTTTGCGCGCTAAAGCCCGCGAACGCCGCTTGCCTCTTATTATGGTTACCGATATTGGCTCAGCGGTCCAGCTTGATGTGCGACGATTTGATCTTGATCCGACCCTTACCCTGACACATGCGGCTGCTGACGATGTACTCTACCGTACCTGCGAAGCGGCACTCGCAAACCCGAGTGATCGCAGCGCTTTTTTTGCATTCGTAGATGCGCTTATCGGCACCGCGTATCGCCGCGATGAGCTTGGAGCAATATTAAACGGTTCGTTGCCCCGTCCGTCAGAAACCATGTTTCCGCAGCTCGGTTCTACAGTAGCCGTAGCTGGTGGTTTGGCCGCCGAAACCATTGCGCGCCTTCGCCTTGGTTACGAGTATCCAGCGCGGGCACTCTTCAACAAACGCTCGTTATCCGTTTCCCGCTGGTAATACTTTAAGCGCAGCGTGCTCTTTTCGTGGTTTTCTTATATACTAGGAACGTAGTCATTACCACCCGCCCTTCGTATGAACGGACTTTCTTTTTTCCATATCGAGATCATTTTAGGGGTTACCACGTTCTTGCTTACCACCTACTTTGGTCTTCTGGTATTTATCCGCAATCCCAAAAGCGCCACGCACCGGCTGTTCTTTTTACTCAGCCTGGCCATTGATACCTACATCGTGTTCAATTTCATTTCGCTTCACCCACCAGGCGGGCCAGGGGAGAGTCAGTTCTTTTGGATCCGTTCGGTAATGGTTATTACCTCGCTTCTTGGACCCTTACTTTTTCTATTAACCTGCGCATTTCCCGGGGAAAAACTTTCTCTGCGGCCGGCCTATCTTGTTCTCGTTCTTCTAATCGGCAGTGCTTCGGTGTACGCTTCTACTACGCCCCTCATTTTTACCGATCTGCAGTACCCCAATGGCCAACCCCTCCCCACGCCCGGTCCTGGTATGCCGATTTTCTTCCTTGCATTTCCGGGGCTATTCCTGCTCAGCTTCATTACGCTTATTCGAAAATACCGCCGTTCTACCGGCAAAGAACGCCGCCAGTTGCGTTATTTTTTGGCTGGCGTTATTTCTTCGTTCACTTTCATGGTTGTTTCCGCGTTGTTTTCGGTTGTTATTTTCAAGAATTCCGCCACCGTCTTTCTTGGGCCGCTTACGTCGGTCATACTCATGGGGTTTACGGCCTACGCGATTTTCAAGCATCAGTTATTCGATATAAAAGTCCTGGCTGCCGAACTTCTCGTCGGTATTCTCGTGCTCATCCTGGTGGCTGAAGGGCTATTTTCCGCTTCGCCTGGCACCATTTTTTACAAAGTTATTTTTGCCACTATCGTCGCCGCTATCGGTGCGGTACTGGTGCGCAGTGTCAAAAAAGAAGTCCAGCAAAAAGAAGAACTTGCCAAACTTACCGAATCGCTGCAAAAAGCCAATGTTGATTTGCGCGAAGCCAACGTTCGACTGGAAGAGCTCGATCGTCAGAAAAACGAGTTCCTCTCCATTGCTTCGCACCAGCTACGCACCCCGCTTTCTATTTTCAATGGCTATATCGAACTTCTTGAAGAAGGGGCGTACGGTACGGTTCAGCAGCAGATCAAAGAAGCGCTCATGAATATGGATGAAACCAACCATCGTCTTGTCACGCTCGTCGACGAATTTCTGGATATCACCCGCATCGAGCAAGGTCGCACCAAGTTTGTTTTTGAGCGCGCGGACATCTGCGCTTTAGTGACGAGCGTGGTCCTCGAACTATCCGGCAAGCTGCGCAGTAAAAAGCTTAAAATCGATTGGAAGAAACCCGCTGAACTCATTGAGGCTAAAGTTGATCAGGAAAAAATGCGCCACATTATTTTCAATTTCGTTGATAATGCCATCAAGTACAGCGATCAGGGTGTCATTACCGTAACCGTTAAAAAAGAAGACGAAGGTGTCGCTGTGCGCGTCGTCGACCAAGGTGTCGGTTTTGAGGAGAATGATCGGGTCAACTTTTTCCAGAAGTTTTATCGCGGTGAAAATGTGCGCGGCGTAAACGTAACTGGTACTGGGTTGGGTCTCTATGTGGTTGGTAAGTTCGCCGAGGCACATGGTGGTCGCGTGTGGGCAAAGAGCGCAGGGATCGGCAAGGGGAGTGAATTCGGTGTTTGGGTTCCTCTTGATCGTCCAGATGACGCTCCGTCTCCGACCGCTTCCTAAATATGGCGCTTTTGTTTTTGGTTAGCGTTACAGTTACTGCTGTGGCAACGGTGGGTGTGCGGGCTCTAGCCCTACGCTACGGCGTGCTCGATATTCCCGACGAGCGGAAACGCCACGGGCGCTCAGTACCGCTTTTGGGCGGCGTAGCGTTATGGGCGGCTTTTTGGGGTATTGTCGGCGTGCTTGCCTGGTGGCAGCATCTCGATACGCGTACGATTACCACCCTGCAGCTTTGGGGGGCAGCCGCTGCGAGCTTCTTGCTTATAATGATTGGTGTTTTGGATGATTGCAAACCGCGTTCCCCAGCGAGCCGGTTCGTAGGTACGCTCGTTGCTGCGGTGGTGGCGGTTGGGTGCGGCATCACGCTGCGCAGTATTACGCATCCGCTCGGCGGCATTTTACCGCTCGATCTGCCGCTCGGACTCCCAGCCCTTGGGGAACGCATTGTCGTTGTTGGGGATGTCTTTGTTATCGCTTGGTTGATGGGTATGATGTACACTACCAAAATCCTCGATGGCCTCGACGGCCTTGCGACCGGTGTGGCAGCGATTGGCGGCACCATGATTCTTCTCCTTACCCAAACCATGCGTTTCTGGCAGCCAGAAGTTGCAGTATTGGCTACCGTTTTCGTGGGTGTTTGCTTGGGATTCTTGTGGTTCAACTTCCAGCCAGCCCGCATTTTTTTGGGTGAAGGAGGAAGTTTGTTTATTGGATTTATGCTCGGCGTCTTGGCGGTCATTTCCGGCGGCAAAGTTGCCACTGCACTTCTCGTTATGGCTATCCCCATCCTTGATCTGGTACGTGTTTTCGTGGTACGACTGCTGCGTCATCGTCCCGTTACTGCCGGTGATCGCGAACACCTGCATTACCGCTTGCTAGACCATGGTTGGTCCGAACGTCAGGTAGTGATAACGATTTACGCTGTCGCCACCGGACTGGGCATAACAACCCTGTTTTTGCAGACCAGAGGAAAAATTCTCGTACTGGTGGGTGCTTTCATCGCGATGATTGCGGTAAGCATCATTCTCGGGTTTCGCCAGCAGTCGGCTAAGGGCACGGCTTTATACTAACTTTGCTTAAGGATCAGGTATGGATTTTACGCATTTTGCGAAGCGCTATTGGCAGCTTGTTGTCGTGATCGTGGTTTTGAGCGTTTTTGTAGTTTTGCGTTTTAAAAGCAGCTTCGCCCCTATCATTGCGCATGAAGCCGTGCTCAACGTGGGTTCCTCGACTCTTTCGGTAATGGTAGCTGATACACCTGAGGCAACATATCAAGGATTAAGCGATCGTGCTTCGCTTGATCCGTATGAGGGTATGGTTTTCATATTTCCGGCTCCTGCCGAGCGTACGTTCGTTATGCGTCGCATGATGTTTCCGTTGGACATAATCTGGGTAAAAGATGGTAAAATAACGGGTGTTTCGGCGAATTTACCTCCGGAGCCCAATACGGCTGAAGCGGCTTTAAAGCGCTATTATAGCCCTGGTTCGGTAGATATGGTGCTTGAAGTGCCTTCTGGTACGGTTAAAGCGCAGGGGTGGGGGATTGGTACAGAGGTGTGGATGGGGGAGAAAGCAGTGCATTGACAAAAGATTTTTAATGCGCTACCATGAGCCCATATTTCAACTGACTCCTTTTCTCAGCACCTCGGGCCTTCGAGATGTTTTTGGGGAAATTTCTCTTATTTATTCGTATTGTGTATGTTGGCGGTTATCGCAACGGGTGGTAAGCAATATCTGGTCAAAACCGGTGAGCTTGTCAAAATTGAAAAAATTGCCGGTGAAGCCGGAACTACGGTGACGTTTGATCAGGTTCTCATGACCGCCGATGATGACGGCAGTAACGTTAAGTTCGGTAAGCCCTACGTAAGCACGCCGGTCAAAGCTGAAATCGTGCGTCAGGGCAAGAACCGCACGGTGCGTGTCGAGAAATTCAAACGCAAAGTCCGCTACCACAAAGTGCATGGCCAGCGCCAGCGCTTTACCGAGGTCAAAATCGTTTAGTTGAACTCTTTAGACATTTTGTATGGCCCTTGAAAATCGCGCTAACCTGGAATGCACCACGTGCGAGCACGTCAATTACTTTGAACACAAAAACTCCAAAATCAAAGGACGTCTCATCAAAAAGAAATTCTGCAAGCACTGCGGTCATCACCAGGAACATAAACAGACCAAGTAATTACTTGGTCTGTCTTGTTAACGCGTAATTTTATTATATATGTCCTTTTTCTCTTCGTTCTACCACAGCCTTTTCGATTTTGAATGGCTTAAGGCGCTTCGTACAAATCGTCGCGGTGCCTGGCGATATTTTCTTACGCTGGTCACCGTCATTACGATCCTTGAGAGTTTGCTTTTTGCCTCCGTAATTCCGGCCTTGCGTTTGTTCCGTGATAGTATCGAAGCGGACATTCCGGCCTTTTCGGCCACGGTTGCAGATGGGCGTTTAAGCGTAACAGGTCTTGAGCAGCCGTTCCTTTTTGAATCGCCGGAAGAGGATTTTGCTTTTTTGGTCGATTCAACAACGACCACGTTGCCCACGCGCATGGAGCGGTATGGTACGTCGCTTAGCGTTTTAGCCGACCGTTTTGAGGTGCGAAGTCCTGCGGGCGGCACAGAGCGTGAATCATTCACTTCGTTCCCATCGGGAACCCTGACGCGCGACCAGGTTGTAAGCGCCTTTCGCTGGATAACGAGTGTTAAGGGGATTGCTCTGATTTTCGTTATGACGGTCGTTGTAATTTTTATCGGCACGTTCGTCTTTAATCTACTCGTCATTCTTTTCACCGCCTTTATTACGTGGCTCATTGCGCGCTTCGCTAAACGTTCCTGGCGCTTTGGCGAATTGTTTACGGTCGGGTTATACGCTATTACGCTGCCGGTGGCCCTTGGTGTTGTCCTTAGTCTCTTTGGGTTTGCCTTCTCCTTTATCCCGCGTTTGGCGTTTCTTGCCTTCATGGCTGCGATGGTTTTAACCAAAGAAAAGGAAACTACGCCCCCGACTTCATCCACGACGCCGGATGTTGATTAACCGTAAAGCCTATGGTACGCTCAGGTGGCGCTGCCGCCTGAACCTGCGGGGTTAGTTAAATGGTATAACTACGGTCTCCAAAACCGTTGTCGGGGGTTCGATTCCCTCACCCCGCGCACTGTTCGTCACTTTTGTCCGTGGTACATGGGTATGAGTACTATCTTCACGTTTCGCCTGGTGTTGTGGCTGTCCACCTGGAGTTTTATAGTACTTAGCACTGTTTTTGCGGCTGAAGTTGTTCGCAAGGCTTTTTCTGTTGTGCAAGCCTATGGTTTCTGGCTTGCGGGTATAGGTGCTCTTGCGGTTATGGGCGTCTCATATGTAGCCGCCGACTTTATCTCGGGTGTTGTCCATTGGATCGGTGACCAGTTCGGTGATGAGAAAACCCCTTTCTTCGGTCCGCATTTCGTGTTTCCATTCCGTCATCATCATGTGGATCCGCTCGCTATCACGCGCCACAGCTTTACCGAAGTGAATGGGTTAAACTGCCTTGCATCACTCATTGTCATGATTCCCGTGTTCGTTTTCTTTCGTACCTCAGAGCAGCCCGTGTGGTGGTTCCTTGGTTTGGGTTTCCTCACGTTCCTTGCTGCAATTTTTCTTACAAACCAAATTCACAAGTGGGCTCACATGCCGACCGCGCCGCGCTTCGTTCGCTTTTTGCAGCGCCATCGGCTTATTCTTTCTCCTGAGCACCACAATCGCCACCACACAGCGCCTTTTGATACTTTTTATTGCATTACGGTGGGTTGGCTCAACCCGCTTATCGAGCGCTTCGATGTGTTTGCCCGTATCGAAAAACTCATCGCTCACAAACATCTCCAGCGGTGACATTTTTTTCGCTTATGTCACGCGATATTCCTCTCTCCTTTATCGTCAAGCGCTCTCACCGCCGCGAACGGCTCGCTTTGACGGTAGGTAGTGATGGTGTGGTGCGGGTAGCTGCTCCGTATGCCAGCCATCCGGAAGAAATCCGGCATTTCGTGGAGCGGTCAGCGGCTTGGATCAAACGCCAGCAGGAACGATTTAACGAATGGCGCCGTGCTGCCGGCGCCTCTTCTTCCGTGGCCTTGGAGTGGTGGTATCTTGGGGAACGATACCCGATCATCTACCAAAATACATTAATGACCCCTCGTTTTAAAAACGGTTGGCACATAGCAGCTATTCAAGCGTGGCGCACCGAAGAATTGCTTAAGAAATGGTTTATGTCGTCAGCTGAACAATATATCGCAGCGCGCGTTGAAGTGTTTGCGGTGCGTGGAGACTTTACCTATTCAGGCATCAAAATAACCCAGGCGGCAACGCGCTGGGGTTCGTGCAGTCCGGCCGGAGCACTTAACTTTAGTTGGCGACTTCTCATGACGCCGCCGCATGTGATCGACTACGTGGTCGTCCATGAGCTTGCTCACCTGCGCCACCACAACCACTCGCGTCATTTTTGGTCCGAGGTAGCCCGTTGGTGCCCCAACTACGCCAAAGCCAACGAATGGCTCAAAACCGTTGCTCATGTTTTACCCAAGGATTTTTCTGCCCTCAAACATCAACTGCCATAATCGATGCGCAACAAAAAACACCGGTCCGAAAAGCGGTGTTTTTTGTTTATGTGGTCGGGCTGAGAGGACTTGAACCTCCGACCTCACGGTCCCGAACCGTGCGTTCTAGCCAACTGAACTACAGCCCGTAGGAAACTGGAGCGATCGTAGCATGATTTTTGTAGACGTGCAAGTCTTTAGGATAGTCCCTGGTATCTTGACTATTTACGCGGATCGACTAAACTGTTGTGCGGAGAGGAGAGTACAATGAAAATTTGGTCCAGTGTTTTAGCCGTGATGCTTGGTGTTTCGTCGTCGGTTTACGCCGATGAAACCGGATTCGCAAAAAGCATCACTGACCACGTCCATCTGGATGGTTGTGGCGCCAGCCTCAAGGGGGTTGTCGCACAACTGAAAAACGGTCAGGAATTTCCGACGCTGCTGTATCCGTACGCCACAAGCGTGCAGGTGCGTCACGTCGGCTGCAAAGTGGTCATGAGTCCCCACAAGCGCCTTGAAGTTGAGGTGGGCGTGGGCGCAGGAGAGGCTTTTAGGACGACCCAGATAACGCCCCTCCTGCAAGAGGCTGTCATCCGTTTGTGGGTTGTGTCCACCCCACTTCACAAGCTCACATTGACCGTTGGGCAGCAGATGGCGCCGTTTGGTGTGTATGGAATCACCACCAAGGACTTTCGTGATTCGCCCTATCCGACGGTTTCGCTGCTGAGTATCCTTACACCGTTTTATGCGCCGACCCTTTTACCGACCATCCAGTATTCAGGTCCGGGCGGTTTCAAAACGGGTGCGGCTGTTTCGCCGACGTGGTCCGGTGCGTACCCAGGCATGAGTGATGCGTTGTTTGCACCCTCGCTGTACCTCTGGGCCGGGATCGAGCGGCCGGTTGGTGATGCAGAACTTAAGGCTCAGTTCACTTCCTTGACCCGACCGCACCACAGCGAAGAACGTTTCCGCCAAATCCTTGATGCCGGCTTCGAGCTGTCGCACCGTGCCGGCGAGATCAAAGCCGAATTTCATACGGGCTGGGAGGATTCGGGTACATCGGCACGGCATTACGCGTGGGCTGGGACTATCGGAGCCCGTGCCTCGCTGTTCTCCCTGCCGTATCTGCAGGGTATTGTCGCAGCCCGCGTCGAAGTGGGCTTCGAAGATACGCCGGTTGGGGAAATTCCCTTTTTCTTCCCCACCGCGGTGTTTTTCCGCCGACCATTGTCGTTCGTGCAGTCAGACGTTTCGTTTAAGCTCCTGACGCCCGATCGCCGGATCCACGGCATCATTTCCTACCATGTTGAACAAGCGCATACCGAGGTGAACTGGGGTGCTGCCCACACGCTCTTCTGCCTGCTCGGCGCTTACATCAACTAAAAAATAAATCCATCCCGAAATGTTCGAGATGGTTTTTTGCAAAATGATACGATTGTTTTGGTCGGGCTGAGAGGACTTGAACCTCCGACCTCATGCACCCCATGCATGCGTTCTAGCCAACTGAACTACAGCCCGTGATGATAGTACGTTCTGAGCCTACCATACCTCAAGAACCTTTTCAAGCCAGCGTTATTTTGTTACCATTCCAGCACTAACCTGGCTTCTATAATGGGACTAGGCTCCCGGCTATGATCGATCTGCACCAGCTTTTTAAAGATCTCGTAACGCTCAGTCAAGAAAAGGAAACGCCCCTCTACGTCGTGGGCGGTTTTGTGCGCGATCTTCTTTTGGGCAAAGGCGTGAGAAAAGACATCGACATCGCTGTTGTGGGCGATGCGCTTCAGGTAGCGCGAGCCTACGATGAACTCAAGAACAAAGAGGGGAGTCTTGTAGAATTTCCCGATTTCCATACTGCCCGCTACGTGATGAGTGAACCGGATGGAACGATGAGCGAAGTGGAATTTGCCAGTGCCCGCACCGAAGAATACGATGCGGCGTCGCGCAAACCCCGCGTGGTAAAAACCACGCTCGACAACGATCTCTCGCGCCGTGATTTTACTGTCAACGCCATGGCCGTACCGGTAGCTTGGCTCGCAGAACATCCCACATTCGAAGGTATCGAATCCGCCCTTATCGATCCATTCAACGGTCGCTCTGCGTTAGTCGAAAAACAACTTGTCACACCACTCGATCCAGATGTTACCTTTAGCGACGACCCGCTGCGCATGATGCGTGCTGTCCGTTTTGCTGCCCAACTCGGCTTTACGCTTCCGCTTTACGTTCAAGAAGCTATCTTCCGCAATCGCGAGCGCCTGCGCATCGTTTCCGCCGAGCGCATCCAGGAAGAACTCCTCAAACTGCTCGCAACACCCGAGCCCTCGACTGGTCTCGCACTCATGTTTTCCACCAATCTCATGCAGGTCGTATTACCGGAAATCGCGGCACTTGACGGTGTAGAAGATATGTACGGCCATAGTCACAAAAACAATCTCACCCATACGTTCAAAGTCGTCGACAATATTGCTTTGCGTTCGGATAATGTCTGGTTACGACTCGCCGGACTTTTTCACGACATTGGTAAGCCGGCTACCAAGCGCTATGTGGCGCGTATCGGTTGGACGTTCCATGGTCATGAACACGTCGGCCGCCGCATGATGAACGCGCTCGGCCGCCGCTTGCGCCTGCCGACCGATAAGATTCTCTATCTTGCCAAACTTATCCGCTGGCATTTGCAGCCCATTGCTCTTATGGACGAGGGTATTACGGATTCCGCCGTGCGCCGCCTCATCGTTACCCTTGGTGATGAATTTAACGACCTTTTAATTTTAGGGCGCGCCGACATTACAACCGGCAATCCGGCTAAAAAAGAACGTCGTCTCAAGAATTACGACCATCTTGAACGACGGGCCGCTGAAGTTCTTGAGAAAGACAAGTTGCGTGCCTTCCAATCACCCGTGCGCGGCGAAGAGATTATGACAATGTGCAATCTCAAGCCTGGGCCGACCGTCGGCCGTATTAAAAGTGCGCTTGAGGAAGCTATCTTGGATGGTATTATTCCCAATGAGTACGAGGCGACGAAGGAATATTTCTTAAAAATCAAGGATTCATTTTTAGCCGAAGCGCTCGAATGGGAGAAGGTAAACACGTAGAGATATGAGTGGTCGAGGGCACTTTATCCATTGACAATTACCATTTTTTTGTGTAAGCTATGAGATTATTGCCTGGTTTAATGTAAATAATGTATGTCATTGTCGTTTTTTCTTCAAAAGAAAGTGTACATCCCGGTAATTATCGTGCTTATCGTGGGTGCTTTTTCATATCGTAGTTACCAGCAAAAAAACGCGCCACCGACCTACGAAACCGTCAAAGTCGAGCAGGGCACGCTGCTTCAGACTGTAGATGCTACGGGTAAGCTCGAAGCGGTTGATGATTTGTCCCTCCGCTTTGAAGTCCCAGGCCTTTTAGCGAATGTTACGGTAAAAGAAGGCATGAACGTCAAAGCTGGAACGCTTTTGGGTAATTTGCGTTTGTCAGAGTTTAACGCTGCCGTTGCCCAGGCTCAGGCATCTCTCAATCAGCGCCTCGCTCCGGTTACGAACGAAGATAAAACATACTATCAATCCGCCGTGCAGTCGGCTGAAGCTGCTTTAAACCAGGCTAAAATCGACACACAAACCTCTCTTGCCGATGCTGAGGCTGCGGTTTTAACTGCGGAAAACAATTTGCGTCTTGCTGAAAGTACCGGTACGAGTGTTGTTATAACCCAGGCCTATGAAAAAGCGGTGACCGCTCTGCAGTCTTCGCTTCCCAAAATCGACGATGCGATCGTTCAGGCCGATAACGTGCTCGGTGTCGACAATATCACTGGCGCGGCGTCGTTCCAGCCATATCTCTCTACTGCCAATCCGGCCGCCCTTAACCAGGCCCGCTTATCCTACGGCACGGCCAAAGCTGCTCGTGATGCTGCTCGTTCCCGTATCAGCACGCTTACTTCAGCTTCAAGCCATGACCTTATTGATGAAAGCCTGCAGAAAGCCGAAGCTATGCAGCAGGCGACCCTTGCTCTTCTTGCTGACGTGAGTGAAGTTTTGGCTAACAGCGTTCCCGGTGGCACGCTCACCCAAGCTTTGCTTGATGGTTTTAAATCTTCCATTCAACTTGCCCGCACGAGCGTTTCGGCTGAACTTACCGCCAGTGTCGCCCAAAAGCAAGCTATCGTGAATGCTAAAAACAGCGTAACGTCATTACGCATCGCGTACAACAAAGCAGTTACCACGCGTGATCAGATTAAGGCTAATGCAACCAATATCATCAGTATTCGGGAAGCTGCTTACAAGCAGGCCTTTGCTAATCTTCAAGCAAAGCTCAACCCTCCCCGCGCTGTCGATGTCGCTCCGCTGCGTGCTTCGCTCGCCCAGGCGGTGGCCAATCGCGAAAAAGCCTATATTCGCGCTCCGATCGACGGTCAGGTTACCAAAGTCGCCAAAAAAGTCGGTGAACTGGTCTCGAGCGCTGACATAGTCTTCAAACTCCTTTCGCCGCGCTACGAAGTGCAGGTTGATGTGCAGGAAGTCGATGTGCCCAAATTGACTCTGAACGATACGGTCACGATCGTACTTGATGCTTTTGGTCCGGACACCAAATTCACCGGCCAGGTGGTCACCATCGATCCGGCGGCAACGCTTGTGCAAGATGTCGTCTATTACCGTGTCCGCATTCGTCTTGATCCTACCACGTTGCCCGTCAAACCTGGCATGACCGCCAACGTCAGCATTCTGACCGAAAAGAAAGATAATGTTCTCTCGGTGCCCACTCGCGTTGTGCGTACGGGAGCCGATGATCGCCGCTATGTACTTGTTCTCGAAAACGGCGCGGAAAAAGAAGTTGCCGTAAAAACCGGCTTGCGCGCCAACGAAGGCCGCCTCGAAATTACCGAAGGCCTTATTGCCGGCCAAGATGTCGTCGTCTCCAAAAAAGAGGCTGGTGAGAAATAAACTTTCGTAGTACAAAAATCCACCTGCCTAACGGCGGGTGGATTTTTTGTACTACTGAATCAGCCTCACCATCCAATCTCGCCAAAGAAGTGCTCCCCAGACCTATCCATCTGTGTATCGAGACTTGCGGATCAAGGTACAGAGTTTATTCACTTGCACTTTTATTTTTTTCATGTATCAAAATCGATGTTATTCACAATTGACCGAGTGCATCCGCTTGAGTAAGGTGGCCTCAAGCTTGCACGTTAAAAAAGAGGTGTACCGTGAATCAGAAGTTCTCATTTGAGCCGTCTCTCGATCTGCCTCTTGGGCCGTTGCCCGGAGGAATGGTAATCATCCCCGTCACTGATCTTGGTCAGCTACACAACGAGGTAGAGCGCATCCCGTTCGGCGATCAGTTTATCGTTGTGCTCGATGGCGGGTTGGTGCACGACATTCTCCGTTTTCTCGGTCTTAACCGCATTGATGGCAAGGCCCAGCTCGCTGGCCTCACCGGTTGGTGCGCGCTCGATGGCCAGAACAAGCCATTTCCGCCCGGTCCGCATACGCTTTTGCATACCCGCTGGCACCACAGCGTCGGTGTGGCAGCGCTCCAGGCAGCGACGCGTATGCGTCTTGGCCACAGTGAAGCTGCTATCAACCTCGGCATCCTGCAGGCGCTTGTCCACGACGCCGGCATGCCGGCTTATGGTGATGCCACCAAGACCGCCGCGCGTCTCAACAAAGAGCAGGCCGAGGCTATGGACGAAGACCGCAATGTCACGCAGATTTTCGTGCGTGCCGCCAGCGGCTTCAAGCTTCTCTGCGAGCGCTACGGTTTTCCCGGGGATACGCCCACGATTGTCGAGAATGCGGTTCGGTTCGAAAAGGGGGTCGACGGCCAGTTGCACAATCTGTGCGATTCGCTCGGGTACATGGCTTCAGACCTTACCCAGATCGTCAGATACGTCAAGAATGCTGGGTGCTGCTCGTGCTTTGCGCGCATCCTTGAGCATGATTGGCGGGTGGCGCTTTCCATCTGGCAGACTGCTCAGGTTTTCAGCGGCACGCTCGTGCTCGATGCCGATGCGCTGCGGGAGTTTCTCTATTTGCGCGTACTCCTCTGGAAGAATTTTTATACGAACCCTGCCCACCTGGTCCTGGAAGGAGTCTTGCGCGAAATCTGCCTGCCGCACCTGTTCAAGAGCGGGCGGCTCACCATCGACCAGGCGCTGACCTCGCCTGATCGGCACGTCCGGGAGCTTATTTACGCGCTGTGGGGGCATATGCCGGATCCGCGGGAATTGCCGCACGGCATTACACTCACGCTTGCGACCGCGCCGCCCAGCTACCGCCTTTTCCCGACGCGCGAAGAGGCACGCGCCTATGAGCAGCAGCTTGCAGACGAGGGGTATCTGACCTGCTGTTTCCTTTCAGCGCAGAAGATCAACCCCAAGACGCACGCCTACTACGTGGTTCATAACGGTGAGCCCAAGCCGTTTTGCGAGGCACATCGGTATGCTGCCGCGGCTCTTGCGCACGAGGCTGCGGATGTTCCTTCCGGGGGTGCTGTCGCGGCCTTTCGGCTGCGTACCGACTATCCGTCCTCGTTCATCGAGGCCTGGCAGGCGGCTCGGGTTCACTGGTAAATCTGAAAAAAATTCCCACCAGAGGGTTTCCTCGGTGGGAATTTTATTGTTGATCCGCTTAGCGTTTTATATCGCGTTCCCAGGTGGCCGGGGTGATGATCTTGATGCCAGTCGCGCGCATACCCTCGGGACTAGGTTGTCCGAACACCACGACGAATGTTCCGGTGGCTAGTCGGTTATTGGGTGGAATGATGCGCGTTTTGCCGTTTACCATGATGGGGATGGAAGTGTGCCGACGCACGCTTAGGCTAAAACCCCCATCAGAGAAATATTCAATCTGTCCGCGTACGATGCGTCCCTCGATCGGCACTGAAAAACGCTCGTAAAGTGGTACGAGAAACGCCCGGCGATGCTCGTTTGCGTACTGTGAAACGGCCGGATGGAGCGGCGTTTTGGCCACCCACCAGCCAGCCACGAGCGTAAGGAGGAAAATACCGCCCACCGAGTACAAGAGCGGTGCGCGGTAGGCAAAGCGGTGCCGTCGTACGAGAAGTTCCAAAACAGCAACAAACACCAGACAACCAATGATGAGAAGCCAAGGAAGCGACGAGAAAAACGCGTACCAGCCGGACAAGCCGAAAGCTGGAACGTCCAATAATCCGCGCCGTTCCGCAGAAAAAACAATGAGGCTCGCCATGAACATGAGACTGATTGCCACGACAATGCAGCCGATGATGCTTAAAAGTCCGCACAACACGAAATAGGCACGCGAACGAGGTTTGATTTCATTTTTTTCGATCGCGTTCAAAATTGTTTCGCGCGTTGGTGCGGAAGCTGGGGTGGGGGAGGTGGTGGGTGTGGAAGGAGAAGTTGGTTCGTTATTCATACGATCCAATGAATTCTTTTAACGTTTTTTTGGCCCGATTGATGCGTACGCCGACGGTGGCGACAGGAATATGCATGATGTCGGCGATTTCTTGGTACGACAGATCTTCGAAATAATAGAGTACGAGCGGTTCGCGGTATTTGGGGGCTAGTTTCCCCAGGTGATCGGCTACGAACCCGGTTAATTCGTTCTCTTTGACTTCGCGGTCCGCCGGATGCGCTGAGCGCGGTTGGGGAAAGAATACGTCCATATCGAAGTAGCCAAGCGGTTCGCGTTTCTTCTTCTTGATGGTGTTGATGGCTTCGTTATGGGCGATGCGGTAAATCCAGGAGGAAAACTTGCGCTCTGGATCAAAACTATGGATATGGGTGTAGGCCTTAATGAACACGTCTTGCGTCAAATCGTCGGCTTCTTCATAGCCCAGTAGGAATTTTTTGGCATACCGCTTCAGTCTTTCTTCGTACCGTTCCATGATTTCGCCAAATAATCTCTTTTCACCCGTATGGATGCGCCGTACGATCTCCTCGTCGGTAAGTCCATTCATACAATGATATAAAGTGCTCTCTCTAGCACCTACTACACCACGTCTGGCATTTTATTTCAAAATAAGTGTTTTTTTCGCCATGAAATAAACGTGGTGAGCCGTTGTAGTAATGGGCGAGAGAGGCCAAGCTTTCTTGGACCTGGGCACGGCGGAGAGGGAAAAAGTTAACACCTCCCTTTTTCTCCTCTCCCGCCTTGTCTTGGATTTTATGTCTCTAAGATGCAGTAATTTAAGATCAATTCATTAATCCTTTGTCCGAATTCTGGGTTTTACTATGCGTGAACGATTATACCCCTTGTTTATCCGCCATAAAGTGTGGATTATCA
Source organism: uncultured Gammaproteobacteria bacterium (assembly GCA_964596525.1). Classification (GTDB taxonomy): domain Bacteria; phylum Patescibacteriota; class Patescibacteriia; order Magasanikbacterales; family GWA2-37-8; genus CAZQUL01. Next base: position 1,248,662 of record CAZQUL010000001.1, on the reverse strand, counting down.
GTCTAGCTGTTGTCGCGGTGGGCGGTGGCTCTGTTGTCTGGTACCGCTCTGCGTTCGCTACCACCGAAACGGTCCGTTACGTTCTTGCCTCGGTCGAGCGCGGCGCAGTGGTTTCTACGGTATCAGGCAGTGGCCAAGTTTCGACCGCCTACACGATGGAAGTAAAACCCAAAGCCTCGGGTGCCATAACGAGCCTCACCGCCGTTCTCGGCCAAAAAATAACTCCCACGACCACACTCGCTAAAATCGATACTCGGGACGTTATGCGCACCATTCGCGATGCCGAGCTTTCACTCCAAAGCGCGCAGGTAAGCTATGATAAATTCAAGCAACCACCTGACACCTTGTCGCGTACCGAAGCTGAGCATGCGGTTGCCCAGGCCAAAGAAGATTTGAAAACACTCCTTCTTACGCAAGCTGAAAACCGCCAGAAGCTCGAAGATCAAAAGCAGGAGGCCATCCTCACAGAGAATGAAACGTACGAAGAAGGTTTCAGCGCCGTCACCGACGCTTTTTTGGATTTGCCGTCAGTCATTTCCGGGCTTAAGGATATTTTGTACTCCTCCTCCATTGATTCTCGTTCCAACAATATCGATTGGTATGCCAACCAGGTCAATCTTACGAATCCCGAGGTCGTGATGTATCGCACCGATGTTGCTACTGCTTACGAACGGGTACGCGTCCTCTACGACGAAATTTTGGCGCGTTTTAAGACCATGAATCGCGCCTCTGCCGTCCCCGCGGAGACTGAACGTCTTATTAACGACACGTACAAACTTACCCAGTTTACCGCTGATGCGCTCAAGACTACCCATACGTATATCGATTTTGTTGATGACATTATCCGCAAACCCGGTTTTTCCACCGCCGTTCCGGCGATCATAAAAACCCACATCTCTCAACTTGACTCATTTACGTCCACCAACAACAGCCATGTAACCAAACTTTTATCACTTCAAAAAACCATTAAGCAGGCAGGTCAGACGCTTCGCGATGCTGAATCTGCCCTAAGTAAGCTTGCTGTTACCGAACCTTTGGCCAAAACTCAGGCCGAGCGCCGCATCGCCGAGCGCGAACTCTCACTTGCCAAGCTCACGACGCCGCCTGACCCACTCGACGTACGCTCCCAAGAACTTACGCTCACTTCTCGCCGCAATGCACTCCGCGATGCCAGGGCCGAGCTTGCCAACTACACCATTACCTCGCCGGTAGCAGGCAAAATCGCTTCAGTCAGTATCAAAAAAGGCGAATCCGTTTCCGCTGGAACCGTGGCTTTTACCGTAGTCTCCGACCAATACACCGCTGCGATCACGCTCAACGAAGTCGATGTTGCCCAGGTTAAGGTTGGCCAAAAAGCCACGCTGAGCTTTGATGCTATTGACGGTGTGACGATCACCGGTAAAGTCACCGAAATCGATCCGATCGGCACGGTGAGCCAAGGTGTTGTGAGCTACGGCGTAACCATGAGCTTCGATACCAACGACGCGCGGATTAAAAACGGCATGAGCGTCTCCGCTCAAATTATTACTTCCCTCAAAAATGACGTTATCACCGTTCCAGCCGCCGCGGTCAAAAGTTTTGGCGAAGAACGTTATGTCGAAGTCGTCGATAATCCGCCTGCCGGTACAAACCTCCAAGGCGTTGAGCTCTCAGAAGCGCCGCGTCAAGTTCCCGTCACAACCGGCCTCGACAACGGCGAAGTGGTAGAAATTACGAGCGGCCTTACTGAAGGTATGACCATCGTCAGCCGCACCATTGTGCCGACTACGGCTTCTTCGGCGGCTCCTGCGAATCGGCAGCAAAGCGTTCTACCGTTTGGTACTGGAGCGAGCGGCGCAACCCGCGCCTTCACAACCGGCGGCACAGGGGGCAACGCAATCCGTTTCCAGGCACGTTAAGGGCTATGAAGTTTTCCGACCTTATCCGCCAGGTGTATCGGGCGATCCTTGGTAACAAGCTTCGCTCCGGCCTCACTATGCTTGGGATCGTCATCGGCATCGGAGCCGTTATCGCCATGGTCGCCATCGGGAGCGGTGCGCAAAAAACCATTGAATCCAATATCCAGGCGCTTGGTTCGAACCTCATCATGGTCATGCCGGGTGCGCAGCGTGGTACCGGTATCCAAGTGAGCGCTGGGCGCGGTTCGGCGCAAACGCTGACAGTGGACGATGCGGCTGCCCTCGCAACGCTCAGTCCTAACATCAAAGCCGTCTCGCCCGAAGTTTCCGGCCGCTACCAAGTTACTGCGCGCGGCACCAATACCAATACGCAGATCGTCGGCGTTGAACCTGCTTACGCCGCAGTGCGCAATACCACGGTCGCCGAGGGCACGTTCGTGACCGCACTTCATCTTTCCAACCGCTCCAAAGTGGCGGTCATCGGCCCCACGGTGCGTGACGATCTCTTTGGCGAAGGGGCTGATGCGCTCGGCAAAAAAATCCGTATCAAACAACTGGAATTTACGGTCATCGGCGTTACGGCAGCCAAAGGTGGGAGCGGTTTTTCCAATCCCGATGACATGATTTTTGTGCCCCTATCTACGGCCCAAACCTTTTTGTTCGGCAGCGATTTCGTTAGTAGTATCGGCGTGCAAGCTGTAGACCAAAAAACCATGACTGCCGTGCAGCAAGAAGTGACCTACGCTCTTCTCGAGCGGCATAAGATTTCTAATCCCGAAGCAGCTGACTTTACGGTCATCAACCAGTCCGATATCGTTGCCACTGCTTCGTCTGTTGCTGATACGTTTACCATGCTCCTCGGCTCAGTCGCGGGTATTTCCCTTGTTGTCGGTGGTATTGGCATTATGAACATGATGCTTACCACCGTCACCGAACGCCTGCGCGAAATAGGTTTGCGTAAAGCGCTCGGTGCTCGTCGTCGCGACGTAAGCCGCCAGTTTTTGGGCGAGGCGCTTGCTCTTACTCTCACGGGCGGCGTTCTCGGTATTGGAGTGGGGAGGGGGGCAGCGCTGCTCATGCAACGCTTCGGCGGTATTGCGGTCGAAGTCTCCTGGTCGGCCATCGCGCTTGCGGTCGGTGTTTCCACGCTCATCGGTGTCGTGTTCGGCTATTATCCCGCCCGTCGTGCGGCCGCACTCGACCCGATCGAAGCGTTGCGCTATGAATAAATTATCTTGCTTTTTTAACCTCATTCTTACTTGTATGCACAAGCAATCCATCATCATCGCTGTTATTGGCCTTGCCGTCGCGGGCGGTACATTTTTTGCTGGCCGGGCTTATGGACGCTCCCAGTCAGTAGTTCCGGGCCGTGGCTCTAACAATGCCATGATGTTCAACCGTGGTGCAAACGGCGGGATGGGTGGCGGGGGAGTACCACGCGGAGGTGTGCTCATGGGTGGTGCAGCGCCAACCGCCGGCGAAATCATCGCCCACGATGCTTCGTCTATAACGGTTAAACTCCGCGATGGCGGATCGAAAATCGTGCTCCTCTCAGCTTCTACCACCATTGCCAAGCTATCGCCGGCTACCCACCAAGACCTTATCTCCGGTACCCAAGTAATTATTCAAGGACCGGTGGCTAATGATGGCACCCTAACCGCTCGTTCTGTACAAATTGTTCCACCCGGCGCTTCCACCACGTTTCGCCGCTTTTAATTCGTCATAGGTCACCCCTTGACGGACTGTCGTTTATTAGTTATACTAGCCAACGACAGCTATTTATTCAGTTATTTTCGGTACAATGGCTAAAGAAGAATCCGAATTCGTTGTTTCTGCTACCGTCGTAGAGCTCTTGCCCTCAACCACGTTCCGCGTGCAGCTTACCGAGACCGGACAGAAGATTAATGCCTATCTCTCGGGCAGTATGCGCCGCAACCGCATCCGCATCGCTATCGGAGATCGGGTAGAGGTGGAAATGAGTACCTACGACCTCACCAGAGGCCGAATCAGTCGCCGTTTGTCCTAAATAGTTGACAAGAAAAAATCAAGATTATATCAACCAGTGCGGTGTAGTTCTTAGGGAGCGCATGCTCGCCATAAAGGACGTCGATATCGCGGCAGTGGTTGGTATTTTTTCTTATCTAACATTTGTTTAATTTAATTCGTTCCCGTGTGGTATGAAAGTCCGCGCTTCGGTAAAAACTGTCTGCACCAGCTGCAAAGTGGTGCGCCGCAAAGGTCGCCTTATGATCGTCTGCAAAAAGACCCCTAAACATAAGCAACGCCAGGGTTAATTTGTTAATGGCTTAACAACTGCCAAATCATACTTATGCGTATCGCTGGTATCAACATTCCCAAAGAAAAACGCATCGTCGCGTCTTTGCCCTATATTTACGGCATCGGACCAACGCTTGCCAAGAAAATCTTGGTCGAAGCAAAAATCGACGAAAATATTCGCACCAAAGACCTGACCACTGAGCAGCAGGACGCCCTGCGCGACATCGTGGAAAAGAAATTCACGGTCGAAGGCGACCTGCGCCGTGAAGTGCAGGCCTCCATTAAGCGCATGAAGGATATCAAGTCCTACCGCGGTATCCGTCACATGAAACACCTTCCGGTTCGCGGTCAGCGCACCAAGACCAACTCCCGCACCGTGCGCGGCAATACCCGCAAAACCATGGGCAGCGGCCGCAAAGATACCGGCCAGAAGACCTAACGCCCCTTTTTTCCGTAACTATTTCATGCTCTTCGTATGACCGAAGAAAAACAACTCTCTTCCAGCCAGGAAAAAGCCTCGGGCGATAAAAAGGTCGCTCCGGCCAAGAAACGCAAAATCGTGAAACAGGTGCCGCGCGGCAATGTGTACGTTCAGGCTACCTACAACAACACCATCGTCACCATCACCGACCCGAACGGTAACGTCTTGGGCTGGTCATCGTCGGGTGCTAATGGTTTTAAAGGTCCCAAGAAAGCCACTCCGTACGCCGCGAGCGTGGTCGTCAAAACGTTGCTCGGCAAGATCGTCGATTACGGCCTTAAGGAAGTATTTGTCTATGTCAAAGGCATCGGCGGTGGCCGCGAATCCGCGGTCCGTGCTTTGCACGCCAACGGCCTCAACGTCATCTCCATCACGGATGTGACGCCGGTTCCGCACAACGGATGCCGTCCGCCCAAACGCCGCCGCGTTTAGTCTTCACCTCCACTATTTCCACACCTTATGGCTCGTGATCTTAAACCCAAGCACAAACTCTGCCGCCAATACGGCGAAAAGCTGTGCGATTCTCCTAAATGCCCCATCACCAAGCGGAATTATCCGGCTGGCCAGCATGGTGCCAACCGCAAGCATGCCAAACTCTCGGGTTTCGGCAAACAGCTGCGTGAAAAACAGAAAGCTAAAGCGTTGTACGGTATCCTTGAACGCCAGTTTGCCCGCTACGTCGCCGAAGCTGCCAACAAAACCGGTGACACCAGCAAAATCCTTTTATCGTACCTCGAAGCGCGCCTCGACAACGCCGTCTACCGCGCTGGTTTAGCCATGTCGCGCCGCGCTGCCCGTCAGCTCGTTTCGCACGGCCATATCCGCGTCAATGACAAAAAAGTCGACATCGCTTCCTATCGGGTGAAGCCGGGTGATATACTAACCATCAAGGAATCATCCAAGAAAAGCAAGAATTTTGCCGAACTCGGCGAGAAGCTTGCTAAACTCGAAGCCCCGTCCTGGCTCGCGGTCAATGCCAAAAACTGGGAAGCTAAGGTCGTTAGCGCCCCGGCTCTCGAGGAACCGCAATTCAATGCCAAGTCGATTATCGAGTTTTATTCTCGTTAATTCTAATCGCATTACCTTTAATCGTACCTTTTTATGGAAAAATTTCTTCTTCCTTCGAAGGTTGAGTTTCAAAGCGGAGCTACACCTCATTCCGGTACGGTAGTTATCATGCCCTGCTACCACGGCTACGGCACCACGCTCGGTAATGCGTTCCGCCGCGTTCTCCTTTCGTCCTTGCCGGGTGCTGCGGTCGAACATTTCAAGATCAAAGGCGTCCAGCACGAATTCAGCACTGTTGATGGTGTGCAAGAGGACGCGCTCCACATCATGCTTAACCTTAAGCAGCTCGTCGTGCGCGTCTTTGCCGATGATCCGGTGACTCTTAAGCTCGTCAAGAAAGGCGCTGGTCCAGTAACCGCCGCCGATATCGAGAAAAACTCGAGCGTCGAAGTGGTCAACCCCGATCTCGTCATCGCCAACCTCACGGGCAACAAAACGCTCGACATGGAAATCACGGTCGGCAAAGGCCGCGGTTTCAAGCCAGTCGAAGAAAAGGACAAGAAAAACTACGACCTCGGCACGATCGTCATGGACTCGGTATATACCCCAGTCCGCGACGTGGGCTATAAGGTGGAATACACCCGTGTCGGTGACATTACCAACTACGAACGCTTGACCTTGACCATCGAAACCAACGGCACCATCACCCCGGAAGAAGCTGTGCATCAGAGCACTGAGATCCTCATGAACCACTTCTCGATCATCCTCGAAGCTGCTTCCGAACGCGTCAAAGGCGGCGTCTCGCACGCTGCTCCGGCTGCTTCTCCCGAGCCTGAAGCTACTGAATCCGAAGCCACCGATGAATCTGCTGAAACGTCGTCTGATGAAGAGGCTCCGGCCAAAAAAGCTAAAAAATCTAAAAAGAAATAATCCGGTTCCGAAAAGAACCACTGGTATTCGCTTATTATGCGCCATCAAAAAAAGAAACTTACGCTGGATCGCAAGACCGGACCTCGCCGCGCGCTTATCCGCGGTTTGGCTGAAAGTCTCATTATCCACGAAAAAGTCGTTACTACCAAGGCCAAAGCCACTGCTGCCCGCCAGCTCGTGGAACGCCTCGTGACGACCGCTAAGACCGATACTTTGGCCAACCGTCGCCGTGCCACGAGCACGCTCTATACGCCAGAAGCGGTTAAAAAGCTCTTCGAACAGCTTGGCCCTCGTTTCGCCACTCGCCCGGGCGGTTACACTCGTCTTGTCCCGCTCAAGAACCGCGTCGGCGACGGCGCCGGGGAAGTGCTGGTAGAATTTGTCTAACGTCTCTTGTATGTCCAATCGTAAAAAACACGAAATCGACGCTACCGGCAGCGCGCCTGGCCGCTTGGCTACGTCTATTGCCACCTTTCTGATCGGCAAGCACAAAGCTTCGTATACGCCCCACATCGATGCTGGTGACAAAGTGATCGTTACCAATGCTGATAAAATCGTTTTCACCGGCAAAAAATTGGCGCAGAAAGAATATAAGCACCACAGCATGCATCCAGGTGGTTTGAAACGCATTCCCGCCAAGAAACTCCTCACCGAATCGCCGGAAGAAGTTATCCGCCACGCTGTATCCAAAATGCTGCCGCGAAACAAGCACCGCACCGCTCGTTTGCGCCGCTTGTCGTTTAAATAATCCAAGCTGGTTATGACTAAAATCGCCAAAACCACCGATGTAACGCGCGCTGTGGGCCGCCGCAAATCCGCTTCTGCCCGCGTCAAAATCGACAAAGGAACGCCGGGAATTACCGTTAACGGTAAAGCGCTCAAGGACTACTTCCCGACCTTTGAGGATCAAGAAAAAATCCTTGCGCCGCTTAAGCTCGCCGGTAAAGATAAAGACCTGACCGTTCAGGTCAAAGTCGCTGGCGGTGGCACCAAAGGCCAAGCAACTGCCGTGCAGCACGGTATTGCCCGCGCGCTCGTCACCTGGAACGAAGACTTCAAAAAATCCCTCAAGACCGCCGGTCTTCTCACCCGCGACCCGCGTGTCAAAGAGCGCAAGAAATTCGGCTTCAAAAAAGCCCGCCGCAGCGCTCAGTGGAGCAAGCGTTAAAATGCTGCTCAACAAAAATCCACCGCCTGGTGGATTTTTGGTTGATTGTAGAAATATTATTTTAATGTCTGTGTTGACGAGTGCTGTGGCGCATCCCGCTTGTGCAGTCGTCACGCCAAAAAAGCACCTTGTTGAATAGGTGCTTTTTCGATTACGATCGGCTTACGTTGTTAGCGGATTTGAGTGAAGCTTTTCACCACCATGTCGAACGAATCCCAGACCTGCGTGTCGCCGTGGCCAAAGCGGACGCTGCCGTCGGTTTCATACAAGATTTCCATTACCGAAGCTTCGTTTTTGTCGGTGCTCGAGTAAATGATGAAGGTTTTGCCATCCTTGTCGAACTTTTGGCCTACTTCATAGCCAGCTGGATAGCGGATTGTGAAGCCCGGCGTAACCGTATCGCCGCGGAAGGTGTAGGTTTTCCAGCCTTCATACGGATCTACCGGAACTACCGGCGTTGTCGGGTTCGGTTCGGTAACGGTAGGGGATGTGGCGTCAGGAGTAATCGGAGTGACAGCCACGGTCGTTGGTGTTGCGGCGCGCGGCGCAAGTTCGTTTTCGGCAGCAAGTTCGTTGTAGTAATAATAACCAACACCACCTAAAGCCGCGATGACAATGAAAACAACGGCAATGATGAGTGCAACACTACTGCCCTCCGATTGATGAGTGGTTTTGGGTTGTTCCGCCATACGGAAGAGTTAAGGATATATGCTGATTGTAGCACGCCTGGTGGAAAAGTAAATCCTAGGGTGAATCAATTGGTAGTGTATTGTTCTTGGCGATAGCACCGTAGATGTGGGCCGAAGAACGTGGTGTGCGTTTATAAGTAGCATAATCCACGGCGACTAATCCAAAACGAGGGAAAAATCCTTTGTCCCATTCAAAATTATCGATAAGCGACCAGTGCAGGTAGCCGCGAACATCCACCCCTTCCTCAATCGAGCGGTGAACGTGGCGGAGGATTTCTTTGATGAACCAGGCGCGTTGACTATCGGTTGCGTCTGCTAAACCATTTTCCGTGATATAGATAGGGCGTCGGTAGCGTTGTAGATCTGTAAGCACATGGTAAATCCCTTCCGGATGCAGCTCCCAACCGAGATCAGAAAGTGCCTTATTTTCGTTGCGGATGAATCCCCAGTCAATGCGATTGTGAAAATAATAGTTGAGGCCAATGAAATCTTGATACGTGCGTATCCGGTCCAGAAAATAGAAATTCCACGCATAATCGTAGATTTTTTTGAATAGACGGTTGAACGGATTTTTACCCGCTGCTTCGAAGTAGATATTGTTTTTGGCGATACCAACTTGAGCGTCCGGTTGGATATTTTTGATAGCTGAAAATGCCTGCCGGTGTGCGGCTATAAGACGATGGAAAACGCGCCAAAAAGCGATGTAACTCCGGCGCTGCGGCGGCCAGATGCCGTTTAAATATGAGTTGGTCGCGTAAATTTCCGGTTCATTCAGGGTGATCCAGAACGTTACGTCATCTTTGAGTGCGGTTACGATGTGGGCGGCAAAACGCGCGAACTGCCCAGGTGAGGCAGGGTTGAGCCAGCCTCCTTGGTTGGAAAACCAAACTGGAACCGTCCAATGATAGAGCGTGACTAGAGGGGTAATGCCGAGCGTTGTAAGGTGAGCGATCACTGTGCGGTAGTAGGCGAGTGCGGCTTCATTAAAAACGCCCTCCTCTGGTTCGATGCGCGACCATTCAATTGATAGGCGGGTGGCATTATGTCCGAGTTCTTTGGCTAATTCGTAGTCTTCCTTGTAGAGGTGGAAGTGGTTGGCTGCGGTTCGGGACAGAAAATTTTTGAGGCCGTACTTTTCGATATGGCCATTACCTCTGAGTTCGTTGTGGCGGAGGCTGGATTCTTCCCAGAGAGTCCAATCGTTATAGTTATGCCCCTCTACTTGATGCGACGATGTGGCGGCGCCCCAAAGAAAATTATCGGGAAAGCGAAGGTGGTTGTTCATATAGGCAGTGTACCCCGATTGCCGGTAAATTAAAATCCCGCGCAGGGCGGGATGAGTTTTTGGTCTACGACCGGTAAACTTTCATGGCGAGGCCGCGCGGCTTGTAGGCTAGGTGCGCGGTGTATCCTTGGGTTGAGATAATGCTGAAACGGATGCGGCGGTGGATGAGTGTCGCGAGCGTCATCGTAAGCAGTCGCACTGCAAAGATATTGCCCGGGCATTTATGAACCCCGCTGCTGAAGGTCAATGTTGCAAGCGGGTTTGCCGGCACGCGTCCGGCTACAAGTTCCGTGTGGCTGTAATCGAGGAGCGGCAGATACACGAGCGTCCCGGCATTAAAACGGTATGACTCTTCTCGCGTGTGCCGCACCAGCGTGTCTTGCGTGGCGGCGCGGAATACCGAGATGATCGGCGGGTATGTCATGATAACTTCGCTGACGACGCGCGCTAGCGCCGGGAAATCGCGGTACGTCCAGTCGCTCCCCGGATCGATCGCAACGAGTTTGCGCGCTTCGGCTTTGAGTCCGCTGTCCTCATACATATCTTTGTGGATGGCGAGGTGTTGCGTGAGGTGGGCAAGTGCGCTCGCCGTTGTTTCATGCCCAGCAACGAGCAGCTGGATGAGCACGCTGAACATGGTTTCGTTGTCGATCGCTCCGCCTTGGCGCAACTTCGTGAGGAGCGAGTGGGCGGTAAGGATTCCGGGGGTGCTCGCTTCGTTCATAAGCTCGTAGATGAGCTTGTGTTGGCGCTCTACCATCTTCCGTACCTGCAGGTATCGGCGCGGTGAAATGATCGAGAGCGGATTCATCATGCTTTCAAACGTGGCGAGCACCATTTCTTCCATATCCTGCCCGCACTGTTGTATCGTCTCATCGTTCCACTGCGCGCCCAGAATGATGTTGCACACGATGGCGATCGATGCGGCTTTGGACATCTTCAGGATGTCAATCGTTTCCATCCGTTCGCTCGCGATCTCGAGTTTTTCTACGAACCGCATAAGCTCGTTATGCAGCAGCATGGCTTTCGCCCCGTTCAGAAGCTCGTCTTTGTGAAAGAGCGGTCGAATTATCCCGCGCACCTCTTCGCTATCCCAGGTAAAGGGGCCTTTCTGGCCGAATTTTTTCCCCAGGATGCGCATGAGCACTCCAGCCTGTCCGAAGTGCGGGTTGCGCAGAATTTCTTCGCCCATCTCTTTGTTGAGGATCGCCACTGCTCGGCGGCGGCCAAATGCAGCAAGAGGAATGATTGATTGCCGCGGGTTGTCCGCCTTTAACCGGCTGATAAACTGCACAGGATCGCGCGCCAACCGTGCTGCATTGCGCAGGCTGGCGATGATTCCCGGTCCCTTTATTTCGGTAATATCTTTGATGACGAAACCTTTTGTGGGCATCATGTGAACCCCCTGTTGCACGGGTGTGGTGCGCTGAATGTAGCCCAAAAAAAGGCATCTGTCAACACACCCAGCGAACCTTGGTTTTACGTGGCAGGGGAGTGTAGTATAGTGACGATACGATATTGCTTTTAGATTTTCTTTTATGCCCGACCATACAATCCGTTGTCCTGAGTGTCAGCACGAGATAGCCCTTACCGAAACACTGGCTTTGCAGATCAAAGACGAACTGCGCGCGGAGTTTGATGCTAAAGAAAAAGTTCGTGCCGAAAAAATGGCTCTTCAAGAAAAAGCCTTGCTTGCCGAACGCGAGAAAATCGAAAAAGACCGCGCTGATTTGCAAAAGCACCTTGATGAAAAAATGAAAGCCGAAAAGGAAAAGCTGTGGGCCGTGGCGCAAGAAAAAGCGCAGGAAAAACTCGGGCTCGAGCTTAAGGACTTGAAGCTGCAAAAAGAAGAACGTGATCGCCAGCTCAAAGAAGCGCAGAAAAACGAGCTTGAATTGCGCGCCAAAGCCCGCGAACTCGAAGAAAAAACCAAGAATGCGGAACTCGAAATCCAGCGCAAGCTCGACGAAGAGCGCATTAAACTCGAAACGCGCTTCAAAACTGAACAGGCACAGGCGCTCGACGAACGGCTGCGTGTCATTCAAGAAGATTTTCGCAAGAAAGAATTAGAAAAAGACAAACAGATGGACATGCTCAAAAAAGCGCTCGATGAAGCACAGCGCAAATCCGAGCAGGCTTCGATGCAGATCCAGGGTGAGGTGCAGGAGGCGGATTTAAAGCACCTCCTCACCACTGCGTTTCCACTCGATCGAATCGACGATGTGCCGACCGGCATCAACGGCGCGGATTTGGTGCACACGGTGCAAACCAACTTTGGCCAAAAAGGCGGTGTCATTTTGTGGGAATCGAAAAACACCAAACTCTGGAGCGACGAGTGGATTAAAAAACTCAAGAGCGACCAGGCACTCGTGCAAGCCGATGTGTGCATTTTGGTGACTAAAGCGCTACCCAGTTCCATCAAGCAATTTGGTTGCATTGAAGGGGTGTGGGTGGTGGAGTACGGTTGCCTCGTACCGGTTACGGCCATGATCCGCGCGCATGTCCTTGAAATGCACCAAACCAAAAATTCGCTTGTCGGCCGCGAAGAGAAAAAAGATTTTTTGTATCAATACATTTCCAGTCCGCAGTTCCGTAATCGCATTGAGAATATCGTCATGGGTTTCAAAAGCCTCAAAGAAGAGCTCGAGGCCGAAAAGCGCGCCATGCAGCGCATCTGGAGCCGGCGCGAAAAAGAAATCGAACGGGTGGTGCTCAGCACGACCGGCGTCTACGGCGATCTGCAGGGTATTGTTGGTGCGAGCTTGGCAACCGTTCCGTTGCTTGAGCTCGACGGTGGGGGAGACGATAATAGTGTGCAGGAAAAGTTGTTGTGAGATGAGAAGGCATGTCATTGCGAGCGCAGCGAAGCAATTCCCTCATAATTCAGAGCTCACTCTGACATCAAAGGGATTGCCCGCCCAGCACGCCTTCTGCTGCCATAGCGGACGGGCTTCGTTGCTATGCCCCTCGCAGTGACGGATGAACAAAGTATTTTAAAAACCACCGGTGGGTGGTTTGGGAATCATCTAGCTCTGCTTAAGGTTGATGGCCTCGAGCTCAGCCGTCACCTGTTCGGCGATCGTGATGGGCGGGAAAAGGGTGAGTGTCTGCCGCCGTTCGCGCACGCTTTGCTCGGCCAAGATTTCTTCGAGCACTTCGAGCCGGGCGCTCGAAGCGAAGTGAACGAAGAGGGGTAGTGAAATCCGCCGTGGACTCTGGCTCGGATGACGTTCGTAAATCCCCACGGCCTCTTCGGTCGCGATTACTTCGTGCAATCCAGCCAAGATTTCACCGCCGGTAACCCACTCGAGCTGCTGGCCCGCCTGGAGCAGGAAATAGCCGGGCGGAATCTTGATCGACATGAGCGTGTTATCGCGCGACCAGATGCGCAGCCCCGGATACGTGGCTGCCGGGTGCACCGATACCGCATTCAGATCCGTATGCGCGGCGTTGATGATCGTGCCGATCTTCGTGGTACTGAGGTCGGCCGCGTTGGGGCCAAGCAGGTGCGGAGCGTACTTCAGAAGGTCGGTAATCCGTCCTGGAGATGCGCCGAGAGCGCGCTCGATCATGGCGAGCGCTGCCGTGCCCACTCCGAGGAGTTGGCAGCAGAGTTTGTCGAGCGTCGGCTTCCATTCGCCTTCAAATCCGGCGGGAACAACCGGTGCCGGATTGATTTTATCAAACGGCGTCTCGGGCGGCTGCTCGCCGAACGGGTAGAAAAAGCGGTGCTTGTCATCGCCGTCATAATCCCAGGGCGGAATCGTCGGCCAGTGTCTGCGTGGCATGCCAATGATGCGCGTGCGCAGGTTGCGGTTGGGCCGTTCGGTCTTGCGCGGCAGATAGCCGGTCTGGAAGTGGACTTCCGGTCGAGCATCCCGCATGAGGACTGTCTCTCCTTGGGCGAAATAGCGGTCCATCATTGCTTGCGCCCGCACGACATCCGCCAGGTCTACCGACGGATCGTGGACAAAGAGAAGTCCGGTGGTCCGAAACGATTCGTAGGCCCGCTGGGCCGTTTCTTCTTGCACATTTTTCGTACCGTGCTGAAAGTCATTCAATGAGACAGCTGCGATTTCCATGGCCTCTCCTTTAAGGTTCGCGTAGCGTAATCATAGTAATGAAACAGGGGTTATTTGTAAAGTTGTCGATAGCGGCACGTTGTGGTAGGGTTACATCGCGCCGTTCTGGCGTAAGGAGTACCTATGAAGGCTAATCTCGATTCCGCTTCTCTCAACAGTTCCTTGAGCGCCCTTGATGCGTGGCTCAAAGATTGTCCCACACCACCCACGGTCGGCGTGGTGTTGGGTTCGGGTTTGGGTCATGCTGCCGAGGACCTGCTGGATGCACGCTCGATCGGTTATGAAGAACTCGGTTTTCCTACCCCGCACGTCATCGGTCATGCCGGCAAGCTGTGTTCGGCTATGGTCGGGGATCAGCACGCCCTCTTTTTGAGCGGGCGCGTCCATAGCTACGAGGGTCATGATTTTCAGACGATCGTTCATGCTGTCCGCACCCTGGCACTCTCGGGTATCAAAAAGTTTATTCTCACCTGTGCAGCCGGTGCGATTAACCGAGACTATCATGTCGGTCAGATCGTCGCCATCCGCGATCATATCAACTTTTCACTGCGCTCACCGCTCACCGGTATTAACGATGAGAAGTACGGCACCCGCTTTCCGGACATGACCCAAGCGTACGACTGGGATTTTCGGGCTACTGCACATACCGCCGTCTTACGCCTCACCGGCAAGCACCTTGCTGAAGGTGTCTACGCCATGATGCCCGGGCCGCAGTTCGAGACGCCATCCGAGATCCAGATGCTCCGCATGCTCGGCGCCGATCTTGTGGGCATGTCCACGGTTCCCGAAGTCATCGCGCTCCGCCATCTTGGCGCGCATGTGCTCGCGCTCGCCTGCGTTACCAACCCCGCGGCCGACAGCGCCAATAAACCCATCAAGCACGAAGACGTGGCGACCGTCGCCCAAGGCAATAGCCAGCACTTCAAGCAGCTCCTCTTGAATATCATCGCCGAGCTCTAGCTCTCGCCGCCGCATTCCGCCTCCGTAAGGAGGTTTTTCTGTTTTAAAATTGTCATTGCGAGCGCAGTGAAGCAATCCCTCCGTAATTCAAGATTTACTCTTTAATCAAGGGGATTGCGTGGTCAGTCGTCTAACTCCTTCCTCGCCATGACGGTAAAGCTCTGCTCTTGTCTTTTACCTTCGTTCCGCTATACTCCGTATATGCTGTCTCGTATGTACGAAATCCTCTTATTCTACAAATACGTTCCCCTAACCGACCCCGAAGCTGTCGCCCGCGACCAGCGGCTTTTATGCGAACGCTTAGGCTTAAAGGGCCGGCTTATTATTGCCGCCGAAGGTATCAACGTCACGCTTGAAGGAACGACCGAGAATACTGCCCGCTATATCGAGGAACTTGAGCGCGACGAACGGTTCCAGGGCATTCATTTCAAGCGCAGCGTCGGCACGGGGTCGGCGTTTCCCAAACTCTCCATTAAAGTCCGCTCCGAAATCGTCAGCCTTCATCTTGGTAAAGACGATTTTAGTCCGCTCGAAACGACCGGCGCCTACATTACCGCCGAAGAACTCCATGACTGGATCCATTCGGACAAAGAGTTCTATATCATCGACATGCGCAACGACTACGAGCACAAAGTGGGTCATTTCGCGGGTTCAATTTTGCCGCCCCTTACCAACTTCCGCGATCTTCCAGCTGTTCTTCCGACCCTTGCGCACCTCAAAGACAAAACCATCGTTACCGTCTGCACCGGTGGCGTACGGTGCGAAAAAGCATCAGGCTTTCTCGTTAAGCACGGATTTAAAAACGTTTACCAGCTTTTCGGCGGTATCGTTACGTACATGGAAAAATATCCGAACGAAGATTTCAAAGGCTTGCTCTACGTTTTCGATGGCCGGGTCACGATGGGCTTTAATGTCGAGGGTCCAGATCATGAAATAGTAGGGAAGTGCGAGCGCTGCAACGCCTCGACCGAAAATTACATCGATTGCGCGTATGTGCACTGCCGCGGTAAACGGCATATTCTCTGTTGCAAATCCTGCCTCGACACAAACGGAAAAGGATATTGTTCGCCTGATTGCCGCACGAGTGATCAAAAAGATATATAAAAAAACGCCGCCTTTCACCTGAAGAGCGGCGTTTCACGTTTACATGGTCCCAAAATACCGATCACCAAAGTCGCCGAGTCCGGGGACGATATACTTTTTATCATTCAGCTTTTCGTCGTATGCGGCGGATATGATAGTGACTTCGGGAAAGCGCTCTTTCAGCCGCTGCAAACCTTCGGGTGCAGCAACGACGAATACGGCGATGATCTGTTTAGCATGTCCACCGGCCGTAATGACTGCTTCGATTGTCGCAAGGGCACTCCCGCCGGTCGCGAGCATCGGGTCAAGAACAATGATCTGGTCTTCGGCTGAGAACGGCGGCAGATTGCGGTAATACTCTTTCGATTCCGCGGTTTCCTCGTCACGGCGAAAACCCGCGAACCCGACACGCGCGTTTTCAAAACACTCCATGAAGGTCGGTAGAAGAGCAAGTCCAGCCCGCAATACCGGCACGAGCGTGATCTGTCGCTCCGGATAATACCCAATCGTCGGCGCGACCGGCGTCTCAATTGGCGCTGTTCTTTCCGCACAATGCGTTACGGCTTCTGCGGCAAGGAGCCGGGCTACGCCATGCGCGGCGCGACGGAAGGCGGCCGTGTCCGTTCGAGCATCGCGCAGAGTGGTGAGAAGAGATTGTTTCATAAAAAGAAATAAAATACCCCGATCGATTATAGCCGAACAAAGAAGTTTTGACGAGGGTTAAAAAAGACCCGGCACATGACCGGATCCACAGAAGACGATACTCACTTTGCAGTGCGCATAATCTGCGCTGGCGGCTCGCGCAGGTCCCAGATCAGCCCCAGCGCTGCAAACCCTTGCAGGATGTAATACGTCACATCGATTTCCCACCAGAAAAACCCTTGCCGCGCCGCGCCCGGATAGCGGTGGTGGTTGTTGTGCCATCCTTCGCCGAGGGTAAGAAGCGCAAGCAGTCCGTTGTTGCGGCTCGTATCTTTCGTTGCGTACCGTCGCGTGCCCCACAGATGGGCGAGCGAATTGATGGTAAACGTGGCATGCCACGACGCTACGGCCGACCAGCCCATCCCGACAACCACGCCGCTCCACCCCGCCAGGTAATAGCACAGCACGGCGAGGAGAAGGGGAGCGATGCCGTGATAATTGTTGAGCCAGCGAAGTTCTGGATACTTCGCTAAATCGCGCACCTGATCCGTATCCGTGGCATTGTACGCACTCCCGACAATCCATCCCACATGCGATTGCCAGAGCCCGCGGCGCGGCGAATGCACATCCTCGGGTTCATCCGAGTAACGATGGTGATGCCGGTGCCGCGCCGCCCACCACAAGGGCCCCCGTTGCAGGCACGCTGTCCCCAGAAACCCAAGAGTAAACTGCATGAAGCGGCTCGTCTTGTACGCGCGATGCGAGAAGTACCGATGGTACACGCCGGTCACGAGAAACATTTTTACCACGTAGAGCACCCCGAAAAGAACGAGTGCTCGCGCGGTAACGCCGGTCCATATGGCAAGAAAGGGGACGAGGTGGATGGTGATGAACACGCCGAGTTTGAGCGTGTCCAGAAATGAACGTCTTTTTCTCATGATACTCCTCTGGTTTGAGCGTAGGGATGGTACCACGAGCTGGGTTTTCTATCCACACCAAAGGGTTGTGCTTTTGGGGAGAAGAGGTCAAGCTGGTGGTGATGGTTTTTTACTACTATGATGTTTAAAAAGGTTTTTCTCTTATTCGTGATTACCGTTCTTGTTTCATTGGGTGGTTTAACCCTTATTACTTTCATGAGTCGGCAGTCCCTAGTCGGTCCTTCGCCTGCTCTGCGCTATGTGGTCGTCCCGCGAATCGTTACTAACACCGTCGCGATGAAGCCGATTTTGACGCGCGAGAAAGATCGTATCATTGGCCTCGATTGGGGTTACGATCCAAAAATTATTGCCCGTGATGGTTGGGATAACGAAGTTATCTGGTCTGACGGCAAAGCAATCGATTACTTTAATCTAGAAGATAATGACCGCCCCTCTCTTCCCAAAGTCGAAAATATCTACCCTATAAAACAAGTGGCCGTTTCATCGGATGGAAAATTTCTTGCCTACACGGTGCGGAAGCATCCAGTGCCTAAACATTCCTTTTATATTGATGAAAGTTGTATTTCGAAACTTGGGGATACTTTACTCCTGCGTGAGCGCTTAACAGGGAAAGATACAATAATTTACTCTTCAACCAGCACCTTAGGAATTGGCAATGTGCGGTTTTTGCCAGGAAAGCACGAGCTTATTTTTATTGATGAGCAGGTATATATCTCTGACACTCAAGGTACTGTAAGTATCCTGCCCGGTATTGATTCTGATTCGGAAAAAGAACGCTCCATTTACTCAGGCCGCTGCGACACATTCGCGTTTTACGCTTTTTCGCCCAACGGGCGTTATGGCCTGCTCTATAATCAGGGAAATTTTTGGGCTTCCGATGATGTCTATGATTTTGTCGAGCACAAACTTTTGGGGTCTTTCATATATCCCTGGGATTTCGGTGGAGAAATTATTCTTGGCTTCGTCGACAACGATCAAGTGTTGGTTTATGATCATAGTTATTCAAACTTTGTGCGTTCTGAGGTTCCCCGGTTTGCCATTTTTGACGTGCACGGCAAACCACTTATGACCATAGCAACGACTTCGGAAGATTACAGCTTATATGATTTACCTAATGTTTTCGCCACATCTTCTCTTGGTTGGCATTTTTTGCTGCAAAAAAATGGTGGTGGAGAACAGTCTTTCATATTCGATCCAACAAGATTTAGTCTTGCGACTTCTACAGCATCTCCGATCGTTGCTCCTTTCGACGTTATAAAAAATTCCGACCAAACTAGTTCGACGATTCACATCCAGCGTAATATCTGGGAAAAAGATGAACTATTCCACGGGCCACTTACGGACTTTGTCGTCCGCTAGATTTTATCTTTTATTTATCTTCCACAGCAAACCCTTTACAACATTTTTTTATGGTGTAGGTTGTTCTCAATGGGGGACGCGCTGCTGCATGCTCGGCAGCTTTTTTGTTGCCTCAGTTCGCTCGTTGACAACTCAGCCCGAGGAGTTCGCTATGACTACTTCACCGCGTCGTGCTACACTGCCTCAACAATCTAGTCACCTTGCCACATCGCGTGGCACTAAGGAGAACTCTATGAAAACCTCTTCTTCTCATCTGCGCACCTTTCTCATCACTCTCGGCCTCGGCACGCTTGCCCTCGTGGGCATGCGGTGTAATGGGTTTACCCCGGGCGGTGAAGCGTATCCGAAAGCTACGACGAGTGTTCCGAGGTATACTTCAGAACGGGTTATCGGTCCCGTTGAATGGCCGTCAGTGTCATCGGTCAGTCAAACTGCCCTTGCCCAAATCAAGACCGAAGAACGTGCTAAAGTATCACTTTCCGGTGTACCAGTCCTCGTTCCGAGTGATCCCAAGCTTTTGGCTGCCGGAATCATGATGCATCCTACCGATGTTAGTTATGGCTTTGGGTCTACAGAGCCAGTTAACGGATTAGACTTCACCATCGATGCTACAAACGTTAGTACTCGGTCCAATGCTCCAGTCCCCGCTTATCTTTCCGATCCTAATCGTCCGAAAGATGATTATTTAATGATTGGAAAGCGGAAAGTTTCGATCGGTTGGATTACCGGTGATGGTGGGCGTGAAGGGGCTCCGTTAACTGCAGACTGGGTGGAAAACGGTGATGTGGCTTACTCGATTGTCCTGGTCTGCTCCACAATAAACGACCAGCGTTGCTTGCAGGACTCCTACGTTAGGTCTTTCATTGAAAGCTTGGTTTACGTAGGTGGAAGTGGTAAGTAATCAGAAGTTAAACACTTCTAGAAAACAAAGAGGGTTACCATGCGTACAACGGCGATAAGCGCACTTTTCATCCTTCTCTCTTACGCAAATAAGGTAAGGGCCGAGACGGAAATTTTTTCTTTTTATCCACCCGGAAATCTGCTCAAGGAGTCGGCTGCCTTTAATGGCGGTACCGGACTGGTGGATTTTACGGTCCACGCTCCTGATATAGTATTTCCGCTTAAAGCTCCGGCCTACCTTAACTCCCAGTACTATAGTCCGGGAGGGAGTGGTTACAAAAATACGGACTATTGGTGGGCCAATCCGGTTAATTTCCGTTACCCTTGGCGCGATAACTTTTGCGAGAGACGCGATGATAATGTTCACTCGGCAAAGTTATGCCCGAGTCATTGGGCGCACCAGGGTCAGGATATCAGGCCCGCTAGCAAAAGGAAGGCCTGGTATGAGGTCGTTGCTGTTGAAGATTCCGTGGTCAGGTGGACATCGTGGGCGACAAATGGTGGAGTCGGTTTGCGAACTCTGGACGATGGAAGGCGTTATGAGTATCTTCACATGTCGGCAACACAGGAAGAAGATATAGAAGTTATTGTCGACGGTAAAAGGAAGATAGTGACCAGGGTGCTTCAAAGAGTAACTCTTAAAATTGGCCAGGAAGTTAAGCGTGGCCAGGTTATCGGTTTCGTTTCTCAAGTCGCGGTTCAGCCTACCTCTGTTCACCTGCACTTCGGTATTCTAAAACGAGAGAAGGGTGAAGATGGAAAATACTTGCGCGACAACCAGGATTTTGCCTATGTCCCACCTTATTGGTCGCTGGTTTTAGCCTATCAGCGCCTTATTGGATCTGAAGGGGTAGCGCTACAGGCGACCAAGATATGCGTGCCGGGGGCTGTCAGGTGTAAAGATGCCTATTCCATCTACGAAAACGCAGCTCTTCTCACCTGTTCTCCTGATGGAGATGTGGAAATCCTTGATTGGTGTTCAAAAACCACCTGCGCTAGTGCTGGAAGTTGTGTCGGGGCTAATTCTGCTCCGCCCACCCCTCCCGACCTCTCTCTCCCACCACCCAAAGACATGTCCACCCCACCACCCCCACCCGACCTCACCCCCAGCTGCCGCCCCGAAGCCTGCATCTGCGGCTGTAACGGTGCGACCTGCCGGGCACTGTCCTGCACGCCGTACTCCGTCTACTGCGCGGATTCTTCGCGCGTCTTCCAGTGCGCGAACGACGGGTGCTCTTTCACCTTCACGTCGTGCCCCTACGGCTGCAGCGGCAACGCCTGCAAGGACAGTTCAGGCATGGTGCCGGACATGGCGATGCCACCTCGTGATTTGGGTGCAACCGATATGACCCGCCCTACCGAAGTCTGCAACGGATTTGACGACGACGGCAACGGCATTATCGATGATCCAACGACGTGCTGGAAGTGGATCACCCGCTTCAAAGATCCTATCACCGGCGCACGATGTTACGGCGTTGGTTCCACACCACCGTTTGCCTGCGCGGCCTACGATCGCGAGTTCACCTTATTCGCGGTTCCGGCCGTAGCGTGGAGTGATGGTAGCACATCGCTCTGGGTGCAGTGCAGTCGCGGCATCGACCATGTCATTACCAAAAAAGACGGTGGTGAACGAACCGCACTCGAAGGGCTCGGGTGGAACTGCTTCCTCGAGTTGGGACATTTCTTCAACTCCGGAATGGGCCCCCGAACGCCCAAGCGGACGCCGTATATGAACACCTGCCCGCTCTATCGCCAGCGTTTTTCTGCCTCCGGCTCGCAGTCGCATCTTTTTACGCCCTTCAGTGAATCCGTCGCGGGCGCGGTCTGCGAACCATCGGCCCGGGCTGACGTTGTTGCTATTAACTCCTGCGGCCTGCCGCCGGGGTGCTAAGACTTGACCATCTGTGATACAGGTGGTTTTCTGTTATCAGAATACCTCTTTTTATGACTATCAACCTCCCCGAATTTTTTAAACAAAGACCGTACCCTGGTAGGTTCCTTATTTTAGGTGTTAAAAATAACCACCATATCGCGGTGTATGGCGTAACGGCGCGCAGTCAGGCTAGTCGAGTAAAACGGTATGTGCTGAGCCCAGACCATACCCGCGTGCACGTAGAACCAACCGATCGCACCATTATGGCCCAAGGCGATCTTACCCTCCTCGACTACACCGCCGTTTATTTCTTTCCCAATGGTTTAATCATGGGAAACGGACGCCAAACCGATTTGATTACCAATCTGCGCGCCATTTCCGCCGAGGAACAACTAAACCACGATTTAAAAAATACTTCCTTCGAACCAGATAAATACTCCACGCCGCGCATAACCGGCTGTTGGTTACAAACCAATGGCGCGTGGAGCGGTGCTCTGCATAGCACTCGCAACGACGGCCGTGAAAACCCTGAGCATGCTTGTTATAGCATCACAGATTCTTCAAATGCACTTCAGCTCATTTCCACGTATAATGGCCCAAATATCCGTCCGACTCCGTCGTTTATTGGTGGCCCGCTTGCGGTTAATGTACAAGGGGGTACTGCGCAAGAAATCGCGGGTCATGTGTATGCCGCTCTTGCGCCTACCCCAGGAAATGAAGATTTGCGCGTCGCCGTTGTTACCGTTGTGTTTGGTGATTCAATCGCAGGGCCAGACGTGTGCTGTATTAACTCAGTAGACCAGCAGCTATGACCCTCGGCGCTTTCACCATCATTCTTGACCAGAAAACCAACAAAATCCTCTTGTGTCACCGTCGCGACCGGGACGCCTGGAACCTCCCGGGCGGACATGTTGAAGAAGGGGAGTCGCCCTGGGATGCGGCTATACGCGAAATCAAAGAAGAGGTCGGACTCACGACTATACAACTCGAGAAGCTTTTACGTGTGGATTTTAAACCCAAAGAGAATGATTTAGTGTTTACCTTTTTGGGTTACGCTACCGATGAAGTTCCTACCACGAGCGATGAGGCGGATATGGTGGGGTATTTTTCACTCGATGAGCTTCCAGAGACATTTAAAGCACGGCAAAGACAAAGAGTGGTGGAGTTTTTTGAGAAAGGGGAGGGTGGGGGAGTGGTGTGGAGTGGGCAGTAAGAATAGTTATTTTTTCCTAAAACAACTAGCTTCTAAAAAGAGTCCCCAGTTTCAAGTGGGGACTTTATTCTTATTTTATCTAGGATCATGTAAGATCGGTCCAAATTTTAATCCCAAAAAATCTATCCACATGAGGCGTGCTCGATTTTTTGAGCAGAGTTCTGTATAGTCAGAATGTTGCCACAATAGATGTTATTACCTTCACCCCTTATGCCGTTAGGCACTAAAAAGGGGCGACGGTCCTTTAGCGCTTAACCGTTTGGTAAGCACATCTATTGGGCAACAACCGTCGTCCCTTTTTGATTTTTGTTATTTTTTAAGTCATATCATATGTCAAAAGAAAAAGGAGTTGGTAAGATTGAGGAGTTTAAAAATTTATACGAATTATCCAGAACTCTTCAATTTAGGCTCGTCCCCTTGAAAGTAGATGATAGAACTAATGAGCTGGTTGAAGATGAAGAATGGAGTGCTTTAAAAAGCCATGGAATTATCGAAGCTGATAAGAAAATGGCCGAGAATATTAAGGTTGTTAAATTTTATTTAGATATTCTACATCGAAAGATTATTGATAATTCGTTGAGAAGTTTAAATTTTGAGAAGAAAGACCTGCTCAACTATGCCGCTGCTTTAGATGCCTTGGCTCAAGGTAAAAAAGATAAAGATTCTGATAAAAATGAAAAGAAGATGAAAATTAAAGAATTAAAAACTAGGCTCTTGCTCGCTCAAGGTGCTCTGCTAGAGCAAATTGATAGAGTTTTTAAAAAGGCGGGAGCGGACGACTTATCTCCAAAAAAATGCCTTTTAAAATTAAAAGAGAGCTTTACTTCAGCTGAAGTAAAGGATTTACGAGAAAAAAATAACCATAAAGAGCTAGAATTTCCTGATATTGAATATCAAGATAAACAGGGTAGTCCAAAAAATATTTTTGAAATGGACGCTGGGTATTTAGCTGATTTCTGTAAAAAGAGAGAACTTCTTTATTCGGTAAAAGGTAAGAAGGGGTCTTTGAGTGAAAGGATTTTGAGTAATTTTGAGCTCTTTTACAAGAATATAAAAAATTACCAAGATAACTATAAAAATACTGATATTGATTTTTCGTTAATCACGGAGAGATTGTGTCGAAATAATGAAGACGAGAAGCCTGGTATTTTTGACGTTGACTATTATAATAACTGCATTACCCAGCAAGGTATTGATAACTATGCAAGAATTTTAGGTGGTGAATCTCATAAAAAAGAAAGGATGGTAAGTGGTATTGGTCTTAATCAGGTTGTTAACCTTTATATTCAAAAAAAACAGAGCGAACATAAGGAACTTCAAAAACAGAAGAAAAAAGGTCAAGAAAGAAGTAAGTTTAACAAAAGGGAATATCCCTTTTTTGTACGTCTGCAGAAAAGAATTCTTTCTCAGATCTTTCGAAAAGAAATATTCATTGAGAATGATTCTGATTTGATCCGTGAATTGAATTTCTTTTTGGTACATAGTGAAGAAAAAGTTGCAAAAGCCCAGGGCCTGCTATCCTTCTTTTTGGATCATGATAAGAATGGGATAAATCTTTCCAAAGTCTTTTTGGCGAAGAATAAAGTAAATACATTTGCAAATAAGATTTTTCGAGAACCGGAAAAATTTATGGCTATTTTTCATGACGGGCGGACTGTTTTAGACCTTGTTACTTTTGATGATATCAAGAATTTTTTTAAAAATAACCGATTGGAATATAAAAATTCCTTTGATAATATCGCTGAAAATAGAGATCAGTTTGAGGTCTTCATCTCACTTTTGAAACATGAGGTAGATTTATTGATTTTAGGAGGCGAAACGATAGTCATGGGAGGAAAAAAGGAGGCCGTAATTCCTTTGGAGCAGAAAAAGATTGTTTTGGAAAAAGCAATCAGATGGTTTGAGGATAAAGTTAAGAATGATGAAAAAATGAGAGATGAGGACGAAGGGGATTTCTGTCTCGCTGTTCTTAGTTATTCAAGGGCAGTCTTAGATATTGTAAAACGAGCAGAAATATTTTGGTTGAATGAAGAGCAGGAAACAAAAATCGATGAAGGTGAGAAGGATAGAGGTTTTTATGAAAAATTTGACGGGTTTATAGGCGATGATTTTGTTCCGTTTATCTACTTTGATAAATTTGGCAATTATCTAAAAAAGAGATCTCGGAATACTACAAAAGAAATTAAATTGAACTTCGGTGCCGATCATCTTTTGGATGGGTGGGATATGAATAAGGAGCTAGATTATCACGGCGTTCTACTGCGTAAGAATAATGAGTATTACTTAGGTGTTGGGAATAAGAGAGGTGATTTATTTCACAAAAAGTTTGGCAAAAAAATTGAAGAGGTTAAAGAAGCTTATAATATAGCTGATGATGAAGATTATTATGAAAAGATAGAGTACAAACAACTTGATATTGGCAAATTCGAGGGCATTGCCTTTGGAAAAGCTAATGACAAGAAAAAACCTGAGGAATTGAAAAATAAGAAGTTGAAACTCGCCGAAGAATTTTTAGATGGTGATCTAGAAAAATTAGAGAAATATATAAACATAAAGAAAGAATACGACGAGTTTAAGGAGCTGCGAAAAAAAGAAAAAAGATTAGATTTTAATTTTCCTAAAGAGAAAATGGATCAACTTATCGAATATTATATTTCCTGTTTAGGAAAAAGGGACGACTGGAGACGCTTTAATCTAAATTTTAGACGACCACAGGACTACAAAGATAGAGATGATTTTGTTGCTCATGTTCAGAGGCAGGCTTATTGGATTGATCTGAAAAGAGTAAATAAAAATTATGTTCAAAAAAATATTAAAGATGGCAGCCTTTTCTTATTCAGGATACATACAAAAGATTTTTATGATATTGAAAATAAATTAGGTAAAAATAATCCGTATAAGCAAGCTAATCTGCCTTCTAAAGTAAATCTGTTTACTCAATATTTTTTTGAACTTTTTAGCTTAGAGAATATTGCCAATATTAAAAGTAAAGACACAAGCAAGTGTATCTACGAACTTGATGGAAAGGCAGAAATAAGGTTCCGTCCAAAGACGGAAGATGTGAGGTTAAAAACATATCAAAAAAACGGAAAAGATATTGTTTTTATTGATCAAAGAGATGGAAATAAAGAAAAAGAAGTAATACAGCACCGGCGGTTCGCAAAAGATGCTTTAATTTTACATCTTAAAATACGATTGAATTTCGGTAAGCAGATGGACTTAGATGAATTCAATAAAGAGATAAATAAAAAACTTATCGCTCAAGTTCCGGTAAGAATCCTAGGTATGGATCGGGGTGAAAATAATCTTATTTATTATTGTATTTTGAACGAATATGGTGAGATTGAGGATCGCAAGTGCGGAAGTTTAAATAAAGTCGGTGAAAAAGTTAGAAAATTAGCCGACGGCACTGAGGTAAAAGAACCAGTCGATTATTTTCAACTATTGGTAAGTCGGGAAGGGCAGCGGGACTGGGAGCAGAAGAATTGGCAAAAGATGACGCCCATCAGATCCTTAAAGGAAGCATATCTGGGTAATGTAATTCACTGGATTTCACGTGAGATTTTTTCTGGTTTTGATCGAGGCATTGCCACGTTGAACGTGCTCGAAGACCTGGGTGGTAATTTTAAGAAAACAAGATTTTTCCGTGAAAGGCAAGTATATCAAGCTTTTGAAAAATCTTTGATTGATAAGCTTGGTTATTTGGTCGATAAAGAACGTGCCAATTTTAGAGGGGCATATCAGCTTACCCCATTAATCGATTCTGTAGAACAGATGGAGAAAAACAACCAGATTGGTGCGGTAATTTATATTCCGGCTAGTTATACATCAAAAATTTGCCCTCATCCAAAATGCGGCTGGCGCAAAAGACTCCACATAAAGAATTCTGAGTCTAAAGAAAAGATCATTAAATTATTAAAGTCTGGTGATATTAAAATTTCTTATGATTCGGTAAAAGATCGCTTCAGTTTTGAATATGCATGGAAGCAGGAATGTAAAAATAAAGGCAAGAATGATTTCTACGAAGGAGTTGATGTGGTTTTTTCGAATGTTTCCAGGACGAAATGGAATGATGTTGAAAGTAGAACGATTGAATTTAATGACGGGGTTAGTAACTCCATAACAACTAATCTGAAATCTTTATTTCAGAAGAATGGTGTTGAGCTGAAAGATATAAGCAAACAATTGGTGGAGAGAGGAAGAATATTGGAAACTGAGTTTTTTCAAGCAATAATTTTCTACTTCAATCTTATTACACAGATAAGAAATTACAATAAAGAAAAGACAGGAAGCGACGCCGACTATATAGAGTGTCCGTCTTGTTCGTTTGATTCTCGAAAATCAGAGATGAACGGTAATTTGTCAGTAATTACAAACGGAGATGCAAACGGGGCGTACAATATTGCGCGAAAGGGCTTAATGCAACTGTATAAGATAAGGAAAAATTATGATGATCCCGGATTTATCTCGAACAAAGATTGGGATAGTGCTGTAAGAGATTGGAAAAAATTTGTTAGTATCAATACCTAACATGGACTCCTACATCCAAATCTCTAAACTCAACGACTTCATCTTCTGCCCGCGCTCGGTTTACCTCAAAACCATCTACGATAACTTCAATACCGAAACCTACCATAGCCATTACCAGACCGCTGGCAAGATCGCGCATGAAGCCATCGATAAAGGAACGTATTCTTCGCTCAAGCGTTACCGCGTCGGCATGCCCGTGTACTCCGATGTGCACGGGCTCGCGGGCAAGATCGACATCTACGACGCTGATAAGAAACTACTCATCGAACGCAAGAAGAAAGTGAAACAGGTTTTCGACGGTTACCGTTACCAGCTCTACGCGCAGCTGATCTGCCTTGAAGAAATGGGGTGCCCGGTCGAAAGCCTTGTTATCCGCTCGCTCGACGACAACAAGCGCTACCCGATAGCCAGGCCGACCGACAAAGATCTCGAGCCATTCTTCGCTTTCATCGCCCGTATGCGCGATGACCGCAATCCAGCTAACTGGCAACTCCAAACCAATCTTAACAAATGCGCGCAGTGCATCTACCGCCCGCTCTGCCGTGATGATGTGCCCGAAAACCTATGATCAGCTTACCTGACTTCCGTGAAAAACAGATCCTCTTTATTAACGGCAGCGATCTTAAAGAAAACAACCTCTCGTTCAAGAACGAAAACGTCTGCCTGCGGCGCGATGGTGAGGTAATAAACCAGCTCTCGTGCCATAAAATCTTGGCGCTCTTTATTACCGGTACGTGCACTATCAGCTCGCCGCTCATCCGTAAGTGCATCGAGTATGGAGTTTCTATCTTCCTGCTCGGCGACAACTTGAAATGCTATGCCGAAATTCCGTCCGAAGCCGCCGGTAATTTTATCTTGCGTGGCAAACAGTACGCTCTGACCTCGGATCAGGAACTGACTATGGCAAAACTGATCGTGGCCAACAAAATTAAAAATCAACACTTCTTGCTTAAAGAACGTAGCCAGATTGGCGATGACTGGCTTGCTGAAAAATTGGCTAAAGTAATGAGTGTCAATAGTGGCGAATCGCTTCTTGGTCTCGAAGGCGTTGCGAGTAAAGAATTTTATCAGGCTTATTTTAGGGATATAAAATGGTACCGCCGTATGCCGCGTACTAAAGTGGATATCAATAATACGCTTCTCGATATCGGCTATACGTTTCTTTTCCATGTTACGGGTGCTCTCCTGTCGCTGCATGGTCTCGATACGTATAAGGGCTTCTACCACAAACTTTTCTTCCAGCGTAAGTCCTTGGCTTGTGATTTGATGGAACCGATGCGTTGCATTATCGAGCGTCAACTCGTCAAATCATACAACTTGAAACAGATCGACGAAAAAGATTTTTTTGAGGAAAAAGGGGAGTGGAAAATTATGTACGAGCATCAGAAAAAATATACAACGATTTTCGCGCAGGCGATTATGGATCGCAAAGAAGAAGTGTTTAAGTATATTCATTCGTTCTATTTCTATATTTTCAATGAAATGGATTTGCCTAGTGATCAGAAAAGACCATTTCCGACATTCTCGCTATAGCGTATGTTTATCGCCTCTTACGATTTTGAGTCGAACCGTCGGCGCTCTCGTTTTTCAAAATTTTTGGAGAAATACGGACGACGTTTGCAGTACTCGGTGTTCGAAATAAAGAACAGTCCGCGCGCACTCGACAATATCATCGCGGAGATCGAAATGAGCTATGCGCCGCACTTTACAAACGCCGATAGCATTGTTATATTTCCTCTGTGCATTGGTTGCGAAAAAAAGATCTATCGTTACGGATACGCGGTCAATGAAGAACAAGAAGTGGTCGTCTTTGAATGAACTTTGACAACTCAATCTGCCTTACCTTCGGGTAGGGAGAAATCGGTGTGTCTGTATTGCCAAAACCTCCGTCCTTATTTTTTCGGTTTCGCTCTGTTGGGCCCAAAAGTCGCCGCCGCATTCGCGGGGTTTGTATCTTTTTTATGCTCAACAGAGCGAAAGTTGGACTCTAATACATACATTCGATTTCTACTTTTGTAGATAGCAGATTTTTTTGCGCGATTCTTAGCACTCTAATACATACATTCGATTTCTACTTTTGTAGATGTAAGAGCATCTTGATTCAGCGATCCTCTAATACATACATTCGATTTCTACTTTTGTAGATTGCAATCGCGCTTCCTGTCGTGCCACTCTAATACATACATTCGATTTCTACTTTTGTAGATCGTCTTCTCGCAAACTGATGGTCTCGCTCTCTAATACATACATTCGATTTCTACTTTTGTAGATTTCAATAAGCGTTCATCATCACCATTTCTCTAATACATACATTCGATTTCTACTTTTGTAGATATTGTCGTACGGCATGCCATCTTGAACTCTAATACATACATTCGATTTCTACTTTTGTAGATCTTGCTCAAAACTTTCACCGTCTTTTTCTCTAATACATACATTCGATTTCTACTTTTGTAGATGCGTTTTGCTCCTGAATCTTCTCTCGGCTCTAATACATACATTCGATTTCTACTTTTGTAGATGGTTGGTACTCCCCCCACCCAAAAATACTCTAATACATACATTCGATTTCTACTTTTGTAGATTCAGTTCACCCGTGGCATGGAAATTAATCTCTAATACATACATTCGATTTCTACTTTTGTAGATGTGAGCGGCCTTATAAGGCCCGGGTTCTCTAATACATACATTCGATTTCTACTTTTGTAGATGTGAGCGGCCTTATAAGGCCCGGGTTCTCTAATACATACATTCGATTTCTACTTTTGTAGATAATTTGTCCACGTTCAATTCTCCCCGCTCTAATACATACATTCGATTTCTACTTTTGTAGATTTGGCGGTGGGATCGTTAACATCGAGCTCTAATACATACATTCGATTTCTACTTTTGTAGATCTCCGCTGAGAAGAGATTTTAATTTATTGCTGGGCAGGAATCTATAAAATTTGTTATAATTAAGAAGCTATTTTATATTTTAGTTAGATAAAATTCTATGAACCCCGAACAAAAAGTCATGTTCGAACCCAAATTTGAAAAAGAAATGCTCCAAAAACGCGCCGGTGAACTCCAGGAACGTCTCACCTCGATGCATGCCTGGGCGCGGAACGAAGAGCGGGATGGAATAGTAACCGAAATTTCCAAAGTTCTTCCCGGTCTTGAAAAAATAAATGGTCATTTTCGTAAAGAGGAAGATGTAGAAGGTGTGCCAGAAACATTTGCTGATGAAAATATTAAAAAGGCAATTGATGAGGCGAAAGCGTTAGTCGATCGTTACGCAAGCCTTGAAAAATCCTAATCCATAGAAATAACCAAACCCCCGTCTCCGGGGGTTGTTATTTTTTTCTCGTGCTGGTTTGTATATCTTCTATACACCATCCGTCAAACACGACGTCTGCCTCCCATCCCACTGCCCGATGGCGTGCTTTCCATGCGGTAAAATCCGCACTCGTCACATTTTTAACGCCATAGTGCATGACACACGAAACATTGCGGCAGTGGTGTTTGGCGTATGGGTGCCGATGTCGTGTTTTTTCGGGAACTCCCAGGTTAACGAGTCCTAGTGCATGTCCGATCTCATGCACGACAATTTTAGCCTCGTACAGATTGCGTCGCTCGCGCCATTCCGTTGTGTCGGTCGTGTTGCGCGGGTTAAGCTCTTCGAAATTGGCGTTGATTTCCGCGGTGTAGATAATGACGAGTTCGCTGTTGAGCGGTCCGGGGCGCCAGTGTCGGGCGTTGGCCGCGCGGTTGGGCGATGGACCATCCACGAAAAGCATCTTGAGGGTCGATGGATAATAGGGGAGCTTGGCGGCCATTTCCTCAAGCTGCCTGCGCGTATATCCCCGTGGCGGACTTGCGACATCAAACCGCGTCATTTCCTTGAGCGTCTTGGGTACGATGCATTTTTTGTCCGGCAGCAGTTTGCGCACGTTGTGGCAGACAAATTCTGCCGGCGCTACCATACCGCCGATCACTGTCACGTTGGGTGCGGCGAATTTGGTGTATCCAATGGTGATACGGAAGGGCTCCGCAGTACGATAAACAATACTGTGAAAACTTTCCGCAACGCAGCTGGATAGGCAGCTGATAAAGAGGGCAAGTGCCAGATTTCTTCTCATTGTCCTCCTCCGTGCAGGTTTTTAACAGTATACAAGCTGTAGTAGCGCCATACAAAATTTTTTTCTGCAAAAAATAAGATTACGATCAAAACTTATCCACTGCTCTTGTTGTTCTTCTCTTGTTCGCTTGCCATAGTACCTACGTTGTTTACTTTTAACCTCGCGCATATGAACGAAGAAAATCGCCAGCCAGGTACCGAAGAGCAGAATGATGAAACGGAAACCAAAGAGGGAGCGTCGGATGCACCCAAAGAATAGTTTAATATCAAGAAGAGAAGCCACCGTTCATACAGGGCGGTGGTTTCGTGCTTCTTTGTAACAATTTTCCTTGTTCTGCAAGTGGCTTCGATGTAATCTGTGAACATCGAACTTTCCCTAATCATATGAAACAGATTTTATTTTTTGGGGCGGCGTTCATTATTTTTACCGGAGCGGGCTGCGTTCAAGAAAAGAGCTTTGTTTCCGGAGAAAAGAGTATCCCTTCACCCACCACTTCATCGACAGTTTCTGCTGCCTCAGAAATTAAAACATCTCTTGAGTCATTAAAAAACCGCGTGTTTACGGAACAAGACTTCGATGGTTTTGGTTTGAAACATAAAGATGCCGCATTGCGGGATCAGCGTGCGTTTTATTTTAAAGTTTCCATCCATCCGCAAAAGCCTGTCTATGTTTTTCGTGTCATTTCCTTCACCGCTACTACATCGGGACGCATTGATATTTTCCGCGATAATGAGCTCATAAAGCCGCTTCAGACCATTGCGCTCAACCCCAACATGTGGCAAGCCGAGAATGTTCCGCTCTTTTTTACCGTCCAGGATATCAACTTCGACGAATACGGGGATATCGGAGTGCTCGTTAATGGTGGCGCCAAATGGGGTTCGTACCAGTATTGGGTATATAACACTAAAACTGGAACGTTCGTTACCAGCTCCCTGACAGATGAGCTCGCGGCTATTGCTTTTAACGATATAGCATTCGACAAAACCAACCAACGCCTTATCGTCCGCAACTTGCCGGGGGTCGGCGCTTCACGAAGCATCTACCAATTAACTGCTGGGCATTTTCGTCTGCTTGAAACACGGGAGTGGCGTAATTTGGAAAAAGATTATCAGCGTGGCGACTCTCGAAATGTTGATCTGCAGTGCGAAATCACTACTACCGTATACGCCGATGGTGGTGTTACAACAACCAAACAGGTGCTCGACGAAGAATGCGCAGTCGAAGATGCTCGGTAACTACCGATAATCACCCTATCTTTTAGACCATACGTATTTGAATATGAAAACAAAAATACTAATCTTTCTCGTAGTTCTTTTTGGCGCTGTGGTTGCCTACTTCGCCTATGCCTATGTCCGTCAGCAAGAACGCTTCGAATTGGTTGAAAACTGGAACTTCGATCCAGCCCGCGGCCCGAATATCTATCAATGGCTTAGTCGCTCGTTCGTGTTTCTTATCAAACGTCCCGAGGTGATTGATCCGTCGAATTATAGCATGTCGCAGTGGGAATGGGGTTCTTATACATATGGATTGTTCGTCATCGAGCGTGGCAGCAAAAAAGTGGTCTGTCGATCCTTCTCCGGTTTGAATATCGCGAGCTCGACCGTTGATTTGGAGCCTTTTGTAAACAAAGCCGTGCTCATCACCGGGTTCGATATAAAAGAAGACCGATCGTTCCACGTCGAGCATATCGAACTCGACAAAGCGACCAATGATCGCATCGACGAATATCGCGCCGCGTGTCCGTTTCCATTTCAGCGCATGGATGAGATCGGGGGAGTCCGCCAGTAAAATTACGGGGCTCATCAACAAAATAACGCTTTAGAAAGCGTTATTTTGTTGCAAGTAAGTTGTTTCAATTGGCTTTTTGTACAACTGTTTCCACTATTTTTATTAATTCCGCCTCGGTTTTGGTGTCCCCGCTGGCATAGTAGAGTGCCACAGGAAGACCCTTCGGATTTTTTGCGTCTGGAGCGTAGAGGATGCGCCGGAATGGTAGTGCTGCCTCATTAGTAGGCGGCCGGCCAACCGCTGGGTCAAATCCACCGATGATCATTTTTCCTCGTGCACGCGCTACTACTACCATGTGTTTTTCTGCTGTTACTTTATAATCATCCGCTGCACTAAAGTTGAATATTTCCGATTCGCCACGGCAGGCATGATACACGTTTGGTTCGTGTATCATGCCGTTAAAATTTTCTACCGAGATCCAGACCGCGTCGTCTGTAATATTTTTTACACCCGATGCGGTTTGCGCGGCGGTATTGCACCACACTATCTGTTTCTCGGTAGTAGTTGATGTCGGTGGGAGAATGGAATTGGCCGAGGAAGGTGCGGCTAGGGATGTTGGCGTAGTTGTTGGGCGGTTTGATATTGATGAAATCTCCCCACATCCTGCGAAGCCCAAAATGGCAATCATCGCGAGCGCAATCAAGACCGATCGTTCTTTAAAAAGAAATGTGGACATAGTGGTGAATGGTGCGTGGTGTGTATAAAGTCCGTATTTTAATACTGCGCACCCGTAGGGAAACAGTATTAATCTAGTCTAACACATCTGCT
Organism: uncultured Gammaproteobacteria bacterium; assembly: GCA_964596525.1. Classification (GTDB taxonomy): domain Bacteria; phylum Patescibacteriota; class Patescibacteriia; order Magasanikbacterales; family GWA2-37-8; genus CAZQUL01. The sequence goes on along the minus strand of CAZQUL010000001.1, from coordinate 1,214,670 downwards.
TAGGCGGTAAATACAAAATCCTTAAAACCCGTATATTTTTGACATGGTGCGCTAAGTTTGATATTTTCTCTTGTTATTCTTCGCTATTGAAGATAACACAGGGGTCGCAGGAGCCCAGGATGCCTGCAGAAAAAGGGGCAAACATGTCCGCACTTCCGAGTTTGCAGCGTCTGCACGATTATTTCAAAAGCCTTTTCACCGACGCCGGAGGAGAAGCATGGGAGAAGTGGGTTAATCTTAAGCCACGCGATGATTGGCGGCGGCTCGCGGCACTCATCGAGTCCGATGTCCGCGATGAGTTTAAGATCAGGGCGATCGCGATTCTCCTGGCCCCATACTGCGGCGTATTGCCTTTTACGTGGCGCGATGAAGATGCGGCTAGTAACCTGCTTTTTTTGAGGGATCGACGACCGGTCAAGGTCGAAAAGCTGTCCGAGCACCTTTGGATCGTCACTGCTGAGTTGATCCTCCTCTACATGGCGATCGCCAAAGAATTCTCGGTCGAGCCTCTTCGGAATACCCGTCAGACCCTCGACGTGTACAACCTCTACATCATTGACTTTCTTGCCATCCTCCCCGAAGAAGACGGATTGGCAGCCCGGCTTTTCGAGGTGTGGGGAATCAACGATGCTGTGGCCTTTGACACGTTTGATGATTTCTCGGGTTATAACCCGTTTCCCGTCATGCTCGGCGCGCCGGTACCAGAGAAGTGGAAGCGGTTAGCCACGCTTGAGCTGCAAACGATCGTTCTCACGGAAGAGTCAGGTGATGCCTCACCGCGACACCAACATGAAGGGGCGCTTAAGCGTTTTGCAGAGCATGTCCAAAGTGGATTCTACAGCCACGATGGTAAAATTCCGTATACCGCGGAGCTCTTCGCCGACCAACTCGCTTTTCTCTTGCGTATTCCTTCGGCCAAAAATCGCGGGCTTATCAAGTCGTACCATCTGAGAAGGATCCTCCAGGTTCTCGCTGGGGATCAGTACCGTGAGCTGCGCCGACGTATCGCACACTTCATCGTCCTGGAGAATGAGACGGAGGGTAATTCCTTCGGCCTCTACAACCAAGAGGATGTCGATTTGGCAGAACATGTCATACGCGAATATCCCGATGATCTGGCGCTTGTCGAGAAGCTCCGACAGATCATTCCCGCGGGCAAGAAGCTCGTCGAGAAACGCCTGCGCTACGAGGCTGAAGAGCGTAGAAAAACCGAAGCCGTCCTGTCGCTCATGAGGTAGTGGCAAAAAGATTCAGCCGGTTCATCGTATCAACGCACGAGCAGATGCCTGAGCTCTAAGCTCAGAATATCTGCGGCGTGCGTTTTTTGAATTGAATATTTTAGATCGTACATTTCGTTATTAATAGTTTATAAAAACCTGACATGATACTTCATGTCAGGTTGTGGGTCTCGTAGGGAGTCCGGTTTACAGGCCGTTCCAGACGGAGCAGTACCGGTAGTCGCGTCCGCCCGTCGGGCAGTCCTCAATCGTAACCGCACGCTTCGCCAGGTCATAGCGCAATCGCTTGATGGTCGGGAGCGGCGTGCCCGTAAAAGGCCAGGCGGAGATGTATGTTTCGTAGAGCTTGGCGCTACTGCCGTCGTTTTTTCTGCCAAAGACATACCACGTTCCGGTTTCGATCGGTTTGGAATAGCGTGAACCGTCGTCATACGTGGTGTGGAGCGTCAGGCCTTGGCGGCTAGAACCAGTGGCAGAAATGTCCACCATAATGGCGGTATACTGCCACTCTGCGTCTCCATCTCCCTGGTTCTCGATGGTGCAGTACGGACGCTCGACGTAGGTTCCCCGCTCCGGAACGCAGATAACCTTGGGGCATTGTGCGCCATTCGGATGAAAGCCGCTCGAGGGATTGGCCGGGATGTCGAGGAGGGAATAGCCCTTCACTCCCCAGGTTTTCTTGCAGTCATCGAGCGACAGGCCGCCGTCCATGGGCGTACCCATATCGCCGGCCAAGGGACCGGCTGCCGTGTCGCGCCCGGCGGTGAAACTCCGCCCGGACAGATGGAATACCGAGAAACACGCGGCGACTCCGAGAAACAGAAGCGGTCGTAGAACCTTCATGAGCTACCCTCTTTGATCGAGTGTGGTTGCATGCCTCATGGGCACTTTAGAAGTCTAGTTCACGATGTGTCGTTAGTCAAAGCTGTGGGGTGCTAGGCTTGCTTGAAAGTTCGATTTTGCAATTATTTCGTCCTTCTGTTAGGGTGAAGGCGAAGAGTGGAGGGGGCTCTTCTGAATCCCTTCCTGCCGACAGGGATTTTTGTTTTAAACGTATGAATATCAAGAAATTTTTTAACTCGTTGGTAGTAGGCGTGCTTTTGGCACTAAGCCTGATTTTTCCTTCGTTGGCCGCTACAACCGCCAGCAGCGTAGCTTCAAAAACTGCAGCAGCTACAGCTAAGCCGGTCGCCACTTCATCGTTGTACTATACGAACAGCAAAGGGGAGAAAGTGCATCGTCCAGTGGCTGCTAAAGAAGTTATTCCGGCCGGGGCGAGCGCGCAGTGTAAGGATAACACCTTCAGTTTCAGCAAAACCCGCCGGGGGACGTGTTCGCATCATGGTGGGGTGAAGAAGTGGTTGTAATAAAAGAATTTATGAGAGGAAAATACGAAATAAAAGCTCTTAAACTTAATAATAAAGACCTTGAAAATTATTCGATAATTAACGATGAGTCGAACCGATACATCTCTCCTCTTGGAAAACTAAATATTTTTGTTGGAGTAAACAATTCAGGGAAAAGTCGTTTTTTAAGAGGTATTTTAAAGATAGAAAAAATTTTATATCTTCCGGCTTCTTTTGACTATCAACATATCCAAAAAAACGCTGCTATTCTTAAAAAGAAGGCGCAGGAAATTTTAGATTCTAGTAATATCTTTGAAATGACTAGCCAACTCGGTCCGGATATTAGAGTTTCTATTGAATCAATTAATCTCGAAAGAGAATTCGGTGAAGAAGACGACTTGGTGTCAAAAATTTTAGATCTTTATAAAGTCGTAGAAAATCTTAAACAAAGAGGGCATGTCCGTTTAATCACGTCAGAGCCTCGTTCCGGTTCACTTAGGTATGCTAATGAAAGTCAGGTTATAACAGCATTACATAGTCTGTGTCTAGTAGATTTCTCCGAATTTAGAACTCTCCTGGATGGAGTTTCAAAGGCAAAAAAATTTGACCGATTGTATATACCAATACTTCGAGGTTTGCGCCCCCCAATTGGCATAAAGGATGATATTTATGAAATAAGAACCATAAGAGATTATTTTTCAAAAGGTGAGGAATTTAAGTACCCAAATATAAAATTGTTTTCTGGCCTTCACATTTACGAAGCCATTAAAATTAAATTACTTGGGACTTTAAAAGAAAGAAATCTTGTTCAGCAATACGAAGAATATTTATCGGAAAAATTTTTTGAAGGGAAGTCAGTTGTTCTTATCCCTAGAGCTGGCCATGATGTTTTAACAATAAAAATTGGAAAAGAAGTAGAAAAAGAAATTTATAACGTTGGTGATGGTTTACAAAATATAATAACGATAACCTTTCCTTTATTCGAACATGCAAAGGAGAATAAAGATGAGCCTCTTATAGCATGTATTGAAGAACCTGAATTACTAGTCCATCCTGGCCTTCAGCGAACATTAATGAACGAACTATTATCTTCTCCCTTGTATAATAATATTCAATTCTTTGTCACTACTCATTCTAACCATTTTCTAGATTTAAGTCTGGATTATGAAGATGTTTCTATTTTTAGGCTTAAAAAAGAACTTAGAGAAAGCGAACATGTTGAAATAGCGCCAAGATTTTCAATTGAAAATGTAAACAATAAAGATAAGCAGACGCTTGAGATCTTAGGGATTAAGAACTCGTCAGTATTTCTTTCAAACGCCACAATTTGGGTTGAGGGCATAACTGATCGGATGTATCTAAGACATGCATTTAATCTATGGCAGCAGAACATGATAGCTAAGAAGAATAAGGTTTACCGCGAAGATGCGCATTATTCGTTTATCGAGTATTCAGGTGCCAATCTATCGCACTGGGATTTCATAGAAGATAACCAGATAGATCAAATATCCTTAAGTAGTATTGTGTCTAATATATTTCTTATTGCGGATAACGATATAGATGAGACTATTGAACAGAAAACTACTGCTAGAAAAAATAAGAAAGATGATCGCCTGAAAGCTATTAAAAAGAAGATGGGAATAAATTTTTATCGACTAAGAAGAAGGGAGGTTGAAAATCTTATATCCCCAAATATTTTAAAAAATGTAGCTAAGGAAATGGGTGCTACAAAGGGCTTGGATAAAGAAATAACTGAAGATGATTATAAAGATAAACGTATGGGCCAGTATCTTAAAAGCACCTTTGGCCTGGAATCTTTAGCTGATAAATATGGTGCGATTAAAAACAAAAGAAAATTTGCGGAAAAAGCACTTGGTCATATGAAAACCACTTCCGATCTTTCTTCAGAAATGATTCTAATCTGCAGAAAGATTCAAAAATTTATCGAGAAGAATAATAAAATATAAGTTCGATGAACGCTTCATCCCCCCGCATAAATACTCCGCACTTGTCCGCCAGATAAATAGTTATTAAACAAAAACACCGCCTTCGCGGTGCTTTTGTTATCCTCTGTAGTTCTGCTGCCAAGGACCGAACCCGGTACTATTAAAAGGCATCTGTAAAGAAAGTTCTCTTATCTCAATCTTTGATTCAGACTCCTGTATCAAATTTAAGATTTTATTCATGCGCAGAAGAAAGTACCTGAAACTGCGCCAAAGCACATCTATTGACCAAAATCCCATTTTCTGGTACATTCCGTAGTTATTTCAATGGACGATCAAGTGTATAAAAAGCCATTTTTTACGGTAAAAAAAGACCTCTTCATACAGGTGTTTGAGTCTGCCAAAAGATAGTGGCACTGATGAGCTCAAAATAAAGAGCGAAACTCAGGCATTTGTTCATGTACAATTGAAAACCCGATAATTCCTATCTACTTAGCTTTTTTCTAGAACATCTAGGTGGGTAGGAATTTTCGACCCAAAAACACGCACGGTTCGCAAACGCTACGAATGAAAGGGGAGTGTGTTATGGAAGCTCGTCAATTGAGCAGGATCCCTGTGCTACCGGGCATGAAGAAGTATGGCGATGCCACGCCTCTCTACACCAAAGGGGTTGCGCTCTACATCATCTTCTTCTCTCTCATCCTCAGCATGCAGTGGTTCGTGGATGTGTGGGCCTGGGGTAACACCTGGGGCTTCACGTACGCCGCGAACGATCAGCTGGGCTGGATATGGTCCCGGTTTCTGGGACTCATATTCTCGACGGTGATCTTGGTCTTTGAGATCATGTACATCACCCAGGACACGTCTACCTCCACGACCCAAGGCGACGTGTTCCGCCTGTTGTTTGCTCTCTTCGTCGGCTGGGGCCTCACGTCGGTTGCTGTCGAGGTGTCCTGGTTTGCTCCAGACATCGAAAAAAGCATCGTTGCTGAGGAGAAGGCCAACGTCGACAAGATCGTGCAGATGGCGAACGAGACCGAGGAGAAGAAGTGCGACCAACTCCTCATCGCTGCTCAGAAGGAGCTCGGAGAGAACGCCGTCACAGAGGCCGCGAAGGCGCAGGGCGATCTTGATCGCTACGTCGCCGAGCGCAAAGCGCAGCGTGATGCCGTGGTGAAGGAGGTGGACAAGGTACGCAGCGATGCCCGCACCGAAGCTGCCGGAAAGATTTCCGGTCACTACGGTAACGGGCCCGCCGCGAAAATGATGGCCGAGCAGGCAGAAAACCTGGCTGCCACCATTGAACCCTTTGACGCCAAGACTGCCCAGGAAGTAGAGCGTCTCACCGCTCTTCGTGATGCCAAACAGAAGGATAATCGGCAGGCGCTCCAGAAGCGTCTCGACCAGATCCGCAAGGACAAGGAGGTCTTCTTAGATCGAATTGCCGCGCTCTCGCAAACCACTGCTGGCCGCGACGAACTCGCCGCTAAGTACGGTGGCGGAAGCTGGCAGGTTTCTCGCGGCGCTCTGCATCGTTTCTCCAAGATGGTGGAAATGACCGACACCATCTGGACCCCTGCCTGGTGCGTAAAGTGGCTCTGCCGCGGGATCATGCTGGTCTTTACGATCATCATCATCGGTGGCAAGCGCTTTGCGCCCCATGACTGGAAACAGTACTGCAACCGCGGGCAACAGGGCCGTGCAGGACACCGCGAGGCCAGGAATAACATCGACCTCGAAGGCTACAACCCCGACACATATGGCCTGAATATCGAGGTCCGGCTGCGGCTGGCACAGCACTTTGACGCCCGTCAGAAGTTGGTTGAGGCTCGCCTAAACCTCGATCGCATGATCTGTGAGCTTACCCGCCCCGACATGAACGGCATCTGCCGCACCCATCGCCAGATCGAGAGCCTGCTGCACGAACGCTGGTTGGACGATGGTGAGAAGTGTCGTATCAACCTGGTGAGCTGTGAGGAAACTATGATGCGCGATGGAATAAGCGTACCAATCTGGCCAGCCATGCTGATCAGTGGATCTGACCTGCTCCTCAACAAGGCTCCCTGGTCTGTCAGTAAGGACCGGCTCAGTCGCGAGTACGGCTGGGTCGATCCTACGAGCAGTATCGAGGAGCGTCGGCGTCTCTTTGCGGCCTGCCAAGCCGACCAAACCACCCTGGCCGTCATGCTCGCCGAGCACAGCGGTCAGCTACGCTCCATCATCGAGACCTCCCCGGACACGCCCATCGCGGCACTCAAGCGCCAGCGTCAGCACTGGGTGCACAACACCCTCCTTCCCTTTCTCAGCACGATGGAAACCCAAGAGCGTCGGCTCCGTCAGCTCGGTGGCGAAGTGCCTGCCTGGCCGAGCTACTTCCCGGATCCGCGAGCTACTATCGTGACCGAGTACAGCGACCTCAACGAGGATGAGCTGAAAAACCTGGGTTGGATCGATCCCCAGGAACGCACGACGGTCTGAATAGTTCGGTTTTCAATCCACGCTTCCAGGGCAAAGCTACAAGTCACGATCTTTCCGATCGCTCGACATGCCCTTCAAACCTTAGTATCCATTTAGATGGCTATTGAGGTGCGATAAAGAATCTCACCCATGTGTTTTCTATCCATGATCGCAAAAACGATCGAGGAGGGTTGTGATAAACATACAAAAATACTGCTCATCAAGAGCAGTATTTTCGATCAAGCATGAAGGATTTCGGAATCTACAACCATTTCCCGCACTGTTTTTTCTGTCGCTTTTTTGATCAAAAAACTGACGACGAAAAGGGTGGATAATGAATAGAAATAGTATAACACGTCGATTAAAATCTATCAGTTCTTAGATCGGATTTTACCTCTTTAAAACGAGGTCGGCAAATTTTTGGGGCTGGGTATTTTCCCAATACTTCCGATAGTGCTTTTTAAAGTATTTAGTCCAGTTATCCGGATGATCTTCGGGTACGTAGGCCGCGCCCCATCTCTCTTGTTCGCGAGCAATGCGCTGTTTGTCCGCTTCTGTAAAATCAAGTTCGATGTAGACCCGTTTGTCCCAGAGATTTCCCAGAGGATTTCTATGGCTGAATAAAAATATTCCTTCGACAAGCAGTATTGTTTTGGAAAGATCGAACTCTTTGGCTGGTCCGAAGTCATTTTTCTCGAAATCGTACGTCTGGGTTAAAAAATTTTTCTCGCCATGTCGAAATGCTGCTATCAGTTTTTCCAATTCTTCATAGCGATACCACGAGTGCTCAAAAAGAATAGCTGGGTCTGAGGATGCTTCGACCAAGTTTTTTCTCACTTTCCAGTGCCTGATGAAATCGTCGAGATGGATAACGAGGACGTGTGGGTTAATTTTTTCAATTTCATCCGCTAACGTCGTTTTGCCTGATCCGGCGTAACCATCGAGTCCGATGACAAGACGGCCGGTTCCTTTTAGCCAGATCATCAGGGACTTGTTGAGGGTATGGGCAAGCTCGCGGGGAGTGGGCATAGATTGGGAGTGTTTAAAAACCCGGACATGCAGTATGCCGGGCCGGACTTCTTAGAGGAGCTTGAGAAGTTTCCGGGCTTTTTCTTCGGCCTCCCGGATATAGGCTTTATAGTCTGGAATCCGTGTCAGCGCACCGCCCTCAAGGAGGTAGGTGGCGTTCAAGGCGGTTTTTTCAAGGAAATCCCGGTCGTGCGACACAAGAATCACGGTGCCAGCATACGTTTCCAAGGCCTCTTCGAGCGCTTCTAGAGCCTCCAGATCCAGGTGGTTGGTTGGCTCATCGAGGATAAGGGCATTGACTGACTGCGCCGCGAAGACCGAAAGGATGAGGCGTGCTCGAGAGCCGGGGCTTAAAGCGCTGATGGGAGAAGTTGCCTGGTTGTCGCTGAGACCGAATTTTGCCAGCTGGGCGCGAGCGAGTTGTTCGCTCAAGCTGGTTTTTTCAACCACTGCGTCAATCGGCCGTTTCTCTCGGTCCAGGTTTTGGTGCTCCTGCATGAGATTGCCCAAGCGAATACCCGAACCAATATCCACCTGTCCACCGAGCGGCGACAGTTCGCCGGTAAGCGCCTTCAGAAGCGTGGATTTACCACTCCCGTTAAGACCAAGAATAGCGATGCGCTCTGCGTAGCTTATGGAGAGCGAAAGAGGGCCGATCCTGAATCCGTTTTGGTATCCAGCGAGGACATTGACGAGTTCGATGTCGCGTACGCCAGGATTCTTTTCGGCAGTCAGCTGGATCTTAAGAGGCTCGCGCTCGAACGGCTTTTCCACCTTTTCGATCCGTTCGATCCTTTTCTCTATTGTTTTGGCGACATGGGCCGACGCTCCGGCGCGATCACGGTTGAATCCGCGGAGAAACTTGTCGTTATCGCTCCCGGCAAAACGCTCGCCGCGCGCCGATGCAGAGCGCTTTTCGCGAGCCTGATGTTCGAGACGTCCAATCTCCTTTTGCTGCTGCTCATACTCCTCATGCTGGCGGATGGTATTCTTTGCAACGGAAGCTACGTATTCGGAGTACGTTCCGGTATGGGTGCTAAGAGTGTGGGTCCTGGTATCAAGAATAAGTGTTTTGCGGGCGATCCGGTCGAGGAAACGGCGGTCGTGCGAAACGATCAAGCAGGCGGCTGGAGACTTTTTGAGAAAATCTTCCAGCCAAATAAGGGCGGGCAGGTCAAGATTGTTAGTCGGTTCATCAAGGAGCAAGATATCGACACCTTTGAGCAGTATCGCTATCAAGGCTACCTTTGTTTTTTGCCCACTGCTCAGCTCGCCTACAGATTGGCTCGGCTCAACCGTCCCCATGGCGAAACCATCAAGCATCACTTTGAGTTTACGGTCAAAATCATAACCGCCAAGATGCGCATAGCGGTCCTGGACACTCCCATAAAGACTAATCTTTTCAGGATTATCGAGCTGGTCTGCCAGGCGCTCCATTTCATGCTCCAGTTTTTCGATGCCCGTAGCGGCTCGCACATACGTGGTAATGGATTCATCCGTGGTGAGGCTGGTATCTTGAGGCAGGTAACCAAGGCAGCTTCCTTCAGCAAATCCAACCGTCCCATGATCGGGTGTTTCCAGCCCAGCAAGAATACGTAGAAGGGTAGTTTTTCCGCTGCCGTTCCCGCCTACCAGGGTCACTTTTGCTCCACGCGCAAGGGAAAAAGAAACGTCGTTGAGTACGTTCAAAGGGCCGTAACTTTTTTCGATGTTTTTTGCTTGAAGCACGCTCATAACTCCTTGGCTGCCACAGCCATTACTACTGTTAAGGTTCGTTACTCTATGTCTGAGAATAGTATAAAAAGGATTATCTGACAACCTTAGTATAAAAAAGACCTTGCCAAGAGCGGACAAGGTCACAGGTTGTGTTCGTAGTACGCCTTAAGTGTCAGGTTGGCGCATCCACACGCCAGCCTCGCTGCCTGGTGTTCAATGAAGGAAAGAAGCAGGGCTTTGGTCTTCAGGATATCCATCCTGAAGATTTCGAGAATGCCTTCCATATGACGCGGATCGATGGTCAGGCTCTCTTGGAGCCCCACGTCGTAGTCAGTTACGGCGGCGATGGCTGCATAGCACATTCCCAATTCGCGGGCGAAGTAGCACTCCGGGTACTGGGTCATGTTTACCACGTCCCAGCCTTGCTTCGCGAGCCAGCGGCTTTCCGCTGCGGTAGAAAAACGCGGCCCCTGGATAACGGCGACAGTCCCTTCGGTTATCAATTCCTGTCCGATCTCGCGCGCCGCTTCCGTTATTTTTTCCCGCAGGTGCTGGCAGTACGGGTTCCCCATCGGCAGATGAACGAACCTTCCAGCGTCGGCGGCGACAGTATCGTCACGGCCCCAGGTAAGATTGACGAACTGGTCCGGAATTACCAACGAGCCCGGTGGTAGTTCTTTTTTGAGACTCCCGACGATGCAGGTGCCAATCACATATTCCACGCCGAGCGCTTTGAGTGCGGAAAGGTTCGCTTTGTAAGGAACCTTATGGGGGGCAAAGGCATGTTTTGAACCATGGCGGGGAAGAAGCGCAATGTATTCCCCGGCGTGACGGCAGAGCAGGATGTCGTCGGAAGGTTCTCCGTAGTTGGTCGATGGTTTAACCCGTGCGACCACTTCAATTTCCGGAAAACTGCACAGCCCGGAACCCCCAATGATCCCGAGCTTAGGCTTGGCCTGTTCGGAGCTTATCGTAGCGAGACCAGATGAGTTCATCGAGCGCCTCCTCTGAGAAAATACGGCTGGATTCATCTTCGGTCGAAGGTGTGCCGTTTACTTCGATCGAACTCCATGCGCAGCCCCCGCCGCTGAGAGCCTTGGCTGCACCCGAATGATAGAGCGGAAGTCGTTTGCGCCAGGAATGTACAATTTCCTGCTCGCTTATGCGAAACTCTGGGGTGATTGTTCCGACCTGCCCCAGACAGGCTTTGTAGAACGGGCAGTTGGAAATCTGCCCATCGGGTTGGATTACGAGCTGGTTTCCGTAACAGGTGCAGTCAACCGGGAAAAAATCGCGCTGGTTGAAAGCCAGCACTTTCTTCTCCATCTGATACTCAAAACCTGTTCGGTGCTGCAGCCGAGCATGTTCGATGACTCCGCGGGCAGCCTGACGATAGTAATTTTTTTGACCGTCAGGACCAACGAGTTCGAGCAATGCTTTCCCTTTGAGGAAGTTGAAGCCGAATTTTTCAACGCCCAACTCCTCAAAGAATCGGGAGTAATCCTTCATCCGGCCTATGTTGAAAGGGGTAATTGTCGTCGATACGACTGTTCTAACCCCCTGCACTACCAGCATTCGGATGACCGCAACGATACGCTCGAATGTTCCCAAGCCCTGCGTATCGACTTTCAACGCATCGTGTACTTCACGCGGACCGTCGAGCCCAACCGCCACCATGATGCCGTGCTCTTTGCAGAGCGAGATCATCTCTTGATCCATGAGAAGGCCGTTGGTGGCGATCATAAGGTTGAGCTTCTCCGGCAGGGCGTTTGTTTCCGCTCTTAGCCTGGCAATATGATCAATTGATGCGCGGATAGTCGGTTTATTCAAGAGCGGTTCACCGCCGTAGAAAATGACGAAGTAGGATGTGGTAGGATTGTAGCTCTCCTTGAGGTGCTCTAGCCACAGGTTGATTCCCGCTACGGCATCCGACGCCGATAGCAATGATGCGCCGTATTTTTTTGCCAAGCCGGGAACCGGGCAGTATCCGCAGACCATGTTGCAGCCTTGGGCGGTCATAAGATACAGGATGGTTGGTTGGCTGAGCTTACGCTCAAGATGACGTTCTGTAGTCGCGAACTCCTCCTCATCCACTTCCGGTCCTACGATAAGGAGCTTAGCGTCGCGCAGGGCGTCAAACCCCTGTTCGTTTTCAAGATTTTTCCCTAGCTTTAGACGCTCCCATTCACCTTTGGGAAAAAAGAGCGGATCAGGATGCAGCTCGTGGAATACGGCCACGATCCCATTACGTTCCTTCGTGCACAGATATTTTGACCACATGTGAGCCCTCCGAATTCCACGTAAATGAAATGGCTCCTAACCACGCGTAGTGGCTAGGAGCCGGTGATGCGCCCGAAGGCGCGGTTGGATCAGCGCTTGCCGGTCGCGGAGAACTTGCCCTTCAGATCGTTCCACTCGCCCGCGTTCAGCTCGACGCGGCCGCCATGGTCATCCTTGATGATGACCTTGCCGGGCTCGGTGAAATCGACCGTGGGGCAGCATCCCTGCGTACCGCACAGCGTGACGACGCCCTCTTCGGGCACGGACTTTCCTGTCATGACAGGCTCCTTTTCTCAGAATTGCCGTGGTTGATTTGGCAATCCGATCATTAAGATAGTTTGGGCGTTTCTTGTTGTCAATAAAATAATCCAAGGATATCTTGACGCTTGGCAAACCTTCAAAGATATACAGTAATTTCCGTTTCCTTTGCTAGACTAATAGCGCGATTATTCTCGAATCTTTTTCGCCAACTCAGCAAGTTTTGTATCGTCCCCGCGTTTGTAATCATGAGAAGAGATGTAGCCTTCGTAGGTATCGAAATATTTATCGACATTGGATTTCACCGGTTTCCATTCTGCCATTTTTGTGCCGTGCATAGGGAAGAGTTTGGCATGGACATGGTCTACCCCGAAACCCTCAAAGATCAGTCCGGTACGTCCTACGTCTTCCAGTTTTGAATCTAGAAGCTGAGCAGTTTTCTCAGCGGCTTTTACTAATTCAAGTAGTACTTCTTCGGGTAAATCAAAGGCGTAGGACGGATAGTGTTCTTTTGTAATAACCACAGAAAATCCCTCGGTGTTAGGGAAAATTGAAAGAAAAGCGAGGTGTTTCTCGTCTTCCCAGATTTTGTGGCAAAGGGCTTCTCCTTTGACGATTTTGCAGAAGATGCAGTTCATAGATTTCCGATGTAGTTGTAATTTTTAGATAATTACTTTGTTAGGTAATTCAAGTGTGCCAAAGTTAGTTTGAAAGAGCAAACAAAAAATACCTCCTTTTAAAAGGAGGTATTTTTTGTTTCTCTGTGTGGGTCGGCCGGGGATCGAACCCGGGACCGTCTCCTTAAAAGGGAGCTGCTCTACCGGCTGAGCTACCGACCCGTTGTTGTGCTTTTCGAGGGATGGCTTTGCTCGATACAGCAAATCCAAACCCAGATAGACCAAAAACTACACCGATGATATACTACTTTAAATTTAAAATCAAGACCTCATATGCTGGATAAATCCTATTTCAAGAAAATTCGCCAAAATTTGCTGTCGTATGCCGAAAAACGGCGTGAAGTCATTAAAGTCTGCGGTGACGTGCAGCATCGGGCCAAGCGGGCGATTTTCGCTCTCCAGCGCGACGAGAAGGCTGAGGCAGTCAAGAGTTTGAGCGAGGCGCGTGAACTATTGCGCGATCTCATTAAAAAACACACCAAAGATCCGCGTGTTTTTGATGAAGGTTCCTACAAAGCCGCGCTCGAAGAATATGTAGAGGCCATCCTCTTCAAGCAATGCCTTGAGGGCGAGAAAATCGGTCCAATTGATGATGTGATGGTTGATCCCGACGTTTTCATCGGCGGGCTTGCTGATGTGCCGGGCGAACTTTTGCGGTATGCCATCAAATCCGCTACGGAGCGCAATTTTGCCGAACCAGAGCGCTGCTTTAAGATCGCCGAGGATATCGTGGGGGAGATGATTACCATGGACCTCACCGGCTACAACCGCCAGAAGTTCGACCAGGCCAAACAGTCGCTCGCCAAACTCCAACACATCGCTTACGAGGTTAGTTTGCGCAGTTAAGCGCTCTTTGTTACACTTCCGTATGCCGCGCCCGTCCCGCCGCGTCTTTAAGCGCTTCTTTTACTCCAATACCTTCCTTTTTTTGTTACTCGTTTTGGTGGTATTCGTGGGGGTAATCGGGGTGCGCGTCTGGCGTGAGAACAAGCGCGTCGATGATGAAATCGCGCGTCTCGAGCGTGAAGCCGAAAATCTGAAGAACGAACGCTTGCAAACCCTTGAACTCTTGCGTTATGTCCGCTCTTCTGATTTTATTGAAGACGAAGCGCGTGAGACGTTCAATCTGGCCAAGCCGGGCGAATCGATGATGCTTCTCTCCACCAGTTCGCTTGCGCGCACCGAAACCGCTTCTGCCACCGAACGGCTCACGAACCCCGAGCGCTGGCGCCGCGTGTTTTTTGATTAATTAATCCTTTACTCTTTTTCATTTACGTCGCGTATGTCTCCCACTACACCCGAATCCGTATCCCGTCCAGCCCCGAGTCCGTCTGCGTCTAGTGTGCCGCCCCGTCATTCCAACCAAACCATGTTCTTTGCCGGCCTCGTCATCTTTATTATTGTCGTCGTGGCGGGTATAGTCGGGGTAGGGGCCTACAAGATGTATGGAGCCAACGATACCGATCGTTTCACGATGGCTGTTGCTAAAGTCTTGCCGCTCCCGGTAGCCAAAGTCGCCGGTGAGTCTATCTCTTATTACGACTACGCGTTCGACTACCGCTCACTTTCGCAGTACGTTGCCTACCAGCTTGCGCACGAAGAAGAATCCACCTTGCCGCCCACCCCGCCCACGCAAGAAGAAATCTCCCAACAGGTGTTGGCTCGCCTCATCGCCAACGTTTTCATCAAGCGCGTGGCCAAAGAACAGGGGATAACAGTTGGCGAAGAAGATACTCAAGTCCTCAAAACCCAGCTTTTGTCCCGCTTCCCGAATGAAGAAGCGGCTGAACAGGATATCAAAAACCAATTCGGCATAAGCCTTAAAGAATACGAAGCCCGTGTGATGTACCCGTACGCGCTCCAAAGCAAGCTCGATCAAAAACTTTTAAGCGATGCGGCTCTCAAAGATGCGGCCAAAAAACAGGCCCAAGATCTCCTCGACCAAATCAAAGGCGGTGCTTCGTTTGAAGATTTAGCCATCAAATACAGCGAAGATGGTTCTTCCAAGCAGTGGGGAGAATTGCCCTGGTTCAAGAAAGGCGAGATGGTTTTGCCCTTCGAAGAAGTGGCTTTCAAACTCAAGAAAGGTGAACTCGCCCCCGAACTCGTTGAAACCGAATACGGCTACCATATCATCCGCGTCGAAGACCGTCGTGTAGAGAAGGTAAAAGATGATGCTGGTAAGACTGTAGACGAAGAGCAGGTTAAAGCCCGCCACATCCTCATCCGTTTCCCGAGCCTTGATTCGTATCTGGCACGCCTCTTGCGCTCCAATCCGGTCAAGGTTTACGGCAACCTTCCGAATCCATTCAAAGATATCTAGCACCCTTTGTGTGCATACGGGGCAGGCACTCCTGCCCCTATGCGAGTGTAGTACAATGGTAGTATGCTTGCTTCCCAAGCAAGAGACGGGGGTCCGATTCCCCTCACTCGCTCAAGAGTATGTGTGGAAAAGATCGGTTTTTCGATCTTGAACAGGTGATAGAAAAGTGCTAAGGTACGTCCGCTCGAGACTCGCCACCCTAGCTCAGCTGGTAGAGCAGCGGTATCGTAAACCGCAGGTCATCGGTTCAAGCCCGATGGGTGGCTCACAGGTAAAGACACAAAGCATGATCATGAAGGATCGTGCTTTTTTGTGTCGAGTTTTAGGCAGCGGGCAGGTGGTATGTTATAATGAGCATGACTTACTCAAGGGAGGTTGTTAATCGGATCATGCGTATGTCAATGATCACGTTTCATGGTGTTAGTAAGCTTTACACCTCGTCTTCGGTCGGGCTTCTCGACATCAACCTAACCATCGAACCGGGTGAATTTGTCTCTGTTGTGGGGCAAAGCGGGGTGGGGAAGACCACCCTCATAAAACTCCTCATTGCTGAAGAGCGTCCGACGCGCGGTAAAATCGAAATCGGCGGATGGGATATTACGCGCATCAATTCAGGCGATGTGCCTTTTTTGCGGCGCCAAATCGGCGTTATTTTCCAAGATTTTAAACTGCTGCCCAAGAAAACCGTGTTTGAAAATGTGGCCTTTGCGCTTGAAGTTTCGGGCGTGCGCTCCGATCGTATTAACAAAGTGGTGCCCGAAGTACTCGAAATCGTCGGTTTGGCTGAAAAACGCGACCGCTACCCCAATCAAATTTCGGGCGGCGAGCAGCAGCGTGTGGTTATTGCGCGTTCGCTTGTCCACACGCCCAAAATCATCGTGGCGGATGAGCCAACCGGCAATCTCGATTCCATCAATACCGCCGAAATCATCGAGATTTTCAAAAAAATCAACGAGTTCGGCACGACCGTCGTGCTCGTTACCCATAACCGCGAAGTGGTGAATCATTTGCGTCGCCGCGTGGTAACCCTGCATGGCGGCCGTATCATCAATGATGAACTGGGGGGGAAGTACGTTATTTAACCCTGAGCACTGTCTTTTATGATTTCTTTGTGGCGTGTTATCAAATTCGCGTTTCAAGACATGGGGCGCAACATCGGGTTGTCGTTCATGACGGTCTTTATCCTCACCCTCATGCTTATCGCCGTCAATTTACTCTGGTCGGTGAAAGTGCTTACGCGTGAGGCTGTTTCTCTCGTCAAAGATCAAGTTACCATCAATGTTTTTCTCAAGAATACGGCCAAAGATAAAGAGCTTGACGAGTTGTTTTCGTTCGTGAAAAGTTTGCCTGAAGTGGTCGAGTCGCAAGTTATTACCCCCGCCGAAGTCCTTGAACAGTTCAAAAACCGTCACCGCACCAGCCCGGAAATTCTCGATGCGCTCAAAGAGCTCGAAGCCAACCCGTTTGGCCCGACCATCGTTCTTAAACTCCGCGATCCAGGCGATTATAAAACCCTTACCAATCGTCTCCAAATCGCCGAATATCAAAAGATTATCGAAGACAAGAGTTTTGAAGGTAACGAACAGGCAGTTGATCGTCTTACCATTATCATGAACCGCGTAGAGAACGTGGTGGTTGGGTTGGTGGCCGTGTTTGCTGCCATTTCATTCATGGTTATTTTCAATACCATCCGCGTGGCCATCTACACCCAACGCACTGAAATTAATATCAAACGTTTGGTGGGTGCTCATAACTGGTTTATCCGTGGCCCCTATGTAGTGGAAGCACTCATCTTCACGATCGTGAGTTTGGGTTTGGCGGGTCTGTGCATGTATCCGGTGTTTACGCGCTTCGATCCTTATATTACGGCGTTGTTTCCGGCTCAATTCTCCTTGACAAACTACTACCAATCTCATATCCTGTACCTATCTTTGGTGCAAGGTGTTGCGGTTTTATCGCTCACCATTCTCACCAGCTGGCTCGCGATGCGTAAACATTTGCGCGTCTAAACTCCGGGGTCGTCTAAAGGTAGGACAACAGCCTTTGAAGCTGTGTATCTTGGTTCGATTCCAAGCCCCGGAACACTGCGTGGGCGTATTTAGAGGGACTTCGGTGCTCGTAAGCGCCGCTTGAACCACGAACTTCAAATTTTGGCGTCCGCACCATCTGCCTTCTATCGTACGTATGTCTCAACTGTGGTTTTTTGCACTCTTTCAGCCCCTGTTGAACGCCCTCATCCTGATTTATACGCATGTTGCCGGTCAGAATTTAGGCGTTGCGGTTATTATCATGACCGCATGTTTGCGTGTAATTCTTCTTCCTTTCAGCATTTTGTCAGAGCGCAGCGCCCTTAAAGAGCAGCTCATCGAACAGGCCGCTCTTGAAGCGCGTGAGATCTACAAAAACGATCCGGTGGCACAAGAAGAAGAGGTGCGCCGCCTGATGAAAAAGCATCGTATTTCTCCCTGGGCACGTGTTTTTACGTTAGCTGCACAAGCAGCGATGATTTTGGTTTTGTACCAAGTTTTCATCCATGGTGTCAGTAACGAGCGTATCATCCACGACCTCTATCCGGGTGTGAGTTACCCGGGCAAACTCAATACTGTATTTTTAGGTTTTGAAATCGGCAAAAGCCACCAGCTCGGGTGGGCCGTCGCTGCGGCCGGGTATCTTTTGGTTTCCACTGTCGCCTGGGGGCTTTTACGCAAGAAAAGCTGGGAAAAATCCGATGTTTATTTTCTTATCTTTTTTCCGCTCGCGGTCTTTGTTTTTTTGTGGTACTTGCCCATGGTTAAGTCGCTTTTTGTATTGACCACCGCTATCTTTTCGGATAGTATTAAACTGCTGTTTATGCTCATCCATGGTCGCAAAGAGCTCAAGTCCTAACCTTTTCTATGGCCGATATTGATAAACTGATGTACTCCTTCGTCGTTGACGACGTACTCAAGGGCCTTTTCATCTACGTTCCGCCCGGGTATGTGGCCTGCGTGTACGATTTAGGGCGCGGGGTGCTCAAAAAAGTTCTTACTCCCGGACTGCACCTCAAAATTCCATTCTGGCAAAAAGCCAAACTGTTCAACACGCAGACGCTCGAATACAGCATCACCCGTCAGTTCAAGCCTGAACACGAGAAAGCGCTGGGCGATATTCCCATTGCCGGCGTTACGGTAGAAGGCAAGCGTGTTGCAGTTGAAGGTACGATTCTTTTACGTCTCGACGTGCACCAGATTCCGGGTCTCTGGCAGGCCATCGGCGAAGATTTTGTTGCCAAAATCGTTCGTCCTACCATCCGGAGCCGTATTCGCATGGTTTTTAGCCGTTATAGCTACCAAGACATCATCGGTTCGCGCCGTATCGAAGTGGAAAACGATCTTAAAGGTGAGCTTGAGCGTATTTTTTATGCGCGCGGTATCTACGTGGAGAATGTGCTCTTCGGTGACATCTCTCCTATTCCGGATTAGCTCACCTTGCAGTAATTAAAACAACCCTGACACACATCAGGGTTGTTTTAATTAAACCCCCATCGCGGGCGATGAGGGTGGGTTATGGTGCGCGACTAGGGCGCGCTCATGGCCGGGGAATCGAGCGGGCTGTTTGCTTCCGACGCTGCGGAATCGGCAGAGGATGGGCTGGGCGGGGAGCCGGAGGTTGACGAGCTTCCGCCTCCGCTGCATCCGCTTCGGCCCTGATTTTGGGCGGCAGCCTTGTTGTTATTCACGGCTGCGGTAAGCGACTCATGGGTATAAGCCCGAGGGGACTCGGCACGGGTGCCACCGTAGACAAGAGTAATGGTGGCCCCGACCAGAAAATATCCAAACCAACGGCGCGCGGTCTTATTCATCTCGGTTCTCCTTAAGGTAACAGGGCATACTATAGCATATCTACAGAGGGATTCGAGTTGTGTATAACTTTGCTTGAGACCGAGTGAGGGGAGTGCTATATTATCACTCAGACAGTAAGAGTGAT
Organism: uncultured Gammaproteobacteria bacterium; assembly: GCA_964596525.1. GTDB lineage: Bacteria > Patescibacteriota > Patescibacteriia > Magasanikbacterales > GWA2-37-8 > CAZQUL01. Next base: position 1,195,437 of record CAZQUL010000001.1, on the reverse strand, counting down.
AATCATATGAACGAACGCCAGTACCACCTCTTCGAACTTGTCGTCAATCACTATATCAAGACCGCCGAACCGGTAGGATCCAAATTTCTGGTAGCCGAAGGCGGGCTTGATTGGAGTGAGGCAACGGTGCGAAATGACCTGCGCGCGCTCGAAGAAGATGGCTTTCTTACCCATCCGCACACTTCGGCTGGACGCATCCCCACGAGCAAAGGCTTTCGACAATATCTAAATAACATCGATTGGACCAAAGGAAAGTTGTCTCGTCGTGATGAGTCTGCGCTCGAATCCGCGCATCGTGACGGAAAAGACCTGGAGCGTCAGAAAAAAGAAGTAGCTAAAACGCTCGTTGAACTTACCTCCGAACTCGTACTTGTCACCTTTTCGCTCAGCTCATTCTATTATACCGGACTCTCCAGCCTTTTCGCCCAGCCGGAATTTAAAGATGTTGAAGAAATCACCAACTTTTCGCGCCTTTTCGATCAATTCGAGCGTTGTGTGCAGCTCTTCGCTCCACAAGCGCCGAGCGTTCCCACGTGCTTTGTAGGCAGCGAACATCCGTTCGGTGAGCGTCTTGGCCTTGTTGCGGTGCGCTGGGGGGCAGAAGACGAGCTCCTTATCATGCTCGGCCCGGAGCGCATGGATTACACCTATCATGTGCCGCTCATCGCCAAAGCCGCAGAACTTTTACGGAACTAATTTTTTACCGCTATGTTCGATACAACACCTGATAATGAGGAACAGATCCAGAATGCCAACGATGTTTCTCAGGCGCAATCGCAGCCGAATGAACCTCAAGCCGCTCCGCTTGACGATACGCTCGCCAAACAGTGCGAAGAATACAAGCAAGGCTGGCAGCGCGCTCTTGCTGATTATCAAAACCTCCAAAAAGAAACCGCTGCGCGTCGTAGCGAATGGGCACAGATGAGCAAGCTTCAGATTCTCGAAGACTTCATTCCGGTCTACGACAATTTCAAGAAAGCGTTCGCAAGTAAAAAGCAGGATGGTTGGAGCAAAGAGCAAGAAAATTGGGCGGCCGGTATTGGATTCATCATGAAGCAATTCGGCGACGTGCTCAAAAATAACGGCATCGAAGAAATAAAAACCGTCGGTGAACAATTCGATCCCTCGCGCCATGAAGCGGTAGGCGAGGAAGATATGGAAGGAAAGAAAGCGGGCGAGATTATCCGCGAGCTGGACGGCGGGTATGTACTGGCCGGAAAAGTCGTTAAAGTGGCGAAAGTAATGGTTGCAAAGTAATAGTTATGTCATTGCGAGGAAGGAGGAACGACTGGGGATTGCTTTATCGCTGTGCTCCTCGCAATGACGAAGAAACTATTTATTCTTAAGCACCTGCTTTGCCTTACGACACTGTAGGTGCAGGAGAAGTATATGTCACTCATTCGTTGGTCTCCCATGGATGCCTTCAAAGACATGGAAGACATGTTCAATGATCGTTTCCCGATGGTGGTGCCGGGAAAATCCCTCAAATCGTTCGTGCCAGCGCTTGACGTGTATGAAACGGACAAAGCCGTAATGGTAGAAACTCCGCTCGCCGGAGTAAAGCCCGAAGATGTAGAAATTACCGTGCAAAAAGGCGTGCTCACCATCAAAGGTGAAAGCAAGCGCGAACACGAAGTGGATGAGAAGAATTATTACCGCAAAGAAGTACGGAGTGGTTCGTTCTATCGTGAAGTACTCCTCCCGACCCAGGTAATGGAAGACAAAGTCAGTGCTGAATTCGAGAACGGAATGCTCAAAATCAGCTGCCCAAAAGCCGAGGCGACAGTGGCGAAAAAGATCGAAGTGAAAGTGAATAAGAAATAAACCGCGATTGGTCCTTCAGATGCCCGACTCGTTGCACGCAACCAGTCGGGGTCTGAAAGCCTAATTCTCTGTAACCCATCTATGAATTGGAAAAATATTTTTTCACCACAGAAGTTTTTGCCGGAGTTGTCATCGACGAAATTGGCGTGGCAGCTCGTGGTTATTGATGCCGTCCTGTTAGTGCTTGCTATTATTACGGCCACGTTAGCTTTTGGTGGTTTTGCTGCTTTTACCCAGGTGAAAGAACAGATGCCAGCGGGCTTTTTGGCGTTTGCTGTTTTTGCGGTCATCGCTATTGTGGTGCGTGTTACGGCAGTGCGTCTGCTGGCCACCTGCGTCGTCGGTTATGGTCTTAAACAATTTGTGCCGGCCATAAAAAATTCGAGCGTTACGATGTGGCGCATGGTGAATATGTATTTTTACGCCTTGTTCTACGTTTTACTTTTCCAGCTTGCGTTTGAAATCGTCACGCTCTTCCTTCCTCGGTCTGTGTCGGGTGCGGTGTTCGACGGATTCGTCGTGTTCGCGCGCGTGTTCGGGCGGTATTTTGAACTGATCGTTACGGCACTGTGGGGGTATTGGATGTATGGAGAGATTAAAAAGGTTGGTAGTGAAATCAAAAAGTAATCCTATGGATACGCTTCGCCCTAACATTGGCCAGAGAGATTCCGGTTTTAAAGAAAACAAAGAAAAAAACGAAATCAAAAAGCGTCTCATTGACATGACGAATCAGGCCTACGAAAAAGTTGCCGCTCTGCGCAAAATGAACGCGGCCGATGTTTTTAAGAAAGGTACGTGCATAGTCGTGTGCGAAGAGCTTCTCCCGCTGGTTAAAGAAATCGCGCCGAACGCTCAGATCTACGAATATCCCGGTGGATGGGTGGTTACCGAGCACGACTATATAAACGCCGAAATCGACAAGGAGGAATGGGTCATCGACGGCACGTGGCAGCAGTTCTTGCGAGAAGAAATTCGTTCAGTAGAGAAATTTCCGTCGGTATTGATTGTCAAAAAAACCGCGGAAGATATTGAATCGGAATTACAGAAATGGGGTGTTAAGCCGGAAGATTTTTCGGATAGTATCCGCGAAACGCACGTTAAATTGATGAAGAAGAGGTTTGCGGATATTTATTTGGAGGCGGATCCGATTAAATAATCATTCGTCTGTTATGGATATCTCGATTCGAGAATTTAAAACCGGCGACACAGATTCGATAATCCGTCTCATGAATGAGTTTGAAGATTATTACGCCGGACTCGAACAGCCTGTTCGTTCGAGTCGCTCGCCGGAATTCGGAAAAGCTTTTGTGCCTGCGCTGCTTAAATCTCTCGAAGAAAAGGATGGTCGGATGTTCGTGGCGCTTGATGATGGTAAGATTGTCGGTTTTACGGCAGGTATCATTGAAGATCAGGAAGAAACTGAGCGGATTGCGGAGGGGGAGAATAAGAATGGTTTTATTCTTGAGTTATTTGTGAGAGAAGAAGTGAGGAAATTAGGCATTGGTTCAAGGTTAATTGAAGAAATTGAGAAATATTTAAAAGAGAAGGATTGTACTAGAATTTTTCTTGAAGTTGAAAGTGCTAATGAAAAGGTTATAAAGTTTTATGAAAATTCTGGTTATGAAATGAAGAGGAAAATTTTAGTTAAAATTTTAAGTTAATTTATGGCTATTCTAGATAATCTTAAAACTTTAGCTGACCTGGCTGGGCAAGCTCGAAACATTGAATTGCATAATAATGTCCTTGAGTTGCAAAAAGATGTAAGTAAATTACTTGCAGAAAATGCAGCTCTAAAAGAAAAAAATCAGGATTTAATGGAGAAACTGAAGTTTAAAGAAAGTATAGAGGTTATTAACTATACTTATTGGCTCAAGGATAAAAAAATACCCATGCATGAAAGAGGGCCATTTTGCACATCCTGCTGGGATAAAAAACAAATTGCCATGAGACTTGTCCCAGTTAATTCAAACGAAGATAATTTTAAATGCCCTAATCAAGAATGTAGTAATGAATTGCTAGTTTTTCCGGAGAATAAAAAATCTGTGAATGTATTTAAGCCTCATATTTATAACTCTAATAGATAATTCTATGTCCAAAGTCCTCGGAATCGACCTCGGTACAACCAATTCGTGCATGGCCATCATCGAAGGCGGCCAGCCGAAAGTATTAGAAAACAAGGAAGGCGCGCGCACGACGCCGTCCATGATCGCGACCTCGAAAAGCGCCGAGCGCCTCGTGGGTCAGCTGGCCAAGCGCCAGGCCGTCACCAACCCGGAAAACACGCTCTATTCCATCAAGCGCCTTATCGGCCGCAAGTGGGATGATGCCGAAGTGCAGCGCGACCTGAACCTGATGCCGTACAAGATCATCAAGTCCGGCGAAGGCGTGAAAGTCGTGATGGGCGGCAAAGAATACACGCCGCAGGAAATCTCGGCGATGGTGCTTCAGAAACTCAAAGCTGATGCCGAAGAGCGCGTGGGTGAAAAAATCACCGAAGCGGTTATCACCGTTCCGGCGTACTTCGACGATGCGCAGCGCCAGGCCACCAAAGATGCGGGCGAGATCGCGGGTCTGAAAGTGCTCCGCATCATCAACGAACCGACCGCAGCCGCGCTCGCTTACGGTTTCGATAAAAAGAAAGACCAGAAAATCATGGTTTACGACCTCGGCGGCGGCACGTTCGACGTATCAGTGCTCGAAGTAAGCGCCGACTCGGTACAGGTGCTTTCGACGAACGGCGATACGCATCTTGGCGGCGATGACTTCGATCAGGTTATTATCCGCTGGATCCTCGATGAATTCAAGAAAACCGAAACCATCGATCTCTCCAAAGATCCGCTCGCTCTGCAGCGCATCAAAGAAGCTGCCGAAAAAGCGAAGATCGAACTTTCGACTGCGCAGGAATCCGAAATCAACCAACCGTTCATCACGTCGGATGCGACTGGTCCGAAGCACTTGGTGATGAAACTTACCCGTGCCAAGCTCGAAGAATTGGTCGGTGATCTGGTTAAAAAAACCATGGAACCGGTCAAGCGCGCGCTTGAAGACGCCAAGCTCTCGACGAGCCAGATTGACGAAGTCGTGATGGTCGGCGGTATGACGCGCATGCCGCTCGTCTACTCCTCGGTCGAAAAATTCTTCAACAAAAAACCCAATATCAGCGTGAACCCCGACGAAGTCGTCGCGGTCGGCGCGGCGGTACAGGGAGGCGTACTCCGCGGTGATGTAAAAGACGTGCTTCTTCTTGATGTCACCCCGCTTTCTCTTGGTATCGAAACCATGGGTGGCGTGATGACCAAACTCATCGAACGCAATACCACGATCCCGGCGAGCAAATCGCAGGTCTTCTCGACTGCCTCGGACAATCAGCCGAGTGTGGAAATCCACGTACTCCAGGGCGAGCGCCCGATGGCAGGAGATAACAAGACGCTCGGACGGTTCATCCTCGGCGATATCCCGCCGGCTCCGCGCGGCGTACCGCAGGTCGAAGTAACCTTCGACATCGATGCTAACGGCATCTTGAACGTGAAGGCCAAAGACAAAGCGACCGGCAAAGAACAGTCGGTGCGCATCGAAGCTTCGACCGGTTTGTCGAAAGACGAAATCGAACGCATGAAAAAAGATGCTGAAGCGCATGCTGGCGAAGACAAGAAAAAACAAGAACTCATCGAAGCGCGCAACATCGCCGACACGATGATCTACACGACCGAAAAGATGATGAAGGACGTGGAAGAGAAAAAGATTTCTTCCATTACTGACGATGAGAAAAAGAAAGTCCAGGAAGGACTCGCAAAACTCAAGGAAGTGAAAGACAAGGATGATGTAGAAGCGATGAAGAAAGCTGTTGACGAGCTCTCGAATGCAGCGCAGGCGGTCGGAACCAAGATGTACGCGCAGGAACAGCAGGCTAAGCAGGGCGGGGGAGCCGCACCAGGATCTGATGCTGGAGCATCGAATGACAAGAAAGATGAAGGTCCGATTGAAGGCGAAGTGGTAAAATAGCTCGCCGCTAAACAGACTAACCCTGTGCGTGGCACGGGGTTAGATGTTTGGATGAAAAAACCGCCTAAAGGCGGTTATGATCCAGAAGCGCTACTTTCAAGTGTAGCGCTGACTAGGGGAGGATACTGTTCATTTTCCCTGGCAGCGGTTTCCGCACGGCGTGGAGACACACCGCGAACCGGGCATTAGGCAGTCGGAGTCGTCTTCACAAGCATTAACCGGCCGGCAGTCTGCCGCTGCCGTGGGGATCGACAGCATCTGGTCCAGCCAGGAGGCGATAGGGCCGTTCGTGTCGCACTTCGTGCACTTCTGAATGCACTTTCCAGTCGATCGACCTTTTTGGATGCAGCACTTGCACATGCTGTGGCAGTCTTCATTTTTAGAACAGGTTGGCTCGCACTCGCGATCCCCGGCGCAAGCCTTGTTCTGCTTGAAGGGCCCGTGCTGGCGGCCAATCGTTACTCCGGATAATAGACCAGAAATGACGACCGAAAAACCGATCGCGAGTTTGGTCCGAGTCAGGTTCTTGAGCGGATTGTGCATGGGTTCTCATCCTTTTTCGTAATCATGTTGTTCTTTCAAGGCCATGTGAATTATGTGGTCGGTTCAGCGAATTGTCAAGATAAAATAAATTGAAGTAAGTACGCAGATTAATAAAAAAGCGCCGTTAAGGCGCGTGGGAGAAACAGTCTATATTCTGCCCAGTTCAGCTCATCCTAGCGGCCGACGTGGCCGCCCGGAGGAGATACGCAACTGCGCTTCTTGTCGCCGACAGAGCCGTTACAGGTGCAGTCGCCGCTACAGCTGCCGCTCGCTGTACAATCCGCGGTACATCCGCCAGAAGCGCAGGCTGCCCGCGGCGACGGCTCAAGAAAATTGCGCTTGATCGTCACGCCGCCGAAAAAGGTAGTGGTGAGCGCGAGAGCTGCGAAAATACCTATCCTCGTACGTTTCGAGAGAGATCTTAGTCGCATCATGTCCTCCTAAGGTTGCAGGGCCAAGATAGAAAAGCCTCTTTAGCGCACCTGATCGCGGCAGCGTTTTCCATACTTTTCGACCGGTACTTGTCCGATGTAAACCCACCAATCGCATTTTGGCCCGCACGCTGCTCCAGAACACTCCCTGTCCTCAGTACACACCTGGCAATTAGAATTTCCTTCGCTGCACGCCTGATTGACGGCGATGGTCGGCAGTCTATTTCCTGGCGAGGATGGGAAGCTGCAGGTGAGTCCGGAAAAAATACAAGTAATGCCCAAGAGAATAGAAGCTTTTTTAAAATTCGGCAGATGGAGGCTTCCCATGCGCATGGCTCTTCCTTTCTTCGTGTGGGTGGTTTGTTTAGAAGAACATCTCTAACGATAACCGGGGTGTAAGTTATTTGTCAATAGAGGTGAAAATCTGATTACAAAAAAGCCCTCCTTGGGGCGTTTGCGGCGTGGCCTACTGGCAGATATTATTTATGCACTTACAATTGCCGGAACACTGCATCTGCTGCGTGCAGGAATTGCGAATGCATTCGCCGATTCCGGCACACGCCGAATTTTTCCAGAACCAACGGCCGTTCCATAAACGATCGGCCGCAATTCCGGTAAGAATGGTCAACGCGGTGGTGCTAGCTACGATTAAGGCTCTAACCTTGTTCACGATGTGTTCTCCTCTGGGGTTATCAAGGCAAAACACAGTATATTAAACATGATAAAATAGTCAAGTATATTTTGGATAAGTCTGTAGAACATCGTATGCCTAAAAAATATCTCATCGTTGCCGCGTGCGTCGCGGCTGTGTTCATCGGCGGTTTTTTTACCGCTCGCAGCCTCTATCGAAAGACAGAAACGGAAACATCCCGACCTACGTCCCAAACCATCCTTTTAGCATTGCGTGGACAAGGCTTTCTTATTACACAAACATACCTCTTCAATCAAACCGTGGATATCAACAACACTGCGGGTAGTTTCTTTAAAGACGTGCTCTGGAAACAATACATTTCCGCGAGCGCGCACGTAAAGATAAGTTCGGGTGTCGATTTATCTAAACTTGCCGCAGCCGATATTCAAGAGAGCGGCGGCCAATTAACCATCGCCCTGCCGCTTCCGACTCACTATAGTACCGAAATTATCGGGGCGGTGACAGTTAAAAATACCCAAGGCGTACTCAAAAAGATCTTTGATAGCGACGATGGATATAATCAAGCGCTTACTGCCCTTAAAACAGAGGCGGAAAAGGCTGCTCAAACTCCCGAACTGCGGCAGGAAATCCAGAGAGAGACTGAAGAGGAAATACGCCGTTTGGTGGGTTTGCTCGTTCCGAGCGTATCGGTTGCCGTAGTTTTTAAATGAAAAAGCGCTCAACACCCGAGTGTGGCGCTTAATGCTGTGAGCGTGAGGGGGTAGTGAATCGGATGCTTCCGGCTGTCCGTTCGTCTACGATCTTTGAGCACACATGGCGGTCTCCTTTTTTTACGCAGTCGGGACATCGGTCGTTTAGGCATTCGTTGTCGCTCGTACAGACCGTACCGCAACCGGTAACTGCGCATGCTTGTGGCACTCTGGCGGTAAGCGTTGTTTCTCGAGAATAATTACGGGCTGCGTTATCGAGTAAAGAAGAGATCATCATCGCGCCAAGCATTACCCATAAGCGCTGATAACCGCGACGTTTTTTCATCTGGTGTCCTCCGTTGGTCTATGAATCCGCAAGAGAACGTATCAAGAAAATCCTGCTTAGTCAACAAACATAAAAGCCCCGCGGGGGGGCTTGGAGCTAAGCGTGCTGCGGATGGCTGAGGCCAGCGTAGAGCGCATCCTGGTGCGGCGTCGTGGCCACGATAAAGGCCAGAATCGCGTCGATGAGTGCCGTCGCGATAGGGGAATCCGCCACCACGACGTCGATGATCTCACTCGCCATTTCACAAGGCTCGACGATCTCCGGCGGCTGAGGAACGATCGTGAAACCCTCCGGGTCGACGGTCACATCCCACGCTTCGGCTGCGAACTCAACCTGGGTCCAGATGCACACCATCGGGAAGCGAGGGTCGGCAGGAAAAAGATCAATGCAGCGTGAGCGGGTGGGATCATCGTGCGTCCAATACGTAACCTGGAACATGGGCACCTCCTCAGTGGTCCATGTCTCACCTCCTGTTGTTACAAATAGGGGGTACGGAAAATCCTGCTAGGACAGCTCACCTTACTCCTAACCGATTGATTTGTCAAGTCAAATCAGGTACATTACAGCGGATTTAAGAAAGAAGTTACACGCACAGCTCCCTTTTTTAGCAGCATTTCGATCGATTCAAGCCGGTTCTGTTTAAATAAAAAAATCATCACGCGCGTTTCAAACGCGCCTGATGATTGGGCGGGTGGCTTGGAGTGATTGTTAGCCGCAGTACTTATAGTCTGGTACGATCGATTGGATGCATGTGCTGCCGCACGGCGCGCCGCCTGTGCAGTCAGCATTAGTCGTGCAGGTTTTGCACTTGGTCGATTCACCATCATCAGCCTTGGCCTTGGCGGAGGACTGCTTGATCCTCACGATTGGTTTGCCCTTCTCGAGCGTATAACCAATCGTCACCCCAGTAAACAGGGCGCTGGAAACCAGGAGTGCAAACAGGGACGTGCGCATTGTTCCACCTCAGTTTTTAGTTCAAGCCATAAATGGCCGCGCATGCAGTTTACTGGTTTTATCGATGTATTCAATAATACCTGTGGATGCTTTGTATGAAAAAATCTATTTAAAAATCGCAATTCTTATTTCCTGCCTAGTATCCCGTACTATAATCATCCGCTAGCCTCATTTCCCTTATGTCCAAAGATTATTACAAAATTCTCGGCGTCGAAAAAAACGCCTCTCCCGACGATATAAAGAAAGCTTTCAAAAAGCTTGCGTTGCAGTATCACCCCGACCGCCCGACGGGCGATGAAAAGAAGTTTAAGGAAATCAATGAAGCATACCAAGTTCTTAACGATGCGGAAAAACGTAAACGTTACGACCAGTTCGGTTCCGATTTTGAGCAGCAGGGCGGCTTTGGCGGCGGTATGAATTGGGAAGATTTCATGCGCGCGACGCGCGGCGGTGGAGGGCAGGGCAACTTCAACTTCAATTTCGGCGGCATGGATTTCGGCGATATGTTCGGCGACCTCTTTGGTTTCGGCGGCGGTGGGCGGGGAGGCGGCCGGGCGCGCGGTAATGACATTCAAGTCGATATTGAACTTGATTTTAAAGAAGCGGCTTTTGGCGTGGAAAAAGAAATCCAGCTGCGCAAACAAGACACGTGTGAAGTTTGTACCGGCAGTGGCGCCGAACCCGGGAGTAAAATGGAAACATGCGGTACCTGCCACGGACGCGGCCAGGTGGTGCAGAATCAGCGCACCTTTTTGGGTACCATGCAGACGGTTGCCCCGTGCCCGACCTGTCAAGGTAGGGGAGAGCATGCGGCTAAAAAATGCAAACACTGTGGTGGTGACGGTATTCTTGCGAAAACCGTCAAGCACACGGTCAAGATTCCCGCCGGTATCGACGCGGGGCAGTCCATCCGTCTTACGGGTTTGGGCGAAGCTGCTCCTCATGGCGGCGTGAAAGGTGACCTGTACGTCGCGGTCCATCTTAAACCGCTCAAAGGTTTTCGCCGTGAAGGGTTCGATGTGTATGTAGAAAAAACTATCAGCTTTACGCAAGCTGTTTTGGGCGATACCGTCGAGATCGAGTCGCTCGAAGGAATGCTTAAGATAGAAATTCCTGAAGGTTCTGAGCATGGTCAACGTATCCGGCTCAAACATCACGGTATTCCGGTTCTCAATCGTCCCTCGACGCGCGGTGATCTCTATGTTGAGCTCAAAATCAACGTACCGCGCAAAGTATCCAAAGAACTTAAGCGTAAGCTCGAAGAACTGCGTGATGTGTTGTAAAGTTCCCTGATAATCGTGCAATACCGAGAGTTAATCCGAAATTCTAATTGTCTCTTGACTTCCTTATTTCATATCTCTACGATACTTATATAAGGAATTAATCTATACTAACCATCTTTGCTTATGTCCTTCTCGTTCAAGCGCGGCATTGCCGGGTTGGCAATACTCGCTCTCTTCGGCGCTTTCATTCCCCTCCCAGCAGCTGCCGCAACGCCGTTGGCACAAACTATCTTCAAACAATCGTTCGCTAATCTAGAGAAGCTACCCTCATACGATTTCGCTGGCCGGGTCGGTATCGTCTTGCCGGAAGAACTCCGTCAGGAGGCCATCGACCCATCGCTCGCTTTTTTGGCCCAGGGTCAAGAATTCCGCACTTACTTTACCGGTTCGGCCGACCAGGTGGCCAAGACGTACAGCACCGCCGTAACCTTCTATAATCCCGCCACCGGACAATCTCCACTCCTTGAAATGGTCGGTGATGAAGCTGGTACACTTAATTTCCGCGTCAGCGGGTTTAGTCTGCCTACCTCAACTGCATCTCTCGGTTTTGATTTGAGTAAATATCTCAATACCTGGATCCGTATCGACCAGCAGACGGTGCCGAATGCTTTCCTTAATCCGGCTTTAATGCCGCTTCTGGGCGTGCAGGGTACCTCTGCGGAAAACCCTTCGTACAGCAATCCACTTAGCGCCGACGAAGCCAAAATGAAAGAAATGAACGCTAAGATTGAAAAGGCTTTCTGGAGTCGTAATGTCGTTACTGCTACGCGCGTCGCCGATGCCAAAGATGCGAGCGGTGCTCCGGCCTACCGCTTGCGCCTCAAGCTGAATCCGGTCGGTGCTCGCCTCTTCATACTCGATATCTCCAAAATCATCGGTGAGAAACCCAGTGCCTCCGATATCCGCGAGCTCAACAAGCTCTTTACCAAGCTCCCTGCGTTCTCGGCCGATCTTATTGTGAACAAGCGGACCATGTTGCCTGAACTTCTTTCGTTCTCCGTGTCATCTGCTGTCAATAAGAATAAAACCGATAATCTTACGGTTAATATGCGTATGACTTTTGAGCATTTTGGCTCCGGCCGTCCGGTCGTAATGCCCGCAGATTACAAGAAATTCGAAACCATTATTGCCGAACTCGCTCAAAACCGGCCGTTTATCCAGTCTCAGCCGACAATGGTCTTCACCACGCCCACAATGATCGTCCCCCCGCTCGTTACCTCCACCAGCAACTAAACGGCTAAGTTAAAAACGTTCAGAAAACCACCGGTTAACCGGTGGTTTTCATATGCGCGTCAAGCACTTTGTTTACCTCTGCGTCAGCCTCTTTGTTGCCCTCGCGCAGTGTATGCCGGAAGGTCACTTTTTTGAATCCCTGCCGCAGGTTATAGATGCGTAGAAAGAGTTTTAGCAGTTCTGGATTGCGCACGCGGTACTGGCCATTCATTTGTTTTACCACAAGTTCGCTATCGAGCACGCAGTCGACGTGAGTTCCGCCGAGTTCTTGCGCTTTGGTTAGAGCCGAAAGCAGTGCTTGATATTCGGCTACGTTGTTGGTTTGGATGCCAAGATACTCGCCGTAAGCTGCGATGGTTTTTCCGCTAGCGTCTTTGACCACGATACCGGTCGCGGACGGTCCAGGGTTGCCGCGCGACCCGCCGTCAGTAAACACAGTCAGGTGCATATACGTTTAATAATTTTTAACCCACAATCCGTCGGTGCCACGGTGCGTACCAGCACACCACAATTTGCGTTCGGGTAGATGTGCCAAAAGCCTCGTGCAGTGCATGTCGGTGGCTAGAATTTGTTCGACATTGCGCTCCGTAAAGCGGACGACCACCATGTTGTCTCGTTGAAGTGCGAAGATGTCAGAAGCAAAGATCGGCAAAGCATGGGAGAACGCTGTAGCGCCACGGTAGAGAAGGCGGGGGGTTATATCTTGTTGGGGAGTAAAATCTCGCAGCGCGTACGTGTCAATGAAATACCAGCGATTGAGCGTGGGGGAGTAGTGGCTCTTGCCCCCCTCTGCACTCACAAGCTCGTCTCGCGTAACGATGGCGCGTTCATTGCGTGCGGCAGAGAACAGCTCTAAAGTACCTTCGCGCACGCTGACGATCTGCCAATCACTTCCTTTCATCCAGCTGCGCAAGCGGTCAAAACCATCGCCGCGTAGTGGTTCCTCATCCAAAATTCCGTTGCGTACCGTTCCGCGCACAACTTCGAGCCCGCCGAAAGCGAGATCGGTGCGCAATCCGTACCATACGTCATTTGCTACATACCACGTCGTCGTAGTATCAAGCTGCACCGAATCGTAGCTCTCGGAGCGCAGCGAAAAACGGGTGGCATGGTCATTAAAGAAAAAATATACGAACGGCGCTGCCGGGTCGGCTTGGATGCGTTCGCTGCCAAAGGGAATTTCGTATTTTTTAACGGTATTTCGCGCACGGTTGAATATATGCATGACAGGCGATGAAGTGGAAGCGAATATAGCTTCATTACCGCCATCGAGCCAGCTTATAGTATAATCGCCCGGTGTAAGTGTGCCGCGTGGAGTTGGAGTGCTGTTTGCCTCTTCGGGAGAAAATACTGCCACTGCGGTTCCGGTCGCTGTAGCATAGGTGGCTATGAATACCTTTTCGTCAGGACTTACGCTCAAGTTCTTGATTGGAAAAGGGAGGTAGAGTGTAAAGGGGTCTTTCTTGATAAGCGAAATATTTTTTACATACGTGGTCTCTTGACTCGAAACACCAACAAACGTCGAGAGCGCGTAATATCCTGGCGCGCTCAGCGTTAGCTCATAGGTGTCTGGGACAAGCGTCATGAGGCGAAGTGGCGATTTGGTCCCAACCATTTTGCCGTTAAGATACACCTCTACGTTTTTGGGCTCCGTATCAATGCTCAAGCCTCCAACCAGCTGCCATCTGTTTTGGATAAAGCTCCAGCGGTACCCAGCGCTGTAGAGTATAATCGTTGGTGTTAATATAACGAAAATAACAATAAAAACTGCCAGAAGCGCCATGCGCCACGGCTTGGTAAAGGTGCTGCCGGGGTATTCCATAAGATGAAAAACCGTGTTAGGATGGGGATAGTATATCCTATGTCCCACTTTATCATCAAAGGAGGCAAAAAATTGCACGGTACCATCGTTAATCAGTCGGCCAAGAATTCGGCAGTATCCATACTTTGTGCTGCGGCCATGATTAAAGGCTCGACTCGTCTCTCTGATGTGCCGGATATTGAAGAAGTAAACCGCATTATCGAACTTTTGGAAAGCATCGGCGTCAACGTGAGCCGCCCTAAACCAGGCATTGTAGAGCTTGATGCGAGCGGTGCCCTTAGCCTTGAGAGTATCGATCGCCGTGCCTGTGAAGCTACCCGTTCATCGCTTATGCTTCTGGGCGCGCTTGCCGGTCGTGTCAAGAAATATCGTTTGTATCGCACCGGAGGCTGCAAACTTGGCAAGCGTACCGTGCGCCCGCATTTATACGCACTTGAATCCTTTGGCGTTCGTGTTACGTCTAAAGATACCTACTACGACGTAGTCAATGAACCGCTGCGCTCGGCCTATGTCGTTATGTACGAGTCCGGCGATACGCCTACCGAAAATGCGGTTATGGCCGCGGTCTTAGCACCGGGCACGACGGTCATTAAAATGGCTTCGGCCAACTACATGGTGCAAGATCTGTGCTACTTTTTGGTCAAAGCTGGCGCCAAAATCAAAGGCATCGGCACTACTACACTCACCATCGAAGGCGTAAAAGAGCTCAAATCCGTAAAAAACTATCCGCTGGTTCCGGACCCGATCGTGGCCATGACCTACATCGCGGTCGCGATTACCACCAAATCGCGTCTCACCATCGCCAATTGCCCACTCGACTTTTTGGAGCTCGAGCTCCTTAAGCTCAAAACTATGGGGCAGAATTATGAGCTCTCTAACCACCGCATCTCCAAAAACGGCAAGTTTCCCCTTGTCGATATCACCATCGTCCCGAGCAAACTCAAAGCATTGCCCGATAAGCTTGAATGCCGTCCATTTCCTGGCCTTAACATCGACAACCTCCCGCTTTTTGTGCCCATCCTCACCCAGGCCAAAGGCCGCACCCTCGTACACGACTGGGTCTACGAAAATCGCTCCATCTACCTTACCGAACTCAACAAGCTCGGTGCTAGAATCGACGCTATCGACATCCATCGCTCTGGTGTCGAAGGGCCGACCGTGTTTAAGCCCGGCGATCTGGAATCTCCGCCCGCCTTGCGACCGGCCGTTGACGTGCTTATCTGTATGCTCGCCGCGCGCGGTACGTCAATTTTGCGCAACACCTACCAGATCGATCGCGGCTATGAACGCCTCCATGAAGCCCTTAAGAGCGTCGGTGCCGACATCGAACTCGTAACCGATGTTCCCGCATCTTAGTTTATAAAAAATGTTTTCTTTATGATGAATATCTCCCCACGTGCCCTGCGAGCCTCGCGCTACTTGCGCCAGTACCTTATGGTTCTGGTGGTCGCGTCCACGTTTAGTCTGGGCGTATTTATCGGCCACAGCTTCCTCGAAAAATCGGTTAGCAAGGCCCAAGAAGTGGTGCCGGCGAACGGCAGTGTCACGCTTGACCTTAACATTGCTTCAACTACGCCTGATTTTGCCCAGTTCTGGTCGGTTTGGAACCGGATCAAAGACCAGTACATCAAAGACGGCGTTGATGAGAAAAAACTGTTCTACGGATCGCTCGAAGGCATGGTCGCTTCGCTTGAAGATCCGTACTCCGTCTTCATGCCGCCGGCCGAAACCGAACAGTTCAACCAAGACCTCGATGGCATCTTTGAAGGCATCGGCGCCGAAATCGGTATTAAAAATGGCCAACTGACTGTCGTTACGCCGCTTGCGGATTCACCAGCTGAACGTGCCGGCATTCGTCCGGCCGATCGTATCATGGCGATTAACAAAGAGACTACGTTCGGCATGGATACGTTTACTGCTGTCAGCAAGATTCGCGGTCCGGCCAGCACTACGGTTACGCTCACCATCAACCGTGATAAAGTGGTCAAACCTTTCGATATCACTATCACTCGGGCGCGCATCATCGCTCCGTCGCTCACCTACACCATCAAGAACGGCATCGTGAATATTCGCTTGTCGCAATTCAACGAAGAAATTCCGTCCAAACTCGAGGAGGTGGTAGCAGCTCTTCCTCGTAACGTCAAAGGCATTATCCTCGACTTGCGCAGCAATCCCGGGGGACTTCTCCCGGTAGCGGTGCAGGTGGCGAGCAAATGGGTTCAAAACGGCAATATGGTTGTAGAAGAACGCGGGCGCACTTCCATTCTCGGTTCCTTTACATCAACCGGTGATCAGCCGTTCAAAGGCGTGAAGACCGTCGTCCTTATCAACAAAGGGTCAGCTTCGGCCTCCGAGATCGTCGCAGGCGCTTTGCAAGATTACAAGATCGCCACCATAATGGGTGAAACTTCCTTCGGTAAAGGATCAGTACAGGGTTTGCAAGGTTTTCCGGATGGGTCTTCGCTTAAACTTACTATCGCCGAATGGTTTACTCCGTTTGGCCGCAATATCAACAAGCAAGGCATTAAGCCGGATATCGAGGTAAAGCAAGACTTCGAGAAAGAAAAAGTCGGCCAAGACGTTATGGTTCAGAAAGCAACCGAACTCATTCTCAAGCCGGCCGTAAAATCTACTGCTGCCGCACGATAGTTCGGTTGTAATCTAAATAAAAAGAGCTCCTCATCGTGAGGGGCTCTTGATTTTTGTCAGATCGCACAGCCGCTAACGCTTGTCCTTGACCGGCGGCGGGTTCGGCGGGTCGTCCTTGGGTGGCGGCTTGGGCGGCTGCGGCTGGGGGTCGGTCGGCTTGACCCCCTTATCTCCTTCACCGCTGCCTCTGTCGGCCGCATGAGCCGCGATTAAGAGACGGTCACCTCCAAACCCGAGAAACAGTGTGAGGTTGAAAACTGCGCACAGCACAACACGTTTCTTCGCGCTACGGGTCATGACGGCCTCCTTAGGCTACCTTTCAACTGTAGCTGTTCTGGCGCAGGAGGTCAACTATAAAACCGCCCAAGGGCGGTTAAAGGTTGTCTTAATCCAGATCGAGCAGACTCTCGACGAAGCGCCCGCGCGGATGGTTCGCCACCCATGCGCCTTCGAACTGGGTCGTGAGCGGCGTTTGGATCAGGACGCCATACATACCGAGTGCGAGCGGGAGTGCCAGGTCGAGCTCAAAGATATCTCCGACCATGGCCATGTCGGCGAATTGTGCGCCGATCCGCGCCCGGAAGCCGTTGAGCGCCTCAAAATAGTGGGTGCGGTGCAGAAAGATCGGTCGCTCGAAGCCGGGCACTGCGAGCTCGGTCGGCACTTCGTCGATCGTGCCGATAACCTCGAACTTCTGCGCGTTGCCCGTGATATGGTCGGCAAGCCAGCGCAGATGTGACGGCGTGGTATCCGGGTCGAGGAACTTCCTCAGCACCGCTTTCTCGGGTGAATTGGTAATGATCCGAATGGGAATAACGTCCTTGAGGTGGGGGAGAAGCTCAAGCGCGTCGGGGCGCCAAGCCGAGACAAGAAGCGGGTAGCATTCAGAGAAAATCTCTTGGGTCAGCTCCGAGCGCTCCGCCGCCTCGTTAACCCCGATTTCGGTCAACGCGCTGTGCAACACGATGGACGACATGATCAGATTGTCGCTTGGGCCGCTACCAACCTTGCCGCTCTTTCCGCGCCAGCCCTCGCGCAAACGGTTGGCAGACACACGCTCTTTGTGCCGTCGGTATGCGGCTTCAAACTCGGGTTGCGCCATGCGCCGCTTTTCAGCGCAGCGCCTCACGAGTGCTTCTTCAAACTGCGGAAAATTTTTGTGGTACAAGAGCGTGCCATCCAAATCGAAGGCAACGCCCTTAAGCCGCTCAAAATACCCGCGAGCCCTACGCACGTTCTCCGGAATCATGGTAACTCCTTGTAAGGGACAAAACCGTTTCTTGCATATCATGTTTAAACTGTGCGGTCAATCAAGCTGAAATATCCGTTTTTCATCTCTTGCCCACTTTACGCTGGACAACAGGGCTATTTTTTGGTATTATTTGCTGATTTAGCTCTTTTCACGCTATTTAACCGCACAACAACCAATCCTCGTAAAGGAGGCTGTCATGCCGGCGTTTCTTAGCTTCGAATTCGCAGTCATGTGCTTCATGTTCGGTTGGTTCGGTGTCATCGTAGAGAGCTTTTGGACGATGAATCGCGAACTCTCTAAAAGCCTCAAAACCGAATCCAACGGTTGGTCGTTCATCATGTTTTTTACCGGCATGCCTCTCCTGCTCTATGTAGGGAAGCTCATGTTGGTTGCTCACTGGCCCTTCTTCGTACGCGGCGTCGTGTATGCTGCTGGTTTCTTCGCGGCCGAGCTGATTTGGGGCGGTCTCGTTATCCGCGGCATGCTCAAAGCCAAGGTGCCCTGGGACTACAGACCTCACCCCGAAGCGCGCTTTGGAGGCCTCATCCGGCGCGACTATGCCATTCCCTGGGCCATCCTCGGCCTTCTTGTGGAGTGGATTTTTGGCCCTCTGTTCTCGAGTTTGGCCCCGGCCTTTATCCGGGCCATCGAGACCATCCCACCTTTCCAGCTCTACTGGCCGCCTTCCTTCTTCGGCTAGTTAGGCTTTGGACGGCGTCTTCGGACGCCGTTTTGCTATTAAATATGCTACTATACCCCTACCTTCCTTTTGCTTTATGAATATTCTCAAAAAAATCCTATCCATAATGATCGTGGTGGTTGCCGTCTGCGCGATTGCTCCAGTTTCATATGCCCAAATGCCAGATGACGCGAACCTTTCAGCCCCTAGCATTCAAGAAACTCCCGATGTCTACAGTCGGGCCCGCGTGCAGGCGATTCTTGAAGAAGGGGAAAAAACTATGGAAGAAGGAGTGGTACAAAAGTACCAAGTGGTAGAGTTAGAAATTCTCAACGGGGCAGAGAAGGGGAAGATTATCACGGTCAATCACGGCGGGCTTTTTGCGGTTGATGAGAGTTTGCGCGTTAAAGAAGGGGATAAGGTGCTTATTGCCAAGCCAGCCAATGCGGCTAAAGAAAATTTTTATTATATCGTCGATTGGTACCGGTTGCCGCGATTATATCTCATCGTACTAGCGTTTTTCGCTCTTGTTATTATGGTAGGTGCCTGGCGTGGTTTTACAGCCATACTCGGCATGGCGATCAGTGCCATCATTATTTTTTATGGCATCGTCCCGCGCATCATGGCCGGTGACGATCCGGTCTTGGTCAGTCTTATCGGCGGCATCCTCATGCTAACGCTGACCCTGTCGATTTCGCACGGTTTCAACCGTCGGGCGCGGGTGGCGGCTGTTGCCGGCATGTTGACCCTCGCGGCCACTACCGGGCTCAATTATCTTGTAGTGTGGGTTGCACGCCTTACAGGTACGGGTAGCGAAGAGGCGTATTACCTCCAGCTCGACAGCGGCAACATCAATGCGCGCGGACTCCTTTTAGCCGGCGTTCTTATTGCTGTCATCGGTGTTCTTGATGATGTGACCACGGCCCAGGCCGCCGCCGTAGAAGAAGTTTCGCGTGCTAATCCAGCGCTCGGATTTAAAGAATTATATCGCCGCGGCTTATCGGTTGGCCGCGAGCATATTGCAGCACTCGTTAATACGCTTCTTTTGGCGTATATCGGCGCATCGTTTCCGGTGGTACTCCTATATTTGTTGCATCAGACTGTCCCGGTATGGGTAATGCTGAATGGCAATTTTTTGGCTGAAGAAATCGCTCGTACGATGGTGGCAAGTTCGGCTTTGGTTATTGCCGTGCCTATAACGACCGGTCTGGCTGCGCTTTGGCTGCGCCACGCCACGACTCAAAAATCTAACTAGAGGAATTTTTCAGGTAGCGGGGCGCGCATGTTTTGCAGTAGCCGAAAAACTCTAGGCGGTGTTCGAGGGTTACAAATCCAAAGGTCCGCTCGGCCAGCTTTTTGGCTTCGCTCGTCCCGTCGTCAAAATCTACATCCTGAATAGTACGGCAGCCGCGGCATACCAAATGGTGGTGGTGGTCGCCAGGACGCACCAGTTCAAACCGCATCACTTCGTCATCAAGGTGAATTTCGCGGATAATACCATGCTCAAGGAGGGTATCGAGTTGTCGATAGAGGGTAGTTTTGTTGATTTTAAGACCCTGTTTGGCTATTTTCTGCTGCAATTCGGCAGCGCTTTGCGGATGTGTGCCGTGTTCGAAAAGGGATAATAAAACAGTCCGAAGGGGAGTAGACCGTCGGCCGCTTTGCTTTAGTTTAGCGAGGGAAATGTCGGCCATAGTTGTTTCTCTATCTAAGAGATTATATACTACGAAACATCTAAATTCAATCCTATTGTATGACTTTTTTCAGCCGTGATCGTTTGATGGCCGCTTTGTATTGTACTCTGGCCAGTTGTATCGTCGCAGTAAGTTGGGGATGGTACCATTTTAGCCGTCGCGACATGGTTCAATTTTCGGGTAAAGTTGCTGCGCTCACGATTGTTGCATTGGCGGGGTATCTTATTTTTTCGCGCATCGCAGTTCAAATTATGCGGCGCACACGTCGTCATCCGTTCTGGTATACGGTTCTTACTCCCGAACTTGATAAGCTCTATGCTGCCGGCTCGCTCCTGTTTCTTATTTTTTTCTCGCGCAACGAGCTTGCAACCCTTGTATATGTAGCGCTCTGGTTGCCTTTTTTCTTTTTCGTGGCTGGGCGGATTTTGGCCAAACATCCTGCGGCTGCGCCGTGGCTCGCGGTGCATCGTTCCACTTTTTTGTTTACGTACAGCATCTTCTTGTTGCAGGCCCTCCTGCAGTATTCCGCGTACCGCTGGTATATTCTCGATGCGAACATCAAGTTTTTCAACATCGTCTTGTTCCGATCGCTCGCCATGACCTTTTTTTGGCTTGGTCTATGGGCGGTGGCAATGCTCATCGCCTGGTCTGGGCGCTCTTGGTTTCGTTCCGTTGCCGCTCTCGCGTGGCTCGTTTTTTTTGGCGGAGCGCTCATCGCCTGGGCGTTTAACATTGGCATTCTTTATTTTTCAGGCCTCTATCTGAGTCCCGTTTCTGTCGATCATGCCGAAGGTTCGCGCGGTGTGCTACTTAACTCGTTTACGTATTTTATGACCGCGGCGGTTATTCTGGTAGGGGCGGCATTCGTTATGGTGGTGCGCCAAGGGTTACGCGTCCACACCCAAGTTCCGCGGCGGTATTCGGTCTGGTATTCGTTCGCGATTCTCCTTATGGCCGTGCTGTCGCTCACCGGCCTTTCCTCGATCAAGAATACGCCTGAGCATGCGATTGTACGTTCGTTCTATAACCGCTATTTCGGTACAGTAAAAACTGTCACTCTCCCCAAAGAGTTAGAAGAAAAACTCCGTCGCTTTGGCATCTTCTACAATGTCGATGATTTTTACCTGTCGTATCACCCGCAGGTTTTTTCCACCACAACAGCGCTTTTGGCCGATCGGTTGCAGGAAAACCCACCCAACATCGTCGTTCTTTTTCTCGAATCCTATTCGGCGCGACTTACCGGGCCCTACAATGAACGGTTTAAAGACGTAACGCCCGGCCTTAATGCTATGGCGGCCGATCCAGATACCACGATTATCCGCAAATACCATAACGCTTCCACTCCCACCATTACGGGTATTTTGTCACAGCTGTGTTCGTTCTTGCCACCTACCGGACATGATGAAATCCAGAACGATCGTAAACTCCAGCGCCACAAACTCCTGTGTTTGCCGGAAGTGCTCCGCCGTTTTGGGTATGGGTATACCGCGTATATCACCGCGGTCGATAAAACCTTTGCCCACAAAGACGGTATTTTCGCGAGCATGGGGGTAGAGCATATTTTTGGTACCGACGAACTGGCTAAACATATCCCTGAAAAACCGCAGTCCTGGGGCTTTTCCGATCATCAGATGCTGCCGTTTTTAAACCGTCTCATGCAGACCGAATATCGTACGTCATCGCCGTTTTTCATCACGCTTTCTACGGTTGATACGCACCCACCCTTCACATTGGCGCAAGACGCTGTGCCGTATGGTGATGGTAAACAACCAGTTCTCAATTCATTCCACACTACCGATAATGCGCTCCTATCTTTCTGGAAAACCTTTAAGGCGAGCCCGTTTGCTTCCAATACTATCCTCATAGCGGTTGGGGACCATGCCATCTTCCCCGGTGCTATCACCAAAGATCTCTTCCCTAATGAGCCAAATCTTTCCTTCTACGACGAAAATGTTTTCCTTATGTACGTGCCGGATTCGGTACTGCCTAAAGATGTTTCGATCTGGTCGTCAGGACTCGATTTTACGCCGACGATCCTCCATCTTCTCGGTATCAATACGCCACATTCGTTTGAGGGCCATTCGCTGTTTGATGATCGGGCGAAATACCCCAATATTATTGGTATGCATGAACTCGGTTTATACAGCAACGAAGCGCTGCCAAACGGTGCGCGTAGCATCACCTACGAAGTGCCTGATACTCTGCGATGCCCGGAAAATTTAACCGTTTCTTCTACCGCCCCTATAACATCATGCGAACTTTTACGACTTTATCAATTCCGACGTGATCGCCTTGAACAGGGACGCTTGTGGTGGAAAGGATTTGACGAACGTGTCCCACCGGAAAAAAGATGATATTTTAGCCAAAATATTTTTTTAGTTCTATCCACATGAGGAGGAGGGTAAAAATTGACATTTTGACTAAGATTAGGTAAAATCTTGGGTGGTCTTTTGGCCACCCTTATTAACTTTAGGTTGCAATCACCGTTACCGTGTATGCTGCAGAGAGTTTGTAAACTCCTGTTTACGAGTAAACTCGCTGTTTTTTTGTTGCTTGCAGTGTGTTTTTTTCCTTCGTTAACGCGGGCAGCAGGTAGTCGCCCCGGGGCGCCGCGGCTCGTCAACTACTATTTACCCTGGCAGCTCAGTGAGGGTGAACTCGCCGAACTTGCCCGCTGGGACGTGCTTATTCTCGACATGGAAAACCAAGTTACGAACCCAGATAAACTCCGCAAGCTCCGGACTCTCAATCCCTCTATCAAACTGATTGCCTACGTTACATCTCAAGAGATCAGGTATGATGCACTATCTGGCACGAGTGAGATGCGCCGCCGTTTGGCGTCGGGCATCAAATTCGAATGGTATCTGCTTGATACGAGCGGTAACCGTATTTCTTTCTGGAAAGATACCAGCATGCTTAACATGAGCAGTCTAAGTCCGGTAGTAAACGGAAAAACATGGTCAACGCATTTGGCGAATTTTGTCCACCAAGAGATTGCCTCGTCGGGTTTGTGGGATGGTATTTTTTATGATAATGCCTGGCAGGATGTAGACTGGCTCGCCAAAAACAACAAGATCACCGTAGACGCTAACCGTGATGGGCAATTAGACCCTGATGCGAATAGCGCGTGGCAACAAGGTTATGAACGCCTGTTTACCGAAACGCGTCGTTTGGTGCCGCAATCGTTTTGGATTTTGGCCAATACCGGTCCGGGCCACACCCGTTACAACGCGCTCGTTGACGGCATCATGATCGAGAGTTTTCCGGAGTTCGACTGGGCATATACTATGCAGGTCGCGGCGCAAAAGAAAAAAATCGCCGGGCGTCCAGCGCTTATCTTTAATTCCAACACGCATAATACCGGTGTTTTTTCCAGCTGGTCGCAGATGCGTTATGGTCTAACAAGTGCACTTCTTCTCGATGCCTATTTTTCTTTCGATAACGGCGCGCACGACCATGCCGCTCGCTGGTGGTATGACGAATACACTACTTCTTTGGGCGATCCGTTGGGTGCGGCGTATAACACCAAAGGCCACACGGTTTTCAACCGTTCGGCGGTATGGCGGCGTGATTTTACCGGCGGTAGTGTGCTTGTCAACCCAACAGACTCGGTTCAGACCGTCAATCTCGGTGCCGTGTATTACGCGCTTGGCGGCAGCCAAGATACGCGCGTTAACCACGGCGGCGCGGTGCGCTCGGTAACTATCCAACCGCGCGACGGCGTTATCCTGCTTAAAAAAACCGTTCTTCCAGAACAGAGCGTTTTTATGAGCGGGTCATATCTTCAGCCGGTGGGCGCAACAACACCAGGAGTTTTTGCGGCTGACCCATCGGTACCGGCCGGAGCGTATGTGTATAGCGGCGATGTAGAGGGGCGCGGCACAGAGCAAAAAATCGTCCTTACCAAAAATAAACTCGAGGTATGGAGTAAAGACGGCACCGTGCTTTTTTCCGATCTGCCGCTTGGTGCGCAGGGTAGTTTTTCGTACACTCTTGCGGTTGCAACCCCTGTGCCTGGGCAACCACTATCGTATGCGGTTGCGCAAAAGAGCGGCGGCGGAGCGATCGTTGTCTATCGCGGCATACAAAAAGTGCATACGATTTATCCGCTCGGCACCACCTATCGCGGCGGTTTGAGTATTGCTCTGGCTGACACGAACGGCAATGGAAACCCCGAGCTCATCGTCGGCGTGCGTGGTAAGAAAGGTGGCGAAGTGCTTATCTACAACGAGCAAAACGACCGCTTTGTCGGCCGTTTTACACCCTACAGCGCCAAGGAAGCCGATGGCGTTTCCGTTGCCGTCATAAAAGATTCTATGACAGAGAATTTTCTTGTAATCACCGCGCCAATCAACAAAAGTAAAGGCATGGCACGCTTTTTCTCGCTCGGCGGAAAGAAATTAAAAGAGTTTGCATTTCAAACAAGTTCTGGCCGTTCATCGGCGGAGTTGGTTGCAAGCGAGCGCTACGGCGGCGCGCAGGGGAGTGCTGTTAGCGAGCTTTAGTTTGGGAGACCGCTTATTCTTCGGGAAAGATTTGTTTGCCGTTTTCATCATAGAGCAGTACGGCCAATACCGGGCAAGATTGCGCCGCCAGAAGAATGGTATCATCATCTTCGCTTTCCGGGTTTACAACATAGGCTAAATTGCCGTCATCCATCTGAAAAACGCCCGGCGCCACAGCCACGCAGGAGCGTGCGCCGATGCATTTTACCCGGTCAACGACGATTTTACGGATGCGTCCGGTAGGTTTTACTCCTTCGGAAAAAGGTTGGTTGTCCATAGATGGGCGAGAAATTGAAATCTAAGCCAGAATTATGCACAAATGCGCGCTTGACAGAAGCTCTGGGGCGCGGTAGAAAGAAAGAGCTCACGGTAGTACAGCATCCGCTTCGTATTGGGCCCCGAGCCTCACCCCCCCGGGCAGTGGCCCGACAAGCGCATGACATGCTCCCGTGAGCGCTTTTTTTATATAAAATCATCGAACAGCTCGTCTTTGGTCAGCTCCTCGAGTGACATGTTCCGAATGTCTCGGCCTTTATTCGCTTCGATGTCGGAAATAATCCTAGTCGGTGAAGCTTCGGTAATAAGAAGCGTGTCGTCCACCAAGACGCTCGGAGCTTGTTCGCAGTAACCCAAACAGTCGCAGATATTCAAATCCACCTGGCCGTTATCCGCGCCCGGTTTAGTACGGTAGTGTGTGGCGATGGTTTCGATGAGCGTGGTGGCACCGCGATCGCGGCAGCTCCGGCCTGTACAGACCCGAATGGTTTTCATAGAAATAGCTTTTAGCTTGTACCTGCCTGTGGCAGGCAAGCCTGATTGCCTGTTAGGTGGAAAATTTAGATGCCCAGTGAAGCACGCAGGTCAGGCGGCATCGTGTAGGGCGGAGTGAACGTGATAGTTATTTCTGGCTCTACAATACCGGCGTCGACTAGCTTGCTTTTTATTTCTTCCTGCATATCCGGTCCCCAGGGGCAAAACGGCGTGGTGTAGGTCATAAGGATGCGAACTTTTCCGTCCTCCGCGATCGAAATATCGTAAATAAGGCCCATGGTCCAGATATCCAGATGCACCTCCGGATCTTTAACAGTTTTTAGAATAGTGACTATGTCTTCTTTGGTCATCATATAGCACAAATGTACCATCTTTAGTACTTAAGGGCAATCAAAAACCGCCAGTGCGGCCCGGGATTATCCTGGCTACGGCTGGCGGCGCGGTTCGGCCATGAGGGCGAGAGCGAGAAGAGGGATGGTGATCGTGAGCCCGGCGATCCCGGCGAGTAGATAAAAGATGGTCGTGGCGCATGACTCGCGCGGCGTTCGGTTCTTCATCGCAGATCCTTGGTGGGTGCCCCGGCGTCCGGCAGAGCTTCGGCGGCCTCATCCGGGCCGTAGAGAGTGACGAGGTGGTCCTTGAGCTCTGGCTTGGCGCATGTGGGGCTAGGGACCGGCAGCGCGACCACCGTTCCGTGGTGCGAGTTCATAGGGAAGTATCCCATCTTCGTGCATGTGCCATCGCGCATATCGAAAACGAAGATGAAATTATTGGTATGGCGATGAAGCGCTGAATACAAGATGTTGCTGGTAGCGCTCTCGCGTTCGACCCGTGCTTGCTCGGCACGCTCAGCTGCAAGCTCTTGCGCCGACGGGGCCGGCAGTGGCTTGAGAAAATCCTCCATGCAGCCGACCATGCCAAGTGCATTCACAATGAGCAAAGAAACCGCATGTTTTCGCATGTTCTACTCCTCGTTGTTTGGTCATCCATAGAGCGTTGCGGTAACGACGCATCATACAGGGTTACCGCTTGTATGTCAATCGTTATCGTTAAAACTTTCGTAACCGGTTTTTTCAATCTCAGCGCTCAGTTCAGCGGATCCGGTTTTAATAATTTTACCCTTGCGCATGATATGAACGTATGATGGTTTGAGATTTTTTAAAAGATGAGGTGAATGCGAAATAAGCAGTACACCTTTATCCGTTCCAAGGAATTTTGCAAGAACTCCTGCTACCATTTTTACGCCATCCACATCGAGGCCAGAATCGATCTCGTCGAGAACGGCATACCGCGGATTGAGGGTAAGGAGTGCGGCCAGTTCGGCGCGTTTTTTTTCTCCGCCCGAAAATCCTTCGTTAACGTTGCGGGTGAGGAATGTTTCATTTAAACCCGCGTCGCTCAAATGTTGGCGTAATTCTTTATTGAACGATAGGGGATTGGCGACGCTTGACGTGAGATTATTTTTAGCCAAGCGCAAAAATTGGGCCGTGCTTACTCCGCTCACCGTAGGCGGGTATTGCTGCGTCAGAAAAAGTCCGAGTTTGGCGCGTTTATCGGGGGTAAAAGCAGTAATGTCCGCACCGTCAAGCTCGATGGTTCCGCTGGTAACTGGATAGCGTGGATGGCCCATGAGTGCGCTGGCGAGCGATGTTTTTCCGGATCCATTGGCGCCCATGATGACATGCAGTTCACCGGGATTGATCGTCAAAGACACGCCTTGTACGACCGGCGTGCCATTACTCACAACTTCAAGTTTGCTGATAACAAGAGACATATAAGTAGGCCTACGGTACCTGGTTTTGTCGGTTTTGTCGAGAAACGAAAGCGGGCCGTTATGGTCGGCCCGCGTACCGGTTTAGGGTTGTTGCGGTATGGTGAACTCGGTGATGTTGCCTTATCAGGCTGCCTTCCAGCACTTGAGGAGCTTGCGGTGGTGCCGCGTGCGCCTTCGCAGGGCAACGTGGGGTGCGAGCATGGGCTGCAACTCGCAGCTCCCTGGGTTCAGTTGTCCGAAGAGTTTCGCGAGCGGCTTGAGAAGCTCGGCATCAGTGATGCTGTTTTCGCGCCTCCCTTTCTCAACCACAAAGGAGGCGTAGAGCGGACTAAAAATGAAGGGGAACGCGAAGGACAGAATCGTGTATGTCCAAGGGTGCTGGTCAAAAAAGTCGCTCCTGTACTCGTTCCATGTTTCCGCGATCTGCCGACCTTTCTGAGTGTGCTCAAAGATCTCGTGCTTGACCACCAGAAGCATCATAAGCGTGTTGAGCGCTACCTCTATTGCAACGAAGGTGAGGCACGATACTTTTTGAGCTAAAAGCGTATAGGGCAGGAGTGTCAGCGTGCTTGCCCCGAGCGCCTTAAGAGCCATGACCAGTGCCCGCTCCCGCAGATGGGTGGCGACAGACAGTGAAAGACCGTTGTTTTTACGCCTCATCAGAGCGAGTTCTGTGCCCATTGCATTCTCCTCCATGCGGTCAGACAATGGCCGCTAATCATGTTTTCCAGGCAGCAGTTTTTGTCTGAATGGATTCAGGTCCTTCAGCCCGTGAAGAATTTCCTGGTCCGTCAGGCTGCGGAGCTGAGATTTCGTTTGCGAAGCGATCATCATGGTCAGTGGAAGAAAAATCCAGGCAACCACCGTGCCTAATTGACCGAGCGGTTGCTTCAGATTGTGTTTCCGACGGACAATCTCGTCTGCTGTTAGTACCATCATGCCGGATGCGTTAGAACAGACCAGAGTAAGCAGGATAATGCAAACATTGTTCGTAATACTGGAAACGTACCCGAGCGCCAGGAGGGAGCACAGCAGGGTGAAGACTCCCATCTTGAGAGAGCGTTCTTTGAGGTATCCACCGAGCGTCTGGTGGCACGGGCAATCGCACGTTTTTCCAAGGTTCGACATGTTTATTCCTTTCCGTCGTTTCTGAACTCAATATACTATCTAAAAATCAGCCTTTTGTCAATAAAAAACCGGATTTTTATCCAGTCCGTAATGAAAAAAGACCATCTTTAAGCTGTTTTTATGGCTTTTTTGAGCGCTTCAAGGGCGAGTGTCGCGCACCGCAGGCGCGTTGGATTGAGTTTTTCCAAGCCCAAAAGAGAAAGGATGGTGGTGGGGGTAATGTGCTGTGCTTCTGCAAGCGTTTTCCCCTTCAGTTCTTCGGTCGTCACCGAGGCGGCAGCCTGCGAAATAGCGCATCCGTTTCCTTCAAAACCGATATCCGTAACGCGCTCGTCTTTGACGATTACAAAAAGTTCCACCTCATCGCCGCAGATCGGGTTTACTTCGTGATGGTACAAAGAAGGATGGGTGATCCGTTTTTTGTTGAGCGGGTGGCGGTAGAGCTCAAGAAGAATATCGGTATACGAATCCATAGTTAGGCGGTGAAAAGACGGTGAGTTTTCTTGAGCGCCGCGAATAAACGATCGATGTCGTTTTTTGATGTGTAGGCACCAAACGATACTCGCGTCGTACCACTAAGGCCGAGCTGTTTCATAAGCGGCGCGGCGCAATGGTGCCCGGCACGTACCGCGATATGTTCTTGTCCGAGCACTTCGGCGATGTCATGAGGGTGAACGCCATTGAGAGTAAAAGAAATAATGCCGTGCCGGTTTGGCGCGTACCCCGGTCCGATCACGCGGACAAAATCAGGGAGAGACTCGAAAAAGTACCGTACAAGGCCTTCTTCATAGGTGTGCATCTGCGATATTCCTTGGTTGCGCAGCCAGGTGAGGGCGGCGCCCAGGCCGATAATTTCCGCGATCGGCGGCGTGCCCGGTTCAAAACGGGCTGGAGCCGCGCGGTAGACGGCTGGACGATCGAGGAATGCCTCTTCTACCATATGCCCGCCCCAATTTATAGGATTAAGTGCGTT
Organism: uncultured Gammaproteobacteria bacterium; assembly: GCA_964596525.1. Classification (GTDB taxonomy): domain Bacteria; phylum Patescibacteriota; class Patescibacteriia; order Magasanikbacterales; family GWA2-37-8; genus CAZQUL01. Next base: position 1,166,233 of record CAZQUL010000001.1, on the reverse strand, counting down.
CAGTAATTCCTTCTTGCCGTACATAACGCCAACACCCGTCGGGCCATATACTTTGTGTCCGGAGAAAACCACGAAATCGGCATTCCACGCTCGGACATCGATCGGTTCGTGGGCAGCGCTTTGAGCCGCGTCAACGATGAATGTCGCGCCCACGGCCCGCGCTCGCGTTCTGAGTGCATCAAGCGGCGCCCGCGTGCCAAGTACGTTAGAAACCGAACCCACACTCACAACTTTCGTTGAGGCGTCGATCATCGCATCGAGGTTGGAAACATCGAGCTCAAAATTCTCAGTCAGTTTTAGATAACGAATCGCAAAACCGTACCGCTGCGATAATTCTTGCCATGGCAGCAGGTTCGCGTGATGTTCGTACTCCGTAAGCACTACGGTGTCGTCGGCACCCAAACGTTCGGCGTGCGAATGCGCGAGCATGTTCAGGCTGGCGGTAGTTCCGGCGGTAAATACGATCTCTTCGGGTGCTGAGTTGATGAAGTGTGCGACTACTTCTCGGGCATGTTCAAGTGCATCAGTTGCAGTGGTGGCGAGGCTGTAGAGCCCGCGATGCACAGGGGCGCGGTAGGTGGTGTAGTAATCGTTCATCGCTTGAATGGCCGCGCTGCAGGTTTGGGTGGTAGCGGCTGAGTCGAGGTAGGCGAGGGTGGGATGATGTTCAAACAGAGGGAAAAAGTGATGGTATGGCGAGGTCATAGACGCTGAAAAAATGACAGGTAGGGTCGATCCGAACACGCTACGGCAGGTTGACGTATAAAAACGGCAGTGATACAAGAACAGAGTCCCAACAAAGGAGGTGCTACGATGTCTTCTGCAACTCTAAACAGTGTTGAAAATTACCTTAAGGATCGTGGACGCGAGCGGGGGCTTTCACTCGTTGTCGGTCGGGTGCGGAGCGCTCTGGATTGGCAGCGTTTCCTACGGCGTACCACGATCATTGGCTGCTGCACAACAGCGCTTCTTCTCATAGCTGCTATCAGCGAATCAGTTTTTCCCGACTTGCTTCTCGTGGCAATTACCGGCAGTGTTACCTTCTTGGCCTGGTGTGCGCAGTACATCGTCGGACCGCTCAAAGACGACATTATGCTCCTCAAAGGGCTGTATCTTCTTTCGCCGATGGGTGCTGCGCCCTCATTTCGCTCACAGCTCGAGACGAGCGGAATCATGGATGAACTTCGCTATGCAGGCTATTCCATCTCTGTTTGGGGGCCAAACGAAGAGAGCTTGGCCAACGAGATGGTGGCTAGTTGGCTTAGCACAGATCACTTCACCTTCTGATTTTTAGTCCTCACCGTCCAAGGCACGTTCTTGGACTTTTTAGTTAATAAAAAGCGGGCATGATGGAAACAGCGATCATTGAAATAATGGCGAGAACGGAAATGCCGATCCAAATGATTTTTGCGGTAGAGAAACGTTGCATAGTAATCGGAATGTGTGGGTGTGTAGAAGTTTATTCGGTGATCGTAGATTACTATTAAATGAGGGTTAAGGCAAGGTTGATTGCATTTTATCTCAATTTTCAGGGTTTTTAGAGTTCATGTGGTCCTTTTCTATTTTGTATAGTTGACACAATTAGAAAAATAAGTTAATATTGTCTGTCTTGGTCTGTTTTGGGTCAAGCGTTACCACCATCCATAAGGAGATGCTCATGTCAGTTCTGGATAAGGTGCGTCAGATTGATGCCGCGAACGCTCCCGCGAGCCAGGTCGTAGACGGGGACAAGGTCCAGCGCCACGCCGCGGCGAAGGTCGATGATTTCCTTGCGCGGCTGCCGGAGCTTGTCACCCAGGCGCGCCAAGCGATGCAGGCCACGATCCTCGTCGCCGAGCTCTCGCCGAACGAGGTGATGAACGTCGGCCTGGGTGCGCCGCTCTTTGCGCCCCACGAAGGGACGCTTGCCGCCGCCATCATCGATGACCTCAAGGGTCGCGACGACAAGCTCAACCTCAAGATCTATGAGCTCCGCCGCGACGGCACCTCGGTTTACGAGCTGCGCATGTTCCTTCCGGTCTAGGCCCGGTCTAGGCGGGCAGTTCGCGCCTCTTATATAACAAAGCGCCGGTACTAGGTACCAGCGCTTTTTCTATTTCTTATTCTTAAACTACAGGATATTCTCCCTTGTTATCTCTTCAACACCGCCAAATATGTTTCAGCTGGAATGTCCACCTTGCCATGGCTCTTCATGCGTGCTTTACCTTTCTTTTGCTTTTGCAAGAGTTTCATCTTGCGCGTATAATCACCGCCGCTCATCTTGGCTAGAACGTCTTTGCGCAAGGCTGACAATCGTTCGGCGGCGATGATTTTACCTCCGATCGCGGCCTGGATTTTGAGCTCGAACTGTTGGCGAGGGAGCGACTCTTTGAGGGATTCAACAATTTTTTTGCCGGTGGCGTAGGCTTCGTCTTCCCATACGAGCGTCGTAAGCGCTTCAACCGGTTCTTCGGCGACCAGAATGTCGAGTTTTACGATATTGGTTTTGGTGTAGCCGTAGTATTCGTAATTCATCGAAGCATAGCCCGAGGTGACGGTTTTGAGTTTGTCGTAAAAATCGGTGATGAGCGAAGCGAGTGGGATGCGGTAATGGAGAAGCGCTCGCTGATCCGCACCAGTGGACAAATATTCGGTGTTGAGGTATGTACCGCGGCGCTCAGCAATGAGGCCCATGATACCGCCTACGTAGTCTTTTGGGCTGATGATGTCGAGCGTCATGACCGGCTCTTCAACGTGCTCGATGAACGAACGTTCCGGCATGGCTTGCGCGCTCCGGATGTAGGTTTCCTCGCCGTTGGTCTTAAAGACATGATACGCTACGCTCGGCACCGTGATGACAACCTCGATGTTATGCTCGCGTTTCAGGCGTTCCTGGAAAATATCAAGGTGCAGCATGCCCAAAAAACCGCAGCGGAAACCGTAACCTAAAGCTTCTGAATGTTCAGGTTCGTAGACGAGCGACGAGTCGCTCAGTTTGAGTTTATCGATCGCATCGCGCAATTCTTGGTAGGCATCACCTTCTTTGGGGAAGATGCCAGCGAAAACCATGGGTTTCACTTCTTTATAGCCGGGGAGTGCTTCGCCGTAGCGATCATTTGCATTTTTGAGCGTGATGGTATCGCCAACGCGACAGTCGCGTACTTCTTTAAGACCGGTGACCACGTAACCGATCTCGCCGTTTAGTAGTTTTTCCGCCGGTTCGTATTTGGGCCGGTAGTAGCCGACTTCCAAGACTTCGGCCGGCGTTTTGGTGCCGAGTAAAAACAGCTTGTCACCTTTTTTAAGTTCACCATCGACGATGCGGATAGAGGTGACAACGCCTTTATATTCGTTGTAGGCCGAATCGAAAATGAGTGCGCGCAACGGTTCGGCGCTGCGGTTGGCCGGTGGAGGAATACGCTCGATGATCGCTTCTAGAATTTCCGGTACACCTTGGCCGGTTTTACCGGATGCGAGAATAATGTCTTCTTCTGCGCAACCGATGAGCTGGATCAGTTCTTCTTTGGCTTTCGGTACGTTGGCAATCGGCATGTCGATCTTATTGATGACGGGAATAATGGTGAGATTTTGCTCGAGTGCCAGGTATAAGTTGCCGATCGTCTGCGCCTGCACGCCTTGGGTAGCGTCAACCAGAAGAATCGCACCCTCAACAGCCGCGAGTGAGCGAGAAACTTCGTAGTTAAAGTCCACGTGGCCAGGAGTGTCGATAAGGTCGAGAATGAATTTTTCGCCGGTTTTTTTACTCGTATACTGCATGCGGACCGGGGTCAGCTTGATAGTGATGCCGCGTTCACGTTCGAGATCCATGGAGTCAAGAAGCTGTGATTTCATCTCGCGCTCAGAAACGGTTTTGGTGAGCTCCAAAAACCGATCCGCGAGAGTGGATTTGCCGTGATCAATATGGGCGATGATGCAGAAATTACGCAGGTGGTGGGTGGACATACAGGAGAAAGACCTTAGATATCAGACTTTAGACCTTAGTCAGACCCCAGACCTTAAAAAAATGAAAAACTAACGTCTAGGGTCTAAGGTCTAATATCTCATCATACATTGCTTCCTTCGTCAATCGTCGGGGTAACCGGCGCGACGCGGAAAAGACGGCGCTTAAAGCTCATGACGATGGTACGCCATTCTTCGATTTCAAAGAGATAAGCCAGTGTACCGTAGGTGGCAAAACCAGCGAGGCCGGCGCCTAAGCCCTGCACAAAAACGCCCCACCAGCGTGTCATGTCCACCCAACCCGCGATCGGGTCTTTGGTGAGCTGGCACACTAGAGCCATTGCCCCGCCCGAAACTAAAACTTTCGCTGCAACGATCATCGTCTTGCGCTCTTCGAGTACAGGGCCGACGGTGCGGCGCAGTGCAAGGGTTAAAAGAACAGCGTTTGTCCACGCTCCGATGGCCGTCGCGAGGCATAAACCTTCAATGCTTTGAAGCGGTGTGCCCAAGTATCCCGAGAGTGCAGCAAGTGCCAAAACGATGGTCACTGCCTCGCTAATTACACCAGCGATAAGTGGTGTCGCCGTATTGTACATAGCGTAAAAACTACGGGCCAAAAGCGGGATAAGCGCCTGGGCCGGGAGCCCTACCACAAGAAGCGCGAGCGCATTGGCGGTTTGCACGGTTGCATCCCAGTCAAACGCGCCACTCCCCAAAATAACGCGTACTACTTGCGCGCGTAAAATGAAAAAAATGACGGTAAACGGAATGATGAGCACGATGATTTGTCGCGCCGTAGATGCGGCGAGTGTGCCGAATGTCGGAAAGTTTTTTTGTTGGCTTTCGCGCGTGAGAAGGGGAAATACGGCCAGTGCGAACGGGATGGCGATAAGACCTGTGCCTACGGCGGAAAGATCGTTTGCCAAATTAAAATTCGTCATACTGCCGACAGGCAAGACACTGGCTAAAGTCGTAATTATAACGATATTTATCTGTGTCATAGCTACGCCCACAGTGCGCGGAATCATCAGTTTGCCGATGGTCTTAAGATATGCTGCGCGCCAATCAAGCACGTATGTCCAGCGAAAACCGGCGCGATAGGCTCCGTACCATTGGATTCCGAAATGTCCGAGCGCGCCAAGCACGACGCCCCAAGCCAAGCCATTCACGCCCATAAGGGGAACTAATTCCGTAATGCCAATGATAATGCCGATGTTGTAGAGGATCGGCGCGAAGGCGTAGAGCGCGAATTGCCGCAAGGTTTGCAGCACCCCGCCCATCACCATAGATAGGCCGAGAATGATCGGCGACAAAAACATAATCCGCATGAACTCCACGGTCTGCGCACGAGTTACCGGGTCAAACCCATATCCAATCACATGCACCAGACGGCCAGCGCCTGCAATGCCGATAAGAGCGGCGATAATCAAAATAATGCCAATGATATTAAGACAATTGCTAGCAGCACGCCACGCTGTGGTTTTATCATCATGTTCATGCCAAAGAGCGCTCCAGACCGGAATGAACGCGGTAGTAAGAGCACCAACGATAAGGAGGTTGTAGATAAGATCCGGCAATTTGAAGGCGGCATAATAGGCATCGGTAACGTAGCTGCTACCGAACGTGTGCGTGAGGGCGCGGGTACGCACAAAACCGATGATGCGGCTCAAAAGAGTCGCACCACCCATAAACAGGGCGGCAGTGGTAAGTGATGATGCGAAACGGGGGTTAAAACGGCGTAACATGGGGGTAGAGAAGGTGGTTGAACTGTAAGGTTAAGACAGGGGATAGTATACGGCTTTGGATGGTTTTTGGCGAGTTTGAATCGACTCCCAACAAAAAAGCCCGACTTCTCTCCCAGGGGAAAGAGGCGGGCTTCAGAAAACGAGCTGGTCTAGAAGTAGATCCGCGTTGGCGCCTGATGCCGCGTGGCGATCGACGTAGCGCAGATCGTGGTGATCCTCGTCCCCGCCGGCGGTGCAGACTCGAGACTGTACCCCTTGTCCATAAGCGGGAAGGTGAGCGTCGTGGGATTGACGCCGCACTTCTTGGCGATGCTGAGGACCGGTCTCCAGCCCGCCTTGGGGAGGGTGAACGTGGTGCGCACATAGAGCGGTCGCGGCCGGGGAAGGAAAAAACCGCGCGGCGCCGGCTCCCTCGTCGGCACCTGGTTCTTTGCCGGGAGCTTGAGTTCGGGAAGCGTGACTTCCGTGAGCTTGGGGCGCTCGGGTGCAGGGCTCGGCGTCGGCGTGTTCGGGGTAGCCACTCGGACGGCGATCGTCGCTGCCGGCGGGCTGCCGCACTGCGCAAGCTCAGCCCGCTTCACGAGCTCGCTCTTGAGCACGAAACCGAGTGTGAAACCGGCAAGAGAGAGCACTCCCCCCGAAACCATACCCAGCATGAGAAGCGCCGCCTTTTCGCCCGTCAGCCGAGAGGTGGTCTGCGGGAGAATCTTGGTCGTGGCGCTCGCCGGGATCACATGAGGAATCGTTTGCATGGACAGTGTTTCTCTCGAATCCGGCGGCAGATATCCCGGCACGTCCTCAATCATCGGCTCGCTGTCCTTCTCATCCGCTGCCTTCATGCCGGTCTGCCGTCGCGCCCAGTCTTCGTAATCTTCGTAGTCATTCCATGCCGGGGTTTTCTGGGAATCTTCTTTCTCGGAGTTCTGCTCCGGCGTTTTTTGCGACTCCACTTCTTGGGTGATCACTTCGAGCATGAGCTCGACGTCGCGCAGCGTGGTCTGCGACGATGGGCTAGCCATAGAGTCTGCCTCTGTATTGGCTTGCGTTTCAGTCGGCAGTGTCTCAAAGCCGGTGGCCGGAATCAGGTTCTTATTCGTCTCGCTCATGGTGATGTGCCTCCGTGTTCAGATAGCGGTTTTGAATACACGTGTATGGTTAAAGAGCGCTCGCGTCGATCGCGCTCCTCATGTTCATATCAGCAAGGCGACGACGTGTTTTTGTATCATTTTTTTTGCCCATTGTCAAGATATTCTGTGTAATAATGCGGCTTTTAAGATTATTCTAATCAAAAAAGCCCCCGATTTCAGTATCGATGGGCCTTAGGGGCACTTCACGGGGTGGTACTACGGATCCCGCCGATGACCGCGTCGCAGTCTTCGGATGATACGTAGAGTGTCGCACCAGCTTCGAATTCGCCGCGCAGGAAGCGACCGTTCTCCTTCATGAGCGCGGCGATTTGCTTCGATTTCATCCCCTTAAAGCGCGTGCAGCCGAAGCGCTCGACCATCTTCAGGGGAGTGTCGCCCTCAGCAATCTTCACTGCTAGAAAGACCGTCGCGTTCGGTACGGTGTGAAACGCAGGTTCGGGCGCGCACGAAATAGAGGCCTCCGGTGGTATTTCGGGCTTAATGGTCGGTGTAGCGGGCGGGTTTGAGCGAGCCAGGAGCCGGGTATTAATGCCGCTCACCACGAAGAGTCCGGCAAAGCCGATGACGAGTGCTGCAGCAGCCAGGATCACGAAAATCAGAAAGCGAGTCTGCGTTTTCTGACTCACGAGGTGTGCTTGCAGGGCGCCGTCTTGCGCTGTGCTCAAAGCGTGGTGCAGCTCAAGATTTTGCTGTTCTACCCGTTCACGCTCGTTTCGTTCGCGTTCAATCACGCCGCAAAGTTCTTCCCGCTCCCTCAGAAGGCTTTCCTTCTGCCGCGTCAACCGCTCAATCACTACGCTGCCTGGTGACGATTGAGCGACCAGGGGAGGTAGGTGCTTAAATTCCCCTGTGGCCGGGTCAGATCCACCGTGCTTTTTCGCTGCCTGAACCAGCGCTGCAAGGTTTGCTGAGGTTTCCTCAATATGCCTCCCTTCTGGACCCTTTGGCGGCCTTTCTTTCTGCGAATGTGCGTCCGCCAAGGGAGTGGGAAAGGGAAGCGGGGTCGTTGGAGTAACAGCGCTCTGGTCGACGTGAGATGTACGCGTGCTCATGGTTCGAGTCCTTTCTTCTGGCTCGAGGTGGTGTAAACGAACGGACCGTTCCATTCAGAAGTCGATGACTCGACTTTTCAACGAAACGTGGTAGCTCAGAGCTACCAACGGGCTCTTTTTCTAGCAGCTGGCGCCCATAAACAGCGCACAGGCAATCAGGATGAAGAGCAGGGCGATGATAGGTGCAAGGCTCGCGCGCGTGACCCTGGCTGGTTTGGTCGCAGGTGGAGCTGTAACCGGGGTGAGAGGCGCGTGCGAGGGTGTGACACGCTTGGGAATTACGATCTCGATCGGGATGGTGGGTCCTGCCTTTGGGGCAACTGCGGGCAGGAGGTGGATTTCTTCCAGCGCCTCAGATGGCAGAAATGGCATCTCCGAGGCTGCGTTTGCCTTGGCCGCTTCGATCGCCATGCGGTTCTCGTCTTGGACCTCCCTGATGATTTCTCGCAGCGGCCGCAAGCCAGACCTTCGTTTGGTGCCGATTCCTGGCGAAGAGACGCTCTCATTGTACAATTCCTCAATACGCGTCATGAGGCCACTGTCAACGGTCGTTCGCCCGTCATCGTTCTGCGGCGTCCGAAAATCGTCAAGAGAAATCACGTTGTGTTCATCGATTTCATCAATAGCTGTACTGTCAGTGTACCGCCCCGCGATGTCGCGAGAATACAAGTTTTTCTTCCTTTCCACGTGTCCCTCCGGGGTTTTAAGATTATCCAAGTACAATCGGCCTTGTACCATAATTTGAGCTCCCCGTCAATCCATCCGCGGATAACTCCCTCGTCCCTGAGGTCACTTTTTGCTATACTTAGATAATCTTAAACACCCTCTATGCGTCTTACATTTTGCGGAGCTGCCCATGAAGTTACCGGTTCCTGCACGTTAGTGGAAACAAGTTCAGCAAAAGTTCTTATCGATTGCGGGCTTTTTCAAGGTACACGGTTTGTTGACGAACGAAACGGCCAACCGTTTCCGTTTAAACCTGATGAAATTTCCGCGGTTATTATCACTCATGCCCATCTTGACCACGTCGGTCGCCTTCCGCACCTCATTAAAAGCGGCTACCAAGGCCTTATCTACGCCACGCCCGCTACCGCAGAGCTCATCGGTCTTATCCTCGAAGATGCCTATGACATCATGTTTCACGACCACGAGCTTTACGGGGCACCGCTCTTTTTCACCCAAACGGATATCGCTCAGGTGTTAGATCAGGTAAAACCACTCGAATACCATGAATTGCTTAACCTTGGACCGCATCAAGATATTGCAGTTGAACTCCATGACTCTGGTCATATTTTCGGCGCGGCATGGGTTAAACTGTCAGCCGAGGGTAAAACACTGGTATTTTCGGGCGATCTTGGTAATACCAAAGTCCCTCTTCTGCGCGAAACCGAACCGTTGCCCGGTGGTTTATCAGCTTTGGTGGTTGAATCCACCTATGGTGGTCGTGCCCACGAAAATCGCGCCGCCCGCCAAGCGCTTCTTACCGAAGCCATCCTCAATGTCCATCGCCGTGGCGGCGTGCTCATGATACCTGCGTTCTCGCTCGAGCGCACTCAAGAGATCCTCTACGACCTCAACGAAATCATCGATGAGCGGCATGAATTGCCGCAGATTCCTATTTTCCTCGACAGCCCGCTCGCCATAAAAGCTATGGCGGTCTACCGCAAATACCCGCGGTACTACGATGAAGACACCAAACGTCTTATTGCCGACGGTGACGATGTCTTCGATTTTCCCGGCCTCCATATGGCTTCAACGCGTGAAGAATCCAAGCGCATCAACCGCACACCCGGTGCGAAAGTCATCATCGCCGGTGCTGGCATGATGAACGGCGGGCGTATTCTTCATCACGCGCTCCGTTATCTCGCGGATGACAGGAGCACGCTTCTCATCGTCGGCTACCAAGCCCAAGGCACCCTTGGCCGCCAGATTTTGGAGGGCCAATCGCCAGTCATTGTCCTCAATGAAAGCGTTCCGGTGCGGTGCCAAGTAAAATCGCTGAGCGTGTTTTCGGCCCATGCCGATCATCAAAAAATCATGCGCTGGATCGAAGATGCGAAGCCGCACCCGCGTCGTATCCTCATCAACCACGGCGACCCTAATTCTTCCATGGCCCTTTCCGCCGCGCTCAAAGAAAAAGGGCTCGATGCGCATGTCGTGTCCTACGGCGAGACGATAGAGATTTAGTCTAAACAAAAACGCTGCGAGAGAGAATCCGTCATTGCGAGGAAGGAGGAACGACTGACGAAGCAATCCCTCTGTAATTCAGAGCGCACTCTGTTAACAAAGGGATTGCTTCGCTTCGCACCTCGGCTCGCAATGACATTGTTAACATAAAACAAGTGCTCGAGGCACTTGTTTTATGTTGGCTACTATTTCTTAGTAGCGTCTTTCTTCTTGAACGGATTAAGTTTACTCCAGAACGATTCTTTGGGTGCTGCGGTTGGTGGCAATTTTGGTGCTTCCATTATTCTGGTCGATGCGTTTATTGCTGGCATTTCTTGGGTTTTGCGGTCGTTGTCCATGTAATAGGTTGCTTCATTTGGTTTTCTATACCGCTGATCACTGGCAATCACTTTTTCATCTAATGGATTCACCGCATCCATCATCATTGTTGGTTTAGTTTGTCGTTCACGCTGCGCAATGAGCTGTTTAAGCTCAGCTTTTTGTTCAGGGGTTTGCTCGAACATTACGTCTTCGTGTTTATGATTATATCCCGGGGCTTTAGGCAATGCTTCTAGTTGCTGTCTGGTTGCTTGGTTAAGACGTGCAGCATCCCTTTCTTCGTGGGCTTTTAGCATTTCTTCCGTAATTGCGGGTAATTCCATTGCTTCATTTTTCTTTACTCCGCGTGGTTGAACTTCTCGGGCTTTCCCATCTTCTCCCATAAAACCGTACATTCATTCATTTCCTCCTTCTTTTGGCATACGACTATTTTAAGTAGTTAAAAGTTGATTATAGTATATCATGATTCCGTTTCGACTCCATTTTTAGCCATTTATCCACTCAGGTGGTTTGACGGTGGCATAAAAGTGGTATAAAATGGGAGTACGTGGAATAAAGTGGAAACAGTGAGGGATACCATGCTTGTCTATCTCTCCGTATGTTTATCGGTGAATACACCCACACGCTCGACGACAAAGGCCGCATTGCTATGCCGGTCAAATTCCGCGAGGCCCTGCGCTCCGGTGCAGTAGTAACGCGCGGTCTTGATTCGTGCCTCTTCGTCTACACGCTCGCCGAATGGCAGCGCCTGGCTGAAAAACTTGCCAGCCTGCCGTTTAGCCAAGCCAACTCCCGTGCCTTCGCGCGCCTTATGCTCGCTGGTGCCATGGATGTGGAAATCGATAAACAAGGTCGCCTCGTTATTCCCGAATACTTGCGCACCTTTGCGCACCTGAACAAAACCGTGGTTGTTGCTGGGCTCTACAACCGTCTTGAAATTTGGGACGAGGCGGCATGGAATGCCTACAAAGCAACAACCGAGCAGGAAAGCCAAGCCATTGCCGAAAAAATGGCTGAACTCGGAGTCTGATATGCGTCACACCCCGGTTCTCCTCAACGAAGTGGTGGTCGATCTTAAGCTGGCGCCCGGCGCCCAGGTGATCGACGCCACGCTTGGCGACGGTGGTCATAGCGAAGCGATGCTCAAGCTCATCGGTCCAAACGGGCGTTTGCTCGGCCTGGATGCCGATGCTGAAAGCCTTGCGCGCGCCCGCCGCTTCCTGCTTGCGTTCCGTGAACAGGTCACGTTAGTTGAAGCCAACTTCTCCACACTCGAAACCGTTGCCAAAGAGTACGGGTTCAGCCAGGTTGACGCAATCCTTTTCGACCTTGGCTGGTCCACGCCGCAGTTCAAAGAGCGGGGGAGAGGATTCAGCTTTGAAAAGCCGGATGAGCCGCTCGACATGCGATTCTCACCGGCCCTGCAGTATACGACCGCTGCCGATATTCTCAACGAAACACCGATTGCGGAGCTCGCCTCGCTTTTGCGGCGCTTGGGTGAGGAGCCGCTCGCCATGCCTATTGCTACGGCAATCGGCGAAGAGCGGAAAAAGAAACCGTTGCGCACGGTCGGTGATGCTGTTGCGGTGGTGCTTAGTGCTTACCGTACCAAGCTCAAGAGCACCAAAGAGATTCCATGGGTCGGAGGATTGCATCCGGCCACCAAAGTTTTTCAAGCGCTCCGCATCGCAGTCAATGACGAGCTAGGAGTACTCGAGCGTGTCCTGCCGCAGGCTTTCGGCCTCCTCAAACCCGGCGGTCGGCTCGTGATTATCACCTTCCACTCGCTCGAAGACCGGATCGTCAAACATTTTTTCCAAAAAATCGCTCATGCCCGTCTGGCCGATTTCGTCCATAAAAAACCTTCTACTGCTTCTGCCTCCGAATTAAAGGAGAATCCGGCTGCCCGAAGCGCCAAACTTCGCTCTCTGTACAAACTCTAACGTATGACCACCGCCGCTCGTTTTGTTCATCACATCGCTCTTTTCCGCGAAGCGCTTGCCTCGCTCCGCTTACCGGAGTGGACCGCTTCCCGCGCTTTGCGCTACGCGCTCATCGCCGTTATCGCACTCGGCGGCATCTTGTATGTGAGACAACTCTCACAAGCAGCTGTCAGCGGCTATACCATCCGCCGCCTCGAAAAACAACTCGAACTCCTTTCTGAGGAACAGCGCCGCCTGGAAATTGCACTCATCGAAGAACGATCGCTACGCCGTATCGAAGAAGCTATGAGCACGATCACGCTCGTCAAGCCGGCCAAAGTCCTCCGTGACGCCGGCGTAAATCAGGCTACCGCGTTCTCCGGCGTCAATCGCTAGCCGACAAAAAACACCCTCGCAAGAGAGTGTTTTTTGTTTAGGCAATTTTCATGCGAACGTGCTGATTTTTGGTTTTATCCTTGATAGCACGGCCTTTGGAGGTATTTTTGCGCGCCTGGTTGAGACGCGCACGAAGAGCGCCGTTCATAGTGACGTAAATTAAAAAAGCTTCGTTAAGCACCGGCAGTATAGCATGCTGCCAAAGAAAAAGCAAGCCCGTCATTTTTACCGCAGACTCCCGTAAACTCTTGCCTAGTTGCTTTAGAAATGCTTAAATAGACCACATTCTTGATATAGCACTTATATGATTTCCGGTTTTTGGACCACGCTGCCAAAACCATGCTTTGTGCTCGCGCCGATGGCTAACGTCACCGACGCGGCTTTTCGGCGTCTTATCGCTCGCCATGGTAAGCCGGATATCATCTGGACCGAATTCGTATCCTGCGACGGGCTCTGCTCTCCAGGCCGCGAAAGCATTCTCACTGATCTTATCTATACCGACGAAGAACGGCCCATTATTGCTCAGATTTTCGGTGCCAACCCGGATACGTTTTATGAAACCGCACGCCTTATCGCGGAGCTCGGTTTTGATGGTATCGATATTAACATGGGCTGCCCGGACAAGAGCGTTTCCGGGAAACAAGCTTCGGGTGCGGCACTCATTAAAACTCCGCGTCTCGCCCAGGAAATCATTCGCGCTACCAAGCGCGGTGCCGGCACGTTGCCGGTATCGGTCAAAACCCGCCTCGGCTTTAATACCGACACCCTCGAAACGTGGCTTCCGTATCTTCTTGAAACTGAGCCGGCAGCTATTACGCTCCACTGTCGTACCAAAAAAGAATTATCGCTCGTACCGGCACGGTGGGAACGAGTCGCCCGCGCCGTCGAAATTCGCAATACCTACGACAGTTCACCGACGCGCACACTTATTCTCGGTAACGGTGATGTGGTTGACCTTAATGATGCGCGCCAGAAAGTCGCTCAAACTGGTTGCGACGGTGTGATGATCGGCCGTGGTATTTTTGGCAATCCCTGGCTTTTTAATCGTAATCGGGATTATCACACCGTAACCGTCGGTGAACGTCTCGAAACAATGATCGAACATACGTACCTGTTCCATGAGCTTCTTGGTGATAAGAAGAATTTTGCAATTATGAAGAAGCATTACAAGGCGTATGTTTCCGGTTTTGATGGTGCCAAGGAATTACGTGTTCAGCTTATGGATGAAGCCGCTTCGCCAGCAGAAGTAGAAAAAATCACACGCGCCTATCTTGGACTGCATCCGGAAATTACTTCATTGCCTGCTTTTAGCAAGGCCTAAAACGGAGCAGGGCCCGTTAATTGCCCTGCATTAAGGAGAAGGACCATGAAGTTGTTAGTGAGTAGAATAAAAAAAGTTTTCGTCGCCCTGTCTATCTACACTGTTGCCCTCAACGAGCCGGGATGCGGAGATAAATCCGAGCCTGAACCGGAACCAATTTTTAGATGCTCTGACCCTGAAAGTGGCTGCTGCCCGCCTAATATGAATTGCATCTAGTCATATACCTTTCTAAACCTCCCGTCTCCCTGTCCACGTGAAGCCGTCTAAGTGCGGCTTTTTAGATAGGTATCTTTTGCCCGTGTCCTTGTTAAAGGGTCTTTTTTTTATTATTATTCCTATACATTTTTCATTCTGATATGCGTACCTTTATTGCCTTCTCTGTTCCGTCCGTAGTACGTGATTATCTGCAAACCGTACAGCGTACTATTCGGATGATCGACCGAAAAATGCCTGTCCGCTTATCGCCGCCAGAAAATTTTCATATTACGCTCGAATTCATCGGCGAACTTGAGAACGAGCAGGTTGAAGAGGTGAAAAGTATCGTTAAAACTGCCGCTGAGCGCACCCAGCCTACGCCGGTTTGGCTCGAGCGTCTCGATGGGTTTCCTAGCCTTTCCGATCCGCGTATACTGGTCGTTCGCATTGGAGAAGAAAAAGCGGCTTTAAACCATCTGCATGATACGGTACGTGCCGAACTTTTGGCGCGTAAGCTTATTACGCCTGATCATGAATGGCATCCGCACATCACGCTCGGGCGGGTGAGCCATGCCTGGCACCATGAAGCACCTTTGCATACCATTGAGATCGAGCGTAAAGTATGGACGGTTAATGAAATTTTCGTTATGAAAAGCGAGCATCAGGATGGGCGATCGGAATATACCATCCTCGGCCATTATCCGTTGAGCGCGGGGGTATGAAATCAGCGACAAACCAACACCTTTCCTTCGACAGCATTATCGAACTCATGGAAAATGGATCAGAGCACCTCTTCATCACCGGACGGGCCGGAACCGGAAAATCAACACTTCTCAAACGCTTTCGCGCAGCTACCAAACGGAGTCTCGTTGCGCTCGCGCCTACGGGCGTTGCCGCTGTAAATATCGCCGGTCAAACCATCCATTCGTTTTTTGGTTTCAAGCCCAGCGTCACGCTCTCACAGGTCCGTAAAGTAGAAGAAGATGAACTCTACCGCGCGCTTGAAATCATCGTTATCGACGAGATTTCCATGGTGCGTGCCGACCTGCTCGATTGCGTCGATAAATTCCTTCGTCTTAACGGTCCAAGCCGCACCGCGCCTTTTGGCGGAGTAAAAATGATCTTTATTGGCGATCTTTTTCAGCTTCCGCCGGTCGTTACCGATCGCGATCAAGAAATGCTCAAAGGCCGTTACGACACGCCGTATTTTTTTTCGGCTCGTGCGCTTCAGCCCCTTACCGGCTTTACTATGCGCACCATTGAGTTAAGCCGTATTTTTCGCCAGAATGACCATATTTTTATTGATCTTCTCAATGCAGTGCGGTCCAACACTGCGACTGATGACCATTTTCGCCTGCTTAACGATCGTCATGATCCAGATTTTATGCCCGATAGCGATCGGCCGCCGGTATACCTGTGCACCACCAATGCGCTCGCCAAAAACATTAACGATCAGTGTTTGAAAGAACTGACCGATGATCCGCGTTCATTTATTGGCCGGGTCGCTGGCGATTTTGATGCCAAAAGTTTCCCGACCGATGAGGTGCTTGAGCTCAAAGTGGGCGCGCGCGTTATGCTTCTCAATAACGACGTGCAGAACCGCTGGGTCAACGGAACCCTCGGCACCGTCGTGTCATTTGAAGACGGGAGCGATCGTTCGTGCGTCGTTATGGTGGAAATCGATGGGGGAGGGGTGGTTAGTGTTATGCCTCATGAATGGGACCAGTATGAATTTGTCATCGATCCCGATGCGCACGCTGTAGAAAGCCAGGCAGTAGGCTCGTTTACCCAGTATCCGCTTAAATTGGCTTGGGCCATCACCATCCATAAAAGCCAAGGCCAAACATTCGATAACGTCATGATCGATATTGGTTTTGGCACGTTTGCACACGGGCAGCTTTACGTAGCGCTCAGCCGCTGCCGCACTCTCGAAGGCCTGCGCCTCAAACGGCCGCTTCTGCCACGCCACATTCAGGTCGATTCTTCGGTTGTTAATTTTATTGCCTCCCTTCATCCCGAACATGTATGAGCGCCCTACGTTTTCCTCAGCGGTTTTTGCTTGGCGTGCATTTTTCTTGCTGCCCTCCCCCCAAGCTCCCTCTGCTTGTAGAGTCGGCGCTGTCTTCGTCCTTGCCAACCAAAATTTTTACGCCCAATCCCGAGATGCTTGTCAAAGCGTCTCGGGACCCTGCCTTTAAAAACGTGCTCAATGCGGCCGACATTAATTTATGTGATGGACGGGGTGCGGAGCTTGCATTGCGTATCGCAGAAATGAATCAAGAAGAGCGCGTCTATCGCCAGCCAGGTGCTGATTTTATTACTACGTTATGTGCGGAGGCAGAGAAAATCGGAGTGAGTATCTATCTTATAGGTGCGGCCGATGAGGCTACGGTCTCTGCTGCGGCCAACGAACTGACATCCCGCTTTCCACTGCTGAAGGTTGCGGGGTTCCATCCGGGTCCTCGCATCACCGAAACGGCCACCGGGCTCTCATACGATGCAGAAGAGCACGCTGCCGTTCTGGCGGATATTAATGCTAAGCGTCCGGCAGTGCTTATTGTCGCCTTTGGTATGGGCAAGCAAGAAAAATGGATTCATCAATTTTTACCAGAGCTCCCTTCGGTTAAAATTGCTATTGGAGTGGGAGGTGCGTTGGATTATCTAGCCGGAAAAGTCCCTCGTGCGCCTTATTTTATGAGAAAAATTGGTTTTGAATGGTTGTTTCGACTTGCCTACCAGCCGCACCGCCTAGTTCGTATTTTTAACGCGACGGCAATTTTCCCCTTTTTAGTCCTCAAAGATTTTTTTACCTCTTCAAGAAAGAATTAAAAACGACACGGAGCTTGCCGTGCCGTTAGTAGTGTCGGTCTGCAAATTGCCGCAAGAGCGTCTCAAACGACTTTTTACGCCGTGGATCGCGTCGAGCTTCTTCCAGAGCGCGTTTCATGGCGCTGTGGAATTCTTCCTCATGGGGCTGTGCGTGGTGTGGCGGTTCTAGAATAATCGTATCACTCTCGCCGTAGCCTTCAAAATATATATCGCTCGGCACAACCCTCAGACCAAGGCGCAGCCGTGTAAAACGCGGGTCTGCCGCTAAGGTCGCCACTGCTTCGCGCAATACACGGGGCCCATGGCTCGGGCTGGTAACCAAAACAAAAGTATCGGGTTCGTACTGTAGTGCCACGCCCGCTGCAGTCCGGATTTCTTCCGCTGTGCTCGTGCTATACGAGTCGATCAGAAGATTTTTTTCCAGTCGATCGCGCACACGATCCTGATCGATGTGCTGGAATAGGGGGCTTTGCATCACTTCGTTCCAGTGTGTGAATAAATGCGTCTGCGCTGCCCCTGCTTCGCCCCGGCCCCCTCCGGCTAGGAATAAGCGCGCCTTCTCTTCGTGAGCAAAAAGCCACAATCCTTTGGTAAGACGGCCCAGCTGTCCGTTTGCCGGGTCGCCCCAGATGTTGTGGGCCCAGGCCCGCGCCGCGGGATGCATTCCGTGTACGACGATAAACGTTCCATTCTGATTAAGCATTGCCGTGTCTCCCTCCAGCTTTTTCACGTTCCACCATAACAAATTCATCCTCGTACTGCAATCAAAAAACTGTGCGTAAACAAAAAAACATCGGATCGATGTTTTTTGTTCAAGCCTCTGCGGGCTGGACGGGACTCGAACCCGCAACCCCCGCCGTGACAGGGCGGTGCTCTAACCAGTTGAACTACCAGCCCGCAGAGTACTGAAGTTTTTATGTTGTATCCTGCATTTTGCGCAAGATGTCGTTATGCTACCGGATTCTGCCGACGAAATCAAGAGTGATTGGTGTGGTTGGAAATGGGGATAACCAGAAAGTTCTAGCCCAAGGCGACATCGAGTCATCTTATTTGGGCAAATCAAAAAGCTCTCAGAGTGCCCGGCGAGAGGCAAGGGTTAAGGAGGGGGAAACCCCGGCCAGCGTCGCCAGACACAACTGAGAGCTCTTAGTGATACACGCATCTTACGTTGGTCGGATACTCTTGTCAAGAATATTTTGTGGATAACTAATAAAAAGAAGCAAGCAAGCAGCCAAAATCGCTTTAAAGATTGGGAGAATGCAATGTTGTGGCGGTAAAATAGTAGTGACCTGGTACGCGTCGTCCATGGTTCACTCAGCTCGTTCTATCAGTTCCTGGCCATATTTAAAACAAAACACCCTGTTTCCAGGGCGTTTCGTTATTTAGAGTTAGGCTTTGGTAGCCAGTGCGACCACTTCTTTAAAGATTCCTTTGTGGCTCATAGCGAGTGTAGAAAGAATCTTGCGATCAAGGGTGATACCGGCTTTCTTGAGACCGTCCATGAGTTTGCTGTAGGAAACGCCATGGGCGCGGGCGGCGGCGTTGATGCGAATCTGCCAGAGGGAGCGGCGTTCGCGTTTTTTCATGCGGCGCGAGTCGAAGGCGTACTGGCCAGCTTTCATTTTAGCCGGCTTGGCTACTTTAATTTTTGACTTGCGGCCCCAGCGGTAACCTTTAGTATGCTTCAAAATGCCGCGGCGGCGCTTAAGATGGAGTTTTGAACCTTTAATTCTGGTCATACGTTAGTTAGGCGTTAGGCAAAGCGATGGTAAGTACTCGTTTGAGTGAAGCGTCAGTCACGAGGTCGCGGCGTTTAGCGCGTTCAGTTTTACCGCGCTGCTTCTGATTATAATGGTTTTGACCCGAAGTGCGGCGAATGGCTTTGAACTTCTTTTTGCTGCCGGTTTTCTGGTAACGTTTAGCGATGGCTTTATGCGTTTTAATTTTAGGCATACAGTCTGCAATGAAACACGTTGAATAGGGGATTAAATACGATTTAGGTTTTCATAATGATACCGGCGATTTTATTGCCTTGCCGCTCTGGTTCCTGTTCCCAGCGGATGGGCGTTATGGCTTTGATTTCTTCAAAGAACTTCTTCATTAGTTCAAAGCCGAGAACGGCTTGCTGGTTTTCACGACCGCGTAACGCCAGCTCAAACCGTACTTTATCGCCTTGTTCCAGGAAGTTAAGCGTCTGGTTTTTGCGGATCTCCAAGTCGTTTTTGCCGATGCGCAGCGACATGCGGATGCCTTTGATGTCAACTTTATGCTGGTGGGCGCGCTGCAGACGGGCTTCTTTCTCTTTTTGATAGCGGAACTGCCCGAAGTCCATTATTTTAGCAACCGGCGGGTCGGACTTGGGGTTGATCTCTACCAAATCGAGTCCTTGTTCACGCGCGCGGCGGATGCCTTCAGCCGTCGTGATCGTGCCTAGGTTACTCCCGTCGGCATCGATAATCATAAGCCGAGGGGCGCTGATACCCTCATTAAAGAGGTAGTTCTTTTTAGGCTCTTCTTTTTTAGGGCGGCGGGAAATACGCATACGCGGCGTTGAACTTTAGGGGCTCGGGGTTAAGCACCAGAGACCATGTGGAAGTGGCGAGAATTGAACTCGCGTCCAGGAGATATCGGCTCGGCCATCTACATACATAGCCATCTTTGGTAGTGTTTCGTGCGGCTTAAAAGAGGCAAAATGCCGTACGATGAGAAAACGAAGGTTTCGGCCGACTAACCGTTTTCAAAGATAATCGACCTACCACCGGTGAGTGACACCGCAGACCAGCTACCGGTTATCGCTGGGGCGATGGGTAATGGCAGTTAAGCCATTGCCGGAGCAAAACTCATCGACAGGGCGCCAAAGGCGTTGGTCAACGAGGTTTTAGCTTTGGATAACAAGTTGGCACTTATTATGGTTGCCCCACTATTTACGAGAACGGGGCCTTCTCGGTATGCCGGCAGAGTGAGTTTCGCCTGTCGAAACCTAGCACTCCCGTAGGTTAATGTTCGCGATTCTTCAAGGTTTGGCGGGCTTCGCGAGCAAGGTCTTGCTCCTTTTTATACTCACGTTTGTCGTACAAATGACGGCCGCGCGCCAAGCCTATCTGAATTTTTATAAGATGTCCCTTAGTATAAACGTTCAAGGGGACGATTGTCAAGCCTTTTTCTTGACTTTTCTCCTCTAGGTAGCGTATCTCTTTGGAGTGGAGGAGAATCCGGCGGCTCCGGGTTGGATCCGGCTTCTCTATGCCGGTATAGTGGGAGTAAGGAGTGATGTGGGCGTTAGTGAGAACCGGCTCGCCGCGGAAAAAGGTAATAAACGAGCCCTTAAGCTGCATGCGTCCCTCGCGCACCGCCTTCACTTCTTGGCCGCTCAATACCAAACCAGCCTCGAACGTTTCGAGGATTTCGTATTGAAAAAAAGCGTGTTTGTTCTCAACAAGGCGGGGCATATTTCCCCATAGTAGCAGAGCTTGCGCTCAGTTTCAAGAGAAAAACGCTTTCTTTTCCCCCTAAAACCAGGTATCATACTTTTACCTCTGTATGAATATTTCTCTCTTTTTTTCTCGCCTCGCTGTGGTGCCCCCGCGGGTCGCTGGCGTGGTCGACATGCTTGTTGGATGTGCCGTAAGCTTGCTTTTTTTTCGCATTTCTTCTTGGGCCGCACTTTCTATAATTGTTCTCGTTCGCGTGGTGTGGTGGGCGGTGGCACTTGTTATTGTCGCTAACGCCTCGGTTACGTCTCGTCGCATGTATGCTCCGGTTTTGACACTCTTCGCGCTCGGGGCGGTCGGCATGTTGCTCTGTCTCGATCGTTTTTCGTATTCCTGGTATGGCACGCTTGCCATATTTAGTTTTTTGCCTGGTCTTGGTCTCGCGCTTTTGCCTTCGCTTCGCGCCGAACTTTCCTTTATGATGCGCCCGCATGCGCGCGTGGGTGTGGCTATGACCATGTTCGGTTTAGCTGGTACAGCAATGACGGCCGGGGCAATGTTCGTATTTGGCTTGCTTTCTTTTTGGTACTGGTGCCTCCTTATTCTTGCCCAAGCACTGTTTAGCGTAGGGGCGGCGGTTATCTGGTGGCGTTTTTACGTTCCCGAAGCCGATCGGCATGATCTCGTGGTGGCGGGAAGTGTGTTTGGCGTAGCACTCCTTCATATACTCGGCATGCTCTATCTGTGGCCCGTTGGGTTTTTGGTACAGGGTGTTTTGGCTGCGTGGATCTGGTATCTCGGCTGGCTCACCGTGCGCTATTATATGAGTGATGAGGGCATTACCTGGCGCATCCATGGTTTTGTGATAACGGTTCATAGTATAGGTATGGCATTCTTTCTTTTTATCGTTCGTCGCTAAAAAACGTATGATTCCTCCTCATTTGCCACCGCCGTCTGTGCATGTCCACACGCGTCGTATGGTGGAGAGACTTAAGTTGGTCGCTTTAACGGTCGTCGTCGCGCTTGTCGCTGGGGGAGCAGGGGCGTCGATGATCATTGGCTGGGTGTGGTCAGGTGTTAAGCCTGGTACCACCATTTTGTCGTATTCGCTCAACGGTGACCGGGGTGGTGTAACAGCCTTGCCCGAGCCAGCGGTCTTTCCTTGGACAGTGTTTGCCGAAACACAAGCAGTATCTGGTGGATCGTTTTTATCGCCGCAGGTCATACGCGGTGAAGCATTACCGATTACGTCTGATGGCTGGTTTGTAGTTGCGCTTGCTTCTTCAACCCCCGTGTCTTCTACCGCTTGGTTCGTTCAAAGCCCGACCACGTTGCAGATTGCTTCCTTTTCTCTTCATTCTATAGATGCCTCACGAGGCATTGCTCTCGGTCGGGTAGCTGATCATCTCGAGCTCGTACGCCCCATCTCGTTCGTCGATCTGGATGCTATGCCTCGTACTGTTGGTGTGGTAATGGGCGGCTACGTTCGTGCGGCCTCTGTTGTGCCCTATGCTCCTGTGTCACCTGCGCTCCTTACCACCCGTCCGGCCCCGCGCTATCGTTTGTACGACCCTTCTTCGTCCCCCGTGTTTTCCTTAACCGCCGACGGTGGCTATTCCGGCTTCTTTGCCACATCGGGCGAATGGGTGAGTGGTGAAGAGTTGGAGCGGGCTGCACGTGAATTTTTCGTTCGGACGCGCGTGCCGTACGCTTCTTTGGGCGTGGAAGGATGGTTTCTTGCACCGGCCAATTTCGTCCCTAATAACAACCGTGCAACGAGTGGTTTTCTCGTTACGCGTTTAGTAAGTTCAACGCTTCCGCTCCGCCCCTACGATGTTATTACCCACATCAATAATGTCGTTGTCGATGGATCGTTTTCGTGGTATACTTTTCAACATCAGCTGCCCGTATGGAACGTGCGTGTTGTCCGCAACGGAAATCCAACGACACTCACTGTTCCACGCCAGAACATCTTTCCTTCTTCTACGGTTCCTTAAGATCTCATTACTTAACCACTGTCCCGTATGGTGCACACCCTCAGTTATCGGCTACGTTTGATAGTCATTTGGGGGCTTTTGGGTTTGGCATTGTTTTTGGGCATAAGCCTTCTCATGGAACGAAAATATAGTGCTGAGACGAGCATTCTCCTTGTTGCGCGCTCGCAGGCCGGCGTTGACCCTTACACCCAGGCTAAATCCGCTGAGCGCATCGGGGAGAGCATGGCGCAACTCATGGGCACATCGGATTTTTACGAAAAAGTCTTAGAGAATAATCCAGGGGGGCTCGATGTTACGCACTGGCGCACTCTTAAAGAACGCGAGCGGCGCAAAGAATGGGCGCGTGATGTGGTGGGCAGCGTTCGTATCGGTGCCAGTATCCTCTCGGTAAAAGTGTATGCAGAGACCGAAGAAAAAGCCGTGGCTTTGGCTGATGCGGTTACTAAAACCATTGTTGAGCGCGGGTGGGAATACGTTGGTGGTGATGTCATCTTTAAACAGGTTGATGCACCGCTTTCTTCACCGTTTCCCGCTCGGCCCAATTATGTCCTCAACGGCCTGGTCGGTTTCTGGGTAGGCATTATTCTGTCCAGTTTGTGGTTTTTAAGTTACCGCCGCCACGGTGCCCATCACGGGTAGGGCGGTGGTTTTTTTACGTATGTCCGATCAATTACTCGCGTCCGCTGAACAGGAAACGCCTTCCTCCTCTTCACTTGAAGAGGTGGTGAAGTCTATTTTGTCTGCGCATGGTTTCTCCTCGCTTCCGCCCGACGAGCAGCAGCGTCTTTTGCCGCATTTTACGGAGCAGGCCCTTATCCGTTTGGGTTCGGCTATCGCACCGCATCTTTCGCCCGAAGGTTTGGAACGTTTTATGATCCTTACGAGCGAGGATGAGGCGGGTGCCAACGAATGGACGGATTTCTGGCATTCACACGTTCCGAATTTTCAGGTTATTTTTAAAACCGCACTCGAACAATACGCCGTCGAAGTGGGAGTCCTGGTTGGTTCATAATCTCTTACTATGCCCGACCAAGAACTCGAAAAATCCGATACCAATGGTTCGGCGGGTGGCATAGAAGAGGCTTCCTCGCATCTATTGACGTTGTTCAATTATCAGTGGCTTAAATTTTTGACTAAAAAACGCCTTATCGAGCAGGAGCGCAAACTCCGCGAAGACGAACTCCGGACCCTTGAAAATTCCCACAAAATTGATAAGATGAAGGGTCTTATTGAAACGCTCGAATAGCTTTTGTCTAATACTCACCGGGTTTATGGCTAAAAAACAAGGAAAAGAGAGATTAAATTGGAAAGAGGCCCTGGCACGGATGGATGTGAATCCGCAGCATGATCAGGAGATGGCTAAAATTGAAAAAGAGCTTGTGAGCGCCGAAGGAAAAAAAGTTGGGGTTCTGCTGCAGGCAGAGCAAAATTTGGATGCACTAAAAGGAGTGCTTGCCGGTGAACTTGCGGGCTCTTCAGAAGAACGTAAGAAGTATGTATTAAGCCAAGAAGGTGGGGGTGCAATGAACCTGGCGGAAAATCTCGTGCAAACCATTTCACGGCTCAAAAATGAAATTCAAAATCGTATTGCCCAAGCGGAAAAGAATCCGGCGGTGATTGCTCTTGATTCAAATAAGGATAAAATTAAACAGTGGAAAGAACGTCTCGCAACGATCGAAAAAGCTTTAGACGAGCAGAACGCTCGCGTTGAAGACCTTAAAACCGTTGCTCAGGAAGCTGTATCGGAAATTGCTTCATCCGGTGCTGATAGCGAAGTATTTGTAGACGATCAACCTGTCGAACGTGCTCCCGAAAGTTCTTCTCCGCGGCAAGAAAAAACCGAATCCCCCGAAAAAATAACAGCTGATTTGGACGCTGCTGACCAAGAATTGAAACGCGTCACCGGATCTTTGGGTGCTTTTGAAGCTGAATATCGGCAATTGATCGATCGACTCAAAAAAGATTCGGATTCGTCAGCACGTACAGCGTATGCCCGTCACGCGCAAGAAGTGCAAGCTTTTATTGAGCGAACTGATCCGTTGTTTGATCGGGTCCATACTCTTTTGGCGTCTGGCTCAGAGCGTGTCCGTGACAAAGACCCGCAAGATGACGAAGACGCCCTCTATGTTTTGGGTGCCAAAGTTAAACAAATGAAATCCAGGCTTGAAGGACTCGAGCCGTTGCGTTTCGTAATGAAAAAACGTTTTTCCGAAAATGCTGTCGATCCATCCTCTGCCGAGACTGAAGTCAAGCCCGCTCCCTCTGCTGAATCTCCCTCCAGCCGCACAGCGCGCCTGAGTCCCGAAGAGGTTGCGGAGATGGCTGTCCAATCAACTCAGGTTAAAGAAGATGACTGGTCCTTGCCGGTTGCCTCCGAAAACGTACCAGCATCGCCTTCCACTGAGTCGCCCTCAGAGCGTACTCCACTCATTGATGGGGATAAATTGAATGCACTTCTAGAAGAAAAATCCAAAGGAAACGAAAACGAACCTCCAACACTTCGTGATGAGCCCTACAGCACTTACGAAGCAAATGACCCCGATCGTAATCAGTACGACCAAGGCTACGAAGTCGATGATATTTCCGTTGAGCGCCCAGCACCAGAAAAACCACCAGCCAACCCCACTCTTTTTAAAGGAGAACGGATAAAAGTAAACCGCGGCGATACCGTAGTTCTCACGGTCGGCAAGGATAGGATAGCAGGTGAGCTCAAAGATATACGGTCGGTTGTTAGGGACGGCAAAGAAATTTTGGCTGTCAATCTTGTTGGTCAGAAAGAAACGATTTTCACCGAAACCATGCCCGAGTTTGACATGCAATTCCTGGAGCTTACCTTCGACCCGCGCAACCATTCGTATCATGCCGGCGACACAGTGCGCTACAAACGGCCGGGCGAGGATGCCGAAGTTGAAGGTTTGCTTCAAGAAGAGCCGCGTATTTTTGTTAAAGGCGGTGTTAAAAAATTGGTTTTTGTTATCGCTGGCGAGCGCCAGCCGCTTGAGGTGTCTGTTGATGCGCCTGATCGTCTGCCGGTTGTTACCCATGAAGCGGCGCTCGAACCCTATCCGGCCATCGAGCACAAGTCAGAAGAATTTTCCTACACCTTTGGCCAGCATGTCGTCTATGAATCTGACGGTCGCTGGAATATGGGTGTTATTCAGGCTCAACCTAAGTTCGACAGTGCGCTCAAGCAGTTCGTCTTTACAGTCAAGGACATGCGTACTGGTGCTGTTAAACGCATCGTTTCGCCTGAACCGCTTGCTACGTTCGAGCCGCTCAAAGAGAAAACCGTCCATATTGCTGGGGCAGAATTTTTGGCTACGCAGATTAAAGTGGGTCCGGATGGTAAAGTGATGTACCATCTTCTTGATCGTAAAACGAGGCGCGAAATTCCGGATGTCGACATCGACATGGTTCGTTCACTCCAGGAGGCTGAAAAACTCCGCACTGAAATGGAAAGCAAGATTAAAGCCATCGAGCGTCGCATCTCGAGTCTTGGTACTAAAAAAGTACGCGAACTTACCATTACCTTTACGGATTTCCAGCAGAAAATTCTCGACGTCGCCGAGGTAATGAGTGGTGGAGAAGGCCTGCTGGGTGTTCTTGAAACCGGCGCGATCGGCAAAATGAAACAGGATGTCGCACGTTTGCGCACCGAACTTTCCGCCGCTCTCACGGAGTTGGAGCAAGCGGTTAACGAGCATCATCGCGAATTCGAGAATTATACCCGTCGACATTTAGTTGACGACCTGACTAAAAAGCTTGGTGAAGCCGGTATTAACCGTTCGGCGCTAAACGCTCTTCTGGGACCCGCCGCCTCGCCTAGTCAGTACGTACCGGTTTTTCGTGAATTATTTACAGCAGTGCGTGCCAACAATCCTCTTGATCCGTTTGTTTTGGAGGTTGAAACGCGTTTCGCGCGCGCCCAAGAAAGTTCGGATGTGCCGCTGGCTGAAGATGAGTATGCCAATATCGCCCGTACGGTAATGCAAGAATGGAGCAAGCTTTCTCCTAATCCCGAAATTAAGCTCACCACACCCGAAAATGACGGTGAATATGATCAATTGGTAGCCCAGTACAATGAGTTGCGCACCGCGATGGATGATTTTTCGCCCGAGGAGCGCTCACATGTGCAGCGGGCTTTAGAAGAGGCAGAGAAAGAGCTCGGCACGATCGATCCGGCTAAAGACGCGAACAATAAACGCGTTGCTCTCAAACTTCTTAAGGCTGGCCGCGCGCTTGGAAATTTGCGCATCGAAATTAGCAAAGTTGATTTGGCCCGCCGCCGCGAAGACCGTGATGCTAACGTTGTTGTGGAACTTCCCTCCGTCGTCATACAAGAGCTGCTTAGATCTCGCCCCCAGGAATTCCTTGCTCTTCTTGAAGCGTTATACAACCAGCCGCATTCAGCGGTAAGCGAAGTCGACGGTTCATCCGTTATCCAAGAAAACCTTGAAGTGACGCAGAAAGTCCGCGATTTATTTAAGGCTGATGTGCCGCCAAGTCCAGCTATGGCCAAGATCTTGCGCGGTTACGGTATCCGCGACTGGGCGGCTTTCAAGAAAGTCTGGGATACTACCTATGCCAAACAAGTCGGCATGTCGCTCTACGACATGGTGCGCTCCGATATTATCCGAGCCAGTCGTGAAGAGCTGCCTCAGGCTAAAAGCGTTGAAAAATTCAATGGTACATTTAAACCGTGGAAACCAATCGAGTCCATGAAAGAGGTTATGAAGCCAACTGCGGCCATTGTAACCTATGAATCATCACAAGAAAAAATGCGCCGCATCTCTGATCTCATGATGAAGCGTAATTTGGCGTATGATGACGATGGCAATCCCAGCGGCCTTTCAAGTGATGCCTTCGATCGTTTCAGCAGCGAGTTTGCCATGGTTCTCCGGCAGATAAATTTTGAACGCGTCATGGATACTCTTGGTTCTGAAGAGGAGCAGGACCGCTTCCTTAAAAAGGCTGGCTTCACGGAAGACGATGTTATCCATCATGATGGCCACGTATTCCTAAAGCGTGAAGGGTTCAAAAAGCTTAAGGAACACGATGAGGTGGCTGTCAAAGATCTGCACCGCACCCTAGAGCACTGGACAGATGACGAAGCGAAGGAGGTTAAAGAGCAAGAAGTTAAAGATTTCATTGCCGCATCTCAAGGTTATTTGGCTAAACTCGTGGATACTCGCCAGAATCGCCCTGCGGAGTGGTTTAAGTCGGGTGCTGAGGCGGAGCGTGTCAGTGCTACCCAAGAGATTATCAAGAAAACAAAAACTCTCCTCGCTGGTGACGGTGGTGAGTACGTAAAGAATCCAGTTGTGAGAAAAATGCTTGAAGATTTGGTAACAGGCGCGCAAAAGGTGCAAATTGAGGCTGCCTACATTAAGCAAAATCGTGAGCAAGCTCGGGGTGTCGGCCTGTTTGAAAAAGCCCTGGTGCGTGCCGAGCATGCCAGTGATGAAGCTGTTGCTAAATTGCCGCCAGAACAGAAACGGGTTGCCCAAGGATTCCTCAAAAATGCAATGCTCAGATACAGTTTGGCTGGTTTGCTTTTGGGCATGGGTGTTGGTGTAGCAAGCGATGGTTTTGTTAAAAAACGTGCCCCTGGCCGCCCACGGGCTGCTGCTACAGCGCTCGACGTGACCAAAACTTTTGGAACCGGTCCGCAGTCCCATCCAGAAGAAATCGGCATGTCTGTAAAAGACCTGCCGGCCTCGGCCGTCTCTAGTTCTCGTGAAACCACGCCTCCTCCTGCACCACGGCCTGAATCTGAACGCCAGCCTTCATCTGAAAGACCGGCC
Organism: uncultured Gammaproteobacteria bacterium; assembly: GCA_964596525.1. GTDB lineage: Bacteria > Patescibacteriota > Patescibacteriia > Magasanikbacterales > GWA2-37-8 > CAZQUL01. The sequence goes on along the minus strand of CAZQUL010000001.1, from coordinate 1,137,949 downwards.
ACCCCAACCGAAGCGGCCACGACCGATGCGCAAAGAGTGGAGCGGGGGAAAAGTCCGTTTGAAACCAAGAATCTCGGCTTTGCGCTCGCTACCGGACTTAAAAAATCTCTGGAAACGATCCATGGTTCGGGCCAGCTGTTTAAAGAATCCGTAATCCGCCAAGCATTCGAAAGCGTCATGGGCGGTGCCTCGGAAAGCGAAAAACGCGCCTTGATACGCCTTCTCACTCCCACTGCTGATCGGGCTGAACAGACTAAGCGTACCGCCGCGTTGGCTGAGCTCATCAAACGCGGTCTGGGGGAATCGTATGCTCAGAGAGATCCGCTTTCGACTGCGGAAATGGAAAATCCACCCCAGGCCAAACTCGATGCAATGCATGACTATCTTAAAACCCTGCCGTCGACACCCTAGTTTCAGCAAATCTGGCCTTACTATCAACAACGTCCCTAGGGACGTTGTTGTATTTTGACAGCAAAAAAGCCTTTGTGATAGGGTGGGGAAGTGGCTATTTTAGGGTTCTTTTGGCCAACCTCTGCCCCGTTTACTCCTTTTCCACAATCTTGACACGTAGGTAAAAATGTGGTATAGTTAGTTGTTAATTGATTCTTCGCTAAGATCCACGCAAACAGTGCGTTAAGCCGGACTTGACGAAAAGCTAAAAGTGTGATATAGTATGTCGTTACGCACTTGAAAAGCTATAGATCTCCTTGACCGATTGTACCCTTCAGTACGTACCTTTTACGAGATGCATAGCTTTTTAAGACCGTAACGGATGAATGTTCATTACAAATGACAGAAACAAATAACTCTGGGACGTACTGAGAAGAGCAATCTCTTTTGAGTACGTCCCAGAGAAGGACTGCCCAGAGCCAACCCCTCTGGGGCGACTACCAACCGACTGCTTGCTGACACAGAAAAAAGGAGTTCGCCATGATGAAGTCCACCCGCCTTGTTGCCTCCTGCCTCGTGCTCGGCATCGTCCTGACCGGCGCCACTGTGGTGCTGGCCGAGACGGCCCCGCCCCCGGCGGCCGATGATCCGCGCTGCAACCCGGCACCGAAGCCCCCCCGACCCCGCCCCGTGCGCCGCGCCGCCCCCAAGCGGCTCCCGCCGCCCCCGCCCGCCGCGAAGGCCGTCGAGCCTTCCAAGCCGCAGGAGGTCAAAGTGGTGGTGGAGCTCAAGGACGGCCGCACCGGCGGTCCGCCGGTCGTGGTCAACCCCGCGCCTGCGGCGCCCCCGGTCGTCGTGCAGCCCGCCCCCGCCCCGCAGCCCGTCGTGGTCTACGAGCAGCCCACCCAGCCCGATCCGGATCGCGATCACGATGGCCTCGCCAACGGGATCGACAAGTGCCCGGACGAGCCCGGTCTGCCCGTCAACGACGGCTGCCCCGCCTCTGCCAAGCCGCCCGTCGCCGACATCAAGCCGGCGCTCGCGACGACCGCTCCGCCCGCTTCGACTCAGAAGCTGGTGGAGGGTGAGAGCGGCCCGATCTTCGGCATCCTGCGCCCCTACGGCGGTGCGAGCCTGCTCTACTCGAGCCTGCTGCCCCGCGGCGGAGCGATCGGAGCCTTCGGTGGCGTCGCCTTCAACCGCATCAACGCCAGCCGGCACGGCGCTGCGGTCGACCTGAGCCTGCACTGGCACCCGGAGGTGATCGGCCAGGGCAACGTGTGGTCGCTCAAGAACCTGACCTTCACGTTCGGCCCCTCCTACCTCTTCAACGTCGGTCGCAACGTGGTGCTCAAGGCCGGCGTCGATCTGCTCTACACCGCCATCGTGGGTGAGGGCACCTATCGCGAGCGGGTCGGCATCGCCAAGCTCGGCTTCGCCTACGTGCCGCACAACGGCGGCGCCTACGTCGAGCTCGATGCGGGCATCGGCGGCGGTGACGCTGCCTTCCAGGGCTACGAGCCGACGCGACGCTTCGCCTTCATGAGCCACCTGCGGATCGGCGCGATCGGCAAGAAGAGCATCCGCAAGTAGTCGTCCAGGGGTTCAGCGCCGAACGAACCCCTACCCACCGCCTTGTTTCTGTCGCCTTCAGGGCGGAGATGTGAGTTCTCACTCTCCGCCCGCCATTTCTCTCTTCGCAAGTCGCTTGCGGCAAGAGAAATGGTGCTAAAATAAGAGCAAAAAAAGCTTGACAAATGGCACCATTTGTGTTATACTATACTGTTGTTCATTACAACGTACTCGCAAGGCCAGTGACTGATGAACCATCGTCATTTGCTGGCCTTGCCGAGTACACTACCCTAACGACATAAGGTACGTGCGCTTGGTAAGTAGCGAATCCTGAAACCGAACCATGAAACCTCCCACAAGATGGGAAGGTAGACCACAAGGAGAAGACCCATGAAGAAGACCTTCGCCAACTCGATCGCCGCCGCCGCCCTCGCCCTGCTCACCCAGGAGATGGCGGGTTGCGATGCCCCGCGCTGCGCCTCGACCGCCGAGTGCAACACCGGCGACACCTGCATCGGCGCCAACGTCGTCGCGGGTCAGAAGGGCTTCTGTGGCCCCAACCGCTGCGCCTCGGATCCTGCCTTCGCCGCCAAGTGCACCAACGGAACCACCTGCCTGGATGTCGGCGCTGATGTCCCGACCTGCCTGCCCGCCTCCGCTGTGCAGAACCCCTGCTCCGCCAACAACGGTGGCTGCACCGAGGGTCAGCTCTGCACCTGGAAGGGTGGCGTGGGTGACCCGGCCGTCTGCGTCACCGCCCCGAGCTGCACGATCGCCAACGAGGATCAGACGTGCACCATGACCGGCTTCTGCACCCAGAGCTCGGTCTGCGCCACCCGGCTGCCCAAGGGCACGGCCTGCACCCGCGACCGCGCGTGCGCCGTCGGCCTGACCTGCAAGGACAGCGTGTGCAGCGAGACCACGACCCAGCCCACCGACAAGTGCCAGGGCGTGACGTGCCAGGCCGGGCAGTTCTGCAACAGCACGAACGGCATGTGCGAGCAGGTGAGCTTCAGCAACTGTGAGTCGCACGTCCTGACCGTCCCGTCCGGCATCCGCTACGACGGCAGCGTCGGCCCGCTCTCGGGCGAGACGCTCTCCACGCCGGGCAACACGACCGTCAAGGCGCCCTCGGGCGTCTGGGCCAAGATGCTCGCGGCGGGCACCGTCATCAAGTTCTGCCCGCCCAAGAAGACGACCGCCACCCAGAGCGGCTTCTCCATCCTGGCCAACATCCAGGACAGCCGCCGCTGGCTGGTGGAGGGCGTCTACAAGACCGGCACGGTCGAGCTCGACCCCGACGCCACGCAGTCCAACATGGACGCGGCGCTCCGGACCCTGCTCCTGGGCGCGATCAAGAAGAAGGACGGGACGACGGACAGCAACGTCGAGCTCTACGCGAGCTGCAGCGCCATGAACGGCTGCAACATCTCGGTCCTCCTGAAGTAGTCGAGGGCCGCCGCCTCTCGCTACCGCCTTCGTCGTTAGGGTACGGTTCGTGGAAAGCGCATGCGCTGCCCACGGCCTAACCCTTCAGCCCCCAAATCGCAAGATGCGGGGGCTTTTTTATTGAGGTAAAAGTATCTTTATACGGTATGGTAAAATGCCTGGAAGATAGTGCTATTGCGAGGAGGCACGACGAAGCCCGTCCGCCATGGCAGCACGGCGTGCCGGGCGGGCAATCCCTGCGTAATTCAGAGCCCGCTTTGATATCAAGGGGATTGCTTCGTCAGTCATCTAACTCCTTCCTCGCAATGACAGTGCTTAAGAGGGTCTTCTTTCTAACGAGCTACGTTCCTAACCGGCTAACGGGCTAAAAAGCCACTTCACTTCTCTCCATCCAAACCTAACCTTTGAAAAAACCGGCTAATTTGCTAGTATCACCATACCTTTTAGGTACCTTGCTCCTAGCAAGCTACCAACTAACTAGCTACAAGCTCCTCGTATGTTCCGCACCCGCATCGCCCCGAGCCCCACTGGTTACATGCACATCGGCACTCTTAAGATGGCGCTCTATTCGTACATCTTGGCCAAACAGAATAATGGCCAATTTTTACTCCGTATCGAAGACACTGACCGCGAGCGCTTTGTGGCCGATGCGACGCTTAATTTGCTCAAAGCCATGTACTGGGCCGGTATCCGTCCCGATGAAGGCGTGTGTCTTGACGAAGAGGCGTTGGCCCGCGGCGAATATAAAGTAAGTCAAAAAGGCGGACCGGATTCATACATTCAATCCGAGCGCTTGCCGATTTACCATGAACATATCAAAACCTTGCTCGCTAACGGCACGGCTTATTATTGTTTCTGCACGTCCGAGCGCCTCGAAGAACTCCGCAAGCGTCAAGAAGCCAATAAGCAAGCAACGAGTTATGACCGCTTATGTTTGAGCCTTGTGCCTGCCGACGTGGAAGCGAAGCTCAAAGAACAAACACCGTATGTCATCCGCATGAAGATGGATCAGACCGGTGAAACAGTGTTTAACGATCTTATCCGCGGAGAAATCCGGTTTAATAACCGCCTCATCGATGACCAAGTGCTCATCAAATCCGACGGTTTTCCGACGTATCATTTTGCGGTTGTGGTAGACGACCATCTCATGCACATCACTCATGTTGTCCGCGGTGAAGAGTGGATTTCGAGCACTCCCAAACACCTCAAGCTCTACGAATACTTTGGCTGGCAGGCGCCTGAGTTTGGGCATCTCGGCCTCATTCTCAACCCTGATAAATCCAAACTCAGCAAACGCCAGGGCGATGTGGCGGTAGAAGATTACCGCAAAAAAGGCTACTTGCCCGAAGCGCTTCTTAACTTTGTTGCGTTTCTTGGCTGGAATCCCGGTGACGACCGTGAGATTTTTTCGCTCGACGAGCTCATCAAAGAATTCAGTTTGGAAAAGGTGAGTAAAGCTGGTTCGGTGTTTAATATCGAAAAACTCAACTGGTTTAACAAGGAATACCTTAAAAAAATGAGTGCCGAAGAAGTGGCGCGCCGAGCGGTGGATTATGGTTTGCCGACGACGGCTTCGTGGGAGAAAACCGTGGCTTGTGTGGCTCTTGAAAAAGACCGTATTACGACGCTTGGTGAGTTGCCGGGGGCGATCGCGTTTTGTTTTGAATTGCCGGCGTACGAGAAAGAGCTGCTGGTATGGCGCAAAGGAACTCCCGAAGAGGCGCGCATGGTGCTCGAAAACCTTGTCGATAAGCTCGGGTCGGTAGGGGAGAGTGAGTGGTCTAAGCCGGAACTCGAAAAAATCATCGCAGCTTTCGTCCAGGAAAAGGCGCTTAGTAACGGCGCTGTGCTCTCCCCGTTGCGCATCGCGCTTTCGGGTCAACAGAATTCGCCGGGACCATTCGAAATCGCGTTGGCGCTTGGAAAAGAGGAAAGCGTACGTCGCCTAAGGCTTGCTTTGGAAAAATTACTCTAAAGAACTTCCTGTCATTGCGAGCGTAGCGAAGCCTGTCCGCCATGGCAGCAAAGGCGTGCCGGGCGGGCAATCCCCCTGATACCAGAGTGAGCGCTGAATTACGAAGGGATTGCTTCGTCGCTCGTCTAACTCGCAACTCGCAATGACGTTATTCGGGAAGTAGCGTTGGGCGCTACCTTCTCTACTACCTCTTCTTCGTTCTCTGTGGCATACTACCTCCATATGAAAAAAATACTTCTCGCCGCCCTGTGTGCGTTGTTTATCTTTTTCGGTACCGGAGGAGTGCCGACCTTTTCGCAAACCGTGCAATCTACGAAGGAAATCGATGAGTTGAACAAAAAAATTCAGCAGAATAAAGACAAAATTAAACAGCTCGAAGACACCATTGGTAGTTACAAGAAAACCATCGAAGCCAAGCAGCTCGAAGCCGTATCGCTCCAAAACCAGCTCTCGATCATCGATACGCGCATCGACCAGGTGGGGGTGGAAATTCAAGTAGCGAAAGATAAGCTCGAAACCACGCGGCTCGAGCTTGATTTGCTAAATTTTGGCATTGCGGACAAGACTAAGGAATTGGAACGGCACAAAGCCATGCTGCAATCGCTCATCAAAAACATTCATTCCGATGACCAAAAAAATACTCTCGAAATCCTTTTGACGGAAGAAAATTTAGCCATATTTTTTTCGCAGCTGAAGAATCTGGAAGATGTGTATAGTGATGTAGGACGCGCCACGGCCGCTTTGCGTACGAGCCGTGGTCAACTGATGGAAAAACAGGTGGAGGTAAGCAAACGTAAGAAGAATTTGGAAGATTATACGGCCGAACTTAACGAAAAAAGACAGGATTTAAACGAGCAGATGAATGCCCGCAAAGGGCTCTTGGCTGACACCCGCTCTTCGGAAAAGAAATACCAGACGTTACTCGACGGTTTGAAGCGCGAATACCAGAGTGTGGAAAACGAAGTGAGAAGTTACGAAGAACAGGTGCGGAAAAAACTTGCCGAACAGGAAAAAATCAAAACCGTGCCGGTCGGGGATGTGGATTTTGTATGGCCGGTACCGAGCCGCTACATCACGGCCCGTTTCCGCGATCCGAGCTATCCGTATCGCCGGGTCTTTGAGCATAATGCCATTGATATTCGTGCGGCGCAGGGTACGCCGGTCAAAGCGGCTTCTTCGGGCTATGTTGGCCAAGCACGGCGCTGCACCAGTTCGACCTGCTATGCCTATGTACTTCTTATCCACACCAGCAACTTATCGACCGTGTATGGCCATTTGAGTTCGATTTTGGTGAGCAATGAGCAATACGTCAATAAAGGCGATATTATCGGCTATTCTGGGGGTACGCCCGGAACCGTGGGTGCTGGCCCGTTCGTTACTGGTGCGCACTTGCACTTTGAGGTGCGCTTGAACGGTATCCCGGTTGACCCGCTCGGTTATTTGGCCGAATAGGAGGGCTTTTCATTCTTAGATCTTTTCGTTCTCGTATGGCAAGCAATTCATCCCCTTGGCTGCATCAGTTGTCGTTAAAGCGCCCGCCCCAGATTCTCGATAAGGACTTCGATGGCGACATTGTTATCGTGGGGGCAGGCATCGCGGGGATTTCCACTGCCTTTTTTTGTCTCAAATACACCAATCGTCCGGTGACGATTATTGAGGCAAGCCGGGTGGCGCACGGTGCGACCGGCCACAACGCTGGGCAGATCGTCAGCTATTTTGAACATCCGTTTTCGCACCTTGTCGAGCAGTATGGATTGACCCTTGCTGCTAAAGCGCAAGAAGCCATTTTTTACGCCTGGGATCTGATTGACGAGATGTATTGGGAAGGGCGCCTTACTGCACCTCTGGCTAAATTTACGGGATACGCCGGCTGCTCTACCATAACGCAAATTATCGACCATCTGCGCAACATCAAGTATCAGCGTGAGGCCGGGCTTGATATTGAAGGTATGCTTGTGGTGAACCGGCCGGACATTATTGCTGCTATTCCGTCCGAATATAGCGAGCTCTACGCCCGGGTTGATCATGATTATATTCTTACTTTGCTCGAAACCAAGGATGAGCGCTACATCGCCGCGCTCGCTTCCCGGAAAGGGTGCGTGAACAGCGCCCTTTTATGCGAAGAAATGGTTGAGTCGCTTCTTGAGCAGTACCCGGATCGTTTCCGGCTGTTTGAGCATAGTCCGGTTAAAGAAGTGGTGCTTAAAGACGGCATAGCCCAGTTGAGCGTGAATAACCACGCGATTACGGCTCAACGGGTCGTGCTCTGCACTAACGGTTTTGAACATTTTAAGCTCACCAACACGGTGGGTGAGGATATTGATCCGGCGTTCCACCAGCTGGTTATTGGAAAAATTGGTTACATGGCCGCGTATTTTGAAGATGACCAACGTAAACCTAAGGCTATTAGCTACTTCCCATCCGGAGAGACAGCCGGGCGTGAGACGAGTCGTGCGCAGCGCCGGGTGGATGAAGAAGATCCCTATTTTTACCTCACGCGTCGCCGCTTCCACCATAATACCTTGGGCGATGGCAACCTGGTGTGCATCGGCGGGCCCGAAGATAATGTAGATCGCAAACAAGACTATCTCACCGCGGACGTTAACTTTCCGGAGCGAGCGAGCGAAGAAATATCCGCGTTCCTCAAGACGGCCTTTGCACCGTCGCCCGAGAAACTCGATTATCTCTTCACCTGGCATGGGCTTATGGGATATACGCCGCATGGTCTGCGTGTTATTGGTCCGGAGCCATGTAACCCAGTGTTACTTTATAACCTGGGCTGCAATGGCGTGGGTATTCTTTCGTCCATCTACGGCGGCAAACGCATAGCCGATTTTATGGTCCATGGGGTTTTGGATCGATCTATTTTTGATCCCATCGACCAGCGTGAGCATAAAAAACAAAGCGGCCCTTAAGGCAAGGCCGCTCGCCACTACCGCACGCCTGCTTTGAGCGCGAAGTAGATTTGGTTGAGGTCTCCCGAGGGCGACACGTGGGTGTCGAACCAGCGGGAGTCTGAGAGGTGGTGCTGTCTGCTTTGGGCGACTTTTCGTGCGTAGTCGCCGATGTCACTCCTTCCTGTAGGGTTGCGGAGCCAGCCGCCCCAGCCAAGGTTTCGGCTGTGGAATTCGGCTGTACCGGCGTTGTACGCTGCCGCCCAGTACTCCACGATCCGCGAAGGATCGAGGCGAACGCCACCGGCGTGCCCTTGGCGCACCTTGCCCGCTACGTACTCGAGCTTGAAGCGGAGTTCAAACGCGCCGCAGGCGATATCTTTGGCAGTGGTGCCGTAGGGGTTCGGCAGGTTGCGTTTGTCGGTCGTTCCCAGGATGCCGAGTGTTCGACACTCGCTCTTGTACGAGCTTTCGACGACTTGCATAAGTCCCCACGCACCCGCGCTCGACGTGGAGCACGGGTAGTTGCTGGATTCACGATCCGCGAAGCCTTTTTGGGCAGCTGCAAGTTCGAAGAGCTTGTTACGCCGGGCATGGAAGCTTTGCAAGGACATGATCAGGTCCTGGTTAGCGATCCAAACCGCTTCGATGTACTCTTTGTCGAACATACCGTGCTGGTAGTGATTCTTGAAGAACGTTCTCTTATCTCCCCAGCGGGCCACGCACTCGGTGTGGAGCTGTCCGATGTTTTTGCCATCCTTCCAGGCCAATGCGGAGGTGAGTCCTTTGGCCAGATTTCGATCGGTTTTGTTGGTGGTGTAGTGCGGGTCCTCGACGCGTCGATACTCGACCATGTGGTCAGGGCACGGCGAGCTTTCCGACACCACTACCATGCTCATGGTTACTTTTCCTTGCTTGTTCCTTTCCACGTGGCAGATTTTTTGCGCTGCCGCGGTGTTCGTAGCCATGATGACGATGATCACTCCCAGAAGGAGTAGGTTCGTCAAGTACTTCGGCATCGGGTATCTCCCAGATGATGTGAATGAACACAGGCCATGATTGGCCGATGAAGAAGGGTGCTTCTGCATCGATAAACCATGATTTTAAGCCACAAATGGCTTATTTTTAATAAGCAACTATATCATAATTCGTGCCTTGTGTCAATAGTTGGCGAGGATAAGCTGGCAGCTTGTAGGTGGGTGGCTTTTTAGGATTAAAACACGTTTTTTCAAGTCTAATGCGAAGGTTTTTGATAGTAAAAATCTGCCTGACACTACTGATTTTTTGTGGTATTCTAAGATAACTATTTCTCGTGTTTGTTTGTATGTCCGTACAGCTCGTTAAGCCCATGCCGCCCGCGCCGTCACTTACAAAACTGCTTGGCCCAAGTTTTATCATGCTAGCGCTTGGTCTGGGGTCGGGTGAGGTTATTTTGTGGCCGTATCTTGCGGCAAATTATGGGTTGGGAATCGCTTGGGGGGCGGTGTTGGGTATTGGCTTGCAGTTTCTCATTAACATGGAAATCGAGCGCTATGCGCTGGTAAAAGGCGAGAGCGTATTCGTGGGGCTCTCGGCACGGTACCCGTGGACGACGTGGTGGTTTATGGGTTCAACGTTTCTGGGTTTTGCGCTGCCAGGTATCATTGGCGCATCGGCCCAAGTTTTTGCATCGCTTATCGGCATTACACAGTATCGACCGCTTGCGGCCGTACTCCTGGTTGTTATCGGTCTCATCCTTAGTGTCGGGCGGCATGTGTATACGCTTGTAGAAGGTCTGACACGGATAATCATTTTTTGCGGTTTGCCGTTTTTGATTGTGCTCACTTTTGTGGTGGCCCGCCACACGGACTGGGCAGCGCTCGCTTGGGGTCTCGCTGGTAGGGGAGAAGGGTACTGGTTTTTTCCGTCCGGCATGAGTATCGCGACGTTTTTTGGCGCTTTTGCGTATTCGGGCGCGGCCGGCAATTTAAACTTAGCGCAGTCAGTTTATGTGAAAGAAAAGGGATACGGCATGGGTCGTTATGCGGAGAAAATCGCCGGGCTTTTTTCTGGCCTTAAGAAGCCGCAGTTTATTCGTCTGGCCGGAGAAACGATGGCCGACACGCCCTCCGAAGTAAACATGTTCAAACAATGGTGGCGGAAAATAAACACTGAACATGGCTTCGTGTTTTTCTTTTTGGGCGCGTGGGCCATGGCGCTGCTTATGCTCCTGGCATATGCGACAGCGTACGGCGCACCTTCCAACCGTGAAGGGATCCACTTTGTCATCACCGAAGGTGCTACTCTTGCCGAGCGAATTGGTCCGTGGGTGGGTGTGAGTTTCTTGGCAGTGGTCGGTGTAATGCTTTTTCAAACCCAGCTCGGCGTGCTCGATTCCACGTCACGCATCATTGCCGAAAATATTGCATTGCAGCATCTTAAGCGCAAGGAGCAGGGGTATTTCAATCTGTCGCGCTGGTACGCCATCGTCGTCTGGTTGCAGATCGCGGTCGGTAGTGCGCTTCTCTTGTTTACCACCGCTGATCCTAAATCACTTATCGTGCTAGGAGCGGTGGCGAACGCGTTTGCCATGTTTGTCCATATCGCGTTGGTGAGTGTGCTCAATTACCGTACTTTGCCTGCGAGCGTCCAGCCGGCGTTGTGGCGTCGTGTTGGCCTTGGGCTCGCATTTCTTATTTTTGGGGTGTTCAGCGCAGTAACGCTCGTGGATGCGTTCAAAAAACTATTCGTCTAATTTTTTACGTATGTCGACCGCCTTGCTTCGTGGCGAAGAATTGATTGTCTATCGGACTCTGTCGTTGTCTGCGCCGGCTTTGTCGCGTGCCGTACTTACACCCGAACGCATCGATCAAATTGTCAAAAAAATTGGCGACGAAGTGGGTAGTGGGCCGCTCGAGCTTGTTGGTGAAGTTTCGTCTGCGCTATCCATTCCACTTTTTAAAGTACTGCGCAACCGCGTAACAGATTTAACCTGGCGCGAACGGACCGATGCACCCCGCTCATATCTGATTTTTTCGCGGCTTGATCCTCGGTATTTCATCCACCCGCCGACGGTAGAACTCCCCTTCGTGGTTACAGAGCGGGATCTACACGAGTACGAAAAGATGCCGCCCGTTGAACAGGGCAGCGAAGCCAGTATTGATCTCGCTATAGTATGGTCGGGTGTGCAAGCTGCTCGCCGGGAGGATCGGTTGAAAGAATTCATGAAACGTATCCGCGAGCGGATGCGCGATGTTGATGAAGTGTTTATGCAAGGTGAAGCGCCGGTGCTTCCGGTCATGCTTGCGGCCGATGCGGTTCTTGCGGCAGGGCTCCCTCTTATCTATCGTCATTCCTAAGTTTTCTTTATGGCTGAATCTTTTTTTACTCATCGTCGTCCGGCTACCCGCGCCGAAGGACAGGACTACGGTGGTGAAAATTCTGACGAAAATGTTGAGCCTGGCGAAGAACGGCGGGAGTACGAGTATTTCTCCGTGCCCGAACGCCAGCGAGCGCTCAAAGCGCGCATCGAAGAGCAGCGCCTGCCGATGGCCGAAAAAATGCCCGACGTAGCCCGTGCCCTTACCGCTGCGGCTGAGACCGATGGTGTGCTTCTTTTGGAAGGTGAAACGGGTGTGGGTAAATCAATTTATGGTCCGGTGGCCATGATGAACGCCTTGCGTGATTTGAAACGACCGGAGAAAATCATCGTCATGCAGCCGCGCAAAGATGCCGCGCGCCAGTCGAGCGAAAACGTGGCAGCCGTGATGGGCGTACCGTTTGGCAAAGATGTGGGGTATTCCACGGCAGAGGCGAACATGGTAAAGCCTTTCAGTAAAATCAGCGTCGTAACGCCGGGCATTTTTTTGCGCTACCTGAAAAGCGGGTACATCAATCCCCGTGAAATCGGCGGCATTATCATCGACGAAGTGCATCAAGCGAGCCTCGATTATGACCTTGTGCTCGGCATTGCCAAAGAACTGCGCGCAAAGAATGAGCTGCCTCTGGCACTTATGATGAGCGCGACTATGGATAAAGAGCAGACCGGACAGTTTTTCGGTGTAGGAAAGGAACGCTTTTTCTCCATCGAGGGACGTAAGCATCGTATTACCGAACATTTCGCCGATCCCGAAGCGCAGGCCGAATTCGACCCTGCCCGACCCGAATACGGACGCAATTACCTCGACCGCACGGTTAATCTTGTGAGCCAGGTGGTGCACGATACTAAAGAAGGCGATACGTTAGTCTTTGTTCCCGGTCCATCCGAAATTCGCTATGTCACGAACCGCCTTAAGCACGTGTCCGATTTTGAAATCCTCGGCCTGCATGGCCAAATGAGTCCGGCCGAACGCGCATATGCTTTGGGTTTAAGCAGTACCCGGCATGATCGGCGCAGCATCGTCGTGGCTACGAACGTCGCGGAAACATCCATTACACGCCCAGGTATTCGTCATGTGGTCGATACGCTCCGTGAACGCTCGGCGCGCTTTGATTCGCATGACGGGATGGTGCACAAAGGCACTACCTTTATTTCCCGCATGCAGGCCAAACAGCGCGCAGGTCGGAGCGGTCGCACGGCAGAGGGCGCTTACTATTGTATCGAACCCAAAGAGGTGTACGATCGTTTGCCGGAATTTCCTGAACCGGAAATACTTCATGCCAATCTTGCGCATCCTATTTTAAAGATTAGGGCCATGGGCCGCGATCCGAAGAGTTTTTATTTCCGTCATCCGCCAGAACAAGGCAGTATTGCGCGTGGCGAACAGGAACTCCGTCTGCTGGGGGCAATTGACGAAGCCGATCGTACTACCGCTCGCGGCGTAGAAATGATGAAGCTCGATCATTTTGAACCTCATACCGCCCTTTTGGTTTTGGAAGGAGAACGGCATAAGTGTTTGGAAGAAGCCTTAGCCTTGGCGGCTTTTATGCGCGAAGACCGTCTTTTTGTCGGGCCAAGCGATGCGGATATCGCGGTAGCGCCCGGGCGGGATAAAAAAGAAAAAATCGAAGCAGCGCGTAAACAGGTAGCCAAAGCGCAAGAATGCTTTAAAGTCGGCAATTCCGATTACTTCAAACTCCTCAAACTGTTTAAAGTCGCGCTTGAAAACGGTTTGGCGGAAGCGCTGCGGACCGACCGCTCGCCCTCGGGTATGTACGCTCGACGGTCGTTTGAAAACTGGTGCCGCCAGCGCTACGTAAAATGCGAAGCCATGCTGCATGCCGCGGCGCGTCTGCAAGACTTCATGAAATACGCGCCGGATGCCCTTAAAGCCGCAGAAACAAAAATTGCTGCCGGGGAGCGTGAAAAGCTTGATTTCGATTGGGAAGCGATGAGAAAGCGCCTTGATGATGTATTCCCAGACGATAAGGCAGGGTATAACGATGAGGACGAAGAAGAACCGCGTGATGTAGGGGGCATAACTCGTTTTGAAAATAAAAAACCCAAAACTCCGGGCGAAGAAAAACTCGAAAATCTTACACGAGCACTTCTCGCGAGCCATGCCGATCGTTTGGCGTATCGGGGGGCGGATAGCTATGGACGTGGTCGTGTGGCCCGGTATGTTCGTGTTGGTGGTGCTGAACATAAGTCCATTTTGATTTCCTCGTCGTCAGAAGGTGCGGGTTCTCCTCCCGAGTTGTTTATAAGCGATACGCCAGAAGACGCTCAAGGGCGTGAAGACGACCGTGAAGCGCCGCGTGCTTATGTCCGTATGATTCATCCTGTTCCCCGCGAACTAATTGCCGAAATGGTGCCGCATCTTACCGAAGAGCGGCAGGGGGCTCATGGTGGGAATACCGAACCGCATCTGTCGTGGGAAACCGGCACGGTCGTCGAAGAAGTACCGGTCTTCCTTAAGCGCTCCGCCATTCGTGTTGGCGAGCGTAAGCGCGAACTTCCGCAGGAAAAAGCGCGAGAAGTGCTCGCTCGCACGTTTGCTGCCGGGGAAGGTGCATTTATTGCGGACAAAAAACCAGCACTGCGATTCATTCGCGACAACTATCAGGCTATCAAAGAAGTGCAGCCGTTTGTAGAATTGAGCGGGGGAGTTGTAGAAGTTCCCGATTTAGAGGAATGGTATCGTAAAAAATTGGCTGAGCTTGGCATTGAAGATCTTGCTGGAGTTGAAAAGCATAGCCGTGATCTTGTTGTGCCAAAGGATGAAATTTGTTCCGAAGAGCAGCTCGACATGGTTCGTGAGTACTGCCCGACCGAAGTGCCTCTTAAGGGAGAAGTGTGCCGTGTAGACTATTACCTTGACGCACAGGGGGGCTACCGGGCCGTTATTAACCTGCCGTCCCAAGAATTCCTATTTAAACTTAGAAAAGCGGATTTGCCGAAATTGGGATTGCCAGAAAAGCAGGCAACCGTTCAGGTATCATGCGACGTGTACCAGAAGAGAAGTCCTTTCCGTAGTTATTATGAGTCGAGCCTGACTAGGGAAGCTGGTGAACTCGAAAAAATGCAGGAGCGCTTATTTGCCTCGGAGCGCGAACAGATGTGGCTGACTTGGACTAAACCGGCCCCAGAAATGCTCGGTAACCTACGTGATTTTGTTGCCCCGGATTCTATCGATAAGTTGCCACATCGAGCGCAGGAATTCGGTATTGATTTTAAAGATCGCCCGCTTCTCGCGTACCCGGGCGTCAATATGATATACCTTGAGGGTACAACCAAAGTCGTTAGCGCATATTACAGCACGCGTGAGCAGGCAGAAAGATCCTTGGCCGACATGCATCAGCGCCAGGAGGACCTGGCGCGCCAAGAGAAGCAGCGTAAAGAAGCGGAGGAACGCTCTGCCGAAGCGGTTGCCGCCATGCGCCGGGTGGGCACAATGCTCGAGCGTCTAAGCGACGAGAAAAATTACAAGCTGCGGCGTGAGTACGGATTTTTGGGTGATCCTAGCAATACGTTGATTCGGGATTTTCGTCTTGCTAAAGATTACGTGTTCAAAAACAGCACACTGCTCTATGATTTTAATTCCGAGCAGCTAGCTACTGCTCCCAACCCTCAATCCGCATTGGCAATACTGGAACGAATCGAAGATGCCCTTGAATACCGTAAGAAAAAAATGGCCGAAGTGTACCAGGAAATAGAGCCGTTTAAAGTGCGTTGCGTTGATATCGAACGTATGCTCGAGTCCTCGGCTTTTGGAAAGGCGGTGTATGAACGCGCTGATTTCTACGACCGTTTAAAGGCGCTTAGAGATACGATAGAAACCGGACGAACGCACGGTTCGATAGTTGAACCAGCTTTATTTAAAGACGATGTTTCCCGCTTGGAAACCGAGGTGCGCGTGGCGCATAAACGTCTTACGTCTGGTTTGTCGTTCGGCCAGAAAAAGGAAGGGGTTCCAGAGCGTGGGGCTCAAGCAATAAGTAAAGCCGATCTTCGTCCGCGTAGCGAGGAGTTTATGACGCGCGACCGAGAGCAGCGTAAATACGAAGAATCCTTTGAAACCAGAGAAGCAATGGTTGCCGATATCAAAGGTTTCAAGAAAGCGCTTCGTGAACAGATTGACTTCATGATCAATATCATCAATGCCATTCCCGAAACCGCAGTAGCTGGTAAAGCTGAGACAGAAAAAAGTAAAGCGGAACGCAGCGCCCGTCTGTCCACAAAGAAAGCTGAGACCAAGAGAATATTCGTCGAAGCGGGTACTAAAATACAGCAGGCAGATATTCAGATGGGTTGGCAGCGCCCGGCGTACGAGAAACAACTCGTTGATCTGCTTTCACGTGTAAAAAATTTGGCCCGCTCTCGCGAAGTAGGTGAGCTTGGGCTCGCAGCCACCGATACCTGGGTCGATACCGCGGTTAAAGCTTGGAACGAATTGCCAGAGATGATTGCCCAGGATGAAGCGGTAAAAGCCTTCGTTCCTGAGTATCGCCGGCCGGACTTGGAAAAAAATATCCGCGAACGCATGCGCCGCTTATTACCCGATCTCGCTCGTGGCACGCCGCTTAATATCGCTCAAATTATCGAAGAAGAGGCGAATCAATTCGTCAGCTAATCCTTCGTCACTACCTATATGCGTATGAACAAACGTTTTGTTGCTATTTTGGGATTTGTTCTGATTGTAGCCATCGGTATGGCGTTGTGGTATGCGTATCCGGCGCTCTACGGAGCCTACGTAGCCTGGCGGTCACCCCGTACGCCAATCTGGAAATATGTTCCGTCTACCACGACGGTCGCCACGAGTTCTGCTCCGAACGCTTCGACTACCATGCGCGAACCCCTGCCCGCGGTACCACTCACCGTTCCTGCCGGATTCACTATCCAGGCATTCGCTGCCGATCTTCCGGGTGCGCGCGTTATAGCGTTCGACGAACTTGGCAATCTTTGGGTAACGCTCCTCAACCAGGGAACGCTTGTCCGTCTCGATATCTCGCGTGGTCGTGTGGTGGACAGGGAAGTGGTGCTCAAAAACCTCCGCAAACCGCACGGTCTCGCGTTTGACCCGTCACACCCTTCAAATCTCTATATCGCCACCGAAACCGCGCTCTACCGGCTCGAAGTGTACACCTCTAGTTCGCCGGTAAAAATTCTCGATTTTCCCGCTGGTGGCCGCCACACCACGCGCACGCTCAGTTTCGGTCCGGATGGGCGTTTGTATATTTCACTTGGTTCGAGCTGTGATGTCTGCGTAGAAAAAGAACCTCGCCTCGCAACTATCGAGTCTGTCAAACCTGATGGTACGGATCGCCGCACCATTGCCGAAGGGTTGCGCAATGCCGTATTCATGGCCTGGCATCCGACGCTCAAAAACTTGTGGGTTACCGAAATGGGCCGGGATTTTTTGGGTAATACCACCCCGCCCGACGAAGTGAACATTGTTACCGAGGGAGCGCACTACGGCTGGCCGTGGTGTTATGGCAACAATGTGCGCGACGCCGCGTTCAACCGCGATACTGTCAACAATCCGTGCGCTAGTTCACGTTTTACACCGGCGCATGTTAACCTTCCGGCTCATGTGGCCCCACTTGGCATTACATTCGTTTCGCCGGATAGTTCCTGGCCCGAAAGTTACCGTTACCACGCCCTCGTAGCTTTCCATGGCTCGTGGAATAGCACTAAACCGGTAGGTTATGAGGTGGTACGCTTGAAATTAGATGCCAACGGGCGGTATTATTCCTCCGAACCGTTTATAAGCGGTTGGCTTAAACCAAACGAAACCTTCGGCCGCCCTGTTGATTTAGTGTGGGGATCGGATAGTGCGCTCTACATCTCTGATGATAAAGCGGGTGCAATCTATCGCGTTGAACATCAATAAAATCCTTTTGGTTAGGAGTCCTACTGTGTTTGAACTCTACAGCACAACTCAAACGGCCTGGAACGCCATGTACGAAGCGCTCAAAGGCGCCACTCGCTCCATCTTGTGGGAGGTGTATATTTTTGCTGACGATCGCGCCGGTCAGCGGTTTGTCGATCTCTTGGTGGAAAAAGCGCAGGCTAACGTGGAAGTGAAACTTATCGTCGATACCATCGGCGGTCGATTTTTGAGCAAAACCGCCATTGATCGTCTGCGCGCTGCCGGGGTGATGGTGCTATTCTACAATCCGGTGCATTTCGAGTGGCGCCTCATGCGCTGGGTCGCTCGGTTGTGGTATCGCAATCATCGCAAAGTGCTCATCATCGATGAAATCACGGCTTTCATGGGTGGGGTGAATATTACGTTTACTGCCACCGAGTGGAATGATCTGCATGTACGACTCGATGGTCCGGTGGTGGCGCCGCTTATCCGCGACTTCGCCGAAACATTCGTAGCTTCGGGTGGTGAGCGGGCAGCAGTTAGCCGGTACCTTTCGGCGGACGGTGCCAAGTCCGAACGTCCGGTGGGGTGGGAGAGGTTTATGTTTCTCGCTATGGCACCGCACCGCGGGTCAGACCGTCGCTTTGTACGTTCGTTTTACCTTAAAGCCGTTGCTCGCGCCCAAAAGAAATTCACCCTCATCACGCCCTACTACATCCCGTACAAGAAATTCCTCAACGCCCTCGTGGAAGCGCGCCGTCGGGGTGTGGAAGTGGAAATCATCACACCGCTGCGTTCTGACCACCGCTTCCTCGACTACATGGCGTACTACTTCCTCGAAGTCTCCGAGCGCCTCGGGGCAACCATCTATCTCTTGCCTAAGATGAACCATGCCAAGGGATTCTTGGTTGATGGAGAAGCCGGTCTTGTCGGCAGTTCCAATTTCACGAAGCGCAGTTTTTTCGCCAATGCCGAATCCGACGTGTACTTCACGGAACCGGGTTTGGTCGAGCCATTGCGTCAGGTGATCGAAGAATGGAAATCGCGCTCGGCGCACGTGGCCGAAAGTGGCCAAAAAAAGCGGCGTATACGCACCGGCATCGTCAACTGGCTCGTTCGCTACTTTCAGGACTATGTATAAACCCCGCTCGTGGCGGGGTTGGTTTTTTAGGGCATGATACGCGGTAGGCCCGAGATGCCCGGGTACTCCCGGCGTGACAAATCAATACGGTCAACGGCTCCGCGGTACGTGCCGAGACGCGTATAAACGCACCTCGGAATGTGTACCTGCACGTTATGATGGACGAACAGATGCTTTGCTTTGACGGCCGCAGTTTGGAAAATAGCGGTGCCGCGGAAGATGTTCCAGGTTATTTCCCGGCTCCCAGCTGAATAACGGATGTCGAAGGTAAATACGACATTGTCAATTGTGCCGATAAGGCCGGTGATGTCATCACCGAGCGTCAACATTGTAGCGTTCTGGATGATGTATCCCGTGGACATGTGGTTGGTACCTCCCGGCACACCTAAACACCCCCTTCAAACGTTGTCAACTCTTCGTATGTCTACTTCATCTTCTCAACCGCTTGCAGACCGTCTGCGCCCGCGCACGCTTGCCGATCTGGTCGGTCATGCCGATATCATCGGTCCAGGCACTATTTTGCGCCGCCTTATCGATAAAAACGAACTTACCTCGCTTATATTTTGGGGTCCGCCGGGCGTTGGCAAAACCACCCTTGCCGAAATCATCGCTACGGCCTCGGGCGCTCATTTTGAAAAACTCTCGGCTGTCATGAGCGGCAAAGATGAAGTGCGCACGGTTGTCGCTCTGGCCGAAGAGCGGCTTAAAAACAAAGAAAAAACCATTCTCTTCGTGGACGAAATCCACCGCTGGAGCAAGGCTCAGCAGGATGCGCTCTTGCCGTACGTGGAGAAGGGGATAATCACGCTTATTGGCGCCACCACGGAAAACCCATCATTCGAAATCATTGGCGCTCTGCTTTCGCGTTCGCGCGTCGTGGTGCTCAAACCGCTCACGACCGATAATATTATTACCATCCTCAAACGCGCTCTCACCGACGAAGCTGCTGGTTTTGGTAAACTTGCCCCTGCGGCCGATGACGAACCTCTTGCGCTTCTCGCTGAATTATCCGGCGGCGATGCCCGCGCTGCTCTCAACGCGCTCGAGATTGCCATCAAAAGTTTTAAAAAAGGCGCAAAAGTTATCATTACGCCCGACATTGCCAAAGAGGCCTTGCAGAAAAGCACGCTCATCTTTGATAAGCGCGGCGAAGAATTTTATAATCTCATCTCCGCTCTCCACAAAAGCATGCGCGGCTCCGACCCGAGCGCTGCGCTCTATTGGCTCGCTCGCATGCTCGAAGGCGGTGCTGATCCGCTCTACATCGCCCGGCGCGTACTCCGCTTCGCGTCCGAAGACATTGGTATGGCCAACAGCGAAGCGCTCGTTCAAGCCAATGCCGCCTACGACGCGTGTCATAAAATCGGCTATCCGGAATGTTCGGTGCATCTTGCCCAAGCCGTGGTGTACTGCGCCAAATCCGCCAAATCCAATCTTCTCTATCGCGCCTACGGCCGTGCGGCTGCCGATGCCCGCCGTACCTCGCATCTCGGTGTGCCGCTCCACTTGCGCAATGCCCCCACCAAGCTGATGAAAGAAATTGGTTATGGCAAAGATTATAAATACAACCCCGACTATGATGAACCGGTCGATCAGGATTATGTGCCGCCCGAGCTCGGTTCGGTTAATTATCTGGGTAAGTAAAGCCTGCTTAAAAGTCATTGCGAGGAGGAAGTCGACGAAGTAATCCCTTCATAATTCAGAGTTCACAGTGTAATCAAGGGGATTGCTTCGTCGTTCGTTCCTCACTTCTCGCAATGACACTGTTTTTCACAAGCTCCTAAATAAATCTGTTGTCGTTTCGATGCAATTACGGATGCATGATGGTAATCGTCCGTTCCGTCGGCGTGGGTGCCGTGATGTGTGCGCGGATGACAGAAAATTCCTTCAGAACACCGGGCACTTTTTCCGGCCATTCAACAACGGTAAGTGTTCCTTCTTGCCCTAGATAGTCGTATACGCCGATCGCCACAAGCTCTTCTTCGCGCTCCAATCGGTAAGCATCGATATGTACAAGTTGTCGGATGCCATTTTTGGGTGTGGGTAACGTATGCACGTTCATGAGTGTAAAGGTGGGGCTGGGTATATCACCTGCAATACCGAGCCCTTTGGCCAAACCCTGCACTAGCGTAGTTTTTCCGGCCCCCAGGTCGCCTTCCAGCGCTAGAATACTACCTTCAGCTAGTTCAGTAGCAAGCTGTGCGCCGATCGTCTCGGTATCGGTTTTGTGGTGTGAAGTGGATATGGTAGTATGCATACGAGAATATTGCTAGTTTAAATCCCTTTACCGTATACTATAGCCTATAGTATGCCAATTACCTTGCCTGAAATCAAAAAAATCGCCCAGTTGTCACGCCTCAACCTTACGCCCGAAGAAGAGGTCCGCTTTGCCGAAACTATCTCGAGTGTGCTCGATTATATGACGATCCTGAACGAAGTGGACACCTCGAACGTTGCTCCGACCGCCCAAGTAACCGGTCTTATCAACGTTGCGCGTCCCGATGAACTCCGCTCTGGCGCTCCGGCTCCCAAACTCATTGCAGAAATGCCTCTCACCAATGGCAATGAACTCGTCGTTCCCGGCGTTTTCGAGCAATCTTCCGAAACTTAGTTTTCTGTATGTCTCTTACTACTCTTTCTTGCGCGCAGGCGGCCCGCGGTTTGCGTGCCAAAGAATTCAGCGCAGTCGAACTCGCTGAAGCCTGCTTAACTGCTGCCAAAACCCGCAATCCAGAACTCAACGCCCTCATCACGATTGATGAAGAAGGTGCTCGTACGGCTGCCCGAGAGGCCGACAAACGCTTGGCCGAAGGTTCAAACGATCCGCTGCTGGGTATTCCTTACACCGTCAAAGACGCTATCTGTACGATTGATGTGCGCTCAACCGGCGCTGCTACCATCCTTGATGACTACACCCCGCCGTTCGACGCTACGGTTATCGGTAAAATCCGCGCTCAAGGTGCTGTACTCTTGGGTAAAAGCAACTGCGACGCGTTCGGCCATGGTGCGAGTAATGAAAACAGCATGTACGGTCCGGTCCGTAACCCGTTTGATGTTACAAAAGTTGCCGGCGGTTCATCTGGTGGTGCTGGTGCTGCTTTGGCAAGCGGTATGGGTCTTTTTGCCATTGCGGAAGACACGGGCGGTTCCATCCGCCAACCAGCGAGTTTTTGCGGCGTCGTGGGTGTGCGCCCAAGCTATGGCCGCAACTCTCGTTATGGCATCATGCCGATGGCTTCGTCGCTCGACACGGTCGGTCCGCTTGCGCGCACCGTAGAAGACGCTGCGCTCCTTCTTGAAGTAATGGCCGGGCGCGACGAGCGCGATGCCACGACTGTTGCCGATGCCGTACCCCGATATACCGAAGAGCTCAAAAAAGGCACTCAGGGCCTCAAGGTCGGCATACCGCGCGAGTATCTTACCATCGCCGAACTCCATCCAGAGGTGAAAAAATCCTTCGAAGCCGCACAAGAAAAACTCCGCGCTGCCGGCTGCACGCTCGAAGAAGTGGCTATGCCACACACCAAGTATGCGGTCGCCGTCTACTACATCGTGGTACCAAGCGAAGACAGCTCCAACTTGGCCCGGCTCGACGGTATCCGCTACGGTTCGCGCCGCGAAGCCCGCACGCTCTACGATACCTACGCTTTTTCTCGGGCCCAGGGCTTCCCCGAAGAAGTAAAACGCCGCATTCTCATTGGCACCTACGCGCTCTCGGCCGGTTACTATGACGCGTACTACAAAAAAGCCCAAGCCGTGCGTACGCTCATCAAGCGCGATTTCGACGAAGCGTTCACGCGCGTCGATGCGCTCCTCACCCCCACTTCACCTTTTCCGGCTTTCGGGGTGGGGGAGAAATCGGCCAACCCACTCGACCTCTACGTTGCCGATGTCATGGTGAGCCCGGCGGCCCTTGCTGGTGTGCCGGCCATGTCTGTGCCAGCGGGCATGAGTTCAACCGGTCTCCCGATCGGTATGCAGGTCATGGGTCCGCGACTGCGCGAAGACCTCATGCTCCGCGTCGCACGTGCTCTTGAATAATTTTCTTTTATCTTTCTATGCCTGAGTCAAAAACCGTTATCGTCGATGATGAGTTACAATTTTCGCTCGAGCACGCCGCTGGTGAGCTCGTCAATTACCGCGACAGTTGGCGCATTTTCCGCGTTGTCTCCGAAATCGTCGAAGGGTATCAGTTTTTGCAAGGTCTCAAGAAAGAAGTGACCATCATGGGTTCGGCGCGCCTGCCCTCGAACAATAAGTACTACCGCACCGCCCGCAAGCTCGGTAAGATGCTCGCCAAAGCGGGTTTTAGTGTTATTACCGGTGGCGGTCCGGGCATTATGGAAGCCGGCAACCGCGGTGCCTTCGAGGGTCATGGCCGATCACTTGGTCTTAACATTCAGTTACCTTTTGAGCAGCGCGTCAATCCCTACGTCGTAGATTCTATCGGTTTCTACTACTTTTTTACCCGCAAAGTGATGCTCACCGCCCCGGCTAATGCCTTCTTTTTCTTTCCGGGTGGGTTCGGCACCTTTGATGAATTTTTTGAAGTCGTGGATTACATGGAACTCGGCCTGATGGACCGCGCACCGATAATCCTTATCGGCCGAGATTTCTGGGGACCGCTCGTAAAATTCCTTCGTCAGGAAGTGGTGGCCAATCTTGGTGCCGTGAGCCAAGAAGAAATCGACCGTTGGCATATTGTTGAAACGGCCGAGGATGCTTTTGAGCTTGTCAAAAATCTGGAGGAACGAAAAAATGCCTGTACGATTGACTCGGCCAGTCCCTTCTGTCAGATCGGTACCGAATGGAATATCTTCCGCATCATGGCCGAACTTGTTAACGGCTTTGAGTTCCTTACCAAACTCACGCGCGAGGTGACGGTTTTTGCCACATCGAGCTCCAAAGCCGGCGAACTGTCCTATGACAGCGCAGCCTATGAGATTGGCACCCTTCTTGCCCAGCGCAAAATTACGACTATCACGGGTGGCGGCCCGGGTCTGCAAGAGGTTGTTTCCAAGGGTGCCCACGAACACGGGGGTGAGACCGTCGGTTTTCCGCTTCTTTTCCGCAACGACAACCAGACATTTCCGCATCTCACCAAGAACCTGCCATTTTTCTTCCCTTTTATCCGCAAACTCATCCTTACTGCTCCGGCCCATGGCTTTGTGTGTCTGCCTGGCGGTTTCGGCACGCTCCATCATTTGTTTGAAGTACTTACCCTGCAGCAGACGCACAAGATGCCGCGCACGCCGGTGATTCTTTACGGTACCGATTTTTGGAAGCCGCTTATCGATCTTATCGAAGACATGGCCAATCAGTTCAAAACCATCGCTCCCGAAGACATCGAGCTTTTCAAACTGGTCGATTCGCCGCTTGATATAATGGTTGAGGTCGAAAAAGGTTTTAAGAATGGCGTGGCCGATAATCACAACCACTAAGCGCATAGTGCCAGTGCACCCATATGATCCCGTTTTTTTCCTTCACCACGATCAGTCTTGGTCCGCTCACAATCCAGGTGTGGGGTCTGTGCGTTGCGCTTGGCATTGCTCTCGCGCTTTGGTTTTCCAAATATGCAAGCGCGCGGCGTAATCTTCAGCCAGAGCTTGTCCTGGACATCTCGCTTCCGGTTCTCATTGGGGCGTTTGTGGGCGCCCGACTTGGGCATATCGTCTTCTACGACCTCGGCTTTTACCTGGAGCATCCCCGCGAAATCATTGCTATTTGGCATGGTGGGTTTTCGTCGCTCGGGGGTTTTATTGGTGCGGCGTGTGGGGCTGCTTTGGCGCTTAAGCGACGAAAAATGTCCTTCAATGCCTTCTTGCCGTACTTAGATGTTGGTCTTGTGAGCCTGTGGCTCGGGTGGGGGATTGGTCGTATCGGGTGTTTTCTTATCCACGACCATCCCGGTACACTCTCCCACTTCGTGCTCGCGGTGCGCTTTCCCGACGGTCCGCGCCACGATCTTGGTTTGTATGAATCATTGCTCGGCTTCGCTTTGTTCGCAGTTTTTTGGGCTTTGTTTCCACGGTTCGCTGCCAAACGTGCGGGGTTAGTGGCTGCTGCTTCCATTCTGACCTACGCTACCCTCCGTTTTGGTCTGGATTTCTTGCGTGTCGTTGACGCTCGGTATGCGTCGCTAACTCCGGCCCAGTGGGGTATGGCGGCGGTAATCGTCGCGTTGACAGGCTCTCTAATCTTTGGTAAAAAACAGGGGCTGCATTCGGCTGCCATGCCGCAAAAGCCGGAATAA
The DNA here is from genome assembly GCA_964596525.1 of uncultured Gammaproteobacteria bacterium. Taxonomy (GTDB): domain Bacteria; phylum Patescibacteriota; class Patescibacteriia; order Magasanikbacterales; family GWA2-37-8; genus CAZQUL01. The sequence goes on along the minus strand of CAZQUL010000001.1, from coordinate 1,113,045 downwards.
GCACACCTTGGAGAGTTCGCATAGTTGGTCTAGTGCGCACGCTTGGAAAGCGTGTAGGGCCAAAAGCCCTCGCGAGTTCGAATCTCGCACTCTCCGCTTTCACCTCGCCGTAGCTCCGTAGGAGCGAAGGCGGGCAATCCTAATATAATGCCTTCGATTTTCTTTGCTTTTTAGAATCAAAGGCGAGGTTACAGCGAGATAAATCCGCTATTGTTTCGTGCTCGTTAGACTGGCTTTGATGGCGCCAGACCGAAGCTCGTAGGGCAGCGAACCGTATGTACTACGTCTATTTCCTTCAGTGCAAAGACGGTTTCTACGTTGGCTGCACATCTAATCTCCGCGAACGCTTCGCCCGTCATCAACAAGGAAACGTGCCTGCTACGGTAAAACGCCTGCCAGTAAAGCTTGCTGCCTACTTCGCTTTTCAAGATAAAATTACCGCATTCAATTTTGAGAAATATCTTAAGTCTGGCTCTGGTCGAGCGTTTGTAAAAAAACATATTCGTTTAGCACCTCTCTGAAAGATTGAAGAACTTAGGAAATCATTTAACCCTAGATCACTATGCCAACGATCAACCCCTACATCAACTTCAATGGCAACGCCGAAGAAGCGTTTACCTTCTACAAATCCGTTTTCGGCGGGGAATTCGCTGGCATCACTCGTTTCAAAGACATCGCCAGCGCCGAATTTCCGGTGCCCGAAAAAGAGGCGAATAAAATAATGCGCATCGTTCTACCGATCGGTAACAATGTCTTGATCGCCAATGATGTGCCCGAAGCGATGGGCCGTGTGAGCGAGAACGAAAATAGATCCAAGATCGCCGTTACCGCAGACAGCAAAGAAGAAGCAGAACGGATTTTCAATGGACTTTCCGCGGGCGGAACAGTAGAAATGCCGATGGGAGAAAGCCCGTGGGGTACCTTCTTTGCAATGTTTCGGGACAAATACGGTATTGAGTGGACCGTGGAGTTTGATCCTAAAAAATAAGCAGTACCACGTCTTGAGTGCTTCTGCCGCATGCACTGCATTCTTGCAAAAAAAGAGGTTGTTTGCAGCCTCTTTTTTTGATACCTTACAGATATAAAAGCAAAAAAATGTTCTATGAACGAAACCTACGCCTGGTATCAAACGCTTATCAAACCAAGCTGGGCGCCGCCGAGTTGGCTGTTTGGGCCGGTGTGGACGGTGCTCTACGCGATTATCGCCGTAACGTTTGGGATGGTCTTTTATCACGCGTTCACCCGGCGTATTCCGTGGGTAGTGGTGCTGCCGTTTGCGCTCAATCTGGTGTTTAATGCCGCTTTTACGCCGCTCCAGTTTGGGCTCAAGAATAACCTGCTCGCTTCGGTAGATATCGTGCTGGTTCTTGCGACGCTCGTGTGGGCGCTCGTTGGTTTGTATTCGTTTGGTCTCAAGCTCCATATTGAAACCGGCGCACCGACCTATGCGTGGATTGTTTACGCTAATATTCCGTATCTGCTGTGGGTGGCGTTTGCGACGGTGTTGCAGGTGGTGATAACAGGGTTGAATTGGAGGTAGATTTATACAAGAAATTGCGATTTACACAATTACAATGAATAATTGCCCGATACGATTGAAATTTATTGAATGGGTGGAATCGAAAAAAATAAGATTTTGGAAATAATATGAATAGCATGGGAGAAGAAATTGAAAAAATTAAGAACGGAGTTAAGGATCTTCTAGATCGACTTATTAGATCCGCAGAGTCAGCAAAAAAGATCGCCGCAGTATGTAATTTGATCAATAACTCATGGAGCGGATCGGATTTGGCTGGACATTGTCATTTCTTTTATGGAAACTTTGACACACCACCGTATAACAAACGATTCAGTATTGAGTGGGGGCTTATCCACGGGATTCCAGAAGGATGGTATGAAAAAAGTGATGAAGAAGTTCTACAAAAAATTAAAAATGATTCCGGCATCTTACCGGAAGACTTAGACAAAGAGGCTGATTTAATCGTAGATCACTTCGAGAAATTAAGAAAACAGACAATAATTTTATTTTCAAGCATTTCGAAAGATGCAGCGGTGGAGATAGAAAAATTCAATCTACAAACAAAACTTGATATTTTTAATCAGTATTGGAAGAGGCAAATAATGACAAGGGATAGTGATGCAATGAGTGCTGGAATAATAATTCCTACCCATAAATATTATGATGCCACAGCCTTATTCATGGCAGGTGCTACAGAGCAGTTGAACGATTTTTTGTTTCTCATTGATAAGATATTTGCTCAAAGTAAAAGCGCAGAACAGGAATTCAAAGGCCAACCTGATGGTAGAGTTGCTTATATTGATAAGTACACACTTTTACGTCTCAGTAGAATAGATAGTAAGGAATTTGACTTGACCAGATTGATCGCTCTCTGCAATGAACTGGATGACAATTATAGTTTGGAAAACTATCATTCTTGTGCGATGTTGCAACGCGCGATTCTTGATCATATACCACCAGTTTTTCAAAAGACAAGTTTTGCGGAAGTCTGTGCTCAGTATGGTACTAAAAGTTTCAAAGATATAGCGCGACCCTTAAATGAAACTGCAAAAAAAATAGGCGATGATTATCTCCATACGCAAATAAGTAAAAAAGTTTTAGCAGTAACAAAAACACAAATAAGCTTTCAAGCGAATTTAGACACACTTCTAAATGAAATTGCCGCTATTCTTGAAAAAAGATAACTACTATATGCCCTCCTACAAACACACCCAAATCGGCTACCTCCTCATCTTCATAACCTTCCTCGTTCTGGCACTCTTCGCTTGGCTCCAAATCACCGCCCGAACCGAGCCGGTTTCGTACGATTCCGGCGTCAACTTCGCCGTCTCCGCCCTCATGACATTCATTCTCATTGTCCTTGCGTCTTTTTCGACGCTCACCGTAGCTGTCGATGAGCAGGTTTTGAAGATCCGTTTTGGCTGGGGGATCTATCGCACAACATTTCCCCTCAGCGACATAGCGACCGTTAAAAAAGTACGAAATAAATGGTACTACGGCTGGGGCATAAAGCTGTGGTTCTGGCCCAAGAAAATGCGGATTTTCAGCGTGTCTGGCCTGGATGCGCTTGAGCTTACCATGAAAAACGGTAAGATCTATCGCATCGGTACCGATGAACCGGATAAGCTCGAGGCAGCACTTGTTCAGGCTGCGCGCCTTTAAGGCATATACCGTTTCTCTGGTTGGTGAATTACTATATTTGCAGATAAACCCTATGCGAAACCTCATCATGTGGAACGTTATTACTCTCGACGGATGCTTCGAGGGAGAAAAACCCTGGGATCTTTCCTTCCACGAGCTCGTGTGGGGCAAAGAACTGGAAGATTTTAGCCACGAGCAGCTCGCTTCGGCGGACATGCTGGTCTTTGGCAAGAATACCTACACTGGCATGGCCGACTATTGGTCCAAAGCCGAAGGTGATGCCGCGGAAGGCACAACCGCCAAAAGCATGAACGCGATAAAAAAGATCGTGTGTTCGGCGAGCTTGGAGCGTGCCGACTGGAACAATACGACGATCGTACGCGATGCACTTGCCGAAATTCGGAAATTGAAACAGGAGGGTGGTGGAAACATGTTCGTATTCGGAAGCGGCATGCTCTCGGAGTCGCTCATGAATGCCAATCTGTTTGATGAGTATAGGCTCGTCGTGGCGCCAGTCGTGCTGGGCAAAGGGAGGCGGCTTTTCAATGAGGGATTGAATTACCAGAAGCTCACGTTGCTTGAAGCGCGTCCGCTCGCGACGGGCGGCGTGATGCTCCGTTACGCTCCGGTCTCAAAATAAGTTTTTTTATGAAAGAATTACAGGCTTATAATGCTTCGTTAACCAAATCGGAGCGCGCTATCTGCGAGCAGCTGATGGAACTTATCAATGAGAGCCTGAAAGGCGCGGAGAGTAAGGTGTGGCACAAGCATCCGGTGTGGTTTTTGGACGGCAACCCCATCGTCGGCTACAGCAAAGAGAAGCGCGGCATTCGGTTGATGTTTTGGAGTGGGAAGGGTTTTGATGAAGAAAAATTAGATGTGCGAGGAGAAAAATTCATGGATGCTTCGGTATTTTATAACGATGTACACGATATCAATGTGCCAGATCTGAAACGCTGGCTTAGAAAGGCAGAGAAGATTCAGTGGGATTATAAAAATATCGTCAAGCGAAAAGGCGTATTAGAAAGATTGAAATAAGTATGAACATTCAACGCATAGCTGTACCTGCCTTTGCGTTTGTCATGTCGGGTGCTGCCGTGCTGATTGCTTTGGGCTATTTTTCTTCAGTTAACAATCGACCATCGAGTATCGTGTACGAGAAAACCGACACCACAATAGCGGTTGAACATCCAGTTGTGGCAGATCCGCCGAAAGAAGTTGTTGCCACAACAACGCCTACCTCTGCACCCGATGTGCATGTCGAGGATCTAGAAGACTACACCGGCCCCGTCCGCCATATTTTCTTTCATAGCCTGATCATCTACCCTGAAAAAGCATTAGCGGACGCGAAAAACATTGCGGGTTATAAAGATAACATGGTGACGGTTCTGCAATTTAAGCAGATACTCGAGCAGCTTTATGCGCATGGGTTTGTTCTTATCGATACGAACCTTCTGTTTTCGTTCGATGAAAAAGGGAAGATGCAGCGGAATGTTTTACGCCTGCCCAAAGGCAAGCGGCCGCTCATCCTGTCGATTGACGACGTGAGCTATTATTCGTACATGAAAAACGGCGGTTTTGCCCGTAGATTAGTCGTAGAAGACGATATAGTAAAAACCGAAGTAATCACGCCCGAAGGAAAAACCGTGGTTACGGACGATGGCGACGTCATGCCGATCGTGGATTCGTTCGTGAAAGACCATCCGGATTTTTCGTTCAACGGCGCCAAGGGCATCATCGCCCTTACGGGGTTTGAAGGCATCTTGGGATATCGCACCAACCTAAAAGGGGAGCGAGGAGACAGCGAACGGAAAGACGTCGCGCCGGTCGTGGCAGCACTCGAAAAATCCGGGTGGACGTTTGCCAGTCATAGCTACAGTCACAACCAAGTATTTTTACGGGGAACAATCACTGCCGATTTTTTGGCGAATGATATTGATCGCTGGGCCAAAGAGGTTGAGCCTCTCGTAGGTCGCACGAATATTTTCATCGGTCCGTTCGGGCAAGTTTTCTCCGAGGATGATCCGCGCCGAAAGCTGCTTCTTGACGCTGGGTTCAGCGTACTCTACGGCGTCGGCATGGATGGGTATATGAAGTTTTTTGGTAACCATCTCGTCATGAATCGCGCCAATATAGATGGGTATCGATTGACGCATAATCCGAAAAAACTTCATGATCTTTTTGGTATTGCCGTTACGGCGGATTTTAAGTAATATTGCTTATCAATAATATTTATACGAGGCAAAGCTTGATTTTTCTTGAAATCAAGTGGTAATTATCGTATGCTCGTGGCAGTGTTTACGGAGATTTTAATTACTGTGTTCAAGATTCTATGGATTCCTCATCCGAAAAAGCCCCTTTAAAACGTGTCACCGGCATCGGCGGCATCTTTTTTAAAGCCAAAGACCCGGCAAAGCTCCGCGCCTGGTACAAAGAGCATCTCGGTATCGACGTGCAGAGCTGGGGCGGCGCGGCGTTTGATTGGGTCGATGCCGAGGGCAAGCCGACGGCGGGCACGACGGCCTGGAATATCAACGACGCCGACACGAACTATTTTGAGCCAAGCACGGCGCCGTTCATGGTGAATTACCGCGTCGCGGATTTGCACGCTCTGCTTGCTGCACTCCGGGCTGAGGGGTGCAATGTGCTCGACAAGGTCGATGAGTCGGAATACGGGAAGTTTGGGTGGGTGATGGATCCGGAGGGGAATAAAGTGGAGTTGTGGGAGCCGCCGGTGGGGAAGTAAAGGGTGAGGTTTCATTTACCGGGTGGTGGGGGTAGGAGGTAAAATTGATCGTCAAAGAAAAAAGGGGCGTAATACTTATTAAAACCTAGATTTTTATCTAGGTTTTTAATTTAGACTATGAGTCCGACGCTCATTTTCAGTTCGTTCGAGAGCAGTAAGATGGCTTCCGTGCAACAACTGCCATGCGCACAAATTGGTGTTGACAGAAAAGAATAATATTCATTTTTATCTATTTATGGTTCATAATAATATTATCAATTATATATTAAATAACATTATATATCTATAAATTAGCTAAATAATATAAATATAAAATGATAATTAGTCATATAAACCTTTTTAATATAAGAAAATATTACTTATTATTAATCTTAATTTAAGTAATTTTTATTATTTTCCACTAATAAATCAATTTTAAATTAAGATATTTTAAGCTATTAAATAGGGATAGATGTATCTTAGAATCTTATTTAAATATAAATTACTAGTATTATTTGGCTAAAATATAAGTGAAAATAGGGATTTTCGTCCCTTCTATGAGTCCGACGCTCATTTTCAGTTCGTTCGAGAGCAGTAAGATGGCTTCCGTGCAACAACTGCCATGCGCACAAATTGGTGTTGACAGAAAAAATCTATATGCTATCCTCTAGAGATAGTCAGTTTAATATTAAATTAGCAAAATATGCAAGATATCCAAAAAGATCCATTATCTTCACTGTTTGTGAAGGATGCAAGGGCTGTAGATCGTCAGCAACTCGCTGATCTTGTCAGGCCGTTCATCTCTATTGACGAGTCTTCTGGGGAGTTTGGTTTTCTGTCGTCGTTTGCAAGTATTGATGGCAATAATCAAAAAATTGAGATTATTTTGTGTGCTGCAAAAGCGCGCGCCCTCTACCTTAATAAACCAGATGGTCTCCTACCGAGCGAGCTCATCGCTATGGGAGTAATGGCCGCAGGTTCAGTGAAATCAAGCCTTAGAATACTGGGGAGCCAACATAAAATTAACCAGGACAAAGATGGTCGGTACCTTGTCCCTCCCTATCGGATTCCGGAGCTGATTTCGCAGTTTAAAATTAACCTAAAATAATTTTTATGACTATCTCTGAAGAACGTTTTGCTGAATTAGAGAATCGCGTTGCAAAACTTGAAGGAGTGGTTTTTTTGCAAAATCCATCAAGTAGTCCGGCTGTTAGCTCAATGGTTCAAAAAAAATTTTCCGCCCGGGAGTTTCTCTTGACCAAAAAACTTAATTCCGAGACGCAAAAAACTCTTGCGCTTTGCTACTACCTCGAGCGAGTAGGGGGGATGACATCGTTTAACGTTGATGATTTAGTGGCTGTATTCCAGGCGGCGAAAGAGCCGCGCCCTAAGAATGTGAACGATGCTGTTAACAAAAACATCGCACGAGGTCTAATAATGGAGGCGCCTGAGAAAAAAGATACTAAAAAGGCCTGGGTGTTGACTTCAACTGGTGAGAAGTATGTTGAAGAAGACCTTACTAAATAATTTTTTCTATGTCTGAAGATGAGATCAAAAAAATTATCGATCAGTTAAAAGATCACGAAAGTCGATTGTTGCGCTTGGAAAGTATCAAGCAAGGTGCTGCTGTGCCAGCAAGCGATAAGCCAAAAACGCTGAGAGAGGTTATAAAAGGCAGGGAATTTTCTAATGGTCCTGAGAAGATTGCGGCTATTGTTGGTTACCACGAAAAAATGCTGGGATCTCTTATCAATAAGAAAGATTTAGCAAAAGCCTGGATGAATGCTAAGTTTGATGGCGCCTACAAAACCAATCTCCTCGACAATGCGTCGGGTATGTACGTCCGCGTTCAATCAAACGGGGAATGTGATTTGACCCAAACGGGTGAAGCATTTTTTGAAAAACTCCTCAACTATGAATCCGCTAGCCCAGCATCTAAGTAGCTTGCCGAATGATCTCGTAAATTTTCTCCTAAATGAATTCCAAAAAATACACAGGCAGTATTTTTTGGGTTGTTGGGAGCCGAGTCAACTCGATGGTGGTCGCTTCGCTGAAATTGTGTTGCGTATTATTGAATTAAAGGATACTGGTTCCTCGACACCACTAAACAAACAAATTGATCGCTTAACCATAGCGCGATCAGCTGAGAAAAATACGACCTTACCGGACGCCCTACGTCTTCAAATTCTACCGCTTGCGGGCTTCATACTTGATTTCCGTAATAAACGGAATGTCGCTCACCCGGGTATTGTCGATGTAAATGAAATGGATTCGACATTCGTCCTGAATACCGCAAATTGGATAGTCGCAGAATTGATTCGACTTGAAACAAAAATGAGCCCAGCAGCTGCCCAGGCCGAGATCAAAAAAATAATTGAACGTAAGGTTCCGATTATTGAAGAGATTGGGGGTCGTCTCAAGTGTCTTGATACACGACTCGGCTCCAAAGAAAAAGCAATGGTTTTTTGTTATCAGAAATTTCCAAATGAGGTTTCTTTAAGAGACCTCACTGATTGGATGGAATACCCAAATAAAGGCGTTCTGCGCAAACAGTTGCAAGGAGTAAATAAAGATGGGCGGCTTGATTTCCGAAATGATGTTGCGCGTCTTACGAAGAAGGGGCTCTTATGGGTTGAAAAAAATATTTCGTTTGAGTTGGAAATTTAAACCGTTTAATAACGGAACTTTGCTATGAAAACCCCCTCCCAAAAATCCCTTGCCCTCCACAAAAAACTCGGCGGCAAGATCCGCATAACGCCCGCCATGCCCGTGAAAGACCGGGCAGCGCTTTCGCTTATCTATACGCCCGGCGTCGCTGCGGTTTCGACCCTGCTCGCGAACAAGCCGGAGCTCGCCCGCAGTTACACCATGAAAGGCCGCACCGTCGCGGTCATTTCGGACGGTACCGCCGTGCTCGGGCTCGGCAACATCGGGCCCTACGGCGCGCTGCCGGTGATGGAGGGCAAAGCCGTGCTCTTCAAAACCTTCGCCGATGTGGATGCTGTGCCGCTCGTCCTGAATACCAAAAGCGTCGATGAAGTAGTGGAAACCATCGTGCGCATCGCCCCGGCCTTCGGCGGCATCAATCTGGAAGATTTCAAAGCCCCGGAATGTTTCGCGATCGAAGAACGGCTCAAGGAACTGCTCGATATCCCGGTTATGCACGACGATCAGCACGGCACGGCGATCGCGGTTTTGGCTGCGCTCATGAACGCGGCCAAAGTGGTCAAGAAAAAATTCGCGAGTCTCAAAATCGTCATCTCGGGCGCTGGTGCGGCCGGTACTGCGATTGCCAAGCTCATCGTCAAAGCCGGGGCAGGGGATATCATCGTGCTCGATAGCAAAGGCATTATCGACCACACGCGTACCGAGCCGCACAAGCAGGAGCTTGCCCGCCTCACCAATCCGCGCTCTGTCACCGGCGGTCTTGCCGAAGCGCTCAGCGGCGCCGACGTCTTCGTTGGCGTCTCGGGGCCTGGCCTCATGACTGCCAAAGATGTGGCGCTCATGGCTAGCGACGCGATCGTCTTCGCGATGGCCAATCCTATCCCCGAAATTTTCCCCGAAGAAGCGCTCAAAGGCGGTGCGAAAGTGGTGGGCACGGGGCGGAGCGACTACCCTAACCAAATCAACAATTCGCTTGTGTTCCCGGGCGTTTTCCGCGGCGCGCTTGATCATTGCGTGACACGCATCACCGACGAAATGAAGCTCAAGGCGGCCAAGAATCTCGCTGCGCTCGTGAAGCGTCCGATGGCGAACAAGATTGTTCCAGGGGCGTTTGAAAAGGGGATAGCAGCGGCGGTGGCGAAAGCGATTAGATAGCGCGCTACTTCTTGCTTGCTTCATGTAAGATTAGAAAAAATCGTCCTCTCACCTTTGCTGTTGTTTTGACAATTTTTTCGGCATACCACATAATCTTCGCACCAGGAGGTCTGCATGAAAACCACCCTTTGCCGTTTCTTTTTTACCTCCCTTATCGCGGTTTCAGGCTGTCAGTCCGAGGCGCGCAACCCCTTTCTTCAGCAGGCTCTGCATGCCAAAAAGCCGATCACCCTGCGCATAGGTTATGTTCCGGGAGCCGAACCGCCGCTCCAGATTGAATGGGGAAAAGGATCGCCCGAGCAGCTTAGGGTCAATGTGCTGGATTTCGTGTGCAATAGCGTGAGGGCGCTTTTTCCGGAAAAAGAATGCCAGGCGCCGCATTCGCTACCGGAGATGACTCAGCTGTCAACATTTCTTGCAGGCCACAAACACTACACGGTCGATCAGATTTTTGATCTAGCCGAGTGGTTGCCGGGTGAGGAAGACGACGCCCGTTTCGTTATCGTGGACGGCGATGAAGCGGAAGCGCGCTGTACCCACGAGAAAACCTGTTCGCTCGGCTCCACGCCTACTCGCGCGCGTGGGACAGTGGTGGCTATCTTCATGCCGGCGATTATCCGTAATTCGCCGTCTAGTGGTTTTATCGCTCAAACGTTAGCCGTTACCATGGTCCATGAATTCGGTCATTATGCCGGATTAGTGAACATCTCGGTTCCTATGGTCACGCCGCACCTCACCGAAACGGGTCCGGATCGGCATTGTAATAATCCGAACTGCATCCTCTACGGAATTAATGGTAATTCCGCAGCCAGCACCTGGAACAGCTCGTATCTGAAGTGGATAACAGATCGCCTGAAAAACGGTGAGGCGGCCGATGTTGCTTTTGATGAAAATTGCCGCAACGACGTTCGTGCGGCCAGTACGTATCGTTGATGCACCTCAAGTCTTATGCTTGCGGTGTTTTGTTTTGAGCATCAAACCAGCGTGCCGCGTCAGTAGTGATGTGCGGAATAACTGCGTTGGTGAAGTACATGTCGACAGCTTTTTGCCATTCAGGATTCGTTCTCAGCATGGCTGCATCGCCAAGATTTTTATTCAGATCGCGCCGCCAGTCCGTTGGTTCAAGCAGTATGCCGCGCCCATCACCGAGCGTATCTTTGACGCCCGGCACGCGCAACCCGATGCACGGTACGTTCATGTATAAAGCTTCCAGATACGCAATGCCAAGCCCTTCACAGGGCGATGTAAGAATGAAAACGCTGTAACGAACTAACGTTCCAAAGACATGCGCGTGAGAAAGGGGTTCGCCAATCGCAACCCGCCCGGACAAACCGAGCGCGCGGATGCGCTCTTCGAGTTCATTTTTTTGACTACCATCACCATATATCGTGAGATACCACGAAGGGTCGGTCTGTTGCCAAGCCTCTATAAGGCCTTTTAAGCCTTTTTCCGGTTCCAAGCGGCTAAGACAAACGGCCGAAAAGGGGATGGGGGCTTTAGCGCTTTCGCCTGTGCGTGGCGGTGCATCGTATAAAAAGTTAGGGATTGTATAGATCGTTTTAACGTGGAATCGTTTGGGTACAAATTCCCAGCCGCTTGGGCTAAGCACGATGATGCGCGAGGCAAAAAAGCAGTGCATCCATTCGAGCGCGTCAACAATGTGTTTTTTCCAGCCCCTGCGCGCATGATAGAAAAACGTTCCCATGATTTTAAGCGACCGCCAGCCGGATAGGCGTGCTAGAAGATGAATGATGATCTGATGGAACGTGTTATTGATAACAAGAATGCGTTCGCGCGTTCTGTTGGTGCGGCTTTTTTTGAAAGCAGAAAGCCAGCCCGCAAAAGAAGCGCATGCGAATAATAAACGTGGTACATAAATAAAGTGCCGTACCAAGCCAAAATCAATTGTCTCGGGCGGTTTATGGCGGAGGTTTTTATCGGTATGAACAATATAATAATGCGCTTCGCTTTCAGTGGAAATAAACCCGTCGCGGCGTGCCAAGTAGCGCAGAAAATCCGGATTTTGTTTATACGCCACGAAGGTGCGTACTGGGTAAATGGTGATGAGCTCGATCATATAATTCAGTTGATGATCTTACTAAAATAGTAACAATCTCTTTTGTGAAGTGCAAAAAATATGTTGGTCTTTAAGATGTTCGGATCGAGTACTCTCTAAAGCAAGAATTATAAAACCCGCCGAGGCGTACTCATAGCGGGTTACGGGCGGAGTGTTCCGCGGATCAATGCGTTGTCAGTCGTTGCTGTTCTCCCACCAGCTGCAGATCATCACGATGCCGATCGCGAAGAGGGCGAAGAAGCTGATCAGGAGACCGATGATCACGCTGTTGAAGGGGAAGCGGCTGATCCCTTCGGGTTCGGTCACGCTCTCGCTGCCGTGGTGGTCCAGGATCGTCTCCCGGAGCTTGATGAGCAGGTTGCTCTTCTCGAGCGGCGTGGCATTCGGCGCCACCTTCTGGAGCTCCTCGAGCGACGCCTTGAGGTTCTTGTACCAGAACCCGACATCCTCGTCCGGCGTCTGGTAGATGACCGAGGTGTAGCCCGTGGTCATCTTGCGGCTCTCGAGGTAGCTGGTTGCCGCCGTGAGCTCCTCTTTGGCGAGCTCGACGGTGTTGGCGTCGGCGGCGCGCTTGAGGCGACCGGTGCAGTAGATGTCGAAGCTCACGTACTGCTGCACCAGGAAAGCGGCCAGGCCGAGAAGCGGCAGAAGCAGGGCGATGCCCACGAGAAGGCTTGCAATGCGACGAGTGCTCTTCATGACGAAATCCTCCTTTTTCCCCTCTGAATTCTCAAGGCAGTTCGCGATTAGAACGCTCAACGTGAGGTTCTTTCATTCGAACGCATTACTATACTAAAGGGATTTAGGTTTGTCAATCATGGCCTAAATTCGCAGGCAGAGCATCTGATAGTACTGTGCACCACAGTTGTTAAGATAGTTGGAAATATGTACTACGTTCTCTTTTGATATACTAAGTAGGACGTTTTAATTGTCCTCACTATGAAAAATTGGGTGTTGCGTTTCCGCCAGGTCGATCGTAGCAACTTCGAACATGTCAGAAGCGGGCTAAAAACCATCGAAACCCGTGCCGCGACCGTTAAATACCAGTCAATTGCAGTGGGGGATACCCTCACTTTTGTCTGCGGAGTTGAACGTTTCGTCAAAAAAATTGTCCGCCGCTGGCATTGGCCTGATGTCGATACTATGGTACAAGAAGTGTCGTTCAAGGACATCGCCCCAGATGCGGTTTCCGTCGACAATCTTAAAAAAATGTACGCTTCATTTCCTGGTTACGAAGAAAAAATCCGCACGTACGGCTTGCTAGGTTTTGAGGTAGAATAAATTACTATTTTTTAAACTATTGTATGAACCGCGTCATCCATTTCGAGATCCATGGTAAAGATCTCGATAAACTCCAAAAATTCTATCAAGAAGTCTTCGGTTGGGATATCAAGGATATGGGTCCGGCTATGGCCAATTACCGCGTCGTCACGACTGGTACGGAAAGCCCTGGCATCGACGGCGGCATGAATGAGCGCCGCAGTGGTTTGCCGGTTGAAGGAGCTCCGGTTAACGCTTTCATTTGCACCATCGAAGTCGAAAATATCGACGAAACACTTGCCAAGATCGAACACGCCGGCGGCACGGTCGCGACCGACAAGATGGAAATTCCGGGCGGCGTAGGAATTCTGGCCTATCGCAAAGATCCGGAGGGAAATATTTTCGGTGTTTTACAGCCGGGAAAGAAATAAATTTTGATTATCCATTTTAATTTAATGTTTACATTCGTATGAAGAAGGTACGTGTCGCATACTACATCGTCACCGTTATTTTTTCGCTCGGTATTCTGGCTGGTGCTATTGTGGATGTTACGGGTAATCCCGGTGCCAAAGAAATGATGATGCACCTCGGTTACCCCGTCTATGTCATGTACATCGTCGGTTGGGCAAAAATTCTCGGTATCATCGGCATCTGGCAGAACAAATCAGCGACGCTCCGCGAATGGGCGTATGCCGGTCTCACATTCGACCTTGTTGGCGCGCTCATTTCACACCTCGCGGTTGGCGACGGTCCGCAAGGATTCATGCCAGCGCTCGTCGGGCTACTTCTTTGCAGCGCTTCTTACGCGCTCTTCAAGAAAAAACAACAGACTGCCACAGTGGAAAATAAAGTCTAGTTACTGATTTTTTGCAAAACTACTGGATGGACTCCAGTGGTTTTGTTTTTTAAAAAGGAGGCCGAAACCTCCTGGGGATTATTGCTTGTGTTTACTGCACCGTGAGCGAATTAAGAAGCCAACCCATCGTGATAACCGCCGAGAGGAAAAAAATGGCTAGGGGCCAGGGGTGATGGCGCTCTGCAAAACGCCAGGCAGGGTGCGGCTCGCGGGGCAGCTGACGCGGGTTAAACGGGTAGAGTGACATGTCGCCTCCTTACAGGGTGAGTATACAGACAGGATACGCTTCTTGTCTATTAAAAGTTATGCAGTTTTTTATTGCGGATGAAAGAGAATTGGTATCTCGCTTTGGATTATTTTTCCACAGTCTGTGTTGCTGGTAGTTTTGCTATAGGACTACGCTACCTATATTCACCTGCAGATGAATTTTATTCACCTAAGTAATCCATATGATTACCACTATCGGAGTGTACGCGACGCATGGGGTGGCGGACGCGACTATCAAAGAGCTTAAGGATTTCGGTATTTCGGGAGATGATATTTCGTATCTCTACGTCGATCAAAAAGGTGAAATTAAAGACGAGCAAGCCGGTACCAAAATCGGCGCTGGCGCGGCCGTTGGCGCTGGAGCCGGTGCGGTCATCGGCGCTATTGCTGGTTTGGTAGTAGCTAACGGTGTACTTCCAGGTTTAGGGTCGCTGTTCGTTGCCGGGCCACTCGCGGCCGCGCTTGGTTTGAGCGGTGCGGCGGCTACCACCGTTGCCGGAGCTGCCACCGGTGCGGCGGCCGGCGGTCTCATTGGCGCGCTCGCCAGCCTTGGCGTTGATAAAGAAGACGCCCGTCTCTACGAAGATTTGGTCCGTGGTGGCGATGCGCTCTTGGTGGTTCGCTCCAACACCGAAGGAGCCAAGGCTATCTTGGAGCGTGCTGGTGCCAAAGAGATCCGTGAATACCGTTCATGATACGCTGTTTAGGTAGTAATATACCTAAAAGTCCTCGGCAAGAGGACTTTTAGCGTTACGCAAGTGTTTGTGAGGTGAGGTTAGGATCTGAAACGGTGGTGGATCGTTGATTTAGTTTCTGGGGTAGACGGCAAGGGGGTAAGCCGGAACATTCCGAGAAGCAGACCAATAACAAGTACCGTGATTACGATGAGTAATCCGCCAATGAGCATCCACCAACTGGTTTGCTTAAAAAGTACCAAGAAAACAAAGCTTGCGATAAGCGCTACGACGAAAATTAAAAGTAGCAAGGAGAAAAGAGATGTCTTTCTCATAAAATCTGTACATCAATAACCAAATTCCTCCTTATATTCATCGTAAACGGTTTATGCGTCTTCGAACAAGGGGGTGGTGTGGAGAAAAAGTAATTATTTCTCTGTACTATGTACATACTATCTACCCGAGAGAAGCGTTATTAGGTATACTTAAAATGCACTTTTTATCTTTTAAGGCGTCCCGATGTATGTCGTTGCGTGTTAAAAATACCCTTTTCTTTGTGGGGATAACGATTTGCGCGGTCGGTATAGGAGTATTTGTTATGAAAGATAACCACTTGTACCGCGAGCATGGCTTAGAACGAGCGGCTCTTTCGGTTACGTCGTCGGCGATGTATTTTGCAGCAACCATGCAGGCGCAGGTAGTACGTGAGATTGGTCAGCCCATTGAAACGTTTGAACAGGAGTTCTTTATGATGGTATATCCCAGTCTTATGAGGAGCGATTTTGACGGGGTTGAGACAGCAGGAAGTCTACGTCAATCCTCGTCACGTGTTGGAGGTATTCCCGATAGAGCCATTACGGGGCGGGGCATGGTTACTTTGCTCGAAAATGTTGCTCGTCGCTTAGATATGCCAATCACCTCCTATCGCGATATTGATGCTATTTTGTCGGTGTTGAAGCTGCGGTCAGCCTTCCTAGAATATGGTGCTTACCCTTTAAGGGAATACGATTAGTCATGAGTATTATTTTAATGTGCTATATGTCGCTCCGTATAAAAAACGCCCTGTTTTTTACCTTTATTACCATTGTTGCGGTTATTGCCGGTCTCTGTTTTATGAGGAATGATCGCATGTATCCGCGCCACCGCCGAAACGCCGTTTCTCTCACCCGTCCGGCAGCCTATTTTACCCACGCCCTGCAATCTAAGGTGGTGCAAGAACTTGGTCGGCCTATCGAAGGGTTTGAACAGGGTATGTTTATGCAAGTATACCCCGGTCTTATGCCGACCGATTTCGCGTGGGTTGAGACTGTGGGGAGTGCCCGCGGACCGTCGCCCGTTGTGACCTCTGCTGATAATGCCATTACCGCCTATGGCATGGGCACGCTCCTCGAAAACATTGCCCGCCGCGTAGGAATGCCTATTCGATCGGAATATGATGTTGACCGTATCGTGTCTATTCTAGAAACTGAGCCAGAAACTCCGGTAGCGATACCTCCGGCCATTGGTTCCACGCGTACACGCACGAATTTGACTGGCACGGCGGTGTGTTTGCCGCATGTCAATCAGGTTGGCCCGCAGACTATGGAATGCGCGATTGGTATGAAAACTGATGATGGTTCCTACTATGCGGTTGATGCTTCTCTTTCGTCTCAGCTCGTGCCAGAGCTTGTTCCTGGCATGCGTTTTTCTGCATCTGGCCTCTTCACGCCGGTTGAAATGCTCAGCAGCGATCACTGGCGCGCTTATCCCATCAAAGGCATTTTTTCGATTACCGATTCCTTCAAAAAGCAATAAAAAACTAAACTACCTATGCGCGGCATGATTAAAGAATTTAAGGAGTTCGCAGTGCGTGGCAATGTTATCGATCTCGCAGTCGGCGTTATCGTGGGTGCGTCATTCGGGAAAATCACCACGTCGCTCGTCAACGATATCGTCATGCCGCCTATCGGCCTCATCATTGGCGGTTTCAACTTTAAAGATCTCAAGATCGTCTTGGTCCGTTCGGCGGAAGGCGCACCAACCGCAACGTGGAATTACGGCAATTTCATTCAAGTAACGGTGGAATTTATCATTATTACCTTCGCGGTCTTTATCCTCGTCAAAAGCATCAATGCCTTGAAGCGACGTGAACATCATGCTGCGACCGCCGTTCCACCGCCCCCGCCGGCGGATATAGTGCTGCTTACCGAGATCCGCGATCTCCTCAAAAAAATTGACAAGAATCCATAGCCCCGTATAGGGTACCTTTACCCGTTGTGAAGGTGAGGTGTGTGATGGAAGAAGAACTGCGTCTTACCCCCAATCAGGCTTTTTTCCAGCGCCTGATCATGATTCTTACAGCTTTCTCCTTTCTTGCCCTGGCTATCGTGGAATGCGCCCTGTTTCTACGCGAGCGACAAGAGGCGATGGTGTTTCCTGCTATTCGCTACGGTACGGCTGCGTTTTGGGTTATTTTTATCGTTGCGGCCTGGACGCACATCCGCGAGTTTGTTTCCGACCCGCACACGTGCGTGGCCCTTGGCATTGCGACCTTTCTCGTCGGAGTATCGTGTGGGGCGCATATTGCATCCCTGCCAAAACTTTCCCATGCCATCAACGGAGCTCTCGGGATAGCTTCGTTTGCCTTCGTCACAGTAAGGTATCGCCAGTGGTGGCAGATCAAAGAAGTGGTGCCGCGGCAAGAAGCGACCGTATAACCGGACTGCGTGGTTTCGTCGGCGGTGAAGTTTGAGCTTCGCCGCCTTTTTATTTTAAGGAGCGACAAGAAGCACTATTTTTGGTATGCTATAAGCATCTTTTTCATTTAGTTCTGTATGTCCGTATTTTCACAATTAAGCATCGTTTTTGCCGTCACAACTATGCTGGCGTGGGTGGCGAAACTCCTTCGTCAGCCGCTCATTGTGGCATACCTCATTGCTGGGATCGTGGTAGGGCCGATAGTGTTTAACCTGGTGCGGGACGGCCATGAATTATATGAAACATTCGCTGAATTCGGCGTTGTTTTTTTGCTGTTCGTCGTGGGTTTGAGCCTTAATTTTTCCTACATCAAGCGCATCGGTAAAATTGCTCTTATCGCCGGTTTTGGGCAAGCGGTTTTTACGGTTTTTTTCGGCTGGATCGTGCTTAAACTTCTCGGGCTTACCTTATCTTCGGCTTTTTATATCGCGCTTGCAGCCACCTTTTCGAGTACCATCATCGTCACTAAATTGCTCTCCGACAAAAAGCATAACGACTCCGTCTATGGCCGCTATACGATCGGTCTCATGCTGGTGCAAGATCTCATTGCCATCATCATAATGATCCTTTTCTCGGTGAAGGAAATGGGCGGATCGCTTGGTTCTACGCTCGGCCTCTTTGCCCTCAAGATCGTCGCCATGATAGCGATCGTCGCGTTTACGTCACGTGTACTTTTGCCTTTTGTTCTCAACCGCATTGCCCATTCGGCAGAATTCCTGTTCTTATTTACCGTGGCATGGTGTTTTGGGTGTACGGCAGTTCTACATCTGCTTGGGTTTTCCGTAGAAACGGGCGCGCTTATGGCTGGTCTCGCGCTCGGTTCGTCGCCTTTTCAGGCCGAAATCGCCAGTCGCATCAAACCGTTGCGCGACTTTTTCCTTATCCTGTTTTTCATCCTCTTGGGTTCGCAGCTTCACCTGTCGGCTCTTGATGATATCATCGTTCCCATCATCATTTTCTCTGTATTCGTGCTTATCGGCAACCCGCTCATTTTGTACCTCATTTTTCGTGCGGTTAAATTTACCCGCCGCAACAGTTTCTTTATCGGTTTAACAGCTGCCCAAGTAAGCGAATTCGGTTTCGTGCTCCTCTTTACGGGTGCAAAACTCGGGCTCGTGGCCGAACAGGATGTGGCGCTTTTTACGGGCGTCGCACTGGTGACGATTTGCGCTTCGTCGTACCTCATCACCTACAGCGAACAGCTGTTCAATGCCTTTGAGCCGTGGTTTAAACGGTGGTCGCCTGAGCGTCATGCGCAGGCTGAAGATGAACCAAAACGCTACGACGTCTGGCTTATCGGAGCGCATCGCATTGGCTGGCGTATCGCGCAGGCACTCAAAGACAAAGGGGTCACTTTTGCGGTTGTAGATTTCAATCCCGAAATTGTTGCTGATCTTAAAAAACAGGGTATTCCCGCTTACTTTGGTGATGCAGCCGATGTGGAATTTTTGAGCGAATTACCCCTCGAATCGGCAAAGCTTGTCATTTCCACCATCCCGGACGCGCACGACCAGGTGACGTTTATTAAGCACATTAGGAGCCGTAGCAAGAAAGCCTTCTTGGTCGCAAATCTCGCTCATACCAAATACCGCGAATTGCTCTATGCTAACGGCGCGGATTACGTTATGATGCCCCACGTACTTGGCGGCGGCCTTATTGCAGACCTCATTCGCAAGAAAAATCTGAGTAAAAAAGTGTTCACTGATCTGCGCCGCGAGCAGGACGAAGATATTAAACTCGGTTTGTATTCTCTCACCTAATTATGATGATAACGATTCTTGGTGCCGGAAACATGGGAACTGCTATGGCTCACGTGCTCGCGCAGCGCGGGCACCGCATTACGCTCTGGAATTATGAAGGCGATCCTGAGCCACTTACCACCATTCAAGCTCATCACGAAAATTCCAAATATCTCCCCGGAATCAAGCTTACGGACAACGTAGTGGCTGAACCCGATGCTGCGCGCGCCCTTTCTGGTCGCCGAGTGGTCGTCGTGGCGTTGCCGAGCGCAGTCATTGCCGAGACGCTTGTCCGCCTCGCACCCTTTTTTGACCCCGATGTTATTCTTGTCGATGTGTCCAAAGGCGTTACATCCGACCGTTTTGAAATTGATGGCGCTCTCCCGGGAGCCAATCAGCGCTTAGAAAAATTATGGAAACAGCGCGTCATTATTTCTGGTCCGGCGGTAGCTAAAGAAGTGGCTGAAGGTCATTTTACCGTCATGAATATCGTAAGCCGCTCGCGCGCGCACCGTGATCTTGTGTATAAAGCCTTTACCACGCCATTCCTCAAATTGGTTCCGAGTGTGGATGTGATAGGTGTTAAACTTTGCGGCGTGCTTAAAAATTGCTACGCCTTTCTCTTGGGAACCATGGATGGCGCTCATCTCCCGCTCAACACCAAAGCGTTCATCGTGACACTTATCATGACCGAAATGAAAAAATTCGTTGTAGCTGCGGGTGGAAAGGAAACGACAGTTGAGCAAGCTGCCGGACTCGGCGATTTGCT
This sequence comes from uncultured Gammaproteobacteria bacterium, assembly GCA_964596525.1. Lineage (GTDB taxonomy): Bacteria > Patescibacteriota > Patescibacteriia > Magasanikbacterales > GWA2-37-8 > CAZQUL01. The sequence continues at coordinate 1,092,960 of CAZQUL010000001.1, read as the reverse complement.
CGGCACAGGACTCAGTCCGCACAGTCGCAACCGCCGTGCCGGAGAAATCATCGCCGCGAGTGGTGATGTCGAACAGGCGATCCATAGTATCGGCCAAGTGGTGGAAGGTGTCCGCACCGTTCCGCACGCTCTGACTTTCGCTCGAAAACATAAACTTACTGTCCCGCTTCTTGCGCTGGCTCAAAAGATTCTCAAAAAACCAACGGATGCCAAAGTTTTATGGGAGCGTTTTTTGCGCGGATTGAAGACGTAGATTGACCGCATCGTAGAACCCTATAAGAATCGCTGTTTTCAGCGGTTTTTTAAAATGATGAGCGGTTTATAATCACTGGATTATTGACGCTAGCTCATTTTTTTGATATTATATTTCGTTATCGTTAGATCTTTGCATCTTTCCCAGTCTTTTTTAGCTTATTTTTAGATAAAGTACGTGGAAAAAAGCTGGGAAAAACAGCTTGTGTGGTAAGCCTGGGGTCCCGAATGTATCGGGATGAGGGGTAAGCCAAATCACGGGAGAAAGTCAATGTCCAAGAGTAAGACTCCGGCTGAGCGTTCGGCAGTAGTAAGCGCGTCTGGCATGATGGCGGGAATCTGGTTTGATCTGCTGACGGCGGTCCGCGCCAAAGGTGGTTCGGATGAAGCTATCTACCGACTTAACACGCCCGAAGGAAAACCGCTCATCGAGCGGATGGCTGACCTTATCGTATGGCCCTTCAACTACCTGGTCTGGACGACGGTGTTCAGCTGGATACTGGCGCTGTGCCGCTTCACGTTCGTGAATCACAACATCACGGCTGAGAACTTCCCGCTGCAGAAAGATGACCTTATGGTCAAAGAGGTCTTCGACATCGCCATCCCGAGGAGTATGACGACCAAAGAGGTATTAGCCTTCCTGGATGAACAAGGCTATCGCGCAGCCACCTTTGTCGAGCTTCTGTACTGGTGGCTTGCCAACCCCGATAAGCAGCTCGTCTGTATGGTGGTCGCCCTCGGTTACTCGGTGTACAACGCCGTTCCCTACATCGAAGGCTGCACTGCCAAGAAGCGTCACATCAACCTGATGCAGCTCCACGAGCGAGGGATCGCCCCCTGGGGAACAACCTTCCGCTTCGCTGCTGTCCGCAAGCCGGCCCCGAACTCGTGAGTTCCTGACTCGCATCGCGGACTACCCACTTTCAACCCGTATCAATGCCTCTCCGGACCTGTCCGGCAAAGCATCTGGTACGGGTGTTTTGTTTCTTAATTTGGTTTCGATACCTTCAAACATACATTTTACACCCATTGCTTTTTTACCCAAACCAGCTAGAGTACCCGTACTATGAACGACCTCACGACCATCAAAGACCGGATCGATATCTTGGCCCTTATCCAAGAATATCTGCCGCTCAAAAAAGCCGGAGTGAGCTGGAAAGCCTGCTGCCCGTTCCACCAAGAAAAAACCCCTTCCTTTATCGTCAGCCCCGAGCGCCAGCGGTGGCATTGTTTTGGCTGCAACAAAGGCGGAGACGCGTTTTCGTTTGTAATGGACATGGAGGGTATAAGCTTTGGCGAGGCGCTCAAAATGCTCGCTGATCGTGCTGGTGTAACGCTTGAGCAGCGCACGGTGAGCAAAACCAGTAATGATGAAAAAGAGCGCCTGCGCACAATTCTTAGCAAGGCCGCGTATTTTTATCATCGGTACTTACTAGAAGTTCCGGCAGCCGAAGAAGCGCGAGCCTACGTTTTCACCACCCGCGGTCTCAAGCCCGAAACCGTTACTGAATGGCAGATCGGGTATAGCCCCGATCAGTGGGATCTTTTGGTGCGGTACCTGCTCAAAGAAGGGTGTGCGCTCGACGATATTGTGAAAGCTGGTTTGGCGGTAGCGCGTGAAGGGGCTGATCCGCGGTCGCTGCGCGGTCACTACGATCGGTTCCGCGGCCGTATTATGTTTCCGATTTGCGATCCGCATGGTGCTGTGGTTGGTTTTACCGGGCGTATTTTGAAAGAAACTCCCGAGTCTGGTGGTAAATACGTTAACACGCCGCAGACCCTGCTGTTCGACAAATCCCGTCTCCTCTACGGACTCTCCAAAGCCAAAACCACCATTAAAACCGATGATCGCGCGATTCTTGTGGAAGGCCAAATGGACGTGTTGGCCTGCCACCAGTATGGCATGCGGGGTGTTATCGCCGCGTCCGGTACGGCGCTCACCAAAGATCAGCTCAAGCTCATCAAGCGCTACACGACGAACCTGGCTATGGCTTTCGATGCTGACAATGCGGGAGAAAAAGCCGGTGAGCGCGGCGTGGATGCGGCGCTCGAAGAGGGGATGAACGTGCGTGTCATCCGCATTCCCCGCGACGTGGCTAAAGATGCGGATGAGTGTATCAAAAAAGCGCCCGACGTGTGGGAAGGCGCTGTTGCTAACGCGCTCCCCGTCATGGAGTGGTATTTGTCACTTGCAGCTAAGCGGTACGCACTAAGTAATCCGCGAGAGCGTCACGAGGCGGCCATGTTCGTGCTTGGCAAAATCGCCCGCATTCCGTTTGCGGTAGAGCGCGATGCCTGGCTGACGCGCACCGCGACATTGCTCACTGTGGATGCCAGTATTTTGCGTCAAGAACTCCGTCGATTGGAGCTGTCTCGTTCAGTATCTTCCGCCCCGCGATCTGCGCCCCTTCCGGTGGCTGTGTCGGCTTCTTCCGCATCTTTGGAGCAAACGCCGGACGAAAAACGACTCCTGCGTTTGGCTAAAGCCTGGTGGGGGATTGCGATTGCTTTTCCCAAGGCCACGGTCGAGTTTATCAGCAAGATTCCGCCTAAGCTGTTCGAAGGAACCGATTTCCACGGCCTTTACGAACAGGGGAGGGCGCGCTATACTACCGGCATTCCACTTGATACAGCGGTTTTTTTGGCGGATATCGAAGAGGCGCAGCTTGCTCCTCTCGAACTTCTTCATGCCTTACCGCTCATGTACGCTCACCTTTACCCCGACGGCTTGTCGGCGCCCGAGGCTGAACGCGAACTCGGTAAACTCACCGAGGAACTTCTCGCCCTTGCCCTCAAACGCCGCCACCGCGAGGTGGTCATTGCCATGAAGCAGGCCGAACTCGCGGGTGATCGTGAGACCTGTGAACGTTTGTGGCAAGAATTTGCCACCCTTTCTTCTCGATCTTAAAACATCGTCCCATGCCTAAGAAGACTCCTGCGCGCGGCGCTACGGCGTCACGTGCGGCCAAGCCGGCGAAAGCCGCTAAACCCGTAAAACGTTCTGAGCCCAAAAAACCCGTTGCCAAGAAACCTTCTTCGGACGCTAAAAAAAGCAAGACTCCAGCACCGTCCGCCAAAAACAACAAAGCCGCTAAGCCGCAGAAACCCGTTGTACCGGTTGTCTTTGAACCAGCTCCCGAGCCAACACTCGAAGCACTCTGGGAACTGGTGCGTAAAGGTCGCCACCGCGGCTTCATTACCGACATCGAACTTTTTCAGGTAATGACCAATCCTGAGCAATACCTCGATCTATACGAAGGCTTTTTGGACGTTCTCGACAAACAGGGCGTCTCGCTCGTCGAGAGTGCCAATCAGCTTCTTGGTATTAAAAAAGAAGACGAGCGCAGCGTCCTCAAACAGTTCCAAGGCGAACAGCCGGACATGGACGTGCCGTTCGATTTGAGCCAGATTTCTTCCGATTCCATCCAGATGTACTTGCGCGAAATCGGCAAGATTCCGCTTCTTACAACCGAAGAAGAAGTGGCGCTCGCCAAACGCAAAGAACGCAATGACAAGGCTGCTGAGCGCAAACTTATCGAAGCCAACCTGCGCCTTGTCGTCTCGATCGCCAAGAAATTCGTGGGCAAGAGCTTGTCGCTTCTCGACCTTATCCAAGAAGGTAACATCGGCCTTTTCCGCGCGGTCAAAAAATTCGACTACCGCAAAGGCTACAAGTTTTCTACCTACGCCACGTGGTGGATCCGCCAGGCTATTACCCGTGCCTTGGCCGACCAGTCACGTACCATCCGTATCCCCGTGCACATGGTAGAAACCATTAACCGCTTCCAGCAGATCCGCCGCCGCTTGCTCCAAGATTTGGGTCGCGACCCGACCCCCGAAGAACTGGCTGCCGAAATGGGTGAGCCAGTAGAAAAAATCAACCACATCATGAAGATTTCGCAAGACATGGTCTCGCTCGAGGTACCAGTTGGTGACGATGACGAAGACACGCAGCTTGGTGATTTCATCCAGGATGTAAAAAACGTCTCGCCCGACCGCTCGGCTGCGCTCCAGCTTTTGCGCGACTACGTCACCAAAGCCATCCAAGACCTTGCCCCGCGTGAACAGAAAATCCTCGAAATGCGTTTCGGCCTTCTTGATGGTGTAACCCACACCCTCGAAGAAGTCGGTCAGGAGTTTGGTGTCACCCGCGAACGTATCCGCCAGATCGAAGCCAAAGCGCTCGAGCGCATCCAACAATCCGACCTCGTCAAAAAACTCAAAGATTACTATTGATGTCTAGTCCTGGTTTCTTCCTCCTATGAAAATCGTTTTCTCCGGTGGTGGTACGCTCGGCCCAGTAACCCCGCTTCTCGAGCTGCGCCGTGTCATAGTTAAACATCTGCCCGACACCACCTTTGCTTGGGTAGGAACGAAACAGGGACCAGAGCGCGAAATCGTCGAAAAAGCCGGCGTTCCCTTCTTTGCCATCGGGGCAGGGAAGTGGCGCCGGTATTTTTCGTGGACTAATTTTCTCGATATCTTCCGTATCATCGTGGCGTTTTTCCAGTCCATTCTGTTTTTACTCCACGAGCGGCCGGATCTTCTCATTTCGGCCGGCGGGTACGTAAGCGTACCTTTGCATTGGGCCGGAGCGCTTCTGGGTATTCCCTCGTGGATCCACCAGCAAGACGTTATTCCGGGTTTCGCCGTCAAACTCATGGTGCCCGTAGCCCGAAAAGTTACTACAGCGCTCGAAGCCACAGCGCATCATTTTCCGCGTAAGAAGACTGTGTGGACCGGCAATCCAGTCCGCGTGCTTGAAGCTGCTGATCGTACCAAGGCAGCCGCGTTTTTTGGTATTCCGCCGGATGCACCGGTTGTCTTTGCGCTCGGTGGTGGTACCGGTTCCATAACGGTTAACCGCATGATTCTCGAAGCTATCGCGAGTTGGCCGCGCGACTGGCACATCATCCACCTCACCGGCAAAGAACGCCCAGGCGATTTGGAAGAGCGTGCCGCTAAAGCATTCCCCAATTATCACGTGTACAAATTTTTCACCGATGAAATGGCTTTAGCGTATAGCCTGGCCGATGTGGTGGTCGCTCGCGCTGGTTTTGGTACGCTCGGTGAGCTGGCAAGCCTCAGAAAAGCTGCTGTCATCATACCTATGCCCGGGACACACCAAGAAGCTAACGTACGCTTTTTCTCCGTATCCGGGGCGCTATTAGAGCTCCACGAAGGACTTGATGGCGGCCCGCGTCTTTCCCGTGAAGTCCGGGAGCTCATGAATAATCCTGAGCGCCGACGCCAGATGGGAGAAAAATTCCACGGCATGTTGCCGAAGATTGAAGAGCATGTCGTGCTCGACATCATCCATCAGGTAGTGGATTAAAAGACCATGTCGCCTACCTAACCTGTCTTGTCGGCTCGTTGAGCTTGACTTTTTTGGTTATTCTGGGTATAAAGCGATGATCCTTAAAGAACGAGAAGTACTCGTTCTTGTCCGTCTGGTATGCCTGAAGGAGGAAAGTATGAATGCGCAAACCGCTGTACGTTCGGTAGCCGATTTCTTGCGCCGCGCTCCTTTCAATTTGCGCTTGATGAGTGCGCGAGTGAGCATGAAGAAAATAAAAGATGGAATGGAGGTTAAGATATTCTCTGTCGGGAATCATCGCGATCCGGCGCGAGAAGAACTCTTCCATAAGATCATGCTCGGGCTCGGTTTTACTGCCGAGCCGCTAGATAATTCTCCGCGACCGCACGCTCTTAATCCGGGAGCCCAGGTTGTGCCTGCGCCGCTTCGTTTCACGGGTACGGCCGAGTTTACCCGCGGCGATATTGCCCGCTGCCTCCTGCTTTCCGGGGTGACGTTCATCCTAAAAAATGATCCGGTCGCCAAGCTTTTTCGGGGTCTCAACCTCAAGAATGCCGCGCTCGATCGGATAAAGATTTTTTTGGAGAACGGTCCTCTCTCGTACACGAACAAGATCCAAGGGGATTTTACCGGTGCGAGGCCGCTTGAGAAGCTCGTCGAACATGCCGACAAGATCGATCTGACCACCTCGACGTTCGATGGTGAGCAGATCGCAGCGTTCGTCCAGAGTCTTGATGGGCGTTACGGAAACGCTGCGCGAGACATTTTCTGCAACGCTCTTGTTACCTGGGAGCAGGTCGAGAGATTGGAGGCCAAGACTCTTGCTGCTGTAGGTCAGTCGAGCCATGTTGGGACACGGCAGCATAGTTTTATCTGGCTATGCCGTGCGCGGGCAATCCCGGAGGCAGCCGTCGAACGGTTCGCTGGTCGGATCGATGACAAGCATCTCGATGATGCGATCGAAGATTCGCTTACCAACGCCCTCGTTCGCAAGAACCTGCGCATGCGCCGTCATGCCCTTGCGCCGGAACGGTTCCGTTCGCTTCCCGTTGATTCGGTTGTCGTGCGCCGCCATATCGGAGCGGACTACAACCTTATGGCAAAAAGCGGGGAGTGCATCGCGACATTCGTATTTCATGGCTTTGGAAACGACGAGTTTCCCCGCGACGCATTGCGCCACGCCGAACGGTGGTGGAATTACGATCTGAATAACGCGCGTCTCGAGTTGTACTGGTGGACCAAACCCGGCTCCACAGGCCGCCGTTTCGAAGCGTGGATCGTCGGCATGAAGCATGCCGACCACCGCGACCAAACGATCGTGATGGGTTCGCTTGAACGGCCGGAGCGGGTATTTTCCCGGTTCTTGCCTGAGATTTTCGGCGCCGTCGCGGCCCGGCTACGGAGCGAGCGTAATCAGCTCGAGATGGAAATCCGAACTGTTGAAAGCCGTCTCAAGGCCGTTGAGCTCGAAATCGCGAACCGCATGAACGTGTGCTAGTCACGCCAACAACCCAACCCCTGCCAAGGGGTTTTATCATTCTCATGAACACATTCTTGACTTTTGATGCGTCTTTGTTTATAACATCCTATTCCTTGCACTACACGCAAGGAATACTCAAAAGGTTCAGTTCGTTCGTTGCCAACCAGAAGGAAGGTGTGGTTATGGATGCATACCAAGCTCTTCACTCGCTCGTTCGTTTACTGCCGCGGTTCTTCCCCGCAACCTGGTCCAAGGGCCGTTCCCAGATTGAGGACCTCGATCATGGTGTCGCGGAGTTGAGCGTTTTTACGTCCCGTAACGTTCGCCATCCGGAAAAGGAACGCTTTGCCCAAAGCATCATGCTTAAGCTCGGTTTCCACCAGCCGATTCTTATTGCGCCAGTGGATTTCCAAGATAATGGTCCGCCTTCTTTCAACAGCACGGTAAATTGTACGTCGGCTGATCTGGTCTGTCAGATCCTCCTTTCCGGTGAGAGAGTCGTGCTCGACGAAACGCCGCGGCATAAGTTATTGCGCGGACTCAACTTCGTCAATGCCAAGCTTTCGACCCTCAATCTTTCCATGGAACACGGCCGTCCTTCACGCCAGCATAGGATACAAGGGGATTTTTCCGGAGCCGGACCTTTTCGGTCTCTGCTGGAAAATATCTGGTGCATTGATCTGGCTGAGTCCAAGTTCGATCCGCAGCAGATTGAAGCCTTGATTGACTATTTTTCGAGCGCAGGAGCGCACGAGGCGGTGGCAGTGGGAGACATTATCCGTAACCCCGATGTTTCCTTTGAAATCGTCCGTCGGCTAGAGGAAAAAGCACTCTTGGCGCGGGCAAATAATCAGCGCTATCTCTTTCCCTGGCTGTGCACTGCACGCAACATCCATTACGACGACTACGACCGCTTCGCGAGCCGTATATCGGTCGAAAGCCTGGATCAGACCATCGATAACCCCGATACGCACCCGGCGATCCGCAAGCTCCTGCGTAAGCGTCGCTTTGGCATGGCGCAGGCACCGTTTAAGAACCTGAAGATGGATTCCATCCGCGTCGGTGCTGTCGACCCGGATGAACAGCCTCATCTGGAGGGCGCCGAGTTCCTGGTCGCATATCCGTTCGGCTACAACGGAGATGACGCGTTTCCGCGCGATAGCTTGCGCAGCCTAAACCGGTGGTGGCATCCCGACGCCACGAAGGTCCGTCTCACCCTGTACTGGCGGTGCAATAAAAAGACCGACGAGGCGCTCGAAGCCTTTGTCGTCGCTGACATCGACGGTAAGCAGGGTGTTGCGATGGGCAGGATTATGAACCCTCTGCCGGTCTTTGCCCCGCTCTTGCCCGGTCTTCTGCGCGATTGCGCGGGTGTGCTTCGGCGGGAGTCTTATCGCCTCATTGAGCAGGCCAAGAAGTGCCAGGATAAGCATAAAGCCCTGGAGCTCGCTGCCGCTGATTTCGATAAAACCCAGTAGAAAAGCCAAAAAAGACCCCTTAACCGGGGTTTTTCTTTTCAATCGATATTTCCCATGTTAAGCTGAGAAACATCTGTCATTGCGAGGACGAAGCGTAGCGAAGGACGAAGCAGTCCCTCCGTACTTCAGAGCCCGCTCTGTTATCAAGGGGATTGCTTCATCACTCGTACCTCGCTCCTCGCAATGACGTGCTATAGATTCATATATGTCTCGCATTACCAAAGCCATTCTCACGGGCGGCGGTCGCGCCACGCGCCTGCGCCCCATTACTTCGACCATCAACAAGCATCTCATTCCGCTCGCCGGCAAGCCGATGATTTTTCATGCTATCGAAAAAGTCATTGAAGCCGGCATTACCGAGATTTTCATCAACACCAACCCGGGTGACACGCAGATCCAATCCGTCGTGGGCGATGGCAGCCGCTGGGGGATAACAGTTACGTATTTTGAACAGACCGGCGGGCCGCAGGGAATCGCCCATGTCGTCAAATGTGCGGAACCGTTCATCGGTTCGGATCCGTTCATGTTCTATCTTTCCGATAACATCATTCTCGGAAGCCTCAGACCCCTCGTTGATAAATTCGCGGCCGGAAATCTGGACTGCCTGCTTACGTTGGCGAAAGTTCCGGACCCAGAGCGTTTCGGCGTGCCGGCGTTTGATACCCAAGGGAAGTTGGTCGACGTTTTTGAAAAACCGGCCAATCCGCCAAGCGATTTTGCGGTAACGGGGATTTATCTCTACAACCACCATTTTTACAAAGCGTTCGATCATATCGAGAAGTCGCCGCGCGGCGAGTACGAGATTTCCAGCATCCATTCGTATTTCTTGAAGAATGATTTTAACGTGGCAACCGAAGAAATTACTGGATGGTGGAAAGATACGGGTAAACCGGATGACCTTCTGCATGCCAATCAATTACTGCTCGATGAGCGGATTGCTTCCCACTCTCAAGAGTTTAACGCTTCTCTAGAAGGTATTGAGGGTGCTGTGAAATTGGGCAAGCATGTTCGGCTGAGTCCAGACGTTACTATTTGGGGCCCTGTTATTATTGGTGATAATGTTACGGTGGAAGCGTCTCACATTGGCCCCTATGTATCGATTGGCGACGGAGTAACGATTAAAAATTCTACGATAGCTCGCTCAATAATTTTTGGCGGAGTAGAGATTAGTGCGCCCCTTAAACTTACCAGCAGTATCATTGGCGAAAAAGCCCGGCTCATCGCACCGTCTGAAAAAAATGAACAACGACTTATCGTTGGCGATTTTTCCACTATAGAACTTTAGTAGTTTAGACATATAAAAATCACCCGTGCAGACCTAGATCTCTGCACGGGTGTATTACATCCATCATCGTTGCGTTCAGCGTTGGGTTGAGCACAGGTAGGGCGTGATGGTCTTCAGGATGTCCACCGGATCCTTGTTCTGGCAGGTGTTCGGAGTGCTTCCTTGGACTACGTGATTGTGGTAGGCGAAGTCTCTCTCGCTATCGCCGTCGATCGGCGAGCGGGTGATAAGGTGGCCGGTCAGAAGCTGCCGCAGTCGCGCATCGATGTCAGCGATCGAGGTTGTGGATGACGCGCAGAGATGCCGGGAGATCCAGATCCGCCGGGACTCCCCACAGCTCAGGTCCATCTTGTATGTTGCGATGGTCGTGTTGCCTGACGGCACCGGCTCGTCCTCCGCGCGAGCGTTCGATCCGAGGAGCGCTGCTGCATACACGATGCTGACCAGTGCATACTGATTCTTTTTACGCATCACAGTATCCTTTCTGTCCGTGTTTGGACGAGATACACTATCACGGATCGTCTGATCTGTCAATCTACTTGAGGCATAGGCGTAAAGCTTTAATGTAGGCGGGCTTTGATTTGCCTTATCTAACCTCTTCTGCTAAGGTGGGCCCTGTACCCCCGTACCCCCAAGGAGGCTGGAAATGGACTTTCTGCAATGGATGATACGACCCAAACCTTCGCCGGTCGGTTCGTACGAAGTGAAGGTGCTTTCGCTCCCCGAAGAAATAGATCATCCGGAGTATCTGCCGGTCGAGATCCGGTACATTTTTGCCCACCGTCCGGAGTATAAAGAAAAAATCCGCGCGATTCTTTCGCAGGGCAAGGCCATCGGGGTGAGAACCGTGCTCAAAACGCCGGATAATATCTTGAAGGCCGTGCACGCGATTAGTACTTTGAGCCAAGGGAACTTCGTGCTCAGCTGGTTGCCCGATCTGTTGCGCCACCAGAAAGTGCCGTATTTAACACCAGCGGATCATGAGCGGGCTCGGGCCGAAGGATGCGATCTTGACGAGGCGGTGCGCCTCATCCTCACCGACCGGCTCAGATTCAAGCGTCTTGTCCTTATCGACGAAGATAACGTCCGCATCAGCAAAGCTGAGCAGCAGCTTATGACCGAGCTCTCGGAGCTCATCTACCCGCTCGCCGTAGACTACTCGATTTACCGCGTCATCGCCGACAATGCCCGTGAGCGTACCGAGATCGCTTCGACCATCGTGAAAGCTTTGCTCTTCGTCGGTCCCATCGCGCACGCGCTCGAGCACTACGTCTCGGGTATCGGCAAGCTCTTTGCCGCCTCGGCCGACGATGTCATCGGTGAAGCGGCCGAGGTCATGGCGTTGCGCGGTTCGGGATTTTCGTGGAAAGAACTCGTTAAACGCTCGTATGTCCTTATTCCTGTTTTTGCTCTTGCGACATGCGGCGCTCTGTCAGTGAATACGCTCCTCAAAGGCGGGCACCTCATTCTCGCCGGCGTGGTCTTCGGGCTGTCCGCAGTGGCGCTTTCCCTCACGACAGCCATCCAGTCGATTTTCATGTACCGGAAAAACCTGCGGCAGCTCGTTTTTGAAAACAAAGTAGAACCGCTGTCGACTAAGGAACTTAACCGGCTCGCGTTTCGCCAGGATTTTACCAACCCGGCCCGGCTGGGGCTCATGCTCGGTGCGGCTATGGCTCCCTTCATGGGCATCATCGGCGCTGCTACCGGACTCATGAGTAATGGTTGGGTGCTGGCTGCCATCGGTTCCACCGAGTCGATCGTCGCCGGTCTTACGGTATTCCTCGCCGATCGACTCAACGAGTGGCGGTTCCATCGCGCTCTCCATCGTCGTTGTCTTTTCCCCTAATCCTTTCGTAAAACCGAAAGGGTTTTTTGATGCTGACAACTACGTTGCAGCGTGCTATTATATACCCACTTTAATGTAGCTTTTTTCTATGCAGGACATCCAAGAAGTCTTCAACCGCTTACGCGACAACAAACGCAAACAAAAAGAGCTTAAAGAAATCTACAAAGACGCCCTCAAAAATAGTCTGGAATATCAGAATACGCTGACGAGCCTCAAGGCGCTCCGTGAAAAGAAAAAACAGATCGAAGGTGCTATACAAAGCGGTATGGCGAGCGAGTTTGCCGAGCTCGACCGCTTGGCGGCCGATGCCGCGGCCGATATTCTTCTCCTCTCTGATGCCGCACTTACCAAGATGATGAAAGGGGAGCGGGTAGAAGTGCAAGATGAATTTAATAATGTCTACGACCCGGTCTTTACCGTCAAGTTCAAGAAGGCCCGCAATTAAAAAAGAAAATAAGAAAACCAGCAGACAGTCTGCTGGTTTTTTGGTACCTCACCGCGCTACGAACGCTGCGAGGATTTCCGCGAGCCATGCCGTGAGCATCTTGAGCATCGGTTTGTGCGCGAACTCGTTAGGTCCATGCGCATTTGATTCTGGTCCCAGGATGCCGGTGATGATCGACTCGGCGTCGGGAAACATGCGGCGGAAGATCTCCACGAACGGAATGGAACCACCCACGCCCATGAGTCCCGGCGGATTGCCGAAGAACGCTTGTGAGCCGTGGTGGATGGCCTGCTCGAGCCAGCTGGCATGCGGCTTGGAATTCCAGCCGGCATAGCCGCCGTTGATCGTGAGCGTGACGTCCGCGTTATATGGAATCTGCCCGGGCGCAGTGAGAAGCGCCCTGAGCTCGCGGATTACGGCTTCAGGATCGGCAGTCGGGGGAATCCGGAGCGAGCAATGGAAAATCGTTTCGGAGCGCAGTGTATTACCGGGACTTTGGCGGTCCTTTTCGGGCACGCCGTCTTCGATGCCGATCACGGTGAGCGAGGGTTCCCAGGCATTGCTCACGAGAAGCAAATCGGGCTCGTCCTTCATGAGCCGTGTTGCGCCCGCGAGCGGAAAGAGCTTATGCAGTGCCTCGGCACCGAGCAGGTTGCCAGCCGCGTACGACTCGCGCAACCGATCGGACGGAATGACGACGTTGGCCGACGACAGGTGAATCCTGCCCGTCTCTGCATCTTCGAGACGGTTGAGGAGTGCGCGCATGATGCGCATGCTATCTGGTACAATGCCGCCAGCTTCACCGGAGTGAACGCCCTGCGCCAGTACCCGTACGCCCAGCTTGAACGAAATCGTCCCGCGCAGCGATGTGGCGACCCAGGCTCGCTTGTAATCGCCGCAGCCGGCGTCTAGGCACGCCACCATATCAGGTTTTCCGATACGCTCCTTGAGCGCTTCAAGGTGGGCCGTGAGATGCGGGCTGCCGGACTCTTCGCTCATTTCGATGAGGATAATGCAGCGCGGCAGGCTCCAGTACTGCGTATTGAGGATGGTTAATGCGCCCATCGCCGCAAACAGCGCGTAGCCGTCGTCGGCCGTGCCGCGACCGTAGAGACGGTCACGCTCGTCAACCGCCTTCCAGGGATCGAGTCCCGGGCGCCATCCCTTGAATTCCGGCTGGCGATCGCCGTGGCCGTAAAAAACTACCGTCCCGGGCGCGTCGCCAGCAATATCAACGTAGAGAAGCGGCGTGAGTCCGGGGATACGGATAATCTCCGCTGTGAGCCTGGGGTAGTACTGGTCATCGACCCAGGTCTTGAGAAATTCGACCATCCGGTCGATCTCGCCGGTGGTCGCCCAATTGGGATCGAACTTCGGGGAGAGCGCCTTGATGGGAACGGTTGCGCGCAATGCGGGCAACCCCGTCTCTTCCCAAAAGAAATCGGACATCTTCAGAGCTTCTTCTCGGCTAAGGAGCGTCGTCATTGTTCACCTCGGATTAGTTGCCGGATTACCCTAACAGATTGTTTAATAAATTCAAGTGCACGAGGGCAAACCACACCATTGTCGAGAAGGGTAGTTTGCGGTATATAGAAAATGAACCATATCGAGGTTAAGCATGAGTCTGATCACGCGAGCTTACCGCGCCCGCCTCCAGTTTTTTAAAGAAATGGCCCGTTTCGCCTATCGTCAGGCACTGGCCTGGGACATCGACGGCACGCTAGCAGTTGGTGAAGCGTACTGGCACCAGCTGCTCTGCGAGCGGTTCGGAAACCCGGCTGGGCTCACCTTCGAAGAAGCTCTGGCCAAGTATCGCTATCTGCAACTCGTGCCGCAGTGGAATAATCCCGAAGCGCATGCTTTCATGCATGAGCTCGCCACCTCGGCAGAGACGCATCTCAATCTTCCGGTCATGCCTGGGGCGCTCGAGGCAGTCAAAAAAATCCATACTCAAAAGTACGTCACCGGCTGTTATCTTACGGCCCGGCTCGAGACTATGGAGGAGTGCAGTGCGGCGTGGGGTAAAAATAACGGTTTCCCGCACGCTCCGGTGTTTGCTCGCCCTGCTGATGTGGCGGTTACCGACAGCGCGCGCTGGAAAGCCGAGGTTCTGGAATTCCTGTACCCCGAAATTGTCGGTATCGTGGATAATGACCGTCATCTGCCGCGCCATTTTGATCCGGGTTATCAGGGGCGACTCTGGATTATCCATAGCACGGAAAATCCGCATCCAGAACGCTCTTTTGCTCGTCCGGCGCCCACGTTTGATCACCTGGTAAGCGACATGTTCACCTAAACACACCCGCTACTCCGTGGCTCGAGCCGCGGTTTTTCATTTTCTCAAACTGTCGGAAAACCGGGTGGCATGTTATTCTGAAGACACTAGTATTACTTTTCACCTCTTTTTATGCTTACAGCCGTAGCCGTGTTCGGTGGCGGATGCTTCTGGTGCACCGAAGCGGTATTTAAAATGCTCAAAGGCGTGTATTCCGTTGTACCGGGATATGCTGGCGGCACTGCACCTAACCCTACGTATGAGTCGGTTTGCAGCGGTACTACCGGCCATGCCGAAGTAATCCGCATCGAATACGATCCAGTGCAGGTTAATTTTGAAACTCTTTTGACGGTCTTTTTTGCGAGTCATGACCCGACCACGCTCAACCGTCAAGGTGCGGATGTGGGTACGCAGTACCGTTCGATTATTCTGCATACTTCGCCCGAACAAAAAAGCGCGGCCGAAAAATTCATTACTGAAATCAATGCGTCGAGCGATCTGGGAAAACCCATCGTAACCACCGTTGAGCCTCTAAATATTTTTTACGAAGCCGAAGACTACCACAAAGATTATTACGCTCGCAATCCCAAGCAAGGATACTGCCAGGCCGTTATTAACCCTAAACTCGCCAAAGTGAAAGAAAAATTCGCCGCTCTTCTACAGCATAATGCATCCTAATACCGTATATGACCCGAACACTCAGCGTGCTTGGTTCTGGAACCTGTTTTCCTGAATCCGGAAAACCGCGCCGTGCCCATCCTGGTTTTTTTATCCGCTACGGTAACACTCCCGATGCACACCTTCTTCTTGAATGCTCGCAGGCGATCGCCGAACGCCTCGAAGCGCGGGGTATTGATGCGGATTCAATTGCGAATGTGGCAATTTCACACCCGCATCCCGACCATTGCGCCTGGCCGCAGTTCATCCAGTCCATGTTCTGCGCCCGCACTCTGCGTGCAGCTAAGAAAAAAACAAACCAAGAACTCACCGTCATCGCACCGCAGATTCTTATTGAACATTTCGATGTCTTCAACCGCGTGTTTTTTCAGGATACGTTCGTACATAATCCGAACGGGGGATTACCCTTTCCGATCCTTAAACCAATCATCGCGCCCCAGCAGAACCTAACGCTGCCCGAAGGTGCCATGTTGAGTTCCTACCCGGTGTATCACGGATTCGGCAAGGTCGATGCGGTAGCCTACCGCCTTACGCTCCCGGACGGTATCGTCATAGCATATTCCGGCGATAGCGGTTTGTGTCCTGGACTCGAAGATGCTGCGCGTGATGCCGATTATTTCATTTGCGAGGCATCGGCGCGGGTCAGTGATGAAACGAATGCTACTGGCTACGGTCATTTGAATCCAAGTCAAGCTGGGGCGTTGGCCGCCAAACTCAACGTCAGGACCCTCATTCTTACTCATTATTCCGGTTTTGATAGTTACGAGGACATGTTTAAAGCCGTACGCGCGGGAGGATTTAAAGAACGGAGCTTCATCGCTCATGATGAACTAGTTTTCGAATTTTAATCAAAGGCTCGAAGCCTTTTTTCAGGGTAAAATTAATTAGTGTATATTACACACTTTATCCACAGAAACCATTGTCAGAAATACCGCTCATCATTACGCTCCTGGTAGCTCGACGATCGCGAGCGTCTAACCCTTTAACCCCCGGAGCTGACTATGCAGTACCTGAGCATTTCGACGGTATTCTTTACCGTTCTCGGTTACCCCATGAGCTATATCGAGTTTTTCGGTACAGTCTTTAACGTCTGGTGCGTGTACCTGACGGCCAAAGGAAAAATCTCGAGCTGGCCCGTCGGCATGATCGGTATTGTTTTGTACTTCGCGCTGTTCTACCAGATCCGTCTGTACTCGGACTTGTTCGAGCAAGCGTACTTTTTCGTGATGAGTATCTACGGCTGGTGGCTCTGGACACGCCCGCGCACGCTACCTGCAAGGCAAGAGAGCGGGGGATTGCTAGTCAGTACGAACACGCGAAAGATGAACGTTATGTACATCGTCACCATTGCGGCTGTGACTCTGGCTCTTGGATTCCTTATGAGTCGGATTCATGTCCTGTTACCACGCCTCTTTCCCGAACCGGCCTCATATGCGTATCTCGATGCTTTCACAACGGTACTCAGTTTCGCGGCCACCATCCTCATGGCCAAGAAAAAAGTGGAGTGCTGGTATCTGTGGATCTTGGTGGATATCATCGGGATTTGGCTATACTACGTTAAAGGTGTGAAGTTCATTGCGCTCGAGTATGCGCTCTTCCTCGTGCTTGCTATTAACGGCTACCGCCTGTGGGCAGGCAAGCTGAAAAAACAGTCGCTCGCTACAACCTAAAGAGGAGTTTACACATGCTTACCGAGAAAAAAATCGGCAGCGGCCTCGTGTTTGGCAAATTCATGCCGTTGCATCTGGGCCACATCCTTCTCCTGCGTTTCGCCGAAGAATCGTGTCACCGCCTCACGATCGTCGTTTGCTCCCTTGCGAGCGAACCGATCCCGGGCCATGTACGGTTCCAGTGGGTCAAGAAGATGTTCCCGAACGCGAACGTCATCAACCACTACGCGCAGTTGCCCCAGGAACCGTCGCCCGCATGTCCGGAGTTCTGGGATTTATGGAAAGATAGTCTCGAAAAGCATTGCCCGGGTGAAAAGTTCGAAGCTCTCTTCGGCTCCGAAGATTATGGTTGGAAGATGGCCGACGTTATGGGCATTCGTTACATTCCGGTCAATCGTACGCGCAGCCTCGTTCCTGTTTCGGGCACCGCGATTCGGAATGATCCCCTTAAGAACTGGCGCTACCTTCCGCACGTCGTACGGGCGTATTTCGTGAAACGTATCGCGGTCGTTGGTCCCGAATCGGCCGGAAAATCGACGCTCACCGAATATCTGGCGCAGGCATTCGACACGTTCCATGTCGATGAATACGCGCGCCGGCTCCTCGACGAATATATCGAACACCGCGGCTATGCGCCCGGCAATGTCGAGCCCGACGATATCGCGACTATTGCCCGCGGTCAAGTCGCAACCGAGGACGCGCTGGCCGAACAGGCTAACCGCCTCCTCTTCACCGATACGGATCTTCTTACCACGGTCTATTGGTCTAAGTATTTCTTCACGACCTGCCCATCATGGGTCGAGCAAGAAGCGGAGCGCCGTAGGTACGATCTATACCTGGTCTTGTCGCCGGAGATGCCTTGGGCCAATGATGGACAGCGCGTTATGCCGGATATTGAAGAACGGCATCGTTTCTTCACCTGGTGGAAAGAGGAATTGACACGGCGTAACCGGCATTTCGTCGTGATTGATGCGACTACCTGGGAAGGCCGCACGGCCCAGGCCGAAGCGGCGGTCAGAAACTTTATTGACTGATTAAGTTAGAATCCAGACAGCCACGCCTCGCTACGAGCGGGGCGTTTTGATTTCTGCACCTAACCAGGTTCGCAGCTCCTCAGTAACATGATATAGTTGTCGAGAAGCTTAAACCTTGCGTATCCATACTATGCACCTCAATCCTCTCACCCCTGAAGAAGAGCGCGTTATCGTCCACAAAGGAACCGAGCGTCCAGGTACGGGCGAGTACGATGATTTTTTTGTCGAAGGGACGTACCTCTGTCGCCGCTGCAACACACCACTCTACACCTCTACGGCTAAATTCCATTCCGGCTGCGGCTGGCCGAGTTTTGATCAAGAAATTCCCGGTGCGGTCAAGCGCATTCCCGACCCGGATGCTTCGCGCACCGAAATCGTCTGCCAGGCATGCGACGCTCATCTGGGTCACGTCTTTACAGGTGAGGGTTTCACGCCTAAAAATACCCGCCATTGCGTTAATTCCATTTCACTCAAGTTTATTCCGGCGGAGAAGAACTGAAGAAAGGAGGCATACAAGAGCGGTTATTGCGAGGAGGAACGACGAAGCAATCCCTCAGTATTTCAGAGCTCACTTTGATATCAAGGGGATAGCCCGCCCGGCACACCTCTCCGCCATGGCGGACGGGCTTCGTCAGTCGTCTTACTCCTTCCTCGCAATGACGAAAATAAAAAGCAGCTAGAGGGTAATCTGCTGCTCAAAGGAACCGCGCGTCATGGGGGTGGAAGCTTCCCACTCAATCACGTCGGTAATGTACATTACCGCTACGATACGGACGGGGAGGGGAGCGTTAGGAAAAATGAGCCAGACTCCTCTGTTTTGTATGAAGCACTCCTCTTCTACCGGGTCTGGATGAAACAGTGTGGCGTCATCGACCTCGAGGGTGAGGATCCAAGCTTCGTTGTGGGCCGGTACGCCGCCCCGGGCGCGTCTGCTTACGTTGCAGATGGTGGTCACCGCATATTTGCCCGGAATAAAGGGTTCTCGCGACACATGAACGCAGGGCAGCGGATGTTTTAAGTTTTTGCCCGGCAGCAATACTCCTTGTGCACGAATGCTATCTACATTCTTACGGTGCGGCGTAGCATGGTACACGATCATCAAAGAACTCCTTAGTATCGTTTGTTAAAAAGGTCGAATGGGTCAGCATAGCGGATGCTGCCTTGTATGTCAAGGCCTTGTTCGGCCTTAAAACTGGCCAAAATAAGCGATTTATGATAGGCTCAAAGGTGCCTATCATGTATGCAAACCCTCATTCTCACTGTCATCTTCGTCTTGCTTGGCGCCGGAACCGTAGCTATGGTGGAATCCGCGCTCTTTAGCATTTCGCTTACGCGCGTCAAAGTATTGGTCGAAAAGAAACGACGAGGTGCAGTTAGCCTCCTGGAAGTAAAGGAGAACATGCGCCGGCCGATCACTGTTCTCGTGACATTCAATAATGCCATCAATATCATCGGCAGCGGTATTATCGGCACCATGGCAGCAGCGGTCTTTGGCCAGTTTTGGGTTGCGCCGTTTTCCGCATTTTTGACGCTTCTCATCATTGTCTGCGGCGAAATCATCCCCAAAAGTTTGGGCGAACTCTATGCGGAGCGGATTAGTCTTCTAAGCGCCCGGCCGCTTATTCTTCTTTCCAAAATCCTTTTACCGCTCGTCATGTTCATCGAATGGATCACCAAACGCCTTACCAAGCACGAAGCGGTCGTTACCGAAGATGAAATCCGCATGCTCAGCACGTTAGGCCACGCCGCTGGTACCATCGAAGAAGATGAAAAAGAAATGATCCAGCGTATATTTCGTCTCAACGATCTGGCTGCCCGCGATATCATGACGCCGCGCACCATAGTGGCTGCACTTAACATAGAAAAGACTCTCGGCGAAGAGGAAGATACAATTTGCCGCCTGCCGCATTCGCGCGTGCCGCTTTTTGATAACTCACTCGATTCCATCGTTGGTGTAGCTTTTAGCCGAGAGCTGCTTTTGGCACTGGCGCGCGGCGAACGGGAGAGGAAAATCGGCGAGTTCCGGCGCGAAACGCTCTTTGTTAAAGAGACTGTCAAAACCGACAAGCTCCTCACGATGTTCCAAGCACATAAGCACCATTTGGCCATCGTGGTTGATGAATTCGGCGGTACTGCGGGCATCGTCACCCTCGAGGATGCGCTCGAACAGCTTGTCGGTGAAATCGTCGATGAAAAAGACCGCGACGTCGATACGCGCGTGCGTGCCCGTGAAACGCGTAAACACATTCTCGATCGCGCTGTAAACGCTTAATTATTTTTATGATTCAAACCTACGTTTATCGTGACGCGTTGTACCCGGTTGGACCGCTGCGGTTGGTGGCCAGCACGGAGGGTATTCGGGCGATTTTGTGGGGCAAAGAGGACCCGCGTCCACTTTTTAAGCGCACTGAAATTCTTTCGCCCGGAGACCATGAATATCTCGACCAACTGGAGGAACAGCTCGTCGGTTTTTTCTTGCGTCCCTCGGCAACAGCCTTTACAGTGCCGCTCGACATGCGCGGATCTGAGTTTCAGAAAAACGTATGGCAAGAATTACGCAAAATTCCTTATGGTCAGGTTGTTTCATATGCCGAAATCGCACGACGGATTGGAGCACCGAAAGCTGTGCGGGCCGTAGCCCGTTCGATTGCACTCAATCCTTTTTCCATCATCATTCCGTGTCACCGAGTTGTCAGTTCGCACGGCAAGCTTACAGGATTCGCTGGCGGCTTAAGCGCCAAACGGACACTTTTGACACTCGAAGGTTTGTCGGGTTTTAAAGAATGAACTATGCCCAGACCGCACGTTTCATATAGTATAACGGTATGAAAGCGCGGGTTTTTTCTTTGGCTCACAACACCACATTCTTAAGTGTTGCCTCTATTGTCCAAAAGAGCATTTCGGCGTTATATTTTTTTGCTGTCAGCTGGGTTATCGGCACCGTGGAAACAGCCCGTTACTTTCACATCTTCGTGTCACTCGCCATTTTCACTGTCATCGCCGATAGCGGTCTTACCACTGCGCTCACCCAAAAACTCTCTCGGCACGAAGTGCCGCCTGACGAAGATGTATCCATCGTTCTTCTGATAAAAGTTATTTTAGGCATTGTTGCCGGGGTGGTTCTTACGGGTGTTAATTACATCTTTGATTATCCTGGAGACAGCGCATGCATCATCGTCTTTGCGGCCATCATCGTTATAAGCGACAGTGTACGCTCCGTCTTTTACGCTGTAGCGCGCAGTCAATCGAACGTTTTTTATGAATCTATCGGCGTGGCCCTGGGGCAGGTGCTTTTAGCTGGTTTCGGCGCTATTGCCTTGGTAGGCCGCCTGCCGTTTCTTTTTCTTATCGTAGCGGCACTTTTGGCTAGCGTAGGTCATACTGCGTATGCCTGGTGGTGCGTACAGACCCGCTATAGCCTGCGTTTGGTTTTTCCTGCGTGGCAGAGCCTGCATCTCGTGCTGAGGGAGTTTGCCGTGCGCGCCTGGCCCTTCGCGGTCGGCGGCCTTCTTATGCAGCTGTATGCCTATCAAGATGCTTTTTTCATCAAGAAACTCTTGCCCGAAGAAGACGGAGGGCACTGGGCGCGAGCCTACAAGGCAGTATACGCTTTTCAGTTCATCCCTATCGCTTTGGGGGCTAGCTTGTTCCCACTCATCGCTCGCGAGTTCCATCGCTCCCATGAGGCGTTGAGCGCTCTTATTATCAAGTCGTATCGTTTCTTGTTCCTCGTCGGGATTCCTATCGTTATTGGCGGCAGCGCGGTCATCACGCCGTTTTTTGCGCGCTTCGTGCCGCAATTTTTGCCCGCCGCGGCGATTTTTAAGGTATTGGTATGGAGCCTCTTGCCCGGTTTTCTCGGGTATGCCCACGGTGCCATTCTCAACGGTATCGGCCGACAGCGCACCCAAACCGCGTTGTACGGTTTAGCTCTGGTGTCGAGCGTTATTGGCAATGCGCTTCTTATCCCTACTCTTGGCACCCGAGGAGCGGCTATAACAGCTATTTTCAGCAATATCCTCCTTTGGATTACAGGTTATATTCTTATCCGCAAGGTCATCCACACCCCGGACAAGACACTTTATATCGTTTCAGGTAAGATAGTTTTCTCTGGTTTAGTAATGGGGCTTGCCGTGCTAGCTCTTCTTGCCACGCCCGTACCGCTCGTTATTATTCCGTGTCTAGGAGGGGTTGTATATGGCATTCTACTCTGCCTCACCGGGATTCTAAGATGGTCTGCTCTTAGTTCCCGTGTGAAGGAGATCATGCCACGCTGAATCACGAATATCCGTTCTGCCTATGAAAACCCTCATCGTCACTCTCGAATATCCTCCCCAAATCGGCGGGATTGCTTCATATATCACCAACTTCATCGAAGAGTATTCAAAATATCACGAAACCGTGGTGTACGCCCCGCGCCAAGGCGGGCAAGATGAATTCGTCGATAGCCGCCATGCGTGGAAAGTGTATCGCTTCGCGCCGTTCATCCAATGGATGTGGCCGCATTGGCTCTGGTTTGCGTTTGAGCTCTGCCGCGTTGCGCGCCGCGAAAAAATCGAGCACATCTTTATTCATCATGCTTTACCCGTTGGGTACGTTACCTGGTTCATCAAAAAAATTTTTAAAATTCCCTACACCGCCTTTCTTCATGGTACCGACATACTTGTAGTCGGAGAAGCAAAACGCCGCAAACTTTCCTTTGTCCTCAAAGATGCCAGAAACCTTGTTGTAAACAGCCAGTTTACGGCCTCACGCCTGCGTGAAAAAATTCCATCGCTCCCAACACCGCTCATCGTTCATCCGTGCCCAACCGACACCTTTATCGACAACGAGCCGGATGCCGAGGCGGTACAAAATTTCCGCGAACGTCTCGGACTTTCCTCTAAAAAAGTCGTGCTGACCGTAGGGCGCATCATCGAAAGTAAAGGCCATCGTTTCTTTTTGGAAATGATGCCTGAGCTTCTGGCTAAGGTTCCGCAGCTCGTGTGGCTCATCATCGGCACGGGCCCTCTTGAGAACCAGCTCATGCGCCGCGCTCGCGAATTAAAAGTCGAGTCCTCAATCCGCTTTTTAGGCTCGGTTCCGGCTGAGCGTCTGCGGTTATTTTACGCGTTATCCGACATCTTTATTTCACTCACCATTCCGACTGCCGACAGCGTTGATGGATGGGGTATGGTCTTTATTGAGGCCGCAGCTGCTCGTCTGCCAGTTGTTGCCGGCCGGGGTGGGGGAGTGGACGAAGCCGTGCGCCACCTCGAAACCGGCGTTCTGGTTGACCCGCGCCAACCCAAAGAAGTCGTTCGCACCGTCGTCGACCTTCTTGCCATGCCGGAATATGCCAAAACCCTTGGAGCTGCCGGCCGCGCCCGTGTACTCGAAAATCTGCGTTGGAAAACCCAAATCGAAGGGCTTATTTCTCGCCTCAAAACTTAAAGGGAGTATGCCGCGTCCCCTCGTGAGCGTAATTATCCCGGTTTTTAACCACCGTCGGGCCCTCAAGCGTTCGCTCGGTTCGCTTGTCGCGCAAGCGTATCGCCCGCTCGAAGTAATCATTGTCAACGACGGCAGTACCGATGGCGTCGAAGCAGATCGAGAAGAAGTAAAAAATCTCCTGAACGCCGCCGGGCTTTTGTGCGTATGGATTACGTGCACTAACCGCGGTGCGGCAGTCGCACGCACTACCGGATTTGAAGCGAGTAAGGGTGAGTATGTACTATTTTGGGATGCGGATACGCTTGCTCCGCCCGCGTTTATCGCTCGCTATGTTGAAGCGCTGGAGAAAAATCCTCGCGCGAGTTATGCCTACGCCGATTATCAGTATGGCTGGAAAGCTATGCCAAGCCGCCCGTTTGATGCTACAATGCTTAAACGCTGCAACTACATCGACATGACGAGTCTCATTCGCCGCGCTGATTTTCCCGGTTTCGATGAAAACCTGCGTCGTTTCCAAGACTGGGATCTCTGGCTTACGCTGCTTTCTATGGGGAAAACCGGCATTTATGTGCCCGGTAGCAGATATCGTAAAATCGTCGGTTTGCGCAGCGGTATCAGCTCTTGGTTTCCGAGCTGGTTCATCCGGCACGCCTTGCCGTTTTCTGGCATAAAAAAATACCACGCGGCCCGTGAGAAGATTTTTACTAAGCACGCCGCACTTCTTCGTTCCTGATCATGTATGCGTCGCCGCCGCTCTTTCGCTCAAGCTATCGGTCTGGCTCGTTCGCACGCTCGCCCCAAAGAAGGCCGTGAGATCCGCACGCTCGCCATGGTTTTTTTGCTTCTGGCCGCTTATTTGACGGTCCGTCTTTTTGTTATTCAAGTCTTGCGCCACGAAGTCTACGCTGCTCTCGCATCTCATTCGCACGAACTATACAAAAAAATCCATGCCGATCGAGGTCGTATTTTTGCCCAAGATGTCCGCAGTGGCGAACGTTTTCCTATTGCCATCAACCGCGAATATTACGAGGTCTATGCCTCTCCGCGCATCATGAACCCTTCGGATGTTGTTTCTACTACGGCATTTTTGCGCAAACAGCTGGGCTTCTCGGCCGAGCGTGAACGCGAACTAGGAATGCGTTTGAGTCGCCGTGATTTGGGCTACCAGAACATTGCGCATAAAGTTTCTAGTGAAGTTGCCGACACCATCGTACGCGCCAAAATATCGGGTATTTTTACGGCTCCCCAAGACTACCGCTTTTATCCAGAAGGGCGTTTTGCAGCCGCAGTAATTGGTTTTTGCGCGCGTGATGAGCGAGGGGTGTGCCAAGGCCGTTACGGCATCGAAGGATACTGGCAAGATAAATTAGGCGGTAAACCTGGATTTGTTGCCGGTGAAAAAAGCGCGGGTGGAATCTGGATCACGCTTGCTGGGCGCACCGTGGTCCCGGCCGAACATGGTACGGACGTGGTTCTCACTATCGACCGCACGCTCCAGTTTGAGGCCTGTAAACGCCTTGAGCAGGGGATGCGGGGGTGGGGAGCGCTCGACGCCTCGCTTATTATGATGGATCCCACTACGGGCAAAATTATGGCCATGTGCAGTTTTCCGGATTTCGACCCTAATGATTACGGCAAAACATCAAGCACTGCTTTCTTCAACAATCAGAACGTCTTCATTCCCTACGAACCTGGTTCGGTCATGAAAACCGTTACCATGGCGAGTGCGCTCGACAGCGGTCTCGTTACCCCGGAAACCGCCATTACCGACCCGTGCAAGCGTACGTTTGGACCCTTCACTATCTACAATGCTAACCTGCGCTGCTATGGTCGTGTTACCATGACGGAGGTCTTGCAAAAATCCATCAATACCGGGGCTATTTGGGTGGCAGAACAACTCACGCCGACGCGTTTTAAAACCTACCTCGATAAGTTCGGTTTCGGCGAAAAAACAGGTATTACCCTTAATACGGAGGCGGCCGGCCTTTTGCCGACGTTTGGCAAGCGCGATATTGCTAATGCTGCGTACACTTCGTTTGGTCAAGGTATGACGGCTACTCCGCTCCAGATTGCTTTGGCCTATAGCACAATTGCGAACGGAGGCAAGCTTATGCGTCCGCTGATTGTGGAAGAATGGAGAAATAAAGCTGGTGAAGTGGAAAAATCTACGCCTGAAGTAGTGGATACCGTCCTTTCGGAGCGCGCCGCCAAAATCACGACCGGCATGCTCGTCGCCACGCTCGACTCATACAAAAAAACCACGCGCCTCGAGCAGTACTACGTGGCCGGCAAAACCGGTACAGCCCAAATCGCCAACCCGGAAGGTGGCTATTTCGACGTGAATACCGGACCAACCAACCACACCATCGTCGGCTTTGCACCCGCGAGCACTCCTCGGGTCGTATTGCTTATCAAATACGGCAACGTGAGCAATACAAGTACCGCCCTCTATGCCGAGACCACTACTGGTCCGGTATTCCGCGACATCATGCGTTTCACGCTTGAGTACCTTGGTTTTGCTCCGGAGCGCAAATCCGGCCCGAATTAAACTTGACGACGGGCCTCTTTTTTACTACTCTAGGCTACGTCCTATGAACACGCCGCCATCGTCTAACGGCTAGGACATTGCCCTCTCACGGCAGTAATAGGGGTTCGATTCCCCTTGGCGGTACAAACGCAAAATAACGGCTGTAAGGTCGTTGTTTTGTTTATGCACCTTGAACTGAAATGATAAAACCCTGCGGATTAGGCAGGGCTCAAAATTTTTTTACCAAAGCTTGGCGGAAGGCTCCCCAAGCTCAAACGCTGTTTTCAGGGTAACATGGCCAGAGCGCAGGTGGAAGTCATCATTGACCATGAGATTAAAGGAAGGGAACTCCGCACGCAATTTCTCGACCTCGGTGGATGTAATACGCGGTTCCATGACGATGTCTGTGAACCACACAGTCAGGTAGCTATCTTCAATCTTGGGGTAACGAACCCCGGTGACTATGGTTTTCCAGAGCGTCGAGCTTGGTCCCAGATACCGCACCAGATACGGGGTCGGCTGTGTAGAGCCCTCTGCGATTACCCACAGCGGCATAAGCGCGTAACGGCTCGGAAGAGCCGGAAAGCGGGACACAGCGGCGGGGAGAATGTAGCGCTCCGCACCCGGCATGTAAAGATGCATGTCGAGCTGGAGCACATCTTCTTCCTTAAAGAACTTTACTACCGGAATACCCGCGGCGCCCAGAAGATACTGAATCGAGGTTGCCATCATCTTGTCTCTCGCACCGCTTTCGTGGGATGTGATGATGGTATCAATGTTGTTTGAGGCGTTGACTAGATCCACTTCTTGGCTTGTACGCGCTACACTGTATGCGAGATTATTCTTTACCCACTGGATGATGTGAGCTGCGAATTCTTCACTCGTTGCAGCCCGTTTGGACCCAGGCGGTGGTTGACGAAGAAGGTTGCGGCAGATGCGCCAGCTGGTGATAAGGTTGGCAAACTTGACGCGCAGATCCTTGGCATACACCTCATCCCCGAGCATAAATCCGCTCACAAACGTCGGAAAGCCGACAGGAATTTTTGGAACTTCACTTTCGTGCAGCAGCCAGCGAGAGATCAGCATCTCCCAAAAATACCAGGCAAATGCTTGGTCCGAGATACTCTCAAGAGCCCAGGGAATTTCCCCGCTACCATACACCTTAAGCGTATGCGCGACCTTCATGAGGTAGAGGATGGTCGGCATACCGTTAAGCACTTCGATATCGCCTGGCCCGACTCCGTAGCTCGCTTCGAAGCGGGTAAACTTATCCCAGTACGCTACGAGCCGATCCAGTGCTGCCGGTGAGGCATCGGTCGGATCGTAAAACGTAAGAACCTCCTTGATGATCTCGTCGCCGGTAATTACGTCATTGCCACGGAAGCCGGTAAAGCTTCGCACATGACCGCGCGCCGTTACGAGCGACGGACTCCTAAAAAGGGTTTCAAAGTTATCTGCGGGCGCAGCAGAAGAAAACGTGTCGGCAGGACCACAATTAAGCTGTGTAAGCCCGCAGAAACCCAAAAAAGCGTAGAGAATGCGTGCGTGGCGCATAGACCCTCCGTTCCTTGAGGAATTTTTCCCATTTGGTCTTCTAGCACAGTATCGCCATGTAGTCAATCATATCATGGAATAGGCTAAAACAAGGTTCAAAGTTGACATTTCTCTTCTAAAATGCTAGACTGAGCTGTTCCTAACCCAGGAATTTTTATGTAGTGGAGACGTTGTATGCAGCACGCCACCATCAAACAAACAGCACTCACATATCTCAAACACATCAAAGCTTACCGTCTTGGCATGGCTGGGCTTATTGCTGCTGTAACGTTAGGCACAATTTCACGCAATATTCCCGCCCTTTACTATAAGAAGTTCTTTGATGTTTTAGCTGAGCCGGGTCTGTCTCTGGCTGCTGCCCGCGATGTTTTGGTACACATTCTCGTCATTATCGGCGTTATTTCGCTGGCCAACTGGCTCATCCAGCGTATCGTCGATATCCTCAGCACCCGGCTCGAAACCGGTATTACAGTGGATCTTTACGTCACCTGTTTTTCGGTATTACACCGGCATTCCTTTGCCTTTTTTAACAATAATTTCGTCGGTTCGCTCGTCAAGCGCGTGAACCGGTTCGTCGGCGCGTTCAGTCTCATCATGGACCAAATGTTCTTCACGCTCATCCCGCTTCTCGTGAATATTATTATGGTCAGTGTAGTACTCAGCCGTCGCGCTGCTGTTCTCGGTGTAGTTATCGTGGTCTGGGTCGTGGTCTTTCTTGCTATTAACTGGTGGCTCAGCCGCCTCAAGTCGCGCTACGACATTGCCCATAACGAAGCCGATTCAAAAGTCTCCGGTCACTTGGCCGATACGGTCACGAACAATGCCAACGTCAAACTATTTAACGGGTTACGCCATGAAACCGACACCTTCAAGGGCCTCCTCATCAAAGCGCGCAACTTGCAGCGTATCCGCTGGGATTTGAACAGCGTGTTTGAAGCTGTTCAAGGACTCCTCGTCATCGGGCTCGAACTGGGCATTTTCTACGGCGCTATCCGCCTCTGGCAAGAGGGGAGGCTCACGACTGGTGATTTCGTGCTTATCCAAGCCTACGTCATCACCCTCGTCAATGAAATTTGGGGTTTTGGTCGCGTTATCCGTCGCCTCAGCGAAGCTATGGCCGATGCGAGCGAAATGACGGCCGTCATGCTCACCCCGTACGAAATCCAGGATGCACCGAACGCCGGCGCTTTGTCAGTTACGCAGGGCAGTGTACAGTTTAAGAACGTGACGTTCAACTATAGCGGCAAACGCAGCATGTTCGAAAACCTCTCACTCGACATCAAACCAGGAGAGAAAGTAGCACTCGTCGGACCGAGCGGCTCGGGCAAAAGCACCCTTATCAAACTCTTACTCCGCATGTACGATATTAATGACGGCTCGATCATCATTGATGGTCAGGATATAAAAGACGTCACGCAGGAAAGCCTCTGGAACATGGTGAGCCTGGTACCTCAAGATCCGGTACTCTTCCATCGCACCATCATGGAGAATATTCGCTACGGACGTCCGAATGCCTCCGACGACGAAGTGATCGCTGCTGCCAAAGCCGCGCATTGCCACGAATTTATTACGCGTCTTCCGGATGGATATTCTACCGTAGCAGGGGAGCGGGGCCTCAAACTTTCAGGTGGCGAACGCCAGCGCATCGCTATCGCTCGTGCGATTCTGCGCAACGCCCCAATCCTCGTTCTCGACGAAGCAACGTCGAGCCTCGATTCCGAATCCGAACACCTTATCCAAGACGCCCTCGATCACGTCATGGACGGTAAAACCGTTATCGTCATTGCACACCGCCTCTCAACCATCATGCAGATGGACCGTATCGTTGTCCTCAAAAACGGTAAACTTCTCGAAGACGGCACCCACGCCGATCTCACCAAACGAGGCGGTCTCTATGCCGATCTCTGGAAACTCCAGGCCGGTGGATTTATCGAATAAGTATGGCTTCCGACCAACGCCTCGCCACCATTCTCAAAAACCTTCCGGCCTTTCGCACCAAGCAAGTGCATACGGCTTGGTTTGACACGTCTCTCTCGAGTTACTCTGATATCTCTACCTTGCCACTTGAACTGCGCGAAGAGCTCAAAGACATTCCTTGGCTCGCGGTGGATGTGCACACCATGCTCAAGAGCGATCTCGACAATACCCGCAAAGCGCTTCTTAAACTCGCCGATGGCCAGTACGTAGAGCTCGTTATCATGGGCAGGCCAACCAAAAAGCAGGAGGCGCATCTTAAGCGCGTGGGGGAGAGTGACGAGCTCGCTCCGGATCGCTATACTATCTGCGTTTCGTGCCAGGCTGGCTGCCCCATGAAATGCGCGTTTTGCGCCACCGGCAAGCAAGGCTTCAAGCGCAATCTGTCGGCGCAAGAAATCGTCGATCAGTACCGCCTGGCGCAGCGCATGCTTACCCCCGAAGGCGCCCGCGTTGCCAACATCGTCTTCATGGGCCAGGGCGAACCGCTTCTCAACTACGACAACGTTAAAGAAGCCATAAATATTCTTCTCAAAAATACCGACCTCGGTCCCACCAAAATCACCGTCTCTACTGCCGGTGTCGTACCGAGTATGAAACGGATGCTTACGGACCCTGATTTTCCGGCTGTACGCTGGGCTCTTTCCCTTCACAGCGCTATCGAAGAAAGTCGCAAATTCATCATGCCCTCGCACGCGCCGGGCTTCTTGGATTTTCTCGTACAGTGGGGGAACGAGTATCATGAAAGATTCGGCACGCGCACGCATTTCCTCGGGCTCGAATACATTATGCTCGGCGGCGTTAACGACGATGATCGGCACCTTGCAGCCCTCATCGATCTTGGTAAAAAACTGCCCTACATCCGTATCAACCTCATCCCGTACAACAGTATCTCGGATGCCGAAGTTAACAACATCGATGTCTTCGCTCGCACACCCTCAGAGCGCATCGAACATTGGCGCGACACGCTTATGAAAGAAGATTTCACCGTCACAGTGCGTTACTCGCAAGGGCAAGATATCGCGGCCGCATGCGGACAATTGCGTAATAAAGTTTCTACCTAAACATGTGTTGCCGAACATTTCTCTTACCTTGAAATACTCGGCGCTCTTTGGGTTCATGCTAGTTTTCTATGGGTTAATGATTTTTATAGAACACCTCAAGCCTCTGCGAGATCGGTATCATAATTACAAAAGCCCCATTGAAAGGGCTTTTGTAATTCCAGTCCAATTCATCCACGTATCTGTTTATGAGGCACTCGTCGTAGGGGTAGATGGAGACGGCTGACATTCACCTGATTTAAGTTGTTTGATATTGAACCCGGTACGGCGAGCCTCGCATTCGTTCCCAAAAGTCTGAAAGATATTATTACACGGCGCACGGACGCATTGCACTTCAATTTCTGCACATACTGGTTGGTAAACAGCGGCACAAAATGTGTCTTCAGACGCTGTTTTTGGTTCGCAACCACAACCCTGGGCATCGGCAAAGTACTGCTCGGTGGCTTCGCATGTAAACCGTGCCCGACTGCACTCATCAAGAGAGCGGAAAAGGTACCGCTTGCCCTGGGCCGTAGTTGTTGGTACAGACGTAGAAGGTCCTTGAGGTCCCGATGTCGTAGGTGACTGCTGTGTTGAAGTTTGCACTCCCGAAGGAAGGTAGTCGATCGGCTGATCGCAACCCTGCCCTAAAAGTAAGCAGAAAAACGCCGCTATGGGGAGTAGTGCATGCCGTGTTGTCATATGCATAAGATATAAAGATTTAATACCCCCTCTATTATCTAGAGTAGATCTGGCCCACTAAAAGGTCAATAAAAATAGGGGAGACCAGTACTTTTCAACAGTTTTCTGGCTTTATTTTACTGCTCGCTTTACTGTTACCGAAATATGCGCGAGGTGCAATCATGAAAAGTGACGCTCGATTTTCACCTGTGGGCGGAGTAACTTGCCATCCGCGCGTTGCCGCAGAAATGGCGGAAAGTTCCCTCCGTTCGGCGGAGAGGGCAAAAGCAAAAAGCAGCGACGCTCTTTTGTCGCTTCTGCAGCACACGCCCTCAACAACGATTTTTTCCAACGGCTTAAATTGTTTCGAGGCGGAACAGGCATTGTTCAACCTGCTGCGAAGTTCTCACGGAGAATTCTTCGTCGAAATCATCGTCGAAGAATGCCTCCTTTCTCTCCCGCATCTTACTACAGAGGAACGACTGGTGTGGCACTTCCTTATCACACTTCTCGACAAAGCCTTTGAGCGCGATAACCGCCTTACCCACTGTAAGAAAGGCGCGCTCCGCCTGCACCAAGAACTCTTCGCTGCCACGCCCTAACACTTCTTTGTTATGGGCGTTTTTTATTGGCTGTATCAATCTGAACAAGCTCTTTACGAATGAGCATAAGCGCCGCGCCCAGCATGCCTGCATTAGCCACATTCGCAAACTTGTTGTCATACCCTTTAAAGGGAATCGCCTCGCGCGCGACGCTGAGTTTTTTATCTTCACCCACGCTCGCCACCAAACGTTCCTGAGAAAAGTTAGGCCCATTGCCAAACTTGGTCAACGACCCGGCCTGCTCGGCAAGTTTAAGAGTTGCCGTATAAACCGCATCCGCCAAACCCGGATGTTTTTCCATCACATCGTCACCGTAAGCAGTTTTCATCATATCAGTAAGCACTTTTTCGCCGTACAGGTACGCTGCAATATTATCCGCCAGTGAAGAAATAACCGCTTCCGAGGTGAGCACACTTCCCACCGCGAGCATCATTTTATTCACCGAAGGACGTTCGCCCTTTTTCAGATCAAAAGCTTTTCCCACACCAGCCTTAACGGTTTCTGCTAAGGCTTCTACACAGGGAATTTGGCTACCAAGCGCCCACAAAACTTCTTGTGCGGAGTGGCTCAAGAATTGTTCAGAATGATGTTCAGATTCCGGTTTTTTAAGACCGAGCATCGTTTCGAGGATAGTACGATTTTTTTCGTCAGTCACAGCACTGCTCACTTCGTTCCACACTTGCCGGGATCGTGCCTCAGAGTGTCCGGATGGTTCGCGCATATAGTTTTCAACCAGACGGCGTTCGCGCTGAGGTAACGATTCGAGCAATCGAGCCGACGTGCTTGGTGTAGTCATTTCCCGGGCCTGTTTACTACCTTCGTCAAAGGCTGTATTTAGCTTTTCTTCCAGCTCCGGATCTTCAATAGTCATTTCTGCATAGTCTTCGTTCGCTTGATTTTCCGTTATAGAAACTGTTTCGGAAAGTTCCGGCAAAGGCAAGTTCAATTCCTCGTTCGCCCCTGCTGCACCGGATAAGTTACCGTTTCCTACTTCTGTCAAAAAATTATTCAGCGGCTGCTTTTTAACACCTTCTTCAGCTCGTTTAAGAAGGCTTTCAAGCACCTGCTGCACTTCAGTGCTCGTTACCGTGCTCAGCCGTTTGATATGCGCGGCTTTTTTTCCGGCATAATCACGCATGCTCAGATTGATGGCCGGGATTTCTGTTTTATCAAGACCCTCAGCAATTGATTCGCCAACAGCCCCTCCTTTGGTACGCAAAACTTTTTCGAGCGTTCCTTTGAGCGCTTTTTTACCTCCATCGTAGGGGAGCTTGGCCAGTTCGCCCAAGACGCGCGCTTGAGCTTTAAAATACGTTGCCAAGAACTCCTTATTAGGCTGTATTCCAGCTTTTTTAAACCACACCGCGGTAAGCGCAAGAGTTGAAAGTTCACTGTTCGCCAAACCGAAAGCTTCTGCTTTGGCAAGCCGTGGCAGGTTTTTCTTGTGTTTCATAAAGCCGTAAATCTGCGGCGGGTCGCCAAGGAGAAATCCGCCATGCACATTAGCCGCGAGTGTAGTTTGCAGGTTATTAAAACCCCAACCTCCATCAAAAAGATCCTGCGTTCTAATTCGGCTTCGTTCAAAAACTTCTTCCTCCGCTTGCGATTCACTAAATTCTTTGCGACGTGTCATTTCTTTGGCCATTGACTGCTCGTATGTAAGATGCATGATATTCTCCTTGAGTTTATTCACGACCGCCGAGGATGTATACGTGGTCAAAAAAGGGGAGAGGGCAGTGGAGAGAGCGCTCAATTCTGCGACTTCAGTAATGAGGCGCTCTTCAACTCCGGCTTGGTACTCGCGCCATTCCGTGAGGCTCGCTTCAAGCGGCGGGCGCTTTTGTTCTTCACGCTTTGTGCCCTCAATAATATCTTCGGCTTCTTTAAAGATTTTCTCGGGATGCACGGCTACGGAACGCGCGGTAAAATCCGATGCAGTAATAAGCAGCGGCACTAACGCGAGCGATTGGTAAATGGAATCAGACTCTTCCTTGGCAAGTTCAGCACCTTCTTTTCCGCCAAGCGTCCGCAAACTCGCAAGGCGCAGCGCTTCTGCCGTATTAAGTTGCATTGCCGATGTGGGACCAAAACTATCACCTTTAGCGCATCGGCGTACCCAGTTCATGAAGAGCCCGCTCACCGCAGCCGCAGACGTGATGTTAACCCGTTCAAATCGGCGACGAGCCTCTTCTTCAGCATGCGCCTTCTCAGCCTGCGCCACTGACTCATGTGCATCTTCGCGATGTTTCCCGCCGAGCATGTTTAGCTCCACAGCCGCTACCGCACCAACCGCTGCAACCTTGCCGATTTTTTTGAGCGCCTCGCGCCGTGAGAGCGCCGGGGATTGTTCCTCCGGTTTTTTGGCAGCAGGCGGGGCTTCAAAATGCGGACCATGTTCGGAAAACATAGATGATTTTTAAGAATAAGGTTAATTTTTAAACAAAGGATGGTGCTCGTGGTGGGTTTTTTCAGCAAAACGGTCGGAAGCATGTACGTACCGTGTCGTCGTATCAAGCGACTCATGCCCAAGAAGGATTTGGATGGCTGCTGGATTGGCGCCTTTTTCAGCGAGAAACGTGGCAAAGCTGTGGCGCAGCGTATGGGCACTGATCGGAATATTGATACGCAGGAGCTCGCGGTAACGTTTTATTTTATACTGCACATAGTTTGCCGACAAGTGCTTATTCTTTTCGCTGTTGTTTTTTCCACGGTAGGGGACAAATAACATTTCCGATTCACTACCTCGCATAGAGAGGTATCTTGTTAGGAAATCCATTGCCCGAGGAGTGAGGTACACGAACCGCTGCTTTTTACCCTTGCCCATGATGTAAATGCGGCCGGTACCGTCTAATTGATGCACTTTTAACGAAAGAAGTTCAGAAATACGCATGCCAGTCGCAAATAACGTTTCTAGTATGGCACGGTTACGCGCTTTAATAACTGGTTCTAATTCTAAGTACTCAGGCGCCTCAAGGAGGGCTAATAATTCCTTAAATTCCGGTACGCGCGGCTGATGTTTTTCGGTCTTAAGGAGCTTGACTGCAGTCGATGGAAATGGCGCTGGTATGCCCATATCATCCAAAAACTTGATATACGACCGCAGGGCAGACAAAATACGATTTATTGAGTAACTACTCAGCCGACCCTCAGAAAACGCGTCCTGGGCCGTTTTACGGTCTATCGATCCCAGATAAGCTTTAAAGCGAATGAGGTCCGGTTTAATTAAAGATGCGAATGGTTTTTTAAGCTCACGCGCCAAAAACATTTCAAAGGTATGTAAATCACGTTCGTAATTATAGACGGTCTTAGGTGAAAAATTATTGGCTTGTAAATGAAGAAGATAATCATCTAAGTGTTCGAGGCAAATCATACGTGAAAAGAGGAGAACATATAAACACCCAGCTCAAGTGCAGTAAGTATACCATAAACCCGTATAATAATTGAGTATAAGAGTTATTATACTCAATTCTTTTTATCCTTTAAAACCGGCCTTTAGCGGCACGGATGTGAAGGTTCCCTTTCTTTAACAACTACTTCCAATAAATACGGCCGGGCAATCGTATGTCGATGTACTCTTGTGGCGAACTGGCCGTGCGTACTTTGTTAATAAGTTGCACAGCATCTTCCACTGCCATATCTGAGGTAGTTAAAACCAGCCATGGTTCGCGCTCAAACAAACAAATAAAACGGTTTGGAAAAGCTCCATTATCAAGAGCACAACCCAAAAGTTCACCAAAATGCCTTGGCGCGGCATCAAACCACTCGGAAAACCGTCCCAAAACATTTTTCGGAACAATTGCTGCCGAGGAAGTTGAGGAAGTTGTCGAGGCGGTGGAAGTTGCGTAACGATCCAAACGATAGTCAAGAAGTACTGGGTGTTTAAATTTTACACGTAACATGCGGACATAATCCTTATTTTTACGCAAAACATTTTCGATTTCTGTAGAGGGAGTAGTGGAGACCGTAGTGGAGGTGCTAGGAAGATTTTCAAAAAGAGCAGAAAGAGCGGTGAGCGACGGGGAATCCTCTAGGGTCTCAGTGCGTACAAGACTCCCCTCTTGATCCAATAAAAGGATATTTTTTCCGCTAAGGTAAGAGAATAATTCTGTTTTTTGATGAATAGAAATAACCAAGCTGTTGGGAAATTTTTTCTCAACGGTTATCTGCGAAAGCTCAGAGAATTTTTCCGATAATTCGTTCTGGGTGTGGCTGGGGTTGAATATAAAGTAACTATTACTCGGAAATAAGGAATTTGAGGGCGTGATTGTACTTTTTGCCGCCTCACTGATGCGTTCCATTAGCGCCTGGTTCTCCTCAGCGCCAACCACAGAAACTACTGAAAGGCGAGTAAACGGCAGATAAACCGGCACCAAAAGCCAGGCTAAAAGAAATAAAGTTATAAACGTATACTTGAGCATCGAAAGAAGTTTCTTGCCCGAAAAACGCGAACGCGAAAAAGACTTCGTCCGCGGACTGCGCCACGAAGGTGCGGCGAAAGGTTTTGGTTTGGCATGAGTTACTACGCCAGAATATTGATGCCACCGCCGCCGTTTGGGAACTTTTCGTTTTATACGTGAGGAAGAGCGGAGCATAGCCCCGTAAAGATCGGATTTACGTAGAAATAATGCGCGGAATATGCGCCCCAAGACGAGAAATTACTTCGTACGATAACGTGTTGCCTTGCAGTTCAGCCCAGTCACCGGCACTTATGGTTTCGTTACCGCTTGAACCAAGCAAGATCACTTCATCTCCGGCCTGAATCTCCGGCATGCCGGTGAGTTCGACCATAGTGAGGTTCATACATACACGGCCACGGACCGGAAAACGCTTGCCGTTAATGAGGACAAGCCCCTTATTGGAAAAGCGCCGGTCAAAACCGTCGGCATAACCGACGGGCAGCACCCCTAGTATACCAGATTTTCTGAAAACATGCGTCTGACCATAACCCACAGCCGTACCTTCTGCCACCCTTTTGGTTTGAATAAGCCGTGTATGCAAGCTCAAGACCGGCTTGAGGGGTAGCACGGTCTTCGTTGTGGACGAGGGATACACACCATAGATTCCAATACCCACACGCACGGCATCCAGATGCGTGACAGGAAGTAGCATGGTTGCAGCTGTGCACGCCGCGTGCCGAAGTCCTGGATTCACGCCGACAGCTGCGAACTTATCCAGAACCGCAGTGAAACGTTCGAGCTGCACCATCGTAAACTCCTCATTTTCTTCGCTTGAAGCGAAGTGTGTCCACGTGCCCTCGAGGCGCAGAGTCTTAGCATGCAGTACAAGGGGAAGAATTTCTTCTATAGCATCGTGGCGTACCCCGATACGGCTTGTTCCCGTGTCAATTTTAACATGTACAGGGATGGTAATCCCTAAACGCTCCCCTACTTTGCGCAGATACTCCCCTTCTTCGCGCGAAAAAAGCGGAAGAGCAATGTTTTGTTCGATAGCGGCACGAATTTTGTTTTCATCACGGTCAAAATAACTCAAAACGACGATTGGTTTAGTGATGCCAAAATGCCGCAAATCCAAGGCTTCTGACAAGCTTGCAACGCAGAGTTTGTTTACCGCCGGGTGTTTATCAGCTAGTGTGCCGATTTCTGCGAGCCCATGGCCATATGCGTTGGCCTTAATAACCGGCATGAGGAGAGACTTTTCACCGATATGACGGCGGAACTGATCAATGTTGAAATTAAAATTCGACGCTGAAAGTTCAATCCAGGTAAGCATACATAACTGATTTTAGAGGCTTACTTTTCGTCTACTTCGGCTCCAGGCGGAGCAAGGAGGCCGTAGAGTCGCTCAAAACTGATACGGCTCGTGTCGCGGCGTGAAAAAGCACTGCTATTGTTGATGAGCCACAGCGTAGAACGCACCACAAGAGCAAAAAATCCGAGAAGTGTTACAACAATAATGCCATAAACCCCGTAGATAAAAGGTTTATTTTTTGAAACCTCCGGCATATTCTCGGGTGCCTTCATGCTTAACTTATAAAATCTCTGTTTTGAGGTAGGGAACTAAAACGCTCGGCACGCGCACGTGCGCATCGGTGGTTTGGTAGTTTTCCATGATCGCCACCATGCCACGGCCAAGAGCAAGCGCCGTAGCATCGTTCGTATGGATGAGGCCAGTTTTTCCGGTAGCAGATTTGAAGCGGGTATCGAGGCGTCGAGCCTGATAGTCGGTCATGTAGTCGGCTGTGTGCGTTTCGCGGTACTTTTCTTGTCCTGGAAGCCAGACTTCCATATCAACACCGCGCGCATTAGGCTTACCAATGTCGTAGGTGCATTTGAGAAGTTTGCGGTACGGTAATTCGAGTGCGCGCAGCAGGTATTCTTGAATGGCAACGAACAAAAAATGCTCTTTTAGTGCGGCTTCGGGAGCGCTGAAACTCTCCATCTCCAGCTTATCGAATTGATGCATGCGGATGATACCCTCCATATCCTTGCCATACGTACCAGCTTCTTTACGGAAGGACGTGGCGTAACCGATATAGCGTACCGGAAGTTCGGTTTCGGCAAACGTTTCACCGCGGTGCATTGAACCAAGCACATGCTCCGCGCTACCCTGGAGCCATAAATCTTCGCCTTCGATCTTATAGCGATCGTCGCGGGGCTCTAGGCGATCCATGGCATCGTACATGTCGGTTTTAAGGAGAAGCGGCGGCAAGATAGGCGTAAAAGGTTTGGTTGAAACGTCGCCCACATTAAATTGAGCGGCAATCTCTTTGATTTTATCTTCACTCCCTAGAGTATCGAAAATGAATTGGATAAGCGCGAACTGCAAACGCACGATGTCTCCTTTGAGATATGCAAAACGCGCCCCGGTCACCTTCCCAGCACGCTCTTTGTCGATCCAGCCGCGTGCTGTAGCAATCTCAGCGTGATTTTTAACCGGAAAATCAAATACCGGTTTCTCTCCCCAGACATATTCGAGTTTATTGTCGTCTTCGCTCGCGCCAACAGGCGTATCTTCTGTTGGCATGTTAGGTACCTGTTTAAGGAGTGTGCTGAAACGAGCTTCAACATCTTGAAGTTTCTTTTCTACTTCAGCAACAGTCTGTTTGAGCTCTTTGCCTTTGGCGAGAACCTCGGGGCTCGGTTTGCCGCCCTGGCCCATCTCTTTAGCCAAACGATTGCGTTCTTCCTGCAACTTATCAAACTCGGTAACGATCTGGCGACGCTCTTCGTCGAGCGCAAGCACTGCATCAATATCCACCTTACTCCCCTTCTCCTTACTTTTTTGGGCAACCGATTCTTTATTCTCACGAATGAATTTAATGTCGAGCATACTTAATCGATATAGGTGGAAAGCCAGGCGCGATGTTCGCGCAGAGCGGTTTTGTTAAGCGGCAAAAGATCGAGCTCCAAAGCTTCATTGAGTGTAAACCAACCATGACCAGCGGATTCTTCTTCGGCCAGTTTGAGCTCCCCGCCAATAATCTCGGCCACATGCGGCACAAGGAACACTTGATACGGATCAGTCGTACCGACATTACCAGAAACGGTATACACTTTAGGCAAAGGAGCGATAACGTTGATATCAAAACCCGTTTCTTCTTTAGCCTCGCGACGCAAGCAGTCGAGCACCTCTTCACCATTATCAACTCCCCCACCCGGAAACTCCCATTTATTGTTCATTTTTTCGTTAGTATCACGCCGTTTGTTAAGGAATAGTTTGCGATCTTTAACGATAAGCGCCACCGGACAAACGATCTGCTTGAAGGAGTACTGGCGCAAAAGAAATATCTTGATTTGGCGAGCGAGTTGGCCACGGTGGCTCACGGCGTTTTTTTCGGCAATAGATACTTCGGCCAAACACTTGTTGAGCGGCGGGT
The DNA here is from genome assembly GCA_964596525.1 of uncultured Gammaproteobacteria bacterium. Taxonomy (GTDB): domain Bacteria; phylum Patescibacteriota; class Patescibacteriia; order Magasanikbacterales; family GWA2-37-8; genus CAZQUL01. Next base: position 1,053,549 of record CAZQUL010000001.1, on the reverse strand, counting down.
AGAAAAAAAGGCTGTCATAACTCATCCCTTCACGGATAGTTCCTTGCGTAGAAACTGGGATCAGTCCGTCGATGCGCCCAACAAATAAGGTAAAGGAATTCGTCTCGGGATTGAAGAGGCAAGCATGCGCTTCAAAGTATGCAGTCCGCTGTTCTTCGGGCACACCTTCCAAGCCAGCTAGCACTTTGGCCATACGCTCCGCGTCGTTCGCACCGTAGCGCTTGGCATGCACACCCGGTACGCCACCCAAATAATTGACGTAAAAGGCCGTGTCTTCAGAGATAGTAAGGAGCCCGGATTTTTCCGCGAAAAAGCGCGCCTTGTGCAACGCGTTTTCCCATGTAGTGTTGAAAGGCTCCGGTACATCGAATGTTTCAAGACCCACATCCTTGAGGCTCACAAACTCAAAAGGTGCATCCGAAAAATGCGAGGCTAATTCGCTGAATTTACCCTGGTTAGTGGTGGCAATGAGGATCTTAGGTAAGGTCATAAAGGATTCTAAAGTTCCTACAGTATACCCCGCCGCTTTGGCTGAGTCAAAAGCTTTTCAGCCCTCTATCCCCTTCTATCTTGCCACGATCCTAAGGCCGTGATTCCATGGAGGTAAGGAGGTCCCCATGCGAAAAATACTTTCTCGCATCGTAAGTTTCGGAAGTCTCGGGGGTCTCTTTTACTGGACACCCCGCCTATTTTTTGGCATCGCCCTGATTTCCACGGCGGTGTGGCTTGGCACTACGCTTCTGCGGCGCCCACGCAACCAAGAAGCACCATCCGAGACGTAACCTTGATACTTTCCCAAAGCCGCCCAAAAAGCGGCTTTTTGAATTGTGTGGGGAACACTATATTTATCCCGTGATATTATTGACAATATGGGTAAAGGCAGATAAGCTGGCCTGGCTAACATTGAGGCGAGAAGCCTCGCTTAAGGAGAATTACCGTGAAAAAAATGATCGTGCTTGGATTGACCGTCCTTGTTCTTTTCTTGATTACACACCTTTCGCTCCCCTACTTTCAAAAGTCCGCATCGCTCGCGGTGCCTAACGCCTGTGCCGACAAGGCAAAGCGGTGTGGAGCGTCGTGTAAGACGAGCGCTGAGTGCACTAATGCCTGGTGTCCGCAGTGCGTCGGAGCCGACGGAAACAAGACCTGCGGCGGCGGCGCGAACGCTCTCGATCCCTCTTTTCACCGATAGGACGTTGAAGGAGAACATAAACAGACCCGGTTTACAGAACCGGGTCTTTCGTTTACGGCACGCTTTTTTCGCGTAGCTTAGAACTTTTATAAATTTCTGGTCGTAATGACCCTAGACGCACGATTTTTATATTTTTTCCAACTTTTTCTTCGAGATTCTCAACAATACTTTTTTGGTCATACCCCAAAACGATGACATCCGGCGCTTCGTCTCGGATGACCTGAAATTTGTCACCAAGATTGCCTAAAATAACTTTGTCTGCGATGTTGAGCGCCAAAACATTTTTTTGACGATCCTGCTCTCCGTACACGCTCGTTCGTCCTTTTACACGCATCACGGTCTCATCGCGCGCAATGACAACAACCAAATAATCGCCGTGCTTTTTGGCCTGGCTAAGAAAATGTACATGGCCGGGATGAAGTAAATCGAACGTGCCAAAAGCCATCACCTTTTTCATACAATTAAGAATATCCACACAAACAGCCAATGGAAAATAATCCCCTTTTACCGTATACTTATCGCAACCTCATTATGGGGACGAGGTCAATCATGAGAAGGAAGCTTACGTCTGGCTACAAGGGTTTTGCGCTTGTGTTTACTGCCCTCCTCCTAGGAGGAGTGGATGGCCCTGAAGGAGGGGGCGGTTGCTCCGATCCGCCGGCTGCGCCACCAACCATAGTTCCCGTTGGCGGAGTGGGCGGAATCATGGTGCAGAAAGTGGCCGGACAATTGCTGCCCTCGCCCCCGCCGCCGCCACGACCCTCTCCGCCCATCAGGCCAAAGAATGATTCGGGGGGTGATTCAAGTAGCGGCTCAAACGACGACTAACCGTCGGTTGGTTCCACGTTCTTTTTTACCTGAGCGATCCTCAGGTTTTTTGATTTTCCACCCCTTGTTCGGGACGGAGCGTAGGAAAAAGAATGACTTCTTTTAAATTCGGCGCACCAACAAGAAGCTTAACCAAACGATCGATGCCCATGCCTAAACCGGTCGTGGGTGGCAGACCGTGTTTAAGCGCAGTGACATAATCCTCGTCATGCGGCATTCCTTCCGTATCGCCTTCGAGTTTGAGGCGTTCCTGCTCTTTAAACCGTTCTTCCTGGTCGATCGGATCATTAAGTTCCGAAAAAGCATTACAGAGTTCGTTTCCACCAACGCACAGGAGTTGAAAACGCTCAGTGTAGCGCGGATCGTCTATCTTGCGTTTGGCAAGCGGCGAGAGCTCAACTGGATGGTCGGTGACAAAGAGTGGGTTAACTATGAACGGACGCGCGAATTTTTTATAGATTTCATCAATGATTTTTCCCCGGCCGTCAAACGCCTCAACTTCGACACCGCGTTTTTTTGCTTCGGCAAAAAGGGATTTCTGATCGGGGAAATCTTCGATATCGAGCTTAGCGTATTCCACAATAAGTTCGCGCATGGTTTTTACCGGGTAGGGCGGCGTAAAATTAACTTCTTTTCCATCGGCATGAGTAAACACAAGCGGAAGTCCTGCAGCTATAATAAGGCGCGGCAATAGTTCCTCAACGAGCTTCATGGAATCACGATAATCGGCATAGGCCCAATAATACTCGATCTGTGTGAATTCAGGATTGTGGTTGTGGTCGATGCCTTCGTTCCGGAAGCATTTAGCCACTTCGTATACTTTTTCAAAACCGCCAACAATGAGGCGTTTTAGATACAGTTCGGGTGCGATGCGCAAGTAAAGACGCATATCGAGCGCTTCGTGGTGCGTAACAAACGGTTGAGCGTTAGCACCGCCATACAGGGTTTGCAAAACCGGTGTCTCCACTTCGAAAAAACCTTTGCTGTCGAAAAAATTCCGTATTTCGCGCACTAAAACGCTGCGCAATACCGCAACGCGCATCGACTCCTCATTGCTCATGAGGTCGAGGTAGCGCTGGCGGTAGCGAGATTCGACATTCTGCAGTCCATGCCATTTTTCTGGCATGGGCAGAAGCGCTTTGCCCCGCAAACGGAATGCTTTTACGCGCACACTGATTTCACCTTTATGCGTTGTAAACATCTCGCCATCCACTTCTAAAAAATCACCGACATCAAACGTTTTGGTAAATAAACGGAAAGCCTCTTTGCCGATTTCTTGTTCGGAAACTGCCAGCTGCAGTTTGCTGGAAAAATCCTTGAGGTGGGCAAAGCACAGGCGTCCCATAGTACGCATTCCCACCAAGCGGCCTATAACTGTCACAGCACTCCCCTGCTCTGCCGCGCGCGCTTCGGCTAAAGTGTGCGTACGATGCGCTGTAGACGGAAACGGTTCGATGCCCATTTCTTTAAAGGTGTTGAGATGCTCCAGACGCACCGCATCTTCGCGGGGCGGAACGGTTGTTTTTTCGGATTCGGGTGAGGGAGGCACGGAAGCCATAATAAAGAGGATAAGTATGAGTAAAGTGTACTAAAAAAGAGGGAAAAGTCAATCAGCATTCCCCTACTTAAACAAAAAACGCGCCGTGGGATTTTACATCCTCCGGCGCGCCTCGCTCTTACTGCTGGACTTTGACGATCTTGTACGAAACTTTACCTGAGGGAGCGTTGACCTCAACCGATTCTCCTTCTTCACGGCCAATGAGGGCCTGGCCGATGGGCGATTCGTTGGAGATGAGTCCTTTGGCCGGGTTCACTTCTTGCGCGCCGACGATGGTGTATTCGCGTTCACGCTTGTCAGCGCCGCGAATAATCACTTTGCTGCCGATTTGTACGGCGCTGGTATTTTTCTTGGTGATGATCTGGGAATTGGAGATGATCTCTTCGAGTTCCTGAAGGCGGCCCTGCGCCCAGGACATGTCTTCGCGCGCCTGATGGTATTCGGCGTTTTCGGATAAATCCCCTTGCTGCTTGGCGTCATCGATGCGTTTCGCGATTTCCGGAATGGTCACTTCGCGCAGCGTAGTGTATTCCTCTTTGAGGGAAGCGAGACTTTCGGCCGAAAGGTACTGCACTGCGTCATTCATACGCAATGGTTTAGAACTAAGACTAAGAAAGCGTCAGATTGGATACTGACGACTAAGGATAAGTATAACACAGCCCCATGATAGAGGGTACTGAAGGTGTTGTCAACGGTTCTGGTACAGGTATTTCTTCCCCCACCAATCCAAGAAATCACGGGCTACGGGCTGTGCTGCCACCGAACCCTCCCCGCCCTCTTCTACAATAACGGTAACGACAATCTGCGGACTGTTATACGGGGCAAACGACGTGAACCAGGCATGGGTATCTTTGTTGCGGTTCCACTGCGCAGTACCAGTTTTTCCGCCGCTCGTGAACGGAAGATTGCGCAGCAAATTGCAGCTGCCGTAGGTAACGCACTCACGCATCCCCTGGCGTACGATAGACACAGCATCAGTGCTAAGGCCGATAGGTGTGGTAGACGGGCTTTGCGTCTTTTTTTCTTTGGTTACCGGATTAACGATGGTCTCAACCAGATGTGGTTGGATTTTTTTTCCGCCATTGGCGAAAGCTGCCGTCCAAACGGCAACGTGCAACGGAGAAACGATAGTGTCACCCTGGCCAATAGAAACATTATACGTATCGCCCACATACCAATCTTGACCGGTCCGCTCTTTTTTGGCGTCGGGCGTAGGAACATAACCGGTTTGCTCACCTGGAATATCAAGCCCGGTCTTGGCACCTAAGCCGAAGCGGGTAAGGTAGGTGGCCAGCGTACGGATTCCAACGCCTTTGAAATCTTCGTAACCACCGCCAACGTAGTAAAAAAACGTATTGACCGACCAGGCCAATGCTTTGGTGACATTCGTAATGCCATGGCCACCCGCTTTCCAATCCGGAAAAAAGCGATCGCCGGTTTTTAGACCGCCAGTACTAAGAAACGATGTACGCGAATTGATAATCCCCTCTTCAAACGCAGCAGCAGCAACCACCGGTTTAAGAGTTGAGCCGGGCGGATAAGCGCCGCCGATTGCACGATTGAAGAGCGGATGGTCAGGATTATCAAGATATTCTTTGTAGCGCACCGCTGAAATACCACCAGAAAAATCATTGTTATTGAACGATGGATAGCTCACGAGCGCATAAATCGCGCCGGTATTTGGATTAAGAGCAATGGCCGCAGCGCGCGTTTTTTTGTTTTTTTCGAGCGTTCTTTGCACAGCTTCTTCAAGCACGCGTTGCGCCTCAAGATCTATCGTCAAAAAAAGATTATTTCCCGGTACTGGCGCTTCAACCGAAACCACGCGTTGCTCACGGTCGAGTGCGTCGATTTCGATGGTTTTTTTTCCATAAGCACCACGCAAGACCGATTCATAACTGCGTTCCAAACCGCTCTTTCCAAGCGCATCCGTTTGCAGATAACCCTGATCTTTGAGCGTTTCCCATTCTTCATCGGTTACTTTGCCCAGATAACCAAGCAGATGTGACATGCTGGAGGGAAGTGGGCTCGTGGTAGACGGTGTAACCGGTGTCGTGGTGGTTGAGAGGACGCTGAGGACATTAGGCCGCGTAATTTTGGGCGTTACTAACCCGTACCAGCGTTTAACACCGGTCTCAATGACCATGCCCGGGAAATCATCATTTTGCAGGTAAAGGCTGAGTGCGGTTTCGTAGCTCAAGTTTTCTTTGATAGTAAGCGACTGGTAACTCGCTGCGCGTGCACGTTCCAAACGTTTATGCACCTCCTCGATTGGCACCTCGGCCACCGCAGCAATACGTTCGATAAGAGCCGCACGTTCAGCCGCTTGTGTGCGTACGTTAGGAAGGCCTTGCGGCACGATACTCAGCGAAAAACTGGGCACGTTATGGGTGAGCTCCAAACCGAAACGGTCATATACCACACCACGTTCTGCGACGATTGGGATCACACGAACGCGATTACGTTCAGCCTGAAGTGAAAGTTCTGCGCCGCGGACGACCTGGAGCTGAAAGACACGTCCGCCTAATACCGTGAGGCCAAAAAAAAGAATGCTTAAAAACCAGCGGCGGCGACGCGGGGTAATAAGGTTGCCTACATACCAAGATGATCGGGGCGGAGCATTTTTGTCGATGGGAACTAGCGTTTCAAGATCGAAAGAAGTTTCCACCCAATCAACAGAATGCTCACGCTTAGTACCAAACCAGGAATTGAGCCACTTCAACATACGTTTACGACACAATTATCGGCCGGCGGGCAGGTTTGATCTTAAGAAATAACTTGCGCAAGCCATAGACCAAAAGGGCGAAAACAAGACAAACACCCGCATCCACCACCATCCGACTTGGAGACAAGGAGATGCGGGGGGTTGCTACGTGCGCGATAGTTTCTATAAAACGATATGATACGAGAACGGTGTACCACATACCCAATGTGGCCATCGTACTTACCACTATAGTGCGCCAGGTAGTATCCGTAAAGGCTACGCGCCATAAAAAACCGACCACCCCCCATACCAACAGATACATGAATGATAGGATGCCAAAAGGCAGCACTGTGAGACTTTCCGACAAAAGCAAAGCGGTGATGAGCGTTTCAATACGCAAAACAGACGGAGGTGCAGCCAAAACGGCTAGCCCCACCAATACGATATGCACGCTGGCAAGCCAGGGCATGTTAAGGGCGTGCAGCATAGCCTCGAACACAACCATAACAACGCCGACTCCGAGCGCAAAAATGCTACCTAAAATCCGCCTCAACACCATATGATTAAGGAGATTGAGAAGGGAGAACGAGACTGACTTCAGTCAACTTAGTAAGATCTGTGCCCGGAGAAAGAGTGATGCGCTGAAACCCTTGATAGGCTTCATTTTCAACCGCTGTTACCGTGCCAATAAAGAGCCCGCGCGGAATGAGTTGATCACGCCCCGAGGTAACAATGGCCTGGTTAACGAGAATATTCTCGTTACGCGGCACAAACATCATGCGCAAGCTGACACCGAAACCTCCCTCAACAATGCCGAGCGTGCGATCTTCGTTTATAACAGTAGCCTCCAGGCGGCTTTTCGGGTCAAGAATAAGCCGGGCGAATGATTGATTATTTTCTACACGGATGATTTTTCCTACTACCGTTCCTTTGCCGACGATAATAGGCACACCGACGATTGCCCCATCGCTCGTGCCGCGATTAATGATGATGATTTGCTCGTTACCGCTCTGTTCGGTACCAACAACATCAGCTAGCACAAGCCGCCGCTCGTTGCCAGTTTGAAATGATAATTGTTCGCGCAGACGTTGGTTTTCAGCCATAACAAGTTCGAGACGCGCCTCAAGAGCAGCACTATCAGTGAGCGTTTCGACACACTGACGATAGGCAGCAAAAAATTCCGAACGGTTCTGGAAGAAACGATTCTCATTCTCCATTTTTACGCTAAACGAACGCCAAGGAACCAAAAAAGTGCCAAGCGCACTGCCAGCGTAATCATATATTTTTCTAAAAATCCCCGCGTACACTCCCCCGGCCACGACCGCTACTCCCAAAGCTGTAATAATGAGATGCCGGGGGCGGAATGAAATATTCATACCAATGATTAACCACCGGCTTTAGCCGGCCAGACGGCAAGTTCTTCGAGAAGTTGTGGCTCGTCGAGCAAGATGCCCGTACCGCGCACAACGGACGTGAGCGGATCATCGGCAACGCGTACGGGGATTTCCACGGCCTTGGAGATGAGCTCGTCTAAACCGCGCAAGAGCGCCCCTCCACCCGAAAGCACTATGCCACGTTCATGAATATCGGCAACGAGTTCAGGCGGCGTAAGCTCAAGGATGGCTTTGATGTTATCGATAATGACTTTGAGCGATTTGGACATAGCTTCGCGCACTTCAAGATCGGTAATAATTACTTCGCGCGGCAAACCGGTTACCAAATCGCGGCCGCGCATGGGGAATTCCAGTGTTTCGGAGAGTTCTACCGCCGAACCGATCTTGATTTTTATTTCCTCAGCCTGGCGCTCGCCGACAAGAATCTTGAAAACGTCGCGGGCATACTGGATGATATTGCGGTTAAGCTCATCACCGGCAATTTTGATGGACTTTTTGGTAGCAATGCCGCCGAGCGAAATAACAGCAATTTCGGTGGTGCCGCCGCCCATCTCGACGATCATACTACCGACCGGTTCGGTGGCCGGCAAACGCGCGCCGATGGCTGCAGCCATCGGCTCTTCAACAATCCACACTTCGCGGGCACCCGCGCTTTTAACGGCATCAGCGATAGCTTTGCGCTCTACTTCGGTAATATCAACCGGCGCACCGATAATGACTTTCGGCCGTGAAAAAAACGAGACCCCTTCTTCTTCGTATACTTTATCGAGAAAATACCGGAGCATTTTTTCGGCCACCTCGAAATCCGAAATGATGCCGTTGGTGAGCGGACGGGTGGTGGTGAGGTGTTGCGGTGTTTTACCAAGCATGTGTTTTGCTTCGCTGCCCACAGCCAAAATCTGCTCAGTGCGGTTATTGAGAGCTACGATACTCGGTTCGTTAATCACAATACCGCGCCCTTTGACGTAAATAAGCGTATTCGCCGTGCCCAAATCGATACCGATGTCTTTACGGAACTTACCGAAGAGAGTTTCGAACATATTCATGACGATGAAGACTACGTTTGCTGTATATCATACCTTCAAGCAGCATGCCAAGGCTAATGACCAGGAATACACCCCACCACGCCATGACCCTAAACTGCACTAGAAGTGCGCTAATTACCGCCAAAATTCCAATTACGATTCCTTGATGCAGCGCTCGTCCCATATGTCGCATAAGGATGCGCTCATCGCGCACAGCCAGATGGCGGATTAACAGGCTCGCTAAAAAGCCCATGCCCATAATGGCCGTAAACAGAGTTATATAGAGCAATAGGAATGCTACAAAACCCATATCGTCCGGATTAAGGAAATAAATCACCAGTGCAAACGACGAGCCGGCAATAAGGATAGCGATGCTAATAAGGATAAAGAACTTCTTCATACACCGAAATCAAGATTCTTTGCGTATAACGTAACGAATGCGTTTCACCATGTCGCGACCAAGCTTCTTTTTAAGATGCAGGAGAAAATCCGCTTCCGAAAGCTTGATTTCACTTCCTACAACCGGCGAACTGACCGCAATCATAAGCACCCCATTCCTAAAACCGACGACTTCGGAATACGCCGCCATTACTTCGCCAAAAAACTCAATGAGGGCATGATGGGCGTTTTCGGCTACCATTACGTCGGCAACCTGCGCCAAAACAGGCGAAGCGGCCGCCCGTTCATGCAAAAGCGATTGCAAAGGTTGGAACATAGTAGTTAGCGGGCTCTAAAATCACAAATCGAGCGAAAATCGCAATGGTCGCACACAAAGGGACTCGGCGTGGCAGTGAAATCGCCGGTTTCGATGCGCTTGATGCAGGCGACGATACGATCTTTGAGTTTGGTTATTTCTTCGCCAGTACCCAAAAACGACACTGTGCTATTATTATTGAGATAATAATAGGTAAGCATTTTTGGGGTTCCTAAAAACGTGTATTCTGGGAGTGTTTGCACAGCTAACTGGTACAGCAGGAGCTGCTCTTTATCTTCGGCCGAGAGCTTGTCTTTGGGGTTGCCGGTTTTGTAATCGATTATTTCAAGCGTTTTATCAGGCAAAACATCGATACGGTCGATACGGCCATGCACGAGGTATGATTCTACACTAATCTTGAACCAGCCTTCCAAGCGCGCTGGAATACGCCAGCCAGCGGCTGCGTTGCGCTCATAGAAATCGGCGAGGATTTTCTTTCCATCAGCAAAATACTGTTCTTTCTGCTTAGGAGTATCATACCAGTCTTCGATCCAACTGGCAGTATAGAGGGCGAAAAGCTCATCACGCGAAGGCACTTTAAGCCCGGCTGAACTCGCTACTGTCGCACTCCCGCCCGTGTCGAATAACGAAGCTTGCTTCACCGCATTCAACTCCTGCATACGTTCATAGAATTTTTGCAGCGTACTGTGGAGCGTCTGGCCGAAACTAAAGTACGGACTTCCTTTGGACGGAATCTTGAGGACATGCATGAGGTAGTATTGATACGGACACGTTTCGTACGATTTGAGCTGTGAAAAAGAAAACGCACGGGGCAATTCGAAGCTCTTGGCTGGCGCAGAGGGCGCGGCAGTTTGAGATGGTGGAGCAAAAAACTTGTCAGGGACAAGGGTGGCCACTGCTGTTTCCGGTTCTAAACCAATCTCGGCGATGAATCGACTCGGTTTTTTTTCACGCGCACCGCCATAGTCGCGAGCCATCGTAACGAACACACGCTCTTTGCCGCGGGTAAGCGCAACGTACATCAAACGCCGTTCTTCGGCGTAATGCCCCGTGTTCGGATCAGCTTCGGTTGCACTGTCTTCTTCCGGCAGGGCGAGCCCTTCACTCCGACGCCGTGTTGGGAAACGTTCCTCAACAGCATTGACAACGAAAACGTAGCGGAACTCCAAACCTTTGGAAGCGTGGACCGTAAGCACCTGAACCGCATCCGTTTCGCCGCTCGCAGCCGGCGCCTCTATATCTTCGTTGGCACGCTCAAAGAGTTCGTAATAGGTCAAAAACTGCCCTACCGTTACGCGACCGCGCTCGCGTTCTTCAAATCCTTTAATGAGCTCGAGCAAATTGGTAAGTGCAGCAAGCTCGCTTGGATTGGGATTTTGGGGCCGCGAGAGAAAATGCAAATAGCCCGCGCTTTCGAGAAACCGGTATAGCACGGTGAGCGGCGGTTCGGTGCCCGCCTCATTCATACCGCGGACAATCCAGCTTCTGAGTTTGTCGAGCCAAGCCGCACCTTCTTGCGATAGAGCTATTTCACGATGGCGCTCCAGAGCATCAAAATAATTAAGCGCTTTTTTCTTGGCAAAAAACAAAAATTCGCGCCGATCTTCGCTTGAAAGTTCCGCGAACGGCAGATGGATCAAACGGAACAATGCTTGATTATGATGATGGTCGGCGACGAGACGCAAAAAATTAAGGCTGTTTACGACAACTGCAGTTTGGTGCCACGAAGTGTTAAGGCGCGTCTCAACAGGAATACCCTGGCGTTCCAACGCTTTGATGAACGGCTCAACGTGGTTCATGGCACGTGCCAGGATGGCAAAATCTTTCCAACCGACGTCGGTCTGCTTTTCCTTAAGGGTTTTAATAGTCTCGATGGCAAAAGCAACTTCTTCATCGGCCCGGTCAAATGTGTGGATAGACACTCCCCCGTCGTCGAACTGCCGGTGTGCCACCAAATGCTTGTCCAAACCTAATTTAACCTCAAGGCGTTCAGGGTTATTATGCTGAATGAGCCGGTACGCCGCATCAAGAATTTTTTGGTCAGAACGGTAGTTGTGAGTAAGCAGGAGGGGCGTAGCGCTCGGGAAATCGTCTTTAAAACGCAGAATATGTTCTACCGATGCACCACGGAAGCCGTAAATGCCCTGGTCGTCATCACCGACGACCGTCAATTCGGAAGTAGGCGTGGTGAGGAGTTTGGTGAGCTCGTACTGGGCTTTATTGACATCCTGGAATTCGTCAACCAAAACGAACGGAAAACGAGCTAAGATCTTTTTACGTACATACGGGCGCTTAGCCAAAAGATCGACAGCGAGCATAATGAGGTCGCCAAAATCGACCATGCCTTCACGGCGCAAAAGTTGCTGATATTCGTGGTACACGGTGGCAAGCTCGTGATGGCGTTCATAGTCTTCACTCTTCGCTCCGTCGCGATCTAGATATTTCGCCTCAACCATCTCAAGGTATGCTTGCGGGGCAATGAGATTGTCTTTAAGGCGGCTGAAGTACGTGAGAAATTCGTGGATATGGCGCGTCGGATTGCCCACCGGCTTGAAGTAATTGAGCGAAAACGAATCGAGATGCTGATGCACCAAAAGCCACGCTTGACCCGGCGATAGTACTTTGAAACGGTTCGGCAGACCACCTTCGAGTCCATATTCTTGCAAAAATCGTTCGGCAAAAGAATGGAAGGTCGAAATCGACAGATCGAGATAGCTTGTATCCAAAAGACGCTCGACGCGCAGCTGCATTTCGAGAGCGGCCTTTTCGGTGAAAGTGAGGGCGATAATTTGTGCGGCGCGGGCGCGTCCGGACTGGATAAGCTGGGCAATACGCTCGGTAATAACCGTTGTTTTGCCGGTTCCTGCGCCAGCAACGATAAGAAGCGGCCCACCTGCGTGGCGCACCGCTTGTTCTTGCTCCGCGGTAAGTTTCATGTCAGACATACAACAAGGAAAGTCTGAAGCGAAAGTAGTATACCCGTTTTTTAAAGCGAGGAGAAGCGCACCTCGTTGATTAACTTGTTATTCACAGCCGTCAAAAATACTGTGGTATAGTACCTTTGTTCCTTCGTGGAACAAGAAGGAGGTCCTTATGCTTAAGAGCTCGTCGAACCGTCCGAAGCAGACTTCTTTTCAGCGCCGCCCACGGCCTTTTTTTAACCGGGGCAGCATCGCCCTGATGTTCATTGTCGCCTTGCCCATATTCCTCTGCGTGCACCGTGTGCACGCGAGCGACGACACCAAGGAAAGTCCGCCGCCTGTCAGCGAAAGCAGCGGCTCGTTGTGCGGCAGTTCCGCTCAGGCCGCAGTGCAAACGAACGCCACCCCGAGCCCTTCGAACAAGCTGTAAGACCCGTCTATCGCACCGAGCAAGCTGATAAGCACAAACACATGTCAGAACTGACCACAGTTCTGACTTTTTAATTTAAAAAGCGCCTCACGCAGGCGCTTTTAGAATTTAAATCATGCCAGGGTGACCGGGAAAAAAGAGGACCAATTGATCCTCGCTTAGAGCGTACCCGTTTTTTCCATCACTGAATTTAGGTCGTATCGGGCGGTCCTTTTCACCGGTGTGAAACTTTCTCCCGAAATAAAAATCGTGAACCATCACCACCCAACAATCATCCTTATCCCCTTCGGGATATATGAACGAGGCGCGGAAGGTGATGTAGGGAGTAAGCGGGGCGCGAAAGGGGCTATCCGGGCGGACGTTGAAGACATGGGTATATTCATCGATGCGGCCGGGAGTAAGCCCTACCCATAAGGGCAAATCACCGCACCGAATGCTGGTTGTCCAGCCAACCGCTCGCCTGGGGTGTTTGACCTCGATGAGGTTATCGTAGATAAACTCTCCCAAGCCAGCTTCCTTAGCAAGAATGTCGTTGATTTCCCGGTTGAAGGCCTCCACCACGACCGGACCCATTTCAGGGTCGTTTATGATGTGAGTAGGGTGCTTCCAAAACTTGGAATTACCGGACATCGGTATGTTACGCTTGCGCCCATCGGGACCAGGCAACGATTCAGCTGCGAAACGGCGGGCGAATAAACGATCGCTTTTCGCAGCCGGAAAAACGATTTTAAAAGGTCGATCTTGAGACGTAACGTAGAAGTGCATCATTATCCCCCAGAACGTCGTGAGCATGCCCGCGTATGTCGCTGCTTAACCGCGGACACTACCTCTTATCATGTTTTATTTTCGGCAGCAAGAAAAAAAGAGGATAATTTTTAAGGTTGCAAGCCGGTCATTCGCGTGATACGGTACGAATCGTATGAAAAAAGGGAGACACCTCGTATGAGTACAAGCTCAACCAACACACCCCGCACCGGAACAACGTATCGCGTTACCGCAGGCATACACGCCGAACCGGAGCGGCAATTCCTTCTTCTTAGTGGATATGACCCGAGTATTCGGCAAGTTCCGAGCCAGTACATCAAGCAAGGATATTTTATTCGTCCGCCCGGTAAAAACGGAAGGTCCAGGGTGCGAGTTGTCGACAATGTAGTGGCGGAATGCACGGTGAAAACCGGCAAAGGATCCGACCAAAAAGAACATAATCAAGAAATTTCGGTCGACGCGGCCGAACTTCTACTCGCTCACACAACGCAGATCGTGCTACATAAAGATCGATTTCACTACGAAGCCTGGAGTGTAGACTTCTTCAGGGAAATTCTGGCCGGGATCATCATCGCCGAGATCGAACATCCGCCAGAAAATCTGACCATTCCTTCATGGCTCGGAAAAGTTGTGGAAATAACTGGCTATATCGGTAATGCCACCCTGTCAGAAATCGCGCAAAAGCTAACCGACGGCACGATTGAGGGACCGCCTCTTCAGGCAGTTTTGCGGCATTTAGAGATGGTCAAAAACCAAAGCAGATAAACAAAACAAGCTGCGAAAGCCACCCAGGCTCGCCTCAGGCGAGCTTTTGTTTTATAAAGCAATCAAGACAAGGAATTCTTCTTCGGTCAAAATTTTCACCCCGAGACTTTCCGCCTTATCCCGTTTCGAACCCGGATTTTCCCCTACTACCACGTACGAAGTTTTTTTACTCACAGACTCAGACACATCACCGCCAAGAGCTTTTATTTTTTCTTTGGCTTCATCGCGCGAGAGTGACGCGAGCGTGCCGGTAAGAACAAACGTAAGCCCGGTCAAAGGCCCGGCCGCGGATGTTTTTTCTCGAGTTTCGGCTTTGACGATAACGCCGTTCTTTAAGAGTTTGGTGATGAATTTTTGATGCTCCGGATCGGAAAAATACGCTTGAAGCGACCGCGCGACTTTTTCACCAATACCATAGACCTCATAGAGCTCGTCGATCGTGGCGGATTGCAGTTTTTCGAGCGTGCCGAAATGCTTAGCTAAGTCTTCGGCGGTTTCTTCACCGACGTGGGGAATACTCAGCGCGATGATGAAACGGGCGAAGGTGGTGTTACGTGCGGAAGAAATTGCGGTAACGAGATTCTCGGCTGATTTTTCGGCAAAGCGCTCGAGCGGCAAGAGATCCCCTACTTTGAGCGTAAACAAATCGGCCGCGTCTTTGATGAGCCCCTCATTAATGAGCTGCTCAACAATCTTTTCACCGCAGCCGTCGATATCAAAGGCATGTTTACCGACAAAATGCACGATGCGTTCTTTTTCTTTAGCAAAACAATTTTTGTTCAAGCAGTATAATGCTACCGACTTATCATCATCTTGAGACGAACTGCCGTAGTTGCCGACCGGTCCGGAGCAGATCGGACATTTTTTGGGCTGTTGGATTTTTTTCTCGCTGCCCGTGCGCATCTTTTCATGAACACGCACAACTTTGGGGATGATATCGCCAGCTTTTTCAACTACAACAGTATCACCGACTTTGACGCCCAGACGCTCAATTTCATCGAAATTATGGAGCGTCGCATGCGTTACCGTGGTACCAGCAAGCTTGACGGGTTCCATGAGTGCAACCGGGGTAAGAGCACCCGTCCTTCCTACCTGCCAATACACATCAACAATCTTCGTCGTCCCCTGTTCAGCCGGAAATTTGAACGCAATCGCCCATCGCGGCGCTTTGCCCGTGTAGCCAAGAAGCTCTTGATAACGTTTCTGGTTTACTTTAATGACCACACCGTCGATCCAGAACGGCTGGGAATCTTTCTTTTTCTCCCAATCGCGATAAAACGCAAAGATGTCATCAAGATTCCGGCACACTTTCCAATGCGCATCAGTTTTAAAACCGAGGCTTTTTAAAAGCACGAGTTCTTTTTCTTGAGTTGAAATATCTAATCCGCTCATGTCACTGCGAGCCAAGGTACGAGGCGAAGCAATCCCTTCGCGTTCAGAACCAACTTTGTCGTCAGAGTTCGAGGTAATTTTGGGGGACTGCTGCATCGCTCCTGCGTCGCTTTTCGCAATGACATTGGAAAACAAAGAAATATCATATGCTGTCAACGCCAGTTTTCTTTTGGCCACTATGCTTGGATCAAGCTGGCGGATCGTTCCGGCCGCGGCGTTGCGCGGATTGGCAAACAGCGGTTCATCGTTCGCTTTTCGCTCGACATTAATCTTTTCGAGCATGTCGCGCGCGAGCCACACTTCGCCTTCGGCAACGAGGTTAACATTTTCTTTAAGGCGGAGCGGAACAGACTGAATGGTGCGGATATTTTGCGTAACGTTCTCCCCTACCCGACCATCGCCGCGGGTCGCGGCAGTTACGAGCGCGCCGTTTTCGTACGTCAAAACCATGTGCAAGCCGTCTATCTTGAGCTCGCACACGTATGACACGTCGGTCGGCCGCTCGCCTAAATCTTTTTCCAGCATTTTGAGAATGCGCTCTTCCCAATCCTTTATGTCATTATCGTCGAAGGCGTCATTAAACGACCATTGCGGTACCTGGTGCGTCACTTTCTCGAATCCTTCGGCCGGTTTACCAGCGACGCGCTGCGTGGGTGATTCGGGTGTGATGAGCTCCGGATATTCGGCCTCAATTTTTTTGAGCTCGTCCATGAGCGGATCGTACATCGCATCGGTTACTTCGGGATCATTGAGGACATGGTAGCGGTAGCGTAAATCGTCGATTTGGGCACGCAGACGGTTAACGCGGTCGAGCAGCGATTGAGAGATTGACATAAATAAGGTCTTTTGATAAACCATAAACGCTTCCAGAGAAGCAAGGAGTGTGCGTCATGGAAAATAGCGAGAGCTCAGCGAAGCGCCGGGGTTTCGAGAAGTCCGCCATCGAATTCTTGCTTCGCAAATACCTCGAACAGGTGCTGGAGCGAGAAGGACTTCCCTTCTATCAAGAAGACAGCACTATCATCATCACTCCCCTGAACCGCGCGGCTGATACGCATTACGGGATGAAAGTAACGTTTGGAAACAGGAGGGCTTTCATAATCAAAAGCCGTACTATCGAAAATTTGGAGAAGGCTTTTGGTGGCTTCACGGTAGAAGTCCAGGTCGATCGAAGTTCTTTGATCACCCTCGACATAAAGAACATCCCGCGAGAGTTTATCGAAAGCACGATCATCCCGGCCGTACTCTTCTTGCCCGAGAACACGATCTGAACACATTCCCCACCAAGCCCACCCGGGCTTTTTTCTTTTTAAAGAAGCTCCTCGGCTTCAGCACCTAAACCAGGCTGCTTAACGATCGATCGGAAGATTCCAAAAGGTATTTCTTTTCCATGCAATAGAACTATAACCGCCTGTATCGGTTTCGTTATCGTCCGATATTAGTATAACTGCCTTTCTGGCTTAGAAAAACAAAGCCGTGGATTTTCAGCCAGGCTGGTGCCGTTTAAGTGGAATAGGTTTAGGCATACGGCCGTTTCAAAGCAATCACTTCGGGACGTTCGGTCTTTTGCATGCGCTTACGCGGCGCATCTTCAAAATACAACGCAAGTGCTTCGTTCAAATTCTTGAGCGCTTCTTTCTTGGTTTTACCGAAACTTGAAACTTCCACGTTCAAGCACTGTGAAACGTAATAGGTGCCTTCTTTCCACACGATTGAGGTAAAATCGAAGGTACGCATACAAATAATAAATACTACGCTCCGTAGTATAGCCAAATTACCTTTTTCCCTCAACTACGACCACAAACTCTCCCCGCTCTTCTTTCATTTCTTCCACTACGTCTTCGACCAAGCCGCGATAGATCGTCTCGTGCAATTTGGTAAGCTCACGGCAGACTACGATACGACGCTCCGGGATAAGTGCCTTGAGTTCACCCAAGCATTTGATGATCCGATGCCCGGATTCGAAGTATACCGTCGTATAATCCGAATTCGCAACATTCTCAAAAAACTGTTTGCGTTTATTTTTGTGCGGTGGAAAACCGAGGAAGATAAATTTGTCCGTCGAAAAACCGGAAACTGAGAGTGCGGCAATGGCAGCGGAGGGGCCGGGGATGGGTGTTATCACACTGTTATTGCGAGCCGAGGTACGAGGCGAAGCAATCCCCTTGGTATCAGAACCAACTTTGTCCGTAGAGCCTACGGTGAATTCTGGGGATTGCTTCGTCGCTCTTGTGTCGCTTTTCGCAATGACACTGATTAATTCATTCCCCGGATCACTGATGCCCGGCGTTCCAGCATCGGTCACGAGCGCAATGTTTTTACCGTCCGCGAGGAGCTGTTTAATTTCATTAATCTTGCGAGCATCGCTGTGGTGATGATAGCTCACAAGCGGCTTTTGAATACTAAAATGACCGAGAAGTTTGGCGGTAACGCGCGTATCTTCACAAAGGATAACGTCCACGGTTTTAAGCGTTTCAAGAGCGCGGAGCGTAATGTCTTGTAGGTTGCCAATAGGGGTAGCGACAATAAAGAGAGTTCCGTTCATACGGTTGAAATCAACTTTTAGTGAGTCTAGTGTACTATAATTCCGCATATTTTACAGTAGCGATTTGACAGTTTATCCGATTTACCGTAAGGTCGAGCATTAAGGAGAAGAAAAGATCATATTCTTTTCAGAGAATTACGTGTAATCCTCCCCTCTTTACCTTGGTTTTTAACGTGAAAATCGAGGTAAGGTGAATGAGGTATCGTAGCCTCCTCAGGCGCACGCGTTTTTATTCACCTACACTCTAAGGGAAGAAAACAGCCGGTTTTTCACTAAGAACCAGTAATTCTTCCCGCCTCTAAAGAGATTAGACAGCGAATTTGGAACTCCAACAAGCTACCTCTAATCTCACCCTTTTAGGGAGCTATGTTAAGATAATGTCTTTAGGACATCCGATGTAAAACCCCCGTCCTACTTCCCTTTCGAGAAGTATTCGGAATCATGCCCTCTGGGCATTTGACCGCAGACTTCTCCTCCTTTCTGGCCATTTGCTCGGCGAGCGGCCGGAAAGGAGTTCGGCAGCGCTTTTGTTCTTAAGCACACTAAAAAGCATGAACTCCACACCCTTGTGGGATCATACCGGACCTTGGGAAACCCATTCCCAAACGGCAAATTAATCCCGCTCTCTTCGGGAAATAATCAGGTCACTCTCAGTAGCAGGAGAAAGGCGCGGTCATTTCCCCCTCTTGTCGGATGGTTAACACAACGACTCTCCAACAAGGGGTGCTAAGGTGAACACGGCAATAAAGCTGCCAATAAAGCATGATGCACCCCGCCCTTTTTAGAGAGGTAGAGATGTCGTTATCTCTTCGGAGATATCGTGTGTACAACCTCTCCCTTTTTCGGGAAGCAATCCCACTGATTTCTTCGGAAAACTCTGGCTCTGCTTCCTTCCTCTTTGAGAAGCTCGAGGTATGGCTCCTTCGGGAACTGCTCCTAACGCTTCTCTTTTTTGTTTGTCTAAACATACCTCTCAGTTAACACCATTTCTTGACAGAACTATCTGGTGTGGGGTAAGGTCAACTGTCTTTTGAAAATCACTTTCTTACTTAAAGAAAGTGATTTTGAGGAGAATACATAACCATAGGCACCACGCCCATGATACGCAATTCTCCTACCCTTAGGGAAGAACATTGCTGAGTTCTTTAACCAAAGAATCCCTTCTGGTTCTTCCCGCTTTGCTTAACGTTTTATTGCCTGAAACATTAGGCAAGGCGGTAAAATCAATAGTGTTTACAACAAACACGAAAGGACATTCCGCCACTTTTTAAGGGAACACAGTGATGTCTTTCCGAAGGGAAGATCTTCCAGCGCTCTCTCCTTTTTGGGAAACCACGGAAACACCCCGTCATATGGACAAAACCGATCGTGTTTCCCCTCTTTCCGTCTGCTTACGTGGGAGCAGAAAGAAAGGGGCTGATGTAGATGTTTCAGCACTGAAAAATACAGACGTGCCCCACCATCGAGGAAAAACCCTAGTGACTCCTCATCTCGGGAAGATTTCCGTGCAGTTCGAAAGAATAAGCAGTGCTTCTTCCCACCGATCAGGAGGGATTCCAGATTGTTCTCACTGAGAACTCAGGCTAGTCCCTTCCTCCCCTTAGGAAAGCAGCCCAACTTTTTTCCACCCGGAAATCCGAAGAGGTGCTTTCCCGCCTTTCTTTCTTCTCATCATACAGAAAAGAATAAAGAAAGGCGTAGCAGAAAACCACTGGTAACTATAGCATCTACGTGGCCCTGTCTACTCCACCCTTTAGAGAAGTAGTAGCATGCATCTTCTTTATGAAGAATAGCATTGACACTTCTCACCCTTCTTCTGGTTCAAATATTTTATGAATCAGAGGAAGGGGTGCCAACGAGGAATGGGCACTGAGACGCTACTGCTCAGCATGTCTTATCACCCCACTCTTTCGGAAAGCGCAAGCACACTTTCATGCGAATGCATGAAGTAAGCCAAGGTGCTTTCCACCGTTTCGAGAAGTAATCGTACTGCTTTCCTTCTCAGGAAAAATGGGGTACCACTTCTCACTCTTTCGGGAGGGAAACACGACGATTCCGTAAGGAATGATGAAAGGTTCCTTCCCACCCTTCATTTCGGGAGTTATGCAGAGTAGACGTAGGCAACTACTATCATCACAACTAACTCCCTCCACTTACGGAAGGAAGAAAAGTATTTTCGGCGCCAACCGAAATGCGGACACTTCCTTCCGCTCTCTCGGAGAAAAGATGCAGTGTTTCCTGAAAAGGAAATCCATGGCTATTTCTCCCTCTTTCTCTCGTTTTAAAATCCGAAACAAGGGAAAGAGGTTAAGGCTGAGTGAAGTCGATTAAAGCGACAGCTTTGGAGACGAGCCTCACCATCTTACAAGAAGTAAAGTGAACGATTTTCCATCGGGAGAATTGACGCATGTACTTCTTCCCTACAACCAGCTACAAAGTTAGGAAGGCGGTTACACAAATTCTGCGGAAAGTAAGCCAGTGCCTTCCTCCACTTTAAAGAGGCGAACAAACAATATTCTTTCGAGAAATTGGCCTCGTCGCCTCTGCCTTTCCGAGAAGCATTACTGCCCTTTTCCGCAAGGAAATCTAGGCCGGCGCTTCTCTCCCTTCCTGTGGCTGAAATTTCAGCTAGAGGAAGGGATCGCGGAGAAAAGTTCTTCGGCAACGGAGGGTTAGAGCAATCGATCCCACTCTTTTAGAGAAGCGCGCGATGGTCTTTCTAAGAAAGAGTTAGGCGTGTTTCTCATCCTTAGGGAAATAGTCGCGTAGATCCTCAAAACCTGAGGATGTAGCCGTCTATTTCCCCCTCTTGCCCGATAATCATCATGCCATGAATATCGAGCACGGGGTGTATAAATGAAAATAGCCACAGAGCAACGGGGCCTTTTACACCCCACTCTTTCGAGAAGTACAGGTTCATTTTTCCTCGGGAAATGCACCGCAATACTTCTCACTTTTCCACCTCCTCTAAGGAGCAGCACGGGACGTTCTTTTATAGCATCAGGCCCAATCCGCTCCTCTTTTTATTAGGGAAAAAGCATCGACATCTGTAACCATGGATGGAGGAAGCTCTTTCCCCTCTTCCAGTCGTTCGCTAGGAACGCACGAGTGGAAGGGGCCCACGTAAAGGAGTTCTTACCACGAAACATGGTGAAGAAGGCCCCTCCTTTTAGAGAAGCAGTAGCCACGATGATCGTTGCAAAATCAGACTAGGACACGCTTCTCGTCTCTCCTTGGGAAATAATTCACAACATGACAGCGGATACCCGGCGTCATGCGGTTATATATTTCCCCCTCTTTCAGCACAGATTAAAAAGTCTCCGCTGAAAGGGGCTTGAATCTTTAAGATTCAGAACTAGAATAACGAACCATCCGCCCCACCCTTTTTAAGAGAAGCATTTGAAATGATCTTCTTTCGAAGATACTGTTCGATGCTTCTCTCCCTTCCTTTTATCTTAAAAAATAGAGATAAAGAGATAAAAGAAAGGGATTATAGATCAAAATCTCCTCGGAGAAGAAGTAGCTTAATCCCGCCGTTCTAAAGAAGCAGCAAATGAAATTCCTTTTCAACAAGACAGGAGTTCGCATAGAGGCTTCTTCCTTTCGGGAACACAAGTACTCGTCGCCACCCGGCCCGATCGTCAGGTGTTCCCCTCTCTTCATCTGCCGCGAAAACCACCTTCGTGCCCGTTGAAGAGAGACGCGTTCTCTCTGTTACGTGGCTCATCGACAACCTAAGGAGTTAGTAGCCATGTCCACTGCGACCCAAAACGACGACACTTCGAAGAATACTGTGTGGGCGATCCACCCCAACAAGGTTGATCTCACCATCGCGAACAACCGCGGCTTCAAGGCCGTGCTCGACCCCACCGATTTCCGCGACTTGCTTAAGCGCGGTTACCCCATCGAGTGGCGACCTGTCGCAGAGTCCGATAACCTCGCCGAGATTCCGGCCTACCGCCAGCGCAAGTTTGGCAAGGCGCTCAAGATCGCCGAAAAGATGCTACGCATCGCAGACAGCGACACGCTCATCATGTACATCGGCGGTTTCAGCAATGATTACGCCAACCTCACCCTCAAGCTCCGTCCCGAGGTATTGGTGTGCCACACCCCCACCCCGCCGCGGAAAAACGGCCAATCAGAAACCGCTGACGAAGAAGATGAAGAGAAGGTGGGCAAGTACGAGAGGGTGGAAGCTCTCCTGCTTAAGTACGGGGCAGCGCCGCAAGATTTCTACCGGCTCTACCTCGAGGATATGGAGCTCGTACGCATTTGTCGCGATTCGCTCAACGCCATGCAAGAGCGTATTCGCCTCGGCAACCGCTTGCAGCGCCAGGAGCACACGAATTTTCTGATGCTGCTCGCGCACTCCGACTACGAAGATTTGGATGCAAAGGACGCTCTAGATAGAGCTAGGGACAAGCTTCTCAAAGACAGCAAGCGCTATGCTGCAATGGAGGAGCACGAAAGAATGTGTGACAAAGCGGTGTCAGCGATTCTCGATAAGAGCTCGCTCTATCGCGAGATCTTCGAGGACATCTCCGGCATCGGCGAGAAAATTGCTCGGCGCTTCATTGCCTACACCGGCGACATCCGCCGCTTTGTCGCGCACCCGAACCAGGAGCTGCAAGCACACCTCGATAAGCTCAAGGTCACGGCCGATGACTGCGAGAAGCGGGCCGGCCTTACCGACGCACTCGAGCTCCTCAAGATGGAAGGAAATCCGATCGCGGATGAGAAAGATTACTTCCGCAAGCTCGTCCGGGTCCGCGATTATCTCAAGGAAATTCCGGGCAACGAGGAAGCGGCGAAGCTCCTCTCGCAGGCGATCGAGTGCCGCAACGAGCGCGGCAAGATTAAGCGCAAGTTCGACAAGAAATCTGAAAGCCGTTACCTGGCTTATAACGGCATCGTTCCCTCGCAAAAGGGCGAAGATGGTCGGCGCATGATTCCTTCGCGCAAGACCCGCCGTGCCAAGGAGCGGCAGCGACACTCGTCAATTCTGCAAACGACCTATCACCTGAGCGTTACCCAGTTCATGAAGAATCGCAACGAACAGGCCCCTTGGCGCGTTGCCTTCTATAAGAACCGGGAGCGGGCCATCGAGAACCTCCTCAAGAAGCGACGCGCGACTCTCGAAGAGCTCATCGCCAAGGGCGAGATTCCCGCCGAAGCAGCTGATGAGGCACGTGCCTATGCCGAAGCGCTGTGGGCGGCCGTCCTCACCAAGGACGCAAAGGAAGACGATGAGAAGGTCGCTCTCGATCCTTCCAACACGCCGCTCATCCTTCCCGCCAAGAAAAAGCGTGGCCGACCCGCGAAAAAGGCGGGGGTATCCGATGAAGAAAAACCGAGTGTCGACTGGCGAAAGCTCATCCCGGCGCTCAAAAAGGGCGAGGTGTTCTCGCGCACGATCTGGACCACCGCGAGCCAGCTCGGCAAGTTCATTTTCCGCCGGTGGCTGGCCTGGGCCAAAGCCGAAGAGAAGCGCAAGGCGCAGGCAGCCCAAGCCCTGCTTAAGGCAAACTAAGCTCTTCTGTCTCGGGTGCATGAGTACCTCTTCCGCACGAGCAGATGAGTAGATGCACCCCACCCCTTCGACATGTCTATGTCGAAGGGGTTTTTATTTCATACCGACAAGCTGCACTCTCAATAGAGACTTGACTTTTTAGAGTGTATGGGGCATGCTTCGTTCTGTTCACGAAACACGGTCGTGGACAATAAAACTGAGGAGAATGAATTGCGGTGGATCAAACGATCCATGAAGGATTTACTCTCCTCCCTTTATTCCTACATTCTTTTAGGGCTAAACAAAGGCAGGAAATTGTATGAGGCCCTACTATGTACGAGAGGCAGTCAGCAGAATGGCATCTTACGCTAATGAGATCCTTGCTTCTCCCTTTTAGACCGAATTTAAGGGGCTCAAAGGCTTCATACCTTTACAAAAGGAAGTGCTATCCATCACCCCTCTTTTTCTCAGAGAAGCGTGTTCTTGAATCGTATAAATGAAGGTCGAACATGCTTCTCGCCTTGCCAGAAAGTTTTATAAAAACTTTGCGGTAAGGTGGAACATGAAAAGGTTTGCGTCACGCAAACGTGTGAACATTCCACCGCCCTTTAGGGAAGCACAGCACCCGATGTTTATTCGCACACACGCTGCACTCTGCTTCCCTGCCTTGTTTTGGATTTACTTGAATCTAAGACAAGGCAACAACCCCCAGCATGCTCGCAAGCAGAACTTCTCACATTGCCACCCTGTAACGTTCTTTAGAAGAGCAGCCCGGTCCATCTCTTTTTTAAAAAATTGGTTCGACTGCTCTTTAACCCCTTAGGCGGAACGTGAACCATTGCGCACCGCGCACCACTATGCCTTCCGCCAAATTTCTACGAGGTCATTCAAAGGGATCTCCTCCCTAGGAGTCAAGGATATACAACCTCATCTTTCGGAGGATGCTGGACCAGCTTCACCAACGTGAAAAGCTATTAGTTTCCTCCTCCTACCTGGAGCTCCATAACGGCGTGTCTCTCACGAGGCATATAACGATATAGCTCCACCTTCTTCGGGCGCACTGAGAAAAATCTTGTCGCAACAAGCATACAAATGCGCCCCACCCTCTCCTTGTAATAAGGAGAGGGAGTTTTTATATGGTTTACATTGACTTTTACCGCACAACATGATACAAAAAGGCGTCTCTCGCGAGACGGAGGAAACCATGCACAATTCGATTCGAGTCGTCCTTACGGTACTTCCACTCCTTTCACCCGCTCTTTCCTGCGCCGAAAAAGCGCCACGGAATATCTTTCCCCAGATTTCTTCTCACCTCAACGATATGGAAAAGAAAGGGAACCTCGCTGGCGCCAGCGCACTGATCGCCCGTATCGTTATCTGGAATGGAATAGAAAATATTTCCCCCGAAAATCCACCCCATCTCACGGCCGGTAGTCTCAATCAGTGGAAGGATGGCCGCTACGGCATTACGGGACTTTCACAAGAAGAACTTGACGAATGCCTGAAGGGGAAAAAGCATAAGTCGGTGGATGCTCGGCAGCCAGATATCAACGCCCAACTCAGCTGCTACAGTATTGTTACCTCTACCTGTTTTAGCATGCGCGCAGTTGACTGGGCGTCGCTTTCACGGATTCTCGGTATTTATCCCGAAGAAGCTGTCGCTCGCTGGGCAGTGTCATTCGTAAGAGCCTACAACGAATGCACTAGATGCCCTTGCCCCCAGCCGCCCCCGCCTCAACACCTCACCGTAACACCGCCAGAAGTGGAAGCTGAGATTCTCTGCATCGGCACCTCGTGCAGGCCGCAAGAGCGCAACTAAACGCCTCTCACCACCGCCGTGACAGGCGTTTTAAAATACGAGCGTTTCTTGAAAAATTCCTGCGTGCCAGGTATGGTAGCCCTACCTTAACCCCTCATGCTTCGTATGCCCAAAGAACTCCTCACGCTTACCATGGAAAAACTCGTCTTCGGCGGCCAAGCGCTCGCCCGCATCCCTGATGGCCCGGTGGTGTTCGTGTGGAACGCATTGCCCGGCGAAACGGTCGAGGTGGAAATTACGAAACGTCAGAAAACCCACTGGGAAGGTATTGCCAAAAATATCATTTCCCCCTCTCCAGAACGCATCGCACCGCAAGAAGAGCACTACCTCATCTGCAGCCCCTGGCAGATTATGTCGCCTGCCACCGAACATGCCTGGAAAATAGAAATGGCGCGGGAGACGTACGCCAAAATCGGCAACTTTGAGCGCACACCGGAACTTGTCGCCGACGACCACGAAAGCGGTTATCGTAATAAGATGGAATACAGTTTCACACTAGACGCTTCAGGAAAAATTTCCTTCGCGTTTTTTGAACGTGGCGAACATCGCTACCACGCTATCCCCAACTGCACTCTCGCCGATCCTATCATCAACCGCGTCGCCGAACCGATCCTGGCATGGATCAATCGCCACACCATTCCGATGCGCAGCCTCCGCTCGCTCATCGTGCGCTCTAACGGCCAAGGCAAAGCCATCGCCGCACTCTTCATCAAAGACGAACTGCCATTTCCGGATTTTCCCGAGCTTTCCGATGAATTAGTCGGATTCCAGCTCTACTATTCGTATTACAAAACTCCGGCCGCCGTTCCCACCAAACTCCTCTATACCACCGGAGAGAACGCGCTGTACACCACATTGAACGGCGTAGCGCTCAAATTCGGCCTGCTGAGTTTTTTCCAAATCCACATTCCGGTATTCGAAAAAGCCCTACAGGATATGGAGAAATACCTCGATCCCAAGTATGAAATCGTTGATTTTTACGGCGGCGTTGGCTCAATCGGACTCGCTCTGCATCGTTCAACCAAAGGCGGCGTAATCGTCGACAATAATGCCGAAGCGATCGCCTACGCCACCCAAAATATCACTGCCAACGGCATCCAAAATTTTACCGCCGCGTGTATTCCCGCCGAAAAAATAACCGAGCTCATCACACCGGAAAAAATCATCATTCTCGATCCGCCGCGTGCCGGACTGCATAATGACGTGGTCGAGAGGCTCCTCTCCGCCCTCCCGCCGCGCATCATGTATCTCTCATGCAATCTTTCCACCCAAGCGCGCGATGTGGCACTGCTTCTCAAAAACTACACCATCGTCGACGCGAAACTCTACAATTTCTTCCCGCGCACTCCGCACGTCGAGGGGCTCATCGTTCTTGAGCGTCGTACTTAAGACGCTCTTCAATCACGCTTACCCCCATACGCAGGCCTTTCTCAATACCGTTTTTTGCGCACTGCACCAATTCCTCCCGACCAGTTTTCTGGATCCAACTTATCAGGTCGCGCGGCATGTCAACTCCGGTTTTATCCGTCAAAACCATCCGACGATTCGCTTCTTCCTGCGAGCCGAGCGGCGCCGTCATAATAAGAGGGATACCGAGTGCAGTGTAAAAAACGAGTTCGCTGGGTTTGCTGATAAGCGCATCGGACTCTTTCAGCCGCTCGTTAAACCGTTCATAGTAGGCTTCAAAATCCTCGGCAAACAGGATCTCTAGATCCGCGCAGTGTGCCAAACCAAGATCTTCAATTTTTTGCATAAAAAATTCTCGCACCTCTGGCTTAATACCCGCCACCAGCACTATCCGTAGTCGGCCTGTGCGAAGTTGTTCGGCACAAGCTGAAAGTAACTCAACTGCCTGCCGTTTTTGCGCTCCAGCACCCCCAACAGCAAATACGAGCGTTAATTTTCTTCCGTTCTGCAGTCGTTCAACACGTCGCTTAGCATCCTGAAGAGCCGTGCCTGTTAACGTTTGAGGCAACGGAAATCCAGCCAACTCTACCCGCTCTGATGGTACGCCGTAGGAAACGAGTCGCTTTGCTACCCGTTCAGTTGGAGCAAAATACTGAATGCGGGTAGTCGAGGCGTCAAGAGGCGCCCACGCCCGACTCACGTCCGTATCGCATGCGACGAGATAAATCTGATGTTTAAAGCCAAAATATTCGGCCGCAAAAGCCACCGAAAAAAACGTAGTAACGAGCGGCAAGCCGACTGCGTCCACTTTCTCTACCAGATGTTGGCAAAAACCGCGCTCAAACAGACGATAGAGCTGGCGGAGCTGCAACGTCGGTCGCGGCATGGGGAGTTTAGGCTCAGCCACGGCGACGCGCTGGAAATAATCCATAATACCAAAAATTGTACTACCGATTATCGGCATCTCAGCCTGACGCGAAAACCATTCATAGCTCTGGCGCAAATTATTCCATCGCGCCCGATCTTCTTCGGGCATCCCCTCATAGTTATTCGCCATGAGCACCTCTCCAGCTGGTGATAATCCGGCAAGCGGATATGCTGCCCGGCGATGGCCATAGCCCATATCGACAGCCACGATTGATGCAGTTTTTTTCATAGATTTTATTTCCAAAAGATCATCGTTAAATACGTCGTATTGCTTTCAAAAGGGGTTCCAAGGATTTCTGCCGCCGAACTTTCGCGCACTACTTCCTCCTTATCCGCACCATATCCATCCATGAGCTTAAGAAGCATAACGAGCGGCTGCGGAGCATCGAGGTACGCACTGTGCCGCGATAACAGCGCTTCATAATCTCGCGCAGCAATCATTTTTTTGGTTATCGCATCGTACTGCGCGCCTTCGGTCCACGGCAAATAATGGCTAAAATCTATTGAAGCGAGAACGAGTGTCGTTTCGTCGAGCTCGGATGCCAAACGTCCTGCCAAAACGTCGAGCGACTGGCGGGGCAAGCGCGGACTGATAATAAGCGGCGTCACCGTACTCGAAGGAAAATACGTCGGAATAAAACGTATCGGCAAGGTAACTCCATGCTCAAGATTCGCAAGCTCCACATTATCGGTAACAAACGGAAGTTCAGTAAACCGTCGTACCAATTCCCTATCACTACACACGCTTCTTCCAGCGGTCACAAAACAGGCGGCCGCAGTCGTAGCGTACCCATGCGCCCGATCCTCGTGATCCGGACTCATAAGAATAATCCGCCTGACTTTCGAACGTGCCGCAAACCGCGAAAATAGTTCGGCGATAAGCGGACTTGCCACGTCGTGATGGGGAACGATCATTCCCCGAATACCCACGGCCCGCACATCAGCCACCCCGCTCGGTTTGAATGTGACGAGCGCATCCTTCACAAATGGATTGTCCGGCAGCACTAGCTGCGGTACGACCCGCATCTCAGGATACACAACAGCCGGACGTGATGACGAACTGGTTTCTGGCATCAAACGAGGTGCAGCATCGTGCTGCACCTCGAAAGATGGTCGGAAGATATACGCGAGGACACCGACAGCCATGAGGATAACCGCCGCAAGAATCCAGCGCATCTTCATACTTACTTCCCGATAGTAACCGTACCGGGCGCCGAGAAGGTCTTGAGATCGGAGTATTCGAACGCCTGCATGAGAGCCGGTTCTGCGGCGTACGAACCAGGAGCAAACGCACGGGCACTGTAGGAAATTACTCTCTTATCCGGACACGCCGGTTCACCTACAACTTTTATCCAAGGCTCGTAGTGACCGTATACGAACTTAATACGCTGCCCATCGCGTTCATACGGAAGGATCTTAGGACATGTATCGCCACCCGGATTATAGATGGATTTGGCGCTGAAATCATTGTACATGATCGGCTGGTCTAACGGACCAACAGCATAGAGACCGCTCGGCAAGAGATCTGTTATCTGGTACGAAGTAGTCGGTACGCCGGTTTTGACCTCAGGATATAATCGCACCTCCACTAAGTCACCTACGTTCCACGACGTAGTAACAACGCCATTGACGCGATACTCACGCTTAAGACTAAGCAGTGGCGAGGAAACGCTCGCGAGCGCCGACGTCGGACGGGAATACGAAGCGGTCATGGCAAAGGCACCGGTTGTTGTGCCCATCGTTATGGACTCAGCCTGGGCGCGCGTCAACGTGAGAAGTACCGGACCGCCGTCATTTTTGCCGATGACAAACGAGCGTGGCTGGCCGTTGACGGAAAGATTGACATGCACATCATTAGCACTCGATTGCACCACCGCGCTCGCCAAATAACGGGCCTGTTCCAAACTGATGCGCGTATCGGTGGCGAAACGCTCCGCAGCCGCCATAAAGTCTTCGCTTTCCGGCAGCTTCAGGTCCATAGCAACGACGGCAAGTAAGGCCATATCCTCAGCTTTCTCTTCTTCAGTTGTCTCATATGACGGTTCAAAACCAAGAGCGCTCTTTGTCACGTGATCAGCGACAAATTCTCTAGCCAGAGTGCGCGCCACTTCAGTTTCGCCCAGGGCAGCGGCTGCCCATGCGCGGTGCAGCTTAATGCGCGGCGTGAGGAAATCGTCGGTCGTCAAAGCTTCGCGGAAGAGGAGTAGAACCGGCTCGTTGAACGTCGCCAAACCGGCAAGCGCAGCGTAGTAATCATCCCGGGTCGTAGCTGGATCTTTAACGAGGTTGTAGAAATACCCCTTAAGGTTCGTAATCCCGAAACGACCTTCTGCAAACGGTGTTGCAAGAGCTGACAAACGGGTATTAACCGAATCGTAGGGCAAGAGCGCAAGACCGGACTGCTCGTAGAGCGACCAGTCGACCGGCGCCTGCCAATCAGCTGCAGTTCCAAAATGTCGTTTCTGAAGATCGGCGGCTACCGCGGCTGCCAAACGGTCATCCAGACGATCGGAATGTGGGTTGGTAAGGTTAAGGAGGCGGTAGTAGTACTGACTACGTTCTTTGCTGACAATAGCGATCTCTACCGGGCCGTCAGTTTCAAATCTAAGCGGCTGCCCGTTAGTTGGGTTGATTTCTTCTACAACACGTTCTTGTACACGCGAAGGGACAACTGATACGAAACGCTCAACAGCATCGGCAAAGGGCGTACTCGTACCGCGGAAAATAAGTTTATGGGTACCCACACTCATGTCCGGCAGCGCCGCGTAGAACGGCGTAAAAGCAGGTACGGTTCCCGTCGCAGTGTAAGAAGAAGCGGTGTGTTCGACGCTCAGCGCAACCGTAGAAGCCGCACCCAATCCATCACCGAAGCCGCGCACGCTCACGAACGGACGGTCGAGGAGAACGTACTCGCGCGCAACGCTCGGCAAGACGAAGAACGATTGCGTGACATACACCGGAGTAGTCGTTACGCCAGCGCGCACATCGCCATCAATCGCTTGTGCGGTAATGCGCCAGGCCGTAAGGTTGTCTGGGAGTTTGAAGGACAACACAGCTTTACCGCTCGCATCAGTTTCACCCGAAACGAACAAGGCCGTATCGGTAAAGTTACTGCGCAGCGCGCCTTTGTCGTTGTGGACATACACGCCATTGGCGATATAGGTATGGTAGTCGCGCACCGTAAAGTTAAACACCGGCGTCAGGGCTTGTTTGCGGTCAATCGAGGTGATAACGATGGCACTACCCGAGGCATCAACCAACGTATCCCCTACTTCGGCTTCACCGATCATCTGCCAACCGCCGTTGACGAGCATGCGGTGTTCCGGCGTTACGTACAGACGGTCATTGATGACAAGATACTTCGTAACCGTATGGCTGAATGTTTTTTCCACTTCAGCGGTCACCAAACGACGGTCAAGCGGCCCGGCAAACGTCTTGATTTTATCACCGACTTTAATCTCCTCGATCGGTTTTTGCGTGCCATCAGCCATCAAGATGAGCGTGCCCGCGACGAAACACCCGCCGCCTTCGGCACCACCTGCTTTCATATTAGCCAAATCCGCGTACGGATGCGACGATTCCACGGTATACAAACCGGACGGGATGCTTACGTATAACGCCGAAAGCGGATCTGCAATCTCATCACTTAGCTTATAAAAAGCTTCGTCAACAATGTTGAGGTTAATACCAGAAGCAACCGGTTGGCCGTTCTTGTTTTTTACTTCCACTTCAACCTGAACAGTGTCGCCCGGGCCGTACGTAGTACTCGGCGTACGAGCGGTCAACGTTAATTCTTCTTCAGCCGTATCGAGCTGCGCATTTATTTCATGGTAACTCTGATAGTACTCACGTCCATCAAACCCGACCGCATTAATATAGACATTCGGTACGTGCTCATTCGAAAACACGAAGTTGTAGGTGGAGGTATTCGAGATGGTGTAATCACGCAAACCGTTCTGCAATCGGTAATAGAGGTACGCTCGGTTGGACGCGGCGGCCATGGCCTTATTCTGTGCATATACGTTTACGGTTTCGCCGCGACGGTAGGTGGTGTCGTTATGGTCCGGTGCAAACTGCAGGCCAATATAACGATCCTCAAAGGAAGTATCATCTAAACCCGGCCGCGATGCGTAAAAGTATCCGTTCGATTCCACCGAAAAACCCTTTTCGTCAGTAACTTTAATAAGCGACGTATACGTTTTGCCCGGCACTACCGGAAAACGAGCTTCGGCTTTGCCTTGGGCATTAAAGCGCAACGGCAAGCGCGCCACTTCCTTGGTGTCCTGGCGGCTCGTGTAACGGGTTACGTTCTGTTTAAGGATAGGGTCATACTCGAGACGCGGAACCTGAACATACGTAATTTCGGTAATCACAGCTTCGGCGCTGAAATTACCCGCCGGCTGACCTTTATACGAACCGTAGAACGGCTCGGTACGATTGTTGATCGCGGTTAGATCAGTTCTGTATGCTTCCGCGTTAAGAAGAGCTGTGCTGCTGCTAGCAGCTTCAATGGACGTATTTACGTTAATACGCTGCGCGAAAACGCGAATATCGGTAGAGAACGAGACATCGCTCTCTTCGGGGGCCTTGGATGCAATTTCAAGCGCATACGTCGACGGAAAGTACCCTCTTTCAACACCATTAACGAACTTCTGGTATGGCATGGTGAGTTCAAGGTGAGCTTCGCCCGCCGGAGAAAGTTTTACATCACCAACATTCCCAAAGAACGAATATGTGAGCGGAATGTTAGCGGCCGGAGTGCCATCAAAGAACGTGCCTTTAATATTGACTTTGAGGGTTTCATCAACGAAAAGAGCTTGCTTGTCGGTAGTAACGGTAAGCGAATAGGCAGGCTTAACGTAGCGTTGTATCTGGAAACTGCGCGACATTACGACCTGATCGTTAATCGCTCCTTCGAGCCAGTAGAAACCAACCGGCATATCCTTAAGCGGCAGGTCGGCAGAAAAGAAGCCTTGCGCATTCACGGAAACAGTTTGCTCGACCGCGGCATACGAATTACCATAAAAATCCACGCC
Organism: uncultured Gammaproteobacteria bacterium; assembly: GCA_964596525.1. Classification (GTDB taxonomy): domain Bacteria; phylum Patescibacteriota; class Patescibacteriia; order Magasanikbacterales; family GWA2-37-8; genus CAZQUL01. The sequence goes on along the minus strand of CAZQUL010000001.1, from coordinate 1,020,617 downwards.
GCCGTTGATTTTCAAGACGATAGACGAAGGCGCTGCGGTTGAAGCGCTCGCGCGCGGCCGGACAAAACCCCACGTGCGCATCGTATCAGTACGTTGATAGAGCGCGCGGTCAGTGTAAAGATATTTCCACCAGGTGGCATTGGGAGTGCTCTCTGCCATGTCGACAGAGGTAAGTTTTACCACGGTTTGCTGCCCACCGGCTTCCACTACCGCATACGGGAACGTAGAAGAGTTGGTTTCAACAGTAGACGTTGGAAGTGTAAACTCAGCTACACCCTGAGCGTTGGTTGAACCAAGCTCGGTAGCACCCAAACGGATCCGTGCTCCAGTAACCGGTTTAGCCGTAACGAGGCTGTTAAGCCACACGAGCGAGCGATTGGCAGTCGTGATGGTATGCGCGGCAAGCGGCGTTACCGCAAGAAAGAGCGTCCGATTAACACCGGCTTTTTCGCCCTGTACCAGATAAAAACCGGCGGTCAATTTTTTGGGGAACAAAATGACATCATTATTCTGGCGGGTAATAAGCGTTCCTTCAAAGGAGTACACGTTCGTAAGGGTGGAGGTAGGAACCGTGAATGCATTGGCCGCGACATATGACCACGGTTTTGATTCTTCGTAATTTTTAAGCGCGGTAATGAACTGGCTAACATCGCCGAAGCGGTACACCGTGAGCGGCAAGGCCGGCTTAACCGAAGACGGGGCCCCGGGAATCTGTTCAAAATAATGATATACCTGTACTCCCTGCTCGCCGGTTTCGGATAATTCGGCAAATGTACGCTCAAAGTACGGCACCGAACGCTGAGCGTTGACACTCCGGTCATCGAGCGCGGTTTCAAACTGGAACGTATAATCCTGCGATAACCGCTCAACCGTTCCTTCGACCGGCAAATTTTTGCTGATAGTAACGGTATACAAGGTGTTTTTCTTAAGAGTCGACGTGGGCACAAAGGTCACTTTTGATCCCCAGACAGAAAAAGTACCTTTGATCTCCGGCGAAAACGTAATGAACTGCTCGGGATTTTTCACGCCGGCGTGCGAAAAAGTAAACTCGATGCCGGTAGTTTCAGGCACATTTACCGAGCGATCGCCGGGAAGTGTTCCTTTTACGAAAAACGATTGTTTAGTCTGGAAAGCAAAGGAGAACGGACGCTGCACGCTGATACCGGCCTCGTTGACGTACTGGCTATTGATGAGCACGCGGTAGAGTGCCCGGTCGGCCAAATCTTTTTCGGGAATGATTTTAAACTCGTGATCGGATATTTTTTCTACCGCGAAAGGCGTGGCTGGAACGAGCTGTACAGCGCGTTCTACGGCCGCGCGACTGAGCGCTTGCTTACTCCTGATGACGAATGCGGTAGACGTGGGTACACCCAAACTATCACCGTTCGTCGAGGTGACCGAAAAATTATCCTGCGCGTACGCCGCGGAGATGAAAAGTCCGTTACTAGAATTACCGCCGCGCCACCAAGTGAAGGTAGAAGCAACGATAGCAACAATAAGAAGAGCGGCGATCGCCGGAGCAAAACGCCACGAAAGGATGACGCTTGAAAAGCGAGAGAGGAAGGAAGCCTTGGACATAGATGCGGGGGCCTCGCGGCGCAGAGCAGAAATCCGAACGAAAAGTTCGTTCTGGAATTCGGCCCGCGGTTCGGACGAAGCGGAGTTAGCGGCGCGTTTAATACGCGCTCCTACCTCAGCTAACGCATCAATCTTCGGATCATTACACGCTCCACGGCCGAGAATGGCATCTTCGAGTTGTTTACTTTTTTTCTTGAGAAACATAGCGTTCATAGTAACGGGCAAAGGCGCGCAGTGCCCTGAATACCATCACTCCCACGTTATTTACTGTTACATTCATTACACCTGCAATTTCAGCATGGTCCATCTCGGCAAAAAACTTGAGTTCCAGCACCTGGCCGTAGCGTTCGGGGAGTTGATCGAGAACAGAACGAACCGTTGCCGCATCGTGACGGCGCATGATTTCTTCGTTTACATCCTGGTTTTCATCGCGGATTTCAGGGAATTCTTCAACCGTGGTTTCGCGGCGTACGCTGGCTTTGCGGTAATGATCGATGAGAATGTTATGCGCCACGCGATAGAGCCACGCCCGAAATGAACAATCCCGCGGTTCGTAACTCGACAGTTTAGTAAAAATTTTGATGAACAGCTCCGAAGTAAGGTCTTCCGCGGTTTCACGGCCGCCCACGCGCTTAGCTATAAAACCGTATACTTCATTGAAGTACCGTTCATAGAGCTCGCGAAAAGCCTGTTCATCGTTTTTGGCCCGTTCTACCAGGGCGTGTTCGTCGGCAAACGCGGTACGGTCGTTCATACCTAAAAACGAAACAAAAAGGGAGATATTACTCCAGGATAATTAAAATAGTATACCACATAAACTATGCAAAAGGGATTTTTTGGCTTAAAAATGGTTATTTTACAGTAATGAACCGTGTCTTGACAGAGTGATCAAAAATAGGTATACTACGTGGTTATTCTGTTAGGAGACGGAGAAAGGCTCCTGACGGAATTGCGACGCTCTTTTGACAACGTGTGGCCGCGTGAAATGGACCGTTGGGACAATCCGACGGACGATTTCACCTGGCCGCACTGAACGTTTCAGCGCAGCCGCTCTACCCCACGGACACCGAGAGATACAAGGAGATCGCCATGACGAACGAGAAGAATCAGTCGCAGAGCACGGAGCAGAAGAAGGCGCCCAAGCCCCTGTTGCAGCAGGCCGTGATCCACGCGATCGCAGGCCTCGAAGACCGCGAGACCGAGAAGAAGATCAGGGGCGTAGGAGGAGGCCTGGCCTTTGCCACGCGCGACTACCAGGAGTTCCAGTTCAAGGACCCGCTCCAGAGCGGTTCCGGTGACGGCAACTTCGTCGCAACCTTCAAGATCCCGAACGATATCACCCACAACGGGCAGTTCCCCGTGGTGGTGTCGAGCCTCTCGCAGGCCTTCCGCACCGAAGAGGGCGAGGTCATGGCCCAGATCTTCTGCCTGCCCAACTTCCGCCGGATCGAACAGCAGTACCTGATCAAGCCCGGACAGTGGGACGGACGTATCAAGCGCTACACCGTACCGCTCGACGAGAACGGCAAGACCCAGCTCACCCTCATCAAGGGAAGGAAGCGGGAGCTCGCAGGCAACACGGAGAGCGGGATGCCGGGCGTAACGCTATACGAAATCGTGTTCTACAACCTGAACGCGGTTATGGCCGCCGGTGAGGTGATTCTCACCCAACGGCTCGTTGACCACACCTGCTTCATCAGCCGGGAGCAGTTCAGAAAGCAAATCGACGGCTACCGAGAGGAGGCGGTATACCAAGCCGAAGCAGCTCAGAAGGACTTCTACCAAGGGCTCGCCGAGCTTCTCAAGAGTCTCCAGGACTACCTCGACAATCCGCCGGAGCTCAACGTCAGCGCACCCGAGCCGCGCCGCGAGCCACCCTCGCACCAGAGCCAGCCACGTGACGATCGGCGCGACTTCCGCCGGGATCGCCCCGAGCGCGAGCCGCAGCCCGACAACCGGGAGCGGCGCCGCGATGACCGGGACAACCGGCGCGATCAGGGCCCGACCGACAACAGCCGCCGTCCGCCGCGCGCGCCCAAGCAGTTCGAGGAGAAGGGTCAGCGCAACCACCGCCCCAAGAATGACCCCGACACCCAGAACAGGGCTGACTGGGGCGACGAAGACGACAGCCGCTTCAACCGGTAGGTAGCCGCAACACCCGCAACCCACTCCAAGGAGGTGCAACAAAGCACCCGCCGGCGAGTGATCGTTGGCGGGTGTCTTTTAATTTAGGCTGGTTTTAACCGAGCACCACTCCCCCATTTTGTTGGTCGTCATCAGAATCATCACGCATCGAACGGCCGCTACCCCCGCCCAGATGCTCGGCAAACACTTCGCGGGGTTTGGCACCATCGGCCGGGCCGACAATGCCAGCTTCTTCAAGCTCATCAAGAAGCCGGGCCGCGCGCGCATAGCCCACTTTAAGGCGACGCTGCATAAGCGATGCGCTAGCTTTGCCGGTTTCAAGAACGAGCGCTTTGGCTTCTTCAAACATCATATCGCGCCCACCGTCGTCGCCATTGAGGGTGGCAACCGCGCTCCCCATGCCTGAGGCGTTATTTTTAGAAACAATGGATTCATCGTATACTGGCGGCTCGTCACCCTTGAGGAAATCTACGACGCGTTTCATCTCTTCTTCGGAAACGAAAGCACCTTGGATGCGTTTTGGTTGGGCTAAATCGGCCGTAAGAAGCAACATATCACCGCGACCGAGGAGTTTTTCGGCACCCGGCATGTCAAGGATGGTACGCGAATCGATAAGCGACGCCACCGAGAACGCCATGCGCGCCGGGATATTCGCTTTCATAAGACCGGTAATAACCTCAACACTCGGGCGCTGCGTAGCGACGACGAGATGGATACCAACCGCGCGCGACATCTGCGCCAAACGGATGATACCGGCTTCGATTTCTTTACCGGCCAGAGCCATAAGATCAGCCAGCTCATCAATGACGAACACAATATAGGGCAGCGGATCGGAAGCATGCTTGTTGAAACTGCCAATATCGCGTCGCCCGGCGGCGGCCAAGACGTCGAAACGTCGCTCCATCTCGCTAATGGTCCATTTGAGCGCGTTGACAGTTTTATTTGGATCAGTAATCGGCGGTGTTAGGAGATGCGGAATGCCGTTGTAAAGGGTAAGTTCAACACGTTTAGGATCGACCATGATGAGACGGAGCGTATCGGGTGTATTTTGGTAGAGCAAGCTGAGGATAAGCGTGTTGATACCCACGGTTTTACCCGAACCGGTCGAACCGGCGATAAGCAAGTGCGGCATTTTTGGCAGATCTGCAAACCATACTTTACCGGCCACGTCTTTGCCGAGCGCGACCATCATATTATGCGGACGGTTACGGTATTCTTCACTTTCCAAAAGCTCGCGGAAGCTAACCATGGCCACCTTTTTATTCGGCACCTCGATACCAACTAGTGATTTACCAGGAATCGGCGCTTCGATACGGATGGGGTGGGCAGCAAGCGCGAGCGCCAGGTCGTTGCTGAGCGCCGTGATGCGGGTAAGCTTAACGCCGCGCGCGGGTTTAAACGAAAACTGCGTAACAGTCGGACCAACGCGCACCTCGCCCATTTCCACCTCGATGCCGAAATTCTTGAACGTTTCTTGGATAATCTGGACACTACTTTTAATGTCGCCAGAAGTCGGTTTGCTCTTGGAATTAAACAGTAAATCCACCGGCGGCAATGTGTATACGCGCTTGGGTTTTTCGATAGTTATAACCTGGGGCGCGGTTTCTGCACCCTCTTCATCCTCGGATTCCTCTTCTGACTCATCCGACTCATCTTCACCTTCTTCTTCGTCCATAGTGGGTAACGGGGGCTGCTTGAGTTCGGTGCGGGTAATTACAGGCTCATCAGGTAATTCGGGTTCGGGTTCGGACTCTTCCTCTTCTTCGGGGTAGTCAAACTCGTTGGATGCCTCAGCGCTCTCACGACGGAAAATGCCAAAGAATGCCAAAAGCCCGCGGCCGAGCGTGCCAAAACCGAGCAGTACTTTACGATGGACAAAGATAATATCAGCGAGCGGCGCGTTAAAAAGCAGGATGAACGAAGCCAAAAGCAAACCAACCAAAACTACGGTCGCGCCCCAGTAACCAGTATACGTAAAGAGCGGCTCAGATAATGCATAACCGGCCATACCGCCGCCATGTCCCGCCATGGCACGCTCGAGCCCCGGATCTTGCAGATGCACCAAACCGTTGAAACTCAAAAAAAAGACGAGGGCGCCCACGAGATGCGTAGCTCGGTATTCATAGTGTCGTTCTTGGCGCCAGGTGAGCGTTGCCACTACTGTGAGGACGATAGGAAAGACATAACGCACATCACCAAAGGTAAGGGACAACGCTGCGTCGAAATACGTTCCAGCCACCCCAGCTTGTGCAAAAAAACTGAGGGCCGAAAGAATGGCCACGACGTATAAGGCGAGTGCCGAGAGCCCGCGGACCAAGTGGGGAGCCAAAGCCGGCTCAGCATTCTCCTCAGCACTCTCTTCTTCGACTTCTTCGATGTCAAGGTCCTCTTTTTTCTTTTTTGTTGTACGCTTGCGAGGCATGCGACAGACGAAAAGAGTTATTCTTCAGGGGCAAATTCTTTACTGTCACGAACCGCTTTCTGGTCGCGGCGATCTACTTCTTCGTGTTTGCGTTTGTGGGCTTTGAGTTCTTCCTGCAAAAACGCCTGGAGCGTATCGATAGCGGCATACAGATCTTTCTCGTGTTTGGCGCCAAAAATATCTTTGCCCGGCACCTCGAGCTTGCACTCCGCCACAAAGATCTCGCCGGCCAAATGATGGTGATTGTCAACACCGACAAGAACATGGGCGCGCTGGACTTTGTCGTAGAATTTGTCTAAACCGCCGATTTTTTTATGGACGTACTCTTCGATAGCAGGCGTAAGATCGATACCTTTGCCGGAAATGGAGATGTGCATAGCAGAAATAAATTAATTGTTTTACGGTCACAGGGCTTCAGGTCTATTTTACACTGAAACACTGAAGCGATAAAACAATCGGTGCTAGTAACTTATAAACGTATAATCATTACCTCTGGTTCGAGGGTAACGCCAAACGTAGTATACGCCCGGCGATTGATTTCTTCAACGAGGTTAAGAACGTCGGCTTGGGTGGCATTATCCACATTGACGATGAAATTGCCATGTTCGTTTGAAACCATGGCACCGCCTACGCGGTACCCTTTAAGCCCGTTCTGTTCGTTGATCCAACCGGAGGGCACTTTTTTGGTACGCGCGAAATGCTCGGGAAGTTTTTCGATGTCGCCGGGCCAATCTTTAAAATCAACGTTCTTGAAAAAACTTCCAGCCGAAGGGAGTTTAGGGTAATGCGCGGCCCGGCGGCGATTGATTTCTTGCACGATCGCCAAGCTCGTCTGCGGGTTACCGGGCTCGAGCTGGAATTCGGCGCTAAGCACGATATCGGCAGAATGTTTGAATATGCTGTCTCGATACGCGAACGCACACTCTGCCGCCGGAATGTCTATCACCTCGCCGTCGCGAAAAACGCTCACCGAGCGCGCCAGGCTCGCGATATCGCCATTACCTTCGATGAGGTCTTTCCATGGCGCGCCCGCATTACCGCGCACGGCGCCGCCGATCGTACCCGGAAGGCCCATCGCCCACTCCAAGCCGCGCAGCTTATGCTTGATGGAATTCATGACGAGCGCCGTAGACGCAACACCAGCGTCCACTTTAAGCACCTCGCCCGGCAAAAAATCAACGCGCCCTGTAGCCACTTTAACAACCACGCCTTCAAACAATTCATCCTGCCAGAGCATGTTGGAGCCGCCACCGAGAAGGTAGTACGGAATTCCTTCGCCCACCAAAAAACGGAGGAGTTCAACGAATTTTTCCGTTTCCGTCACTTCAATAAAAAATTGGGCCGAGCCGCCGATATGTAACGTGGTGTACTTTGACATAAGCGCATTCACGCTCAGTCGGCCGAATTGTTTAAGAGTTGTTGTTACTATATTCATATGCTAAATTGCTCCAGGATCAAGATACCAGATCCCGAATCCAGTGACAGCTTCGCATAACCAGTAATCTGGCTCCCAAAAAAATACTCTTTTAATAGCAAAAGGCTTCTCGCAGCCGACCCATTTTACTGTCACAAAACTTACAGTGGAAATAAGTGCGAACACCACGGCAGGAACGAAAAGCAAAAAAAGTAGATTTTTTAGCGCAGGCGAGAAATACCGCGTTTTTACTATGGGCATACAAACGTTGCCAAACAAAATGTTTTTTGATAGTATGCAGACTATGAATGCTCTCAAATTAGCCCTAAATAAACAGCCGATTGTCTACATAGCCCGCGATATTGAGCGGGCTTTAGGGCTCGGCAAAGAGTACGAGAACTACCACATTATAACCAACAGCACCCCCTTTGCCAAATCTCTCACGAGCACAACCGACGCCGAGCCGCCCCTCAAGAACATCACCCTCATTCCCGGTCTAAAGCCGCTTGACACTCACGAACTTCTCGCCCACCCGACAACCATTGAAATACTCAAACACCTCGGCCAGCCGGGCGTTCTTGTTTTCAAGAATACGCCGGCCATTGAACGTCTGTGTTTTGAGCAAGGATTCAACCTGCTCAATCCGCCAGCTGAACTTTCACGCACCGTAGAAGAAAAAATTAGCCAGCTCGACTGGCTGGGCGATCTGGAACGATTCTTGCCGCCGCACACGCGCCTCATTCTCAAAGATATTTCATATACCGAGGCGTGCGCAAAATTATCCTCTCCTCCTCACGAAGGGTTCATCCTCCAGTTTAATCGCGCGCACACCGGCAGCGGAACCATGCACATCCGTTTGGAACGTGATTTAGAGCCACTTTACAAACAATTTCCCAACCGGCCGGTACGCCTCACGCGCTTCGTTCGCGGCCCCATGTTTACGAGCAATAATGTCGTATGGGGTGACACTATCTTGGTCGGCAATATCAATTACCAAATAACCGGCCTGACACCTTTCACCGACCGACCGTTCGCCACCATCGGTAACGATTGGGCGCTGCCGCACGAACTGCTTTCACCCAAACTCAAAAACGAATACCACGCCATAGCTACGGCAGTAGGGAAAAAACTCGCATACGACGGCTGGAAGGGACTCTTCGGCATCGACGTTATTCTGGATGAAGACAGTCAAAAACTTTACCTCATTGAAATCAATGCGCGTCAACCGGCCTCAACCACGTACGAGTCACTCCTACAAGAAAAAGAGCGCGCCCAGACGCCGAGCGCAGGGCTCACTACGTTTGAGGCGCATCTCGGAGGCCTCCTTAACCTCCCCTACTCCAACGAAAAACTCGTCGCGGTTACCGACGGCGCCCAAATCATCCAGCGCGTCTGCGCCGAGCCGCTCTTTCATATCCGCCGTGCCAAAAAAGTGCTGCGCGAGCACGGCTACAACGTAATTTTGTACCCCAATACCGAAATCGGCGACGACCTCTTGCGTATCCAAAGCGCGAAACGCCTTATGAAAGCCCATAACACGCTTAACGAAGCTGGCACCGCCATTGCCCGCGAACTCGTCACCCCTGTCGATTTTACGGGTAACCCCTGTTTCCATTCCAATTTCTTTACCTGATCTATGCTTTCCGAACGCGCTGTACGCCGTATCGAACTCTATCTTAACTTACCGTGCGGGACCACCCGCGGAATCCGCTGCCCTTATTACAACAACGCTCGCAGTAAACGCCGCGGTGAACTCCGGGTTTTGGCCGGCAAAGGAACACCCGAAGAAATCATAGCTGAAGCCAAGCTCCTTGACCGCCAGTACAAGGGTAATCTTTTTCATCAGGATGAAGAGCAATGCCTGTGCCAAAAAAAGCCCGATGCATCACCCGAAACCGTGCGCCGTTTTCTTATCGACCACCGTCTTGGCATTGAATGCTCTGGTTTCGTCACCCACGTGTTGCGCGCGCATTTTGTGGAAACGCGCCGTATCGATATTGTCAAAAAATTCTTTATCGTTCCCAAACGTCGTTTTATCCGCTACCTCATTACGCGCCTGCGCCCGGTGGAAAATATCGACGTGACGGTGTACGCTAACGACCGCAATACCCAGGTAGTAGCAAGCGATGCCACCGGATGGAACTACGCCGAAGTAAAACCTGGCGATGTCATTACCATTCTTAGAACCGGAGCGCGGCGCACCCTCAACCACATTATTCTCGTTACTGATGTAAAAGCCGACCAGATACACTATGTTCATGCTCGTGCTTGGCCGAGCGAAGGTCTGTATGGCCACGGCGTAGCAGAGGGCACCATTACCATCACTCAGCCCGGAAAACACCTTAAAGAACAAAGCTGGAGCGAATGCGGCGTGAGCGGAGAGGCCAATGAAACCTGGCATGAAATCCGCGACGCCGAGATCGTTGAAATCCGCCGTGTAAACTTTTAAACAATTACTCCTTATCTCTAGTATGGAAACCATCACCCCTAAAAGAATCGGTAAAGTTACCCTGAGCATCGTTGTCCTTGCTCTCCTCCTTATCATCGGTTTAGGATCATTTACCGTCGTCGAACCAGGCGAAAAAGCGATCATCATCCGCTTCGGTACTATTCAACGTGTTTTGGAACCAGGTATGAGCTTCAAAGCACCGCTCATCGATAAAGTGGTTACCCTCGACATGCAGGTGCAAAAACTCGAAACCGAAGCGACTGCCGCGAGCAAAGACTTGCAGAACACGCGTGCGACGATCGCGGTAAATTACCAGCTTGAACCTAGTAATGAAAGCCTCCTCTACTCCACGATTGGCCTGGCGTATCGCACTACCATCTTAAGCCCGGCGGTGCAAGAATCAGTGAAAGCCGCGACCGCCAAATACACCGCCGAAGAACTTATCACCAAACGCGAAGCTGTGCGCGAAGAGATCCGCAAAAACCTCAAAGAACGCCTCACCAACCGCTACATTATCGTCACCGATGTGAACATCATCAACTTCGCGTTCTCAGAATCATTCAACGAAGCGATCGAAGCCAAAGTGACCGCCGAACAGCAAGCGCTCGCTGCCAAGAACAAACTCGAACAAACCAAATATGAAGCCGACCAGCGCGTAGTGCAAGCTAAAGCCGAAGCTGAAGCTATCCGCATCCAATCCGAAGCGCTCAAAGAAAACAAAGGTCTGGTGGAACTTGAAGCCGTAAAAAAATGGAACGGTATCCTGCCAACGTACCTCATGGGCGATTCGGTGCCGTTCATCAATCTCAAGTAAGGTTACACCTACGAAATTAAAATGACCGCCCAAAACTTTGAGCGGTCGTTTTTTTGCTTTACCCGCATACGCGGGATTTACTTATGGTTGATGACGAGCCCCGGCATGGAGGCGCCGACCACGAACGTACAGTTGCTCTTGTCCGGACCGCAGACTTGACGTTGGGTCCGCAGGGCTTCGAGCTGTAAATACTGCTCGGGCGAGTAACCCATCTGAGTGCGGTACGCGGTATCTGCCGTTGCCCGGCTCATCTCAGCATTGCGGCGCTGATCTTCGGCGAGCTTGCGTTGATTCTCCGTCAGCGCGCGCTGCTGCTCTTCGGCGGTCTTGATGCGCTGTGACTTGACCGCATCCGGCGGATTGGCACGGCCAACCGTCACCTGGATAAGCTCGACGGGCAAACCGGCTGTTTTGAGGTACCCGGTCATGCCTTCGGTAATTTCCTGATCGATCTGATCAATGGCGCGCGTATCGATTGCGACCTCGTTCATGCCATGCTTACGCACGGCCTGTCGGATACGGGTGATGAACTCGCTTTCAACGTTGTGCTTATACCACTCAACGCCGAAACCCTGAACGAGCCTGACGGAATCGATTACCCTGAGACGGATGATGGCATCAAAATCGACCGGAACGCCGTCGCTCGTAAAAAAGTCGTCGAGATGCACGCTGTACTGCTGGGGCTGCATATTCACCACGACCGAGCTAGTGGTAGGAGCAACCCACGTTAGACCAGTCTTAACCGGCGTAGAAACAACTCCTTCCTCAAAAAAGGGCAGGATTGGCTGCTTGATAAGCACCGCCTCTTCGCCAGGCCCTGGAGTAACCCTACACCCTGCAGCAAAGATAAATCCCAGAACGAACGCCGTGGAACGGACAAAAGAACCAACCGAATTGAACATCTTCATCGAGCCTTCCTTTTTTTGCGTTTCACTGCTCTATCTAGCTATGTGCTAGCGAGCCCCAAATCATAGCTTATAAAAATGCAACACGCAATGAACATGTGGATATTTTTTGGCTTAAAATAGCTCTTTATGCTAGACTAGGGGTGATTTTTTACTATGTCTCTTCCCCTTCTTCATCAAGCGCTTTTCTACGTCATCGGCTCAACCGTTCTTGCCACCATCCTCACGCCGATCATCACCAAGCTACTCTATCGTTTTAACATTACCCGCCGGAGCGAGTTTGATTTTACGCTCCAGGGCGGCGAACGCGCCCGCAAGGTTGGCACGCCCATCATGGGCGGCATTATTGCCATCATCACCATCACGGCCATCACCATGAGCTTCAACTGGGTGCGCAAATTCACCTACGTACCCATTGGCGTCATGGGCATCTCCGCACTGCTCGGCGCCGCTGATGATCTTCTTAATATCTTTGGCCAAAAACGCCGCCGCCGCTCGCTTGCCCAAACGACGAACCTTATCAAAGTCCACAAGCTGTGGTACGTACGGTTCTGGCTCATATGCACGCTCCCCTGGGCCGTATTCCGTGAATACACGGGTTTTTTTGGCTCACATCCCGGCCGCGGCGTACAGGTCCACGAAAAATTGCTGTTTCAATTTTTGGCCGGTGCCATTACCGCCTGGTGGGTGTATTTCAAGCTCGGCAGCCAGTGGCAGATGCTCTGGATTCCTTTTGACGGCCAGGTTAACATTGGCTGGCTCACTATTCCGCTCATCATCTTTTTTGTCATGTTTACGGCCAACGCGGTCAACATCGCCGACGGGCTTGACGGCCTCGCAGGCGGAGCGCTTACCGCTACGTTCGGCGCGCTCACTCTTTTGAGCTGGGCCGCTGATCTGCCAGCCTTCACCTTACTCAACGCCACGGCAACCGGCGCGCTCATTGCCTATACGTACTTCAACATCAAACCGGCGCGTTTTCAGATGGGCGATGTGGGCTCACTTGGTCTGGGAGCACTTCTAGCCATCAATGCCATTGCCCTCAATCGCACACTTCTTTTGCCACTGCTTGGGTTCATTTTTTACCTCGAAACCATCACGGTTATCATCCAAGTGTTAGCCCGCCGGCTACTTGGAAAACGAGTATTTCTCATGGCACCCCTTCACCACCACTTTGAACTTGCCGGCTGGAACGAAGAGAAAATCGTCATGCGCTTTTGGCTTATCCACGTCTTTTTCGTCATTGTTGCCGTGTGGATTGCCTTCGCATAATCCAAAGAGTATCTTGACAAATGAGCGATAATCCTTTTAGCTAGGCGCAGCACGTTAGCCAACAGGAGGCCCACCATGAAGACACGTTTTGGCGTTCTCGGTCTTTCAGCCCTTCTTTTTTGCTTCGCCGACTGCCACAAAACGGCGGCGCCCGCCAAACCCGAGATTCCTTCCGTCAACCAGGCGACGGAGCGCCCGCTGCCTGAGTCCGAGGCTGTCGAGCTGAGCCAGGAGACCCTCGGGAAGACGATCGGCCGGCTCCAGAGGGGTCATAGCGTGCGCATGCCGCTCTGGATCGACCACCTGGAAGTGGGAATCTGGGTGGAGGCGCAGAACGGCGAGGATATCCTTTATACGCGCATTACACCAGCCGATCTCAAGGGAGAGAACCCGCCGCAGCTCATTCACACCGAGCCGAAGGGCAGCCCCATTTCTCTTCCTCCCGCCTGCGAGCGTGAGAGAAGCCCCGAGTGCGCTGTGATGCGCTACCTCGTGGCCTGCCAGCGCGACCCACGCGGCATGTTCGCCGTAACGCGGGCCAAGGATGGAATTTGCTTCTTGCGATCGGCGTATGAAGCAACGCCGCTCATGACCCGCTTCATCGGCACCGAGTGCCGAGACAACCAGCGGGTCGCCAGCGCCGCCATCGACACGTTCAACTAGAGAACGCACAACCTCAAAGCCCCGGCCCGCGCCCGGGCTTTTAAATTTCCATCTTGCTTTGCACCCCAAACACCGGTACTCTATGCTCATATGACGCACACCTATCTTACCTGGGCTACCCGTGAATTAATCGACCTCACACCCCAAATTATCAATGATGTGTACAACCAGGGCTTTGTGGCCACGCGCCGCGGCCATGGCTCCTTCGATCAAACGCGGAGCATCCGTATCAATCTTGCAACGTTTGAGCCTACCAGTGAAAACCGTCGTATCTTACGCAAAACCGAAGAAGTTGCGCTTACGTCGTTCACACTCCCCTACACCGCCTACCACTGGTCGATCGGCAAAATGGCCAAAGATTTTTATACGGAAAAATTCGGCGACGGCACGTTCAGCGCCAACAAAATAAAAGAACTCCTCACTGACCCGACCAAAAGCACGTTCAACCAACTTCTCGTGTACACATTAGGTTCTCACAGTGAACCCGTTGGCTACTGCATTGCTCTTGAGACAGATGAAATGCTCCACTACTGTTATCCTTTCTACGTTCTACAAGCTACATCCTACGAGCTACCAGCTAACTTAGGTCTTGGTATGATGCTTAAAGCCATCGCGCGCGCCAAGCAAGAAGGTAAAAAATACGTATACCTCGGCTCTGCGCAACGACCTACCGATACATATAAACTGCAATTCGCGGGCTTGGAATGGTTCGACGGAACAACCTGGCGCACTTCAAGCGACGACCTAAAACAGCTTCTTCAAACCAAAACCGCTCCCTAACCGGAGCGGCTTTAATTTTGAAATCGGAAGCTACTTAGTACTATGCCCGCCAAATTCGCCGCGCAGCATTGCCACAACCTTAGCGGTAAAACTCGGCTTTTTGGCCGACTGCTTACGAAACTGAAGCGAACCTTTGATGATTGGTGCATCCACCCCCAGACGCTCCGCCTCCTCAACCGTCCAGGCTCCTTCGCCCGTATGCGCAATCGTTGAGCTGACTTTTTTAAGATCAACTCCATGGCGTTTAAAACCGGACATAACCCACCCCACCAAACGCGACGCGATAACGCTTCCCGTATTGTAAATACGCGCTACGTTGGCCACGTCGAGCTTAAAGCGTGATTTCTTAAGAATCCCGAAACCTTCGGCAATAGCCTGCATCATACCGTATTCAATGCCATTGTGAACCATCTTTACGAAATGACCGGCTCCGGCACCCGGGAAGAATTGGTACCCCTCGTTGAGCGCGATATCTTGGAAAAGCGGCTCGAGCTTGGTGAACGTCTTTTCGTCGCCACCGATCATGAGACATGCACCATGACGTGCTCCGGATGGACCGCCAGATGTGCCGACATCCATGAAACGAATGCCTTTTTTGGCCAATTTTTTGGCGCGCGGCGCATCGTCTTTATAGAACGAATTACCGCCGTCGATTACCACATCGCCCTTTTCCAATACATGCGCTAATCCTTCTTTACCAAAAAACATCTCATCAACCGCCGCACCCGAAGGAACCATTACCCATACTACGCGCTCCGGTGCCAGCTTATCTTTGAACTCACTAAGCGTTCGTACTGCCTCCACTACACCCTCGCGTTCAAGCTCCTCTGCAACTTCATAGGTACGGTTATAGGCCACCACGCGCCAGCCTTTGTCATGTAAACGGCGGGCCAAATTGGCCCCCATTTTGCCGAGTCCCACAAGTCCGATCTCTTTCTTAAGCGATGGCTTAAGCGTATCCTTCTCGGGTACTGGATTAAATGTTATCGCGTCACCAGGGTTGTCCGGCAT
Organism: uncultured Gammaproteobacteria bacterium; assembly: GCA_964596525.1. Taxonomy (GTDB): domain Bacteria; phylum Patescibacteriota; class Patescibacteriia; order Magasanikbacterales; family GWA2-37-8; genus CAZQUL01. Next base: position 1,005,164 of record CAZQUL010000001.1, on the reverse strand, counting down.
GTACGTGGCGAGCGGCACCGCATTCTTCTCCCACGCGCGCACGATCGGATCGACGAAATTCCACATAGCACGCATTTCTTCGGTACTTACGAACAAGGTCTGGTCGCCCAAAATACAATCCAAAAGAAGTTTCTTATATTCTTCTACATATTGCTTTTTATGCGCTTCTCGCCGCAGCGTAAAGTCAAACGAACGTTTTTCAAGCTCTACTTCAAGCCCGGGTTTTTTGGACCAAAACTCAATACTAATGCCTTCTTCCGGCTCCATATGAAAGAGCACCCGGTTCTCGAGGTGAGGCCCTTCGGTCGGGCAAAAACATGGTTCAACATGCTTGAAATGCACGATGATTTCTTTCTGGCGCTTGCCCATCCGCTTACCGCTTTCGAGCATAAACGGTACGCCCTGCCAGCGCGGATGATCAAGATAACACAGAATCTTGAAGTAGGTTTCGGTAGAAGAATTCGGATCAACATCTTTGATGGTTTTGTAGCCATCGTACTGGGCCCGAAACGTCTGACGCGCCATGTCTTTCTTGTCGATCGGGCGCAGAGTGGCGAGCATCTCAGAACGGCTCTGGCGGATCCCACGGGCATCAAGTCTGTCCGGCTCGTTCATGGTGGCAAAGGCCAGCATTTGCAGAAGATGGTTCTGCCCCACATCACGAAGCGCTCCCACGCCGTCGTAAAACGCACCGCGCTCTTCCACGCCGAGCGTCTCCCACACGCGGAATTCGATGCGCTCGATAGTATCGCGGTTCCAGCTATTCTCGAACAGATCATTGGAAAAACGGAAGGTAAGGATATTCTGGATCATTTCCTTGGCCAGATAATGGTCGATGCGGTAAATCTGCTCTTCTTTAAAGAGCTTGGCAAGAAGCAATTCCAGTTCTTCCGCACTTTTAAGGTCTTTGCCGAAAGGTTTTTCTACAATAACGCGTGTCCAACCTTCTTCAGGATTGCACGGATCGGTAAGATGCGAACGATGCAGCTCCTGGATAATGGTTTTGTAGAAATCCGGAGCGACTGCAAGATAGAATAATTTATTGGCACACGTTTTCCATTCGCCATCAATCGCACCAAGATGTTCGGCGAGCATAGTATAATCGGCAGGGCGATCGAAATGCACGGACTCGAAACGGAATATCCTGAGAAACCGCTCCAACCGATTATCATCAAGCCTGAGGTTTTCAGCGGCCGCGCTGACGATGGTACGCACATGCGCCTGAAAATCTTCATTACTCCAACTGCGGCGCGACACCCCGATAACGGTAAAGAGTTTCGGCAGCCGGTCAGCAACAAAAAGTTCCAGCAAAGCAGGCGCGATCTTTTTGGTCATCAAATCACCGGTTGCGCCAAAAATGACCATGATGGTGGGAAAATGGGAACCAGGTAGATTCATACGACGGATCTTAGAGACCTTTAAAAGGTCTTGTTGAGTATCACGCGCTGACGGAGCCACTCTGCCAAGCGGCGGGGTTTTTCTGCGCCCGGACCAATAACGTAGATGATGCGATTCCCGGCAAACCAGGCCACGCTGCGACGGTCATCATCAAACACGGTAACGCGCGGATTCATGGTTGCTGCCCACTCAGGCGTTGAGGTGATCAGGTGGCGCGTTACGTAGACAGCAACGATACTGCAAGATCCGCATCCCGGCGTAGACGTGGCCATCGCATCCTTTACGCGAAAATACCGGACCGGTTCGAGGTACTGCCTGGGCGTAGAGGTGATGCGCACCGGGGCGATATAACCGCCCCGCACAATGTCTTCTACCGTAACAATGAAATCCGTGGATAAAGGCACGCTCGATGAGGCCGAACGAGGGGTAGGGGTAGAAGTTACGACCGTCGTCGTGGGCATCTGCACAGGCGAAGATGTCGTGCGTGCTGTCCCTGTGGGAGCGGTCACGAGCGCCGCCTCTACGGGCAAGGCCAGCAGGGATAAAACCAAAGCAGCCAAACTGCTAAAATATGCACCGTGCTTCATAATGCCGCAGGTTATGATGAATTAAAGAGCGTGAACCGTTACAGAAAACGGTTGTATACCTTATTTCTTGATGAGTTCGACATCGAAGCTGAGCGAAATAGTATCTTTGATGAGGTTATCACCGAGGTTAGAGAAAAATTTACCGGAACCGTATTTGACACCCCATTCGGTACGATCGATCATGGTCGTACCACGCACCTTCACACGATTTTCTGCAACGCGCTCCCAGGTGATCGGAAAGGTAATGGACTTGCCCGTGCCCTTAAGAGTCAGGGTGCCGCTCAAGGTTCCAGCACTATCACCAGTCACCGCGAAAAAGCTCGTATCGAATTGTGCCGTCGGATGGGTTTTCACACCGAAAAAGTCATCGGCCTTAAGATGGGTTTCAAGCTGGGGAAGCTTCTCATCAGAAACGAGACTCGTCATGTCGATCACCATTTTACCAGCCACATCCGGGGTATCACCCTCTTCGCGAACAGTAAACGAACCTTCTTTTATTTTAATAGTACCGCTATGCGCAGAACCGGTGATTTTCTCCCCTTTCCACAGCATCACGCTGTTTGTCACATCTACATCATAGGTGGCTTTCTCCCACTTCCAAACCTGCGCACTCGACGTAACGCTCCCGGTTGAGGTGGGCGCGGGAGAGATTGTACTAGGCACGGTCGAGCGGCAGCCAGCTCCAACCAGCGCACTGGAAATAACGAGAGCAACGGCAGCGATTTTTACGTTCATACGAAGAAAATAAAAGTAAATACGTACTGCGGTAGTGTACTTAGTTTTTAGATTCGAAACAAGATAGGCGGTTAGGTGGCCGGGATAATTTTCCCCAAGCGATTGCGCAAAGCGATGGCGGCACTGCTCTCACCCCAATCTTCTCGCACCAGATAAGCTCTTTCTACGCCCAACGAGTCAAGCTGGTACAAACGGTAATATAAAAGACGGGCAACATCTCTTAGATCACGCCTACTTCCGATATTCACAACCCAGCGCCCCTCATGCGCGATCGGATGGGTCGATACCGGTAATCCGTAGCGGGTCAAAGCTTCGCTCGTCCCCAAAAAAGCAGCAGGGCCTGATGGCAATACCTCGGCATCCCAATAGGCAAGCGGCGTGCGCGGGGCATAGTGCGGATACCGGCTACCAGGCGTTGTTTCGCGTCCCTCGCCCGTAGCGTAGGAGACTGCAGGTAGAGCTGCCAAACGACCCTCCTCCACCGAATGTTTGAGCGTGGCAATAATCTCATCACGGCCAATAACGCCCGGTCGCAATATCACCACCTCACCTGGTAATCGCGCATCAATGATCGCAGACTCCAGACCGACGACCGAAGGGCCCCCATCTACATAACCATCGACTGCTTCTCCCAAGTCCGCCTCGATCATGGCCAGCTCTGTCCCGCTCACGCGGCCGGATGTGTTGGCCGAAGGGGCCGCAATCGGCGTGCCGACTTCGCGGATAAGTTCAAGCGCCACCGGATGGTCGGGAACGCGACAAATAACGCTTGGCCGACCAAGTGTTGCAGGCGTAAGAGGTGAACCGGCCGGAAGATCCAGAAGAAAACTAACCGGTCCAGGCCACCATGCAGTCATAAGCTCGCGCGCAGATGGTGGGATAGAAATATTCCACCGCATCACGTCTTCGATGGACGAAAAATGGCAAATAAGGGGATTATCGCGCGGACGGCGCTTGACCGTAAATACTTTATCAACTGCCGCCGGGAGCGTGGCTACGGCGCCAAGTCCATATACGGTTTCGGTAGGAAATACCACGACTCCCCCTTCTTTAAGGATGCGAGCCGCCTCTTTAGCACTGCAATGACGAGGCATACACGAGGTTTTAAACAAACACATCCTCTGTGGTCACAAAGGATGTGCGAGTAATTGTTGTGATGATCTAAAACTTGACTGGCAGTTCGAAGGAAGCGTTATGCTGTGGCAAACCCGACGGGTTATCTTTTTTAAAGATGATGTAACCGCTCTTTTCGGTCCCTTTCTTAAACGTGACTTTGGCAGTAAAGGGCACCTGGCCGGTCGTCATCCATTCGCCGTCGGCCTGGGCATACCCTTGGCCGATAACGCGTTTCTGGGAATCAACGATATCGATGGGGAAACTGGCTTCAAAGAACCACGGGCCGGGTGCGCTGCCCTGGATGGTTACGGGCGTTGTGATGGTTGCACCCACGCGCGGCGAAGTGATGTCGAGCGTAGCTGCCGGCATTGCGTCTTCGCAAGCACCGTCTTTAATATTTACAGCGCCGCTGGCGAGAGCTAAGCACCGATTGGAGTAGGTATTCTTAATGTTAGGGCACGGAGCGCGGAAGCACTGCACCGAGGTTTCGCCGCAAACCGGCTGGTAAATTTCGGGGCACACCGTACCACTCGGCTCTTCTTTTTTATTGTCGAGCCAGTCGGTGCAAAGGCGTTCGGTAAAGGCGGGAGTGACGCGGCGAAAATCCTTCATGAATATCGGCGAAGAAAGAATGAGAAAGATGTTACCACCGATAAGGATAACGGTAAGGAGAGCAGCGAAAACGAATTCAAAGAGATACGATTTGGGATTCGAAACCGCAAAAGAGCGCGGGGCCGAACTCGGAGGAGCCGTTTTGGCGGGCGGAGCAGAAGCGAGCGGTGCGGCGCGCGTCGGGCGGCGGCGTGGCGTTGCGGGACTATCCGAAACCGGAGTTTTGCGCTGTGGCATACAAGGTGCGAAGAAAAATAAATGCAAGTGCGTGTAGTATATCACATGGCAATAAAAAACTCCCAGTGGAAAACATCCAAATCAGATTTATTAAAAAGCAGTCCGGAGACTGCTTGTTATTCGGAGAGAACAGTGAAGACGGTGCGGGAACGCTCAACTTCTTTCGCACTGCGCCACGGGATGATGCCGCAGGCGAGAAAGTGGAAAAAATCAGCGATACCGCAGGTGCTCACCTCCCACCAAAAGCGCTCGTTGACGAAATGGTGGCGCAGGTGCGCTGCTTTACGGCGACGACCTAAAGCGGTGAGCGGCCGATAGGGTGCATGCGCCGTAAAATGAGCCAGCTCGTAGTCGAAAGCCTTGGCGAACCAAACCGCCAGACCTACGAACCCCGAAGCAGCATCTCCCCCGATGAGGCGAAAGAGGAGGAAAACGACCGGGGGCGTAAAGTAAAAAAGTACAAGCGGCGTGAACCCGTTGAGGTCCTTAGGGTCACGATGATGCTCCCGGTGGAAAAGACCCACATCGACAGTTTTTCTCCATAGCGTAAAAGGGCGGGCGTGGAGTATGAATCGATGGAGCACGTACTCCTGGAAAGGCCAGGCCAGCACAATGCTCGCAGCAAGAGCTATGTGGCGCGCGGTAAGCGGCCAGAAGCAGACAGAGCCAAGTATACCCACGAGCGAGAAAAAGAGCAGAAGCCGAGGGCTGGGGTGCCCCATGAAAAGCCGGAACGCGCCGCGGAATGTTCTCAGCCGCGGGTCGCGGTAGTCGATACGGTACGACATGTCGAGACCAAACATGGTACACCTCCTTTCAAGGCTACCCATAAGATAGAATATCGGATTTTTTTGAGCAAGCTGTCGTCTGTGCATCAACTAATGCCGAATGTATAACAAAACCGCCGCGGACACGGCGGTTTTGTTTGGAAGGATACTACTCAACCATAAAGGTAGTGCGCACCACGGCGGTAATTCGTTTTTTTATCGCCGAAGTATCAAACATACCGTAGTCGGAAATTTCGTTGGAATTGATGGAGGTAATTTGGAAAACGCCCATGCTAGCTGCCTTCAAATCGCCCAAATCCGCATCAGCTTGCCGCGCGATAGACTCGGCGCGTTCCCGGGCATTTTCGGTAGCCTCGCCAAGCATGCGGATTTTGAGGTCATCAAGCTTGCTGTAATAATACTCGAGCGGAAAACTGGTAAAAACAATCCCTTCGGAAAGAAGCGCCGTGGAGTCTTGGGCAAGGGTGGTAAGTTTATGCACATCAGATGTTTCCACCACGATCTGCTGCGAAAGTGTGTAACCGATCGCACGGCCGGTAGAGCCGTAAGCGCCGGATTCATAATTAGCCGAGACCGATACCGGGTTAATGACAACCGCATCTTTCTTGATGCCATTTTTATTCAGATACTCAAGCACTTTGTCTAAATCCCGTTTAATGAGAACCGATCCGTCTTTAAGCCCTTCAGTCCCGACCGAACGGTTAAAAACCGCGGTCCAGCGCGCAATATCCGACTCGATTTCTTCTTGCGCCGAACCAGTGACAACGACCGTATTATCGAGAAGCTTGGTTTTATAAAAACCGCGCGTCACGATGGATCCGGTAACAATAAGACCAAGGGCCAAGACGAGCCCGAAACCTACAAGCGAACGCGGAGATTCTACGGTCATAGAATAAGTATAAAATAATTATTTCAGTATACTCTTTCTTGACTGAGCCGTCCATTTTTGCTAGAATTAAGCGTTCTTTGACAACTCATTACTTTCATCCAAAGGTGAACCATGAAGAAAGCGCAGATATACCACCGTCTTAAGATTGCCATCTTGGTCATGGGTGCCAGCCTCCTAGTAGGCGCGATGTACCTCGTCATCCAATGTGCGATATGGATCAAAACCACCCCGCTCAATCTCGATGACGTAGATCGCGTCAAGTTACCGGTTACGAGCCCGACCTATGCCCGTGACGCTCACGATGCGCTGCGACCGATCGGCGATATTTATCTCGAACGACGCTCGCTGCTTACACCCGACCAACTACCACAGCTTATTATCGACGCGGTAAGGAGCGCCGAAGACCGCCGGTTTTTCAGCCACCCTGGTATCGATATCTGGGCGTTCGGCGCGGTAGCGATTGATGTGGCGCGCACTCGGCGGCTGCGAGGCGGTTCAACCATCACGCAGCAGCTCATCAAGCCCTACATTTCCAAGGAGCGCACCTTACGACGCAAAGTCGTGGAGGCGGCAGCAAGCCTGCGCTACGAAGCTCGAAAGCGCGCCGAGCACAAAGGAAACGTCCGCGCGGCCAAGCTCGATATCCTCACCCGCTACCTCAACCAGATCTATATGGGTGACGGAACGTATGGCTGGGCCGAAGCGTCAAAACGGTTTTTTAGCACCGACATCACGACGCTCACCGCCAAGAACCGCGAACACGTACTCATCGCTGCTGCGCTCGCCGCCCTACCCAAAGGCCCGGAAAATTACCTCAAACTCCGCGGGAGCGACGAAGATCGGCAACGCGCCCTTGAGAAATGGCGCCTGCGCCGCAACTACGTCCTCAAGAACTTGGCCGAAAACGGCGTCATCACCCATGAAGAGCTTGTGAGTTTGAGCAAACTGCCCGTAAAACTGAACCTGTCGGTTCCGCACAGCGGCGTGTGTGATGAATTTGTCACCCTCGTCGAACGCAAGCTCAAAGCCATACACGGACCGGATTTGCCATTTACGGCAGTTCCAACCGAAACGACGTGCCGGATTCCGTTGCAGCAACTTGCGCAACAGGCCCTTACCTCGTACCTTAAGGAACTCCACCGAAAAAATCCGTCCTGGCCTGTCCCCGAAGGCGCGGCGATCGTTATCAACAAGGCAACGCGCGAAGTTGAGGCGCTCGTCGGCAGTGCCAAGCCATTCCAACGCAGTAATTTCATCCGCGGCCTGGACAAACCCCGACAAGCCGGATCGCTCTTCAAAGTGCTGGCCTACTATCCCCTACTTGCGCATGGTTTTTTGCCAAGCGACGTCTTTGAGGATAAGCCGGTCACGGTCCCTCCGCTTGAGCGCGGTGCCAAACCCTGGACTCCAAAAAACAGCCATAAGTTCACGCTAGAGCCTTTCACGCTCCGGCGCGCGCTCGCCCGTTCACTCAATTCAGTGGCCGTTACGGCAAGCTATGAACTCGGCTTGGCCAAGAAAAACCCCCGCTTCATCATTCCCGAAATGCTGCGTGTCGCCGAAGCGGGCGGCATTCGAAGCAAGCTGGACCCTTATTTCCCGCTCATCCTCGGCTCCTCAAGTGTCACGCTGCTCGAGATGACGAACTTCATGGCCACCGTAACGTCGCTCGGCGAGTACCGCGAGCCGCGTTTCATCCGCCGCGAATACCGCGACGGGGCGTGGCACACACTCACCTCAGCGCCCAAACAGACGCTTGACCCGGCAGTGTGCTTTCTTACCACCGACCTCCTCACCTCAGTCATTACCGATCGAGCAGGCACGGGGCGACGGGCACATGAGCTCAAAACGCTCATTGCTGGCAAAACCGGCACGTCGAACGATGAAGTGGACGCCTGGTTTATCGGCTGTACCACGGACTACTGCGTGGGTGTATGGATCGGACATGACACACCGCGCCCGCTCGGCCTTAACCCCGAGACCGGCCGACCATTCCAAGGGGCAAGCACCATTCCGGTGTTCAACACCATCATGAAGCACCTCATCGCCGAGCACGAACCTGGTGACAGCTTTCCGGTTCCTGCTGGAGTCGTCCGCCTTCCGACGGTATTGGAGGAAAACGACAATGGCCAATGGGAGCCGCGCTGCGCGACAGATGACGACTCGCCCGAACTGGTCTTCAAGGAATGGTACCTCAAGGCGTTCGTGCCCAATGGCTGCGCGGGAGAAAAAACCCGCACAATCCGCCCCGGGCACTACGCGTCAGAAGAGCCCCCGGCAGATGGTAGAGATGCCGAGACGCCATCGCCACCTTCGGATAGCGGAGCTCTGCAATCACGCGAGCCGGTAGTTCCACCACTCCCCGTGTTGCCACGCATCGAAGAACCCCCTGCACCGCCGCCAACAAACGACGACTGGTAGCATCTAACGCCTGCACTCACCCTGCAGGCTTTTGCATTTGTGCCCGTACATCCTTCTATCATTAGCCGCTTTATGGTATAAAAAATGCGTACTCTTTCTTTATATGTCGCATTCCTTCTCCTTTCGTTTAATATCCGCCGTTTTGGCACTCACGTTTTTAACCACTCCACTCAGCGGCGCCCTGGCGCAAGTCGGTTTTGATCCCAACTTCATCTTGTCCGACGCCGAGCTCGAAGACGTGAATAGCATGACGCGCGCCGACATCCAAACATTCCTCGACAGTAAGGGCAGTTTTTTGCGCTCTTACCAAGCCCCTGATGAATACGGCACGGTAAAATACGCCTCAGATATCATTTACGAAGCCGCGCAAAACTACCGCATCAACCCCAAGTACCTGCTCGTAAAACTCCAAAAAGAGCAAAGTCTCGTTATGGACGATACTCCTACCCAAAAACAGCTGGATTGGGCCACCGGGTACGGCGTCTGCGACAGCTGTTCTATGAATGACCCGAAGATCCAGAAATTCCGTGGTTTTGGCGCACAAATCGCTAATGCCGCCGGCATCATGCGCTGGTACGCCGACAACAAAGACAGCAAAGATTACATTAAGAAAAAGAACGTTCCTACCATCATCAGCGGCCAACAGGTCATTCCCCAAAGTTGGGCTACAGCCTATTTGTACACCTATACCCCGCACATCAACGGCAACCAAAATTTCTGGCGCATCTGGAACAACTGGTTCACCCAGCTTTATCCCAGCGGTTCACTCCTTAGATCCGCCAGCTCAACGGATGTCTGGCTTATTACGAACGGCACCAAACGCCGCTTTGCTAACCAAGCCGCCCTTATCTCACGCGCCGACCCCAGAAACGTCGTCACCGTATCGGAAGCCGAACTTTCCAACTACCAGCTCGGTCCGGAAATCGCTTTTGCCAACTATTCTGTTCTGCGCACACCATCACGGGTTTACCTGCTTGACCACGACACGCTCCGCCCCTTCGATACCCCCGAAACCGTGGGTAAACTGGGCTTTAACCCCGCCGAAATCCTCGATGTAACAGACGCCGACCTTATCGCCTACACTCCGGGCTCGGTTATCACCGCGAGCTCCACCCCACCCCAAGGCGTCATCTACCAAATTACGGATTTGAACAATGCCTACTTCATTTTGCGTGACGGCGTACTCTACCCTATCACTGACAAGCGCATCGTGGATGTAAACTACGCCACCTTGCCCATAGAAAAACACGTTCGTACAGAACTGGCTTCTTTTACCATTGCCGGCGAAAAGCCTGTCACGTTTAAAGACGGCACCCTTGTGCGCGCCGAAGGCAGCAATGTTACCTACATTATCGAAAACGGCAAGAAACGGCGCATTGCCGACCGCGAAACGTTCGCTGCATTAGGCTACCAAAACAGCAATGTCGTAACTGTTGCCGAAAACACACTCTTCTCGCTTCCCGAAGGCGACAGCCTCTTTGTCAACGCGAGTCTGCTGAGCGCCAAAAATAAATTCCTTGGCGATAGCTCAGCCCCGGTCTCCGATCTCTTCAAAACGAATCTTCCCGCCTACCTCGTTGCCGAGTATCCAAGCGGTCGTATCATCGCCGGTAAAAATATCGACACGACCCGCCCCATGGCTTCGCTCACCAAACTGCTCATCGCCTACCAGGCTTTCGACGACAATTTCCGCAACAAAACCTTGGTGAGCTTTGATCCTAAAAATTTCACCAAAAGCACAACACCCAACCTGAGAAGCAAAGAAACTTTCACCCGCCTCGACGCTCTAAACGGCGCGCTCGTCGCCTCAAACAACACGATGTCCGAAATGCTCGCCTTATCTTCTGGCCAAACCAAAGATGAATTTCTCAGCGCCATCCAAACCCGTCTTAACGAATGGGGTGCGGACAATACCAACGTTAAAGACTTGAGCGGGCTTTCTGCCGGTAATGTTTCAACAGCCCGCGACCTCCTTAAAATCTTCACCAAAGTAACTGCCGAGCCATCACTCAAGAAGATTCTCGGCAAGAGCACCTACGAATTCACAACAACGTACCAAAATAAAGCCGTCAAGCAAAAACTTCAGACCACCAACCAGCTTCTTACCGCGAAAAGTAGCGCCTTCACCGTTATCGCCGGGAAAACCGGCTTTACGACCGAGGCTCAAGCCAACCTGATCCTCCTCATCGAAGCGCCCAAGACCAAACAGCAGTACGTAATTATCACTCTTGGCAACACCAGCACCAAACGCTTTGATGAACCGCGCCGCATCGCTGAGTGGATAGCCAAAGGTGGCGCCTCGGTCAATGCGACGCTTGCTCAAAACTAGTTTTTTCTCTTTTTCTCCTTATGTCCTTGGTCTTCGCGGGCATCACACCGCACACCCCGCTCCTCATGCCGACGATCGGCAAAGATTCGCTTACCAAGCTCGCGGCCACCTCAGCCGCACTCGAAAAACTGGAAGAGGATCTGTATTTGAGCAAGCCTGATGTGCTCATGGTGATTTCGCCACACGGTGCCATTCTTGACGATGCCTTTACCATCAACATCGCATCGCAGTTCACTACGGACTTTAAGGAATTCGGCGACATTACGACGCATAATTCATACAAAGGGGAGCTCAGCATCGCCACGATGAGCCGCGAAGAAAATGATCGCAGCGGCTTGCCCGTGGTTCTTGTAAGCGAACCAGTGCTCGACCACGGAGTTTCAGTACCCCTTTTCTATCTCGCCAAACACCTGCCCGAAATCGCTGTTCTCCCAGTCGGCTTCTCATCGCTTGAAGCGAAGACTCATGTCGATTTCGGTGTATTTCTCAAGGAACAAATCATGAAAAGCCCCAAGCGCGTGGCGGTTATCGCCTCAGGTGATTTATCGCACGCCCTCACCGTGCACTCCCCTGCCCCCTACCACGCCGACGGCCCAGCATTCGACAAAGCCATTCAAGAATACCTGAGCACCAAAAATACCATGGGCATGCTCCAGATGACCCCCGAGTTCCTGAGTAACGCCCATGAATGCGGCTTCCGCACATTCCTTATTCTCATGGGCATCCTTAAAGGCATCAACTATACCTATACCTCCTACGCCTACGAAGCACCGCTCGGTGTTGGATACCTTACGGCAACGCTCATCCTCTAATCTTCTATGTACGCTGCGGTCATTCCCGCCCGCCGCTTACCACTCGGGCTTTCATCTTTTGATTACCAAATTCCACCAGATCTCGAAAGAACACTCGAGCTTTTTTCGTTAGTTTCAGTTCCATTCCGCGGCGCGCAGGTGCTCGGTCTTGTTATAGAGATAACGCAGGCACCTGCTACTACCGCGAAAAATCGTGCCATAAAAGAAATTACTGCACCCGCGAGTCTGTTTCCGATTTTAAGCGCAGCGCAGTACGCATTCTTACGCGACGTAAGCGAACTATACCGCGTTTCAATCGGTTTTCTCATCCAACAGTGCCTCCTGCCGGATATCAAAAAAAACCAAACCCTCCTCAAAACGCTCGAGAAACCTTCTGTTTCACCATCCGGATCGCGGTATTCTCTTTCGCATCGCTACTTTTCTTCTCCTGCCAACGAGCAGGAATTTTTCATAACCCACACCAACGAGGTACACGGGCAGCTTCTTATTCTTTCTCCGGATCGCGAACAGGCCGCAAAAAAATACGCGCTTCTTAAGGACACCTCACGCCCAGCGTTTCTCGTCACCGGCACCCTCAAGGCCAAAGAACAACGCGAGCTCTGGATAACGCTCGTACAAGGCCTGCCATGCATTGTTATCGGTACGTCACGCGCTTTATTTTTGCCCTGGCGCGACCTTGCGGGCATTACGCTCGTTGATGACAGCAACCCACATCATACCGTAGGTCTGAGCGCTCCCTACGCCGACGCGCACGATCTTGCCACTCTTGCGGCCGACCATCACCAGATAACGCTTACGGTTACCGGACACACCCCCTCACCCAGGAGCTTTATATCCTTAAACCCTCAAAATCGGCCGCCTCTCACGTTCGGTACGGCCTGCGAGCCGACGTTTATCGATCTGGCAGCCGAACGGGCGTTCATTACCTCAAGTCCTTTAACGCTTCTTGCCGAAGAAGCGATTACGGCGCAGACGCAAAAACCGCTGTTCGTTTTCCTTAACCAGCGCGGCACAGCACGCGCTATCGTCTGTAAAGACTGCGGCACGATTTTTTATTGTCCGGAATGCGCTGCTACCCTCACTTTTTTCCGCGAAAAAAATCAACTCATGTGCCGCGCTTGCGGACACGGACAGCGGCTCACCGCCTGCCCCACCTGCCGCGGCGTGGATTTAAAGCAGCTCGGTTTTGGCACCGAAGCGCTCGCTGCGCACCTGCGTAAACAGTTCCCCGAACGCAGCGTCGTTCAGATCGACAGCGACACGGAGGCTCTACCCAAAACATTTCTTGCAACAAACACTATTATCGTCGGTACCGAACAGGCCTGGAGTAGCGTGCCCTGGGAAAAGCTTGGCGGCATGATCTGGGTTGACCCTGACGCCGAAATCAACGTACCAACATTCCGCTCCGCTGAAACAGTTTGGCATCGCGCCCGCGACATCATGTTTAAACTTCCTCCTGATGCCTTTTGGTATATCCAAACCCGTCACAGCACACACCCGGCACTCAGCCACCTTAAGCACCCGCTTGTGTGGTACGATACCGAACTACGCGTGCGCCAAGAACTGGGCTATCCGCCCTTTACAACGATCTTTAAGCTCTGGCGAACCGTACAGCAACACCCCACCGGAAGGCTAGAAATCGCCGGGCTCAAGGAGGAACTCACGGCATTGACACAGACCATCTTTTCAGGTATCGTATGTTCTTGGTTTAGCGGCCCGCCGCGGCGTAGCGCACATGGTTTTACCGAGGCCTTTAATCTCAAGATAAAGGCGTCATTACCCGCTATATACGAGCAGGTAAAAACCTTGGCCAGCCATATTCCACCACCGTGGAAAGTAAGCATTAATCCGGAAAACCTATGATTTTCCCCATCGTCTTCGACCCCAATCCTATCCTTCACCAAAAAAGCGCCGATATTGATCCGGCGACCATTACGACGCCCGAAATGCAGGAATTCATCCGCGACATGGTGGAAACCATGTACAAAAAAGACGGTGTCGGGCTCGCCGCGCCGCAAGTTGGACGCTCCGTACAGCTCTGCGTCATTGCCCGCGATTTTACCGCCGATAAAAAAGAAGATCTCTGCCTCATCAATCCCACCTGGACCAAGCTCTCGGCCAAGAAAGCCTGGGATGAAGAAGGATGCTTATCCCTCCCCGGCCTCTTTGGTCAGGTAGAACGCTTCACGCGCATTAAAGTAGAAGCATGGAACGGCCGCGGTGAGAAACTATCCTTCGAAGCTAAAGATTTCTTCGCGCGCGTCATCCAGCACGAGGTGGATCATCTCAACGGCATTCTCTTTGCCGAAAAAGCGCGCGACCTTCATACATCAAAATACCTCCTGTAACCTATGAGCGGATCACGGTATCGCGTGCTCTTTTTTGGCAGCGACGTTTTTGCAGTCACTCTTTTGGACGCCTTATACAAACACCTGCGCGCCGAAGTGGTAGGTGTGGTTACGCGCGCCGACAAACCAGCTGGCCGCGGCCACGTACTTACTCCCCCCAAAGCCAAAGAATGGGCGCTCAAACGTTCCATTCCGGTTTTCCAGCCCACAACGCTCAAGAAGGTAAACCTAGAGACCGATCTTCCTGCGGCAGATGTATACGTCGTTTGCGAATACGGCCGCCTTATCCCCGATGACATGCTCGACAAACCGCGCCTTAAAACTATCAACGTACACCCGTCACTCCTCCCTCGCTATCGCGGCGCGTCCCCCATCCAAACTGCTCTACGTTTCGGCGATAACGAAACCGGCGTATCTATCATGATTCTCGACACCGAACTCGACCACGGGCCGCTTTTGGCGCAGGAACAGATTTTTATACACCGGGAAGATACGTTTGTAACGCTGCGCGAAAAATTATCCGCCATCGCCGAGCGGCTTCTCGTTACCACGCTCGATGCTTGGGCCGACGGAAAAATAACGCCCCAGCCGCAAAACGACGACGAAGCAACATTCTGCGAACTCATCGGCAAAGAAGATGGCCGTATCAACTTTTGTGATAGCGCGGAGACCATTTATAACCAATACCGCGCTTACCTTGTCTGGCCTGGGCTCTTCACCACGGTCCACAACCGAACGGTGAAAATAACCGATCTTAAACCCTCTCCCGCGATCACTCTGAACCCTGGTCAGGTACTTTATCAAGATGGAAAATTCTTTGTTGGCACCGGCTCGCACGCGCTCGAAGTACTCCGCATCCAACCAGAAGGCAACCGCGAGTTAAGCGCGCGAGAATTCATGAACGGACACGCTGAACTTAACGGTAGTTTTTTGGGCACCAAGGCGATCGTGTGTTAAGGTAATTAAAAAGACCCGAAGCCCGCGGGCATCCAGGTCTCAGCGCTGAGAGAACAAGGCTAGAAATCTTCTTTTTTATCGTCCATCCAGCGGATCTTCTCCAACTCAATCGCCGTAAGAAAGCGCACTCTCCCTTCGAGGTCAATCTCTTCGATCCGCTCCCAGAGCCGCTCCACCAAGATATCCAAGATATGCACGCTTCCCAAACAGGTGAAAAGAAAGGTGCCCGTGAACGAGAGGAGAAAAACGATGAGGGTAGAGAAACCCACGGTTACGGTTAAGAATCCGGCCAGTGTGGAGAAAAGCACAGCAAGCATTGCAAATAAACTGCTCGTCAAAAAAACGAGAAAAGCGAACATGTAGAGCGCTTCTTCCTTGGTACGGACGAGAAAGTCGCGCGCGTCACGCACGCGGATATACCAGACAACTGCTCGGCTGACGCGCAGGCACTTACGAAAGTAGATCATGTCTTTCATTGCCAGCTCCTTCCGCAACTGGTCGTTTTACCTCAAAGAGCGCAGGTATGCTTCGTATCTGACGCTCGAATATACCAGAAAGCCTATGCTTACGTCAAGACTGAAAGAAACAGCGTTTTATTTCGCCTTATACGCGCTTATCCGTAGCTTCTCCTTCTACTTCCGCCCAGAACAAAGCCTAGCAAATACTCTCGTCAGTGCAGCCATCCTTGCCGCGAGCCTCTACTGCATATACCGCCGCGATGACCGCGGCTGGCTCATCGTCGCCGGCGAATTCATTTTGGGCGGAGCTGGTAATTTCCTCGCTCTAGGCCCCCTCGCACTCCGCACATGTCTCGTAGCTACTACAGTTCCCCTTTACATCGCACGGAACTTTCCAGTTATAAAAAGAATATGGCAGGAGCAGCGTTTTTTTATTCTTCTCGCAGGCATGCTGGCCTTATGCGCAGCCATAGCTGGGGTACGCGGCTGGTACCTTGGCAACTCGCTACCACTCATTATCGCCGATTGCATCCCCTACCTCAGTCTTTTATACGCTATTCCTCTTTTTAGCTTGGCAGAAGAAAAAAAGTTTGTTGCAGCATGTCTTACCATGCTTGGCGTAGCCATCATCGGTAACGCCATTTTTACCCTTGGCACTTTCATCGCTTTTTCAACGCATCTTACGCATATTCATGAATCATATTATAAATGGTTCCGCGACGTAGCTGGAGGGAAAATAACGGATCTACACAACCATTTTTTCCGCATTGTTCTCAACGAACATCTCGCGCTCGTCCCCCTACTTGGTTTTTTTACGTATCGACTGGTGAACTTTAAGAAAGCTACAGCCACTGAAACAAACAAGTCGCTTTCATCTCCAACCATCACTCTGCACTCTACACACGAGGTGCCGCATAGTACGTACGCAATCATTTTCTCCCTTCTTCTCATACTTTCCCTCAATCTCACTCGCATCTACCTTCTTGCGTTTATCGTAATACTCTTTCTACTGTTCAGTAAAAAACATTTCCGCCGCTGGATACTCATCTCTCTTTGCAGCATCGCTACGCTCATCACGCTCTTTAGCGTTATCCATCTTTCTGCAAGCCGCGGAGAGAGTGTGGGGTGGGAACTTTTCGGCGTGCGTCTTGGCAGCATCGCCGCGCCGAGCATTGAAGAAAGTTCTTTGAGCCGCCTCCTGCTCTTGCCAAAAATAACCGAAAAAATAAAAAACCGTCCGCTTTTGGGCGAAGGCCTGGGCGACGAACTCACCGTGTACAGCCCAGTGGTCAAAACAACAGTAACCACTAGTCATTTTGACTGGGGGTATTTAGAAATACTTGCCGAATTCGGATTTTTCGGCAGCGTGGGGTGGGTAGCACTTCTCGTTTTTGCAGTTATTACTACGGCACGCCGCCTTGCATCTGAGACTGCCAGCCATCTTTTTGCTATGCTCGGCGCACTCGGGGTAGAAAATCTTACGTCGCCGATCTTCTTTCACGGAATTGGCCTGGCGCTTGTTATGCTCATTCTCGTTCTGGCACTACGAAAAAAATCCCAAACAGAACCATTACTTGGCACTTAAAGAATTTTTCGTCTCAGCCAATCTGAGCGAGCGGAGGATTTCAACTTCACGTGAAATTTTACGCAGTTCGGCATCCACGGTTTTAAGCATGGCGAGCGTCGGATCGGCTTTTTCGTCTGTACCTTGAATTTCGTCGATATCTTTTGAAATCTCTTCAACCTCATCGCCAATACCTTCAACATTCTCTTGAATCACATCGATATCTTTCGATATTTCCACTACATTTCCTTCCAGATCTTCCACATCTTCCTGTATCTCATCAACGTCTTTAGCAATCTCGTCGACGTTTTCATGCACCACTTCGAGACTCTCGGTCGTACGATTAATGCTCATCTGAATGAAAATCGATAAATAAATCGCCTCAAGCGATACTGCGGTCGTAAGGACAAGGAGAATATGTTCCATTTCGACACCGATAAAATACAGTGAAAAAATAGCCACGAATACTAAGGTGTGGAGAGCAACCGAAAGCGGCGTACCAATGTGGTATGTAAGCTTAATAGCCAGACTCTCAATGTAAGCCAAAGGCCGTTTTTGAAACGTCGTCATAGATGAAAATTAAATACATAATAAAACCGCCCATACCTTCTGAGTGGGGCGGCCTTTACGACGCGCGGTCGCCGATTGTTCATGACTCTCCTCCTGGTTCTCATCAAAAAAGAACTTCATAGTTCCCTCCTCGTCACCATCTTCGGTTTCATAATACGAAACGTTGCCGGAGCGCCGCTCATTACGGCTTTTCATCACTGTCGTGGTCCGGCCATGGCGTTTCAAAAGCGCCACAACTATGGGATTTCCGCGTGCGGACACGTGACCCTCCTTTCGGAGGTGTTCTAGGCTTTTTTTGAGGTAAAGTCAATAACGGAGTGGACAAAAAACATAAAGCTGGCCAAGGGCCAGCTTTAAAAAGAATGACTACCGAGCTCCGGCAAGCACGAGGCTCGAGCAGAGCTTCAGGACTTGTTGACGGGGGGTTTGCGCGAGACGATCACTGAAATCGGCACCACCGTAAAGATAGCTGTCGATATACGTATCAAGAAAGTCGGCAGCCATCCTACTTGAGTCTGCTTCAAGGCTACCCATCTTGACCATCGCCTTGTGCTCGAGATCGAACTGGGCGAGGAGCAAAACCCGAATGAAATTTGACCGCCCCATAAGCTGGACCTCGGACTTGATAAGCAAAACCGAAGTTGCCACAGCTTGCGGCGGTTCGACAGTGTTCAGAAGCTCCGCGCATTCCAACTCAAGCTTGTCGCGCTCGATCTTAACCGAAGCGCGCATGATTGCAAGATCCTGGCTCGAGCGCAAAGACGGAAGTCCAGCAGCAACATCATCCGGCGGCGGAGTATAGTCATCATCCCGCTGCGCATGCTTTGCGCAACCGCCGATAGCCACAGCCAGAATAAAAGCTCCGATTACGTTTCTCATCTCCACTTCTCCTTTTTCACGTACGCGGCTTGTGCGCGTCGCGGAAGTAGCGACAAAACCACTTCCGCGACGCGCAGGATATTAACTCATGCCGCGTGCTTTTTTGCGAGCTTCATTTTCATTAAGGATCATTTTGCGGATACGGATAGTTTTCGGCGTAATTTCAACCAGCTCGTCGTCTCCAATATATTCAAGCGCATCTTCCAAATCCATGGTTTTAGGAGCGTTAAAATGCTCGTCCGTACCGTCACCTTTAGAGCGCATATTGGAGAGCTGTTTTGCTTTACAGACATTAATACGCAAATCCCCACTGCGGTTTTGCTGACCCACCACCTGCCCTTCGTATACTTCGATACCTGGGCCAAGGAAGAGCACGCCGCGATCTTGAATGTTCAAAAGGCCATACATATTGGTCGTGCCGGTCTCATGGGCAACAAGAGAACCTTGCGGACGTTCTTCCCAACCACCCGGATCAACATCATAACCGTGAAATATAGTGTTAATAATGCCAAGCCCTTTGGTGTCGGTTAAAAATTCTGTACGATAACCAAAGAGGCCGCGGGTTGGGATGATGAATTCCAAGAAAGCAATGCCGTTTTCGGTGCGCAAGTCGCGCATCTGGCCGCGGCGTCCACCCATTTTTTGGATGACGACGCCCGAATACTGCTCGGGAACTTCAATGAAAACCTGATCATACGGACACATCTTCTGACCGTCGATTTCTTTGATGATCACCTGCGGGCGCGAGACTTGGAATTCGTACCCTTCGCGGCGCATGCGTTCGATGAGAATAGCGAGATGCAACTCACCACGTCCGGAAACGATCCAACCACCTTCAGTATCATCGGCCACCTTGAGGGCCACGTCGTTCTCGACTTCTTTGTAGAGGCGTTCGCGGATTTGGCGCGACGTGCTGTATTCGCCTTCTTTACCGGCGAACGGCGAGTCATTGACGCTAAACGTCATCCGGACAGTCGGTTCGTCGATGGTGAGGGTCGGGAGCGCAACCGGGGTCACGACATCAGCGATGGTTTCGCCGATCATCACGTCTGGAATGCCAGCCACAGCCACAATATCACCAGCAGAAGCGTCTTTAATTTCTACGCGTTCCAAACCGCTGAAGGTCATGAGCGTGGTAAGGCGATACTTTTTCTGCGCACCTTCGCGCGAGATCTGCATAATATCTTGACCCTGCTTGATAGTGCCATTATAGATACGCCCAATGGCGATCTTGCCTTTATATGAATCGTTAACCGTTGAGACGACAAGCATCTGTAGCGGTTTGGCGCTGTCGCCCACTGGTTCCGGCACATGTTTTAAGATACTCTCAAAGACCGGCGCGATATCGGTCATTTTTGCCAAATCCGGCTCAAATCCAGCCAAACCCAAACGAGCTGCAGCGTAAACAACCGGGAAATTAGCGACTTCATCGCTTGCGCCAAGCTCCAAAAAGAGTTCAAGTGTTTTGTCGAGCACGAATGGGATACGGGCGTCTGGTTTGTCGATTTTGTTAACAACCACGATCACTTTGTGTCCGAGTTGCAACGCTTTTTTAAGAACGAAGCGGGTTTGCGGCATCGGACCTTCTTTAGCATCAACGAGGAGCAATACTCCATCAGCCATTTTGAGCACACGCTCCACCTCACCGCCGAAATCAGCGTGGCCCGGCGTATCGATGATATTGATTTTGATGTCATTCCACACTACCGACGCGTTTTTGGAAAAAATAGTGATACCGCGTTCGCGCTCCAAATCATTCATATCCATGATCGCCGCCTGCTCGACGAATTCTTTGGCCAACTTGGTTTTTGACTGACGCAAAAGAGCGTCAACCAGCGTGGTCTTGCCGTGGTCGACGTGAGCGATGATAGCGACGTTGCGGATATTCATACGATAATAAAAAAACTGCCAAATATGCAGAAAGCACGGTCTACTATAACAGAAAGCCGCTAAAAAAGCAAGTGCGTAAATAAAATAAACCTTCCCAACAAAAAAAAGCTTACTTTCGCGGTTTCTCACGATTTCAGCTTACGGATGGCGTAGACTTATACTTTTGCCCGTGTTTTACGGTGCCGACGGGTTCGAACCGGATTCAGACCGCGCTCGATACGGCTTTTATTGATGGAATAATACATGTCGCCATGTGCGGCGAACTGTTTACGGTAACTCTCTACCGTTTTCTCAAGGAGGCCATAACGGCCTACCACGGCTTTGACTGGCGTTTTGGGGTTGCAGATCCACCTACGCTCGGCAGGCGTATACCTGTTATACGGACGCACCGCTAAGCCGCGCTTATGCCCTTCGATGCGGATAAGATCCAAGACGCGCGCATACTGCTCGTCAAAGTAGGTGGCAATACCAAGCGCGATGAGCCGATCGATATGCCAGCGCTCCATACGCTTGAGCTGGTGCAAACTTTTGCGCACCAACTCCCCAACCGTATCTTCGACGGTTTCGCCGAGCCACACATTGTGTTTGTGCAGGTAGTTGTGCAGCGACTGCGGATCGTCCAGATCCACTTCATCGACGAACGCGCCTTGAACGCTTGGAGTATCTGCTTCTGGAGAAGCATGACGATCTTTTTCCACCTTCATCTCGGCGGTCTGTCCGATTGATTCTTGAGCGGTCAGGATATCGGGAGTCGATAGTGCCGAGGGGGCAAAAAGCGCAGCACCCTCCTTTTTTTCCTCAGCAGCTCGCCCACCACCGGCTTCGGCTGCAGCAACAACCCTTTCTTTATGAGCCAGCGCGGAGGGTTGAGGCAGGCAAGAAGAAGTTCCCTCTTCTCCACCAACAACCTGAACAGCGCCTTTTTCCTCTTCTTGCCCAGCTGGCAGTGACGCAGCTGATACTTGAGCATTGTCCGCCGCCTCGGGAGAGGCATCCTCCAACCGAGAGACCTCAGACGCGGCCACGAAAAAAATCTTGAATCCGCGGTCACTCAATACATTTCTCAAGTTCTTATTGTTTGGCAACTCGCAGTGGGCGCCGAACCGAGCCAACATCGCCTGCCGCATCGTAAAGAGGGCGGCGCACGCCGGCATGTCAAGCGACACACCTTCGCTGGCATAAAAGGCAACGGTGTCGGCGATGGCATGCATCAGCTTGCCATCAAGCTCTTCGCGGCTCATCGGACAACGAATCGGAGTTTCTGCTTCGGGGGCGCTGAAGTCGGTAATCATGTCGTTCACTCCTTCCCCTAAGGGATTCGTCGTCTACGTTAAACAAACCCCCTGCCGCATGTCAAGTTTTAAAAAACGAAAACGAGAGCATTTCACACTCTCGTTTTTTGAATAATATACTTTTTTAGGAGCGGGAACGGCTTGGCTTGGGGTCGTCGAGTCGTTTTCCAGTTTTATCAACTTCCGGATTACGCTTCAGTCCGGGATTCTCCTTAAGCGCTTCAAGCATAGCTTCAATACCCGCATCCTCATCGCCTTCAGATTCTTTTTTAACAGGAGAAAGCTTTCCTCCTACTTCGGAAGCGTTAGACGGCCTTTCTTTGAACATAGATGTAAGAATATTCTACCACGAAGAAGAACTTTAAAAAATTTCAAAGTGAATCTGCTTGGTAGATACCTGCGCCGTCGCAAGAAACGCACGCACGTCTTTGACCATCGGCAGACTGCCGCAGAGATACCAGTCACCTGTTATGTCGAATTCGCGAATATGATCGGTAACACGCCCGCGCAATCCGCTCCAGGCCGTGCCTGGCTGCGATAACGTGATAGAAAAGGAGAACTTCGACGAACGCGACGCCAGGTCTTCTAGCTGTTCACGCCAAAAAATATCCTGCTCATAGCGCAACCCGAATAAAAGCCGGATGCGCTCATTACTCTCTTTGTATATTTCATCACGAATCATGCTCATGATCGGCGCCACGCCGGCACCGGTAGCTACGAACGTCTTAACCGCATGATGTTCCGGCGAAACGACAAAGCGACCTTCCGGACCACGGAAAATTACTGGCACACCCGGCGTAAGTCCGCTCGCAAACGTCGATCCTTTTCCGCCTGGGATAATTTTTATGCATAGAGCGATCTCCTGGTCAGTCGGATGCGAGGCCAGAGAATAACTGCGCAAAACCACCTGCCCCGGCAATTCCGGAATTTCGAGCTGGATGAACTGGCCGGGTTTGAACATAAATCCTTCAGGCTTGGCAAGTCGCAGCTCCATCATGTCAGCGGTAAGCATCGTTATCGAAGTGACCGGCGAGGTATAAAACGTTTTTTCTCCCATAATCAAACTAAATAGGTAACGCGTAAGATGCCCTTACCATATCATGCCTCACGCTAAATGAAAAACCCGCCTCACCGGGCGGGACGACATCGAAGACAGAGAATTCCTACCACAACAAGCGGCACGATAGGCATTAATACCCACCAGCACATCTCGACGAGAAAATCAGACCACGTGCCTATAAACACCTCACCAGGACAAGGTATAAGCAGAGCACAGACAAGCGACTGATCATCTCGCGCGCCTCCCCACACCATAAAACCTATTGTTGCCAAGACTACCAAAAAGAACGTGCCACGCACCATGCCCCTCCTCGTGGATAGTGCCCGCACCCTACCACATGCTCTGTAAAAAATCAATAAAAGCGGCCATCATGACCGCTTGTCTGGAAAAAAGATCAGTTGCTGGGCGGCGCGGCTTTGGGAAGGGAGGGCTGTCGGACACTCAGGTAGTAAACGGTAAACGTCGCCCGATTCTCGCTCACTGTATGGCATTGATAATGCCCGTCTTTAAGCTCGAGCTCGGCAGTGCGCACATCGCCCTTCGCTCCTCCACCCTGGCAATACACAACAACACGATTCTCATTGGCGCGCCCATCGCAACGGACCGGCACCACCTCAGCGCGGCTGAAATACGTAGGGGAAGAGCAGCTATACGAAACCGTAACACTTGCTTCCATAGCAAGCTTCTCCTTAAGCTCGGGTGTACAGATCGTTTCTTCACGAATCGGAACGGGCGGCAGCTTAACGCACTGCGCCAGAACCTTAGCTTGCCCAGCGAATACAAGGCACGCACCGACCAACCCCCCTACGCACAATGAACGCTTCATAGAGCACCTCCGTTTTTTTCCAGGGAAACCCTGCGTAGGTGTGATATCACTAGGGCAGCAAGAATACAAGCATAGCGTGGACCACATACAACAAGCATTGCCATTCTTTTACTCTTGAGAATTAACTCATCCCGTGGTACGATAACTTCTTCATAAGAAAAATTACGATGAAACCGTTAAAAAGCAATAAAAAAAATCCCGCTACGTCATTCGAGCCAGACCGCTCCACCTATGACGATGCTGACCCCGAACGCATCCGCTACCGGAGCCGCCCAGGCTTAACCGAAGAAATCGTCCGGGAAATTTCGGCGCAAAAAAACGAACCGGCCTGGATGCTCGACAAGCGCCTTAAAGCCTTCGCACTCTACCTTAATAAGCCTCTGCCCACCTGGGGCGCGGATTTGTCACAGCTTGATCTCGGTGCTATCACCTACTTCGTTCGTCCTGATGCCGCTGAAGTTACGGACTGGAACCAAGTCCCCGCCGAAATACGCCAAACATTCGACAAACTCGGCATTCCGGAAGCCGAAAAAAATGTTCTCTCCGGTGTTGGCGCGCAATACGACTCGGACATCGTCTACCACAACCTCAAAAAAGAATGGGAAGAAAAAGGGGTCATTTTTGAAAACATGGATGTGGCACTGCAAAAATATCCCGACCTCGTCAAAAAATATTTCATGACGCAGTGCGTACCCATTAATGATCACAAATTCGTCATGCTGCACGCCGCGGTCTGGAGCGGCGGTACCTTCATCTACGTACCCAAAAACGTTACGATCGACCTGCCACTGCAGGCTTATTTCCGGATGAATACCGCCGGAGCTGGGCAGTTTGAGCATACCCTCATCATCGCGGACGAAGGATCGCGCCTCCATTACATCGAAGGCTGCTCCGCGCCCCGTTACAACCAAAACGCACTGCACGCCGGCTGTGTCGAAATTTTCGTGCATAAAAATGCGCACGTACGGTACTCATCCATCGAAAACTGGTCAAAAAATACCTACAACCTCAACACCAAACGCGCCCTCGTCGATGAAAACGCCACTATCGAATGGGTTAATGGTAACATGGGTAGCGGCGTTACCATGCTCTACCCATCTTCTATTCTGCGTGGGGCGGGTGCACACTCCGAAAGCCTCGGCATCGCGTTTGCCGGACCTGGCCAAAACCAGGATACGGGCGCCAAAGCCATCCATGCCGCCCCTAACACCAGTTCAACCATCGTTTCCAAATCAATCTCCGTTAACGGTGGCACCAACACCTTCCGCGGTCTTATCCATGTTACGCCGAGAGCGAGCGGCACGAGCGCTTCCATGGTCTGTGATGCACTCCTTGTCGGTTCGCGCGCCATAGCCAATACCATCCCCGAACTCAAAATAAAAAACGATCAGGTCAACGTCGCACACGAAGCCCGTGTCGGCAAAATCGGCGAAGAGGAGATCTTCTACCTTCAGTCGCGCGGATTTTCCGAGGCCGAAGCCATCAAATTAGTTGTTTCTGGTTTCATCTCCCCTATCGTCAAATCACTTCCGGTTGAATACGCGCTCGAACTCAACAAACTCATCGAACTCGAAATGGAGGGTGCAGTAGGGTAAACAGAAAAGCCCCTCCTTAGAAGGGCCGTTGCCTACTTTTTTACCGAAGGCGGCAGCGGGGTTTTGGGTATATCCAAAACCTCATACCAAACCGTTGCGGTAGTTTTATCGATAGACCAGCACACGGCTTTTACCGCTACATCCGGAAAAATATTTGAAGTAAGTTTTCCGCCGCAGAAAAGATACACGTCTTCGTAGAGAGCATTACCGCTATCCCCTTTTTCAGGACCCTTTATAACCTCTACGTCGGTCGGATTTATGTTGCAAGATGCCGTACGCTTTAGCACCGAATCCGGCAGGTTGGCCGGACATGGATTGGGGCTAGCTAAAACGACGCCAGAAGATACCAACAGGCTAGCGATACTCAGACCGATCCGCTTCATAGTTCACCCTCGCTTTTTTGGTAAAGAGACTTAGAAAGTTTAGCACACATGCACGTAACAAAAAACCGCCAGCTGTTTATCAGGATGGCGGCTACCGCGGGAAAGGCGGCTAGCGCCTTAAATAAGCGGAAAAATAAGCTGAGAGACCCTTGGTTTCTAACCACATCAAACGAATCTCATAAGGAACAAACCGCAGCGAGCGTTCGATCGCACGGTAGCAACGGCTAAGCTCGTCCCGATCACGCACGCTTTCATCGGCGAGCAGACCGACCCCTGCCAGTGCCGCACACCACCCTACAAAACAAAGAACCGCCATGGAGGTTGTATAACGTAGCCCGCACAGGAGGAGGAATAGGACGGCCAAAAGCCCATAAACCACGGTCAGTATATCTGTAATCCTGCATCTAAAAAGAGCTTTTCTTAGAGTCTCAATTTCCGTTTCAAGCGCAAGTTCCCGCCTTCTTAGCTGCTGAGCCATAAATTCGTGGTGCACGCGGAACCTCCGTGGTCTTTTCTGGTTTAAAGGAACGCGTCTTTATACCATCCTACAAAGTAAATGTCAACATATAACAATCTAAAACCCGCGTTTCACCGCGGGTTTTATTGTCATGCAGAATGAGGTTTTAGCGCACCAAGAACCCAAAATTGTTTGAATCAATCTGGCGCACTCCAGCCGGACTCGTAACTACGATGCGAACAAAGTAATTACCTGGAGCAAGTGTGGAAGGCAAGACTACCTGTCGAGGCAGTGTGGAGAAGACTTGACCGGGGCGCATGGTGAGCGTAGCGCTCGTACGGAAAAGTATCCTACCCGAACTATTCACCAATTGACGCTCAATACGCACACCGCGAGAAATCGTCGAGGTGTTCGTTACGGTATAGCGGAAGGAGAAAGCCGTACCGCGACGAAGCGTAGTTGTAGCTGACGGGATATTGAAGAATCGGATGGCGGATGAACGGACAACGGGCGTTGGTTCAGGCAATTCACTGAGCGGAATCGAAGCGGGGAAGATGTAGAAAGGCGTTCCTGGAATAGATGGGGAAGTACCACCGGTGGACGTTGCAGGGATGAATGGATTATAGAAGGATCCGCTGCCATAGATTCCTCCACCGCCCCCGCCACCACTCGAGCCACCCGAACTATTTGTAGTGCCAAGGGTAGAAAAACTAAACGTCGTTGTCGCCGCAGGTATAAGAGCAGCATTCAACGGAATAATCCCGAACTGGTAATCTGTGCGCGATCCGAGACTATTTAACGTTCCGTTATTCCACTGCGCAGCGGTGAAGTACGCCGGGCTCGACGTGGGAGTTCCGGAAGCATCTACATACGTAGCATTCGTATAATTATAGAGTCGGTAATAAACCGTTTGCTCGGCAAGCGAGTTGTCACCAGCAGCAATAAGGACTTGAGCGGTAGTCTCGCTGATATTTTGCACCGTAGGAGCCGGAACTACGGCCGGCAAGGTACGTATCTCAGCGTTTGAGGTAGACGTTCTAAATACACTCGAATCATTAACAGCTGTAACCAAGTAAACGTAACGAGTTGCCGGTTTTAAATTGCGCACAGTAACACCGCCCCAGCTCGATGAGACAAAGTACCCAGCAACGGTTGTCGTTGAACCGTTGGTGGCAAGATAGTTATTATGAAGGAGTTCGTAGACTGAATACGTCGTTGTCGGTGAATTACTATTTGTAGTAAATACATCAAAACTGAACTGGAACGACGAAGAGGTCACGGAACTGCTCACAATGATACCAGGAATGTTCGGAACCGGGGCTGGAAAAGTGGTCGTGGAATTGGCTGAATTAGAAGGGCCCAAACTTCCGTTACCATTATAAGATCTTAAGGCAAAGGTATAAGTCGTACTCGGAGTCAGGCTGCGCGCAAAACCATTCCACGAAGAAGAGACGAAATCGATCAAGGGGAAACCAGGAGAAGAAGAGACGAAACCATTAAAATCATACAAGGAACCAAAGCTGTCGCTCAAACGATATTTTGTAGCCGCATCTGGGTTGCCGTTGCTATCCCACCACAACTGGATAGTTCTGGTTGAGAGAGCGGTCGCGGTGAAGTTAAGAACTGGATTGGTAAGCGTATAACGCGTTGTGGCAGCGGTAGAAGTAGCATACACATCATCGGTACTGCGAGCTACAACAATATACTGGTGCGGACTATTAATTCCCAGGCCTACCGCAAATCCATTATTCCAGGTGGAAGAAGTAAAGAAAACTGGAGCCGTTGAAGTTGTACCATCGGCAGCAACATAGAAACCGTCTATTTGATCGTAGATAGCGTATGTAGTCGTCGCCGAGTTATTGTTAGTATTAATAACTATATTAAGAGACGAGGTCGTGGCTGAACTGGTGGCGTTAGTAACTGTCGGCGCTGAAGGAGTATTAGGGGTGAGACCAGAACGTGTGGTTGTGGCGGTGCTTGCACTCGAAGTAGCACTGCTCAAACCATCGACGTTTCTGGCTATAGCCGAAAACTGATAACTAGTCCCGGGTGTTAGACCATCAACCGTACCGCCCCACGAAGATGTGGCAAAAAACACGATGCTCGACGTAGATAAGCCAGAGGTGGTGATATAGTTACCAGCTGTTACATTATAAAGCGCGAACAGCGTGGTTGTTGGATTACTATTAACATTAATTGTCAGGTCAAGACTTGTTGTGCGAACGGACGTTACTGTAGGAGCACTCGGAACATTGGCTAAGGTATAAACTGGAGAAGAAGTTACGTAAGAGGAAGTGGGGAACGTAAGGTCATCACTCGCGGCGACACGGAACCAATAACGAGAATTAGGATCGAGGCCAGTAAAGCGATACGTGGTAGTGCTATAGCTGGTAGTCGCCACAAACGTGTACGCCATACCGTCGGTTGATTTCTCAAGAACAAAGGTGTTCTCCAAACCATCTCCAGCAGTCCAGCTATACAAAATAGAAGAAGCCGCAATTTGAGAAGTTGACGTGGGAGCCGTCGGCGCACTGATTGCTGCCACTTGCGTAGCGAGGAAATTACCGGCCGTACCTGCAGTTGCACCCGTACCTGGAGTTCCTGCCGAAAGAGTGGCTGTAGTTATAGAAGTCTCCGTAGCATAACGCACCAAGACACAGCCGCCACCGCCACTACCACCACCATCTGTACCACCAGCACCACCAGCAACATTGAGAGCACCACCGCCGCCGGTAGTACCGGTAACTGTTCGTGCAAAAAGATGTATGCCACCACCGCCGCCGCCACCGCTGTTGCCCGATCCATCTTCACCGGCGGCATTAAAAGCAACACCGGAAGATACCGTAATAGCGTCGAGGGCTCGCAGCATAACCAGACCGCCTCCAAATCCGCGTGTACCGGTAGAGCCCGCACCACCGCCAGAACCCGTTGTCGTTACCCCGGTCGGAATGCAGTAAGAAATACCACCAGCAGCCCCTCCAGAACCCATACCACCAGTACCATAGTGACCACCACCGCCACCGCCCGCCGAACCCGAAGCAGCACCAGCACCAGCTCCAGTACCCAATCCCAAGCCCGCTGCACCTATGTTAGCTTGACTGCGAAACGTAATGTTACGAGCCCGCAAATTAAGGGTCACGCCACTACGCTCACTGCGCACCAAACCGCTTATGGCCAAAAAATCGCCGTTAATCTTTTGTTCCGTGCTATTATTCTGGATAAACAAACCGGATTCCAAAATAATATTAGTGCCTGTGCCAATATTACCGGTTAAATACAACGTACCGGTACTGATAGTAAGATTATTAAAATTAATCGTCACGCCATTGGGCACCTGTACCGTATTGAGGGCTGCCAATTGCGTGGTGGTAGCAATAAGAACATCATCAGCCGCCGTAGGCACCGCGTTCGTATCCCAGTTGGCGGCCGTATTCCACGTTCCGTTATTAGGACCAACCCACGTACTGGTGGCTGCATGCGCAGCATGCCTACTGAGAATGGACCCGGCAACGACTACCGCTGCCACTAAAAAAGTTTTTCTGTGAACAGAAAAGAAAGATCGACACCTCCTTAATGAAAACATAGCACGAAAATTAAAAATCTTTATTTATGTAGTATAGCCTATTCCTCACCCCCTATCCATAGTGTGGATAAGAAAGTCATTTTTTCAAGGTTTTTATTCTTGACGTCGGGCGAATGATTGCTTATACTACTGAAGAATATAAATAATATCAGTAAATTCCGGGGTAGCGCAGCGGTAGCGCAGTTGGCTGTTAACCAATTGGTCGTGGGTTCGAATCCCACCCCCGGAGCCACATGGGATTTGCCACGTCTAAAGCGTGGCTTTTCTCTTTTGTAGAGCCTCTTTTCGGAGGTTCGAACGTGCCAGAATTTTTGTTTGATGTATTTGAGACGAGAATCATCGGCAAAAGCGCAGAATCCGTGTCAATGCTTATGTTTTTGTCTTTTAAGAGGAGGTTCGAACCGAGAGCTGACAGAATGACCTTTCGCGCATGCTGGCCTCGTTCGGTGAAGGCTTCTTTGGCATCGCTGGCGAACGTGAGCACGTTGTCGGCCGTCTGCAGCCAGCTGTCCACCCGGGCATCGGTATCATTCAAAAGTTCGTGGAGTTTGGCTTTCTCCTGGTTGATCGTTGATTTCTTGCGCGTGAATTCTTCTTCACTAATTTCCCCAACTGCACGCATGTCGATGAGCGCGTCGAGTTTCTTTACGCACGCCTCGTAATTTTTCTGTTGATTAGATAGGATTGCATTTCTATCGGCCGCCTCGCGGCCGTTTTCATTCTGTAGCCACTTCATTGCCCAGCTGTGGAATTCTTCCGGCGGTTTAACACGCGCCAGAGTATTCGTGATCTGCTTTTCCATTTCTTTTACTTCAATGCATTTCTGTTTGCACGGACCTTTGCGTTTGGTGCAGTGATAATAAATATACCGGTGAACGTTTCCATTCTTATTTCTTTTGGTCTTATGCTCGGCCGTAACCATGCATCCACACTCACCGCATCGCACCATGCCGGTATAGGCGAAACTGTATGTTTCGGGCTTGGGCTTGCTGCCCCGGCCGAGCAGTGCCTGGATACGGTCGTATTCGTCACGGGTGATCATCGGTTCGTGCTTGCCCTTATGCCAGTTGCCCGATCCTTGTGGCCACTCAAACCAGCCGTAATAAAACGGATTATAAAGCACACGATAGAAACCGCTTCGGGCAAGTTTCTTTAATCCCCATTGATTGACCGCGATCTCATGAACTCTTGGTGAGGTGTATGTACCACCTAAAATCATGTCAAACATTTTTCGAATAATCGGAAACATCTTCGGGTCTTTGCAGATCGTCTTGAAGCCTTTCATCTTGTCCGGCGTGTTCATATAGCCGATCGGTGCCGGACCCGGGTGCCAGCCCATTTCGACTTTGCGCCGGAGACCGCGCTTTACATCAACGCCCTTATTATCATTCTCAAGTTTTGCCTGACTGCACAAAAGGTTGAGCAGGAATTTATCATTCGGCGTATTTTTATAAGTCTGTCCGGGTGTGCGTATATCAAGAAGCTTATTCTGATCCATGAGGTAGACCAGGTAACCGGTGTCGACAGAATTACGCGACAACCGGTTCGGGTGCCACGCAATGATGCCCTCGGCTTCACCTTTTTCAATACGCTTTATCATCGCGTTAAACACTTCACGGCCCGGTGCTTTGGCCGAGTAGGATTCTTCGAGACGTTCCACGATCTGAAGTTTTTCTCGTTTTGCGAGTGCTTCCAATTCGCTCTTTTGCGAGTCAATCGAAAGGACCTGTCTGTCTTCCTGTTCTGAAGATTTTCGAGCGTAGAGGAAGTACTTAAGTTTTGGTTGTACTTCCTGGGTCATATTATTGTGTGAGATTAAATTCCTTCAGCGCGTTTCGGTAGAGATCAATCGTATTGTTGTAGCTGAAGATATGACCGCTTGAAGTAATACCGACCTGAATGAATGGAGCGCGTTCGGCTTCTACTCCTTCGGGCAGCTGCTTCTCGTAATTCATATCATTCCATGTGAAGAAGATGTTGCTTCCCTCCGGACGGCCTGTCTTGCTGTTGTTTTCTGAAGTGAGCGTTGGCTCTACCTGCACAAAGTCCGGATATACTTTGCTGAGGAAAGTACGGACCATTTCCTCGAGCTGGGCGTATGTTTTGGTGTCGCCAGTATAATCAGCAACGTGATGGAATGAGACTACTTGTCCGGTTTTTGAATCCACCTCGGCATTATCGTTACTGGTCTTGCCGGTGAACGTGATAGACATCTCATCAACCAGTCCCACTCCTTTGACTTCGTTCACATACTTTACAAGGCCGAAATTTCCGTAGTGACCATAAGTTGGTTGGGCCTGAAAATCAAACCTGCCTCCGGCTGCTTCCACTACGCTTTTTAGTGAAGCTATTGCCTTATCCAGTTCGGTCTGGCTTAAAGAGCCTTCTACTGGGGCAACATTGGCCTCACGCGGTGCTTTGTGTGCTGAAAGGGCGTAAACCCCTGCAATCGCCCCAATGACCGCTACAACGGCGATTACTGCGGTAATTCTTATATTTTTTGACATATTGTTGTTTTCATTAATTTTTTGACGACCTACTACAACACTGGTCCTACGCCGGAAAGAAGTCAAACATTTTCCGCACGGCGTTTCTGTGCTTGTTTGCGGTAGTGTTCTATGATCGCGTCGTCTATTGCCCGGCCCAGCTCTTTTTCTTCCTCGGTCGGCGGTACTTGTTCAGCTTCATTGATGGCAACTATCTCGTGTTTACTAATTGTTTCGCCAAGTTCGGTTCTCACCATTTCCCAGAGCTGTTTTGATTCCTGGATGGTTGGCTGGTAACCGCTCCGGATTTTCTTCAAAAGCAGGACTAGTGCTCGTTCGAATATCTCCGCGATCTTATAGGTTTTTTCTCTTTTGATTTTGGCTACCTTTTCTTTCATTACCTCGAGTTCCTGAGCAAGTTTAAGGTCGCGCCTCTCTACCCATCGGTATTTTTTAGACCACTGTGCCAGTGTTCGGACAGTTGGAGCTGGTCCCAGCCTTTCTCTTAAAGCCTCGGAATCTGATGAAGATTCACTGAAGCCTCGCTGAAGGCCTTCCCATGAGCGGTGAAGCTTGGTGAGACTACCGGCATCGCAGTACAGAATCCATGCGGTGTACTGCTGTTCCGTTTCGCCAGGCATTTTTGATGCTGTTAATGTTGATAATTTCATATAGTTATTTATGTTATGCACAGATGTGCGTATTACTTATACTGTCTTAATAATTCTTTTTTATTTTCTAATTCTTAATAAGGAGGTCATGGTGGTCCCGGGCCGGAGTTCACAGTGGTCTTTGACCAGGGACCACTATGGTCTCCGGTAGACATAAGCTGTGGATTGATCCGGTACTGGGTTCCGCCCCATCGCCCATGTTCGGGACTATTTGTTCTGGTTTCAATCAGGCCGAGTGCTACCAGTTTCTTTCTTACACGCTTGCAGGTCGAAGTACCGAATCCATAGGCTTCAAATCCACGCTGGCGGCCGTCCTTTGTATTAAAAGATTTGTCGGTGTGCCAGAACCAACCGTCCTTGCCTCCGTGCCGGTTTGAAAGATGGCAGAGCACCATCAGAAAATCGCGCTCGGCATGCGATAACACGTTGCGGAATTTGTCGCTGTCGAATGGCGTGTGCGGTGCCGGAAAGAAATTCGTGTGCTTACCACGTGTTGTCTGGTTCGGTTGATTCATAAGATTCACTAAATATTTCTGCTACTTTTTCACTGACGGCCTTCTCGACCAGTACGCCGATTTCGTGGTTGATCGGATGAAAAATATTGATGTTCTGTCCAGCCACCTTACGTGTTGGGTAAACCAACCGATATCCGCCTTCGCGCCTGGAGAATACTGCTACCGATCCCATCCAGAATTTGCCGTCGAGCACAAACGAAACAAACCCAAGGAGGCCATCCTGGGGTTTAACTGGATAGAACTGTATTTCGCTAATTGTGGTTGGTGTTGAGATCATGGCTTTTCACTATTTTTTCTTTGAAATCGTCGATGTTTGGCTCACCCATGTAGGTGATCTTGTAGAGCTTGAAAAGATTGTTGGCACGCAAAGTAGCCTCCTCATCGGAGAGCTTTACGCCGTAGCGTTTCTCGTATAACTCTTTGAATTCCTGTATTGCTTCCTGGGGCAACATAAAAGGCTGGCCCCTGCTGGGAGCTAGCCTTTATCTGTCTAATCAAATTCGTCAGTCTAATCTGGGCACCTTAGCCTCAGAGGGAAAATTATTGCAAAGCTAGTTAGAAACGAAAAAAGGGACCACGACTCTTGTCATCAAGTCCCGATCCACAATAAAGCGGAAAGGTTTGATAACAGAAGTCGTAGCCCCGTCACGTTTAGACTGAGAATTCAGTCGCCGTCAGACCAACTAACTCTGATGTATTTATTTTAGCCGATCTGGAAAAACGCCGCAAGAGCTGTTTGCTGTGGACAAGAATTTGTCTGACAAAAGTTGACAGGAAGTTGAGGGGAATTATTTATGCAATTCTGGTTTTCTGCGAAATGATCCAACCCCCGCTTTGGAAACAGCCGAATGGCGGAATTAAGGTGTGTTGGCTGTTAATGGGGTTCGACCTTTGAAATACAGATCTTCAAACTCCTCGGGAGTTTGGTAGTCCAAGGAGGCATGAAGTCTTTTGGTAGTATACACGATGTCAATGAACTCATGAATGGAAGCTCTGGCCTCCTCGATGTCTCGGTATTCGTTGAGATACACCTCTTCGACTTTGAGGGTCCGGAAAAAAGATTCGGCATAAGCATTGTCCACTGACTTGCCGACCTCCGACATGCTGATCTGGACGCTTTTTTCTTTTAGCCTTCCGGTGTAATCGTAACTGCAATACTGTCTGCCCCGGTCTGAATGGTGATACTTCGGGATACCGGTTTGCAGAGCCATCTCCAGGGCAGTCATGATGAGCACGGTCTGCAGAGTGTTCATGAGAGCCCAGCCTCTCGGCTTTCTGGTGAAAACATCCAGGATGACAGCCAGATAACAGAAGCCGACCGGTAGTCTGATGTAGGTGATGTCTCCCACCCAGATGTGATCAGGAAAGAGCGGCTCGATTTCCTTGATCAAGTTCGGATATATCGGCAGCAAATGCCTGGAATCGGTGGTATACGGCTTCCACTTGCGTCTTTTCTGGGTCAAGTGGTACTTCTGCATCAATCGCTGGATTTTCTTCTTGTTCACCCAGAATCCTTTTCTCCGGAGTTCCTTGGTCACCTTGATGTAGCCGTAATACGGGAACAGAGAGAGCACATTCTCGATTTCTTTCTTCCAGGAGAGATCTTCGGTTTCGTCTTTCTCTTCCTCCTTTTCATACCAGCTTTTGGATGAGAGGCCGATCAGAGAGAGGAACCAGGAAACCGGATGGCCGTTTCTTTCCTTTTCAATGAGCTTTTTCTTCTCTGCCTTGCTCAGACGATTCTGCCCGAGGCTTTTTTTAAAAACTCGTTTTGGGCGGTGAGTTTGCCCACCATCCGCTCAAGTTCAGCAATCTTTTCCTCCTTTTCTCTGGAATCATCTTCCTGGCCGAAAGCGGCAGGAGCGGCCTCCAGAAAAGTCTGGTGCCATTTGGAGACCATGCCTGGGTGGATTTCCAAGTCCTTGGCTATCTCGACAAGCGTCTGCTCTCCCTTCAGGAAAGAGAGCACCGCTTTAGCCTTGGTTTCGGCTGAATATTTTTTTCTTTTTTTCATGCGGCTAGTATACCTTAAAACCGCGTATCGATTGTTTCCTCTGAGGGGGTTGGATCAGCTGTTAGTTCGTCATCAGAAATGATTGAGCAAGAGACAAAAGATAACGCAGTTAACATTCTTACTATGCATCAAGCTAAAGGTCTTACCTTTGATATTTGTTTCATTGTTGGAGCTGAGGACGAATTTATCCCGGGTCGCAATACGGGTGAAAAAGAAGGAGATGAGCGCAGATTGCTTTATGTATCCATGACGCGCGCGCGTCATAAACTGTTCATTACCTACTGCAACAAAAGGACTGGCCAGCAACGCCATTCGGGTAGCAACAGTGGTGCGGAAAAAAGAACACTGACAAGATTTTTAAAAGATTCAAAAATACCAATAAAACAATTGTAATTAAGGTATGACGGAATCAAAACAACAAATTATTGAACGGCGGAAAGAAATCGAGCAGGAGCTCGTGGATATGCTCAAAGAAACTGAGAGCAATTTTACTTTGGATCATGTCCGGGATGCCATTTATAACAAGGAAGAAAGCGACGACATGATGAAAGTCGTGGCTATGTTTGACCGTGGTGGTGACGCCACCGAAATTGAAAATGTTCTCGAGCTGGTAACCGACGCCTGGAATTACTTTCCGCACAAGGTTCTTAGCGGCATCTCCCCGGCCGAGAAATTACTAGAACATAATACAGGCATCAAATAGTTGATATCTGTATACCGAATATCAACAAAAAGAGCAAAACAGTTGATATTAATATTATGATCAAAAAATATATTGCTTATCTCAAAGACAATCCGCAGGGCTACTGGTTCAAGGCACGGCTCTATGGCTGGGGCTGGGTGCCGGTGAAATGGCAGGGATGGCTTGTAGTCGCTATCGGCTTAGCCATTCTTATTGACGGTGTTTATGTCGGAGAAACCGATGACGCGCCTGGCGCAGCACTTCTGGGCTTTCTGCTGATGATCGCACTTGTATTTACTTTCGGTTATTGGAAAGGAGAAAAACCGCGCTGGCAGTGGGGACCGTCTAAGGACAAGCAATAAACGGACAACCTTTAATTATCCACACTTGCAAGTATACCCCCTAGGGGGTATACTTGTTTATATATGAAATACATGGACGAAAATAATAAGACGAAAGTCGTGCGCCGCCTCAAGCTTTTGGAAGGTCAGGTGCGAGGCCTCCAAAAAATGGTAGAAAACGACACCTACTGCATCGATGTCATTACCCAGACGTCGGCGGTAAAACAGGGCTTGTCTAATGTCGAAGACTTACTCCTTGAAAATCACCTCGGGCATTGTGTTTTCCATCAGATGCAATCCGGCCAAACGAAAAAGGCCAAGGAAGAAATTATCAAGGTGTATAAGTTAAAGAGAAAATAATATGCATACGCAAACCTACAAAGTGAAAGGCATGCATTGCGCCTCCTGTTCCTCGGTCATCGAGAAGACGTTCAAGAAAGTTGATGGGGTGCAATCTGCGGAGGTGAATTATGGCACGGAAAAAGCCAAGGTTTCTTTTGATCCGTCCAAGACGAATCCTCACGATCTTTCCAAGCAAATCGAACCACTTGGCTATTCTTTAGAGATTCCCTCCACCGCCCAGGAGATGGGAATGTCCGAGGGCGAACATGCGGCACATTTGGGATTAAATCAGTCCAAGAAAGAAAAGCTCGCCGAGGTTGCGGATATGAAAACTAAAGTGCTTTCGGCCATACCTATTGCGATTTTTGCTGCCTTTGTCATGGGCTGGGATATCCTTGCGGAGTACGGAGTGGTGTCAGAGATGGGGTCAGTAGTGAGGGAGTTTTTTCATCACCTCCTGCCTTTAATGGCAACGTATGTCCTTTTTGTGGTTGGCAAGCCGTACTTGCTTGGTTTTTATAGATTCCTCCGCTACGGCAAGGCTAACATGGACACACTGATCGGCATTGGAACTGTTGCCGCCTTTTTATACAGTTTCGCCGTCACAGCTTTTGAGGAGACGCTACAGCCTTTTATAAATGTCGATTATCAATACTACGATGTGACGATCGTGGTCATTACTTTTATTGCGCTTGGTAAATATTTGGAGGCTCGATCAAAAATCAAGACGGGAGATGCCATAGAAAAACTTCTTAACTTGCAAGCCAAAACCGCACTCGTTATCCGCGATGGCAAAGAAATAGAAATATCGGTCAATGAGGTAAAGCATGGCGATCTGATCATCGTTAAGCCGGGCGCAAAAATCCCGGTGGATGGAGTGATAACCGATGGCAGTTCTTTTGTTGACGAATCTATGGTCACCGGAGAGCCGATGCCGGTGCAGAAAAAGATTAGCGATAGTGTCGTTTCCGGAACGATCAATACCAGCGGTTCGTTTACGTTCAAAGCGACAAAAGTCGGGTCGGAAACATTGCTCGCCCAGATCATCAAAATGGTCGAGGATGCCCAAGGAAGCAAAGCCCCGATACAAGCTCTTGCGGACAAAATCTCGTCGGTTTTTGTGCCTATTGTTCTGGTAATCGCTTTTCTTGCTCTTGGTGCTTGGCTCATTGTCGGATCGCAATACTTAGGCTTTTCTCAAGCCCTCTCCTTCGGTCTAGTCTCCTTTGTTGGGATTCTCGTTATTGCGTGTCCCTGCGCTCTTGGTCTTGCCACGCCGACGGCGATTATCGTTGGCGTCGGCAAGGGAGCAAAAGAAGGCATTCTTATTAAAGATGCCGCGACTCTTGAGAAACTCCATAAAGTAAATGCGGTTGTTGTTGATAAAACTGGAACGATCACCATCGGAAAGCCGACCCTTGTTGATATACAAAATCTTTCCAATATAAAAGACGATGATCTGGTATCAATTTTGGCATCGCTTGAGAAAAAATCAGAACATCCGATCGCTCATGCGGTAGTGAATTACGCAGTGGAGAAAAATATCCCTGTATTCGATGTTTCAAACTTCGAGGGCATACAAGGTAAGGGGCTTAAAGGAGTGATTAAAAACACGGAATACCTTGTCGGCAATGCAAAGCTCATAAGCGATCTGAATATTTCTTTTGATGCGGCGAAGCTGAATGAGTTTACGTCTCAAGGGAAAACTCCGGTGATCGTTGCCACGAAAGAGAAGGTCCTTGGCTTTGTCATGGTAGCCGATGAAATAAAAGATGAGTCGGTCGAAGCGGTTAAGAACCTCCATGCTCTTGGAATCAAAGTGGTCATGCTCACCGGCGACGATGAAAAAGCTGCCAAATACATCGGCTCACTCGTTGGCATTGATGACGTTGTCGCCCACGTACTGCCACAGGATAAGCTTGAAAAAATAAAAGCGTTGCAGTCGCAAGGTTGGGTGGTGGCAATGGCCGGTGACGGCGTAAACGACGCCCCAGCACTCGCTCAGGCAGACGTTGGTATTGCTATGGGGACCGGCACTGATGTTGCCATAGAATCAGCCGGTATTACGCTTCTTGGTGGCGATATCTCAAAGCTTGTTAAGGCGATCAAGCTTTCAAAGATCACCATGCGAGGTATCAAGCAGAACCTGTTCTGGGCATTCATCTATAACATTGTCGGTATTCCTCTTGCGGCAGGAGCTTTGTACCCGGTCTTTGGATGGCTCTTGAATCCAGTTTTTGCCGGTTTCGCCATGGCGATGTCGAGCGTATCAGTTGTGTCGAATTCGCTTCGCATTAAAGCTAAAAAACTATAATTATGAAAACATACACATTCCACGTTTCCGGTACTCATTGCGCTTCGTGCAAAATCTTCATTGAAGATACTTTGAACGAGCAAATTGGCATTGATCGCGCCAGTGTAGATTTGAAGCGAGAGATCGTCTCAATCGACACAACGTTGGATGAGAGTCAGCACAGACTTGCAGAAATATTGACTGAGAAAATACACCACAACGGTTATTCTCTCTCCGTTGAGAAAAAAGCCGAAGAGAAGAAAGATAATAGTGTCATTTGGCAGGCATTGCCTATTGGTCTGGCATTCCTGGCTCTCTTTTTCTTTGTGCAGAAATCAGGAATTTTAAACCTTGGCATTGGTGGTCAAACGACTCCGGTGACAAGTTTTATTATCGGGCTCATCGCCTCGGTTTCTAGTTGCCTTGCCATTGTCGGCGGTTTAGTTCTGTCCCTTTCGGCCAAAGTATCGCAGGACAATGTCAGCGACACTAAAACATTTACACTTTTTCATATAGGCAGATTGGTTAGCTTTGCGGTGCTGGGAGGGGTTCTCGGTGCGCTTGGCAGTGCCATCGGCATCAACTTTACCCTTACATCGATCTTGGGACTTCTGGCTTCCATCGTTATGCTGTTGCTCGGGTTAAATTTGGTCGGCGTATTTGCAAAGAATAAAATCGCATTACCCTCAGGGATTTTCAATTTCTTTAGAAAAATAGAGTACAAAACCCTAACGCCGCTCATCTTGGGTTTCGCCACTTTCTTTCTGCCGTGCGGATTTACACAGTCAATGCAGGTTTCTGCACTCGGAAGCGGCTCATTTATGTCCGGCCTCCTTTTAATGCTTGCGTTCGCGCTTGGAACACTGCCCATGCTCGTTCTCCTTTCCTTCGGATCGGCATCATTCGCGCATGGAAAACACGCACCGTTATTTTTCAAATCCGCAGGAGTGGTCGTGATCGGTCTTGGATTGTTTGCACTCCTCGCCGGACTTGCCGGACTCGGAATTATTAATCCACTATTTAACATATAATCACTTTATGAATAAAACCGCTTCAATTATCATCGCAATCGCACTTGTCGTAGGTATTGGCATCGTGTTTCTTGGGCAGTCAAAAAATAACTCCGGATCGAGTGATACGCAGTCTGCACAAAATGTTGAAATACGAGATGGCGTCCAGTATGTCACCATAAACGCTCGTGGCGGATATTCTCCCGCAGTATCTACAGCCCAGGCCAACATTCCGACGAAGTTGGTTGTTAAAACAAACGGAACATATGATTGTTCCGCGGCGTTAGTTATCAGGTCGATTGGCTACCAAAAGATTTTGCCTCAAACCGGAGAAGAAGTTATTGATCTTGGTACTCCGCAATCGGGGACATTGCGGGGTCTTTGCAGTATGGGAATGTATAATTTTTCTGTGAATTTCAGGTAGCGCAGTTCAATGCTTCGCCGTTTCCATCCACCTCATCGCTTCCTCGGTAAAGGGTTCCTCTCCCCGGAGCATTTTGACGGCCGCGTCCATTTCGTAGGACTTGTAACCGCTTAAAATAACGGTTCGAAGTTCCTGCGCCGCTCGGAGCACCGTAGGACGATGAGCTAACTGAAGTACCGTATCAAACGGTTTTCGTAGCTGAAAATGAAGCTTTTTTCCTTCCGCAAGAGGGTTCTGAAGTAAAAACTTTATCAGAGCCCTCTTTTCGTTTACTTCAGAACTATCAAAAATCTGTTTAACCCGACGAGATAGATTTAATACAGTAGATAAGTGAATATGGTACTCATGGTCGGCCTTAGTATGTTCATCTAGTTCAAGATTAAGGCGGTACTGGGCGTCTTTGAGCTCTTGCAGTTTTTTGTCATAGTCGTCCTTAGTAAT
Organism: uncultured Gammaproteobacteria bacterium; assembly: GCA_964596525.1. Taxonomy (GTDB): domain Bacteria; phylum Patescibacteriota; class Patescibacteriia; order Magasanikbacterales; family GWA2-37-8; genus CAZQUL01. The sequence goes on along the minus strand of CAZQUL010000001.1, from coordinate 964,159 downwards.
ACTAAGGTCTAAACGTATATCCATTAAAACTTCCGATCGTTTTTGAATACGATCATACTCAGCCCGAATGCGTTTAATTTCTTTAGCATGATACTCGACTTCGAATTCATTAAGCTGTCTGAGCTTTTCTACCAACTTAAGCTGTGTTTCCTCAGAAATACTCTCAAAATCCCCAAAAGCGTCGTATACAGGCTTTAAAAGGACATCTTCAGGTACGTAGTCACGTTTACAAATCCCCTTTCCATTCGTGCAGCTATAGTACGTAAAAGTAAGTCCGCTTTTCTTCCTTTTTATTTCTGGACTATAAAGACAGCCACACTTCTTACAGTGGACAATGCCTTTAAGAACAAAATCTTTTGAGGTTTCTTTAGAGCGAGTTTTATTCCTGCCGCTTACTATAAACTGGCATCTATCAAACAAGTCCTTAGATACCAACGGGGCATAACGATGATTATAGGGAGCAGAACTACGCGGTCGCGCGATACCGCAGTAAAAAGGATTTTTGAGCATCCAGTCTATCAGGCTTCTGGAAACGGTTTTTCCATCTTTACTCTTTAATCCTAACTCCTTCATTTTTTCCTGAAGAGAACTAATAGAATAACCATTGGTACTGTAGAGCTCGAACATTTTCTTTATTAAATGAGCCCGCTCAAAGTCGGGTATCATATCCCGCCTCCCTACTTCGTTAGTAACGCTTCTGTATCCAAGCGGCGGCGGCCCTGGCCATTCGCCATTACGCCTTTTAAGTTCAAAAACACGTCGCACATTATCGCTAATGGCGTCTGAATAGTACTTGGCCATTACTAAGTTCATGCCAAACTGTGTTTTTTGACCAGCCGACATCGAAGAGCTTATAACTTGGCTATCAGAAACAAAATGCAGCTCGATTTCATCGGCCACAGCTTTTTCGTAAAGCAAACTGACCCGTTTATCAAAGACATTACGAGAGAGGCGGTCTACCTTATCGAAACAGACAGCAATCTTTTCTGTTTTTTCTTTGAGGAAGTCTAAAATCCTATCAAACTCATCACGCTTGGTTTTATAAGCACTTTCATCAAAACTGTATGTTTCAACAATTTCAAAGCCTTTGCGCTTACAGTAGGCTTCTAGACGGGCAATTTGAGCCGGTAACGAGTTACCCGCGTCTTTTTGTTCTTCGGTTGATACACGGGCAAGGATAACGGCTTTCATAGTATCAAAACAAAGTCTCAAACGGCTTCCAATCCTTACTATCATTTACAGATTCACCCTCGATGAAGCTGTACTTAGGATTATCGTTGTAATACCAAACACCACCTTCTTCAATGACAATACCGCCTACGTATTTCTTACCGAATTCCTTGAGCTTCCCTTGTAATGCGCGAGCCTTATAAGCTGTTTCGTTGTCGGTAGCAGTGCGGCCCTTCTTTGTATCGAAGATACCTAAAACACCATTTTTGAAGAGCATTATCCAGTCAGGATAAAATAGTTCCTCCTTACTGTTCTCGGTATTTATATAACGGATCGCAAAGTAATTTTTACCCTGATTTCCGTTCTTAAACCACCATTCTATTTTCCCTTCCTTTTTTTCAAGATAGTTTACGAACCTTATCTCATTATCTCTGCCCTGATAAGCAGGCAACAAAAAAAACTTATCTAATGCACATAGAGACTGTTCAATCTCTCGATAATCATCAGGGTAACGGTATTCAGATTGAATAGTAAAAATAGGTGCCTCTTTTTTTTCTGCTTCTTTCTTTTTTTCCTCAATAAGCTTTTGAGAGATAGGTTTGAAATCACGAAGTGCTTTAGTAATAGCAGGTCGCAATACGCTTTCGGATCCTTTCTGAACATCCTTAATAAAAATCCTATAGAAGTAATTACTATCATCGCTAATTGTACTTTTGAACCAGATACGGATGGCTGATTTAAGCACACTCCAAGAACGAGCTATGTTTGCATACTTTGCCTTTTCATCGTCCTGTTCCTTCAAAAGTTGATAGCAAAGATAGTTGAAAGTTTTTTCAACATCGCTTACAGACATTTCAAGAGATATATCTTTTCCCTTCTTAGCAAAGTCAAAAACTATCTGTTCAAAGTCCTCAAAATTTGCATTCGCCACAACCTTATTGAGTAAAGTTCCTTCAAGGTCGAGCCCTTTCTTTTTGATTTTTTCTTGAGCTTTACCAAGAATGTCGTTTTTTGTAAGACCGAAGTATTCGTCAAAAGATTTTTTAAAACTTTCCTGGAATTTATATGATCGAGGAATGTCGCCATAATCTACACGAGAAATGTAATCAGATTGAAGCGCAATATTCTTAATACCTTTTTTTCTAAAAGCTGATTGAGTTAGTGCCTTATTTTTTTCATCTTGATCAGGAATTTGAACCTGATTTCGTTTATAGTTTGTGTAAAGATATCCACGACGAAGGACAGGACTATCTTTGTACTCTTCCTTGAGCTGTGGTTCTGGCATACGAAGAATACGCCCAACCGTTTGAGTATAAAACTTATCTGATTTTACCTCACGGTACATCACGAGAACTGAAGCTCTCGGACAATCCCAACCTGTCCCAGCGGCTTGTTTGAAAAGCATAAAATCGACATCGCTTTCGTTATCAGTGATGCCGTTCATATTTTCTTTTCTTCCGTCAAACCAACGAGCTATCTTGTGCTCTTTTACGCCATTTTTGAGCAGAAATGACATCACGATTTCTTCTTTGGTACGCTCGCCAGTTTCCATTAGCTCTTTATCATCATTTGGCAACTGTATGAGCATCAATGGATTTACTTTCTTTCCGAGCTTTTTGTATTCATCAAGAAGTCCATTTCGCTTTTCCATTCCAAGTTGAAGCAATACCTCATCAAGGTCTTTAGCCCCCATTTTCTTGAGGTCTTCTTCGCTCTGGAGAACAATGCTTTCCTTGATAAGACCTTCATCAATCACTTCCGAACGGTCTATTTTTACATAGCTGTCGTTTTCAGCCGCTTCAGCGATAAGATCTTTGTCAGGCGTTGCAGAGATATGCAAAACGATTTTAGGGTCAATGTAATCAACTATCTTTTGAGCAAGAGCGGTTGAAACGTGGGTATGTGCTTCATCAATAACAAGGATGATTTCTCGTCCGTCAGCTTTTGTTGCATCAATAACATCCTCAAAATACTTTCCTGTTTCCTTACGCATTTCCTCATCTTCAGGACGGCGTAGTGTCCTACTTTCAGCAGATACTGACACAACTTTTTGCCAGTTCAAGAAGAAAATGTCGTTTTCATTGAGCTTACCTCGGTTGATATCTTGGACTGTAAGCAGGTCATTTTCAAGAGTGTTTTCAAAATACTCTCTGAACTTATCCTTGCTCTGCATAGCAAGGTCATCGCTGAAAGTAATCCAAACAAACGCCTTATCTTCGGACCATTGAGGCAAGTGATTGAGCCCACGAACAAAGAGAGCGGTTATGTATGTTTTACCGCTACCAGTTGGTGCTTTGAAAACGAGAGGAAGCTGTCTTCCTTCTTTTTTCCATAGCGTTAGATAAGTTTGGGTTAGCTTATCTACAGCATCTCTTTGAAACTTTAGTGGGTTTATATTCATAGCAGGTTGTAGATTTGCTTGTATATCTCAAGGATTGGTTGAGGGATTGTTTTGACCGTGATGTTTCCATTGTCCTCAAAATCATCAATGTAAGGGTCATCTTCCCAACTAAAGATATACACTGACACGGGCTTTCCGAGCTTTTTCACTTTCTTTATGAAGCCATCAAGCTCGTCATACTCTTCCTTGAAGTAAACAGCCGTATAGCTGTCCTTGCTTTCAAAAATCTGCCAGTGGTCCGTTTTTTCTGTAAGTTCAAGTGTGTTTTCAGCAATAGAAAGCATCTCGCCAGCGTGATATGCAAGCTGCAGTTTGTCTTTATCATCGGCATCAAGGATGTTGTGCTTGCCAACAAATGAGCTCTTATAGTATTTGACCGAACCACCAAGACCAGTACTATTATAGCCTTCGATTACATTTTTTATGCGGGGATAACAAACCTCAGACATTATTCTTCCTTCGTTGTTGGTTGAAAGGATATACTGTCTTGTTCCTCCGTCATCTTCGTTTAGTAGCTGAACAGCATGTCCTGTTGAACCTGAGCCTGCAAAAAAATCTAAAACCACAACATCCTTACGCCTATGTAGATTTACTAAATCCTTGATAAGTTTTGTAGGTTTTTTTCCACTTCTAAAATCAACCCCACCTTCATGGCGAATGTTTCCAAAATCACCACTATAGTCATAAAAGTTGACTATAGGTCGCTCTTTTACACTATCACCACCATTCTCAATGTCTTTTCTTCTATCCGTAGGAATACCCGAATAGAACTGACCTTTCGTTGCGGTAACTTTCTTAGGACCAGTAAAATACCTATAGCCAATACCGTCATCACCAATGCCATACACTTTGTAGAGAGTGCCTACACCGTCAGTATCCTTACGATTTTCTAAGTATGTATGAAAAAACTTGCCTGAGGTATTACCTTTCAACACACTTCCACTTGCCCAAGTTGCCTTTAGCAGATCAATGTTACCTTTATCTTCCTCTATGATTTCATAATCACCTTGATAGAAGATCTCAACATCTTTGTTGCCCATTTTTACTTTTTCCCCTTTTTTCTTTTCAAGAATACGAAACTTGAACTTATCAAGTGAGTAGCTATCACTTGGCTTGTTGGGTTTGAATTTATGCTTGTTTTTTGCGTATATCAATACTTGCTCAATAAGTTTCTGGAAATCGTCTTTTTCATTTAGAGATTTTTCAGCATATCTAACTTGAATATAAAAAGTATCAAGTAGATTTTGTTCGCCAAAAATCTGGTTGCATAAAAGCTTCAGCTGAGCACTTTCATTATCATCAATACTTATGCAAATAAGACCATCTTCTCTAAGGAGTGTTTTAGCAAGTTCAAGTCGCTTTGCCATAAAGGAAAGCCAGTAGCTGTGTCTAAACGGATGGTCCTTTGGAACTTCAGTTCCATCAGGGAACTTATCCAAAATACGCTTGTCTTTATACCTAAAGCCGTCTGAACCAGTGTTGTAAGGCGGGTCAATGTAAATAACATCTACTTTTCCTTTGTGGGTATAGTTTAAGCAAGTAAGTACGTGGTAGTTATCGCCTTCAATCAGAATATGTGTCGGCTTATCATCCTTGGTCCTTATAGCAAGCGTAGGGACCTCTTCAAGAACAGGAAGCTTATTTTCAACATCGTCCTCAAATGCTTCAGGTACATCGGCCCAAACAAGACCATACTTTTGGGTTTTTATTGATTTCTTCAACTTCTCAACTTCCTTCTGAAGCCGAAGTATCTGATTATCTTTCTGTTGTACGACTTCTTTTTCAGTCATAGATTTATTTTGTGCTCGCTTCTTCCAAAAAATTCTCAAAAACGGTTTTCTCTATTCGGAACTCTTTACCTATTTTGTAGGCAGGCAATTTCTTGCTTTTAATATAACGATAAATAGTCATTACATTGACCTGAAGTTTCTCAGCCAGCTCCTTAGGCGTATAAAATTCTTTTGTCTGATGTTGCATATAGTCTAAGTTAAGAGGATTATACTTTACTTTCGTTTACATGGCGAGTGCACAAGTAGACGCTTTTTCTTTGCCGCCTCTTTGCCTCGCTTTATGGCCTCGGACATAGCCCGTTTATAGGCCTGCTCTAGAAATAGCATTACTTCCTTTTGAAAATTTTTATTGTTCATATTTTAAGTAAGAATAGATATAAAATGCTTATATTTTAGGAGAGATTCGCACAGGAACATACCTTTCAAACTGACCCTTAATCTGGTTAAACCACTCGCGCAATTTAAGATTTTCCAGCTCATTAGAGAGGGTTTTTAGATCGCTTATAGTTCTGTACCAGCTCCGTGGATTATTTCGTTTTTCGAGCACCGTCCTAAGCTCGCGCAAACCATCGCCTTCCCGGGCAAGACATAGTAGTCCAACAAGATAAATAGCTGTTTTAGACCTGGCTGTGGGGCGGGTCAAATGAATCTGTTTAAGTAAGTCCTTAGCACTGCTAGAGCGGGCAAAAAGTAAAAGGCTGTTACCTTCAACCATTCTTGTCCAATAATGGTTCAAAACAGCCGTACTTTTAACTACTGAAAAGACATTCTTGAAAGTTAAGTCGTCGGTAAAACCAAGCTGTTTAAACAGGGCGACTATTTTTTGCTTCTTGCATAAGCGGGCTTCAAAGCGAATGATTTCTTCTGTAGGGCTTAATTGCCCAAATAAGCTTAGTTGATAAGCGCCTTGGTTTTTATCAATAGCCCGCTTCTTATCCTTGTTTAAATCAGCGATTTTATCGTAGATGACGAAGGAGTTGGTAACACTAAAAGCGGTTAGGCTTTGACCATCGTTCATGTATCGAGCTTTGGTTAGATCAAAGCGTTTGTTGAGGTTAATTTTACCTAGTTCTGCTATGACATACTGCGAAGTAAAACCATCTAACAATTCGATATTTTTGGAGTAATGAACAGTAGTTATCGGGGCATTAGCCAACGTATCGTAAGTCGCGACAACCCCCATCTTTTTTAATCTGTCCTGCAATATGGTAACGACTTCTGGGAACTGCTTTTCTTCAAGCTCGTCTAAATTATTTAAGTAAAGCAATTTAGGTACTGAGAATTCTATTTTTACAACCTCTGTTAATACGTCATTTCGGTTGTAGCCTGTCAGTCTAGGGAAATAGAGGCCGCTTTTTAGAGCTTTAACAGTCGGATTTTTGACATACTTTTGGTACGATTCGGTCTTGGCCTGCAAATTCCAAGGTTGTACGTCATAAATTTCATCATCAAGCATCTGAACGTCTTTAGCTGGGATAGTTAGAATCACGGTGTCGATCATAGAGTTGAGGGTTAACACGTTTATCAATGGTTAAAAGCAAATTATAAAAACCAACCAAATTATCTTGGGATTCTGCATCGTCAAATACGGCGTCTCGGTTGTCTTTAGCTTCTAAAAACATAAAACCTGAGGATGTTTATCCTCAGGCTATCAAACAGGCAATTTAAGACGACTTAAGACGAAAAGTAGCTCTTATTGATTGTTATGGATTGTCTAGTTGTTACAAATAAATCAGTAATGCCTTTTTCACGTAATTTAAGATTTATCTGATAGATGGAGTTGTAAAATTTTTTATCAGGGAACAAGGCTTCTGAGTCGTATTTTTCTGAAAGCTCAGAGAAGAACCATTCTTTACTTAAATTCCCTTCTGAAAAAATTTCAGATAGTACAAAGTGAGCATCGCTATATTTTCTAATTTTTATATTCTGAATGCCTACTACCAATAAGGATTTATCTTTATCAAAATAAATTTTTTGTTCTTTTTTCTGGGAAAGTTTTAAGAGAAGTTTGTTATGAAGAGATCTAAGACTCAAGTATTCTTCATTATCTGTCATGCCCGAATACAAAACATCTTCAGGCAATTCAAGATCAAAAACTGAAACTTTTCTTTCCTTAGCTTCTTCAATCCTTTTCTTCTCAAGCAGGAATAAAGCACGCGTTTTTTCTACTAGACTACGACTTTCTTCAACTTCTCGGTCCCAAAATAAAGGAAATTTTTTAGCGTGCTCTCCGTAGACTGAGGGATAAAGGCTAATATTTGAGAAAGAAAATAAAAAGATTCGATCAAGCAATTCAATTCCAATTTCGTTCATCTTGACCATTTCCTTAATAATTTCAGCAGTTTCTTGTGTGTAGGAAATTAAACAGCAATAATCAAAAACTGCTGAGCATACGAAGTGCTCTTCTTTTAAAGCAACGGCGTCTTCTAGAGCTTTGAAGTGTTCTTTTAAATTTTGAATTATAACCCCTTCCGAAGACACAAAACTCTTTACAAAAGTAAACTATTGTAAAGAGTAACAAAACAATATATGTTTTGACTAGTCTTTAAAAAATTCTTGCTGTCAAAATTTGACAGTCAAAAAAAATTAAGATATGTAGTCTCCAGGAGGGATTTCATTTGCCTTTCAAGGTAATTTTTTTATCTAAAAAACAGGATATGCGTCGCATCGTTCTAGCATCAACCTCAAAACGCCGCAAAGAAATTCTCTCACTACTCCATATCCCATTTGAAAGCGTCGCGCACCGTTACGAAGAAGATAATACGCTTCCCCTCAGCCCTTCTGAACTAGTGAAGAAGCTAGCCTTTAAAAAAGCGGATTCTCTTGTAGAATCCTATCCGGATTGCATTATTATTGGCTCAGACACTCTGGTAGAGCACGACGGAAAAATACTTCCTAAGCCCAAAAGTAAGGAAGAAGCCGTCGCAATGTTACTTTCTCTATCAGGCTCAACACATGCTATACATACCGGGTATAGCTTGATCGATACTCAATCATCTAAAATTGATTCTGGTGTCCGGACCACCGAGGTAACTTTTAGAAAAATTAGCAAAGAAGAAGCTACCCACTATGTCGAACGAGAAGATGTTCTAGGAGTAGCTGGAGCATATGACCACGAGCATCTGGGAGGAATTTTTGTTGAGAATCTTAATGGCGAATTTTATGGGTCAATCGGACTGCCACTATTTGTGATTGCCAATTCGTTAAAAGAACATTTTGGAATTGACGCTTTAATTGTCTAGCTACCTATGAAATCAAAGGAGGAAAAGATCAAGGCAATAATGGACCTAAGCAATCAGTTCATCGTAATCTGTGGCCCAAGCGGAAGCGGTAAAAGCATGACTGCCTCCTACCTACTCGACACGTACGGCTTTGTAGAACTTCCTTTTTTAACAACACGCGAGCTCAGGCCAGGAGAAGCACACGCCGGTTCGCACCATCTTACGCGACATTCATTTGTTGAACGCAGCCTTGAGGGAACAATCTTTCTCGGTGTGCGAAGCTATGGAAACGCCTATGGCTATGACCTGGACGTTGTATACCGTAGCGCCATAGAAGGAAAACGAATCGTTTTAGAAGCCCCATCCTCCTATCTTGCAACCGATGTCGCCTACTTTCTACCTCAGGCAATTTTAATAGGCATCATCCCTCTATCCACTGAAGCGGTCGCAAACCAACTCTTTCATCGAGGCCTCAATAAAGTCCCGGATCAGCGTTTACGTTTATTGAACTGTGAAATTGAAAAAGAACACATCGCCTCCTGCTGTGCTCTTATGGATATTACCATTATACTCCCGACCGAAGGCGATCCAGAACCAACTCTTCGACAGATCGACCGCGTAATGAAGAAACACGGTTTTTCACAACACAAGGAGATAATTGAAGCCTGCAAAAACAGCATTCTTCTGTGAAGGAGTTTGTTTTATTCTGGAAAACCTATCTCCAGTTGCTCAAATGGTCCAGTACTGATACCCGCCTAAGGGAAGGCGTGGTGTTTGGACGCTCCTGGTCTCCTTTAGCACTAAACATCCGACTGGTAGTCTTTTTATTTAGCGAATTTAACTATAATAATATCATGCTCCATGTTCGGAGCATGACCGCTGACGAACACATTTCTCTACCGACAGAAGGGACATTCAATTTCAGCAGATATCTTGAAAAAATTCTTCTACAAAAAGTCGTTAATCTACTCAATCTCCCATTTTCTTCATTTTCAGGATATGTGACCACGGGCGCCACTGAGGCAACTATCTACGCTTTATGGCTGGCGCGAGAATGGGCTCTGAAAGCTTTAGTAGATAAATCTGAGAGGATTACTTGGCTCATTCCTAAAAATGTTCACTATTCAGCCCTCAAAGCATTAACTATTTTAGGCATAGCACAATCCGATGCACATACAATCGAATATGTTGAACTTGATGCTTTGGGGCGCACTGATCTTCAACAGTTGGAACAGAAGATATCTGCAGCGCAGTCTACTCCAATAATCCTCGTCCTTACGGCCATGACTACGGAGTATGGTTTAATCGATCCTATTACCGAAATTGATACTTTTATAAGAAATTCTGGCTTTAAAAACATATTCTTCCATGTCGACGCCGCTTTCTCGGGCTTTCTTCTTCCGTACGTAGAAGAGTACAAGCATTTCTTTAACCTACCCTCACTTAGTTCGATCGCCCTTGATTTTCATAAAAATTTAGGAGGTCCTGTTGGTTCAGGAGCCGTCATTGTCCGCGGAGGCTTAGAGCGATATGCGAAGGTTGAAGCAAGGTATCTTTCCGATGGGGCTGATTACACCCTGACAGGAAGTCGCAAAGGAGCTGACGTGCTCGCCACTTGGGCTATTTTAGCCACGAACACATACGAGAATAGAAAAAAAACCTATGCTAAGACTTTTAAAAAGACTAAGTACCTCGCTGAAAAATTATCGGTCTTTCCATTCATAAAACTCCTGTATCCGCCTAAATTTAACTATATTGTCTTTACGATCGAAAGAGAGAAGAAAGATTTGCTTGGTAAACTCTTAAAAAATTTTTCTATCACTTCATCTAAAGTTATTCTGAACGGAAATGAAGTAGATCTTTTTAAGATTATCATTCGCAAAGATCACAGTCTGCGCGCTATCAATCGACTTATCAAAACACTCACTGTTTTTTATGAAGGAGGAACTTGAATATTACCCTATAGGAGAACTTCTTAATCCACTACCACGCTCTTTCTTTGTTGAAAAACCGCCATTTAAAACATGTAAAATATCGGTACCTGCACGTGTTGATACATTTCTCTGCCACCATCATTACTTTGTTCGTCCGCCGCGACCTCAGGTTTACCCGGTAAACTCAGTTAATTTTACTATCAAACAATATACTGAGGCAGAAGTTTCCTTGCGAGACGATGATAGAATAATTATCGAACCAATAAGCAGTCGCCCAACGCTTCTTGAACATGTTGCAAAAATACTACAGAAAACAATCGGAAAAAATTATGGTTTTAACATTAAGGCTCAAAATAACCACACTATCTTGCACGGCGGGTTAGGCTCGTCAGCCGCTTTAATAACCGCTGTAGCACAAGCTATTAACCTCGTTACCGGAAATCATATATCCACCCAGGAAATGACGAGGCTGCTTGCTCAGAATTATGGCGAGGAAACTGATCGACCTGGCTATCTTTCGACCATGGCTAGTATCGGCGGCGCCTCGGCCAGCGCTTTATCCGGAAATTCACTTGTTATTATTGGTGGCGAGGCAGAAATTTGGTACGCAGGGCAATTGCCGGATATTTATACAGCCTTACTGCTTTATCCGAAAGAAATGAAGTCAATTAGCGGAGTTACAGATATGGAACTTTACCGAAAAGGTTTTTCTCTTTTTGAGCGTTTGGGAACTGAATGGGGCGACATAAAGGAATCGATTTTAAAGAACAGGATAATTCCTTCTCTCCATCATGGAGATTTTACCGAATTATTCAGGGCAATAAATATGTACACGATTGGTGGGTATGGTGATATACCCCAGTATTTTCGTTAGCGCTGGCTTTCGCACAATATTTTCTTTGATAAATTCATTCACACACTCTTTTCAAGGCTGTTCGCCGAACTTCGTATTGATGAAAATTGCTTTTTTGTTTCTTCCGGTGGTCCGCTTATTGTTATTGTTACCCAGGACCCACAGAAAGCCATAGAATCTCTTGGTAATTTTATGGAATACTTCAGTATAAATAGGGCTAATTTAGTCCGAGAAAAACCTTCTTTTACCATCGCATGATAAGCAACATAAGACTTAGCCAAGTTTAGCTTGCAACAACCATAGAGTTAGGAAATAAATAGGGTATTATTTTAGTTCTAGATTTTGCTTCAATCGAACACCTCCTCTAAAGGAGGACAGTTTTTAAATTAGATGATATTCTACATTCAAAAATTTAATATTGCTTATGTCAGGATTCTATCAACATAAGACGTTGCCTCAAGAGCACTATATCGCAATCTTAAAGCGCCTAATTCCAGATTTTAAAATCCTAGATATCGAAAAAATACACGGGTACGACTCGGTTGTGCTGATTATAAATCACGAAAGGCTTTTCAAATTTCCACAACGGACCGATGTTTTTGATCAGTATAAAAAAGAGTTAAGTATATTTCCCTTTCTTGAAGAGCACTGTACATTCAAAGTTCCTCATATTATCTCGACCTGGGGTGTCATGGGAGATATTGAAAATTTCGCTCTTGAATACGAGATTATGGCTGGCAACCATCTCACGACCGAGCTTGAAAAAAATAAATTCAACCAAATACAACTAGAAAAAATAGGAAGATCTATCGGTAGATATCTATCTGAGTTACACACAGTAGAGATACAGGAAATCAAGAATCGAGGAATTCCTGATTTTGATCCAGGTTATTGGCCCAGACAGTACGAGTTTATACGGAATCACTGTTTTTCATTTTGGAATGCTGCACAACGGTCGTGGGCTTCAGAACTATATGAGAAATTTTTAAATATCTGGGAACGACAAACATTCGAACCCGTCTTTATTCATGGAGACATGGGAAACTGGCATATATTCGCTAGACAAGAGGAAATCATCGGTTTCATTGATTGGGGAGGTATGAAAATTGATGATCCTGCACGAGATATTTTATGGCACGAACAAATGGATATTGAAAATAAACATATTGGTAAAGGAGTTTTAGACGAATATCAGCTAAAACGGGGGTCATTCGATAGTACATTCTTAGAACGAACAAAATTCTACAAAAAGAGAGCGCCGGTATCAAAATTTATTAAAGGGGTTGAATTTAACGACAAACAAAGGATCGTCGACGGATATAAACTTCTGGAGCAAGTGATGGCGAGTTAAATTCATAGATTAATTATTTCTGGAATATAAATGCTACCTAGCTTCCTTCCCAAATCCGATTCTAATAGCGCACAGATGTTGAGTTAAAAAGTAACAGCTTAATAAGGCTGTTATTTTTGTTAATCATCGACAAAAAGGCACGTCTAATGATAGGATTATCGAAATTACACCGTCCTGCATATGCACAAAAATATAAAACTGTTAAAATGGTTTACCTTTTTTGGGGATTTCCGCCCTTTCACCCCCATAACCATTATTTACTTTACACAAGTAACTGGCTCATTTGCCAACGCGCTACTACTTTTTTCCATATTCTCTATAGCTAGTTCAATTTTTGAAATACCGACAGGGATCTACTCTGATATTTTTGGCCGCAAGAAAACAGTTGTATTTGGTTCGATAGCACGAGTTATTTCCATAGCCTGTTATGCCATTGGCGGAACATTTTGGATATTAGTTGTCGGATCAATTTTTGCAGGTCTACAAGACGCTTTATTTAGCGGCAACTACGAAGCTCTGCTGTATGACACACTCAGCGAGACTCGAGAGCAGCATCGTTTTGCTGAGTATACGGGAAAAATTGGCTCGATACTTCAACTGACACTGGGCATTTCGGCCCTCCTGGGAGGTTTCATAGCTGGCTTCTCTTTTTCCGCCGTATTCTGGGTATCAGTTGCAGCCCAAACGATTGCCCTTATTATTAGCTTCTGGATAGTTGAGCCTAAAACTCATTTTAAAAAGATGAGCGGCAACATATACGCGAACCTCAAGGAAGCACTTGCGAAATTTAAAAATAATTTTAAACTACGCACCCTCAGTCTTTCATCGATTTTAAATTTTGGCTTCGGCGAGGTTCAAAACCAGTTTATGCCCGTTTTTATAAACACCGTATGGCCAGTGTGGGCACTCGGCATATCCAGAGGCTTAAATAAACTTTTTTCGTTTCTTGGATCGAGAAATACCGGGACACTTCTACAAAGATTCTCTTCTTTTAAAGTCCTTATCGTAGGCCAACTCCTCAGCATAGGTCTTACTATCATAGCAGTTGTTTTCTCTGGGGTATGGTCGCCAATCCTAATCGGTTTTACCTCTCTCCCCTATGGTATTACCCTGGTAGCCTTGAGCTCGCTTTTGCAAACGGAATTCACCGACCAACAAAGAGCAACTATGGGGTCGATTAACTCACTATTTGGAAATATATTTTTCGCACTTTTCGCCTACATATTCGGTCTGATCGCCGATTACCTAGGGAAAATTGGGCCTATCATAACAACTCAAATCTTGAGCCTATCGATCGTTTATTTATATTGGATACTGTTTAAAAATCATAAGAAGGAGCTGTTACCCGCTTAAATAAAAATTCAACACTCTTTAGTTCTTCAACAAAATCCTTCCATTTTATAGTTCTGAACTCGTCCAATGAGGGGAGCAATTTTAAAATAATGGCTTAAATAAGCCATTATTTTAATTTAATTTGTTGGGGCTAAAGCGAGATGATACTCTATTTAATATTTCTTAATAGTTCTGAAAAATTTTAAATGAACACGCAATAGTAATGGATAATAAGTATGCTAGATAAAATAAAAGCCTTATACGGCCTTAAACATCCAACTATCATCAAACAACTAGAAAGTGGCTACAAGGCTCAAAGTTTTATCATTCAAGACAATGACAAAAAATTTTTTGTTAAAAAGTACCATCCTAAGAGATCATTAGAGAGACTCCTCGAAATTCACCGTGTAAAAAATTTTTTTTATCAGCATGGCGTTTCAACAATTCCGCCGTTAGTAAACTCTAAAGGAACAACGGTCTCAGAAGCAGACGGGACTCTTTTTTCGGTATTTCCGTATATACCTGATAAGCAGTATTACGCTCTTCCAAACGACAAAGCAGTAGCGTCTGCCGGAGAAAATCTAGCAAGGCTTCATCTAGCTGGGCGTAACAATCTTTCTTTGATGCCTCATAAGTTTCGTGAGCCTTGGAATAAAGAGAAGTTTCTCGAAAATGCTAGCCGAATGCTGGAACTTGCGAATGCAGGCACAACATCATACGATAGAACTGCGCAAAAAATGCTCGGATTAAAAATTGATCTGGCAAAAAATTCTAATTTAGAATACGATACGATTGGTTTAAAAAACGACACTATCCTGCATGGGGATTATCATACTCATAACCTGTTTTTTGACAACCATGACAATGTTTCATATACATTTGATTTTGAAAGAACAATGATAGGACCTCGAACGACCGACCTTGCTTACGGATTATTTATGATTTGTTTCGATTTCAATACCGATATCGAAAATGATGTCTCCGAGGTAAATTTTGATAGAGCCCGTTCTTTTATACATGCCTATAGCGAAACATTTCCAATCAGCTTGGATGAATTTATTAAAGGCATTCATTGGTTCTTTTGGTCACAAATGGTTTACATTGAATGGCCATTGGATGCTCACTATTTTGAAGGTGACACCCGTGCAGACAAGCTTCTCGCAAAACGCCTCAATCGACTTGAATATTTTTTAGACAATTTTGATGCCGCATCGGACGCGTTCAAAAGGTTTATTTTGGGATAATTTCTCAGGAAGGGTTAAGCCCATTCTGAACTGGAAATGAACTTAATGATCTAAACCCTGCCTTAGCCACTAAGAATTAAGCAGATTGAAATAATATCTTAGTATAAATAAATTTTTTATTTCTCGAACAAACACTACCCTATCTATATCTGCACACTCGTCCAACCGGAGGAGCGCTTGAATTTTTTTACTACGAACGTTACATTGCTTCTGATCGTACTAACCCAAAAAATTTTATGAGAATCGCGATGAACCTAACGAGAGATAATGTTGGCGGAATTACGTCGTCGAATCTTAATTTGATCAGTTATTTGTATAAGCAGGATTATGAATTCGTCGGCCTGGAATTAACGAGCCGGATGTATATGAAAGGGCCGGTCCTGTTTAGAAATTTTTCACCCGAAATTTTTGATCATCATATAATCAACATTCATCACCTGCCGTTGATGGAAGTTATAAAAAAATGCTCTTCTCTAAAAGATTTAGAAAAAGTATATAGAGAACCCATCAGAATTATCAGGGAAATACTCAAAAAAAATCGTCCGGAAGCTGTGCTGCTCAGCGGGACCTATTACATGCCCTGGCTCATATCGATTGCCGCAAAGAAGGAAAATCTGCCGATCATCTTATGGTATTCAGGAATTCTTTCTAAAGAAACCGAGCATTATCCAAAAAAATTAAAAATACTATTCAATAATCTCGAAAAGCAGGTGGTTAAAAATGCATCGAAGATAATTTTTCCGTCAGAATTATGCAAAAAAACCGTTGAACAGCTGGTGACGAAAAGGGCTATTAACAATGGTTACATCATCCCCAATCCCGTCGCATATATCTTTACAGAGCCTTCCACGCCCGAAACGTCGATAGATCGAAGGATTGCTGCCGTGGGTCGTTATTCGAGAATTAAGAATTTCGATGCATTTTTTAAACTGCACCAAGAACTAAAAAAGAGAAAATGGCGCCACACTGCGTCGTTTGTGACCAATCCGGATGCCAATCTGAAAAAGATGCCCAAGACCATCGAGCTCTTTCCTTCCATGGGAGCGGACGGCCTAAAAAAGTTTTATCTCTCGCAAGGACTTATCATATGCCCCTCAACGTTTGAAACATTTGGGAATGTTCCGATGGAAGCTGCTTGTTTGGGCGTTCCTGTTCTGGTAAGCGAGTCCATGGGATGCGCCGAACTATTAAGGAAGGTCGGATTATCCAACATGGTTATTTCATTTGAAAATACGAATGAAGTGTCGGAAAGAATAGAAAAATTATGCGGACAATCCATTCTTCCTAAACAACTGAATGCTCTGAGGCGCATTCTTGATATAAATCTTATCAGCGAAGAGATCCGCGCTGTTATTGAAAGCGCGGTATCGCGACAAGACATACCTTCAATTTAACCAGGTTTGCATATGATAAATATAGAGCACCTCGAAGAATCTCAACTCCCCCTCCTTAAAGATTTCAGCGCCCGTGAATGGCCGAGCGTTGATAAAGAACACTACGGTGATAGAGAAGTGGATTTTACAAAATGTAAATTCGCCCTTGCTGCCAAGGAAGGCACGACAATGCTGGGTTATATAACTTTGATGTTCGATATGGGAGTTCTTCATATGGATTCTCTCATCGAAGCAGAGGCACACCGCGGTAAAGGAATTGCCACAAAGCTCGCACAGGCAGCCGAAGAAAAAGGTAAATCGATGGGTGCGCATAAAATATGGCTTGAGACAGGCAAAGACTGGAGCGCAAAAAATTTCTACGAGAAAAGGGGCTATCAGGTTCGTGCGAACCTTGATAATTACTATGCACATCAAGATTTCGTATTGATGGATAAGGAACTATAAGTATACATAGCACCAAGTGACAGAGAATATTGGCTCAAAAAAGCTATCTAACAATAGCTTTTTTATATAAAAATGAAGTGTCGCCAAATCAGTCTAGCTTTGACGTTTATAGTTAATTACAGTATGATTAGGATCGCTCAGTTATACTGAACAGAGTCTTTTCTCTCTGACACAAGGAGACAGCATGCTCAAGATCGCCCGCTCTTCTGCCGTTCTTACCACTCTCGCACTGGTTTGCGCCTGCGCTGCAACCTTGCCGGACATCAACCTTGCACATCTCTCAGAAAAACACCGTTACCGAGAATTCGAACAACAATTATACAAGCATTGCGGATTTACTATCGGGTACAGAATCACCGACGAAAATAAATTGACACTTTGCCTGCCTTTACCAAAGCAGGCGGATGGCATGTGCGGCCGAGATTGGCTTGTTAGGCAGCTTGCCCTTTTCGGCGGAGACGGAAAGATCGGCCCCACCGAGATACTTCGAGATGCCGACCACCCGGACAACCCGGCAGCACAGTATGTCTGTTTGGCAAAACAGAACTCAACCAGATAGTCGCACCGCTGTGAAATCCCAAAAGCCCTGAACGCTCAGGGCTTTTTAAATAAACATTGGTGTATTTTTTGCTGAATACTCATGACGTGACGAGGTGTTTTTTGCTATACTAACTACATTAATCTTTAATCCATCCGCTATGAGAAAAATCATCGTCCAAGAATTCATCACTCTAGACGGCGTCATGCAAGCCCCGGGCGGACCGGACGAAGACACGACGAGCGGCTTCAAGTACGGCGGCTGGACCGCACCGTATTTTAACGAAGCCGATGCGATGGCGGGCGATTTCATGAAACGCTGGATGGAATCCACTGATATTCTTTTGGGCCGCAAGACGTTTGATATTTTTGCCGCCTACTGGCCGACGCACGCCGACATGTGGTCGGGCATCAACGACGTCACTAAATACTGCGTCACGACGACACTCGAAAAATCCGACTGGAACAATTCGGTATTCCTGAGAAACGTCGAGGACATCAAAAAAATCAAAGCGGGAACCGGCTCTCCCATCAAAGTTCATGGCAGCGGCAATTTAGCCCAGACACTCTTTAAAAACGATCTCGTCGACGAGCTCTGCCTCATGATATTCCCTATCACGCTCGGCTCTGGCAAGCGTCTCTTCGGTGAAGGAACCATTCCAGCCGCTTTTACACTAACAGATAGTTTGATAACGAAAAACGGAGTGATATTCGCTTATTACAAACGGGCGGGAGAGGTTAAGACGGGTACGGTGGGGGCTTAAAGCAAGCTTTTCGCTTTTAGTAGCAAAGCACAAACAATACTGTGCATAAGGCCGGAAGTCAGAGCGCGAATAAAATAATGGCTTTAATAAGCCATTATTTTAGTTCTAAACCATAAAATAAAGATGGAGATCCTAAAGCAGGCCCAGGGGGTTGACAAAAAGTGAATTTTGTAGTATAATTTTTTGATCTTTTTACTGACGGAATGAACAAAAGGAAGGAGCTGACCCCATGAAACCTGAGAAAGTCCGCCGTATCAACCCTCGGACCACAGCGCCCACCCCCCGACCCGCGAACCGCTCGCACACAAAGAATCAGGAGGAGAAGCAGCCCTACGAGCAGCCGATCGTCACCGTCGGAGACGAAGACCCCTACCGAGCTGCTCAGCCGCCGAGTCTGTATCCTGACGGGTAACGAGAAACCAGTCAGCAAAAGCCGACACCGACGCACGGCGGTATAGCCGTGCAAAAACAAAAAACGCCTTGAATAATCAAGGCGTTTTTTGTTATGGCGTGAGCGGCAAAAACGACGACTCATGACTTGTCATTTTACACTCTAACCTTTTCTCACAATATAGAATATAATTACTACGATCCTACTTCACTGAAAAAAGATTTATGGAAACAAAAAGCACCATCGATCGAGTACGCAAAATTATTTTTGCCAACCTGTATCCGATGTATATCGCCAAGGCCGAGAAAAAAGGCCGCACGAAGACAGAGGTCGACGAGATTATCCATTGGTTGACAGGATACACCGCAAAAAGGCTTGAAGCAGAACTGAAGAAGCAAACCGACTTGCAGACATTCTTCGCCAGGGCTCCCGAGCTCAACCCTGCCCGCGCCCTCATCACGGGCACGATTTGCGGCGTAAAAATCCAAGAAATCAAAGATCCGTTTATGAGGGAGGTGCGGTATTTGGATAAACTTGTTGATGAATTGGCCAAAGGAAAGCCGATGGAGGAAATCTTGCGAAAATAAAGTGCAGCGGAAGAAAAGGCCTAGAGCGCTAAACGCGATAGTCGAATTTTTTTATAAACAGAAACCAGTCGTTATCGGCGTAGATTTTTACGGAAGAATCTCGATAGTAAATCCGTTTTGGCCGATGAGCTCACCGGCGCGGTTGAAGGCGCGTATTTGTTCGGTATATGTCCCCGGCTTGAGCCAGCGCGGCAAGGTGAGGCGCGGGGAATAGGTAAACGGCTGGCCTGGATTCAGAATCCGATATCCGCCGGAAATTGCAATGATCACGCCCTCGTTGTTTTGGAACCAGCGCGAGATGCGAACGTACTGCCGGTCACGGTTTCTATTCGTAAACTCATACGTATAAACAAGGGGTTGAGTGCGCCGCATTGACTGGGGAGGAAACATGACAATATGTATCGGTGAATCAAGTTCCAGCGCTCGTTCGGCTGGCTGGCCTTCAGCGGGCATAGCTGGGGTTTCCGGTAAAGAAATCGGGCGTTGCTCCGCGGAGCTCGTAACCGTAGAGGTCGCGGGACTAACGAGGGCGGGAATACTGCGTTTGGGGGTTGAAGTGACGTGCACGAAAGCAGCTGGAACCAAAACCAGTCCCCCGCCGCCTGACGACGGCGGAGCGGCACAGGCATCGGTCGTGGTGCCCGTAGCGGCCGAAAGGGCAGTTTCCACTCCGTCGCCGTTACGGCCTTTGACGCGGAACGTATAAGCTGTATTGCAGGTCAGGCCCGTCACGGTAACGGACGTTGAGGCAAACCAGCTTGAGAGCGTGCTTTGCGTGGTATTTTCAAGTGCGTACTCGGTGGCGTTGCCGCCCCAGCTCACCGTGATCGATTCGGCTCCGGCCGGCACGGCAGAAAGTCCTGTCGGCACGGCAGCCAACGTATAGAGAGTATTACTCATGCTCGAACTCGCGGTCGGGGTACCATCGCCATTTTTAGCTAGGACAAAAAAAGCGTACGCAGTGTTGGCCATAAGGCCCTGCACCAGGCCGTTCCACCCGGCAACGGTGAAATAAGCCGCGTCCGAACTGGTCGCCGTTCCGTCGCTTTGCACGTACGCAGCGGTCGTGGAATTAAAAAGCGCGAACACGGTATTCGTGGGATTACCGCCCGCAGCAAGAGCAAGGGCGATAGTCGAAGTCGCCGGGTCGTAAAGCGTAGGTGCGCCGGGCGTGAGCGCGAGCGTATATACCGGAGTGCTAGGACTTGAGGTGACGTTATCCTCAGAGATCATGCTGAACTGATAGGCGGTATTCGGATTCAGGCCAAACGCAGTGCCGTTCCACTCGCTCGCGGCGAAAAATACGGATACGGAGCCGTTCGACAAGCCGGATGTGGCGATGTAGGTTCCGGCGGTTACGTTTACCAAAGCATAAAGCGTTGACGACGGATTGCTTCCGGTATTCAAAACGATAGCCAGCGTAGACGTTCCCGGGGTGGAAACGGCCGGAGTGCCCGCGGAAAACGGAAAGGTGGAAACGGCCGCACTCAGGCTGGAAGTGGCCGCATTCACTCCGTCACCGTTGCGCGCGATCACGCTGAAACGGTACGACGTGGCCACGTTCAAGCCGCGCACGGTGCCGCTCCAGCTGGAACTCGTGAAATAAAGAGGGCTCGTACTAGTAGCCGTGCCATCGCTCGCTACGTACGCGCCAGCGGTGGCATTGTAAATCGCGTATGTCGTAGTGGCATCATTGCCGTTCGTGTCGATACTCAGCTGCAGTGTGGATGTGGTCGGATTAGAAGCCGTCGGCGTACCGGCCGGATTGGCAAGTGTATACACCGGCGAAGCCACGGCGAACGACGAAGTGGCACCCGCGCTATCGCCCGAGGCAACCTCGAACCAGTATCGCCGACCCGGCGTGAGCCCGGTGAACATGTAATTAGTAGAAGCGAGCGAAGTCGTCGCTACGATCGCATAGGACGCGCCGTCCGTAGAAAGCCCGAGGACATAATACGTTTCGGTGCCGCCACCCGCACTCCAGGAAAGCTGTACCGAGCTCGTCGCAACATTACTCGTTGCCGGCGACGTCGGTGCGTTGTTGGCCAGCCGGGTACTGACTTTCGACCCGGCTTCACCGGGATGCGAGCTCGTACCGCCACTCACATCGATCTGTGCAAGGCCGATACTGCTCGTTACCGAGTACGTAAGCGAAACGCATCCGCTGCCGCCACCGCCGGCTGCCGGGTTTCCTTCGCCGCCGGCCGCGCTGAATGCCGTTGGGGTTCCGGCAATGGTTGCCGCTTTAAGCCGGACGCCGCCACCCGCGCCGCCAGCATCGTAAAACACCCCCTCACCGACGCCGCCAGCTGCCAAAATGCTGCCGTTGATCGTTAACGTATCCACGGCCTCCAAAATCACAAGCCCGCCGCCGTCCCCGCCATCGGTCTGCGATGCGCCACCGCCCGAGCCCATCGTGGCGATAGCGTTTATAGTGCAATACGCAGCGCCACCGCTTGCTCCCGTACCAGTACCACCCGCCCCGGCATGCCCGCCGCCGCCCGCCCCAACACCCGAATTCGATCCCTGCCCTGCCCCGGGACCGTACCCAGCGCCGTTCGCGCCCGTACCGCCGCTAAAACCCTTCCCGGTTAGCGATACGGCACCGGAAGCGCTGACGGTGATATTCTGCGCCTTCATATTGACGGAGGCCATGTGCGTTGTGGTCGGGCCGTAATGTTGGAGCGTGCCATCTACCGTCAGAGTTCCGGTCAGAATCTGCTGATTAAGATTTTGCTGCACCAAAAAACCGGTACTTTCCACCGTAAGATTACCGGCCGTACCCAAATCCCCGATCAACGTCAGCGACCCGCCCAACGTGAGACTGCTGAAATGAGCGACGTCGCCCGCGCTGACGTGAACAAAATAGCCGTTGAAGATAGTGACGCTATCGTCTGCGGTCGGTACTTGCGCGGGCGCCCAATTGCCTGGCACGTTCCAATCATCGCTAACGAGACCTACGAACGAAATACTGGTCGCCGCCGCCTTGCCCCCAGGAAAAAACAGGTAAACGGCTGACGCAAAAATAACAAAACAAAATGTAACAAGACTCACGAAGAAGTAGAGCGCCTTGAAAAAACTCTTTACTTTCGATCTTTTATGAAAACTCACAAAGATGCGAATAAAAGAATCATGTTCCGTACTTCGCAGGACGATCTTATAGATGTTTATTATAGCACAAGAAAAACTGTTCTTTTTATTTTCTTAAAAAGAAGAGTAAAATTACCATATCAACAACCTAAGGTAATTATCTTTTTATGAATAAAACCCTCTACAAAGACGCCTTCGGCTGGGGAATCGGACTCTGGTTTATCGGTTATGCGCTCGGTTTCGTTTTATTCATGGTCGTACCACTAGCGCTGATCGGATGGATCATTCTTCCTGTAGGAATTCTATTAACGCTTTGGGTACTCTTGAAGAGGGTAAAGCCCGATACGCTTGCCTATTACACCCTTCTCGCCGTCATCTGGACCGCGATCGCCGTGCTATTCGATTATATGCTTATCGTTAAGCTCCTTAAACCGGTTGACGGCTATTATAAGCTGGATGTATACCTCTACTACGTCCTGACTTTTATCCTGCCGTTAGCTATTGGTTTCTACAAAAGCAAAAAAGACTCAGAGGGCACGGTATTAAAAACATCCTTGGAACGAAAAGTATAAGTGCCCAAACTGACCAAACTAACCACGCATATTGCGTGGTTTTGATTTTGTTAAAACAGATACCACCGAACCCGACTTTGGTGCAACAAGCTACAATATCGATCTAGCAAAATATGCACTTGTTCACAATACCCCCCTAGGGGTATACTACATGCACTATAGATTTACTATGCATGACCATTCTACACCGAAGCGCTATACCTGCCCCATGCACCCAGGTATTATCCAGGATACGCCAGGGCGCTGCCCGGAGTGCGGCATGAACCTCGTGCCGGTTTCGGTCAAAACCGCACCGCACTCGCCCGCTCATACAGAGAAGCACGCCGTTCACCGCACGCAATCGTTTCTTGCTATGTTTTGGCTTTCTTTTTTCCTTACGATTCCGATTTTTTTCTATTCCGAAATGGCGATGATGCTTTTTCATATCCGCGGACCGGAGTTTCCCGGGTGGCAGTACGTTTTTCTCAGTTTAGGATCGATCGTATATTTCTACTGCGGACGCATATTCCTCACGAGCGCCTACCGAGAGCTTAAGGCACGGCTCCCTGGCATGATGACGCTCATCGCCATCGCCATAACCGCGGCGTATGCCTACAGCGCGTTTTCGCTTATTGGCGGAGGCGAGCGCGAACTGCTATTTGAACTTGCTTCGCTCATCACCATCATGCTTCTCGGGCATTGGATCGAGATGAAATCCGTGCAAGGCGCGCAGGGAGCGCTCAAAGAACTCGCCAAACTCCTGCCCGATAAGGCCGAAGTTGTCCGCGGGAATACGACGGAAATGATTCCCTTGAGCGAACTCCAGATCGGCGATATCGTCCTCGTTAAGCCGGGCGCGAGCGTGCCCTCGGACGGCGTCATCGTCGACGGACACTCCGACGTGAACGAGTCGATCATCACCGGTGAATCGAAGCCTATCGAAAAGAATGCCGGCGCCTCGGTCGTCGCCGGTTCGATCAATGGTGACGGTTCACTCCGAGTGCGGATTGAAAAAATCGGCGACAAGACGTTTCTTGCTGGTGTCATGCGCCTTGTACAAGACGCACAGTCTTCTAAGTCGCGTTTGCAGATGGTTTCTGATCGAGCGGCCTTCTATCTTACCTTGATCGCGCTTTTCGGTGGCAGTCTCACCTTCGCGGCCTGGCTCATACCGCAAGGGGATGTTGTAACCGCAACCGAGCGGCTCGTGGCCGTACTCGTCATTACCTGCCCGCACGCGCTCGGCCTCGCGGTCCCCCTGGTTACCTCGATCTCCACGACTATAGCGGCCAAAAGCGGCCTTCTGGTGCGCGAACGCCGGGCGCTCGAATCGGCGCGCACGGTCACCGCGGTGCTGTTCGATAAAACCGGCACGCTTACCGAAGCCGCGTTTAAAGTGACCTTCGCCAGCTCAGACGAAACACTCGCACTCGCCGCCGCGGTCAATACGCATTCCGAACATCCCATCGGCAAAGCGATCGTACGGGAGGCGCAGCGACGGTCGTTAACTATCGAACCGGCTAAAAATTTCGCGCGTGTACCGGGACGCGGCGCAGAAGGAGATGTCGGCGGCAAACGGATTTTCGTCGGCACGAAGGGCACGGATGACATCGTCGTCGAACGCGACGGCGAAACCATCGGGAAGATCGGTGTCGAAGATACGGTGCGTCCGGAGTCGGCCGAAGCCATCGCCCGCCTCAAAAAGGACGGCATCGCGATCGGCATGATCACCGGGGATAGCGAAGCGGCAGCGCGGCGCGTTGCAACCAAACTCGGACTCGACGAATACTTCGCCCGCGTGCTCCCCGAGGACAAGGTGAAGAAAGTCCGCGAACTGCAAGAGCGGGGCTTCAAAGTGGCGATGGTCGGCGACGGTGTGAACGATGCTCCTGCCCTGGCGCAAGCCGATCTCGGCATCGCGATCGGCGCCGGCACGAACATCGCCATCGAATCGGCTGGCATCATTCTCGTCAAAAACGACCCCCGCGATATTCCGAAAATCCTGCGCCTATCGCGGCTTACATATCGCAAAATGATCCAGAATCTTTTCTGGGCGACAGGCTATAACGTGATCGCCATTCCGCTCGCCGCCGGTGTGCTGGCGTTCAAAGGGATAATCCTCGCCCCGGCGCTCGCTGCGGTATTCATGTCCGCCTCGACCGTTATCGTAGCGATCAATGCCACACTGCTCAAACGGAATAAACTCTAATGCGTTTTACTTGAAAAAGTGCATCCGAAAACCATGTATCTAGAACGTATGAAGTACTTGAATGAAAAAAATAAAGCCAGCATCATCCGCCGTCTCAAACTTATTGAAGGCCAGGTACGCGGCCTACAGAAAATGATCGAAAGCAACACCTATTGTATCGACGTCATCACGCAAACGTCGGCAGTAAAGCAGGGGCTTTCCAATCTCGAAGATCTTGTGCTCGAAAACCACCTGGGCAGCTGTATCATCCACCAGATCCAGTCGGGTCAGACCGTGCAAGCGAAAAATGAAATTCTTAAAGTCTACAAACTAAAAAGAAAATAATCATCTCTTTTTTTGATGTAACGTATAATCTATGATCCCGGAATCTGTTTTCAGAAAAATTCTACTCCCCTATCTCGTCTATATTGGGCTTTTCGTCGGCACCGGATTTCTTTCGGGCTCGATCGTGCATTTCCCTCTCAACCCGACGCGCTTCGGCATCATCGGCCTCGTCGGCGCGTTCATTTTTACCCTTTCGTCGACGGTTAACGAAAAATATTTCAACAAAGCCAACTTTGAAAAAGAAGGTGTGCTCAAAATCATCGTTTTCTCGCTCATTCTTTCGTTAGGCATCGGCATGACGAGCGGTGCCATCCAACACTTCGACGAAGTTCCCTTGTATGCGAGCTATCTCATTCCTTCTGGACTTTTCATCTCTCTAGTCGGATACATCCTCAAAAACGATTTGCATCTTGGTTTTAAAAAGACACTCATGTTGGGCAGTATTACCATAATTATATTAGCAATACTTGGCCTCTCACTGCATTCATTCGCGCACGAAGTAAGCGACCCGCACTCGCATTATGAAGAAGCTGCAGCACATCAGGATTAAAAAAAATTAAACATCTCCTAAAGCTAGAGCCAGAAACCACAGGGATTGCTAGAACGAAGACAAAAATCTTAATTCGAGCTACACTAGTACCGCCAGCGTTAATCATATCACTATGAACAAAATCATCGTTTTTTTCGACAAGCTCGAAGACACTGTGCGGTTTCGTTTGAGTCGACGACCGGTTATCTACGGCATCATCAGCGGCATCGGTGCTACCCTCTTCTTCCGCGGTGTGTGGATGATCGCCGACAGCTACTCTTTCATGACTGGTTGGGTAACTTTGGTCGCGAGTCTCACCATCCTGCTTTTAACCGGAGCGCTCGTCGGGCAATTCCTCAACGACCGTATTATTATCAGCGGTATCACGAAAGAAAAGAAACTGGCCGAAAAAACGGAAAAAGAAATTCGAGATGAAACTGAGCTGCTTGCAAGCGTCCACCACGACATCCGCGAGCTTCATAAAAAAATCGACCAACTTTCTCTTAAGTAAGGAGGTATTAGCCAACGAAATTTTATTAAAATAATTCTGGGCATAGCAGTCTTCGGAACGCTTTTCTCGGGTGTGTTAAGCTATCAGGAGCTGTTTGGCGTAACAGCGCTCAGCTGTCCGGCACCAGGCGCCCCCGGCACAGTATTGGGATACCCGGCATGCGTATACGGTTTTTTTATGTACGCTGTTTTGAGCGCGCTCGCTTTAACAGCTTTATGCAGTAAAAAATCTTAGCCATAAACGTATGACCAAATCCGTTATCACGCTCTACGACGTCTGGCCAGATCTCACGGCCTATGCCAAAAAAATTCTAGGCCGGCTCCCCTATACGCTTCGCATGGAACCTCTCAGTATTTCAAATATCGACCCGAGAACAGAGGTTCTCGTGGTTTTCATCGACTCTCCAGTAACCGGAGATATCATGGAACACATGCCGAATCTGCGTCTTATTACCACCATGAGCACGGGGTATGACCATATCGATCTCGCGGCCGCCAAAAAACGCGGGATTGTTGTATGCAATTTGCCAACATACGGTGAAAATACGGTGGCCGAACACGCGTTCGCACTCATTCTTGCCCTCAGCCGCAAGCTGTTTGAATCAGTTAAACGCGTCAAAGAAGGGCGTTATGACTTCGCCGGTTTGCGCGGTATGGATTTGAAAGGGAAAAAACTCGGCATCATCGGCACAGGACACATCGGCGCGCATGTCGCCCGCATGGCCCGCGGTTTTGAGATGGAGGTGCTGGCGTATGATGTAAAGAAAAACGAAAAGTTGGCGCGCCAACTCGGTTTTTCGTATACGTCACTCAATTCTCTCCTCAAAAAATCCGACATTGTCAGCTTGCACCTGCCCTTGTTCCCCTCAACGTATCACCTCATCAACACCACCAACATCAAGCTGATGAAACCGGGAAGTCTGCTCATCAATACCGCGCGCGGCGGATTGGTGGAACCCGAAGCCTTGCTTGAAGCGCTTAATAGCGGTCAGCTCGCCGGCGCTGGGCTCGATGTGCTCGAAGACGAAAACCTGCTGCAAAATTTTGAGGAGGTCATGCGCTGCACAAACGGTGATTGCAAACTCAAAACCTCACTCGCAAATAACCTGCTTATCGACCACCCCAAAGTTATCGTTACACCTCACAATGCCTTCAATAGCACCGAAGCGCTCGAACGCATCATCACGACGACTGTCGAGAATATCCGGGCATTCTTGGGTAGAAAACCACAGAATGTGGTGAATAAGTAGTACCGGAACGACTGATAAGCAAGACCTGTTTAATGCACACGCCATAGCGAAAAAACTCGCACATCTATGACCACCAAGGTCGACACACGACGCATATTTTCTCTCAACGGACGTCAGGAACTGGCCGGGCCAATCCTCTACTGGATGAGCCGCGATCAGCGCACGCACGATAATTGGGCTTTGCTTTACGCTCAGGAGCTCGCGGAGAAAAACCACCAACCACTTATCGTTGTCTTCTGTCTTGTACCTCATTTTTTGGACGCGACGATCCGGCAATTCGGTTTCATGCTGCGAGGGCTTGAAGAAGTCGAGAAAGAATTGCAGGCTTTTAATATTCCTTTCCACCTGCTTTTGGGCGAACCTCCCCACGAGATAGTCTCATTCGCCAAACGCAGTAAGGCTGGCGCCGTGGTTATGGATTTCGATCCGCTTAAGATAAAAAAACGCTGGCAGCGGGAAGCGGCCGAACATCTCGAATGCGCAGCTTACGAAGTTGATGCGCACAACATCGTCCCCTGCCGCATCGCTTCCACAAAACTCGAATTTGGCGCATACACGCTTCGCCCAAAACTCCATAAAGTTCTTAACGAATATCTAACCGACTTTCCCCGACTCAAAAAACAAGAGTTTGTATCCGAACATGCTGGCGTGAACTGGAAACAGGCGCACGAGACACTGCGCGTCAATCGAGAAATTCCCGAAGTTTCATGGTGCATTCCCGGCGAACGAGCCGCACACGAGACGCTTAAAAAGTTCATTGATCACGGTCTGGCACGGTACGCTCAATACCGCAATGATCCTACTGAAACGGCACAGTCCAATCTTTCACCCTATCTCCATTTCGGCCAGATTTCCGCACAACGGATCGCACACACTCTACAAAAAAACGAAGCCTCAACAGAAAACACGGATGATTTCTTGGAAGAACTCATCGTACGGCGCGAGCTGGCAGATAATTTTTGTTTTTATAATCCGCAGTACGATACGGTGGAGGGATTCCCGGCCTGGGCCACCAAAACGCTCGCGGAACACGCCCATGATGCCCGGGAATACGTCTATTCAAAAAAAGATTTTGAACACGCCCAAACGCACGATCCGCTCTGGAACGCAGCCCAGCTGCAAATGGTACGAACCGGAAAAATGCACGGCTATCTGCGCATGTACTGGGCAAAAAAGATTCTTGAGTGGACCGAAAATCCGGCAGATGCCCTGCGTATCGCTATCTATCTCAACGATACCTATGAACTCGACGGCCGAGACCCAAACGGTTACGCAGGTATTGCCTGGTCGATCGGCGGAGTGCATGACCGGGCCTGGTTTGACCGACCAATATTCGGAAAAATCAGATATATGAATTACAACGGCTGTGCGTCGAAATTCGATGTAAAAAAATTTATCTCCTTGTACGCAACGCCCGCCGAGCCTGCATAACTCGACGGGCGTTTTTTGCGCGAACGGATGTTTAGTGTGCGGCAGTCACAACATTATTCTTTCTTGCCGCACGGCGATAGAGCGCTGCGGAAATGAGAAACAAAATGACGAAGATAGAATTAAGCGTAAACACCCCAAGAACTCCTGGACTAAAATCCTCCCTCCAAAAGATGAGTGCGAACACGGGAACGATCGCTTGTGCGGCCGCTGTTGCAAGCGATGCGCGGGCCATCCCCTCTGATTCAAGGCGCGCAATAACTGCACCGGTAATTCCAACTAAGATTACGCCGAGATACAAAAAGTTCGCAGGATTTTCCTCACCGATGAAACCGACGGCAGCATTGATCCACACGAGCAGGAATGATGCTAAAACCGCCAGAGCCGTAGCAGCACGATACGCGAACGTTCCGGTTTTCTTCGCAACGAGCTCGTAGCCAAGACCCGCAGCAAACAAAAGCGCGCCCATGAAGGCAAAATCAGAAATCGTCCATTGCACCTCGTTCGTAAACTGCATCGCAATGAGCGGAATGAGCAAAATTAAACCAACGATGATTGCCAAACGAATGATAGTTCTATACATACGGTTAAAAAGTAGATGTTCTTTTATAATTCCTACGGATGTTTCGACAAACACCCATAGCACGAGACCGAGAAGCCACTCGTTTGCACCCCGATACTCGCGACACAAATCGCCAAAGGTTTGTTTCATTCCTTCGCCAAAACGGTCGTAATACGGCGCAGGATAGAGACGAATGAGTCTGGCGTACCAGTGCCGATATAAAGATATTCGATTAGACTCCATACACAAAGGTGTTCGGAGATAAACGTTTTTGCTCGGCGGCTGCGACCACATCACGATAACGGTCCAATTCCCTAGCGAGCGCTTTCTGGCCAAGACCGGTCAGTTTATAGTAAATCCGCCGCTCGTCATCGAGTTTTGGGTCAACTTTTTTATCGCTCTCCGCGATAAGTTCCGCTGCGATCATGCGGCCAATGGAGCCATAGAGCGTTCCCGGGCCCATTTTCATCTTTCCCTGCGAATCGAGCTCGACCTGTTTCATGATGCCGTAACCATGGCGCTCGCCGGTTGAGAGCGCCAGGAGGATGTAGAGAACGGCGGGCGTGAGGGGTGAATTTAGAGAGGTTTTGGTCATATGCTTATATGATATATCCGTGGCGGATATATGTCAAGGATCTTAGTTATCCTATAATCTAACTAAAATAACACGCTAAAAACTGAAGCATGCTCCGTCAACCAGCATCATCACAAGTAAACTTAAGGGAAATTATCTTCGACCGCGACAAAGTAAAAAACTGGAATGAACACCCTTTTACTGTACCGGTCATCAAGAATTTACATGCCATAGAAATCAAAAGCCGCGTCTGCTTTTTCGTTGGAGAAAATGGAACAGGAAAATCCACGCTTCTGGAAGCGATTGCGGCCTACTGCGGTTTTGGACTCGATGGCGGAACGATCAATGTATATCAACGCTCGGCAGAAGAAAAAAATTATCGACCATCCGAAACGCTCGCCAAAGCCCTTCGCCTTTCCTGGTCAAAAAAGATTCTCTGGGGCTATTATTTCAGGGCAGAGAGTTTTTTCAATATCGCCAGCCTTTTGGATGAACAGGAAAAAGAAAATGGCCAAGCACTTATGTCCTATGGTGATCATTCGCTCCACGAACAGTCGCACGGTGAGTCGTTCATGAGCCTGTTCAATCATAAATTCTCCAGTCCTGGATTTTATCTTCTCGACGAACCGGAAGCAGCGCTCTCGCCTCAAAAGCAGCTGGCTTTTATGATCATTCTTCATCGTC
This sequence comes from uncultured Gammaproteobacteria bacterium, assembly GCA_964596525.1. Lineage (GTDB taxonomy): Bacteria > Patescibacteriota > Patescibacteriia > Magasanikbacterales > GWA2-37-8 > CAZQUL01. The sequence continues at coordinate 933,035 of CAZQUL010000001.1, read as the reverse complement.
TAAGCCAAAAGCCGGATACGCAGATCATTATCGCCACGCACTCCCCTATACTTTTAGCTTTTCCGGGCGCGCAGATTATTTCTTTTGACAACGACACGTTAGAAGAAATTTCCTATACCGAAACAAAACCATACGAGATCACGAGCTCGTTTCTTTCGCATCCAGATTCCTACCTACACAGGCTTTTTGAAGAAAATTAATACGCAGACCTTGAATTGAACCTGTTACTATCGACAAATCACGTATAACACATTAGGATGATCTCATCATAAACATCCATGAATTTTTTATCCATGAAAGGAGCTATGTTAAAAAATTGGCTAAATCCACATCGAAAATGGCTTATTACGTCCCTCATAGCAACTCTATCTGCGTTAGCACCATTAGCAATATGGCTCTGGCCGAACGATCCAAAACAAACAATTTCTGGACGTGACAATACTATTACCGGCAATGAAAATAGTGTCAAAATAAACACCGGAAATGAAACTAATAATAAGAACGAATATAATTTCAATTCTTCAACAACGTTTTACCAGTACAATTACAATTCAAATGGGGAAAAACTAAGACTTATTGGCTCTTCAGAAGATGGCATGGCAGTCTCTGAACTTCCCCCTGGAGTGTATTTTTATATTGATGCCACTGAACTTGAGCGGTCTTATAAAAATATAAACTTGATTAAAGTAAAACAATTAGCAACAAATGGTAGTCATTTTCAAGTATTAAAAAATTATAATAACGAACTTCTTATTATTGGATTTACCAATACAGAAAGTTTAATTAGAGCTAAAAGTATAAGCAAAGATAGCCCTCTTACACTAATAATTTATAACAGCGAAATAAGTTCAGCTTCTGCCGCACAAATCCCAACAAAATATACCGATAAAATCGGCATACCTTTAAGATCGATCTTAGAAATTCGCGCAGAAATTCCAGATTTTATTAAAAAGGTAATTTACCCTGGTCCCAAAGGAAAACTCACAATCAAGACCACGAAAGTTGAAACAGATATCCGTATTTAATAAAATTATTGATTTCAATAAAAATAACAACTAAAAAGCGGCGTCATTTTAGTTTGGTAGTAAAATTAACTTAAATCCAACATCTCTACCCCCTTCATAATCGCTGCCGGATCCTTCTTCCATTCCTCCGACACATCAGCATAAAGCTCAAGCTCATTCCCATCCGGATCAAGAATATAGAGACTATGCGTCACTCCATGATCTGCCGAACCGACGATCGTGACGCCTTTGTCGAGCAATTCCATGTACGCTTTCTTGATATCTTCCGGAGCATCACCGATCTTGAATCCGATATGATACAAACCGGGTTTCGGTTCCGGTGTGCGCACGGGCTGTCCGCCGACCTCCAAGAGAAGCATCTCGTGGTGCGTCCGCCCCGAAGAAAATACCGCCGCTCCGGGTTTGCGAACAATTTCTCTAAATCCTAAGGTATCGCGATAAAAATCCGCTGAGCGTTTAAGATTGCTCACGTAAAGCACGACATGTCCAAGCTCTTTAATCTGCATAGCGCGAGCGCTTAGAAACCAAGCGCTTCATTAACGAAGATGATATGGGATTTACGACCCATGAACGGCTGCTCTTTGTCGATAATGAGCATCTTAGAAATGTAGCTGCCCCCCATACCCGCCTCCTTCATGCGCTTATCCTCGAGCGGAAAAACATGTTCTTTGAGGCGAGCCATAGCCGAGCTAAGGTCTGAGACAATTTTTTGCACACCGACCACGAAAATGAGATTTTGCGACGTATAAACGATGTGCGGCAACTGGCTGCCGGAATTGGAAGCGATGAGAATCTCCCCTGCTTCGGTAAGCGCGTGAACGCTGCCGAGGTAATAGTCGGAAAGCACAGCTTGCTTGCGCAGAGCGGCTTTTTTGGCCGGATCTTCCTCGGCTACGATGGCGGCGTGGAGATTGTTCCAGCCGTGTTCATTACCTTTTAAATATGCAATCAAGCCGATTTCATCGAGCGTACGTGAAGAGCCATTCATGACGGAGGCTCCGTTCGGGATCAATTCTTTAATACGCGCCAAAGCATCGGTACGCGTGGCAACGAGTTCGGGAAGATGACCGCGTTCGGTGAGGGCGTCCATGGTTTTTTGGATGGTTTCTGGCGAAGCGGGAGTGGTAAAGTTCATACGATCAAGCTTTAAAATAAAAAAATGTTTTGTTATAATCCACTTAATTAGTATATAACGAGTAATCTCATATGCCCAGTCGTCTCAACCCTTATTTTAACTTCGACGGTAAAACCAAGGAAGCGATGGAATTCTACAAAAGCGTTTTCGGAGGCAGCTTAAGCATGTCTACCTTCCAAGAAGGCGGCATGCCGGTTGATCCTGGCGAGGAAAACAAAATCATGCACGCCGTACTTATCGCGGATAACGGCATGGCGCTCATGTCTTCGGACGTGCCCAACAAGATGAAAGCCATGTCCGTGTACGGCAATACCGTATCCATATCGCTCAGCGGCGACGATGAAGCTGAACTGCGCGGATACTGGGATAAACTTTCTGAACGCGCGCAGGTTGACATGCCGCTCACTTCTGCCTCGTGGGGCGATACGTTCGGCATGCTGACAGATGAATTCGGTATTCGGTGGATGGTGAATATCGCCGGGAAAAAATAGTAAATGAAGATACTACATCTAAAATAGCGGCACATAAGCCGTTATTTTAGATAAGGCAGACCTTTTTTTGTACACCTAAATGCAAAAATATGCATCGGTCTCGGGTATAATGAAGATATACCCCTAACATTCTTGATATGACCAAGCGAACTTTTCTCACCGTTCTCTTATGTATCGTGCTTGGCGCGGTTGTGGTTGGCATTGTCAGCTTTTTGCTTACTCTGCAATACTCTACCCACGAGAAGCCACTCACAGACACCACCGAGGAGCGCGAAACCGTCGCAGATATCGTCACGCTTTTTGGTAAAAAAATCGCGAATGTTCCTCTCGGCGCACCGGCCACTGACACCATCGCCGCGAGCATCGAAGAAAACTACGCTGAGTTTTTAGACCCAATCCTCTTGAATATATGGAAAATGAACCCGACGATGGCCTTGGGGCGTAAGACATCGAGCCCCTGGCCAGACCGCATCGACATCGGGACCATGACCAAGGTCGGCGATGATCGTTACACGGTTATGGGCACTATCGCCGAGGTGACAAGCGCCGAAGCGACCGGCGACGCAACGGTACACCGACCCGTCCGAATCGAACTCCAGCGCCAAAACGGAACATGGCGCATCGTTGGGGCCGCTGCCTCGTCAATCATACCGAACGATGAACCGGTCGCCTGCACTATGGAAGCCAAACTCTGCCCTGACGGATCCTACGTCGGTCGCACCGGGCCGAACTGCGAATTCGCCGCCTGTCCTGCAACACGAACCGTCAAACTTTACTACTTCAATAACGAACTCGACAAAGACGCTTCTGGTTCCATCGCTTGCAGCCGCAACGGCTTAGTCGCGGTTGACCGGACGATTCCTGCAAGCCAAACACCGATCCAAGACGCTATAAAACTCCTCCTCTCCGGCAACCTTACGACCGAAGAACGCGCCAAAGGTATTTCGACCGAGTATCCGCTCCAAGGTTTTTCACTTAAGAGCGCCGCGCTTGCGAACGGCGTTTTGACGCTCGAATTCTCCGATCCGAGCAATAAAACTACGGGCGGTTCGTGCCGCGTGGGAATTCTCTGGTATCAAATCGAAGCTACGGCCAAGCAGTTTCCAGAAGTTAAAGAAGTCCGGTTTAAACCCGAGGAATTATTCCAACCGTAAACCAACAAAATTGGTATGGCTTCTCACCCATCGTTCACAACCATCACCTTTCCTTCTCGCGACGGCCTAACGATCACGGCCGACTGGTATCTAGCCCCGAAAGCACGCGGCTGCATTCTTTTGTGCCATCGCTCGCATTTCAATCGCGGCGAATACCGCGAAATCGCTCCCCGCTTGGTCGAGTTCGGTTTTTCCTGCCTCGCGATCGATCAGCGTTCCGGCATGAACGTGCTCGGTACGACTAACGAAACTTCGACACTCGCCAAAAAACGCAAACTTCCGACCGGCTATCTTGATGCGCGGCAGGATATCGAAGCTGCAATCGATGTTGCGTTCGAAAAAAATAACCACCAGCCGATTATTATTTTCGGAAGTTCCTACTCAGCTTCACTCGCACTCTTGATTTCTACTCATCACACGAAAATTAAAACAGTAATTACGTTCAGTCCCGGCGAATATCTGAAAGGAATCAAGCTCGCCGAAGCGCTCAAAGATTTTAATCTTCCCCTCTTCATAACGGCGGCGAAAGAAGAGATGAGTGCAACCGACGATCTCATACGTCATATTCCACAACATCTTGTAACGCGGTTTAAACCGGTAACCGACGGTGCGCACGGCGCGCGGGTGTTATGGAAGAAGACGGTTGGACACGAAGACTACTGGGCAGCGTTGGAGAAATTTTTGAGCAGCCTTACTAAATAAAAAAGCAAAACGGCTCTAAGCAAGCCGTTTTAACTTATCCGCTCATATATTGTCTTTACAGTTATCTCAAGCTAAGGTACCACATGTTTATTTTCGAATCCGTATGATTCCTCTGCCTAAAAAACAAGCAAAAAAACTGGCGCTCGGTGCGGCAGTTTTGATGATCATTGGTCTGGGCATACTTATTGTTACACCACCTAATAATACCGCCAAACACCCGAGAGCGAGCTCCATCCTTTCACCTTCGGTAACTTCAACATCTCAGACCACGAACACTGCTGCGCCGATCACTCGGCCAACGACTTCACCCTCGGTTCGTCCGACCGCCACATCAACAGCGAAGCCGCCAGCTCTACAACCCGCAACTCCATCCCTCTGGCGACCCAAAGTTGGCGCGACATTTGATTGGCTAGAAGACAGTTCGCTCGAGAACCTCCCAGCATCTCGTCGCGACATTTATATCGTCGACGCATTCGACGTAACAGCCGCAACGATCGCAAGTCTGCATAAGCAGGGCGCCCGTGTCATCTGCTACGTGAACGTAGGAGCATGGGAAGATTGGCGTAGTGATAAAAACAATTTTCCAGAGAGTATTCTTGGCAATGACTATGAAGGCTGGGAGGGCGAACGCTGGTTCGATAGTACGAGTCCAGCACTCAAACCTCTTATCCAAAAACGTTTCGATCTTGCCAAACAAAAAGGGTGCGACTCGATCGACGCAGACAATATGAACAGCTACGAACATGCGACCGGATTCTCTATCACCGCCAATGATCAGATTGCCTACAACATCTGGCTGGCCAGCGAAGCGCACAAACGCGGCATGTCGATCGGACTCAAAAATAGCGCCGAACTCATGAAACGCCTTCTCCCTTCCTTTGACTGGGCGCTCATTGAAGACTGCGCCGACCAAGGTTGGTGTGCAGATTTCCGACCGTTTACGGCCGCAGGTAAAGCCGTATTCCAGGTGGAATATACGGATACGGGTGTGAGTACCGCAACATTCTGCGCAGAAGCAAAAAAGAATCGTTTTTCCGCCGTACTCAAGCATCGTAATTTAGACGCATGGGCAGAGTATTGCCAAGAATAAACGCTACTAAAAAGACCGCCTTACAACAGGCAGTCTTTTTGAGAAACTATACTATCGGAGGAAATTGATAGTACGCAGCACATCCCGGAGCGGCGCATAAGCATCGCCTGTAAACTCTTGGCGGGCGGGCGTATAGTTCGCTGCATTGGTCGTATGCACGGTAATTTCAGCTTGATAATAGTTTCCATTTTGGACCGTGCGATACAACTCGGTACGATAGAAATTACCCGCCCCAGCATCGCTGGTCGTGGTAAACGAAAAATTATAACCGTTGAACTGCACAGCCGCAGCTGATGGTTTCACGCTGGGAATATCCGTGAAAGCCATGAAATCATCTTTATCTACTTTATTACTCGTTGTTGCACTAAAGACAAGAAAGGCTTCCTGGAAATTGTTTATGTCATTCGGATTGAAGTAACTTTTTGGAAGATATATTTTTGCAACCGAGGAGTTCGGCAACGTCGCGGAAAGCTCTTTTCCGAGCTCTGCTTCCATAAACGTCGGATACTGGAGGCTAAAGTCATCGGGTCGTGAAATCGTTTTATACATCGATAACGTGGATGTTGCTGCAGAAGACGTTCCGGTGTTCGTATTTTGAGTAGTACCGGTAGTTTGGTCACGCGTAAAATCAAAGAGCGAACCGTCGTTACCGCGTAACTGCAGCGCACTGCTCGTCATCGTAAGCGTTAAACCGTTTGCGAGATTCTTCGAGAAAGCTTCTTCTATGGTCATGCGCTGGTCCGTGCAAGCCATAAGCGTACTCATCGTTGAGGTGGACACAAAGACGTTGTTTGCGAACATGTAAGAGCCACCCATGCTGTTACAGAATTTCGCCGTGTAGCGATTATCGGTTTCAAACGCGATCGACTGCCCGCTTGGTACGCTCGAACCGTTAAAACTGACAAGTGTCCAACGTCCCGCTAACGGCATGCTCCCGGAAGGAGCGGAATCTGGGGCAGTGCAACTAGCTCCGCAGGCGATAAGTACTGCAGCAGCCAAACTCAAGGTTTTAAAATACTTCATAGGGCTCAAATTATAGACAAAAAAGTGGCGTTATTCTTATGATAACATGTATACTGGAAGATGAAATTACTACGGTGCGTAACCACGGTCAGATAAGTTTACTACTCAAACTAATCCTAATCTTTACTTATGAACAATGCCATTACCGTCGAAACCATCGTCAACGCACCGCTCGACAAAGTCTGGGAATGCTGGACCAAGCCCGAGCACATCATCAAATGGGCTTTTGCTTCGGATGATTGGGAAGCCCCATTCGCAGAAAACGATGTACGGACCGGCGGCCGCTTCAAAACAACGATGAGCGCCAAAGACAAAAGCGCGAGTTTTGATTTTACCGGCACCTACACGAACGTAAATGGCCAGGAACTTATTGAATACGACATTGACGATGGTCGCAAAGTGCAGATCATGTTCAAAGAAGTTCCGGAAGGCGTGAAAGTTACAGAAACATTCCAGATGGAAAACGAAAACAGCGAGGAGATGCAACGCGCCGGCTGGCAGGCGATTTTGGAGAATTTCAAAAAGTATACCGAGAGTACCAAATAATCCGGCGGATAAGATTATGAGAGAACATTACATCGGCAGTGATATACGCCAGGGTGGAAAGGTCGAAAAATTCGGCGACAAAGCTTTCCGCGTGGAAACGCCGGAAGGACGCTTTCGAATGATTTACGGTACTCATACAAGCAGCACAGATACGAAGTTATTAGCGAATACTAAAGGCACTGCTTTGGAGGGTGTCACGGACCTTTCCGATCCTCAAAAAGCATACGTTGAATTCAACTTAAACTCTGTCTATCCGCAACTCAAAAACGTAATCGAACATTCAGCCGCCGAAGGAAAACCTCTGTACCTGGTTGATACTACCGAATGGCGGAGGATAGTTGCCGCGATTGCTCCGGTACTTTTAGGGGGAGCTTATCTAGGCTCGGAAGTGTTACGAGCAAAGATAAAAAAGGAAAAACCAAGTCCTACCCGGCGAACATTCATAAAAACTGTAATGGGGGCAACTGCTGCTTTGACCGCAGGCACCATAGCTTCAGGAACGGGCGGGCTTCTCCATAATCGAGGATATGAAAAAGCTGGACACGCGCTTACCAATGCAGCGGAAAAAATTGATCCAATCGCGACAGAAAAAATTATTCGTTTGCGCAACTTAATCATGGCCCAGAAATTAACTGGCGCATATCGTGCTTTCCAACAAGAATTAAGTGGAAGTGATTTGCCACTTGTAATGGGTGAAGCCCATATAAACATAGAAAATGAGCTGATGAAAACCAGTGATCAACGCATTGCGGAAATAAAAGAAATACTTGGCAATCCCGAAGCAAAGGTAATTCGTGATTTGTTAAAGACTGCTCGTTTGGATTTTAATCAAGAAAGCAAGCAATGGGACATCACCTTATTCGACGAGCCGCGTTTCGCCGATAAAAATGACAGTTTTGGCGATCCGGAAGAGCTTAAATTTTAATTCGTTTTCCATATGCCTACCATCCTCCCCCATCTCTGGTACGACAAAGAAGCCAAAGAAGCCGCCGAATTCTACACCTCGATTTTTCCCGAATCCAAAATCACCCATGCGAGCGTCATCCATAACACCCCCTCCGGCGATTGCGATATCGTCTCGTTCAACGTATGGGGCCAGCCATTCATGGCAATTTCGGCCGGACCGTATTTCAAGATCAACCCCTCGATCTCGATGATGGTGAATTTCGACCCCTCGCGCGACCCGGAAGCCCGAAAACATCTCGACGAGATTTGGAACAAACTAATGGACGGCGGAACGGCGCTCATGCCGCTCGACAAGTACGATTTCAGCGAACACTACGGCTGGGTGCAGGATAAATTCGGTCTGTCGTGGCAACTCATTCTTACCAACCCCAAAGGCGAACCACGCCCCACGATTATTCCTTCGCTCATGTTTGCCAACGAGAGCATGGGCAAAGCCGAAGAAGCCACCGACTTTTATCTCTCGGTATTCAAAGACGGAAAGCGCGGCGCGCTTGTCCACTACCCCACCGAAAAAGCGTCCGAAAAAAAGATGGTTATGTTCACGGATTTCAAACTTCTCGACATGTGGTTCGCTGCGATGGACGCACCCGGCGAACATAAATTCGCCTTCAATGAAGCGATCTCCCTCCTCGTCAGCTGCGACACGCAAGAAGAAATTGATTACTACTGGAGCAAACTTTCTGCCGTACCCGAAGCCGAACAGTGCGGCTGGCTCAAGGATAAATTCGGCGTTTCCTGGCAGATCACGGCGAGCATGATGGAAAAAATATACGCCGAAAACGACTCGAAAAAAATTGATCGCGTTACGCAAGCCTTCCTCAAAATGAAAAAATTCGATATCGCGGAACTGGAGAAAGCAACGAAGGGGTAAAACCGTATGGCGCCTAAACCAAAACTCACCGCAGACGGCCGTATCGATATCTGGAGCAGCAAAAATGCACCCGCAAACGATATTGATGCTTTCATACAGATGTCGCCTAAAGAAGCACAAGCAAAACTCAAAGAACTCCGCGCGCTCATAAAAAAACTCGCACCGCGTGCCGAAGAAACCATTAGTTACCGCATGCCGGTATTCAAGCTGGACGGCAAAGGTTTGGCCGGCTTCGCCGGATACAAGCAGCATATCGGTTTTTACCCCATGAGCGGCACGTTTCTTGAGAACTACAAAAAGGAGCTTGCGGAATACAAAACGTCGAAGGGCGCGATGCAACTCCCACTTACAAAATCGTTGCCAATCAAGCTTATCACGAAAATCGTGAAAGACAAGATAAAAGAGATTCAGGCGACGAAAAAAATTAATTAATTTAATTAAAGATATTTTATGTCTCATATGTCTACTTTCCACCTCACCACCTTCATCAACGCTCCGCGCGAAAAAGTCTGGGACGTGATGCTTTCCGACGCGACGTACCGTGCCTGGACGAGCGCCTTCATGGAGGGTTCGTATTATAAAGGCAGCTGGGACCAAGGCTCCAAAATGCTCTTTCTTGGCCCGAATCCAGACGGTAGCGGCGAGGGTGGCATGGTGAGCCGTATTGCCGAAAATCGTTTGCACGAATTCGTTTCCATCGAACACCAGGGCGTTGTCAAAAATGGCATCGAAGATACCACATCAGATTTCGTGAAGGCCTGGGCCGGATCGTACGAAAACTATACATTTTCAGACAAAGACGGCGGCACAGAACTGACGATCGACATGAAGTTGCCGGAATCAGAAAAACCGGCCATGGAGGAGATGTGGAAAAAGGCTCTGATGAAGCTCAAAGACTTGGCCGAGAAATAATCCGCCGCATATGATCAACTGGGGGGATGCAATTGGACTGTTTCTGTTCCTCGCCGGATTCGTTATCGGACTCGGCGCGGTGACCGTCATCGACCTGCACGGTTTTTTGGGTCGCACCTCGAGCTACTGGACCGAAGCGACTACCCGCACACACAAAGTAACAAAACCTCTCATCTGGATCGGTATCGCGCTCGCGACGATCGGCGGAGTTGTTTTTTACCGATCGGAATCATTACGGGGCATTCCCCTTGCTCATACCATCATCGCCGTAGCACTCGTTGCGAACGGTTATTTTTTGTCGTTCAAAGTAAGTCCGTACCTCATCGCGCGCGAGAAAGAAGGCCGCTCCGGAGAACTTTTGCCCTCGGCCTGGCAAAAGAAAATCACAGCGAGCCTTATCGTTTCGGATCTCGGCTGGTGGGGCGCGCTCGGGCTGCTCGTTGTTTATCTTACCAAGCAATAATACATAGTCCCGCATAATGAGTGGGCGTATGACAGTCAGCGCATATAGCCATATGAATTACTCTTACGAACTTCTCACACGTGCAGATACGGAAAAACTCAAAGCGCTTCTCAAGGTCTTCGGCGAAGCATTCAATGAGCGATCGACGTACCACGACGCGGTACCAAGCGACGAATATTTGCGCAACCTTTTAACCAAAGACACGTTCATCGTGCTCACCGCCCGCCATGGCACTGAAATCGTCGGCGGCCTCGCAGCGTATGTCCTCGAAAAATTCGAGCGCGAACGAAGCGAAGTTTACATCTACGACCTGGCAGTATCCGAGGCGCATCGGCGTAGAAAAATCGCGACGAATTTGATTCTTGAACTGAAGAAAATCGCCAAAGAGCGCGGTGCATACGTCATCTTCGTGCAAGCTGATCCAGGGGACGATCCGGCGATCAAACTGTACGAGTCGCTTGGAACCCGGGAAGACGTCCATCATTTTGATATTTCGGTTGATTAAAATGAAATTAAAAAAGATCTTCCCCGCGGCTAAGGCCAATCTAGGGAAGATTTTTGGTATGAAAATGCTCGCTAATGAACTTTTTTCTCGCAGGTAACGGCGGTGATAGAAAGTCCCCGATCGAACCAGAATTCGCTGTAGACCGGCACGCCTTGCGGCGTAAATTTGACAGTAAAGGACAACGTGCCATCTCCTATGATTTCATCATCGGTGGCGCAGTAGAGCTCGCTCAGACAGACGTCCGGAAGATACAGACGGTCTTCGGTGCAGCGCATGGTGTAGAGCTTATTTCCCCCGCTTGCGCGGCACGTAAGTCCGGAGCCGGTCGGAAGCGTCGTGCCGCCCGATACGGTTAGGCGTGCATCGAATGCTCGGTCGCAGCGCTTCATCTGTTCAAGCGTCGCCGTCGATTGGGTGCGGGGCGCTCCTCCGCTATAACTGCCTCCGCAGCCGATTCCCATAAGAGCGAACAGAGAAAGCGCGGCGACCCCGATATGGTTCGAGCTGATGTTCATGGGCATGCCCTCCTTTTTTAGAGCCCACTCATCCTACCTTTGGGAATGAAAAAAGTCAATATACTTTTAAAAACAACTCATATATGACCATGACAGACTACATAGAAAAAACCAAAAACAATCCCCCACGACCGCTCTTGGTAAAAGCGCTGGAATTCATACAACACAAAAACAATGCGCTTGATTTAGGAGCAGGCGCTTTCGTTGATACGAAATATCTCCTTAAAGAAGATTTCAAACACGTTGTTGCCTTAGACCGTTCAGCATTGGCGCTGGAAATATATGAAAATTTACCGAAAGACAAAGTCGACTACACGATAAGCACTTTTGCAAACTACGATTTTCCCGTAGAAACATTCGATCTTATCAATGCTCAATTCTCACTGCCTTTTAACCCTCCCGATAGTTTTACGGTGATGTTCGAAAAACTTTCACGAGCGCTCGCAACAGGCGGAATTTTTACGGGACAATTTTTCGGCGATCGCGACGAATGGAACACACCTGAAAGCGGGATGACGTTTCATTCTCTCGCAGCAGTAAAAAAACTTTTAGCGGATTTGGAAACCATATATTTCGAGGAAGAAGAAAAAGATGAAAAACCGGTCATCGGAGCAATGAAACACTGGCATATTTTCCATGTGATAGCCCGGAGAAAATAATCATCTTTCGCGCCATCGAGTTGGATTTTTTAGCATCTTCTGGTAGACTATGCCAAGCTTTGCATAACCATGCACAAGAGGTAACGCATGCCCCAAAAACCGAAGGTAATTACCATCTGCATCTCACCGACTGCCGGCACACCCATGCAAGAAATTTCCGAAGTTGAAGCTCTGGCCGGCCTCGGCCTTAAGGGCGATCGTTACGCCGAAGGCCGCGGAAGCTTCAACAAAGACAAGCCCGGTCGACGACAGGTCACGCTTATCAATGCCGCATTTTTTCCAGGCAGCGGTTTTACCTACGCCGAGAGTCGCCGCAACATCGTCACGGAAGGCGTCGAACTCATGTGGCTTATTGGGCGCGAGTTCCAGATCGGTGAAGCTGTGTTTAAAGGCGTTAAATACTGTGATCCGTGTGACCGCCCAACCGGTCTTGCCAAGAAAGACGCGAGCTTTCGCGAAGCGTTTCACGATCGGGGCGGACTTGTTGCCGAAATCGTCAAAGGTGGCATCATCAAGGTCGGCGACCCGATCATTCCTCCTCCAAAAGGTTACTAAAAAGAACCCTCAACGCACCGTGCGTGCGTTTTTTTGTTGTACTACTTACCAACTTTTAAGTTGACACTCCGCTCTACGGGGTAGAAAGTAAAAAAGACTCTTAACCAGAACGGAGGTGATACTTATGACCAAAAAAGAAATGTTCGCAGCTTGGCTCAACGACGCCTACGCCATGGAATACGGCGCGGCCGATTTGCTGAAGCGCTACGCCGATGATATGGAAAAATATCCCGAGGTACGCATGGCGTTCAATTCCATCGCCGAAAAAGCCGAAGAAAAAGCAAACCGCCTTAAAGCCGTTATCGAACGCCTCGGCGCCAACGTATCGACCGCCAAAACGCTCATCGGCAAGATCGGGAGCGTATGGCAAAGCGCGACGAGCGAACTGACCCATGACCAACCAGTGAAGCACCTGCTCGTCGTGTATTCGGGCGCGCATCTTGGCATTGCTTCATACACCTCGCTTGCCGCCGCCGCACGCGATCTGGGCGAAACCGAAGTAGTTACCCTCGCCGAAGAATGCATCTCATTCGCCCGCGAACGTGCCGAATGGATCCGTGACCAGATTCCGATGGTAACGAGTAAATTCTTGCGCGAGGAGCACACCGATTAAGCTATATGGAAAAAACAGGGACATGCCCTGTTTTTTTCTTTTGCATCAAACAGTTAATTACGAAAAAAGATAAGATAGATAATGAGTGCCAGAATCAGGCCGCCACCGAGGATTTTAGCGGCCAGGTACGATTTGAGGAAATCCCACATATGGAGTAGCGTTAAAGAATAACTACTGGTATCGTACCTACAGCCCGCTCGAAGGGGCAAGACAATGTGTGTGAAATCTCAACTTTATTCCTAACTCATCCTTATGCACGGCTACATCGCTCATATCGAAGAATTATCTCTCAAAAATAACAACTTCAGAAAAGTCCTCTATACCGATAAACGCTGCCAACTGGTTCTCATGTCGCTCAGTCCCGGCGAAGAGATCGGGCTGGAGACCCACCCAAAAAATGACCAATTCCTGCGCATCGAACAAGGCGCGGGCGAGGCCGTTTTAAACGGCGAGTCGCATAAACTCGGTGACGGCAGCGTAGTCATCGTTCCCGCGGGCACAAAACACAACATAATCAATAGCGGCAAAGAGCCCATGAAGCTCTACACGCTCTACATGCCGCCGCACCACAAAGACGGCGTCGTGCACAAAACCAAAGAAGAGGCCGAAAACGATGAAGGTGATCAGTTCGACGGTGAGACTACTGAATAAAACCGTATGACTTCAAAATTCGATACTAAACAAGCGGCCATCTCGTTTCTCAAGCTCGTCGTCACGGGCAAGATCGATGAGGCGTACGAAACGTACGTCGACATGAGCGGCAAGCACCACAACGCGTACTTCGGTGCCGGTTTCACGAGCCTTCGTGAAGCCATGAAAGCCAACCATGTCGAGACGCCGGGCAAACAATTCATCATCAAACATGTCGTGGCGGAAAATGATCTTGTCGCCGTGCATTCGCACCTCAAATTCAAAGCCGATGAACCGGGCATGATCGTTGTCCACCTCTTGCGTTTCGACAACGGCAAGATCGTGGAACTGTGGGATCTGGGCCAACAGATTCCGATTGATGTACCCAATACGGATGGTGTATTCTAGGTATAGTTTTACCTCTAACTACAAACCATATAAACCGCATCGTCCATTTCGAAATCCAGGCCGGCGATATCGGCCGTACCAGTAAATTCTATGAAACATGCCGGGGTGGAAAATCACCTAGATGATGAAAAAAGAAGAAGGCGGCACGGACTACTTTGGTATTGAAACCGGCGATTCCGTCCCCGGCATCAACGGCGGCCTCTACCAGCGCGGGGCGGACAAGCTCTATACGTATGACTGCAGGGTAGAAATCGCCGACATCGACAAAGCCATCGAGGCCGTGAAAGCCAACAGCGCCAAGATCACCAAAGAAAAAAGCGAGATTCCGGGTACTGGCATCTTCGCCGGGGCGGAAGATACGGAGGGAAATCCGTTTGGATTGACGCAAGCTGCAAAGGAGATGGGAAGGTAGTGAAGAACCATAACAGTTTACAAAACTGTTATTTTCAAAAAATTTATGAAATTTATAACACCAGTTCTATTAAAAATAGAAGCACTATTTGACAGCTATCGGAAACTTGAAAATTTTGAAAAATGGCAGGTTTCTCTAGGTATAGTAGGCATACTAGCAGGAAGTTCAGTCGCGGGAGTTATTGGATGGAAGCAGATTGGAATTTCTACTAAACAAAATGATATTGCTGAAAAACAAAATAAACTACAGGAGGCAACTTTAGCCTTAAACTACGAACCATCTTTAGCTGTAAATTATAATAAAGAAGAGAGAAGATGGGAAATTCATAATACCGGAAAAGAACGAATTAGCATCTTTAATATAATACTAAAGACTGAAGTTATAGAAGAGAAATTTAGGGGCGAAAAGAGTTTTTGGAGTAGTATGCCACCCGGACGATCTATTAACGCGGGCAACTTGGTGAAGATAGAAGCAGTGGCAGTCGAGGAATTAATTAAAGAAATGAATAAGAAAAGTAAAGTCTGGGGCATGATGAACATACCGCTTGAAATTTTAGTAAAAACTGCTAATGAGAAAGATTATAGAGTAATTGGTTTATTTACAATTAATTACGCAAATGGGAATTTAATTAGTAACACTGAGATTTATTCTTATTTACCAATAAATAATTGATCCCACATGTCATCCTGTATCACCTGCGGCATACCCTTCACCGGCGACCATGCGAATGACATCGGCCTCACCACCCCCGAAGGCCCGGTCTGCACATTCGACTCCGAAAATGGTCAAATAAAAAGCCCAGAAGCAATCTTCGTGGGCGGCATAGAATTTTTTCTCGAAGCCGCAGCGGACGGCGACCGCGTACTCGCCACGCGCCTCACCGTCAAAAACATGAAATCTCTCCCCTACTGGCAAACACACCCGTTTGAATTATTGAGCGGCGAAGAAGCGGCCGACGAAGAATTTTCAGTCGCGATGGCGAAATTATAGAACATTTTATTCTAATACTTTGCATATGAACTACCGAAACAGACTTCTTCTTGCTGTGGCAGCCATCGTGCTTGTCAGCATTCCCGCACTGGCTTTGGCCCGAGATACCAGCTACGAGGGCCGTAAAATAGTTACCGTACCGGCCGGTACGGTGGTTGAGGGTGATTTCTTCGCTGCCGGCGACCGGGTAGAGATATCTGGTGAAGTTACGGGTGATTTATACGCCGCCGGCGCGGAAGTAGTCATTGACGGTACGGTAGCAGGCGACGTACTCGCTGCGGGCGGTATAGTGCGAATCAGCGGAACGGTCGGTGATGATCTGCGCGCAGCCGGGGGACAGATCAATGTAGGCGGCCGCATCGACGGCAGCGCAACTCTTACCGGCGGCAATGTTGATCTTGTCGAAGGATCGGAAGTAAAAGGTAACATCGTAGTCGCCGGAGGAAGCATCATTATAGCTTCCGCTGTTGCCGGCGATGTTACGTCGGCCGGAGGAAATATAACTATCTCTGGCACGGTAGGTGGCAAGGTGGTAAGTTACGTTGACATACTCCGCCTCACGTCCCGGGCAAGCATCGGAAAGACACTTACCTACACCAGTCCGCGCCCCGCCTCGCTCGACCCGAACGCCAAAATCGCCGGCACGGTCAAATTCACTGAAGTAGCCAAAAAACGTATCTCGAGCAAAGAAATGATGGGTGTAGCAATAGGAGCGAGCCTTATCATCAAAACAATCGCATTCATCGCCTTTGCGATCGTCGGAGTGCTGATCGTACGTCTTTTCCCTATCTTCGCTGAAAAAGCCCGGGCAGAACTTGCGGAGCGTCCGTGGGCCTCGCTCGGCACCGGCATCATCATTATGATCGTCGTGCCCGTAATGGCACTACTACTCATAATTACACTCATTGGCTTACCGCTCGGTCTTATAGCGATGGCAGGCTACTCCGTACTTATGTACCTCGGTAAATTCGTGCCTATATTCGTCATTGGCCGCATAGCTCTCAAAAACAGAAGCGCTGTCGCGGCAGTGATAGCGGGCGCCTTCATGTACTACGTCATTCTGCTCGTCCCTTTCATCGGCGCGGTCGTTACTGGCATTGCCAGCATAGCCGGCGCAGGCGCTTGGGTGAACACAAAGAAGAGGATGTACAACGAGCTGAAGGTGCAAGGAAAAATTTAATTAAATCAGGCATCCCTGCACCCGAAAAGCATGCGGCAGCACATCACAAACCGCCTGCCACATTCTTTACAAAACAGCGTAAAAACCGCTGTTTTGTTATGCACATCATTGAAAAAAGCGGGCTTTTACGCTATCATAAGCGCATATTTTTATGCCCCACTCTACCATCGCAGTCATCGGCAGCGGTTTTGGCGGACTCGCAGCTGCCGCCCTTCTCGCGCGCAAAGGCTACACGGTTACCCTGTTTGAAAAAAACGATCACCTCGGCGGACGCGCCAGCGTTTTTGAACAGAACGGCTTCCGTTTCGACATGGGACCATCCTGGTATTTGATGCCCGATATTTTCGAGCGTTTTTTTAACCAGCTTGGCACGAGCGCGGAACATCTCTTTACCCTTAAACGGCTCGACCCGGCGTATCGGATCGTTTACGGCAAAGAAAAATATCTCGACATCTCTTCATCACTCGAAAAAAACCTCGAACTCTTTGAACGTCTAGAACCGGGTTCAGCCGGAAAACTCAAAGACTACCTCGCTCGCGCCAAATACCAGTACGACGTAGCTAAAAATCAATTCCTCTACCGCACCTACACCTCGGTATTCGACTTTCTGAACGCCCGCCTCCTTATGGAAGGACGGCGGTTGCATGTCTTTGAAAATCTGGACGCCTACGTAAAACGTTTTTTTAAAAACGAAGAGCTCCGCAAAATCCTTGAATACAGCATGGTATTTTTAGGCGGTGCGCCATCGAATACGCCGGCGCTCTACTCGCTCATGTCGCACATCGATTTTGAACTCGGCGTGTGGTATCCAGAAGGCGGAATTGGAGCGGTAGTCGAAGCTATGGCCAAACTCTGTCGCGAGAACGGCGTGACCATCAAAACCAACGAACCGGTTAAACGCATTATTACCGAAAACGGACGAGTAACGCATGTTGAAACAAGCGCTTCGACCTATGCCGTGGATGCAGTCGTTGGCAACGCCGATTACCACCATATTGAAACCGCGCTCCTCGACAAAGAGGCGCAAGGTTACCCCGAAAAATACTGGGAAAAACGCACGCTCGCACCGTCGGCATTCATGCTCTACCTCGGGTATGACCGAAAAATTTCCGGTCTCGAGCATCACACCTTGCTTTTTGACCATGACTGGACAGAACATTTTGACGCGATTTTCAAAAACCCGGGTTGGCCTGAGAATCCGTCGCTCTACGTTTCATGCACCTCCAAAACCGACCCGACAGTCGCGCCTCCCGGCGGCGAAACGATCGTTGTTCTCGTCCCGGTCGCAAGCGGGCTCGATGACAACGATGAGATCCGCACGATGTACCGCAACAAAATCATCACTCACTTAAGTGACACCTTTAGTGCTTCGTTCGAAAACCCGATTGTCGAACGCATCATCAGTCAACGCGATTTCAAAGGCCTCTTTAATGCTTACCAAGGCACGGCGCTCGGGCTAAGCCACACGCTCTGGCAAACCGCCTCATTCCGGCCGCACTATCGCAGCAAAAAAGTGAAGAATCTGTTCTTTAGCGGGCAGTACACGCACCCGGGCATCGGCATGCCGATGTGTCTCATTGCCGGCGAATTAGCCGCCGAAACCATCATGCGCGAGTATGCCTAACGCGACCGCTTATCGCATCTTCAAAACCAGAAGCCGTACGTTTTTCATAAGCAGCCTCTTTTTCCCGCCCGACATTAGAAACGACGTCTTCATATTTTACAGCTTCGTCCGTACTGCCGATGATTTTGTCGACAGCATTCCCGCTAAGCGACAGGAATTTTTCGCTTTTCGCGATGCGTTCATTGCCGCCTACCGCGATAAGGTACCAAGCGCCAACCCCCTCATTGACGATTTCGTGAAACTCATGGAACGAACGTCAATTCCCTACGCCTGGATCGAAGCGTTCTTTTCGGCCATGGAATCGGATCTTACCGTAACGACCTACCGCACGTTTGCCGAACTTGAAGCCTACATGTACGGTTCAGCCGAAATCGTCGGCCTTTCGATGTGCAGGCTCATCGGACTTCCCGAGGCCGCCTTCGATGAAGCGCGATTTCTCGGGCGCGCGTTTCAGTACATCAATTTCATCCGCGACCTCGCCGAAGATCTTACGCTCGGCCGCACCTACATTCCACTCGAAGCACTGGAGCAGCACGGCTTCACACTCCTATCCCCAGAAAGCGCGCTTCAACACCCAGAAGCTTTTGCCGCACTTATCCGCTCTGAACTTAACCGCTATCGAGATTGGCAAACAATCGGCGAGCGCGGTTTCCACTATATTCCGCGCCGCTACCTTATTCCCATTAAGACTGCCGCGAATCTTTACGAATACACCGCGCGAAGTATTGAAAAGAACCCTTTTATCGTGTTAAACCGCGCAGTTAAACCACGTTTACCCCGCATACTCCAAACGGTCATTCTCAACACGCTCACTGCCTAACTTATGCTTCCTTTTTTCTCTACCCATAAACCGCGCATCGCTGCCGCCCTACAAACCTACCTCGCGCACGAGCATAAACGTCTCAAACCCATCAGTACCCGCTCGGCGCGACTAGCCAAAGACTGCTACCAAGTCGCGATTCGCGGCAAAATGGTCCGCGGCGGCCTGGCATGCTTGGGGTACGCCATTGCCGGAAAAACCATCGATGAAACATGCTATAAAATCGCCGCTGCCGTCGAACTCGCGCACACCGGCCTTCTTATCCACGACGACATCATGGATGGTGATACACTCCGCCGCGGGCAACGCGCACTGCACACCTACTACAGCGCTGTAGGTAAAAAAAACCGCGCGAACGATCCCGCTCGTTTCGGAGAAGCGACGGCCACCTGTTTGGGAGACATGACGTTCTTTTGGACGCTTAATTTAGTAGCCGAGGCTCTTGCACACGAACCAGTTATACTAGCACAAGCCATCACCCTCTTAACCAAGGAATTAGCAGTGGTAGGTGCTGCACAAGCACAAGATGTCTGGAGCGGCAACATGCCCACGCCCGAGCGTCTTTCCACCATCCTTTCAACCTACCGCCATAAAACAGCACGGTACACATTCTCACTCCCGCTCACGCTCGGCACTCTCGTCGCCGGACACACTACCGAAACAGCAGAAAAACTCAGTCGTTTTGGCGAGCATGTCGGCATCGTTTTCCAAATTCGCGACGATGCTCTTGGGTTATTTGGAAGTGAAAAAGACATTGGTAAACCAATCGGATCGGATATTCGGGAGGGAAAAAAGACGTTGTATCATCATTTTTTGTACCGTAAAGCGCAACCATTTGAGCAGCGGAAACTCGACACTCTTTTTGGTAATCCGCATATCACCAAAAAAGATATAGCTTTTGTCCGCCATCTAATACTCCACTACGGCATAACTTCGGCCGTCGAACGCATTGCCGGCAAAGAACTCCAGCAGGCCCGCGTTGCTCTTGAGGCTGCCGAGCTACCCACAGAGTACCACACGCTACTTTCTGAAATTATGGCTTATGCTACCAAACGCACTTCATGAAACCGGGTCACAAATAGCAAAAGCTCTACGCTTTATTACTACCGTCTCCCGTCCGCGCTTTGCGATCTATCTAGCAGGCCCCTACATCCTTGGGCGCGCCAGTGCCGATCCGTTTTTCTACCGCGATCCGCTTTTTTATAGCGCATTTTTATTTTTTCTCCTTCCGGCCAATTTCTTTTTGTACGGTATCAACGATTATTACGACACTGACACCGACCGTTTTAACCCAAAAAAACAAACCAAAGAACATCTGCTCGCAAGTGATGAACGCGCTCTTACCAAGAATCTCCTCATCGGCACGGCCGTACTGTATGCGGGAGCTGCGATGCTTTTTCAAAGCATTTTAAGCACTCTTCTTCTTTTTGCACTTCTTGGGCTTTCATGGGCCTATAGTTCTCCCCCGCTGCGCTTCAAAAAATACCCCTTCATCGACAGCGCATCAAACGCGCTCTATATTATTCCCGGGCTTATCGGCTACAGTCAGATTTCTGGTCATCTGCCGCCTTGGAATATCATCATGGCTGGCATGCTTTGGGCCGCTGCTATGCACCTTTTTTCGGCCATACCAGATATTGCAAGCGATCGTGCAGCTACGCTTACGACGACGGCAGTGTACCTTGGAAAAAGACACGCGCTTTTTGCCTGCTCAATACTTTGGACGCTGAGTTTTTTTGCCGCTCTTCCTGAGCTTTCTGCTCTTGTCCCCTGGTCAATACCACTTATCGTGTATCCTTTACTGCCGCTCTATGTTGTTATGCACGAACATGCGGCCGAACGTGTTTACTGGTGGTTTCCGAGCATAAATATGCTCTCGGGAGCTCTTTTGTTTTGGGGCGCATTTTTTCAATTACACTAAATCAAAAATCCGATTAAAAACACCGTCGGGCTTCTGGAAACCTTTTCATAAAAATCTCCACGCCCGGGCGGTGTTTTAATTATTAGTCTTATTTGGTTATTTCCATCCTGAAACTGTTGTGGTCGATTAAGCGACCTAGAGCGTCATAAACGCGAATCCGAAGAATATATGCACCAGGCACTGCGGTGCGCGGAATGAGATGGGTGGCTGTGAAAGAAAATGATTCGCGTGCCAAAATGGAACGCGTGCCAAAACCGTTCACGATACTGCGTCCGCTACGCTCCCCCATCACTTCGCGCACAACGCGGATGGTCTGCCCTGTGGCAAGCGGGTTAGTATAACTATACGTATACGAAAAGCTGCGACCCGGCTTAAGCATGCTTGCCGACGGTAGACGAATGATACGGACTGCAGATGTTGGCACCGCCGGAGTCAAAAATGCCTCACGTACGGGCAACACAACAGGCGTAAGCGGTGAAGTTGATGTCGGTAGAGGCAGATCTTGGGGCCAGAGGAGTTGCGGTATAGCTGGATACAAAGCAGTCGGTGCAGGCGGAGTAATAATCGATTGAACCGCCGGAGCTGTATACCCACCACCCCCGCCACCAGTACTAGTTACCATGCCACCGATATGGACCGTTCCACCACCGCTCGTGCATGCACCAACGGATAAAAGAGTGCTTTCTGAGAAGGCGGTTTCTACCCCATCACCGTTACGACCTTTGACACGGAAATAATACGTAGCATTACAGCCAAGTCCACCGAACGTATAGGACGTGGACGTAACATAACCAGAGGTCGTGCTCGCACTCGCGTTTTCTACGTAATATTCGCTGGCATTGCCCGACCAACTGACAGTGACAGAATCAGACGTGGCGCTAGTGCTTGTGACGTTTTCGGGCACGTCCGCCAGCGTATATACCACCGTACTAGTCGAAGACGTGGCTGCATCAATATTATCGATATTGCGGGCGATGGCCACGAATTGATACGCCGAGTTAGGAGAAAGCCCCAGCACAGAACCGCTCCAACTGGAGCTAACAAAGTACACTGGCGTCGATGTCGCGGTTCCACTCGCCGTAACGTAACTTGCAGTAGTAACATTGCGAATCGCGTAGCGTACGTCGGATGTGTTGCCGTTAGTATTAATAGTTACACCGAGTGACGAGGTGGCAAGTGCTGTTACAACTGGCGTGCCGGCCGCATTAGCGAGCGGCGCAGCATCCGGCTCAACATCGAAAACGCTTACTCGGTGATTGCTGGCTTCTGCTACATACAACAGCTGATTCCCCTCGTCATAAGCCAAACCTTGCGGTAATGACAAGCCATTGGCCGTGGTTGAGGCGCCGGTAGAAGTAAAATTGTACTGACCGAGCACATGCGTCGCGTCTTCACCGTCGGTAATGGCAGCAACATCGTAAACCGTAATGCGCGATGCAAGATAATTACCCACAAAAAGGCGCTGATTAACACGGTCGTAAGCAAGCCCAGCAGCACCATTCATGCCTGATTGCGTGGTGGCTGCAGTCGAAGACGCATAGTTGGATTGTCCGAGAAGTGCCACACCGTTCTCACCGTTCGTTATATCCGTTACATCAAATACGATCACGCGGTTATTTCCGGCCACGAACAATCGATTATGATCACCGTCATATAGAAGACCGCCTGGACTCACCGTGCTTGATTGGCTGACCGTAAAACTGGTGCTCGTGTAACTTGATTGCCCAAGCACGTTAACCGCATTCTCGCCGTCGGTAATGCTCGCCACGTCGAAAACCAACACGCGGGCAGTACTAAAAATACCGACGAAAAGACGTTGGTTAGCACTATCATACGCCAGCGCTTGCGGCGTGTTCATGCCTGATTGTGTGGTAGTTGAACCACTTGACGTAAAATCAGCCTGCCCTAAAACATGGATAGCGCTCTCTCCGTCGGTGATGCTGCCGACGTCATAGACCGTCACCCGATGCGCTGCATCTTGCCCCACAAAAAGCCAGTCACGGGTACTGTCGTAAGCAAGCGATGAAGGCGCGGTCATGCCTGATTGCGTAACTGCAGCCGCATTCGAGGTGAATGTACTCTGCCCAAGGACATAATCGGGCACGCGATCGGGAAAAGTATTATCATTATTGAGGTTATAGACAAGTACGCGGTTATTGCCGCGATCAGCCATAAAAAACCGATGATGCACCGTGTCGAGCGCCACATTATACGCAGAGCTGAAGCCGAAACGGTTCGGACTATCGTTAGTACCGGCTTTTGTATATAACGGTTGTGGATTGCTCAAACTGGTGCCATCGCTCTGCCCAAGCACGTTCACCGCATTCTCGCCGTCGGTAATGCTCGCCACGTCGAAAATCATGACACGGTTGTTAGAACTATCCGGGACGTACAGCATATTATTACCACTGTCGTAGGCCAGTGCTACCTGAGGACCGCTCAAACCCGCTTGCGTCGTCGTTGCGCTACCGGCGGTAAAGGTAGATTGACCCAAAACATTGATCGCCGCCGCGCCGTTGGCGACTGTCGTGGTAACAGTGTACACCGTTACACGATTATTACCTGACTGAGCAACAAAAAGACGTTCTCCCGAATTGTCATACACCAAGCCGCGTGGCGCGCTCATGCCAGCCTGCGTACTGGCCGCTGCCGTTCCGGTAAATGTCGTCTGGCCTAAAACGCTTACCGCATTCTCACCGTCGGTAATGCTCGCCACGTCGAAAATAGATACGCGATTATTGCCTGACTGTGAAACGAACAAGCGACTATTAGCACTGTCGTAGGCCAAACCGGTTGCTATGTTAATTCCAGATTGAGTATTGGAAACGACACTTGAAGTAAAATTTGCCTGCCCTAAAACATGGATAGCGTTTTGACCATCAGCAATGGTTGTGGTTGTAACATCAAATACCGTAACACGACGATTGTTGGTTTCTCCCACGAACAGCCGGTTGCCGGTTTCATCCAAAGCAAGCGCGGAAGGTGCGTTCATACCCGACTGCGTGGTGGTTGAAACGTTAGAAGTAAAATTTGCCTGCCCTAAAACATGGATAGCGTTCTGACCGTTTGTCGTTGATGAAACGTCAAATATAAGTACGCGCCGATTAGTATTATCCGCAACGAATAAACGGTTACTAACCCCGTCGTATGCCAAACCGGCTGGATTACTCATACCGGACTGGGTAACAGTTGCGCTATTCGAAACAAAATTCGCCTGTCCTAACACATAGTCCGGCATGCGATCCGGCAATGTATTATCAGTATTAAGCGTATAAATCAAAACGCGATTATTCGTCGCATCAGAAACAAAAAGACGGTGATGTGCGGCGTCAAAAACCATGCCAGTCGGATTGTTCAATCCCCAACGATTAGGGCTGTCGTGACTTCCTGATTTCGTGTATATCGGCTGAGGACTTGCAAAATTAGTACCATCTGACTGACCCAAAACATTTACTGCAGCTGCCCCATTGGCAATTACCGCATGCACACCATCACCGTGCAGGAGTAGGGCAAAAAAGATACCGACCACTACCGCTCGCAGACCATTTTTGAAATTATACAGCATAGGCCCTCCTTGAATACGCGCGTTTTCAAGCTCCGTTCCGCACGATAAAGATAAATAAGATTATTGTATAATTTTATTGTAACATATCAGCGACGCAAGAGCATTCGCATCCGGGTACTACTTTAATGAAAATGTAATAAACATAAAATCGCAGTGTCCAAAGACGAACTGCGATCGGGTTATTTACTCACAATGAACGGTGCGGGTGAGGGTCGTCTTTTCTACGCGTAGACTCTCGTCGATCCAGGCAAAAAGCGCGTTCCCACTCTCGGCATTCCACGCCATGGCCGGCAGGCAGGCCGCAGTGGTTATCGCGAACGGGAGACGACTCAGGACCCGACCCTGCACATCGTAGAGAGCAGCCGAAACCGCACGCCCCATCGGATCGTACTCGGCCGCAAGGTAACCGCCCGGGACCGGCTTGATGTCGGTGATGTTTCCCGAGAGGGTAATGTTCCGGTGGATGGTCCCAGCAACATCGAACGAGCGCAGGTGCGTGATAGTCTCCCCGGGCACAGACCAGGCTACACTGAGATTGTCCCCCTCGGCGAAGACGCCGCGCACGGTGAAGCCGGGATCATTCGGGCCGACGGCGGAGAGCGGGTCCGCAACCTCAAAGCGCGTCCAGTTGATGTTGCCGTAGGTGAGCCCGACGGCGCTCAGGTACGCACGCCCATCGATGCCGAAGTGGCGGACGACGATCCCGAGCGTCTTGCCATAACGGGCCATGCCAGCGGGCTTACCTCCCGGGCCATCGCCTTTAAACTCGGCCGAGCTGCCGAAGAGCTGCGGATGGGGACTTTGATCGCTTTCGATCTTATACGCGGTCACGTACGTAAGCTGCTTTGTGCCGTCGTACGAATGATTGGTTATATAGGCGGCACCATCAGAGAGCGTGCCAGCCGACGGCGGCTCGAACGGGTCGGCGATATCGTCGGGAATGTATGTCGTGCGCCGTGCGCCGTCGGGAGTAAGGGTCGACAGCCAATTCTTGGCGCCCGTGCCGTTGTCGTCCCAGCTTGAGAGAAAGTAGCCCTGCTGGGTGCCGAAGAGCAGGTCAACTCTGCCCGTGCCGCGCGTGTGCGGAAGCGGATACAATTCGCTATAGCGGCTCGTCGTGACGCGCTCGCCCAGCGTGGTATAGGCCTGGCTCACGGCGACCGTACCCTGCTTGGCCGCGACGAGGAAGCGGCCGGGTCCGGCAGCCACATTGATGGCCTCGCCCAGTCCGAGCTCGTCTTCGGCGACGAGACGACAGGCAGTGGGGGGTTTCACGCCCCTATCGGGCAGTATCTCGGTCGGGGTTTCCGGCAGGCATGCTGCCGCAGAAACGCACAGCACAAGTCCGATCTTGCTTGCAGTTCTCACGTTTTTCCCCCTATTTAGATTGACGTTTCGGGTAGTACATGGTACTACCAGGACGCACCGAGTATACGGATGCGCATTGTCTTTGTCAAGATAATCGTGGAAAATCCATAAACTCACCTTTATACTATGCCGTGGTACAAAAAACAACTTCAAGAACTACTTAAAAAGCAGGAAAAAGAATCGAAAAACGAAAAAAAGGATACAACCGACGCATCGCATCCTAGCCAGGTTTCTTCGTATTCCGGAAAAAACCGCCGCAAAAACCCCTTTGGATCGATGAGCCCGGTTGCCCAGCGCAATCGCAATCGTGACAAAACCGACCTCTACTAACCATAGACAGCGACTTGCTTGCTATAGACTATTCATAAGCGACAGAGTACACTAAGGGCAGCTTACTTTCTTCATTTTTATGAAAACCACGTACGGCCTCTCTCTGGGCATGATAGGACTAATCCTCGTGCTCGCCACCGTTTCGGGTTGCGGTAAAAAAACCGGCGAAGGCATTGTGAGCGACACCCGCGCTCCGGCGCTGGGCGGAACCATGACCTTGCCGCAAGGCTCGCCCAAACCAGCTGTCGCGACCCCGACACCAAAACCTTCAACCCCTCTACCCTACCCCGCGCCAACCCCAAAGCCAGAGCCGGCAAAACCGGTCAAAACCTTCACCATCGGCATTCAGAGCTCTTCCTTTAGCCCCAACCTTATTTATGTCGAGCGCGGCACCGTTGTTACCTGGATCAACTACGACCGAAACGGACACACCGTAACCGGCGACAATGGCGGTCCCTCAAGCGGCACAATCGGCGCCGGAAAAAAATACAGTTACACCTTCAATGAAATCGGTACATTCAACTACCACTGCAAACTCCATCCCACCATGAAAGCGACCGTCGTGGTAACTCCGTAAACTCCATGAAAACCAGGGTTAATCGCCCTGTTTTTCATATTTTATCCCGCTGATACCTCCTCATGAAATAAAATAAGGCCTTTAAACGTAGTAATGTTACGAGAGGTGAAAAGGTCGAACGTTCATCCCATCGTACTAATTCTTATTTTTTACCATGTATGAAACCTTCTTCATTTCTAACTATTGCCGGTTTAACACTCAGCGCTGCCGGCCTTGTAGGAACTTCAGTATCAGCAGCCACCCTACCAGCATCTTCAGAGGCGAGAAATCGCACCTTCCACACTCGCGCAATGAAAGCTATGCACAAACCACTCGTCGGCGGAACAATAACAGCTGTTAACGGCACGCTCATAACACTCACAACCCCCACCGGAACCGTTTATACGGTTGATACCAGTGCAGCTACCGTTGTCCCCAAAAAAGACAACGCAACCACCTCACTCTTTACCATAGGATCAAACATCGGAGTAAACGGGACGATCTCCGGCACAACCATTACTGCGGCAACAATTTTTTCAGCACCGGAACATGGACTGCAGAAAATTAAGATAAAGATGGCCCCTGGCCACACACCACACGCCTTCGGTACCGTGTCCAATCTTAACGGATCGAACTTTACTATTGCGCTACCGACACCGCTGGGCACAACCACTCCTACAACCCGTACGCTCACGGTTGTAACAAGCGCCACGACCAGTTTTACCAAGGATGGCGCACCTGCCAGCTTAGCTGATGTGGTAAATGGAACAAAGGTTATTGTACAAGGCACAATCAATAAAGACAGCGCCACGCTTACTGCCGCTACAATCAATGTGGTAACCAAAGATCTAAAGATAAAAACGGGCCACGGACTGAAAAAAGGGCTCTTCGTCAAAACAATAAAAAAGACAGTCAACGAAAACTAAGTAAAAAAACAAAATCCCTGGCAGAGCGCCAGGGATTTTGTTTTATTTGGATAAAAGACCTTAGCGACGAGCAGAAACGGTGAAGGTGTTGGTATCAACAACCTGACCACTAGCAGTAAGGACACGGACACGCACCGTGTACACCCCGGCCGGCAGCGCTCGGCCAAATGTTACGCGCGGCAAAGCGGTAAAGACCTGTCCAGCACGTTGGTTCACGGTAGTTCGCGATTGACTTATCACCCGGCCGTCAGCATTCAAAACCGTTCTTTCAATCTGCACACGGCGCGCTACTCCCGTATTATTGGTAACGGTATAACGAAAGTCGAAGAACGAACCAAGGCGGACAGCAGCCGTCGGTAGACGGAAGAAAGCTATTGATGGACGAGCAGCTTCGGGCATTTTTTCCGCACCTGATTCACTTCCAGAGAACAAGCTGAGTGGCAGGCTGGCTGGCATGGCAAACACCGGAACCTGAGGCGAAACGATGAAACTGGGCGAAGAAGCAGGGATAGTAGGGATATACGAGCCACCAGTAGAACCATTAGAACTAATCGCACCACCAATATTTACCGTACCACCACTTCCTCCGCTCGTACAAACACCGGTATTAAGCAACGCCTCACTTGAAGAGGCGGACAAGGTTCCGTCACCGTTCTTGGCCCGCACCTGGAAGAAATAACTGGCCGCGCAGCCCAGGTTGTTAAAGGTATACGATGTTGAGGTAACCCAACCCGAACCAACCGACAAACCTGTGTTATAAGCGAAATACTCCGTTCCATCGCCAGACCACGTAACCGTTATAGAACTTGCCGTGGAAGCACTACTCGTTACGCTCGAAGGCACCGAAGTAAGCGTATACACCCCGCTCGCGGTGGTGGTTGCGGCGTTAATGGAGTCACCGTTACGCGCGATGACACCAAATTGGTAGGAAGTATTAGCCGTAAGACCGGTAGCAGTAATACTTGCACCCCAGGTAGAAGAAGCTTGATACACCGCAGTCGTGGTAGCTGCCCCGGCGGAGTTTAAGTACGTGCCTGACGTGAGGTTATAAATAGCGTACGTAGTGCTTGTGGAGTTGCTATTGGTGCCAAATTGAATAGTCATCGTGGATGTAGCGCTCGAAGTCGCCGTCACGCTTGCTGCTGGGTTGGCCCATGTGTATAAAGCCGTACTGGCTGTAGATGTGGGAGCGTCGAGCGCCTGGCCATTGCGAGCGATAACGACAAATTGGTAGCGCGTGTTCGGTGAAAGTCCAACTGCGGAGCCGCCCCAAGAAGTGGTGGCAAAGTAGGTTGCAGTCGGTGTTGCCACGCCAGATACAGTAAGATAGTTTTGTGTTGTCGTGTTAAACACAGCAAACGTAGTATTGCTGGGGTTTGACGTGTAATCAATTACGATTTGGAGCGCGGTACTTGAAGCTGCGGTCACCGTTGGCGCACCGGCAATGGCTGCAAGCGTATAGCTCGGCCCGACTGTGCTGTAACTAGAAGAAGCAGTCCCATCGCCAGCATTAACGCGGAACCAGTAGCGCGTGTTGGTAGCAAGGCCCGTAAATACGTAAAATTCTGTTCCGACTGTCACGGTGGCAACGTTAGCGTACGAAACACCATCAGCAGACTGCTCAAGTCCGTACAATGTTTCATCCCCTGCACCCGCCGTCCAATCAACACGGATGGAATTAGTGGTTACGGTTGATGTTACCGCAGCCGTGGGCGCATTAATGGCCGCTGCCGCACTGTCGCTGAAAATAAAAAAAATAAGCATCATGGCGCCAAGTGCAAGACCGGCGCGCCACAATACCTTGTAGAATCCCCTCCTCATAGGTAATGAGTTAAAAAAATAATAAGTTTAAAAAGCAACTATATATAGTATACCACAAAACTCTCCACAAAAAAGGCGGTTCCTAAACCGCCTTTTTTTACTCCTGAGTGAAGACAACTACCGCCTCGCCCGTCGCTTCGCCGGAAGCATCCAAATCATGCAGCGAGTTCATTAATCGATCATAAGCATAACGTTTTGCGGTCAAATCCGCTGGATCGTTGATTATAAACTGCCTCTTAGTATCGTCATAACCGATAACAACGAAAACATGAGAAGAAAACCCCTTTTGCTTAACTGGAGGCTTTCTGTAAAACTCGAACTGGTTCACTAAAGCAATAACCGGCCGTCCTTCGCGCAGCTCGTTTTTAATGTCATCGAGCGTGGGATTTTTTACCACCTCAGCACGAAACGACGAAGTGATACCTTCGATCATCGCCACCACTTCCTCAGCGCTTGTATCTTCGTTTTTACCAAGCACCTGGTCTTCCCAAGCAAACATGGTGCGCATATGGTCGTTGGCTTCATTTTGCGTGAGTTTCTTGTCGGTGTAAAACGCTTCGATCATAGCCACGCTAGCCTCTTCGCAAGCATTGCCCCACGGATTAGCCCAATTCCCGCCCGGTGCCTGTGTGATGGCCGGAACCGCCAAGACAACCTGTGCTGCATCCCTAACGACCAGCGCGGCAGGTTTTGCCGATACCCCGTACCACACCAAACTAAGAGCTACCACACCCACCATCCCGGCCAGAGTTGGAATAATAATTTTTTTCATAGGAATGGGATTATGAATCAGTGTTTACCTACATATATCATACTATGAAACCCAAAAAGGCGCAGTCATTCCTCCGTCTAGTTCGGTGTATAATAAAAATATGATGGAACAATCGACACGGAATCAGCGACTAGGCACCCAGGCACCAAAACTTGAAATCGCCAACCCTCGACCTACTACTCCTCCATGGACACGACTGTCACAGCACCCCTAAAACGTAAGCGACGTTCAAAATGAGCGTCTCTTTTTTTAGCAGACTATTTCATCAAACAAAAAAGACCCGTCACGGGTCGGAAGTTTTCTACATATCAGTTATTTTCGGGCGGCGGAGAAGACGAAGGCGGTTCGAACACCGGAGGGCCAGAGTGAGGGAGCTGCCCCTCGCACAAACCATCACCGGTTGAAATTGTGCCATCGCCGCACCTGTGCTGGCTGTTGGAAGAGGCAAAGCAGCCGCGCCTGTAATCTTCCAGAGTGGGACGGCTTACAGCACCTCCAAACAACATACCACCCATCAAGGAACAAATCAGGATTCGTTTCATATAGCACCCTCCTTAGGTTGCATACTAGGACGTAACCACCCTATACACCTAAAATAATTAAGTCAAGACTATCAGGGGACGAATGCTTAAATTCTTGACCCGTTAAAAGAAATCCTCTTTCTTGCTTTTTTGTGCGCTGGTATATACAATCCACCCGCGGCAACGAGTCCCAGCCGCCCGAGGCAACAATGAACACTCAAAACGTAGAGATCGGTAAATATCGACACTGGAAGGGAAATCTGTACCAGGTTTTGGGCGTGGCCACCAAAGCCGGATGCGAACCAACCATCGAAAACCAATCAGTGGTTTACTTTCCCCTCTATGGCGAGAAAAAAGGCGTGCTCTCCTATCGCCCGCTCGCCATGTTTCTCGATGAAATCAACCGGCCAGAACAGGGCTACCGCGGACCACGCTTCATGTTTCTCGAGAACCTGGAACCCTTTTCCTACCCCGGCATGCGGGAATGCGTCGACGCTGAACTGATCCAGGTGCTGGCAGTTGCCGAAAACACCGAGAACAAGGACGATCCGGCGGTTATCTACACCACCCGCGGCCGACCTTTTGCTACCGGGGAATTTGTCAGCTGCCCACTCAATGTTTTCCACACGCTCCTCGATGATAGCGATGCTCCCACGCCGCCCAACTACTCGGCACTGCGCGAATACCTAAAGCGCACGCACCGCTTCGTATCTTAAAGCTTGTTTCTAACCGCCCAAGCTCTGCTGAAGCGGTTTTTTCATACCCAGACACCTCGTCAAAACCATAAACCCTGTCCAAAGACAGGGTTAGTAAAGAGCCCGGCGGCGGATATGTCCGAGAGCTGAAATGATAAGTATGATTCCGGAGCAAACCCAAGCCCATTTCATGGAGAGATAACGGGCCAGCAAACCACCCACCAAAAGGCCAATCATTCCACCCACATGATGCGAAAGCGACTCAAACGAAATTATCGTCGCACGCTCTTCTTTTTTGATGTGGGCGTTGAGGTAGCCGTCTTTGAGCGGAATATACATGCCGCGCCAGACGAACTGGAAGAGAAAAAGCGCAAGGGCCATGAAGGGATGCGGAAAAAGCAGCGCTAGAGCGATGCACGCGCCGATCATGAGCTGGTTAGCCGCGAGCGCCTTGCAATCACCGCCGACGAAACGGCTAAAACGGGCCGCATAACTTGAACCCACGATTTGCATAACCATCATACCAGCAACGATAAGCCCCAGTTCGCGCTGCGCAAATACGCTGCTAAAATACGGCTGCCACTGCATGGATGGTGCTTGCACCGCGAAGTACTGGGCAATACCCATACTAACCACCACAGCAACGGCCGGGTTGTTGCGACTCAACTCGAAGCCCCGAACGATCTTATCCCGCAGTTCCCCTAACCGCCCACTGACACAAGGACTGAGCGGCCGATAAACCACATCTTCCTTCATAACGATAAACGCGGTAACTCCAACCACGAACATGATCACGCCCGTAAACAGCCAAGGGAAAAGCGGATTTCGCTCCGCCACCCAGCTGCCGAGCATGGCCGAGAGAATCGTTACTGCATTCTTGATCTGCTGCTCGCGGGCAAAGACGCGCACGATCGGCTCTTGGTACTTAAGGGAGTGCAACCGATCAATACACCACGCCTGGATCGCCCCGCTTGAGAATGTCACACCAAGACCCGAGATGACTTCTGCAACCACGAACCACTCAACCGACGGCGCCAAAGCATACACAAACTTG
This sequence comes from uncultured Gammaproteobacteria bacterium, assembly GCA_964596525.1. Classification (GTDB taxonomy): domain Bacteria; phylum Patescibacteriota; class Patescibacteriia; order Magasanikbacterales; family GWA2-37-8; genus CAZQUL01. The sequence continues at coordinate 900,217 of CAZQUL010000001.1, read as the reverse complement.
CTAAGGCTCACCAGAAAGCACGAGAGTACAAACGAAAGTTTGCGCCCGAACACGTCGGCGAAAGCTCCGGTTGGCACCTCAAAGAGGAGGAGCGTCGTGAAGAAGAAAAAATTCATCAGGTGCGCTTCGAAAATGGTAAGACCCTTCTTGGTAAGAAACGTAACGTAGGTAGCCAAGATGGTACCGAACCCAAAGGCCGAAATGGCACGGATAAGGTAGTAGGTTAGGATCGTCGTACGAATTTCGCGGGACATGGCCAAGCTTTCTCCTTTTCAAAGAACGGTTTAGACCGAACAAAAAACACCCTGGTCGGTCTTGCCAAGGCGCTCTACGGAAGTACTAACGCTCACTCAGTACATCGCCCAGGCAAAACTGCCTTCATAGCGCAAAAAGCGGCCTTCCTGGCCCGCCAACATCCGTTTATGGAACCATCGGCGCACAAATACTTTTTGCATAATACGAAGTACCGTAAAGCACACCTACTTATATGTCAAGAAAGATGTTGAAAAAGCCAAGACCAGGCATGAAATAAACAAGTGGTTTTTTTGTATAATCTACAGATCCTTTGCTTGCAGCCCTCTATATGATGCTATATACTGGGAACGTATCATCATTATCTTTATATATATGCGCTCTACGCCGCACCTTCCGAACCTGACGCGCCTTGCTGTCATGTTCACTCTCATCATCTCCCTCGCCACTCTGGGCGCAGGTTGCTCGTCGCAAACCTCGACGACCGTTACAACCTCCAACACCACCTCTGGATCCGTAAACTCGAACGTCAATACGGATGTTGACGCTTCCGTTCCCCTGCCGACCTCTTCGCAGAACACGAACCCTTCGACGGCACCTGCCACTTCGAGCGGCAAGGGCACAACCGCATCTGGCGTGAGCGTGAATGTGAACGTTAACGCAGGAGTGACGCTCGACACCAAAAGCGCCTACAAAGACGGCACTTACTCTGCAACCGGTAATTACACTTCACCGGCTGGCGCGGAACACGTTCCGGTAACTCTTACTCTTACCAAAGATGTCGTAACCGACGTATCGGTGTCGGTAACCGCCACCAACCCCAAATCCAAGTACATGCAACAGGTGTTTGTAGACAACTATAAAACCCAGGTTGTCGGCAAAAACATCGCCTCACTCAGCCTCGGTAAAATCTCCGGCTCCTCGCTCACTCCGCAAGGCTTCAATGATGCGGTAACGAAAATCAAAGCGCAGGCCGCTCTCTAATGAACGCTATGTCGGCCGCCGCCTTTACCTTTGAAGCCATCGGGTCGCGCTGGCAGATCGACGTTTATGACTACCCTCAAACCCTTGAGGGTAGTCTTCTTTTAGATAAAATAAAGGCGCGCTGCGAAACGTACGATAGAACATACTCGCGCTTCCGCGCCGACTCATTCGTAACCGAAATGTCACGCACCGCTGGCGACTACACTCTACCCCCTGACGGCCAAGCGCTCCTCGACCTCTACCACGATTTTTACGATCTGACGAACGGAGTTGTCACACCGCTCATCGGCCACGTGCTGGTTGAAGCCGGTTACGATGCGACGTATTCACTCGTACCCGGTGTTCTACACCACCCGCCAACATGGAACGAGGCGCTCGATTATAATTTTCCCCGTTTGACCATCAAAAAACCCGTCCTACTCGACGTGGGCGCCTTCGGTAAAGGCCATCTCATCGATATCATCGCCGAGATCCTTTTCGTTCATGGCATCCGCTCGTTCTGTATCGATGCCGGCGGCGACATTCGCCATACTCATGAACGCGGCGAATCGATCCAGATCGGCCTCGAGAATCCACTCGACACATCGCAAGCTATCGGCATCGCGACCATCACCAACAAAAGCATCTGCGGCTCGGCCGGTAATCGCCGCGCCTGGGATCGCTTCCACCACATTATCGATCCGCGCACCCTGGAATCACCGCGCCACATTCTGGCCACCTGGGCCATTGCGGACACCACCATTCTCGCCGACGCTCTCGCAACCAGTCTGTTTTTTGCCTCCCCCGCCGAGCTCTCCGCCCACTATCGTTTTGAATATGTCATTATGTACGCCGACGGCTCAGCCGCACGTTCTCCGGGGTTTCCCGGCGAACTTTTTACCTAAACCATCTATGCGCACATCGCTCGTTACTTCACTGTTTCTTGCCATGCTTTTTATTCTCGGCGGATGCAGCCACTCCCCCACCCCCTCACTTTCTATCCCCTCGACGACCGAGGACGCTTCTAATGAAGAACCCTTTTACGCCAGCATGCAAAATTATCTGGAAGACTTCTTGCCTGAATCCGTACATGCCGATGGAGTTGCCATCACAGACAAAACCATTGACCAAAAAAACACCGCCTATCACTACACAATCGAAGCAGCCTATCCAGAATTCACCATAGCCGGGGTACCGGCCACGGCGGTTCGAAATCTCAACCAGGCTGTGCAAACGACTGCCACAACCATCATCAACGAATTCATCACGAACGTAAAAAAAACCAAAAACAACCAGGCCGCTGACATGAAAAGCGGACTTGAAATGAACTTCCATACCTACCTCGCGACCACCGACATGGTGAGTGGCATGTTTTTGGCCTCGCCCTATTACGCCGGTTCTGCCCGCCCGTGGAACCTGCGCGAACCCTTCACCTACGATCTTTCTACCAACCGCCCCATCGCGCTCGCTGATCTATTTCATAAAAATACCGACTTCATAAGTCTTCTTTCCCGTCTCTCACTCGAAGAAGCGCGTCTCGAATATGAAGGCGATGAACCAACAAACGAAGAGCGCTACGCCGACTTCATGAGCCCGAAAACGGATAATTTCAATGATTATGCCCTCACTCGCGACGGCATCCTGCTCTTTTTCCCCGTCTTCGGTACTGGCCCAACCGTCATCGCCATCCCCTGGGAAGCAATTAAAGACAGTCTTGACATGAAAGGTCCGGCACGATTTTTTGTAAACTAGGTAGTGGGAACGTAGCTAGTTAGCACGTTAGGGAACCAAATTCAACTAACCAGTTAACACCTACTAAACTCCTCTCTTAACTTATTCCTAATACCCAACCCTATGCCCTCCGCTTTCGAAAACGCGCTCACCCAACTCCATAAATCCGCCAAAGTGCTTAACCTCGATCAATCCACCCTCGCTCAACTCGAGTCCCCGCTCCGCATCATCACGCTTTCCATCCCCGTAAAAATGGATAACGGCGCCACCAAAGTGTTCACCGGCTACCGGAGCCAGTACAACAACGCGCGCGGACCGTTCAAAGGCGGAATCCGCTACCACTGGAACGTGAGCGAAGACGAAGTGAAAGCCCTCTCCTTCTGGATGACCATGAAATGCGCCACCGTCGGCATTCCCTTGGGCGGTGGTAAAGGCGGCATTATCGTCAATCCTAAAGAACTCTCCAAAGCCGAACTCGAACGCCTCTCGCGCGGCTACATCCGTGGCCTCTACAAATACATCGGCCCAGACCAGGATGTCCCCGCCCCGGATGTCTACACCACGCCCGAAATCATGGGTTGGATGATGGATGAATACGAAAAACTGACCGGCCGTCATGCGCCGGGCGTGATTACCGGCAAACCGTTAAGCCTCGGTGGCTCGGCCGGCCGCGGATTCTCTACTGCACAGGGGGGCGTGTACTGTCTTGACGAAGCACTTAAAAAACTCGGCAAACAGCCGTTTGAAACGACGGTCGCTATACAAGGCTTCGGCAACGCCGGCGCGCACATGGCTCGCATTTTGAATGGGCTCGGCTATAAGATCGTCGCCGCGAGTGATTCCAAAGGCGGCATCAAAACCAAAGGCGAAAAACTCGACGTCGCAGCACTCGAAGCTCACAAAGAAAAAACCGGCTCGGTCGCGAATTTTGAAAACACCGAAGCAATTACGAACGAACAGCTCCTCGAATGCGAAGTGGACGTGCTCATCCCGGCCGCGCTCGAAAACCAGATCACGGCCGCGAACGCTCCGCGCGTTAAAGCCAAGATCATCGGCGAACTTGCGAACGGCCCGACTACGCCCGAGGCCGATGAAATCCTCTTCAAGAACGGCACGCTCATCATTCCGGACATTCTCATGAACGCGGGTGGCGTGACGGTTTCGTACTTTGAGCAGGTGCAGAATGCTTCTAATTACTACTGGACCGAAGAAGAAGTGCTTGAGAAACTTAAAAAAATAATGACTACGTCATTTGAGGCAGTGTGGCAAACGAAGGAAAGACATGCGATCGATATGCGGACGGCGGCGTTCGTCTTGGCCGTGGAACGCGTCGCGACGGCGATGAAGGATCGGGGGATGGTGTAAAAGCATGAACTAAAAAACCACCCGCTCACTATAGCTGTCACGAATGACAGGCATAGTGAGTCACGGGTGGTTTTTTGATCGGAGAGATCGACCGCGACTCGGGCAATATTTTGACACTGCCCCTTAGCGGAGCCCGAGTGCGTATCCGAGAATAAAGAGGAATGTGTAGAGCTCGTGCTCTCGGTAACGCAGCTCCAGAGAGAAAGAAGAACGGTTCTGAGCATACGAATCAGATGCACAAATGTCCTTCATCCCTTCTTTGCCGCATGCCGGTTGGGTACGAACAAATAAATCGAGGAACAAATCCGGAACCATACGCCCGGATTTGACCGAAATATCCCATCTATAGTAGTTCCCCCTCATGACCACGACCGTTCCGTCATCAAGGTCGAACCGGTACACCGGCAAAACGACCCTATTCGACGTGTGCACCCCGATTACCAGAGGTGAACATCGCACTAATCCCGACAGGGTTCCTACAAAGTGCGCCTGCCGCCTAGCAGAGTTCGTGACCCCGTTTTGTTCCAACCAAGACACCACAGACATCGGCTCTATCTGCTTTTCCATGGTTCGTCCTCCATCTTTCTGACTGAAATAGCCTGGAAAATTTCTTCCAGCTTTCTCTCTGCCTATAGAGAAATATAGACACAAAGGAGGCTGGAAAATAAAGAATGTTAATTAACAAAAAATGTTACCATGAAATAAGCACCATGTCAAGGTTAGGGCCGGCATATTAAAGTTATTAAATACTAAGCTGTTCTATAGAATCAAGATGAAAAAATTTAAAAAAGCATCATATTCCCCTCTTAGCCAAAATGAGATACGTTATAGTCATACTAACTTATAAAAGGATTGATATGGTCAAACAAAATTTTTTAGCTCTCGTATTGGCTTTAACGCTCTTTGGGGTCGGCTGCAATCCACCAAACACCTCACCCACGCTTTCTCCAACTTCTTCACCAAAGACAGCGACAACGACGGCAGAAATGACCATACAAGACACGCTCAACTCCGGCGGTTTTATCGTTGGTAGGCGCTCGACATCTGATGACGGTAGCGTGCCGTTTGAAAGGATTACGACGAGTACTATTACCATCGCGGATCTGGATAATGATGGAATAAAAGAAGGCGTTGCCGGCACATACTGGTGCGCCACCGATGTCAACTGTGGTGCCGACGTCCTAATCTTCAAGACTATCGACGGAGAAATCAAAACATTCACACTAACGGAATACAATCGCTCCGGCACCGGTTTGAGCCAGGATACGTTAAAGAATATTTCGGTAAATAATGGCGTCATTACCGTCATACGCACGTCTGGCGCGACGAAAAAAGACTTCACTGATACATATCGGGTATCTTTTGCGGGAAACACCCTGCAAGTAGTCGATGGAAAAACCGGCGAACCGGTGGAGGTCGCCACCTACCGCCACGATAATCCGGAATTCTCGTTCAACTACCCTCTCTACTACGAACAAAATCCCGTTTGCCGCCTCACTACGGATCCGGTTTGGTCGGCTGCGGATTGGACGGCTCACTTTGGGGACAATATAATCGTGAGCATAAAAAAAATTTCCGCCACAACCACGCTTGCTATGGATATAAAAAATCTTGAGATTTACTCCGCGCCTGTATCACAAAAAGATACTTCAATTGCCGGCCTGCCCGGTATAATTGCGGAATATGAGGAATATGAAGTCGTTAGCGGCTTAATCCAACACGTTACTAGAGCGTTCTTCAAAAAAAGTTCTCAGCTCTTCACGGTCACCGTGCCAACGAGTGACAAGCCGCGCTGTGAAAGAGATACAACGGCGGTTCGTGCATCATTCAATCGCATACTTTCCACCTTTGCATTTTAGAAGCTAGAAACAAAAACAGCCTTGATCGTCAACGCTGTTTTTGTTTTCGGGCAGAACCGCTGCCCACCGGTGCATCCGTCAGATACAATCCCCCTTTTGGTTCTTGACTAGCTTGACCGAGAATCGACGGTGTTCCACGCGCGCACCTTGGCATGTCCTCCGCTGGCAGAATCCATCCACTACCGGCGACTCTAGTCCTAATTGAGTCCAGCAGATAGCGCAAAAACCTGCCGGCGGATCTTTTGACGTGCGGAGCATAATCGCAGAACCCGGCCTCAACCCAGGATTGACAATGGCCGTGCTAATGAACGCGAGAGTCATTCGAGGCATCTCTACCCTCCTTCTAGTGGATTATCTTCCAACCAAAAGCCTTCAGATGACTAGATAAAGTAGCGGAAAACAACCTTTTTGTCAATGAAAGTACAGAAAAATAGAAAACCGCTGATTTAAGAGCGGTTTTCTCCCTAACTACTCACTATTTTAGTAGCTACTCATTACTTCTTCATCTCCACGATTTTTCCTTCCGCGATCCATTTTTTATCTGTATCCACCATCAATTGCACTTCCGGATCCGTCGTACAAGTAGTTTGCGGACCAGTGTAATACGCATACTGGTTACCAACTTTTACCACATTGTCCGGCTTAGCCATAGGTCCTTCGGCCTGCGGTTCGGTCGCACTTACGACCACAGCACCCAACGGACCGCTCTTGGCCGCACAATTTGGATCACGATCTTCAATTGAAGATGAACTAAGATAGTAAATTTTTTTACCTTCTTCTTCTCGCAGACTATACTTAACGTCGTGGGCGAATGTTACAGGCACATCAGCAATACCAATCCCGGATTCGGTTAAAGGGATGGTGTCATATCCAGTCCCCGCCTTAGTACAACCAGCTCCTAAAAAAATTACGGTCATCGCAAGCAAAGCTATAGTTTTTTTCCAATGAGTATTCATAGCGCACAAAAAAATAAATGACTCTACTAGTACTGTAACAACCTCTTTATCAATCGTCAAAACAAAAATCAGGCGCCGAGACCCATTTCTCTCAGAAATGGGTCGCTCGGACGCCTGACAAAGGTAGTTTAAGGATTGCGCTGCGCAAGCTGGGGCGGGTCAAGCGGATCGTCCAGGTATTTACCGAGCATCTCGCGCGGAGCGAAAAAGAGCAGTGTCCCGTTGAGAAGCGCGTAAAACCCATAGAACACGCACGCGGCCACCATTAATAAAAAAGGGCACGCTGGGCTAGTAAGTCCAAGCTCCATCCACGCCGCAAAACCCAAGACACTATTCCCCAGGTTCGCGGTCCACCGAAATTCGTTGGTGGTAATGGGCCTGAGAACGACCATAATGAGACCGACAAGGCCGACGAAGACGAGCATGACACCCCTCCTTTATGCGGACAGCATCTTTCAAGGAACGAGACTTATCAATCTACGCCATTAAAAGCAGTATGTCAATATAAAAAAACCGCCGAGCGAACTCGACGGTTTTTTGTGAATTTGCTACTTGGCCAGCACTTTTTTAAGCGCCTCACGCTCCGTAATCATCCGCTGCCAGCGCATCACTTCCGGAAATGCCGAGAGATCATATTCGATGAATGCCGCACTATTGACGACCGAACAGACGTTCAGATCAGCGAGTGTAAATATGCTCCCTACCATGTAGTCTTTGCCGGCAAGATACGCATTCAAGATACCGAGCCATTTAGGCAGATCGTCGAAAGCCATCTTGGTTTCTTCGGTTTCGGGCGACGAGCGCCATTTTTTCATGACGAGCGGATAGAACGCGCCGTACATATGCATAAGCGCCCAGAGACTCCATTGGTTAACGAGCCCGCGTTCAACAGGGGTAGAACCAAGAAGTTCAGGCTTAAACTTTTCGGCGATATATGCATTGATCGCAAGCGATTCCCAGAGCACCACATCGCCGTCGACCATGGTCGGAATCTTGCCGTTCGGATTGAGCTTGAGGTACTCGGGCGTCTTGTGCTCCTGTTTTTGAAAATCGAGGGGTTGGCTTTCATACTCCGCCCCTACTTCTTCGAGGAGCCAGATGCAGCGCATGGCGCTCGAATTCTTTCCGCCATAGATTTTGATCATACGATGTTGGATAAAAGTAAATAATAAATCAAGTGCGCACTTTCTTTTTCGTCACAAAATGCATCAACCCAAAAAGCACGATACCAAACCCGATGATAACAGCAAGCGACACGAGTGGGGCAAGATCATGATACCCGGTAATGCCGTAGCGGATGATATTCACGTTATGATGGATCGGATTGAAGAGACTGATCGTCGACCAGGGCTGCGGCAGTGTCGCGACCGGGTAAAACACGCCGGCCAAAAAGATCATCGGCTGCATCACAAACGTGGTCATGAAGGTGAGCGCCTCGAAATTCTTGGCGAGAAAACCAAAGATCACGCCGAGCATGCCGAATTCGATACCGGTGATAACGAGACCAAGGAGAAGATACACCGGATGATCGAGTCCGAGCGCCGGAATGAACCACACGGAAAACAGAAGCGTCACTGCGAGCGTGATAAGCCCGCGCGTAAGTGCCGCGAGCGCATACGCCACCCCGATCCCCCACGCTTTGATGGGCACAATTTGAAGATCCACGATATTACCCACGTTTTTGGCGATGATGAGCGCGAACGATGGATTGGAAAAACTGCTGTTCACGATCATCATAGCGAGAAGCCCGGTATATACGAAGGTCACGTACGGCAATTCGCCGATATTCCTCCCGGCCGCGACAATGCCGAAGACGCCGAGATACAAACCGATCGATACGATAGGGCTCAAGACCGTATCGAGCCAGATTTTTTGGAACCGTTTTACTTCACGGGCGTAGAGCGCCCACAAGGGATTGGACATAGAAAAAAGTTTCAAATAGTGTCACCACATGTCATTGCGAGGAGCGAAGCGACGAAGCAATCCCCTTTGTTAACAGAGGTGGCCCTGAATTACACAGGGATTGCTTCGCTGCGCTCGCAATGACACGTTTACTTTCCTGTCAGTTTCAAAAATACCTGCTCGAGCGACGCGGCTTCGGAACGGATGGATTTGAGATTGCCGTTGTAGTGTTTAACAAGCACGTTCATATCATGCTCGAGATTGGTAAGCGGATATTCATACTCCGAACCGACCGTAGTGACGTTATGCAAATGCTGGACGCTCCGATCAAACAGCTCGAAGTGGATCGTGTGTTTTGAAAATTCCTGCTGGATATCTTTGGTTCTGCCACTTTTAACTATTGCGCCATGATCAATGAGGGTGACATACTCGCAGAGCTGCTCTGCTTCTTCAAGATAATGGGTAGTAAACAGAATCGTCGTTCCGGCGGCGTTGAGGCGGCGGACGAGTTCCCAGATTTTCTGGCGGAGCGCTACGTCGACGCCGGCGGTCGGCTCGTCGAGAATGAGGAGTTTTGGTTCATGGATGAGCGCCTTGGCGATCATAAGGCGGCGCTTCATACCACCCGAGAGCGTGCGGGCGCGTTCCTTCATTTTATCTTCGAGACTCAAATCTTTGAGCATTTCCGGAATGCGTTTATTGCGGTCTTCGCGCGAAACGCCGTACATGCCGCTGAAATAATACAAAACTTCTTCAACCGTAAACGCCATTTCCACCACGATTTCTTGCGGCACTACACCAAGAAGCCGTTTAGCTTTTTCTGGTTCTTTTACTACATCGACACCGAAAATTTCGATCGTACCGGCGTCCGGCGTGAGAATACCGCTGATCATATTGATAAGCGTGGATTTTCCTGCGCCGTTCGGGCCGAGGAGCCCATAAATTTTACCCGGTTCGATGGTAAGCGTAACGTTATTGACTGCCTTAAACTCATCGCCCTTGGGCGTTTTAAAGGTTTTGGTGACACCGGAGATAGCAAGAGGAAGCATAAGGAGAGATAAAGTGATTACCAGGGTAGCACGCTCCCCAGCGCCAGTCAAAATCGTTTTAAAATTAGAAATTACCTAATGATAAACGTTTAAAAGTTAAAGCTATACAAACCTCCGACCGGGGAGTACAGTACCACCATAACCATAATTCAACCTTCGTATGAAACTTCCCTTATACCTCACTTCGCTTGCTTTCCTTCTTTTACTGGGCGCCGGCTGCGCCTCGAGTGCTCCACGCGCTTCATCGCTCCACGGTACCACCTGGACGCTTGCCTCATTCAACAGCAAACCCACACCCGAAGGACAGTACCTAGCATTCGATAACAAAAATGGATACCAAGGCAAGCTCTGCAACTCGCTCAACGGTACCTACTCGTTAGAAAACAACATCTTCATCTCCACCAACACCGCCATGACCAAAATGGCCTGCGTCGATGAGCGCATGCAAACAGAAACCGCCTTCGCTGCCAGCTTGTCGCAAGGCTTGAAAGCAAGCGTTGCTGAATCATCACTCACTCTTACGGCGCAAGATGGCTCCATTTTTATCTTCGTACCCGGAACAGATCCAAATTAAAAATTAGAAAAAACGTTGCCAAAATCTCGCCATCAATTGGCGAGATTTTATATTGTGATACATGTTTTTAAATAACGATTGCACGAAAATTTTTCTAGCTACTACACCAAAAAAGCAATCAAAGAAATTGTCTCAACGAAGCGTAAAAAGAAGCCATCACCATAACTTATCCCCACCTGCTATTTTTTACCTCACACCCCGGGAGTAAGGTACCTATAGTCCTATTGCAACGCCTCCCTTCTCTGGGAAAGGTCGAAGGCTTTCCCTCCTTGTATAGGACTGGTTATACCTTAACTGCTACGCATATGACCAATAACAACAACCAGAATACCGATCGCGAAATGTCCAACTCCGGATCGCAGAACAATCGCGAAGGTAATGGTATGAATAACCAGGGCTCTTCTCCGCGTTCGGATTCCCGCTCTGAAAACAATCGTTCGGAGGATTCGAACGGTTCGAACGGCTCTCGCTCGACTAGCAGCAACCGATAACCTCTCTCTCCCAGCCACATGAACAGGTACTAAAAGACGGACACTTCGGTGGCCGTCTTTTTGTTTAGCCAAATAGTGCATAACTCGTTGACATGCCTGCACGAGAATTCTACGGTATCTATAAGGAGGGTTTATTCATTAGCGTCTTCCCTATGAAACGCTCCACCACGAACGCCATCGCGTTACTCAAGAAAGATCATCGCGAAGTAGGAAAGATTTTCAAAGAACTGGAAGCAACTAAAAGTCGCAAACAATGCGACACGCTGTTTAAGCGCCTCAACCGCGAGCTCGAAGTGCACACCCACATCGAAGAAGCTATTTTTTATCCCTACATAAAAAATGCCAAGCCCACGCGTGAAATAACGCTCGAAGCCTATGAAGAACACGGCGTAGCCAAACATCTCCTCGTGGAACTGACGAATCAACCACATGATACCGAAGAATGGAAAGCGAAACTCAAAGTATTGAAAGAAAATATCGAGCATCACGTGCAAGAAGAAGAGGGAGATATGTTCAAAAAAGTAACCTCCGTACTGAAGGACGAAGAACTCGAAGAAATCGGCGCCGCTATGCACGAAGAAAAAGAATACTGTCTCAATGAACGCATTGCTCCCTAACCGCGCGCATATGGCCAAACACTTTTTTCCGCCACCTAAGCGCAGCAAACGCCAGCAGCCGAAAATTTCTCAGCCCGGGCACCAAACCCGGATGAAACCGCGCCCCATCGTGGATGATCCTGATTACCGCGGAACCAACAAACTCTACGGTGAGGTAGCCATCGTCACCGGCGGCGATTCGGGCATCGGCCAGGCGGCCGCTCTGCTCTACGCCAAAGAGGGCGCCCGCATCGTCGTCGTTTATCTCGACGAACACGAAGACGCTAAAACCACCAAACACCTCATCGAGCTCTACGGCGGTGAAGCTTTACTCATCGCAGGCGACGTCGGCAGCGAAACTTTTGCCAAAAAGATCGTCCGCGAAACCATGAAGCGTTTCGGCCAGATCGATATCGTAGTCAATAATGCCGCCGAACAGCATCCGCAGGAAACTATCGAGGGCATTACCGAACGCCAGCTCGAAAAAACGTTCCGCACCAATATTTTCTCGCAATTTTTTTTGGTTAAAGCCGCACTCGCCCATCTCAAACCAGGCGCCCGCATCATCAATACCACCTCCGTTACGGCTTATCGCGGGAGCGGACATCTTCTCGACTACGCAGCCACCAAAGGCGCCATCGTCGCCTTCACGCGCTCGCTTGCCCACATGCTCCTCGACAAAGAAATCCGCGTCAATGCCGTCGCGCCCGGACCGGTATGGACCCCGCTCATTCCTGCCAGTTTTAAGAAAGAAAAGATCAAAGACTTCGGTTCTCAGTCGCCCATGAAACGCGCCGGCGAACCCATAGAAATCGCTCCGAGTTTTTTGTTTCTCGCTTTGTCCGAAAACAGTTTCATGACCGGGCAAGTCCTCCACCCCAACGGCGGCGAAATCATCAGTGGATAAAAAACAACACTCCTCGTATGAGGAGTGTTGTTGCGAAAGAGGTGCTTTACAAGCCGCCAATAAGCTTGACGACAGCGATGAGGATGATAGCCCCCAAAAGCGCCACCAAAAAACTGTAGAGATTGAAGCCGGTAACACCGTACTTGCCGATGGCGCTCATTACCCAACCGCCGATGACGGCGCCGATAATACCGATTATGATATTAAGGATCGTTCCTTGCGTAGCATCGGTACGCATGATGAGCGAGGCTACCCAACCCACCAGTGCGCCAAAGACAATCCATAGAATGATACCCATATACGAAAGGTTAAGATACAGCTCTACTCCACGACCTTTGTAGGTACTATAGAAAGCGATCACGCTGCCCGCAAGAGAACCTGTGCGCAAAACGTTATGCACCACCCTCAAGACGTAGAACATAAGCTTACGTATAGTATCTATATGCTTTTTACAAAGGAGGTGATACCTTATGCCGCGATACGGAAAAAAATCTCAAGAGAAGGTAGAAAAAGCCATGCACGAATTTAAACGCGGCCGTCTTAAAAGTGGACGGAGCAGCACAAAAGTGAAGAGTCGCAAACAAGCGATCGCCATCGGCCTTTCCGAAGCACGTCGCGCTGGCGGCAAAGTACCCAAGCCCAAAAAGAAAGCCGGAAAAAATACCAGAAAAAAATCATAGTCTTTCATGTGCGGTATTACACCTAAATCCACTGCTCTCAAGACAGTGGATTTAACGTAACATTAAAAAAATATCCGTTCCGCTATGGGCTATAAAAAGCCGCGCGGAACGGATACTGTCTAAAGGATGCTTACTCCACCTTCGAGACGCTTTGCGTCTACGACGCTCTCGTGGCAAAAAAGTACGGGCCCGGTCTGAGAACGAATCAAGAGGCGTACGCGCTTACGAGCGAGCAGGTTGACGATATCTGCCGCGACGCCCTCGGGCGTCAACACCTGCTCAAGCGTGCCTTTCACTTCTTTGTACCCCCAGCTCTTTGCCACCGGAATCACGATCGTGGCCGGCTGAAACGTCGCCGCTTCATACGCGGTCGCGCGCGGTGCCTGCGGCGTACCGCTGTACACCACCACACGATCAGCCGAAATCAGTTCTTGACCGTTATCCTTAATAGCCACCGCAGCGGAAAGGCGATTCCTGGCGGCAAGGCGCACCTCGCCGATGAGCCAGTCGTACCGGTCACACAGCGCAGCGCGGGCCTCAGCACGGCGTGTCCGGCCGTAGCGCCACGTACCCTCAAGAATGCTCATCAGGAGATCAAACGTCAGATGGCCAGTCTGCCACACCCGGGGCCTGGTTTCATCCAAACTCACCGCGATCACGTACGGCAGCCGCTCATACACCAAAACCGGATTGCCGATACGATCGACAAACTGCATCTGTCCGGTTTCGTCATGAATCGAACAGATGTCGTCAAAGCGCGGCCTGAGGTCGTCATCAAGCGACAGACGCCTGGCTTTCGGCAGATCGGCAACCGAGACTTCCTCGGCACACTCTTCCAGAATCTTGAGCATCTTTTCTGCCGAGAGCTGATCATCAGGTAGGCGGCGTGCCAGAAGCTTAGCCACATCTCCATCCAAAGAACCAATGCCCGGCAGCTGGTCGATCGTACGTGCCTTTTGGAGCTCCGCGTCCGGATCAAACAGCTGGGGCAGATAATAGCCTGTGCCGACGAACGCGCGGTGCAGCTCGTTCTTGATATACAGTTCACCGAGCGCTTCCGCCGAAAGGGTTTCATTCGCTTTTGACGTGGTTTGTCGCATACACCTCTCCTTTCTATCCACAGCCTCACAGAACGATTGGTCAACGTACCATCCGATCATTTATTTTGTCAATTAGAAAGCCTGTTTTCCTTTTTCTTGACAGGTGAACAAACGTTCACTATACTTACTACACACCAGAGATTGATGTTTAACCGCCGCTAACTTTATGCCCTCACCTCTTCAAACACTTTCAAAATTCTTCCAGTCCAATCACCGACTCCCCAGTTACCGCGAGATGCTCAAGCTCTTTAACTATAAATCTACCAACGCCGTCTACCGCCTGGTCCAGAAACTCATCGACCAGGACATTCTCGCCAAAGACGCAGCCGGAAAATTAATACCGGGATCAAAACTCGCGGGCGTTAAACTCCTCGGCACCGTCGCCGCCGGTTGGCCCTCAGCCGCCGAAGAAGAGCTCGCCGACACCATGACGCTCGATCAATTTCTCATCGGCAACCGCGCCGCCACCTATATGCTCACGGTCTCGGGCGATTCCATGATCGACGCCGGAATCCAACCGGGCGACATCGTCCTCGTGGAACGCGGCCGCACCGCCAAACCCGGCGATATCGTGGTCGCCGAAATCGACAGCGGCTGGACCATGAAGTACCTGCGCCAAGAGAAAGGCAAAACCTACCTCGAAGCCGCCAACAAAAAATATCCGCCGTTTTTCCCTACCGAAGAAATGAACATCGCGGCGGTGGTAACGGCGGTAGTACGGAAATATAAAAGATAATAACACCGTCATTGCGAGGAGGAACGACGAAGCAATCTCTTTTTAACTCAGAACTAACTTCAGTATCAAAATCAAACATATGCGCACCATCCGCATCCACCGCACCACTCTTCACTCTTCTCTTATGAAAACCGTCTTATCTCCCAAAGCCTTACGCTCCGACTATCAAAGAATTACCACCGCTCCTCTCAACCGTGCACTGCGCTATTTCTACGTAAAATATTACCGAACGTTCAAACGAGGTTAACTAAAAACATAAAAAGCCTTTTTCAAGGCTTCTTATGGTGGGCCGCGATACTCTGCTGACGCCCAACCGGTTGGGTTAGGGGTCAGCGCCGCCTCGCGGAGGGGCTGGGGTGGCTACTTGCCGAGAAGGAAAACCGGGTCTTGGGATTTCCAGCTCCAGAAGTTGCCCCGCTCGTCGACCGTGTTCCATTGGGAGCCAGGAAGGTACGCAGCCGAACTTGTCTCGTCCACTGGGAAAACCGCAGCAACGACATAGGAAAGTTTGGTCATTCTGAGATCGCCAGTGTGTGGGTGCCGGAAGCAGTCGCCGGGCTGGAGTTCGCCGAAATTTCGGAGCGTCTGGCTGTAGTGGAACTCGCCCGTATGGTGCTTAAGGGAGTAGTGTCCCACGAAGCGGCGGGACTTCCTGTCGCCCTGGGGCTGGATTTCTCCGGCGATTTCCCACACGTATCCATCGGCATCCTTCCGGGTAGCACTGTCGATTCGAACCGTAATCTCCTCAGCCGGTCCCGCCTTCTCTCTTTTGATCGTAAAGATCAGAAAGCGCGGTTTTGTGGAACTGTGATCGAAAACAGCGACGCAGAAATCCCATTTACCTGGACCACCAATAACGCTGAGAGAGATCATGAGACCCTCCTTGGTTTGCACACCTTTTTGGGCGAGGAAAAGGCAATCCTCGTTGGCCGCACAAGCAGCCCACCTGTCCATTAGAACAGGAATTAGACGGCACACGCCGTTGTCACCACACAGATGACCGAAAACTATACCATACGTTGGCGATTATGTCAAGCATAAACAACAGCGTAAAACCCTTCTATAAAGCCCCAACATAGCCGAAGAAAATCCATTACAGCAGGACTGTACAAAATCGAAGACTAATCCCATCATATAAAGAGCTGCCTAATTAACCAATTTCTATGAAAAAAAGCATTCGCTGGCCATATTTAATTCTTTTTCCCTTCGTACTCCTCGGCGGATGTTCTCTTACATCTTCACACACTCTAAAGCCGCTTTCGACCGAAATAGTAAGCAACACAACGTGGATGCTGCACAGCATCGATACGAAAGAGATCAACAAAGGGCATTTGCACTTTCTTGACGAAAAAAACCTCACCGCTTCAGTTTGTAACACTATAACCGCTCAGTATTCGATTATGAGCAGCACGCTGTACGTAAAGGATCTTTCAACAACGATTGCTGCTTGCCTGCCGGAAGAACTTCAAAAACTAGAAGGAGACATTACGTATATGCTTCAAGATCGACCGAGAGTACATTTTGAAACTCTTAATAAACTTTTTTCCAAGCCTGAAGAGCGACTGCTTTTTACCACCCCGAGTGGCTCGGTATTTACTTTTTTTAGAACTGTCAAAACGTACACATCTCGTTAACAATCTTACCCCACCTCATGGAACGAGTATGCCCTCCCCCATCATGATCCGTTCTTTTCCCCGCGCCATCCTGCACATCGACGCCGACACCTTTTTTGCCTCGTGCGAACAAATGAGGAATCCGAGCCTCAAAGGCAAACCCGTCATCTGTGGCAAAGAACGCGGTATCGCCGCCTCTATGAGTATCGAAGCCAAAAAACGGGGCATCACACGGGCCATGAGCCTCCACGAAATCCGCCGCCTATGCCCTGAGGCCGTTATTCTCCCTTCGGATTACGAAACCTACAGCATGCTCTCGCAGCGCTTTTTCGACATCGTCCGCCGTTTCACGCCCGAGGTGGAAGAATACGGCATCGACGAATGCTTTGCCGATCTCACCGGACTCCGGCGTGTTTTCCGCACCGGTTACCGCGAAATCGCCGAACTGATCCAAGCTGCCCTCATTAAAGAGCTCGGCATCACGTTTTCGGTCGGCCTCGCCCCCACCAAATCGCTCGCCAAAATCGGTTCCAAATGGAAAAAACCGTATGGTTTCACGGTCATCGCTGGCCGCGATATCCATCTGTTTTTAAAAGAGTTGCCTATCGGCGATGTGTGGGGTATTGGTCCCCAAACCGCCGCATTCCTCACCAAGCACGGCAAACGTACTGCTCTCGACTTTGCCTCCACGCCCGAATGGTGGATTACAGGAAATCTGAGCCGCAATTTTCTCGACATCTGGCATGAACTCAACGGCCGCGCGATCATGGAACTCACGACTGAACCTAAAACCAGTTACGCCTCAATCCAGAAATTCAAGACCTTCACTCCCCCGTCGACGGACAAAGATTTCATTTTTTCGCAGCTTTCTAAAAACATCGAAAACGCCTGCATCAAAGCGCGGCGCTACAACCTGGCCGCGACCGAAGTTTCGTTTGTGCTGCGCACCCAAGAATTTCGCCACACGGCGATCGAAGCCAAACTTTCGCGCGCCACCAATATTCCGACCGAAATCATCCCTATTGCCAAAGGTGTTTTTGAGCACCTGTTCAAAGCCGGTGTTCCTTACCGGGGCACGGGCGTGACACTGTTTAAATTACAGACTCCGTCGCGCCAGCTCGATCTGTTCAATTCGCTCGTCAAAGCAGAAAAATTCACCAAAGTCTACGCCGCCGCCGATAAAGTGGCCGAAAAATACGGCAAACACTCGCTCTTTCTCGGCAGCAGCTGGAAGGCGAATAACCTAAGTCAGCATCGAGCCGAGCGTGGCATGGCGCCAGAGCGGCAGGTGAAGAAGTTACTGGGGGAGAGTAAAAGGAAGAGGTTGGGAATTCCGATGTTGCTTGGTATGATAGTTTAGACAAAAAGAGACTCTAATTAAAATTATATGCCCCAAGACACCTCCTTCCACGATCACATCCTCGACAACATCCTAAGCTTTGCCCCGGACATCAAAAGCCGTTCTATGTTCGGCGGCTGGGGCCTATACCGTGACGGGCTCATCTTCGGCCTCATCGCGGACAATGAGCTCTATTTTAAAGCCGATGATATAAATCGGCCGGAGTTTGAACATCTCGCGGGCAGCCACCCTTTCGTCTACGCCCAAGGCGACCACAAACCGACTACTATGTCATACTGGTTGGTACCAGAGACAATCTTTAGCAACGAGGAGATGCTCACCAAACTCCTCGAATCATCCTGTGCGGCCAGCAAACGATCCAAAGAAAAGAAAAAGAAGAAATGATCAAATGATCGCTTCACAGAGATCATTTTCGCTCAAAGGGACCATACAATTCAAATCCTTTAGTGCCTGCTGCATCAACGATTAAGTAATGCCGATCGCACACTACGGCATAACGCTCAGCACCTCCTCCCGCAACCGGCACGAACCCATAACCATATCCAGGTGAAAAGCGGAAATATTCGATGATCGACGCCGAATAGAGTGGAATGTGCGGCTGACCGACTTTTTCGCAATCGACGAGAAGATCGTTACCCACCAGATTACGGATAATAAACCGATCATCTTGGGCGGTAAACGTACCGGCTTTGATAATCGCTTTCTGCCAGGGCAATCTTTTTTCATCCGGAAGCTTATCCGCTGGTTCGGTAAAACTAAAATCTGGCAGGATATACCGGTTTACATATCTAACCGGACGAGAGCGCAGACACAGCCCTGTCCCCAAAATTACAATGATGCCAAAACCGACACCCAGTATGCGATGAAATTTTGAAAACATATGCAAAAAAATATCTAGAAAAGTAGGTAAAAAAGTCTTTTTCATGACAACAACGCGCGTTGTCTTTTTTTATTCTTCAGGTAGAATGTAGCTATACTTTACGCAAGCAACATTTAACATGTATATGAAGAAAAACTTCATCGTTTTCACCATCGCCTACACACTCATCGGCCTCGGTGCCGGATGCAATCAACAACCTTACTCTATCACTGCCGAACAGACGGATACGAAGGAAGAGTCCGTGCCGTCTACCACACTGCCAAAAACGCTTAATACTCCACCCTCCTCAACCATCACCTCTACCACCCCAACCACTGCTTCAGCCGGTACCTACGAAGCATTCAGCGCCGACAAACTCGCGCGTGCTACGAACGGAAGCGTGATTCTCTTCTTTAAAGCCGACTGGTGCCCTACGTGCCGCACGCTCGATGCAGATATCAAAAAACATCTTTCCTCTATTCCTCCGAACACGCACATTCTCATCGTCAACTATGACACAGCGCGCGAGCTCAAGCAGCGCTACGGTGTAACCTATCAGCATACTCTTGTCCATGTAGATGAAACCGGCCGCCTATTGAGTAAATGGAGCGGCAGTCCCACGCTCGCCGACATCCTTACGCACCTCAAGTAAATCCGTATGCAATCCCAGGCCGCCACCGTCGCCGCGTATCTTAAAGAACTACCCGGGGAACGGCGTACCGTTCTTGAAAGTGTCCGCAGCACCATTCTCAAACACCTACCCAAGGGCTACGAAGAAACCATGCAGTACGGCATGATTTCCTACGTTGTACCGCTCGCCCGGTATCCGCAAGGGTACCTGGATAAAAAAGACACTCCGCTTCCTTATATCGCACTCGCTGCACAGAAAAACTACTTCGCGCTCTATCTCATGAACGTCTACGGCAATAAAACGTTGCAAAAAAAGTTTGAAGAAGCATGGCGCGCGAAAGGCAAGAAACTGGACATGGGAAAATCCTGCGTACGTTTTAAAGCCATCGACGATCTGCCGCTTAACGTAATCGGTGAAGCGGTCGCCTACACGTCGGTCGATGCGTTTATCAAGGACTACGAACACGGTCGAGGTGCGCTCGCCAAAAAGAAAAAATAATTTTTTATTATTCTTTTATGAATGTCCATCCTTTATTCACCCACTTTCCCGTCGCGCTTTTAACCTTCTATTTCATCTTCGAACTCTTGCGCTTCAAACGGCTACAGTCCAACCAAACCTGGTTCTATATTAAGGGTTTTTTCCTTATCTTAGGCACCTTTTCTGGATACGCCACCTACATTACCGGCCTGCTTATCGAAGAGGATTTTAAAACCGAACCGGCTCTGCAATACCACGAGCTGTTTGCCGGAATTGTCATGATTTTTTCGACCTTCCTCGCCATCTGCTATGTTATCGCCTGGATCAAACGCATGTACGGTAATCCCACCATCACCTCTCTCCGCGGCCAAAAACTTTGGCATGTCGCGAGCGCCATCCAAAGCTTTGTCTTTAAACCTTACATCCACGTTACCTGCTGCCTCGCGGGACTTGCCCTCATCTTCATTGTCGGTGCACTCGGCGGGTCTATGGCATACGGGCGCAACGTCGATCCGTTCGTCAACTTCATCTACGGTCTTTTTCTCGGCGACCAGCCGTAATCACCGCGTATGGGTTTTCTTCTAGTCTCGTTTCTCGCTGGCGTTCTCACCGTGCTCGCACCCTGTACGCTTCCTTTACTCCCCGTCATTGTCGGCGGTTCGCTTACCGGCAAAAATAAACGCAATCCCTACATCATCGCTGCTGCTCTAGCCTGCTCCATCGTCGTGTTTACTCTGATTCTCAAAGCAAGTACCGCTTTCATCATGATTCCCGAGTATGTCTGGAGCAGCATTTCAGGGGGTATCATTATTATCTTCGGCATCATCACTCTGTTTCCACGGCTATGGGACGTCGTAAGCTTCCGGCTCGGTCTTGGCAGCCGCTCGGAACACCTACTCGCTTCAGCCGGTACGGAGAGCGGATTAACCGGCGATATTCTCATCGGACTTGCGCTTGGTCCGGTATTTTCGAGCTGCTCCCCCACTTACTTCGTCATTCTAGCCACGGTCCTGCCGGCCAGTTTCGAGCGCGGCGTTTTCTACCTCGCAGCTTATGCTGCAGGTCTTGCCGGAGCGCTTCTTCTCATCAGCCTTCTTGGTCAGCGCCTCGTTAAAAACATTCGCTTTGCCGCCAATCCGAGCGGCTGGTTCAAACGCACACTCGGCGTTTTGTTTCTCATCGTCGGCATTCTCGTCATTACGCACAGCGACCGCCGGCTTCAAACGTACCTTCTCGACCGCGGCTGGTACTCGAGCGGTACCACGCTCGAGCAAAAACTTATCGAAGCCTTCACCACCTCCACCACATCGCTCGTACCCAATGATACAGAAGATTTTCCACGCTTCCGCGAAATCGTCAATCCGTCCGGTTTCGTTAACACCTCGTCCATCACGATCGGCGAACTTATCGGCAAAAAAGTCATCCTTCTCGATTTCATGACGTATAGCTGTATCAACTGCATCCGCACGTTCCCCTATCTCAACGAATGGTACGAAAAATACCGCGCGAGCGGACTCGAAATCATCGGCATTCACACACCCGAATTCGCTTTTGAAAAAAATATCGATAACGTGAAAAAAGCGCTGAACGGATTCGGCATCAAATTCCCGGTCGTCCTCGATAACGACTACGCTACCTGGAACACCTACGGTAACAACTACTGGCCGCGCAAATACCTCATCGACCTCGACGGCCGGATCGTTTACGACCATATCGGCGAAGGGCACTACGCAGAAACCGAGGCTGCAATCCGTCGCGTACTGCCTATGAACGTAAGCACAACGATGGGTTCCGCAGTGGAGCCAGCACGCTACCGTACGAGTCCGGAAATCTACTTTGGCGCATGGCGCAACGAACATCTTGGCAACGGCACGCGCGGTGCTGTGGGTGCCCAAACCTTCGTTGAGCCGCGCACCCCGGATCTTAATGAACTCATCCTCTCCGGCCACTGGCTCATCGAGCGCGAATACGCCCAGAATTCCGCCAAGGGCTTTATCGCTTTTTCGTTTCAAGCCAAGAACGTATTCTTCGTAGCCAGCTCCCCCACCAAACTCCGCGTCCGTGTTTTACGCGACAACAAACCGCTTACTACCGCGCTCGCCGGCGAAGATATTGTCTTTGAAAACGGCATGAGCTATGTATATATTCAAGCCGACCGCCTCTACCGCCTCATCAAAAACGACAATGAAACATCTTCGCATCTGCTTAAGCTCGAAATTGACCGACCGGGCCTCAAAGCCTACACATTCACCTTTGGTTAAAGACGAAGAAACTCGCGCTCATCGCGGGTTTTTTCTTGATTCAAAAAATAATTCCCCGCTTTTTTGACAATTCATTTTGGGCGTTATACACTATTATCACTCGTATAGTGAGAGTGATAATTCCTCCCTAGTCAGCTTCCCTGCTACCAGCTACAAGCTAACTAGCTAAAAAGCTACTATGCTCCCCCCAAACTTTACCAATCGTTCACAGCAAATCCTCCAAACCGCTGCCCGTCTCGCCGATGAAAACGGCCAACCGCACGTGGAACCTCCTCATCTCTTTCGCGCGTTTCTCGAAGACACCGAAGGCATCGTGCCGTCGATTTTGCAAAAAATGAACGTCTCCCCGGCGCAGATCCAGGGTGAAATCCAACTCCTCATCGACCAACTCCCCAAAGTCGGCCCGAATCACGGCACCCTCGGACAAATCATGCTCTCGCAATCGACGGTATACCTTCTCCAAGTCGCCGCCCAAGAAGCGCAAAAAATGGGCGACCAATTCGTAAGCGTCGAACACCTCTTCCTGGCTTTTCTCACGGGCAAAAACCCCATCAGCGACACGCTCGCCCGTTTTAATGTTACCTATGAAGCAGTCCTTAAAGCGCTGGTCGCTATTCGCGGCAATCAAAAAGTAGACTCGCCCGAACCAGAGAGCAAATACAACGCTCTCGAAAAATACGGAAAAAACCTGACTGATCTGGCGCGCAAAGAAAAAATCGATCCGGTTATCGGCCGTGATGAAGAAATCCGCCGCGTGATGCAGATCTTATCGCGCCGCACCAAAAATAACCCCGTGCTCATCGGCGAACCCGGTACCGGTAAAACTGCTGTAGCCGAGGGTTTGGCGCAACGCATCGTTAACGGCGATGTGCCCGAATCGCTCAAAAACAAAGAAATCATCGGCCTCGATATCGGCTCGCTTCTGGCAGGCGCAAAATTCCGCGGCGAATTCGAAGATCGTCTCAAAGCCGTGCTCAAAGAAGTCGCAAGCGCTGGCGGCAAAATCATTTTGTTCATCGACGAATTGCACACCATCGTTGGAGCCGGGGCTTCGGAGGGCGCGGTCGATGCTGCCAACATGCTCAAGCCCATGCTTGCTCGCGGCGAACTACGCACCATCGGCGCTACCACGCTCAAGGAATACCAAAAATACATCGAAAAAGACGCTGCGCTCGAACGCCGCTTCCAGCCGGTCATGATCAACGAACCAAGCGAAGACGACGCCCTCTCCATTTTGCGCGGCATCAAAGAAAAATACGAAGTACATCACGGCGTGCGCATCACCGATGCCGCCCTCATTGCCGCCGTCAAACTTTCAGAGCGCTATATTATAGATCGCTTCCTCCCGGACAAAGCCATCGATCTCGTGGATGAAGCGGCGGCCGCGCTGCGTCTTCAGATGGATTCCATGCCCGAAGAACTCGATCGCCTGAAGCGCGGCATGCTTAAGCTCGAGATTGAAAAACGCGCACTCGTGAAAGAAAAAGACGCGGAATCGCGCGAACGCCTCAAGACGCTCGAAAAGGAACTTGCCGAACTCAAAGATCAAAGCGCCGAACTCGAAGCCCGTTGGAAAAACGAAAAGGATATCATCAACCGCATCCAAGAAGCCAAAAAAGAAGCTGATCGCCTCAAACAACAGGCTGATATTGAAGAGCGGCGCGGCGATCTGCAGAAAGTCGCCGAAATCCGCTATGGCCGCATCCCGGATCTTGAGAAGAAAATGAAGACCGACGAAAAGAAGCTCACCGAACTCCAGAAAACCCGCGGCATCCTTAAAGAAGAAGTGTCCGAAGAAGACGTGGCTTCGGTCGTGGCCCGCTGGACCGGCATTCCGGTCAAAAAGATGCTCGAGCGGGAAACCGAAAAACTCACCCGCATGGAAGATGTGCTTAAACAGCGCGTCGTTGGGCAAGAAGAAGCGGTCAAAGCCGTTTCAAACGCCATTCGCCGTTCGCGCTCCGGTATTGCCCCGCCGAACCGCCCGATCGGCTCATTCATCTTCTTAGGTCCGACCGGGGTCGGGAAAACCGAACTTGCCAAAGCACTCGCCGAATTCATGTTCGATACCGAAGAAGCGCTCGTACGCGTCGACATGAGCGAGTACATGGAAAAGCACAGCGCTGCGAAAATCATCGGTTCTCCGCCTGGCTACGTAGGTTACGACGAAGGCGGGCAGCTCACCGAAATCATCCGCCGCCGCCCTTACGCCGTCATTCTCTTTGACGAGGTTGAAAAAGCGCATCCGGATATCTTCAATATCCTTCTGCAAATCCTCGATGACGGCCGCCTCACCGACGCCAAAGGCCGCGTCGTCAACTTCAAGAATACGGTCATCATCATGACCTCGAACATCGGCAGCCAAGCGATTCTCTCGGTCAACAAGCGCGGTGAATTCGGCTTCAAAGTAGAATCCCGCAAAGGCGCCAACGAAAACGACGAGAGCGTGCGCGAAAAAGTCATGGACGCGCTCCGTGACCATTTCCGCCCCGAATTCCTCAACCGCGTCGATGAAATCATTGTCTTCCGCGCCCTGGCCGAGCGTGCGCTCGAAAAGATCGTTGAACTCCAGCTCGCCGACATTCAGAAGCGTCTCGATGAAAAACGTATCCGTCTTATAGTGGACGACAGTGCCAAAAAATATCTAGCCAAAGAAGGCTTTGAACCGGACTTTGGCGCCCGCCCGCTCAAACGCCTCTTGCAAAACACTATTCTCGACGAGCTCGCCCTCCTGCTTCTCGAAGGCAAGGTGCAAGAAGGAGAAAACGTGAGCGTCAGCGCCGAAAAGAACAAGCTTGTCATCAAAAAAGCATAAATTAAAAACACCGTCCCGAGTATTCGAGGCGGTGTTTTTAATTGGTAATTTGTCATTGCGAGCGATAGCGAAGCAATCCCCTCATGATTCAGAGCTCGCTCTGGTATCAAAGGGATTGCCTGCCCGGCACGCCTTCTGTTGCCATGGCGGACAGGCTTCGTCGTTCGCATGCCTCGCTCCTTGCAACGAAAGCGCTTTCTTTGAACTTAAGACACCCCAAACAATTCCCGCGCATTCCGCGTCGTTACTTCCGCTACTTCCTCGAACGTAATACCTTTTACTTCCGCGATTTTTTCCGCCACCGCCTTCACCATCCACGGTTCGGAACGTTTACCGCGGTATGCGCCGGGCGCCAGGTACGGCGCGTCCGTTTCAAGCAGCATCCGCTCAAGCGGGCAGTTTTTAACCGCTTCAAGAAGCTTTACATGGGCCGTCGGATCGCTCTTTTTGGGTGGAAACGTGATGATACCGGTAAAACCCAAATAAAATCCCAACTCCAGAAATTCGCGCGCGTTTTCCCAGTCGCTGATGTAGCAATGGATCGTGCCGCGCAATTTTTGCACCTGTTTCTGCTCTTCGCGCAACGTCGCGATCATCTCTTTATACGCATCGCGCACATGCACGACAAGGGGTTTACTCACGGCGCGCGCCACCGCGACATGCCCAGCGAAGACGTCGCGCTGCCGAGCCAGAACTTCATCAATGGTTTTTTCCGGCGGCAAGCGGTACAGATCATACCCGCACTCCCCTATCGCAATCACTTTTTCGTGGCGGGCAAGCTGCTCGTAAAAATCCCTATCGAAATGTTCTTCTCGCGTCGCAAACGATGATTCTTCTTCGTCGATATGCTGCGAAAATAAATGCACCGGATGCAGCCCGACGCTCGCATATACCCCCGCAGAGCGCTCGGCGACCGCGACCGCTCCAACACTCGTATCGCGCTGTGTACCGACCAGGTTCATAAGCACACCGGCCGCGCGGGTGCGAGCAATCACTTCATCGCTATCGGCTTTGAAGGCATTAAAATGCACGTGGCAGTGGGTATCGAACAGCTCCATATTAACGGCTCAAGACAGCTAGAACTGATGGCCACAAGAACCGCACGATGCGTACGACAAGACCGGAAACGTACGAATGCGCAATCGCATTAGCCACGACAGCGCTTACCTGCCAGCGGTTTTGTACGACGATAATGACCGCGATGAGGGTGAGTGTTTGCAGGAATCGAAACAGTGCGCCCAGCGCTCCGTTGAGCGTACGAACGATGGGAAGACCGGTAATGAACCGAAGCGACCGATCGGCCAAATACCCCAAAAACACCAATCCCCGGTACAGCAGGATGACAAGGAGGAGGAGCGTGAGCCATCGACAAAATACGGCATTCCACCCGGTAACACGCACAATCCAGTTAGCGACCGGATGATACAACAAGGTGGTGAGCCACAGACTGCCCACCAAACTCACGAGTCCGACAAGCGCTTTTACCACGCCTTCGCGGTAACCGTGCCACACGGCATACCCAAGCGCTAGAGCGAGAATGATATCGATGATCATACGTTAGGCCGCCAGCTCAAGACGCGGAAAGAGTTGTTCGCCTTTAGTGATTTTTTTACCGACCGTAAGCTCTACCCACTGTTCCAAATCATTAAGTGGTTTAGCGAGCTCTTCGGCTACATCAAGACCGAGCATGGTCATAATTTTTTCCGCGGTTTGGGGCATGACTGGCCAGAGCATTACCGCGATGTGGCGGAGCGCTTCGGCCAAATGGTAGAGTAAATCGTGCACCTGCTGTGTCTCGCCCATCTTCACCAGTTTCCACGGCTCGGCATCCGAAATGCGCTGGTCACAGTATTTGACGAAACGGTTCACAGCATCAAGCGCCAAATCAAACCGCCAGACACTCATTTCCCTCATGTACGTCGGCCAAATTTCTTCGCGCACGGTCTTGATCATCGCTTCGTCGACCTGAGAAACTTCAGGCACGAGGCTGTCAGCGTATTTTTCGATCATAGTGACGACGCGGTTGGTAAGGTTGCCAACACCGTTGGCCAGATCGCCGGTGTAGCGATCGAAGAACTTGGCTTCAGTAAAATCGCCGTCCGTATCAAAGGGAATTTCCCGCATCAAAAAGTAGCGCACGGCTTCGAGGGGAAACTTCTTGGTAAGAAGACGCGGATCGATGACGTTACCCACTGTTTTACTCATCTTTTGGCCATTAACCGTTACCCAGCCGTGCACCGCAATGGAGCGCGGTAATTCGAGTCCAGCCGCCATGAGCATAGCCGGCCATAAAAGCGAATGAAAGCGGTTGATCTCTTTGCCGACCACATGCGTACCGGGCCAAAACTTTTTGAATTGCGCATCGTTCGACGATCCGTAACCAAGCGCGGTGATGTAGTTGGTCAGTGCATCAAACCACACATACATAACCTGCCCCTCATCACCCGGCACCGGGATGCCCCACGGCAATTTATCGGCCGCACGCGAGATGCTAATGTCTTCGAGCCCTTCTTTAAGCAAGTTGTGCATCTCGTTAAACCGCGAGAGAGGCGTCACAAAGTGCTTGTTGTTCGCAAATAAGAATTCGAGCGGTTCCTGGTATTTGGACAAACGGAAAAAATAATTCTCTTCGGACAGCTGTTCGGGCGCGCGATTATGATCCGGGCAGCGACCGTCGACCAGATCTTTCTCGGTTTTAAAACTCTCGCAACCGACACAGTACAGCCCGGTGTAATTCTTTTTGTAGATATCGCCGTTCTCAACACATACGCGCCAGAATGCCTGCGCGCCAGCAATGTGGCGCGGCTCGGTGGTGCGGATAAAATCATCGTTGCTAATGTCCCATTCATCAAGCATCTCGACGAACAAAGCAGAATTTTGCGCAGCAAAATCTTCTGCCGTCCGACCGGCCTCAGTAGCGGTCTTGAGGATTTTCTGACCGTGCTCGTCACTTCCTGTCAAAAAAAACACTTCATGCCCAAGGAGCCGCTGGTGGCGAGCCATCACATCGGCATACAACGCTTCGATGGCGTGGCCGATGTGCGGCGCGGCGTTGACATAAGGAATACCGGTCGAAAGATAATACGTGGGCTTCATACGTAAAGAAAAAAGAAAGCGAGGCTATCCTCAGAATACACGAACCAGACCGTTTTTTCAATCTAAAACCGCTTGAGAGTCAAGCGGTTTTAGGAAAAATCCAGGTAGTTTACTGCGACCGTCCGGCCGGCGTGACGCGCACCGTTCCTTTCAATCCTTCAGCCTCGCCTTCAAGTTCGGCAGTGAGGGTGTAGGTAGTCGTGGCGCCGGTGTACACATAGGGCAAGCCATCTTCCGGAGCAGCAGGCACGACGCTCATGATGGGGTTTGGGCAGCCCGCACTTTGCCAGCCCGAGCTATTAAGACAACTCGTTGACGGCAACCCAAGCTGCACGTTGCGGCCCGGTGGATAGGCGTTCTGCTGACTGTAGTAGAGAGTAAGGTGCGTTTGAATGCGCGCTAAATCGGTAAGGCGTTTAGCGTCGCGCGCCTTGCGGTTGGCTGAGCCAATAGCCACAATAGCCAAAACCGAGAGCAGGCCAATAATAGCCAGAATGACCAAAAGCTCAAGCAGAGTAAAACCAGGGCGAGAACGCAGGGAACGAAGCATACGGTTATTCGATATGCAAAATCTGTTTGACGCGTTCGACGATTTCGGACGGCTTGAAGTGGGCTTTGATGAGATAATCCACGGCCCCGGCTTCTAAACCTTTCTCTACATCGTCTTTCTGGCCCAAGTTGGTAAGGAGTACGACCGGAATGTCTTTGGTTTCCGGGTCGGCCTTGAGGCGCTCGAGCACGCCAAAACCATCCAGCTTAGGCAAGAGAATGTCAAGAAGAATGAGCGACGGCTTTTTCTTCTTGGCGTCTAAAAGACCTTTTTCGCCGTTATCGGCAACGTTAATTTTAAACCCCTCCATCTCAAACTTCTTTTGATAGATGCTGGCGAGGAAGGTGTCGTCTTCGACTAACAGGATAAGAACTTTTTCTTTGTCCATACCTCACGCAAAAATAATAAATCTTTTTTAAGTATACACAACCACGCGGCCGATGTCTACTTGGTTTCTTTGACGAACTTCTGGAGTGCCAGCCCGATCGCGATCGACATGCGCGGCCCGATGGTCTGCAAATGAGCACGCAGCGCGTCTTGGTATACTACCCGGCCCCACGGGTCGCCGACATAACATTTGAGCGCGAATTTCTCGGCGATGAGCGTAGTGAGATATGGGAAAAAGGCCGCACCACCGGTGAGAATTATTTTTTCCGGCCGCTTATGCTCGTTGCCGCTTTGGCGCAGGTAAAGATCAAAGCTGTATTCAATTTCTTTGAGGATTGGATCGAGAATAGGCGTAAACAAATCGAGGAACGTTTCGCGACTCCACTCGCCCGGCTCCTGACCACTCATGAGACGATCAAACATGTCATGCTTCACCTGTTCGACGAGGTTATTTTCGATGGCGAGCGTGGACTGGATGATTTTATTGATTTTATCACCGCCTACTTCGATGGAATGATGCGTGATCGGTTTTGCTTCTTCGACAATAAAGAAGCTCGTGCGCTCAGCACCCATGTCAATAATCATCGAGAGTGCCGGATCGCGGCCGACAAGAGAGCGCACCAACGCGACTGATTCGGTTTCGAATTCCACATCATCACGCTTAAAGCCAGCCCGCTCCATCATGGCCGTGTAAAACGCCAACAAATCGTTGGGCACGGCATGCACTAAGATGCGCTGCACCTGGGCTTCTTTGTTTTGCGAAAGGATTTCGTACTCAACCGACGCTTCGTCGAGTTTATAGGGAAGCAGTTTCTGCACTTCAACGCGCAATAAATGATCGAACTCCTCTTTTTTGGTGATCGGCAAGGTAACGATGGTATGAAAGACAGCCGACACAGGCAAATTGACAAGCGCCTTCTTGGCTTTCACTCCGACTTTTTTCATCACGGCGCTTACCAGCGCGGCATACCGCGTAACGAGTTCTTTTTCTTGGTTGGAAGCCGGAGTGGGGGCCGGATTTTTGACCACCACGTCGGCAGCCGTTGGAGCGGCCTGTGTTTTTTCACTGCTAGCCGCACGGGTCATGGACAGGATGCGGTGCACGTCATGATGGTCGGATGTAAGGCCGTAGGTAAACAGAACCGGGCGTTTTTTTTCTTCGCGCAACTCAACCAGCTTGACGCCACCGGCGCCCAAATCGATACCGACGTAGGAAACGGGTTTAGACCAAAACATAAGCAAATGACAGAAAAAGAAAACCTCTCGCCTAAGACCGAGGAGGCCGAAAAAACCGATTCTTTAACCTCCTTTAATTGAATTAAGTATAGCAAACGGTGGACAGAACGTATAGTAATAGGTAGGATGTTGATAGTTTTTTCTGCCCACTCTGGGCATATTTTACCCGGGTGTATGCTCTCTCTCTACAACTCGCTTACACGAACAAAAGAACTCATCCCCAACGATCGAACGGTCAACCTCTACTCCTGCGGCCCGACCGTCTACAACTACGCGCATATCGGCAACCTACGCAGTTTTATCTCAGCCGATATTCTTTACCGCACGCTCAAGGCCGATGGTTATGCCGTAAACTGGGTCATGAACATCACCGACGTTGATGACAAAACCATCAAAGCGACGATTGCCGAAAAAGGCAACGGTGCAGCCACAGACGACCTTAAGCGTTTCACCAGGCGCTACTTCGACCTGTTTAAAAACGACTTGCAAAAAGTCGGCGCGAGCGTGAACGATATCGCCTTCGTCAACGTTACTGATGTCATACCGACAATCATTGAACTCATCAAAAAACTTCTTGCGCAAGGCTTTGCGTACCGGGCCGATGATGGCAGCACCTACTTCAGCATCCAAAAATACGAGGAATCATTCCACGATTACGGCGCGCTCATGGGCGAAAAATTCATGGAAGGTAAAAAAATCAACGCCCGCATCGCGAACGACGAGTACCACAAAGACGACTTGAGCGACTTCGCCCTCTGGAAAGCACATACTCCAGACGACGGGCAGATTTTTTGGGACGACCTCGAACTCGGTAAAGGCCGCCCCGGCTGGCACATCGAATGCTCCGCCGTAAACTGGCGGGAATTTAACGGTGCGACGACCACCATCCATACCGGCGGCGTGGATTTGCGTTTCCCCCACCACACCAACGAAATCGCCCAAAGCGCTCCACTCTACGCGCCTGAACCGTTTGTCCGCCACTGGTTCCACAGCGAGCACCTCTTGGTGGACGGTAAAAAAATGTCCAAGAGTTTGGGAAATTTCTATACCTTGCGCGATCTGGAGGAAAAGGGGTTCAGTGGATTGGATTTGAGGTATGCCGTTCTCGGTGCGCACTATCGGACACAACAAAATTTTAGCTTAAAATCTCTTGAAGCGTCCAAGGTTAGTCTAGAGCGTTTGTACGAAGCGGCATGGAAGTTAAAGAGGGTCACCGGTGATAAATCCATTTCCGCCACCTCAAACTGGCAAGAAAGCGTTCTCGACGATCTCAATACGTCACAGGGGCTGGCCGCTCTCCACACTTTATTGTCATCAGACTATTTGGAATCGAAATTTTCATACAAAAAACTTTTGGACATTGATTCGGTTCTTGGTCTTGCAATAGCCAAAGGAGCTGAAGATTTCGACACGTTCAATGCTCGTGTTACAGGAAATATCTCCGACGAAGCTGCAAATCTTGTTACTGCGCGCAACACCGCTCGCACCACCAAAAACTGGGCCGAATCCGACCGCTTACGTGCAGAACTTGAAACGCTCGGCTACATCGTCAAAGACACGCCCGAAGGCACCAAAATCGAGAAAAAACTGGACCATTGACACTGCTAGAAGTTGCCTCTACACTTTTGGCGAGGAGGCCAACGTGCTATACTACTCCCACTATGCCTACCGAACTCGGTCCGCAACCCGAACGAAAAGTAATGAACCAACCGGAACAGACCGGTGATCTTAAGCGTCCCGACCAAGAAAAACCGCGCGAACAACGAGAAACCGCTCGCGAAAAAGAACGCAAAGAACCGGGCAAGGCCGCCGAAACCGGTCAGAAGCGGAGCTTCAATCCGCTGCGCCGTACCCCACCCCCGATTCCCGCGACCCGTGACGAAATCACCGTCAAAGTAGAAAAAATCCTCGAAGAAAACATCGGCGACGTATACCGCGAGCTCTCCCCCACCGCCAAAGAAGCCTTTAAAATCAAAGGCGAACAAACATCCCGCGCCATTCGCGAAATTCTTGCTTCCGGCAAATCGCAGGTCGAAAAAATATTCACTCTCATCTTCGAGTGGCTCAAAATCCTACCGGGCGTCAACCGCTTCTTCCTCGAGCAAGAAGCGAAGATAAAAACCGACCGCCTTATGAAGCTCGTCAACAAAGAATAAAGAACCTGCAAAACGCCCTCGCCCGAGGGCGTTTTGGATTAAAACAGGCTTGTTTTTGCCTATCAAAAACCCCTCATTCGTGGTACACTACGGCTACCGTACCTTACTCTGTCACTTTCGTATGGACCCTATTTCTTCTTTCATATCATCGTTATCATCGTTTTCCGCTTCGTCGCTTACGGATAACAAAACCGTTATGCTCGGCGTGGCTGTTGCCGGAGGGGTCGTCGTGCTCATTTTGCTCGCCGTAGCCGGGCTCTACATCGCCCGCGCCGTTTTACACAGCAAGGCGCGCAAAAGCCGTGCCTTCAATAAAACCGTACTCCTCATCCGCGTGCCCAAAGAACGCAAATCCGACTCGGCAGGCGGAGGCGGCGGCGAAGAAAACATCAACCAGATCCGCGAGCAGATCGCGGTGTGCGAAACGCTCTTTGCCGCACTCGCAGGTCTTAAGCCGGAAAAATCCTGGCTACACGGCAGGAATGATCATAGTTCGTTCGAGATTGTCGTCAAAGACAGCAAAATCTCCTTCTACGTCGCCGTTCCTGCTAAATTCCGCGATTTCATCGAGCAGCAGATCCACGCCCAGTACCCCCACGCCGAAATCACCGAAGAGTCCGACTATAATATTTTCAAACCTAAAAGCGTGGTGGTCGGAGCGTATTTATGGCTCAAGAACAATTCCGCGTTTCCGCTTAAAAACTACCAGAAAATCGAAAGCGACCCGTTGGTATCGCTCCTTAACCCGCTCAGCAAACTGACTGACAACGAAGGTGCTATTATCCAGTACGTCATCCGCCCAGCATCATCCGAATGGCGCAAGCAAGGCGTGGCCAAGATCCGCGATATCCGTGCCGGCAAAAAAGTGGAAAGCGTCATGGACAAGAAAAAATGGTACCAGGGCTTTAAACCCGCGGTAGACAGCAAGAAAAAAGACGGCGAAGATCCGTACCGCCCCACGCAGATGGAAGAAGAAATGGTAAAAAGCATGGAAGAAAAAATGAGCCATGGCGGGCTTGAAATTACGATCCGTCTGGTCAGCTCGTCGGAGAGCAAAGAGCAGGCCATGATGAACCTCGAAAACATCATCAACGCTTACAGTCAGTACAACATCTACCGTTACGGCAACACGCTTACCGCTGCCATCCCCAAAAATCCCAACCGCCTCATCGAAGATTCCATCTACCGCACCATGCGCGAAGACCACTACATGGTAGTCAATACGACCGAACTAGCAAGCCTCTGGCACCTTCCCACGGCTTCCACCGAAACCCCCCACGTCAACTGGCTCGGCGCCCGTAAGGCCCCCCCGCCCATCAATATACCGAAAGACGGCATTATCCTTGGCCGTTCAATTTATCGCGGCGAAGAAACCATTGTACGCATGAAGCGTGCCGACCGCCGCCGCCACCTCTACGTCATCGGTAAATCCGGTAGCGGTAAATCGG
Source organism: uncultured Gammaproteobacteria bacterium (assembly GCA_964596525.1). Classification (GTDB taxonomy): domain Bacteria; phylum Patescibacteriota; class Patescibacteriia; order Magasanikbacterales; family GWA2-37-8; genus CAZQUL01. The sequence goes on along the minus strand of CAZQUL010000001.1, from coordinate 866,167 downwards.
TCTTCATCCAGAACCTGGCCGTGCAAGATGTTATTAACGGTGAAGGCGTATGTGTCATCGATCCGCACGGCGATTTCGTGGAATACGTTTTGCAGCACGTGCCCAAAGAGCGCGCCGACGACGTTGTGTACTTTAATCCATCAGACATCGAGCGCCCCATCGGTCTCAACATGCTCGAAGCGCGCACCGAGGAACAGAAAGACTTCGTGACGCAAGAAATGATCTCCATTTTCTACAAGATGGTATCGGATCCGGCCATGATCGGCCCGATGTTCGAGCACAACATGAGAAACGTCATGTTGACGCTCATGGCGGATCTCGAAAACCCCGGCAGCATCGTGGAAATCCCCCGCATGTTCACCGACGATGCCTTCGTGGAAAAGTGGAAAAAGAAACTCAAGGACCCGATGGTGCTCGCCTTTTGGGAAAAAGAAATGGCCAAAACGTCCGACTTCCATAAATCCGAAATGCTTGGTTACCTCATTTCGAAAGTCGGCCGCTTCGTGGAAAACGAAATGGTCCGAAACATCATCGGTCAAACGCGTTCCGGTTTCAACTTCCGCGATATCATGGACAAAAAGAAAATCTTGCTTGTCAACCTGGCCAAAGGTTTGGTGGGTGAAATCAACGCCAACCTGCTCGGCATGATTATCGTATCCAAACTCCAGATGGCCGCGCTCGAACGTGCCGCACTCCCCGAAGAACAACGCCACGACTTCTTCCTCTATATCGACGAGTTTCAGAACTTCATTACCGACTCCATCGCCACCATTTTGTCTGAAGCGCGCAAATACCGTTTGGAACTTATCATCGCGCACCAGTACATGAAGCAGCTCGAAGACAACAAGGGCAAAACTACGGTACGCGATGCCGTGCTCGGTAACGCAGGTACGCTCGTCAGTTTCCGTATCGGCGTGGAGGATGCCGAAATCCTCGCCAAAGAATTCGCGCCGGTTTTTGGCGCCTATGACCTCGTGAACGTGGAGCAGTTTACCGCCTACATCAAACTCCTCATCGACAATACTGCCGCCAAACCGTTCAATATGATGACGTATCCGCCGCAACCGGGTAACAAAGAGCTCGCCGCGGCCATCAAGGAACTTTCGCGCCTCAAGTACGGCCGCCCCCGCGACGTGGTAAACGCCGAAATCATGGAACGCGCCGCACTCGGCGTATCCAAACCAAGCAATGTAGATTTAAGCGAAGCAACGTTGTAAAAACAAAACACCCTGATCATTCGGTCAGGGTGTTTTGTATAAAGCCTTTCCATAGAAAGGCTTAGAGATGGAGATAAAAAGGGCTAGTGGCAAGAACGCGGATTGAGGCACGCAATAACATCGACGCCTTCATGGCTCGCGTAGTACATCTTCAGACGATTGCCCTCGGGTTCGATATAGCGACCAAGCACGGTGAGGGCATTTCCCCGCCCTCGATTCCTGATGATGGCAACCGGCACCTCATCACAGAGGATGCCGATGGAGAACGCATCGCCGCGTTCTTGTTGCCAATCGAGCCGGTGCGCCTTCACGCAGGCAACTTCAATCTGCGTGGCGGGTTTGCGGGTAATAGTAGGACTTTTATCTTCTTCGCCCACATCGTACGGGGGCAGAAGAATATCAACCGGCTGAGTAACAACCCGCAGGATCGCGGAATCATACGCCGTAACGGATGGTAGATTGGTCGGTATCGGGCGCGCTCGGGCGAAAATCTCCTTTTCTGATGTGGCCACGGATTCGACAACGGAAACCGCAGCGCTCGGCACGACGTTTTCTTGGGAAACAGCGCAAGCGGCAAGCAGTGCCACGCCGCACAACCACGAGAAACTCATCCTGTTCATCGCACACCTCTCTCTGGAAGGTTTCACATACTATGTATCACATACCATAAAACCTGTCAATTTTCCTCCACAGCCTCCGTAAAAGGTTTCGAAAACAACATTGAGAACGATTTGTCAGGCATCGTATTTCTGGCTACAATAGCCCAAGAGTCTTACCCACTTTTTCGTCTATGACCACGCTTTACCGCAAATACCGCCCACAACGATTTGCCGATCTGGTCGGCCAAGATGATATCCGCCAGACCCTCACCAACGAACTTCTTCTTAACCGCCTGGGTCATGCTTACCTATTTTCCGGCCCGCGTGGCACGGGCAAAACTTCTACCGCTCGTCTCTTTGCCAAAGCCATCAACTGCCAAAACCGGGCCAAAGACAGTTTTGAACCCTGCAATACCTGCACCTCCTGCCAAGAAATTACTGCGCAGCGCAGCGTGGACGTGATTGAAATCGATGCAGCCTCGCATACCGGTGTCGATAACGTACGCGAACATATCATCGACAACGCGCAGTTCAAGCCGACCCGCTCGCCCTACAAAATCTTTATCATCGACGAAGTGCACATGCTCTCGACAAGTGCCTTCAACGCCCTCCTTAAAACGCTCGAGGAGCCACCCGCCCACGCGCTCTTCATTCTCGCAACAACCGAACTCCACAAGCTTCCCGCCACCATTCTCTCCCGCTGCCAGCGGTTCACGTTCAAGAAAATCAAGCCAGGAGCCATCAAAGAACGCCTGCACAAACTCATCGCCGAAGAAGGAGTAAAGGTGGAAGATGCCGTTCTTGACCGGCTCATCATCAAATGCGAAGGCGGCTTGCGCGACGCCGAAAGCATGCTGGGGCAAATTTTAACCCTCGCGCACGACGGTGCGGTTACTACCGCGGATGTAGAAACCGTTCTTCCACCTCTCACCACCGAAGCGGTCCTCACTTTCATCGAACATGTGGGAAAAAAGACCCCCGAAGCTGCGATCAGCTATCTGGCCGGACTCGTGACCAATGGTCTTAATATCGATTATTTTGCCGTACAGCTCATTGATATCGCCCGCACCATTCTCACCGCCAAAATCACCAAAGAAACCAAGAACTGGAACGGCACGTTCGACGAGGAGACCATTGCCCGCCTGGAAAAGGCACTCGAACTCTTTACCGTTGACGAGGTACTCCTTCTCGTCGATCGACTACTGGAACGGCGACTCCAGATCAAAACATCACCCATTCCCGAATTGCCGCTTGAACTTCTGGCCGTGGAGTATGTTCAGAGACCAAAAATCCAACTTCAAACTCTGCCATCGACCGGAGCCGCGCGTCCTACCCCTCAAACCGTACCAGGAACAAAACCGGCCGAAAAACCTTTTACCGGACCTGCTACGCCAATTTCAACACCATCCGCACCTACAGCAACTTCGTCTCCTTCTACTCCAACATCAACAATTCCCCCTACTGCCTCTACTGATACCGGACCCTCAACAGCTACGCTCGAAGCCATCCAGCGCGACTGGAAAGAGATCGTCAAAACGATTGGCCTGGAGAGTCCGTCGCTCACCTTTATTCTCAACATGGCTGCTCCCAAAGAACTCTCCGGCCCGAGTTTCACTTTGAACGTCGCGTACGCTTTCCACGCCGAAAAACTCAATGAAACCAAAAATAAAAAACTCATTGAAAGTGTCCTTGAGCAGCGCTACGGCGGCCGCTTTCACTTCAGCGCCGAACATGTACCTGGAACTTCCAAAGCCCCAACCGAACACGTTTCACCCGGCCTGAACGCGGAAGATCTGGCAGCCGCTTTCGGCGGGGCTGTAGTCTCGTAATCTATGCCTTCTATTCTTTCCGCGATTGGGCTCCTTCTGGCTGCCCAGGCCGGTTTTATCCCCTTCGAGGTCCACCTCTCTTCCCCCACCCCAACCACGACGTCCGCCAACCTCGAGGTGCCGTTTACACCCGAAGTTCCGGACGGTCAGTGGGTAGCGCCATGGAACAACGCATGCGAAGAAGCAGCCGTCACCATGGTGGACGCCTGGTACAAAGGCGAAGAGGAACTCACCAAAGTAAAAGCTAAAGCGCTCATGCGCCAGCTTTTTGCCTGGCAAGACGCGCGTTACGGTGGTAATGCCGACTCCAATGCCGAGCGAACGCAAGAAATCATCGCCGCCAACACCTCGTTTTCCGCGACCATCGTCCGCAATCCTACCATTGAAGATATCAAAGAAGAGCTCGCTGCCGGTCGGCCAGTAATCGGTTTCCATTACGGCTATACTCTTAACAATCCTCAGCACCGTTGGCGCCAGGGCGGATCGTACTTTCATGTCATGGTGCTAGTGGGTTTTGACGACGAAAAAGAGGAGTTTATCGTCAATGATTCGGCACTGGAAAAAGGGCTTGACTATCGGTATTCGTATGCTACAATCATGGACAGTTTACATGATTTCGACCACACACGGCGCAAAGCCGACGGTCCGCCGACTGTGCTCTTTACCGCCAAAAAATAAGCTGCCTTACAGCTTACAATCCGAGATCGTCTAATGGTAGGACACAAGACTCTGAATCTTGTTATCTAGGTTCGAATCCTAGTCTCGGAACAAAACAAGCAGCCTCTTAACCGAGGTTGTTTGTTTTTTGTGCAGGCTCAGAATTTTTTCGCATAAACACCCTTTCCTGTGTAAATAGATATGTCTTTAAAGTTGACAAGTTCCGAGAAAATACATATACTTACCTGTCAGTTCGTTAACGGCCGGATGACGGTCAAGGAGGAAGACGATGGCACTTTTCGGCAATGAAGGGGTCTGGCGCGATGAAACACATTCCACGGAAATGGCGACGATCAACTTCAATGTTATCCATGCCGCGGATTCCGCAGTAAAGCGGGACGACACGTTCACCCTCGACATCCATCACGTCCGGGGTTTCCACGGCAAGGGTTTCATGGCCTCGGTGCACAGTTGCGGAAGCCGGCGCAATGGGGACATTTTTTACGGCACCGATGCCACCGCTTACACAAAGGCCACAAACCAAGGCTACCAGCTTTTTGACAAAGCGGTAGATGAGTTCAAAAAAGAGATGGAAAAATACTCTGCCTTGGGTTAAATGTGGAATTGGTCGGGCTGCCTCATCAAACGCGCGCCACGGCCTCCGGTTTATCGGCCATTGCCAGAAGCTCGCCTGCACAGCCACCGTAACTTGCGCCGCCGATTTCTGGTGCGGACCACAGGGATGCTGCGAACACAACGTTATTCCTCGCTAAATCATCAGAGCGATACCTAGCCGTATCGCTTTTATTGACTTTCTTGAGCATAAAGAGTACGGTTGACTGTTCCCCTAACCGAGGAACAGTCGTTCCTTTTAATCTACAGGAGGCTTTCATGCCCACAATTGGACGTGCGAAGTATTGGAAAAACACGCTCTGCGGCCTCGTATGCGGACTAATGATGGTGGGGGCGGGTTCAGTCATCACCAAAAAGGTATACCTAAACAATCCCGCACACGACGCTTGGGAAGAGAAAAAAGAGGTGTGGGAGGCATACCAAGCATGGCGGCAAAACATGGAAAAAACCGTCCTGCAGCACCACTTTGAAAAAAGCTTGACAGACCCGAACTACCGCGAGTGGCCTGGTGATGCCGATACCTATAACTTGAGCACCAAGATTATCGCCGTGCGCCACTGGCCGCTTGACTCAATCTATCAGGAGCCAAGCATTAAAAAGGTGTCGGAAAAATACCTGCACTGTTCACAAAGCGGAACCAGAAGAAGCTGCGAGCATGCCAAACCGCTCAAAGCTCTCGACAACTCAGAACGCCTAAGGCAATTGCTTAATGGCGTACAAGAATATGTCACTCCGCTCCCTTCCCAAGAAATACCCGAGGAGTACAAATCAGTCGCAACTATTACTTCATTACCGCCCGAGCCTGCCCCCTACCTTCCCATCCCTCCCTGGTGGAACTGGCTGCTCTGGACACTCTTCTCGCTCGGTTGTGCGGCAGGATATTTTGGTATCGGTCGCATTGGACTAGTCGAACGTTGGGATTACGATTCGAGAAAAAGGCTAATCGAACCAGGCTTTGATCCACAGTCTGATCCTTTCCGCCAAATACCCCAATCCCTCGGCGGCTGGCTCCTGTATCTACTCTGGCTGCCGGGCTACCTGACCGCCTACGCCTTGTGGGGCATAAAGCTTGTGCTTACCACCCCGCTCCAGCCCGTACAGTGGACCAGAAACCTCCGTCGCCGATTCGCGAGCATCGGTCCGCAGGACGACTACGCCGCGGAATATCGGACGCTTCTCAGGCTCAAGAAAGAGGCCGAGAACCTCAAGAACCAAGAGCTCGTCGAGAACATCGACGCGGAGATCGAAAAAATCGATCAAGCGCGCACCGACCAGGCCGCAGAAGCAGCCAAAACGATTTCTAAGAAGCTCGCCCAGCTTAAGCCCAACCTGGCCGTCAAGCGCGAACTGCGCCAAATCACGTCCAAAAGCTGAATGAAAAAAGATACCAAGCGACGCACCTGCGTCGCTTTATGCTTTAAGAATTTTTTGTACCGCTTTCACGATCGCCTTCGCATCGATCGCTTCGTATGCCAAAAGTTCTTCCGGTTTTCCACTACGCGGCAATTTACCGATAGCAAGCGAAATAATTGGTTTTTTATGCTCCGGAAACGCGCTCCGAACAGCTTCCGCAATGCCGCCTTCGGGATAATGGTCTTCGACCACGATAATACCCTTGGTTTCTTCAAGCGCCCGAGCAAGAGTTTTTGTGTCGACAGGTTTAATGCTGTAGAGATCAATAATTCGCACCGCTATCCCTTTTTTAGCGAGTACTTCATGAGCAGTCAGCGCTTCGTGAAGCGTAATGCCTGCGCCGATGATAGTTGCTTTATCTTTACCGCTTGCACGAAGGACTTTACTACCACCGATTTTAAACTTTTCTTTAGCGCTATACAAAACCGGCAGGTCTTTGCGCGTCGTGCGGATATACACGTTGCCGATATGCTCGGCCGCGAGATTCACCAACGCCCCGGTGGAAACCGCGTCGCTCGGGTACAAAACCACGGAATCGTGGAGGGTTCTAAACAGGGCAATATCTTCGAGCCCCATCTGCGAAGCACCGTCTTCGCCGATGGATACGCCGGCATGAGAGCCGACAAACTTGATGTTCGCAGCCGAGTACTGGCTCATACGAATCTGGTCGAACGCCCGGCTGAAAAACGCCGCGAACGTCGAGACGAATGGGATTTTTCCGCGCCGCGAGAGTCCCAGTGCTGTGCCGACCATGTTCTGTTCGGCAATGAACATCTCAACGAAGCGTTCGGGGAACGCTTTTTTGAACAGTTCAGCAAACGTCGAATTGCTCGTTTCCGCATCCAAGGCGACCACCTTATCATTTTTGGCACCAATATTTACGAGCGCCATGCCATACGCTTTACGGGTAGAAATTTTTTCATTTTTAAAGTCTATCATTACGAGCGACAGCGAAGTGACCCCTTCGTTTCCAGAGCTGAGCTTGGTACGCGATTTTGGAGATTGTTTCACCACTTCTTCGCCGCTTCTCGCAACGATACCACGAAGGCTGCCATCAACATCCCCGATCTCTGTCAATGCCCGTTCCAATTCTTCGGATTTAAGCGCGCGACCATGCCAACCTTCTTGATTTTCAATAAATGAAACGCCTTTGCCCTTGAGGGTCCTAGCCACAATCATGAACGGTTTGCTCGATGTTTGCGCCGCCGTAAAAGCCCGATCGATTTCTTCGAGATTGTGGCCGTCGATTACCATTGATTCCCAACCAAACGCTTTAGCGCGCTCTGCATACACTTCAACGTGGTGGCCATACATGGTCTCGCCGCGCTGTCCGAGGCGGTTAACATCGAGGACCGCGATAAGATTACTGAGCTGGTAGTGACTGGCCGCAGCCATAGCTTCCCATACGGAACCTTCGGCCATTTCGCTATCACCAAGCAGCACGTAGGTACGATACGTCAATTTTTCCATAGTGGCATTAAGAGCCATGCCTACGCCCACGGACAATCCCTGCCCCAGCGAACCGGTGGCCGCTTCGGTATAGGGAAACGCGAGCGTCGGATGACCTTCGAGCGGGCTGCCAAAAACACGCAATCTAGACAATTCCTGGGAAGAAACTTTGCCGGCAGCGGCATAGAGCGCATACAAAAGCGGCGCTGCGTGGCCTTTGGAAAAAATCAATCGATCGTTATGAATGGCGTCAGGCCGCTCGAGATCTGCTCTAAAGAAGCCACCAAACATGAGTGTGGTCATGAGATCTGTAGCAGAGAGCGACGATGAGGGGTGCCCGCTGCCGGCCTGGGTAGTAGAAGTAAGAATGAAATAACGCACGAGACGCGCCAGATCGACAACACGCGCAGAAGATGGTTTGGGCATACAAAGATGGACTAGCATTAGTATTCTATTAAGTCGTTCTCAACTATGAGCTGACTACTTCGTTTTAGTATACACCACATGTACGTTCGGCGACGGAATCCACTGCAAAAAGAATGACTCGTAAAAAATAAGGGTATTGATGAACTGCTTAAGAACAACGACCGGTGACCGTTGCTGTAGTTTACTCGTCAAAAAATACTCTTCGTTATTGATATGTTGTGCTGCCCGGGCCTTGGCCGCGCGATCGGTGGCGATAAATGACACGACGCCGATAATCTGACCAAGTAAGTGCTCGCTGTAGCGCGCGTGTTTTTTTTGGAAACCAGCCTCGTTCATAAGCTGTGCAAGTGACGTGCGGCTAAAGGCTTGGATATGCCCGGCATACTGCTCTGTAAGCCGAGGTGTTATGCGTAGTTTGGTTAGATAATGCCACAAAGACAATGAATCACCCTCGCACGGCACAAAAGCATAAAGTGTACCGCCCGGGACGAGAACGCGGCTGACTTCTTGCATGAAACGCAGCGGATCATCAACATGCTCTAAAACATCGAAGATAAGCACAGCTTCGAACCGCTCGTTATCAAAAGGTAATGTGTACGGTTCTGATACTTCGTACGCCACCCCGTCGTACGTCTGGCGGGCGAGCGCAATAGCCTCGCGGCTGATATCGGTGCCGGTGCAAGCAAGTTCTGGGTGATAGTGCTTGATGGCACGAATGAATTGTCCGGCGCCACACCCCACTTCGAGCACGCGCGCGCCCGGTTTGAGTCCTTTAAGGGCCATTTCGGCTTGGCGCAAACGGATGCTCGTCGGCGAACTCCACGAACGGCGCGCCATCCCCCTGCCCCAAATATTTTTTTGATAATCAAACGACATATGCAAAGATTAGCGGTTGCGCATCTCGGCTAGCACCTCACCGTAAACACGCTCCAGCTCATCCAGATGATACGCAAGGCCATAGCGTTCCACAACACGCCCGCGAGCACGTTGCGCAAAAGAGCGACGTTCGTCACGGCTAAGGCTAAGCGCTTTGCGTAGTTCTTCTTGCAAACTTTCTACCGACCCGGGAGCAAACAAAAAACCATCGATGCCCGGTGAAATCTTGTGCGTAATGCTCGGAATTGCACTCGCCACTACCACTGCTCCCGTAGCCTGCGCCTCAACAGTCACCAACGAAAACGATTCGTAGTCCGACGGCACCACGACTGCATGCGCCAAACTATAATAATACGATATTTTTTTTTGATTGAAGCAAGGCCCCACGAACCGCACGCGATCCTCTACCCCTAAACGCTGCGCCAAGGCTTCGTACTGCGCCTGGGCCACACCACCTCCAACAACAGCAAGCACCACATCCGGAGGCAGGCCTGGCAGAGCGGAAATAATCAAATCAACACGCTTGATGGCGAGGAGGTTGCCTACGAACAAGAGGATTTTCTTGTTTTCCCACCCTTCAAGATCTACCATCCCCCAGTCAGGTGCACGCGGATAAAACGTGTCTACATCGATGGCATTGGCAAGCTCTACTACTTTATCTGGAGAAATACACTTTCCTAAATCCGTAGTGGCAAAAAATTTACTATCAACTGCTATCACCCGCTCGGCCCGGTTCATGATGCGTGGTGACAAAAAACGATCATACCAACGCTGTACCGAACGTTTCCAGGCAAGCGGCGGCTGCGCATCCATGTGGTACGTGACGATATAAGGGCTATTCGCAAACAAACTCCGCGCATACACCCACTCCGCGCCGCCATAAAAGGGATAATGCAAGTGGACTAAATCGAAACCTTTAAGCGCGCTGAGGAGTTGCGGAACGAGACCGGCATCACCCCCGTGCAGAAGGGGTGATAAAAAAACGGTTTTAACCTGCGATAAAGGCGTGGTAGAGCGGCTTTCCGGACCATGTCGTAACGAAAACACGGTCACATCGTGGCCGCGTTCCGAAAGTCCGTGCGCCTCTCCGAAGCATACCTCGCCTATACCGCCGATGTGCGGTGGAAAATTAACTGTTACGTGCGCCAATTTCATACAGACTGCTGAGGTGGTTGTTTCGATGATCGAGCAGGATCCTTATCATATGCCTGCGCAGGAGCGGCAGAAGACAAAGCCATGATTCTCACCAGAGCTGTAATTTCTCGCCGCATTTCTTCGAGCGCGATGGAGAAGCGAAATAAAAAAATAAAAATCAAGGCAAGCGCAGCATACACCACTACGTCTGCACCGCGGCCGACACCGAGAAAAAGAGCTACCCGTGATGTAAGCGTGGGCCGAATGACAACAATACTAACCGCAATCCACACACATGACCAAGCGGCGAATGCACTTCTGCTAATGGCTGAGCTACGGTATTTTTTCCACACGCCCCACCATGCGCCGATAGCCAAGGTGAGAAGAAGAATTTGAATGCCGGACATACGTGATTAGCTTACGAACCAGCCAACACACCAATCTTTGAGAATGCGCCACCCGGCGCGCCAACCTTGGCCGTATTCGTGATAACGGACTTCGACCGGATGCTCGACAAAAGCAAGGCCATGACGTTTGATCTGGGCAATGAATTCGGTATTGTGCGCCATGCCGTCGTGTTTGAGACTGATCGTAGAAAGTGCCCGGCGAGAAAACAGCCGAAAGCCATTATGCACGTCCGTAAGCTTTACACCGGTAAGCAGCGTATTGATGAGCCGAGCAACAGGAAAGACGATATGCTTTTTGGTGAAAGGAAGCTTAGTGCGATCATCCAGAAAACGAGAACCGATGATAACATCTGCTTGTTCTTTGCGAGCGCGCTCCAAGGCCGATACGATGTCGGCCGGATTGAACTGATCGTCGCCGTCGATATGTGCTACCCAGGCCGCACCGCGTGCCCGCGCGTATTCGTTACCAGTTTCGAGCGCAGCGCCTTGTCCACGGTTGATGACATGGCGGATAACGACCGCTCCAGCTAAGCGCGCCTCGTAGGCTGTCCGGTCGTGCGAGCCATCATCCACTACCACCACATCGTCAAAACCGGCGAGCTTAAGACCGCTCACCACGCGACGGACATGGCGTTCTTCATTGAACGCTGGAACAATGATGATGACCGGGTAGGACCCCATAAATTACTTATATTCTAGCGGAAATTGGCCGCTGCTTTATTGGCAATAACATAATCCACTGTTTTGCGCAACCCGTCTTTGAGCGGAACAAGCGGGAACCACCCGAGACGCTCCTTGGTGAAAGAAAGATCGGGTGCACCCTTGCGCATACCGGTTTCGGCAGTCGGCGGACCCATTACAACCGAAGAATTGGATTCGGTCATGCTAACGATGCGCTTGGCCACTTCGAGCATGTCGATCATTTGGTCGCTGCCCAGGTTGGCGACACGCACGTCTTCGTGCGAAGCCATAAGGCGCAAAAGACCATCAACGATGTCGGAAACGAAGCATAACGTGCTCGTAATACCATCATCTTGATGAACCACGATCTCTTTGTGATCAAGCGCATTGGTGATCCAATCGATGATGAGATTACCGTGGTAAAGGCGCATGCGTGGACCGTACGTAGTGAAAACGCGCGCGATTTTGGTGTTAAGACCATACACCTGACGGTATGTTTCCACACACGTCTCGGCGAAACGTTTACCTTCATCATAGCAGGCGCGGGCCGAAAGCTGGTCAACAATGCCATGGTCTGACTCACGGAAACGAGTGGAATCGTCGAGCGCCGGACCATACACTACCGAACTTGAAGCGAACACGTAACTAGCGCGGTATTTAGCCGCCAAATCAAGCGTATTAATCATGGCCGAAGAATTGGCCCAGAGCGATTTCATCTTGAGGCGTTCAAAATCGAGCGGGCTCGTAGGGCAAGCCAGATGATAGATCTCTTGTACACCTTGAAATTTGATCTTGAATTTATCAAGTTCCGGATGAAGGTCCAGATCAAGCGGCTTGTCAACATCGGCGTTTACGAACTCAAAATCCGGATACTGCAGGAGATGGTTGATATTTTGGGGCTGGGAGTTGGAAAAATCATCGACACAGATCACTTTGGCCTCGCGCAAAAGACGTTCGCACAAATGAGAACCAATGAAACCCGCACCACCGGTCACCAAAACGTTCTTTTTCTCAAAAATGGGAGCATTAGGCATACGATGTAAAAAGCCAAGGTAGGTAGGTTAAAAAAGGTATAAACTCATAATACCATATCCGGCTTAGGGTACCGAGGGTGCAGTGCTTGTTTTTTTAGCCAAAAAGAGTACTATAAGTGCTATACTATACCATGTATGTATCGCTTCAAACAACTTCTCATCCTCGTCGGTGATTGTTTTTTTTGGTACGGTTTTTGGTTTCTAGCACTCCTCCTGCGTGGCCGCACCGGTTCAATCGTAGGTGAGTATGAAGCACTCCTCCCCCACCTCACCGCTATTTTCACCGGTACGGTAATCGGTATGTTTGTAGGTGGTTTTTATGATCTGGCCACATTCCGAAATACCTTGTTACTCATCAAGAAGACTGGTTTCAGTATTATCACCACGTTTTTGGGCGGCAGTCTGTATTTTTATCTCGTCAACCCAGCCACAACCGCTCCTAAAACGATTCTCGGTTTAGCTGTCATATTGTCTTTTGCGGCTTTTTTCGCCTGGCGCTTGTTCAACCGCCGGTTCGTTTTTCCGGTTCTGTGGCAAACGCGCATTCTTTTTGTGGGCGCAACCGATGAAACGAGCACTCTTATTACAACGCTTTTTAATCATCCAGAACGCGGCTATCGACCCGTCGGCATAGTCGGCACCGACCTGGCCGAAACCCTACCACCTCTTAAGCGTTACATCTCCGTAGACGAAGCTCTCAAACAAGAAAACGCAGATACTATAGTCGTTTCACCCCAAAAAACCGAAGATCGGACCATCACCCAACAACTTTACCGGCATATTTTCGACCACCTGACCGTCGTGCCATTCTACACCTTCTACGAAAGCATTACCGGCCGCATCTCACCTGCCACCTTCTCTGACATTTGGTTTCTCACCAACCTGCGCGAACAAGAAAAAAAGATCTACGACCGTTTCCGCATGCTCATCGACTACCCTTTAGCCATCGTGCTTGGCGGTATTTTTGTAGCCACGCTCCCGTTTATCGCTCTTGCTGTTAAATTGTCCTCACCTGGCCCCATCTTTTTCCGCCAAGTGCGCGTAGGACGCAACGGGAAGCATTTCACGCTTGTTAAATATCGCAGCATGAAAGTGCTGGCCAAAGACGGCAGCGCCGAAGCGCAAGGCGCACAGTTCACAGCCAACAATGATCCACGTATCACGATGATTGGTAAATTTTTGCGCCGCACGCGCCTTGATGAAGTGCCTCAGTTCATCAACATTCTTGCTGGCGATATGGGCTTCATCGGTCCGCGTCCCGAGCGCCCGGAATTCGTGGATCAGATTAGCGATCAGGTGCATTTTTACCATTTGCGGCACCTCGTCAAACCCGGTCTCACCGGCTGGGCACAGGTGCGCGAATCGTATTATGGCACGATTAACGAAAACCTACGCAAACTGGAATACGACCTCTACTACGTCAAACACCGCGGCCCGATTCTCGATTTCAACATTCTCCTGCGCACGCTTTCGATTGTTGTCGGCATGAAAGGCCGCTAAACAAAAAACACGGATACCTCTCGTATCCGTGTTTTATTTTTATTGAGCATGGATCTTGGATTGCCTGCCTCTAAGCCACCCGACCAAAAACATTATCGTCGCAACAAGCACCAAAAAGGGAAGCACATAGAAGAACATGCCGACGGTCGTTTCATCAAGTAGCTCGTTTCTAAGAGCCAGATATTCTCCTTGCTGTTCATACGGGGCGAAAACATCGAAAATCGCACCCCGCACCAAGAAAAAATGCAACCATAAAGCGACAAAAAAACCGAGTGTCATAAGGATTACCGCCTTTCGAGACAAAAGAAAAGAGCTGGTACTGGCACGCGGAGATGGCGAAGAAACATGGTTCATAAAATATTTTCAAGATAAGCATATCGTAACACAACGCCTTAGAAACGAAAAATCACCGACATGCCGGTGATTTTTCTGAAGTTTAGACTATTTATTTAGCCAGCTCAGCATCGATGATCTGCTTGAGCGTGGCGTATGAAACCGCACCGCTGACCATCTGACCATTGATAAAGGTCGCCGGAGTGCCGCTTACACCTTTCTGCTCACCCTCGGAGAGATCGGCTGCGACTTTGCCAGCATACTTACCCGTATCAAGACAGGAGTCGAATTTAGAACCATTAAGGCGCAAATCACGAGCCCACTGCTTGAGCGATGCCAAGCTAAGCTGTTCCTGATTGTCAAAAATCTTATCATGCATTTCCCAGAATTTACCTTGCTCAGAAGCGCATTCCGAAGCTTCAGCTGCTTTTTGGGCCTGCGCGTGGAAACTCAAGGGGAAGTGCTTGTAAACCAAGCGGACTTTATCGCCGTATTCGCTCATAACTTGCTTAAGCGTGGGGTGGAAACGGCTGCAAAACGGACATTCGAAATCGGAAAACTCAACCAGGGTAACTTTGGCGTTGAAGTTGCCGCGGATATGATTGTCTTTCGTAATCGTAAAGGTTTGCGGAGTCGTGGGCTGCATTGGCTGATCTCCTGCTGTCGGGTACTGTTCCCCACCGCCATAGGCAGTCGGCGCGCTTACGGCGTTACCGCGCCGCGCGAGCATGGTGCCCAAAACGATGTTAAGCGACACGGACAGCACAGAGAGAGAAACTAAAAACCCGAAGAGTAATGCCTGCCCCGGGGTAAGTCCCTCCAAGAATCCTTTCTTGGTTTCGGATTGGTTCATATAGCTAAATTAAAAGCACCTCCGGTTAAAAATAAAACTGTAATGGACTCCATCATAGCAGAAAAAAAATATTCCCAAAAGGGATTATCCACATAAGTATAAACAGCAAAACGATTCCGATAGGAAGAATACTCATCGAATTCATCAACATGGGGGGGCTTGCCAAAAAATCAATTATCGTCTATCATGCGTGATGCTAAGATTATTTTGTTTGGTATGCTCGGCTATACGTGGCAAACGCGAGGCAAAATTTTCCTCGTCAACGCAATCGTTATCGGCATTTTTGGAATGATCGGCTATGGGCTTGATTATGTCTTTCATAAGAAAGCCTTTTTTATTTTCATCCTGATCCTCATTTCCTTCCCTTTACCAACAATTATTATCCGCCGCATGGTCAAGCGCGAACGGGAAATGAAGGAATCATCCGTATCACCAGAAGCAAAAGAACTTGACACTATGTCCGTAAAGGAGTATCTTAAGTAAATTTGTTTTTTTAACGCGTATATATGGATCTTGGCATTTCACTCGCCGCAACACCGCTCGCCAAAATTGGGCCCTTTCCGATTTACAACTCCTTCGTGACCATGGGAGTTATTACCATCATCCTTATAGTGCTAGCCATTTACACCAAGCGTGCCGTTAAAGTTATCCCCGGCCGTTTTCAGGTTTTTCTGGAATTTATCATCACCTTCATCATGGAGCAGGTAAGAACAGCTTTTGGCAGTGAAAAACGCGCCCGCAAGTTTTTCCCCCTGCTCATGACGCTCTTCATACTTATTACGGTAGCAAACCAGCTTTCGGCCCTCCCCCTCATCTATCAAGTTACACTTGATGGTTCAGCCATTTTGCGCACCGCCACCGCCGATCTTATGCTTACTATGGGCTTGGCTGCGCTCGTTATCATCATTGGCCAAATACTTTCATTCAAACACTCCCCGCTCGCTCATATCGGCAAGTACATTAAGCTGGGAGCTTTGCTCAAGGTTCGCTCTTTCGCAGACTTTGGTAATGCCATTCTCGAAATCTTCCTCGGCCTGCTCGATATTATCGGTGAAATTTCTAAAGTCCTTTCCATGTCGTTCCGTCTCTTCGGTAACGTTTTCGCCGGTGAAGTTCTTGTCCTTGTCATTTCGAGCTTGTCGTTCTATACGCGCTTCATCGTTCCAGTTCCCTTTATGATCATCAGCATCTTCTCTGGTTTTGTCCAAGCGCTTGTCTTTACTCTCCTGTCGATCCAGTTCATTTCCGGCATGCTGCCCCCTGTTTCAGAAGAAGAACTTGCTGAAGAGAAGAAGAACGCGAACGCACTCCCCGCTCCGGTTGCTGCTTAAAATAATGTATTAATTTATTATTTATTTAATAGGAAATCCATATGGATCCAATTGCATTCAAAGTGCTCGCTGCAGGTATTTGCATGGGCATCGGTTCTATCGCTCCGGCTATCGCCGAAGGTAATGTGGCGTCGAAGGCCATGGAAGCTATCGGTCGCAACCCGGCTGTCAAAGACAACATCATTCCGAACATGGTCGTAGCCATGGCTATCTGTGAATCAACCGGTATTTACTGCCTCGTTATCTCGCTCATCATCCTGTTTGTCGTCTAAAACAAACTTTCTATTTATTCTTAGCGACGGAGTCTATGGATGTTCTCAGCAAACTCGGCATCGATCTCATGGGTGTTGCCATGTACCTCGTTAACTTCGGGATTATCATTTTAATCCTCGCCAAATTTGTCTACAAGCCGGTTCTGAACGCCCTCGACAAACGCCGCGAAATGATTAAGAGCAACCTAGAAGAAGCCGAGCATCTTAAACAAAAATTCGAACACGAAATGAAAGCCCGCGACGCGGAAAGCAAGAAAATGATGGCTGAAATGCAAGCGCAGATGAACGCTGCCCGCGTAGAGGCCGAACGCCGTGCGAGCGAGCTCGTTCTTGAGGCCGAGGAGCACCGCAAACGCCTCATGGCCGAAGCGCGTGAACAAATTCAGGCTCTCAAAGACAATCTTACTAAAGAGGTTGAGCAGGATATCATTACCCGCATGGAGCGCACGGTTTCCGACGTACTCAAGAACAAAGTACCCAAAGATGCCATTCAAAAGAGCGTCCGTGAATCCTGGGACGAGCTTGCTGAAACCGTTTAACGCGAGAATATGCTCAGGATGCTGGTCAGCGCCCTTCTCAAAGATCTGCAGACGCTCATCCGCCACGATGTTTTTGCATCGTCCGGCGAAGCGCGCCGTAAAAAGATCGACGAAATCCTAGGGAAAACATATCCGGACTCATTCCGCGCGTATTTCTCGACGGTTGAAGGTGAAGATCTGCGCAAAGATAGCATCCGGCTCATTAAATTCGTCTCAACCGGCCGCTTTTCGACAACGGATTTTTCCCTCTTTAAGGCTCTTCAGGGCTTCGTAGTAAGGGAATTATCCATTGCTTCCAGTGCCGATAAAAACGAAGTTTCGCTTCTTGAGGTGATAAAAGCACTGCGCAACCACGGCGAACAGGATCTTGAAAAAGAAATCCTCCGCTTTACAGAGCGCTTCCCTGGTGTTTCGCGGATCCGTGTTCAAACCGCTCTCCCCCTCTCTACCGAAGAAAAAAACCGCATTCGCGACCATTTCAACAAAGAAGGTGCGCTTTACTACATAACCTTCACCGTTGATTCGTCGCTTTTGGGTGGCATGCGCATCTTTAAAGACGGTGCCTTATTCGATGTCAGCTGGGCGCGCCAGATCGGTTCGTACGCAACTCTTCCCTAACTTTCGCATTCTATGGCTCAGAACGATCATGTAAAACAGCTCCTCTCCTCGATCGATAAAGCGATCGAGCGGATTAAGGTAGACGTTACGGCTCCTAAAAAAGCCGGCCTTATTGTTTCCGCCAAAGACAATATCATCGAGATTGCCAATATCTCCGGTCTGGCCATGGGTGAAGTGGTGGTAATCGAAGAGATTGGCATCGAAGCGCTCGTTGTGCAAATCGGCCGCGATATCAATGTGGCTGTTGCTATGACCAACTCCTCGGATTTGCGCGTCGGTCTCACGGCAGTCTCGACCGGCAAACAGCTCTCTATCAAAGTAAGCGAGCAGATTTTGGGCCGTGTCGTTTCACCGGTCGGCAAAGCACTCGACGGCGGCAAAGCACTCGAAAAAGGCACCGCCATGCCGCTCGAAACCATCGCCCCGGGCGTTATGGCCCGCGAGTCGGTTTCACAGCCCGTGCAAACCGGCGTCTTGGCGATCGACGCGCTCATTCCAGTCGGCCGCGGCCAGCGCGAACTCATTATCGGTGACCGCCAGACCGGTAAAACCGCGATCGCGCTCGACACTATCATCAATCAAAAAGGACAGAACATGCTCTGCGTGTACGTAGCTGTCGGCCAGCGTGATTCCAAAACCGCTCAGGTCATCAAAACGCTCAGCGATGCCGGCGCTATGGACTACACGACGATCGTTTCGTCTTCGGCGTCCGACCCGGCGGTCATGCAATTCCTGGCCCCGTACGCTGGCGTTGCTATCGCAGAATTTTTCCTCAAACAAGGTAAAGACGTGCTCGTCATCTACGACGATCTCTCCAAACACGCTGTCGCTTACCGCGAACTGTCGCTTCTTTTGCGCAAACCGCCGGGTCGCGAAGCATTCCCTGGCGATGTATTCTATATCCATTCCCGCCTTTTGGAGCGCGCCGTCAAACTCAACACCGCGAACGGCGGCGGATCTATCACCGCTCTCCCGATCATCGAAACGCAGGCTGGTGACATTTCAGCCTACGTTCCGACTAACGTAATTTCCATTACCGACGGTCAGATCTTCCTTGAAACCGGCTTATTCTATAAAGGCATCCGTCCAGCCATCAACGTCGGTATTTCGGTATCGCGCGTCGGTTCGGCAGCGCAAACCAAGATCATCAAAAAACTTTCCGGTACGATCAAGCTCGATTTGGCCCAATACTACGAATTGGCAGCCTTCTCGCAGTTCGCTTCCGAACTCGACGCGACATCGAAAAAGCAGCTTATCCGCGGCGAACGCCTCGTTGAAGCCCTCAAACAAAAGCAGTTACGCCCACGTTCCCTCGCGGAAGAAGCCGTAATCCTCTGGACCGCCATGAACGGCTACCTCGACGCCTTGCCGGTCGCCGATGTGCAGGCTAAACTCGAAGCGTTCCTCGAATTCTTCAAGGCATCGCACGCCGGCACCGTCAGCGCCATCGAGCGTGACAAAGCCCTTTCCGACGAAATCACCGCCGGATTCAAGGCAGCCGCCGAAACTTTCTTCGCTGTTTAACGCCCTTCGTATGGCCTTTCTTGCCGAAACCAAAAAACAGATCCAGGCCACGAAGAATACGCAAAAAATCACGCAAGCCATGCAGCTTGTTGCGGCCAACAAAATGAAGACCTTCCAAAAACGAGCGGTTGCTGCCCGTACCTATGCCTGGAGTCTTGTCGAAGCATTACGCATGGCCGGCGGGTCGGTAAGCGAGCTCACGTACGCGCAGACCCCGCTCGAAGCCGACAAACGCGTCTTCGTCTTCATTACCTCAGACAAAGGATTGTGCGGCTCGCTCAACCTGCGCATGATCGATACACTCTTCTCGTCGGCCGCGTGGAAAGAGACGCCGTTCAATAAACGGATCTTGTTCACGATCGGCCGAAAAGGGTACGAAACGGCTTTGCGCCTCGGCTACCCAGTAGAACGGCACTTTTCCGAAATAACGGAAAAAACCGACTCCTTTGAAGCGCTCCAAGTTATCGACAGCATTCTCGAACTCTGGAACCGCTCGGACGTGCGCGAGGTTTTCCTTGTTTCAACCCACTACGTCAATCCGTTCACCACGATTCCGAACATTAAGCAGTACCTCCCCTTCTCACCAGAAATGATCGCCGACCAGCTGCGCTGGAAAGAATACGGTCTCAAAACCCCGTCAGCCAAAAAACCGGAGGCTCTTGATCAGGAAATAATCTTTGAACCAGACACCGAGCGCGTCATTGAAGTGCTTGCCCGCCAGCTGGCCCACATGCTCTTTCTGCAGGGATTCATCGAGTTTAAGGCCTCGGAATACTCGAGCCGCATGGTGGCGATGAAAAAGGCCACCGAAGCTGCCGACGAAGTGGTAAAAAGCCTGACACTTCTTTACAACAAGGGACGCCAGGCTGCCATTACGCAACAGCTCTGCGAACTTGCCGCCGGTAGCGCTGCGGTAGAAGTAGCGACCTAACACCTCCCATCTATTTTTTGTACTATGAATACTACCCTTCCCAAAGGAATCATCACCCGGGCGGTCGGCGTGGTCGTTGACGTGCAGTTTACCGACCATACTCCGCAAAAATATTCCGCTTTGCGCACCACCGGCAAAGAACCGCTCACACTCGAAGTGCAGACCCACCTCGAAGGCGGCATTGTCCGCACGATCGCCATGTCGTCAACCGACGGCTTGTCGGCCGGCGATGAGGTAGTCGATACCCTCGAAACGATCACCGCTCCGGTCGGCGAAGCCGTACTCGGCCGCGTCTTGAACGTTATCGGCGAACCCATCGACAGCGGCAAGGAAATTACCGATAAAACTCCCCGCCGCTCGATCCACGCCAAACCGCCAGCCCTTGCCGACCAAAGCCGCGATGTCGCGATCTTCGAAACCGGCGTCAAAGTCATCGATCTTCTCGCTCCGTTTATCAAAGGCGGCAAGGTTGCTCTCTTTGGCGGCGCTGGCGTTGGCAAAACTGTCATCATCCAAGAACTCATCCATAACATCGCCATGGCACACGGCGGTTACTCGGTATTCGTCGGCGTCGGCGAGCGCTCCCGCGAAGGAGCGGACCTTATCGGCGAAATGAAGCATGCTGGCGTCATGGACAAAGTCGCCATGGTCTTCGGCCAAATGAACGAACCGCCGGGGGCCCGTTTGCGCGTCGGTTTCACCGGCCTCACCATCGCCGAGCATTTCCGCGACCAGAATAAAGACGTGCTCATGTTCGTCGATAACATCTTCCGCTTCACCCAGGCTGGCGCCGAAGTATCCGCGCTTCTTGGCCGCCTTCCTTCGGCCGTAGGCTACCAGCCGACTCTTGCGACCGAAATGGCCTCGCTCCAAGAACGCATCACCTCCACCAACAAAGGCTCCATCACTTCCGTGCAAGCCGTGTACGTTCCGGCCGACGACCTCACCGACCCGGCTCCAGCCACCACCTTCGCTCACCTCGACGCGACTATCGTGCTTTCCCGTAAACTCGCGTCCATGGGCTTGTACCCGGCCGTTGACCCGCTCGATTCCAACTCCGTTGCTCTCAAGCCCGAAATCGTCGGCGACGAACACTACAGCGTTGCTACCCGCGTGCAAAAAGTTTTGCAGCGCTACAAAGACCTCCAGGATATCATCGCCATCCTTGGCATGGACGAACTTGCCGACGAGGACAAGAAGCTCGTCTACCGCGCCCGCAAAATCCAGAAATTCCTCACGCAGAATTTCTTTGTTGCCGAAACCTTCACGAGCGTTCCTGGTGTGTACGTCAAGCGCGACGATACCGTCAAAGGGTTCAAGAGGATTCTTGACGGCGAATTCGACCATATCGCCGAAGCGCATTTCTACATGGCCGGCACGATCGACGAAGTAATCGCTCGCCACGACAAAGAAATGGCCGCTAAATAACCTGCCTTCGTATGTCCGCTACCTTTAACCTAAGCATCGAGACGCCACTCGGCATCATGTTCAATGAGCCGGTCAAATCCGTTCTTCTCCATAATGAGCTCGGTGACATGGAAGTGTTTGCCGGGCACGCACCGCTCATCGCGAGCATTCTCTTCTCCAAAACGCGCGTTCGCGTTACCGACGAACGGGAAGAAGTGTTCCTCATGCGCAACGGCGTCATAACCGTCGAAAACGAAAAAAACCAGGTAAAAATTCTAGTCGAGAACTGCATCCATAGCAAAGAAGTTAATTACGAAACCATTAAGGATTACGAGAAATTCGTCCTTTCGAAACTCGCCAACCCCGAAGTACTGAGCAAGATCCAGCTTAAATACCTCGAAGAACAGCGTTCGTCGCTTGAACGAATGATTAAAATAGAAAAACCGGATTAAACACAAAAAAACAGGCCTTTTCCCGGTCTGTTTTTTTGTTGCACGTCGAATTATAAAAGGGATTTTGCTCTTGACAAAGAAGGAAAAAAGACATAAACTACTGCGATTCGCTTGTGAAAAAAACGCAGGCGAAGGAACGCATCGGACATTGACAACATGAATAAAGGGAGGGAAAAACGATGTCGCACAAGGACAATGCACTGGTTGGAGTTAAGGAGGCAATCCTCGAGTGCTATCTCGGGATTCTGTGCCTCGTAGCGTTTCTCGCCGTGCAGCTCACGCATGGAAGCGCGGTCGTAAGCGGAGGACTTCTCCTCCTGGCCGCGATCGCTGCCATGCTCGGGTTCGCCAAGGCGGACCTCATGATCATCGGCCGCCCTCGCACCTGGCTGCGCGAGCACAAGTCCCTCATCCGTTTTCTGCACAAGACCACCGATGAGGGTGAGTACGCCGGCATCGCCGTCGGCGTGATCGCGCTTGGCGCGGTCTTCATCTCGACGGGCCACTTCCTCATCCATGCGTCCGTCGTGTACAACTGCCTGGCACTGCTCGGCATTCTCGCGGCCGCTCGCATCGCCGCCCCCCACACGCAGCCCATCCTGCGGGCACTCGAGTATGTCGGCGGCCTATGGCTCGTTCTCGTCGGAGGTGGCCTCATGGCCAGCCTCATGGGGCCAGCGGCGAGCGTGGTGCTCGTCAAGTATCTCGAGGAGCGCGTGCGCTCCGACAAGCGCGCGGAGCTCGCGGTGAAGCTCGCTGCCGTCATCGGTAGCGGCAACGGCATCCTGCCGTACGTCGCACCCCCGGTCATCATCGTCTGGGGTGTGCTCCAGACGAGCTTTGGCTGGGGGCTGGGGACCTATCTGGCCCTCGTCGGGCTCCCCTGCTTCATCTACGTGCTCTTCACGAGTCGGGGCGCGCTCAGCCTCATGAAGGAAGAGGCTCGGTACCCGATCCTCAAGCCCTTCGGCTTCTCGGACAAGATGGCACTGCCCCTCCTGCACCTCGGCATCATGATCACCGCCCACATCGCGATCAGCGAGAACATCCTTCTCGCCCTCGTCGATGCGGCAACGGGCATCGCCAACTACTTCATCTCGCGCAGCCGCTTCCCTCGCCACGACAATCTGCCGCACAAGGTGCTCGAGGACCGCACCAAGGCCAAGTGGGAGCCGATCGTCCTCGCCGCCCTTCTCGCCGCTCTCGACGTGATCGGAACCGTGGGGGCGCCCTTCGTGAGCTGGGCTGCAGGGTTCATCCCCCTCGACCTGCCCACGCTGGCCGTCGCCGCGCTCTTCTTTCTGGTGGCAGCGCCGGCATCGGGGTACGCCGACAATGCACTCATCACCAAGGTCTTCGCGGCCTTGGTAGTGCCGCTCATCGCGAACGGGAAGCTGAGCATGGCGGCGGCGACGATCATCATCATCGCCATCATGCTCGCGGCGCTCTTCGGCGGCACGCTCACCCCACCCGGGAACATTCCCAACTTCCCGATTCGCGCAGCCCTCCAGGTCGAATCAAGCGCCTGGAGGCGAGCGGCGATCCCGCTCATGCTGCGCACCGTCATCGTGTACGTGCTCTGGATCATCGCCATGAGCATCGTGCTGCGCTGACCGGCACGCCTTCGTTCTTTGCAAAGGAAGTATGACCTACTTCCTTTTATGTTTTAAAAAATCAACGGTTATGAACTAATATGCCGTTGTCCGCGTCCGATGATGCGGCTTCATGTCCTCACGCAAATCCTGGGCCAGAAGCCAGATGGCCGTATCCACCGTCGTCGTAGCAGGCACACCGAGTTGCTGACGCACAAGCTCAACCGCCCAAATCGTCGCCGCTCGGATTTCAAGTTCTTCACGACTCCCTGGCGCAAGCTCGTCATACGCTTTTAAGCGCTGCATCAAATCATCCGCGTACGAAATAAGACCGAAATGCTCGAGCACCTGCGGTAAACGATAATCCGCGAGCGTCACGATCTGGTCGGTATTTAAAAGCTTAAATTCGGGAAAAAATTCGGCTAGATGCACCAAGTCATTAACGAATAATTGAGCTCGCTTAAGAAACATATAGCGCCCGTTGTCATGCGCAACGATATCGGCGAATGACGGAAATTCTTCGACGAGGAGCGTCGCCAGGTTAACCGCGTCGAATCCGGCTTCTTCAATGAGATTCATCGCTTTTCCTTCGTACGAAAGAGCGAGTACCCGACCGATTTCGCGCAGATTGGCGACACGTTCCTCGAAAAGCGGAATACTCGTTCCGTCATAACCCCTAAATAACTCCTCAGCATCCGCAAGGGGTAACGTCGCAAGATACCCTGCATCCGCGAGCGGCATTCCTGTTGCCAAAGCTCGTCTAAATACGCTAACAAGCGAGAAAAATCCGCCTTTGCTTACCACGCCCACTGGCCATTCCACACTCCATTTCTTCTCGCGGGGCGCTGCCCAAAAACAGAAGTTGACCGATGACATGATAAAGAGGAGCTGCACGCTTTCGTCGAGCGTTTCACCATGTTTGAGGGAAGTGGCATAACTCCCCGCGATAGCAGTGAGTTTTGGTTTGAGGTGGGCCAAAAATTCATCAATCGCCGCCGGGTTGATGGTAACGAAGCGAGCATTTTCAACCAATGGACGGGTAGACGAGAGAATTTTGAGCGGATCAGGATGATTGGTAGTAAACATAAAAATTATTTCGGTAGAGTACAGCTTTTGATAATTTTCTTTTCAATCGCCTCCGCAAATAAACGGTACGCTGGCCGATTTTCTTTCTCGTATACGATAAGAATGCCAATAAGCACATCGCATCCAGCGCATACTAAATTTTTCTTTGGATCGAAATCAGTCGGAAAAACGATTCGATCCACATACAACCGCTTCAGAATTCCCGGCCCGTCTTTCTGATACGTCAAGAGCGGAGTCTGACATTTTTCACACCTTAAAGACAACCAACGTGAATAACCGCCGCGGCTTTTCTTGAAGGAATCATTTTTGAAGGTGGTAATTTTGGGCATTTCGAGTTCTTATTTCTTTTCTTTAATAGACGTAGCTTGATCAAAATCGATCACATACACTCGTGGCGGCGCGGTGAGGATCGGTTTACCCGAAGCGCCATCACGTTCGAAACACACGACGAAATTGCCTTTATGGTAATCATGGCCATGGATGATACCAAGTTCACTTAAAGCAAGCTTGATGCTATGGATCTGTTGGTCAATACGGCCTTGATATAACCCACCGTCCTCGAGCCATAGAGCGGCCGATGGCCCGTTTATCACTCTTGTGTATACATCAACCGGCTTATTTAGTGCTGGCATCGAAACGCCGACGATCGGTTCGACCGGAACATAGTTAAAGCCGTGCCGTTTCCAGCAATCAATCGCTTCATAAGCCTTTTTCCAGACGGCGTAGTATTGCGGCCCAATATGTCGGATAATAACCCGTTCGCGCAGTGATACATTGTCGAGACCTGGAATACGATCGAGTAACGTAGTTGTCGAACCGTCTTTAGCAAAATCCTCTTTCGTGAACGGCTCGGGAAACTTGTTATACAAAGGAGAGTGCGAGGCCTTCCTCAAGAGATACTCGCTTAAAACCGGCGAAATTGCAGGTAGTTTTTTCGCGAATGCCGAGGACATCTCATCCGATAATTCACCAAGCAATGCGACCACGTCTTTTAGACTACCCGATTCATAGGTTTCTTTTATTGTACCTACCGCTAGATCATAAAACGAATCCTTTTCGACCATCGGCAACCGATCGATAAGCCGTAAGGCTTGCGACCAGTGTTCTCGGTTTTGGAAAGAAAAAACTTCTTTCAGGAGCTCCGGCAACCGAACGTCTATCAAAGCGCAGACATTATGCGGAAGCGCGTCAAAACGAAAATGCCTGAAAATACGCAAAGCAATATCAGGATCTTTAAAAAAAGTATCAAGTAAACTCGGAACCTTTTCGAGCATTAATTCCTGATCGAATGGCGAAAGGTGGGGAAAAGAAGCGAGTCCAGCGACAAAATCCGAATAATCGTCCGAATCGAGCATTTTTTCTACCACGCGCCGCACTGCCGGCTGAAGACTAATTTTCTCTTCCGAAACCATTCGATTGAGATGATCCAAAGCCGTGTAAGCCACTTTACTATAAGACGAGGATAAACACTTATCGACCAGCAAAGGAAGATCGGAAGAAGAGACGCTACGGAGGGCACTGACTGCGCGCGAACGCACTCGTTGCGACGGATAGCTAAGAGCCTGTTCGACAAGCCGCCCTCGGTTAGCGACCGGCGCTTGGGGGATCAAATCGGAAAGGGACTCGGCAAAATCATCATTTTCTCCGTTAAGTCCGCGCTCAATAACCTCTGGTAAGCCGGTAAAAAAAGCAGGGTCAACTCGCTCTTTCCGATACCCCATCTCGCGCAAAAAATACGAGGTGAGCTTGGTATTCTTGTCGGAAAAATATTGGTTTATGAATTTTTTCTGCATATCAGAAGGAAGCACGCAGGTGAGATATGCATACCCCCGACGATCCGATAATGACGGCGCTCGGAGCGCTTCTTTGATTAAGTTGGCGATATACTCTTGTGCTTTATTCCGATCGCCTTCAGGAACATTGTCTATTATCTCGAAAGGAAAACCGTGTGACTCGTAGAGCGCTGGATTTTCCGTCAAGTAGTTCCATAGGATTTGACCTAATTTCCGACGCAACCTCTCACCCTCATTAGGCGGAATAAATTTGAGAAACGAAGCTGCCTTTTCTTGTAATTCGATATTTCCTTTTTCAAAAATCTCATCAATGTACCTTCCCCTATCTTCGGGCTTGAGTACAGGAATATAATCGAGGATCAAGCGCTGTGCACCATAGTCGCCAGACTCGATCATACGGTTAACGAACGAAAGCACCGCCGGATATTCAGCCAAAAAATCCTTTTGGACAAGCATGCGGAAAGCTGAAAGTGCTTCGTGTGTTTCCGAATTTTCTAATCCCGCAACCAACATTTCCGAAAGCTGCTCCTCAAACCGCGCATTACTTTCAAAGTAACGTTTAAAATCTTTTTCAGTGAGCGAAGAATCCCCGGGCAAACGATACATATCGGCATGTTCAAACATGCGCGCTGCTTCGTTTTTGAGAACATTCTCTTGTTTGGGCGCAGAGGAAATCTCACCAAGCTCACGAGATGGCAGCCGTGCGTTATCAGTCCTACCGATCGCAGAAGGATCTAAGCGCATGCTTTCACGCATATAAAGCTGGCTAAGAGCAAAGTAAATTCAGCAGACACGATACGAGAAAATTTTTCAGACTCCGCATGATATCGAAGGCTAGGTTTTGTTTATGTCCATTATCTTTGATTCGATCACGATCTGGTATTTTTTGTTGATATCCTCGGATAGGGCATCAAACAATTTCTTGGTAATTGGATCAAACTCATGAAACATCATAATCTTGATAGTCACGATTTTTTGAGCGAGATCCGGGTACATCTCCTTGAACTGATCGCCGAGAGCGTACGCAACATACGTTTTAATTTTTTCGAGAAACATCTTGAGGCGCTCTTCGGTTCCGGTCCACGGATGTTCTTCGACGATTACCAGCTCAGCACGTCCATCTTTAGTGCGGGCGATAAGGTCGATTTTATTGGTATCGGTAATGCCAGGCATAGATTCGTCAATTAAAAAGGAACTCTGTTGTAAAGTTCCTTTTTAATAATTTAGGCACCATGGCATTTCTTAAACTTCTTGCCCGAACCACAGTAACAGAGATCGTTGCGATTCATTTCTTTGGGCGGATTCTGATTTTTAGAAGCTGGCGCTGCATGAGCGTGCGGATGTCCATGCGCATGATCGTGGCCGTCATGGGCATGATTATGGTCGTGGTTGTGATCGTGAGGAGCAACTCCTGCCGTCGAAGCGTCGGCAGCCTGGTAGTCTTTTTGAGCTTCAGCAACAACACTCGGAGCGAGTGTCATGCCGATACCGACTTTAAAGATGGTATACACCACTTCTTTTTGAATAAGGCTCAAGAGCTCGTTGAACATGCGGTAGGTTTCTTTCTTGTATTCGACGAGCGGATCACGCTGGCCATACCCGCGTAGTCCGATACCGGTGCGCAAATAATCGACCGCTACGAGGTGCTCAACCCACAGGTTATCGATAGAGCGGAGCATGATCTGCTTTTCGATTTCAAGGATGAGTTCTGGGTGCTGGAACGGGCGGATGATGAGCTCGTCATATTTGGCACGAGCGAGTGTGAGTATGTGCTCGATGAGTTTGGTGCGCAGTTCAGCCGCATGGAGCTTCGCTTCAGGACGTGTAGAGAACGCCGTGATAGCCTCGCGCTCTTCGGTCGAGAGCGGAAAGATGGTCGCCACGGTTTCAGTGATCTCTTTCATGTTCCATGTCTCCCCTTCTTCGGCGCTCGTGTGCACCGCAACGACCTGCTCAACCTCGCGCTCGACGTAATCGAAAATCATAGCGCGGAGCGTTTTTTCTTCGGCGGTAAGGGCCGGGGCGCCGGCGGTAAGGACAGCTCGTTCGCGGTCATAGCTTGCCAGCACTTTGCGGCGGTTGCCGTAAATCACTTCACGGTGACGATTGAGCACGTCATCGTATTCCAAAAGGTGTTTGCGGGTATCAAAGTGGAAGCCTTCCACTTTCTTCTGCGCGCTTTCGATGATACGGGTGAGCGAACGTTGTTCGATCGGCATGTCATCGGGCACTTTGAGTGCTTCCATTACGGCTTTGATACGATCACCGGCAAAGATACGCATTAAATCGTCTTCAGTTGAAAGATAGAACTGCGTTTCACCCGGATCGCCCTGACGGCCGGAACGGCCGCGCAGCTGATTATCGATACGGCGCGACTCATGGCGCTCGGTGCCGATAACAAACAAACCGCCAAGGCTACGGACTTTCTCGGCATCAGCCGGAATTGCCGGGTTTCCGCCCAAAATGATATCGACGCCGCGGCCTGCCATGTTGGTGGCGAGCGTCACCGCACCCGGCCGACCGGCCTGGGCCACGATTTCACCTTCACGTTCGTGGTTCTTAGCATTGAGCACTTCGAATTTAACCCCTTCTTGCTCGAGATACTGCGCAAGGAGCTCGTTCTTGACAACTGAAACCGTACCAATAAGAACCGGCTGGCCCTTGGCCTGAAGCTCTTTGACGCGCATGGCAATAGCTTTAAACTTGGCGTGCTGCGTACGGTAGATACGGTCGGGATGATCCACGCGACGCTTACCTTTGTTAGCCGGAATAACCACTACTTCGAGTTTGTAGATTTTGCCGAATTCCTCCGCTTCAGTGACGGCCGTACCGGTCATACCAGAAAGCTTGGCGTACATGCGGAAAAAATTCTGGAACGTAACGGTGGCCATGGTCTGGCTTTCGCGCTGGATTTTAACTTTCTCTTTAGCTTCGATGGCCTGGTGCAGACCTTCGCTATAGCGACGGCCCGGCATCTTGCGACCCGTAAATTCGTCAACGATGAGCACTTCGCCGTTTTCGATGACGTAATCACGGTCACGCTTAAAGAGCGCCTTGGCACGAAGCGCTTGTTCCACGTGGTGTACGGTCGCCACGCCGCCTTCAGCATAAATATTCGAGATACCAAGCCACTCTTCCATTTTCTTAATACCGTTTTCGGAAAGCGTTGCCGCGCGCATTTTTTCATCGATATTGTAATCAGTATTTTCTTCGAGGCGTTCGACAAGCTCGGCAAAGCGGTAATAGCGCTCGGTCGCCTCTTCCATAGGCGCGGAAATGATGAGCGGCGTGCGCGCCTCGTCGATAAGGATGGAATCGACTTCATCGACGATGGCGAAGTTGAGGGCATGCAAAACCTGCTCGCCGGTCGACTGGGACATATTATCGCGCAGATAATCGAAACCGAATTCGTTGTTCGTGCCGTAAACGATGTCGGAGCGGTGCGCTTCCTGACGCGTGCATGATTCCAAAAAGTCGTATTCTACTTTGTAGGAACCTTTGGCGTCGCGTTCTTTGTCGGCAGGAGAACCTTCGGCCAATTCACTGAAGGATTTTTGCGCTGTGTTGGATGTTTCTTCTACCTGTTTTACTTCCAGAGCCGGAGCTGTTTCATCAGTTTTTCTTGCGTGCGCGCTATAGCGATATGAAACCATTTGGTTCTGGATGATACCAACTGAAAGGCCGAGTGCATCGTAAATCTGGCCCATCCACACGGCATCACGCTTAGCGAGATAGTCGTTGACCGTAACCACGTGCACGCCCTTACCACTGAGTGCGTTGAGATACACCGGGAGCGTAGCAGTAAGCGTCTTACCTTCACCGGTATGCATTTCGGCAATATTACCGCGATGCAGCACAATACCACCCATGAGCTGCACATCGAAGTGGCGCATGCCGGTAAGGCGGCGCGACATCTCGCGCACGACCGCGAAAGCTTCGGGTAAAATATCATCAAGCGTTTCCCCTTTAGCCAAGCGCTCTTTGAATTCCGGGGTTTTAGCCTTAAGCTGCTCAGCGGTCAATTCTTTGAGAGCAGGTTCAAGGGCATTAATGCGTTCCACAATCGGCTGGATGCCGGCAATTACTTTAGCATTAGGATCACCAAATAATTTGGAGAAAAAAGACATAGAGAAACAGATAGAAAGCTAGGCCGAGCTAGCGTAGCACACTACGCGCCGAAAGCACATAGTTATCAGATTATACCAAGTTTGCAGGTAAAATCAAGCTAATGTTAGGCAAAAAATATCTCTTTTTACTATCACCGGTTATCCTAAAATATCCTTGCCAAAATCTAGGCATTATGCTAGCATAAGCCTCGATCCCGCCCCACAACAAAAGGAGGTCGTTCATGAAGAGCCGGATGAAACCAATTTCCTCACTACCGCTTGCTGCGGTAGGGGTTTTTTTGCTTAACAGTACTTTCATTACCCTGGGCGGTTGCGGACCGGCGGCTTGCGGCACCGGGACCGTGGTGAATCCTGGAAACAATACGTGCGAGGCCCGCAGCAGTGCTTGCGGTCCCGGGACGTGCTGGGACGGAACCCAGTGCGTGCCGTGCGGTGGAACATCCGCACCAACCCTCGAACCATCGTCTGACACAGCACCTGCCGCAACAGCGCCAAGCAGCGGATCGACAGACGAACTGGCCGCCCAGCTCATTGCGCGCAACCGCCGCTGCCGTCCGTTTCGCCCCCTTCAACAGCGCCCCACCGAACCGTCGATCTACACGGTTACGGTGACGGCACTTGCCAGCCTCTTCGCCCGCTAAAGAACAGACAACTACTTCTGCACCGCTCCGAAGACTCGGGGCGGTCTTCAATTTTATAAGGATTTTACTTCGGACGGACAGGAGAATTCCTTCACCATCGGGGAGGTCGTGGGAATTTCAAGTACCTTTAACCCACCAAAAAAACCCGGGGTGGTTTCGATAGAAAATTGCACGAACGGAAACGGAGCAGAGATGCTTAAAGTATTAGAAAATGTAGCAGTCGCGATTTGACCGTCGGTGCGCTCGAGCTTGATCTCACCGCGCTTACCAACCTGCCAGAAACAAATCCCCTTGCCTACCGCCAAAGGCTGTCCATTAAGGTGCCACATATCGCGCGCCAAGGGATACTCGGTATGAGCCACAATAAGATGCGGGGTCTGCAGGGCTTCTTTGATGCGGTAGCCAAGGAATACGCCAAAAACGACGATAAGCACCGCCGCAACGATAAGAATAGTCAGTTTGCTTTTAGCCATACGTAAGGTAAACTAAGGTTATTATTCTTGGTTGTATCACGATTCCGTATGGCTTTACAATCCCCTGCCGAACGCGATCTTATAGCCGCCCTCATCAAGGCTCTACACTCGCAGCCACACGCCCACATTCTTAATCTAGGCGCCAACCAAAGTATCGTCATCGAAACCGAACTTGCCCGCGCTGGCCTCATGTTTACCGCGGACCGAGCAGATATCGTAGACTGTTCGCTCAGCACATCGCACCCTTGGCTTGGCCAAAGCTACCAAGCTTCGGCCGAGGATTTGAAGGCGTTGCCCGATAATCGCTACGATGCAGTATTCGCCAACTTCGTTTTCGAACACATCGAGAATTTGGGACAAAGCGCCCGCGAAGTGAGCCGTATCCTTAAGCCGGGCGGAATCTTCGTCACCTCAATCCCCAATCCGCGAGCGCCGGAATTCGTCGTTTCCAAACACACGCCGCACGCCTTTCACCAACTCGTGAGAGGCCATGCCGAAGGCCACGAGCACCATGCCCACGAAACACACTACGCGTATGCATCGATCGAAGATTTTACGCATCATTTCACTGCTGCCGGCCTCATGGTACAGCACCTTCAGTACCGTGCCGCGACATATGTATATCTACACCGTTTCCCGCTCATAAACCTTATCAGTAAAGCCTACGACTGGAGTATCGAAAAAATTGGCGCCAAGCGGCTCTTGGGTGCGGTTTGTGTAGTTTTCAAAAAGTAAGAATTTCCCACAATAAAAATACTCCGTTTAGCGGAGTATTTTTATTGAGTAAGGGAAGATTAACGGGATGTATACACGCAGCGGGTTTCGAGCCGGGCATCGGTAGCCGTAACGATGAGCTCGAGGTACGAAGTAACCACGGCGGATTTGGGCGTAAGAATGTTCTTGTACGGATTGACGACGATGAGGCGGCTATCAGGGCGGAAATCCACGCCATAGTTCGCACGGAAGGGTGCAGCAACCAAATTGCCGGTAGCATTGTCGACAATGCCGTATTCGTAGCAGTTGGTTCCGCAGGCCGCACGCGCGATAACGAAGCGCCCGGCTAAATTGGGACCAGAATTGTAAGCACTCGCCAAGGCGGTATTGAGGTTGCTGCTGATGGTCCAACCGACGATCTGGTACGGATTATAACCGCCGGTGTAGGGGTCGCCAAGCGAGAAATCTTCGAATTTATAATTGATGCATTTCTCATCGCTTTCCGCTTCGAGATCAACAGGGGTGCCTACGCTGAATGCTGCCCGCGCTTTATTGAGGGTCTCGGTAAACAAGAGTTCGACGCGTTTGGAATGGACGTCTTCTTGGCCGAGTATTTCTTTAACGGCATCTAGAGGGAAGAGTTCGCGGATGGCCTGCGATTCGGTGCGCGAACGCGCCTGACGGTACCCCAAAACGCGCGTATAAGCGCCATCAGTATCTTTGGCCAGAATAATAATGAGCGGCGCGCTGAAACTGCCGAGTGTTACCACGCGGCCTGAACGCTGCCCGTACTCACCAACCACGCCCCAAATATAGTAGTAAAGTTCGTCTTCGCGCTCTTCTTGGGCATAGGTATAAAATGCTGCCGTAAGAACGCTGCCGGTATTTTTTGGTTTTACGATATTGGACGTAAGGTAATCTTCGACCACGGGAACGACGTACGAAGGCGCGCTTGGCACAAGCGTAACGCGGGAACGCTTCACTGGAGCGGCGGTTGTGGGCGCGCTTGGGGTTGAGCCGGCGGTGCGCACCGAAACGATATTGCACCCCACACCGAACGTAAGGAGAAGCGAGAGCAAGGCTGCACCGGAAACGTAACGAGATGGCGCCATACGTGATTGTTTAGAACAAGGCCCGACGGGCGAGAAGGTTACGATTGAGAACGTGGTAGTACTATACCATATTCTATCCTAAGCCGGGTAGATAAACCGACCGCAATAAGCAGCAAGATGCCAAACGTCATGAGCGTCGTTGGCACATCTACGTAGCGCATGAGGTAGCTGAACCATTTTTGCTCAATAACAAAACCATGCACACGGCTAGGAGCCAAGCTGATGTTGGTTTTGGGATCATACGAAACCGCATATACCGTATGGTCACCCGGTTCAAGCGCAACAACAGCTTGGTCATGCACCAAAGACCACGCACCGGTTTTGTCGACCGTGACACGGTAGGTAACCGCTTCTTCGGAATGGATAAAGACTAGCGCTTCGCCGTGCGGCAAACCTGTACCCGTAATAACAAGACGGTCATTAAGCGCAGCTGGGGTAACACTCGTTATTTCTGTCTGCGGCAAAAGTGAAGGCGTGGCTGAAAGCGGTGCAGTAGTGGAAGGAGAAACCGGTTGCGAACGCGGCGCAAGGAACGCCCGAACGTTAGCACCAACAACGGATGGTTTTGCGCTACTTGCAATACTTATCGCAAGAATGGGTGAGGACGAATTCAAAACGCCAGTCTGCAGGTGCGTGTTATCTTGGAGATATGTGTATGACGCGGGGAATTGATAGTCCGGCACGCCAGAGCGCGCATCCGAGATCAGGTCAGGTAAAGACGAGGAAACACCAGGCGTACTGCTCACCGACGGCAATGTAGCAGACGCAACCGATACCGGAGCCGAAGGAGGCGCAGGGACGAACACAATCGGTTGCGGCGTTGGGTCCGTGCCACCGATCGGCCGCGGCGGGCGCTGCTTGAAGGCGGCAAAAATCGTGTAACTCGACGTCACTTCACCAATGCGATACGACGTAGTAGGTCCGACTGAAACACCATTCACTACAAGGTCATCAATGTCGTAATCACTATCAGGCATAAGGGCAAAGTCGATCATGCCGCGATACGCCGCTTCAAAAATCCCACCCGGCGTAACGCTACCACCGCCCGTTGATGATACCGAAATCTGAAATGGTACAGAAGTAAGCCAATTACGGTAATCGATGTAACTCGTCACTGCTGCGCCTTTCCCGGACGGATTATTGTAATCCGGTATACCTGGCAACGGTTTAGGATCATACGGACCGCTCGCATCACCCCACCACGAGGCAGAAGCAACCACGGGCGTCGACATGGTATTGCGAATAGCCAACGTAGTGCTCGTGAAGCTATTTAAACGGAAATCATCAAAGCCGATACTGCCGCCAAGCTGGATGGCAACATCAAGATTATGGAACGTGGTACCAACAATGGACAGTGGCTGGTTGGGCCCCCACTGGTTATACGAACCGATACCATATTCACCACTTTCAAAACGGGAACCTTCGATACGAACTTTACCGGCCCAATAGAGCTCGAGTCCTGATCCGTAAACCGGCGCCGGACACGTAGAAGTTACAGGATTGCGCATCAAGCCGCGGATAGTTGTCGCCGCAATATCGGCCACGGCGTCTGACTGAACGATAACACCGACTGCACCGTTGCAAACGCTCATCGAGGGTGTTCCCTGAATTGTGGTGCGCTTAAGAGTTACCTTATTACGCGGGCCATATGCCGCCACGCCGAAAGAATGGAAATCAGTAGTGTACGAATCTTCGATAAGTGCCTCACCGGCATACCCGAAATCTTTCCAGCCCACGATAATATTACCGGTGTTCCAGTCACCCCAGGCCGGCAGCGTTCCTTTAACGGTCACGCGCTTGAGATGCGCATACGCACCACCGCGCACCATGATGCCAAATTTAAGACGAGGCATGCGCTCAACATCTACCGTCAAATCTTCGACACTCACATTGATGGTCCGTGTCGCCATATCGTTAGTGCCAGCAATATCGATAAGTGATAAATCAGCAAACTGGGTACCGATCGTACGGGGACTGACGATGACAGTAGAACTTTGGCTGGTACCCTTGATGGAAACTGACTGACGGATAGCAAGCTGCGTGTCTTCTTTATAGGTTCCGGCGGACAAAACAATCTCTGCACCCGGGGCAGCGATTAGAAGCGCGTCGGCGATACGTACGTCACCACTCGCTTTATCAAGCTGTATACGCTCTGCCACTACGCCGCGTGATCGCACCACACGACCGTTTTTGACAAGTTTCACCGTATCGATACGCGGATTCCCCTGGCCAATAAAAGAAAGCGGCCGTTCAATCGTAATCTGTTCTGGATACGTACCGGTCGCAACGCGGACCGTGTCATAGTCGCGCGCTTGGGACAAAGCCTGACCAAGCGTAGAACAACGGGGTGTTTGCGGCGTACACCGATGACTACCCCCCACCACCGGCTCACCATCCACGCTCCACACAGCCAGACGTCCGGTATGGGTGGATGTTGCACTACCTTCGCCGAAACTATCGGCCGGGACAATGCGCATTGCCATGTCCTCGTGCACGGCATCGCCAACATCAGTACGCAGATCCCAGACAAACGTCCCACGCACACCATCACGCCGCGCCGGCAGATTCACCGTACCGCTATGCGCAGAATCGGCAACCGCTGGTGTCGCTGGCCGCTCTTCGCCGATAAACGCTCCGGTGGCTGAATACTCCACGCGCGGCAAGCGTACGACATCGGCATCGTAATCGAATAACGTATAGGGAAACGAAACTGTGCCAGAAGCTGCGTTAAACACGGGCGCATCAAGGCGTAGCTCCGGCGCATGGTTGCTGCCGCGGACATATTCTTCGGCCGCACGCTCAAGAGTAAACGGATAATTATACCAGCGGAACGTATCAATTCCACCTACCCACCCTGCTTCCGAACTCGTTGCCGCAGCTCCTAAGAAAAAAGAGGCAGACAAAAACTGCGCAGTAGACGACGCAAAAGCAACCTGCGTGCCGTTTTGATAGAGCGCAACCCCCTCTTCTCCCGCAGATACGGCAACCTGTTGCCACGAACTGTTCAGCAAGGCATTGCTCGGAGTTAGACGTTGCCACTGGCCGGTCGTACTATCTCGATAGTCAAACAGCAAACGATTGTCCGGGTCGGCAAACCAACGGAACTGATCCGCCTGCTCAGCGAGCACGCGTAGCGCGGTTGACGTGGCAGGGTAAACCCAGGTACTAAACGTCCACGACGTAGTAGCCGCCGGGGCAACAAACGGAATCACGAAAGGCGAGCTGGTTGAACTTGCCAGACGCGCGGTGCCAAATTTTCCTTCAATACGGCCGGGTGCTAAAGAACAACTGCCGCTTATGGTACCGGTCGCACGACCAAACGTGTCTACGATCCGGCACACGTCGCTATCGTCCATCGCCCATTCAGCGACAAGCGCGTCTATGATCGGCTCCGCTCCCGTGGAAAATACGGCTGCCGGCGCTTCAATATGCCAACGATCAAGATCTTCCAAAGCGGTCAAATAATACGGCGAAGATGTGGGTTCCTCAAGCGTAAGAATATGTTCGTTTGGGCAGCCACGGTACACTTCATTCGCATTCTGGGCACCCGGGCATACCCGTACACCGGCATCCGCCCTGCGCCGCGGCACGATAAGCTGCACGGTTGCCAAACCATCACGTGACGCTCCCCCCAAATGCAACCAACTGGTTGTAGATGTGTGCCCCGCTACAACTTCATGCCACGGAAAAACCGCCCAGGTCGTACTCGCGCCTTCAAGATACGCAAGCGGAAAACGATCGACGGTAAGATACTGTCCTTCTTCAGCGCTACGCTCCGCCGAATGATTCGCTTTCACCACTTCAAACGAAGATGTGGAAATAGCAACCTCGAGCGCAGGTGCAGAAACAGATTTTTCCGGAATTCGTTCTTTGGCATAGCCGACACTCACGCGCACCAGACCAACCGGTTCCTCACACGCACTCATCAAACGGGCACGGAACAAAATAGTTTCCGCTGACCCGAACTTATCGAGATGCCGATTAATCGTTTCAGCTGAAGAAAAAAGTGTCGACGACGCGACCCATTCATCATCAGAAAACGCTCGCCATGTTGCCCCACCATCGCGAGAAAGTTGAAAATCCACGCGTCCGCCTCCCGTTACCGTAATCGCTTCAAACGCCGCAAGCTCTGTTCGCGCGGGCAGAGTTTGCGGTTCAAGCGCTTCGATTTCAGCGTAACAAGGCGACACTATACTCTCATCTTCGGCAGCAATAACTCGCCCAACCAGACTCCTCCACCAGGGTGTACGCTTCGCAGTAGTAGTTACATCGGACTCTTCTGAAAAAGGAGGTGCTGGCGTCGACGGTGTAGTTGTTTCATTGGTAGAAGAAGGAGTATTTTCACCTGCACCAGGCTGCTCATCAGGCTCATCCGTCATACTCGTCGGTACGAGAAGAGGAGCTTCACCATTCGCAACAGGTTCTTCGGGACGCGGCATTTCTTCACGCGGGATTGCTTTCAAAATAGCCACGCCATCAACGATCTGAATTCGGCTTGGATCGTAACGGTAAGCTACCGTTTTTTCAGGAGCAAACGTCCAATTAATATACTCTAACGGAGCGCTCTCATTCTGATCTGCAACGGCCCACGACCAGGCCATCGGCACAACGGAAAGAGCAATAAGACCAAGCGCCAAAACAGCTGATCGACGGGCGCGTTGCGCCAAAAAATTGCCAAGACGCAGAACGAACAAAGGCAAACGCCGCGCTTCGATGCGAGGAATAAAAGAAAGTAGTTTTTCTAAGCTAAAATCTGGTCTTGACGACGTTGGGCGAACGGAGACAGGCAATGATTTTTGCGCCCGACGGACAATGGTTTTTTTAGTCAGCTGCAGCTTTTTTACCGATCCAGCCGTTTTTCGGACAGAAACGTTCTTCTTAACGCGTTTTTCTTCCATACGATGCGGAGTAAGTAACGATGACAAAAAGATACGTGACCGCGCCCAGGATAGCTACCGCCCAATTCGCCGCAGTATCGGCATGGCGGAGGAGCATTTCTCGTAAACGCGGCTCAACCACAAAAAGCCGGGCTCCCGATGACGCGCTTTTGTTGAGGGTGAGCGGATTAAAAGCCGTTGCGGTAACGAGATACGAACCGGAGTCGAGCCGTGCTACCCGTTCTTCAGGCACAATCTGCCACGAACCGTCCTTTGACGTAGTGGCAAAAAGCCAACGTGCAGCACCTGGCGCACCGACCGGTTCAAGAACTACCACCACGCCTGCACCCGGCGCAGCTGTCCCAAACCACGATGTATTACCCGCCACCATTGCCATACCAGCAACCACTGGCGGCGGCAGCGTACCCGTGGCCGTAGACGGAAAACGAGCTAGTATCGAGGGTTTAATTACTTCATCAGACTGCACGGTAATGTTTACCGTACGGTCGTCCGGCGAGGTCCAAGCATACGCCACAAGACCAATTTTAACGACTCCGATACTAAGAAGCGGAACGATAAGCAGAAGCATAGCTTGTCGATGTGCCCGGTAAAAACGCTCCACCTCACGCGGCAAAGCTGCTTTTGACCGGAACACGATAAGCGGCAACGCTATGACAACCAATAAAAGTTCACCAAAAAAAAGCAGCGCAAGAAAAAAAGCCCGACGCGAAAACGATGACGTCTGGCTTTTTCGCCGCACCGCCTTTACCAATGAGCTAAAACTAAAAAGGAAGGTCTCCCACCTTGATGATGACATAAAGAAACAACAAGCACATCTCCCCCTCCTTATGTCGTAAAAATTGTAAAATCGCAGAAACCCGTTGTGAGTTCCTACTAAAGGACGTCATTGCGAAAAGAGGTTCCCGTCATCGCTGACAGGAGCTTATCTTCCCCTTAAGCTCAGAATCGACCCGCGCATGCGGATGCCATCCAAAAATAAGGCGAGGATAAAGAGAGTCACCCTAAAGTAACTCGTATTCGCAACGACCTCACTTAGTATGAAGCAAACAAAAAAGAGGGGCCCCTCCTTGCTCCTTGTGATGTAGAGAGTATACCACATCACAACACTTTGTCCGAGAGTTTACTCTGTGTATAACTTTGCACACATGCAAAAGCAGCTTTGGGAAGCTGCTTGTGGGGGTATAGAGCTAGGCGTTTTCGCGATCAAAGATCTCGAGGTGGGCCGGAATAATGGTGGCGAGCTTGAGAGCGGCAGTGCGGACAATCGTATCGACATCACTCGGCCGCGAGCCCTTGCTATCCACCAACGCTGGCAAGTTATACGCCAACTCCGAAGAGTAGGTGTTTATCTTCACCAAGTAGATACGGAACGGGAAAAGTCCGTCGCAGAAGCCGTGGAGAACTCGCTCCGCTTCTTTACCGCAGGGACTCTTAAAGAACCGATCGCTCAAAAAGAGCAAGACAACATCGGCGTTCTGGAGCTGCGGCGGGAGGCACTCTGCCATAAGGTGAGGAAAGGTGCAGTTCGCCGTAGTCCACACGGTAATTCTTGAGTAGTCCTTGAGGGTCTTTAAGCTTTTGGCCACGTCTTGGAGAATCCACAGATCGATGCCTTCGTCAGCCGCGGCAATAGCCACCACCGAGAGCTTCTCGCGCTTCTTGCGCGGAGCTACTGATGTAGGAGCGGGCGGCGGACCACTCGACGCCTGGCGTGTTACAGCCGCAAACGCCGCGCTCTTGAGCTCGTCCACCACATATGCCACTGATTCGGGATTATGCCGGGTGAACGACCAGAGAACCTTGAGCGGCTGATGGCCATAGCGCACCGCGTGCGTACGCCACAGCTGACCGAGAAGCTTCTTAAGGGTAAGCCCCCGGTTCTGGAGCGTCGCAATTGAGAGCACCTGTTCAACCTCAGGACGCAATCCGCCCATGCTGTTGACGAGCCGCTCGATATTTTCGATATGGATCGGCACGTTGCACCCGCCAATCACCCGATCGCGGACCACCAGGGAAACCAGACAGTCGTCGACCCAGTCGTAGTGCGAAACCGGCGGAGGCTCCCACAAGATGGTCTCTCGGCAGGTGGGCACGAGGCAACGCTCTCCGGTGGCGCGCACTGTCCAGGAGCCATTGTCGATACCAACACCCAGATGCCCGAGCGGACACACGGTAGTGAGCGCGTTGAAGCGAGCAAGTAGCTCGCCAATCATCGCCCGCGCCACCCTGTTGCCGACTTTGTTGATCAAGAGATCGTCGACATGACGCGGATCGCGGGGCACATGCTGATACCAGGCACCTTCCGGTACCAACTCTCTTACCGTCGATCGCTCTTCATCGGGCGAAAGCAAAAACTGGTGTGCCAGACCTCCAATCGCGGCGATGAGCGCCTGGCGGTGCTCGCGAAAGAGCGGCAGACCGTTAGCAAAACCGAGATAAGCGGTCGGATCAAGAACTGTCTGGGTCGCCATCGTAATCCTCCTTCGTATGCGTTGTGTTGTCAGAGAAAGATCCCGTTAAAAACGGGTCGGTAAACGTACCGCCAAGAAATACGAAGTATATTCCTAGGTGGAAAGTTTAACGGCGTAGAATAGCGTACATATATAAAAAAGTCAATGTTTTTGCATCATCTTTACTATCAAAAAAGCGCCGCTTCCTTTACAGGATAACGGCGCTCAAAGCGCGCGCCTCAGATTCGCGCTAGGGCTGGCGCGCAGACCCCCAGCCCTTCAGGGCAGTGGGCACGCCGGGGACGACCGGGGCAGGCGGCGGGGTGAGCGAGTTCAGGTGCTGCCAGGCCAGCTCGGAAGTACACTCCCAGTTCCAGGCCCGGTGGCCCAGATGTCCTTCGATGCAACTTCGCAGCACTTCGGAGCGCGCCACGATCCAGAGCTGGCAGAGCGGGCTTGTCTCGCCGAGGCAGAACGAGACCGGCTGGAGATCCTCAATCTCCTGCGTGACGTCGGTGCCGATGCCGACCTGTACGGTACCACCCCGATCCGGAGCGTTGCGCGTACCCTTGCTGGGGCTGCGCAGCTTGTCATGGTCCCAGTTCGGCTCATCCAGGTCCTCCGCACGACGCGAGGGACGCGCCGCGACGAGCCCCGGATCGTACCCGAGGTTGCCGGATGATGAGGCGATATCCCGCATATAGCCGTCGTCCATGGGCTGGCGCATGAAGTCCCGGTAGGCGGTACGGACATACAGGTCGCACTGACCGCGCAGATCCGTGGTCTTCTTCGTGGCTTCGCCGACCGTGGTGCCATAGCCGACCGGCTGGAGCCTCCATCGCGCGAGCGCTGCCACGCCGTTCGCCGCGACGTTCACGTAGCCCGCGATTTCGCCTTCCATGCCCGGGTTGATGACCAGGCAGGAGGCGGTCGTGGGCTCGAACACGCCCTGCTTCGGGTTGACGATCGACACGCCTTCGACCGCACCGAGGATGCCGATGGCACTCGAGGTGGGGTTGAAGATGAGCAGGCTGACGTTCACCCCCTCGGGCGGGAGCGGCACGAGGATGCGGCCGTCGTCGCGCCCAGGCTCACGGAACAGGTTGACGAGCGTGGGTGCTTCGCCGTCACGCTGGTAGGCCACGGCCATGAGGAGGCCATTGGCTTTGATGACGGGGGCGAAGATGCGGTTGTCGACGCTCCGGGGCGCGGGGCAGACGAAGGCACGCGGCTGGTTCGGGGGCTGGAAGGACATCGACGTCTCCTTTCGTTCAGGTTGGTGGAAGCGGCGTAAACAAAAAAAGCTTCGCGAAAAGCACTGATTGGCAACGAACAATGTAGTAGAAAAACGATTGAACTTTCTACCCAAGTGCTCATGAGCTTCATAAGCTCTTGGGGGAAAGGCAGAGAGCCGCCGCAACCGGGAACCGGAGCGACGATCTCTGCAGGAGGAATGAAGGGAGGGAAGGTACGAGGGAGAAACCTTGGACAGGACGGCTCTAGCGCCTACTCAAGGTTACGGCGCCGACGCGCGAGGCCGGAAGCCTCTAGTCGCGACCGAAGTCGCGGCGCGGGCTGCGCGGGCCGTCGCTGTACTGGCCGAGCGGGCGGTCGCCGGCGTAGCCACCGTTCTGGCCGTAGCCCGTGTTCGAGAAGCCGTAGCCGGTGTTGTGGCCGTGGCCGGACTGCGAGCTGCCGCTGAACTGCGTGGTGACGGCCGTGAGATCCTCGACCGCCTTGCGGTACTCGGGCGTGTTGCGATCGCGGGCACCCTCGAACAGGATCTTGGCCTGCTCGTAGGAGCGGGGCACCTCGGGGTAGTTCTCGACCGCCTGGTTCACGGCGTCACGGCGCTGGGGGTCGACCTGTCCGTCGGAGAGGCCCATCATCCGCTGGTTGACCATGAACCGGATGAACACGCGCACCTCGGAACTCTCCGGCATGGCGATGCCGTCCTCGTCGATGCCCTCGTTGTCGAGCTCCATCCGGTAGTCGTAGGGACTACGGGTGGTGATCTTGCCGAGGGCGACTTCGATCGAGACGACCTCGAGCCCGCCGTACACGCGCCGCTTGCTCTCCTCGTTGTAGCGCGCGAGCGTCTTGCTCTTGTTGGGCAGGCCGTTGCGGTTGATGACGATGCAGGGGGAGTCGCCGAAGATGGCGCGGGCGCAGTCGACGAGGCCACGGGTGCGGGTCGCCTTGTCGCAGAAGGCCTCGAGCAGCTCGACCGGCTCCATGTCCTGCGGCTTCTTCTTGAGCAGGTTCGCGATGCCGCTGAGCACGGTGGTCAGGGTACCCTTGGAGACGGTCTCTTCGCCATCGTCATCGGTGACCGGCTTCGCAGGCTTCTTGCTCGGCTTGGCGGCGGGCTTGGCCACGGGGGCCTTGCCAGCCGGGGACTTGGTCGAGGTCTTACCGGGCTTCACGGGGGTCTTCGAGGGCTTGGTCATGGTACACTCCTTGTTCTCGGTCGGGTCAGTACTGGGGTCGTGTGAACAATGGGTTAAAAGCGGCGCATCAACTGTTATTGAAGCTACCATCCTCTTCCCACACCGCTTATTTGAAGCTCAAACTTCAAAAAAACAGCGTGGGACCCATGTTCATGAACCTCTCTTCATTCCTTGTAACGAACGCTCAGACACTGAAAGACTTATTTTTATACCAGACTTTTCATTTTGTGTCAAGCCACCCTTTTATCTCGAAGTGCGGATTAATCAAAAAAGTGTCGATACTACACTTAGATACTGTATTCCGCTTTTTAGGTTAAGACTAAACATGTCACTGCGAGGAGCATACCGACGAAGCAATCCCCAGGTAATTCAGAGCTCACTCTGTTATCAAGGGGATTGCTTCGCTGCGCTCGCAATGACAGCTAAAAGCAAGGTTTACTTACTAAGGTCTCATCAGAAATCACCAACTCCCAATTCCTATTCCTTACCTTTCATTCCGGCTTTAACAAGGCCGACAAACAACGGGTGCGGATGAAGCGGACGGGATTTA
Organism: uncultured Gammaproteobacteria bacterium; assembly: GCA_964596525.1. Lineage (GTDB taxonomy): Bacteria > Patescibacteriota > Patescibacteriia > Magasanikbacterales > GWA2-37-8 > CAZQUL01. Next base: position 822,166 of record CAZQUL010000001.1, on the reverse strand, counting down.
AACTCAGGGTGAAACTGCACACCGACGAAATACGGATGATCCGCAAGCTCGACGATTTCCACGAGATTGCTTTCTGGATTAATGCCCACGCAGCGCAATCCCTTTTCTTCTACGGCGCTGCGATAGTCGTTGTTGAATTCGTAGCGATGGCGATGGCGTTCGGAAATTTCAAGTTCCCCATATGCCTTGGCCGCCTTACTCCCCTTTTCAATCGTACAGCGGTACGCACCCAGGCGCATCGTACCGCCATAACGCTTGTGGCGCACGTTATCTTTTTGGAACGGATTGATATGCACTACCGGATCGGCCGTGTCGGCGTCTACCTCCACGGTATGCGCGGTTTTCTTTCCGAGCACGTCGCGCACGAATTCGATACAAGCAAGCTGCATACCATAACACAAGCCGAGATACGGAATCTTTTCTTCGCGCGCGAAACGGATGGCCTTGATGATTCCTTCAATACCGCGCGATCCGAATCCTCCCGGCACTACAATGGCCGCGAAATCTTTAAGATCGGCAACACTGCGCTTGCCGCTTTCGAAATCCTCAGCATCAATCCACGCCAATTCCGGTTTTGCCCCCTGGCTCCACGCAGCATGCTTAATAGCTTCGATAACCGAGATATACGAATCCGCAAGCGTGAAATTACCAGTACCGAAATACTTGCCCACCACCGCGATCTTGAGCGGCTTAGTCGCCCGCTGCATCTTGCCAACAAACTGGTTCCACTCGGCGCTTTTGTCGCCCTTGAGACGAAGCTTGAGTTTTTTAGCAATGAGTTTGCTCAAATTCTGGCGTTCAAGCACTTCGGGCACAAGGTAAATGCTTTCCACATCTGGCGCGGAAATGACCTCGTCTTCGGAGCGCAAACCGCAGAAAAGCGCGAGTTTTTCGCGGCGCGGTTTGTCGAGTTCGGTTTTACCGCGGGCCAAAATAATGTCGGGCTGGATACCGCTCGCATTAAGCGTGCGGGCTGCAACTTGTGTGGGCTTAGTTTTCATCTCGCCTAAATGGCCGGGGATGGGCATGTAGCTCACGAGCACAAAGAGCACGTCGTCGGGGTTTTTGAGCTTCATCATGCGCGCCGCTTCGAGGAAAAGGATGTTTTGGTATTCCCCTACCGTGCCGCCGATTTCAATCACCATCACATCGGCTTTGCTAAACTTGGCAGCTTTGTGGATGCGATCCACTACTTCCATAGGAATGTGCGGTACCACTTCGACACACTTTCCCTTATACGCCATCTTACGCTCGGCTTCGATGACCGAGAGATACACGCGGCCAGTCGTCATGTAGTTAACCGAGGTGATATTCGTATCCAAAAAGCGCTCATAATTGCCCAAGTCCTGATCAGCCTCATCGGCATCTTCGGTGACAAATACTTCTCCATGCTCGGTCGGGTTCATGGTGCCGGCATCGACGTTGATGTAGGGATCAATCTTGATCGCCGAAACTTCGAGTCCGCGGTTCTTGAGAATGCGCCCGATAGACGCCGAAGCCACGCCTTTACCCACGCCCGAAAGCACACCACCGACCACGAAAATAAATTTAGTTTTCATAGAAATAGAAAATTATGCCGCCAATGATTTATAGGTATGCTTATCTTTGTCGTATAAATCCAACATATCCTGAACCGTCATTTCTTCAGTCATATCTTCGTCACCACGATGATTTACCGTTAGGATCGGAGCCTGCTTGTTAACACACTTTTTCTCCTCCAGCATACTACGGCACTGCTCACAGCAATGGAGAGTCTTGGTGTGTAAATCTGAACCAGGAGTGGTTCCGACTTCCTTTGAAACTACAACGATACCGACTATTTTAGCATCCGGCGCTTTGGCTAGCATATGGTCAATCGCTCCACGCTCGGCACAGCGCTTATCGTCGCCAACCTCACTTTTTTCGCGTTCCTTGAGATTACCCGCCACACCAATATCGTAGGTTCCACGAGCTGCAGACCACCCTAGAACCGCTGCTCCTACATGAAAATTTCGATAGGAAAAAGCAGCGTTTTCACAAGCAAATTTCGCAGCGCGAACCAATTCTTCACGCCTTTTTCCCCACTCATCCCGATGTCTTTCGGCTGCCACATCCGCAACTCTTGCTTTCTCATAAGCTCTTTCCATACGGAAGTAGATTTTAAATTAAACTCGCCCGTATCATATACCAAAACGCAACGGAAGGACAGGTGGAAACATGAGGTCTTTTTTAGTCGCAAAAGCAAAAAATTACTCCAAGAAAACCTATTACTATTATAATTAATCGCTTAAATAAGCCTTTCTTAAACTAAAATTCATATATACCTTAATATTCCCGTAGTTATCTTGACAATAGTGATAAACTGTGCTAGACTGGTCTGTCGCACTGTCACATTCAAAAAAACAGGGGGAACTATGTCGGCTTACACCGAAGCATTCGACGGCATGCAACTGACCAGGCGCCACCGTATCACGACAGTCCTTGCCGCGGCCGGCCATCTGGCCCGGCAGCAGGGAGAACGGACACAGATAGAAACCGAACGTGAGAAGGGTGAGCGGTTCGAGTGGAAGTGGGGCAAGCTCATCGTCGATATGACGATCAGCAACAGAGCCTACTCCGCCACCAAAACCATTCCCCACTTTGAAATGCGGGTAACATACGAGGAGTTGGAGGTAATCTTCCAGGATGGAACCGAGCTGCGCCTCTATATGTTCGGTCCGTGGGAGAAAATTCTATGCGACGCTTTCGGGACCGGCCTCTCGCTCTTCGACAAGGCCGCCTAGCACATTCACCAAGGAGGAAACGCGCCGCACACATCGTGCGGCCTTTGAATTTTAGCCCTATCTCTTGTCTTTTAGCCCTATCTCAGGTAGGGTACCTTTACTTTTTTCTTCTATGACTACCTCGACCACCTCCCTTAAATCCGCCGTCGTTACCCTCGTCGGCCGCTCGAACGTGGGCAAATCCACACTCCTAAATACGCTCGTTGGCACTAAACTCGCCGCCGTCACCGACAAACCGCAGACCACCCGCTCAATCATCCACGGCGTCATCAACAACACCGAAGGCCAACTCGTCATTGTCGATACTCCCGGTATTTTTAAAGAGCACCACTCAATCCTCTCGGGCGATCTTATGAAACGCGTCCACGAGGCCATGCAAGACATTGAAATCGCGGTTTATGTCTGTGACCCAGGCAAATCCATTGGCGCCGAAGAACGCTACGTGCTTTCGCTCCTGCGCCCGCTCACCATCCCCAAAATCATGGTGATCAATAAAACCGATCTTCCAACCGAAGAAAAACCCTTCCTTGAGGACTACCGCGCTCTCGCCTCCGACTTTACCGCTACATTTGAACTCTCCGCGCTCGAAAACCGCCACATCCAACCACTCATCGCCAAACTTTTTGAACTCGCGCCCGAGGGTGTTCCGCTCTACCCACCCGGTCAGCTTACCAACATCGAAAAAGAATCGTGGATCGCCGAAATCGTCCGCGAAAAAATCTTCTTGGCCTTGCGCAAAGAAGTTCCCTATACCACACACGTTGAAGTAGAGAGCGTAGAAGAAAAACCGGAAATGTTCATCATCAAAGCCATCGTCTACACGTACGATAAGCGGTATAAGAAAATGATCATTGGCGCCGGCGGCCGGGCGATCAAAGAAATCGGCATCGCTGCCCGCAAAGAGCTCGAAGCCGCGCTCAACAAAAAAATCTATTTGGAACTAGAAGTAGAAGTAGACAAGCACTGGATTGAACGCATCTAAAGCGTAAAAGCCGACGACAGCCCATCTGAAGATATCGGATGGGTCCCTGGTCAGCTTTTCGGCACCAACCCGAACGATGAAAACCACAGAAAGGAGCGAACGTGAGAAACGAACTGGTTAATCTGGTTATTCGCCCCATCCTTCTTTTCGCGTGGATCATGAGTATAATCAAGCTGGCAAAGACCTGGTGGCTCGACGACAACCCTAACCGTTCGTTTATCTGGCGCGGATATACTATCTACGCCAAGGAACGCGAGATATTCGTTGCCGGTTCACTCGGGCTTATCGTTGCTTTCTTCCATACGTGGATTATCCTGGCCACACCCTTCGTCATCAATCCGCGCGAGGAAACAATTACGACCATCATTACCTTCTGGCTCAGCGTCTTCTTCATCAAAAAAGCGTTCGATGTACGACGCAAAGAGATTTCTCCGCAAAATACGCCGGAAGAAAACGAAGAAGAGTAAAACCGCAGAGCGGTCCGCCCAGGATCGCTTTTAAAATTTCCGGATGAAATGTGGTACTATAAAATAATTTCTTATGGTCTCATTTTTTTTAATCGCCCTCGCCACGATACTTGGACTCTGCATCGGCAGCGCGCTCAACGTCTGGCTCTGGCGCTCAGAGCACCACGAACTCGCCGGTCGCACCCGGAGCGCCTGTCCGTCGTGCCACACTACCCTGCGGTGGTTCGAACTTATTCCACTCGTTAGTTTTATTGTTCAACACGGCCGCTGTCGTACGTGTAGCACAGCCATCCCCTACTGGTATCCTGTAACGGAAGCGCTCGGTGCCGCAGCGGGCGGATTGAGCATGTGGTTTGGACTTGCCGAACAGTATTCGCCAGTCGCGCTTTTCGTCGGATTCATCTTTGCACTTCTTTTGGTAGCTATCGCGCTCTACGATGCGCTTTACCATCTCATCCCTCTTATTCTGGTTGCGGGCGGTGGTACACTGGCACTACTACAGGCTTTCATACTTGACTCTTCACCCCTTTCGATACTTATTGGTGCAGGAGGCGCGGCCAGTTTTTTCCTTCTCCAATATCTCCTCTCCCGTGGCCGTTGGATCGGGAGTGGGGATATATATCTTGGCCTCATGCTCGGTGCATGGCTAGGTTCGCCGCGGATAGTTCTTGCCCTGTGGTTGGCATACGTGCTCGGCGCCATCTACGGCATATATCTTAAACTGCGGCAAGGCGCCGCGAATAATACACCCGTTCCATTTGGCACTTTTTTGTGCCTGGGGACATTTATCGCATGGATCGGGGGAGGGGCAATTATTGATGCGTATTTAAGCCTCATGGGCTGGTAGTGCTCATTTTTTCCACATAAACAAAAACACCGCATTCTCTGCAGCGTTTTCTGAGCCGATGACCAGGATTGAACTGGTGACCTCATCCTTACCATGGATGCGCTCTACCAACTGAGCTACATCGGCATGCTTTCGAGCCGCCTCAGGGATTCGAACCCAGGACCCACAGTTTACAAAACTGTTGCTCTACCAACTGAGCTAAGGCGGCAGTTGAGCCCTGAGCTCTCCCACCAGGCATCGTAGGCGGGATTGTGGATGGGCAAGGATTCGAACCTTGGAAGGCGTAGCCAGCTGATTTACAGTCAGCCCCGTTTGACCGCTTCGGTACCCATCCGCTTCGTTTAAGAACGATCCAGATCCGCAATGCGACTTTTAAACACATCGAGCTTCTGGTTGTCCGGGTTTACAAGGCGAAGTTCCTTGAGCGCCCGTTCAGAAAGTTCTTTGTCTTTGCATAGTATAGCAGCCTCTGTCAACAAGTCAAGATATTTAGGATTGCGGGCTTCGAGCTCAACTGCGGATAACAATGCTTCTTTAGCGACGATCGGCTGCTTGACCCGAAGAAGAAGTTCGGCTAGGTGGAAAAAGCGGGCCGCCTGGGTGTCGTTAACCACCAAAGCCTGCTGGTAATACCCAATCGCTTCGTCGAGTTCGCCTTGCTCTTCTGCAATGGTGGCGAGGCGTACCATAACCGCATCATCGTCTGGGGTAAGTTTAAGCAAAAAGCGGAATGTTTCACGAGCTTCGGCAAACGACTGTTTAGCAACGTACGTTTCACCCAAACCGCGGTATGCTTCCACGTTACGCGGATCAATTTTGATAGCAGCGATAAAAAGCCCTTCCGCCAAGTCATACTTTTCGACGCGCATGTGTTCGTAGGCTTCTTTGACAAGTTCGGCAACTTTGCGTTTGCGCTCCAAAGCACGCAACGCTACCGGACCATCGCCTAGTTCACGTGAACGCTCTTCGGCCCACATACGATTAACACGGCCTACGTAGACACGGAAAAAGAACTGGGTTTTGGCCCACAAACGTTTAAGCGGCGACAGGCGCCGGCTGAGTTTTTCGAGTTGTTCTTTCCCCTCTTCGGCCATGCGGCGGGCCAGGATTTCTTTTTTGCGCTGCGCCTGCCATTCTTCGGGTAAGTGGTTAACGTCAAGCAAGGCGGCTTGCGGAAATTTGCGAATGATAACAACCACCACCACGATGAGGGAAGCGCCGGAAAAAACTGCGGGGATAATAAACCACCATCCGTTCATACAAACTAGGAGCGATGTGCTAGAGCTTGAGACAACGCTTGAAAACTTTCACGTTTCACCGAGGCGCTACCGACCAGTACGCCGTCAAAACCGGCTTCGTCGATATACGAGCGCACATTAGACGCATCCACGCTGCCGCCGTAAAGCACGGCAACAGAAGCCTCGCCTACGGTTTGGGACAGCACGTTGCGAAGCATCGTCTGCACCGCTTGAGCATCCGACGGCGAACAGGGCGCGCCGCTCGCAATAGCCCAAACCGGTTCGTAAGCTACCATAAAAGGGGCATCTTTGGGAAGAGTGAGGCCTTCAACCAAGCGGCGGATCTGCGCCTCCACAACACTAAGCGCCTGTCCAGCTTCACGCTCCGCCACAGTTTCACCTACGCATACGACCGGCGTCAGGCCTACACCCACCACCGCTTCTAGCTTCTGACGGAGCTCTTGTTCGGTTTCATGAAAAACATGCCGGCGCTCCGAGTGGCCGACGAGCGCGTGGGTAAATCCGGCATCGCGGTACATGTGCGGCGAAACCTCGCCGGTATACGCGCCTTTCTCTACCCAGGCCACATTCTGCGCTCCGCATTTAACGCTACTGCCTTCCATAATCCGCGCCACGCGATACCCAGCGAGCGCCGACGGAAAAACGACAGTCTCGGGACCATTCGAAGAGACATCTTGGCGTACCTGCTCGGCCAGAGCAACGCTTTCATCGTACGACAAGTACATTTTCCAGTTAGCCAAAAAGTAGGGTTTCATAAGCGTAAACATTCGTTAAAAATTACTCGGCAAGGGCATCTTTTGCCGCTTTAATCACAACTTCTTTAGAGAGCCCACCAATCGCTGCCAGCCGCAACTCGTTAAAGCGGATAACCTGTTTTGCCACTTTGTGCACGTCCTTAATCGTCACTTTCTTGATCTTTTTGGCAACATCCTGATACGTATCCAAACGTTTCATAAAGAGGAAACGTTCCGCGAACCAATTAGCCTGGTTGAAACTGTCTTCGAGCTGGAGCGCAGTATGACCCAAAAGATAATTTTGGGCGTCTTTGAGTTCTTGGGTGCTTACCGGTTCGGCAACGATCTTTTTAAGCTCCTGAACGATGACGCGTAAGGCTTCGGGAACGCGCGCCGGATCCAAACCAGCTTTAACGGAAAAGACACCGGTTTCACGGTAGCTCGTCGTGTCGGTTTTCACCATATACGCCAACCCGCGACGTTCACGCACCTCGGTAAACAATCGCGAGCTCATACCGCCGCCAAGTACCGTAGACAAAACAGATAGTGCATAACGGTCAGCGTGCGTGTGCTCAAACGCAGGAAAGCCGAGCATGAGCTGCAGCTGATCCACCTTTTTTTCTTTTACCGTAACGCGTTTTTCGAGTGGTAGAACGGGTGGTACGTCAAAGGGAGTAGTATGGGCTTTATACCACGAAAACGTGGCTGCGTCACGCGGCGCTTCGTAGGCCAGGAAGTGCTTGACATACGAGGCCAGTTTCTTAGAGTCGACCGCACCAGCGACGACGAGCACCATGGTCCGCGGCGAATAATGCGCCTGATAATACGACACTAGATCTTCACGCGACATGCCGCGCACTGTATCTTCGCTCCCGCCGATATTCCACCCGAGCGGATGACCTTCAAAGACGAGGGACTCGAACGTATCATCGATATCCATAAGCGGATTGTCTTTGTACATGCGGAGTTCTTCCACAATCGCGCCTTTTTCTTTTTCCACTTCTTCGAGCTTAAATACTGAGTTGGCGAGCATGTCGGCCAAAACCTCGAATGCTAAACTCTGTTTTTCAGCCGCAACTTTTACGTAGTAACCCGTGTACTCCTTGCTCGTAAACGCGTTGTACTGTGCGCCTACAGCATCGAACGTACGGGTAATATCCTGCGACGTTGGCCGTTTAGTCGTGCCTTTGAACAACATGTGCTCCACAAAATGGGCCGCACCGTTGGTGCGCGGTTCTTCAAAACGAGAACCGACCGGAAACATGCAGAGAACCGTTGTCGCAGACGTACCTTTAACAGGTACGGTAATGAGGGTTAATCCGTTTTTGAGTTTGGCAACGCGGTGCATAATCCAAAGTGTCAATAACAAATCTTAATATCTAACTGTGTGAAAAATAATTTTGAAGAGCATGCAATGAGTGGGTGTAAATCGGCTGATCGTTAAGTTCGGAAACAGTAATCCACTTACACTCCGCAACTTCTTCTTTAGCAAGCGAAAATTCTTGATCGGAATTCTTTAGACGGCAGGTGTATGCCATGAGCACACACCAACTTCCGCTATGTTTTTCACGGAATTGTTCTGAGTAGCACAGCCGCTCATCGATAACTTCAACACCTAGCTCTTCTTGTATTTCTCGATGGAAACCTTGGAACAAGGATTCTTCGTTATGCAATCGCCCACCGGGTAATTCCCATTTTCCGTCGTAGCGGGCCTCGCGGACGATAAGCACTTTATCATCTTTGATAACGAGCGCTTTTTGGGTTATTTTTCCGGAGAAATGAAGATCGGCGGACATAGCTTTAGGCTACAGGACACGGTCCCCAGCGATGCAAATCATGTTTGTCCGTCGGGCAATTTTCATGGCTCTTCCAAAAATTGGGGCAGCCGCAACCAGGTTTTATGCCATCAAGGAACTCAGGCTTGTTCGGCAAACGGAAATCAGCTGGAATTTTTTCGGGTAATACGTCGTATAACGCCCGATCGTCATCGAGCGTTCGTTCACGGCCGTTCACGTCACGATGCGCGCGCAGAGCGGCATGCAATTTTTCGAATTCAGCTGCAAGTTCAGTCTCGGACATCGCTGCGATATCCTCATCCCATTTCGTCGGATCGTTTTCGGTTTGAGCGGAAGGACTATCCGCCTGCTCAGCACGGCGATTATCGTAAAACGATCGACAACAACCCATGGCTTTTTCGAATGGCGGCGGAGTTGTCGGTTCGGGCGGCGAATCGGGGAGGAATTTCCAAATCAGATAATCATCGACCCAGCAGCGATCGTCGCCTTTCTGGTCGCGATGGTAGCGGATAGCATTACGAATGACTGTAATTTTTTCTTTTATAGTTTGCACAAGAATAATGCTTACTTAGAATATAAGTCACGCAAGATTTCTTCCGCATATTGAGCAAAGATTTCGCGTTCACGTTCCATCTGATTATGTATATCCCGGTTTGAAACCAGATTTTCACTGAACATTTCGCGCAAATCGATTCTCTCGCGGTGATCTTTAAGTCCCGCCCGTTCTTTAAACGCCTGTAGAGCCTGAGTAGGAACGGCTTGTTCGTAAAAAATGACTTTGGAAGGCCGCTTGGCACCAGAAGTCTGAAATCGCTTTTCCCAGTAAGTACGGGATGACACAGTGTTTTCTGCAAGCTTCAGATATATACCCAAGCTACGGACCCGTTCTGTAAAATTATTGTCATCAACAGGAGTTGCTGCGAATGGCTCGCTCTGCACTGAACGATCAAAGGCGCTCGCGAGCGCATTCCACGCTTCGCCGTCCCGGCTTTCGAAAATGTCATAAAAACGCTTATCGGTCAGTCCGCCAGCACGGCAGGAGTCGATGAACGGCTTGATCATTTCCATCTTTTCTTCGAGCTCTGCTGTTGAACGTCGTACATCATCTTCGGCTCCCGATAAAGTATACATGCCGGCCTTTTCATTGCGCAACATAGCCAACCGATCTTCATCCGCACGTTTCTTGCCAAGAGCGTTGCGGTAATCGGTGATACGCTCATACATTTTCGGCCACAATACTTTCATTTCCGGCGAGGCAATAATTTTTTTGAGTTTCTCGATCTGGTCCGTATTGGGAAGTGGTTTGCGATCTGGGCCAAGGGCATACCGTGAGCCGGTCTTCGGGTCGACTGCGGCATTTTCGGGAATGAAAACAATAGCCGCATCGACCGGAAGCTCGCCTGCCCCGTTTTTCTTGTTCCTGATCCAAAAATCATTATACTCTGAACTTCGTTCTTCCGCATTTAATTCCAATCCTTTTCGAAAAGCCGTCTTTTGCGGAGCTAAATAATTATGCGCCGCTACATAGGCTGTAGGGTAAGCAAAAAAGATTTCGTTCCCGCGCTCGCCGCCGTAAAAATCATCAGCAACATGATCCATTGCAACATGCAAAGCCCGCTGATCAGCAATTTCAGAACTAACCAGCATGTTGCTGCGCGAACGATTCAAAAAATCATCAATATGTTCCCGCGCCTCTTCGACAGTGTCAAAATCCTGAGGAATCTTAAGATGATCGCTCAAGACCTGTTTAACGACATCACGGGTAACAACACCCTGCAAGTATTGTTCCAACACGGATTGTAACTTGCCGGCTTCGATAATTTTTTCAAAACCTCCACTGTATTGTTCACTACCGGAATAATGATGCGAAACATGGTCCCGGATACCCTGACGAGTTACGTGGGTCACAAAACGCGCCGGCACGCGACGCAAAAGCTTCACGTAATCATTTAGGGGAAGCTTCGACAAATTCTCAGCCGAAAATTCCCGCTCAATCTCTTCTTTGGTAAGAGGGATTTCTTCGTACTCTCGCGCCAGTTGTTCATAGAACTCAGCAAGAAGTTCGCGCGGCGGCCGGTAATTTTTCGCTTGTTCAGGATTGTCGCGCACGATCTGTCGCAGCTCCTTGATCCATGTCACCATATCCTCAATCTTCTTACGACCTTCCGGCGTCTCGGCCGCACGGCGTGCAACGTCACGACGACTGAATGACTCGAGTTCAGATACAGACATAGGGGGGCTACGATTAAGACTAAAGATAGTGTTGTAAATAACCTATCAACTCCTCAATCCCCACCCGTTCCTGCTTCATCGTATCGCGCTCGCGCACCGTGACTTTCTTATCGTTTAAAGAATCGAAATCGACCGTCACGCAGAATGGCGTACCGATTTCATCCTGACGGCGATAACGCTTGCCGATACTCTGTGTCTCGTCATAATCGATATTCCAGAGCTTGCGCAGATCATTCGCGATACCTTCAGCAACGCTCGAAAGTTCTTCTTTTTTCGAGAGCGGCAAGACAGCCACTTTGTACGGCGCGAGATGGTACGGGAGCTTGAGAACGATACGCTTGTCCGTCTCCCCTGCTTCGGCAGTCGGCGCTTCTTCCTCACGGTAGCAGGAAAGCAGTATGGCAAGGAACGTACGGTCCACACCGAACGACGGCTCGATAACGTGCGGCACGTATTTTTCGTTGGACGTAGGATCGGTGTAAACGATGTCTTTGCCGCTCGCTTTGGCATGGCTCGAAAGATCGAAATCCGTGCGGTACGCGAGGCCGTACAATTCTTTCTTGCCGAACGGATAGTCAAATTCAATATCGACCGTACGTTTGGAATAATGCGCGAGCTCGTCTTTTTCAACTTCGAGGTTATGGATTTTTGCGGTGTCGATACCGACAGAAGCGATCCAGGTATGCATGGCTTTAAGCCAGTTTTCAAATGCCTGCTCCCACATGCTCGGGTGGATGAAGTATTCGATCTCCATCTGTTCGAACTCGCGGGTGCGGAAAATAAAATTGCCCGGCGTGATTTCGTTACGGAATGCTTTGCCGATCTGGGCAATGCCAAACGGCACGCGCTTGCGGCTCGTGGTGAGGACATTTGGAAAATCGACGAAAATCGCCTGCGCGGTTTCAGGGCGGAAGTACGCTACGGCCGTAGCATCTTCCTTGGGGCCGATGAAGGTTTTCATCATGAGATTGAAGTTTGAAATCTTACTATCAATAAAAGCCTCAATACCTGACGCCTTGCAATTCGGACAAAAGACATTGGTCATCTCAAAGCTATGTGTCTGATTATTGGGATCATGACTAGGCTTCTGACTAATTGTAAGCCCTTGAATCTGGTCAGCTCGAAACCTATGATTGCATTTTTTGCATTCAATAAGAGGATCGGTGAACGTGGCCAGGTGCCCGCTCGCTTCCCAGACTTTAGGGTTCATGACGAGCGCTGCATCGATGCCCACCATATCGCCGCGCTCCTGCACGAACATTTTCCACCAGGCTTTTTTGATGTTATTTTTGAGTTCGACGCCTAAGGGGCCATAGTCCCAGCTATTAGCCATGCCGCCGTAGAGCTCGCTGCCCGGAAAAATAAAACCGCGGCGTTTGCACAGGTTGATAATCGTTTCCATGAGGTTATTTTCGCTAGGCATAGACATTTTTTGAGGTAAAATCTTGACAAAATCGATAAGTTATGATAGTATTATGAGTCTCTCAACCCACCTTCACACGAAGGAACGAAAGGACACACCGTGGTAACTTTTCCGCACATTGACGATTCGTGGTGCCTTTGTCGCCGCTGTCAGGCCAAGCGATTCGAAGGGATTTACGACGACATGCCCAAAGGATTCCAGATCTTCGCCCTGATCGTCTGCATCCCTGCGCTCATGTGGGGTGCTGGGTGCCTCGTGCTGCTTCTCCTCAACACCGGTGTTTGGGCGTTTAAAGGGGCCGGATTCCTCAGTCGGGAAGCCATCGAGCTTTCCGTAACCGGCCTCCTCGGCGCCCTAGTCGGCGCTGCCGGCTGGATGATGGGAACCATGATTCTCTGGGGCATCTACGAGATTCTCTCGGCCATAGGCAAGGGCGTCTACCGCTTCATCCGCTGGCTCTGCTCATAGTCGAGTTCACGCTCGGGGAGCGTGAGGAAAACCACTCTCGCGCTACCGAGGATCGGCACACACGTGCTTGTTCTCGGTAGAGGGTGGTTTTTTGTTACGTATAGCAAATAACAGACGAGATTCTCTTCAAGAATAAGGGAAAATAAGGGTTTTGACAACCCGACGGCGGATATTGGAACTGTTGAAGCCAATTTATTCAGCTAGATATAGATGAAATTCGGGCTAATATCTTGACAAGATGACTAAAATATGATAACATTATTGGTTAATCTGGAAACCTGGAATTGGAGGCGACAATGACCGCGACCAACGAGAATAACGAACTGTCCGGTAGTAACATCGCGCGACCGGTCTTCCTGGCCATTTCGGTCCTGTTCGTAATGTACGTTTCATTCCTCCAGCTGCCCACGGCCTTCCAATGGGCTGTCGGAGCGCTCATTCTGGCACTCGCCACAATCTTCGCGATCTTCGGCGTCTCGATGCTCGCGAAAAAGCTGGCCAAGAGCTAAACCCCACGCACCCCGCTCCGGTAGCGCGGAAAACCACCCTCGCGCTACCGAGAATCGGCACACACGTGCTTGTTCTCGGTAGAGGGTGGTTTTTTCGTACTTCTACCCTGTTTGAAAGTTAAGAGAAAAATACGGTTTTGGCAACTCAATCACACCCCTTATATTGACTTTCGGGTCAGAACATGAGAGATTCCCTTGTTCCCCGTTCTTTTTCCGGAGGTCAACCGTGCACAGAAACGATCTGATTACCATCCTGACCCACATCAAACCGCTTACCGACATCGCCTGCGCTACCAGTTTCGGCATTCTGGTGTGGCGCTGGGTGCACAGTGCCAGAAAGGGTGAAGCTACCGAGAATCGGAGGGCAGAACTAATTGCCTACATCCTCTTTCTCACAACACTCCTCGTGTCCACAGATCTCTACTTGCTTAAGCAAGCGCTCGAGGCCACGAAGCTGACCATGAATCTGGGGGCGCGCATCTTCCTAGTGAATGCCGCCTGGGGCTTTTGCTTCCGCATGTTTTGCCAAAGGCTGAGCGAACTGAAAAAAATTGACAAGCAGCCGAACGCCTAGAAACGGCAACAACCTAAGGGGGTGGATTATGGGACGACTAGAGCTTTACGAACTGCTAACAGCGCTCCCTGTAGGAATTATGATCGCGCATGTACTGCGCATCAGTTCCTTGGCCGGAAAGACTCGCCAGGAAAAAAGCTCCTTCAAGCGGCAGCGCAAGCTCCTCAAGCTGCGGCGAGCAATGCTTCTGCATTGCATTCTTATCACCGCCGTTGGTATTCTCGGCCTCATCGGGGATTATGTTGTACTGCCGGATATTCGACCCTGGTGGTACAACGCTCACTACCCGATTTTTACGGCCGCCGGTCCCTTGCTCTTCTTATTCGAATTGCGCCGCTACCGCGCCTTCCGTCGCGAAGTGGCACGCTAGTCCGCTACTCCAAACCCACCGCAGAACCCCCTGCGGTGCTTATATTTAAACTCAAAACAGCCCTAGGGAAGGGCTGTTTTGGTTTTATACCAAGGTATTTACGGCAACGGAGTGCTCTGTACGACTTCTTTGAGAACCGTAATATACGGTGCTGGATCGTACGCTTTGGGACGTTTGGCCTTAGGGTAGCTCGCGATAGGCATACTCCACAGGTCCAATACTATGCGGTAACAGCTTCCGTTATGTGCCAAGCGATACACCACAGAATCAACGGTAGTGCCACCTGCCGCGCCTGCCCATTGTCTCCCCTGCCAGCTTGGTGAAGCCGGGTTCGAAGTAGAAATCGTTGCCGGAGCTAATTTTTTGAAGGTATCAGCAAGTTCGATTTCGAGGCCTTTGTCGCAGGCGCCTGGTAGCCCATACATACTGATCGCTGCGCGCTGCAAATTAGTTCCTTTCATGGACGAGGTGGGAAACACCCCAACCCAGCTGGTTTCACCCCAATCCACCGTGGCGTTCGTAAAGTAACGATAGCTCGAAGAGGCGACTACGGCAAGCTCCTTGGGCGGGTTATTCGGTTTGAGAAGAGCCGGGGTTACGACGACCGTGGAAGAAGCGGTGTTTCCTGGCGCAGTAGAAGTGGATACCGAAGCCGGCTGCGATGAACGGCATCCGGCTCCAAGAGCAATGAGGCTAGCACAACTAACGCCCAGAACGAATTGATGAAAGCGCATAGTGAGAGAGGGTTAAAAACGATGCGGCACGTTTTTACCGTAGACATGCAACGGCCGCCGCACTCCATCTAGGCTAAACGCAAAGACACAAGCGCGCAAGAGGGTAGTTAACATCTTGGCGGCCTACGAAGAGTTTATACGGTCGTAATTTCTTTCTCTTTGGCCTCACCGATTTTTTTGATTTCCTCGTTGAATTCCTTAACCATTTTTTCGAGCTCTTCTTGCATGCGGAATTTCTCGTCTTCGCTGATACGCTTGTCTTTTTCTTCGTTCTGAATTTTTTCGCGCACGTCTTCGCGCACTTTACGCACCGAGATGCGGGCGTGTTCAAGCTTCTGGTGGAGGATTTTCACCAGTTCCTGGCGGCGTTCCGAAGTAAGATCCGGAAGCGGCAAACGGATGACACGGCCATCGTTAACCGGATTAATGCCAAGCCCCGAGTCGCGCACGCCTTTTTCAACCGCACCCATAAGGCTCTTGTCCCACGGCTCGAGGACGATGGTTTTGGGGTCCGAAATAACGATAGAGGCGACAGCTTTCACTGGCTGCCGGCTGCCGTAGGCTTCGACAGTAATGGTTTCGAGCATGGCGGCCGAAGCGCGGCCGGTACGCAAACCAGCAATATCGGTCTTGAGGAATTCGATAACGGCAGCAAAATCTTGCTTGTGTTCATGGATAGTCATAACCAGTACGTTTAACGTTGATGAGTTGATTAGTCGGTAACCGTGAAACCGAGAGTGATGGTGCCATTGCCGGCCGTATGCACATGCAAGGCTACGGGAATGGTGTTGGTGGGCAATTTTTTGGTTACCCAGTTCTTACCGCCATCCAAGGAGCGGTAGAAGGTGGAGCGCAACGGCGCACCGTCTTCACCGAGGATGGTAGAAGTGTAGTAGAGTTCGCTGTCGTTGGCTGGGTTGATGCCGAAAGCGTAGATAGATACCGAGCCTGGCGCCGAAATCAGTGGGATTTCTTTCCAGGTCACGCCCGCGTCATCGGAGCGCAGGATGCCATATTTAGAGACCCAGAACAAGCTGTCTTTTTTGCTCGGGTGGACAAAGATACGATAGAACGTCTTGGCTTCGGCGTATTTGGTCATGGTTTCGCGCAGGTCCTTCCAGGTGATACCAGCATCGTCGGAGCGGACCAAGCCGTCTTCGCGGCCAGCTACATAAATGCGGCGCGGGGTGAGCGGGTCGCTCACGAGCGATTCGACGATAAAGGGCAGGCGTTTGACGGTTTTCCAGCTGCCGCCGGCATCGGAACTGACGAGCACCGTGCCGTTCTGCGTAGCAGCGTAGAGAAGCTGCGGATTGCCGTAGTCGATAGCCACCGAAACGAGGCGGTCGGCTGGGGTCTGGTGAGCATACACGGCTTTCCAGGTGCGGGTACAATCCGTGGTTTTAAAGATGCCGGTACCGTCGGTAACGTAGATGGTACATTTGTCTTTGTAGTCTACAGCCACACTGTAAATGAAGCGATTGGCCAAATCCGGAGCCGTACGCCAGGTTTCACCCTGGTCATAGGTGTAGTAGAGGCCCTGGCCGCGGGTGGCGACGTAGAGAGCGTTCGGGTCGCCCGGATCCGAAAATATGCGGTAAACCTTAAGGCGGTTAAGGCTCTGGTTGCCTTGGGCGGTCGGGAGGGTGTTGATTTCCTTCCAACGCTCACCGCGATCATCGGAACGGAACATACCGGTCGGGCCAAGTGCTGCCGACGAACTACCTCCAAACCCCGGCAAACATGAGGCACCAAGCGTGATGAGCATTCCAAGCAGTGCTACGACCCCCCACTGAGCACGTTGTAAAAACATACATTACCTATATTAAAAGAAGAAAAAGATGAGGCTAGTGTAGCAAAAAAGCGGGCGGTGGACAAGATAAGCACAAACACTTATCTACTCTTGACAAGAGCGGTAAAATGTGGTATCCTAGTTTGTTCCGTGCTCGGTTGTGGGATGAGAGCCTCATCCTACTGCCGATCATTGAAATCCGCCCCCGTAAGGCGGAGTTGTGAGGCAACGATGCGATTCGTAGTTTCAAATACCGACCTAGGCACCAACGGCACAGCCAACAAGGAGAACCTCTACACCAAGCTGTACGCCAAGAACGACGGACTGATCCTGCCGTTCGCCGAACCGCCCCGCTCGAAGCAGCGTGGCTGGGACCAGCGCCAGATGGACGTGATCAACGAGTTCGTCCGCAAGGTCGTGCTCGCGCGTGATCCCAACCCAATCCTAAGTCGGGAGCAGGCTGAGAAGCTGGCACAGCAGACCGGCAAGAGCCTGCACATGGTCAACGCCAAGGTCCGTGAAGTCGGCCACAAGCGTGGCATCGAGTTCCGGGTCTACACCAAGTACGACCTGGCCACCGCGATCAAGACCGTCCAGATGAGCGACAAGGAGATCGAGCGCGTCCGCGGCGTGAAGTCAGGCGCGTCAACCCGCACCTACCTCAACCGCAAGTACGGACCGGAGATGCACAACTTCTTCTCCCGCTAAGAGCGACCGCCGCCAACCCCTCGCCCGCGCCGCGCGCGGCTGATCCCACCCAACACTCACACTCGTAGATTCCCGTGATCGGCCCGTCCGCGTCAAAGACCCAGACGTCAGCCGACGATACTTCTAAATCTTTTGGAAGCATCGTCGGCGTCTGGGTTTTTTGATTTCTCCGAACTTGAATTAGAAAAGCGCACCCGAAGGTGCGCTGAACTAGGAGCCGCGAGCGTGGCGGATGCGGTGCGTGCGGGTCACGAAGGACCGCGCCCTGCCCCGGCGCACGTCTTTGTACCGCGGTTCGACGTGGCGGGAATTGTTGTTGACACCCGGCCACCAGTCGCGCATGTAGCCGCGAATGTGTTCGATGGAACCGAGGTCAGAACGGCACTCCACGAGGAAGAAGTGCTCTTCGATCTCATCGAGGCTAAGCGTAGAGTTAGCGGGACGGAAGCGAGAACGAGCGCAGGTGGACATGGACGAACCTCCCTAAGGGAATTGTTCGTCCGTACAGCAGGTTCTTCATGGGACCTCCGTTGGTTTCGCGATCTAGCGCGCCAGGTAGTTCTTGACGTAGCCAATGCGTTTCTTATGCATCTTCACCGCCCGACGGGCGCACTCAAGATCGATCTTCAACTCTTCAAGCTGCTCAGCCGCGCGCGACCGAACGAACTCGTCGTCAAAGAGGCGATCGATATCCTTGGCTGGCACCACATACATAAAATCGATTTCCTCGTCGTTGGTGTCCTGGTCAACAAGGAAATAAAGGGCTCCGATTTTCTGCCCATTAGGCAAGAGATAGAGCTCGAGTGCAAGCGGCGGAATACGACCAGTAGCCGTATCGGGAATCACGAGCGCATCGGAGGGAAACTGGTCGGGAATCTCTCCAGCCTGATGCTTCAACGCGAACGTGTAACGAGCCAGTCGCTCGCCATTGTAACAGACTCGCTTCCGCTTCTCGAGCTGGATGGAGCCGATCGTGAGCTTTCCCCACAGCGGCATGTCCTTAACGGTTGCACGCTTCACACTCTTAAACCGCCGACGGATGATCTCGGCGCGAACGAGCGGATTGAGCTCGTTATTCTCGAGATGCAGGCTGTAGGGCGGACACGACGTGAGGAGTGCCGTCGTAAACGAACGAACGGAGCCCTGCGGAATGCAGTGCGCCTCCGAGAGCCGGCTATAATACGGCCAGCGCGAATTATCTGAGTAGGTCGAGAGTTTTATCCTCCGCACCTTGCGCCAAACCCGCACGAAATCCTGGTCTGTAGCACCGACGGTAGAGAGTACTGAGAGCAGGTTGTGAAAACTGGTGTTTTCTTCAGACCACTGATCGTAAGCCCGCTGCTTCTCGTACTCCCGGGCATCGTCCGCCGGAGCCTTCGGGTACTCAAAGGCTTCCAGCCCGGCGAGAATCCGGTCGAGTTGCTGCCGGCTAAAAACCGACTTGGCAACATTGATGAAGCCACGCTGAATCCAGATCGTAAGATCGCTGAAATCGAGCACCTCAGACCAATCAGCAACGATGCCATTGCCGTCTGAGGCCACCGTAAATGGTCCGTCCCAGCGCAACCGAGCCTTGATTTCAATCGAGCCCAGGCGCAGAATCGGGCTCGAAGCTTGTGTAGAAAGGGCAATGTGGTCGGCAACAAGGGTAATGTCGGTAGACAAGAGCGACCGAATCTGTTCGGCGTTTAGAAGCGACGACATGGCTTCTCCTTCTGATTGTCAAAGCGCGTTTTAGCTTCTCCGCGCACATGCGCAAAGAACATTTGAATGTAGCAGAAAAGCTTATCGTGGTCAAGATCTATTAGCAAGAAGCACTTTTAGCAGCGTCATTGCGAAGAGCGTAGCGACGAAGCAACCCCTTCGTGCTTTAGAGCGCACTCTTGTATCAAGGGGATTGCTTCGTCAGTCGTCTAACTCCTTCCTCGCAATGACGTAATACAATACCACTACCACCGCACCAGCATTCTAACCATCCAGAAAATGCCTTTCAAAATCGGGTTCGCAAGTTGCGCAAAAAAAGAAGAACGAGAGGCGGTATTCTCAAGCGAAATTTCACTCACCGCAGATAATAGAAGTTCGCGGTCCCCCACCCTGCGTTGTTGTTGCACGATACGGCGTTTGCGAAGCCACAACCGAAGATGATTAAACGAAAACCAATACGCCGTCGCGCGGAATTTCTCACGGCTCCACCCTTGAATAATAGCTAGAATCCAAACCCCGATTTCGGCCACAATCAAACTTGGGGCAAGGATAAGAAGCGTTGGTACTTTGTAATAGGTCAAAAGAAGTCCCCAGCGGTTACGTTCCATGAAAAACCATTTATTTTTATTGCGCGAAAATTCGTACTGATGATAAAAAACTGCGTGAGGTGCTAGCACGGTACGGTACCCGAGTGTTTTAAGGCGCAGTGAATATTCGAGATCTTCGTGATATAAAAAATAATCTTCGTCCCACAGACCGTAGTGGCGGAGCACATCAGCGCGAAGGAGCACCGCTCCCCCACTCGCGTAGCCGATTGATAGAGATAACAGGCCAGAAGCTGCCGGCAGGATATGATGCGCGTAACCAAATCCCAAAAAATGAAAAACCCCGCCTGCGCAATTAACCCGGTCCGTTTCGGGATACTTCATAAGAGCCTGCACCGCACCGATACGCTCGTCGGCTTTGAACGATACGACTAACGTTTCCAGCGCGTCAGGGGCTAGAAAACCATCCTGATTATGCAAGAACACATACTCCGCACCGCACTCGAGCGCACGGCGGATGCCGATATTGACGCCACCCGAAAAACCGCGGTTCGTATCCTGCGGTAAAATGACGATTTCCGGCAGCAGAGCGCCCGCTTCTTTCTCGCGGTTCAGATACGCCTGCATGAACGGCGCCGACGAACCGTGTGCTGGGTGCAGATTGTCAACGACGATGACGAGCAGCTTGGCATGCGGATAGGTGGTTTTTTTAAGGGCCTCAACAAACCGCGCGAAGTGCGGTTCGGAGTAGTACGAAAGATATATGACGGCAAGGGACGGCACAAAAAGCAGAGTTTTAAATCTTTCCGTAATATTGGTAACGCCCTTTCCATTTCCACAAATACTGCAACCAACTCTTAAGATGGATGCGGGCCAAACGGTTTTTGATAAGCGCGCGGAAGCCGCCCGGTACTTTGGCTGCACCGCGTTCATAGCGATGTTTGACTACGATGTCATGGACGTAATAGACAGGCCAGCCAGCATCCCACATGCTACGACACCAATCGCAGTCTTCGAGATACATGAAAAAACGCTCGTCAAACCAACCCACTGCATCTACTACCTCTTGGCGCACCATAAGCGCAGCGCCCAGCATCCAGTCAACCGGCTGCGTACGATCATGCGAAAAATCTTCCATAGCCAGGCGCTCGGTGAGCCGTCCAATATAGCGGGATTTTTTGTGCCAATTCAGCTGGCGAAACGGTTTGACGAGAATGGAGCCGATGTCAAACCGAAAGCAGGACTGCTGCACGGTGCCATCCATATACACGAGCTTGGGGCCGATCGCACCGATTTTAGGATGCTCATCCATGAAACGCACCATGCGCCCAATGACGTTTGACCCTTCTGGCAAAAGCGTATCGGGATTGAGAGCAAAATAGTAACGGGCCGGAAAACTCTTAAAACCAAGCGTCGTTCCTTTGCCAAATCCTAGATTTTTGCCCGGATTAATATACGCGACGCGGGGAAACTCGTTGTAGAGCATTTTGCCGATACCGTCTTCATTAGTCGAATTGTCGACAACAACAACCTGGACGGTGTAAGCACCATGCTCAATATCCTTAAAAACCGAGCGGAGCGCTTGGTTAATGTCTTGTTTGCCGTAATAATTGACCAAAACAATGGTTACATCCGTCATACGAAATAATACCCGGATTGTAGCGAGGCAGGCAGAAAAAGGCAAATAAAACTTCTCTTTTAGCCAAAAAACCTCTTTTGTATATAACAATTTCTACCTGCCGGCTTAAGGCAGGCGCTAGTGCGACTTTTCCGCTTATATATTGACATGTAGGGCAAAATCTGCTAGCGTTTAGAACATCCGGTGCTCTTTAAACATGGCACCAGGGAGGAACGTCATGAAGCGCTACCTGTCGCTTGTTCTCGCCAGTATCTGCACCTCCACTCTCATCGGCTGCGGCAGCGTCCCCATCGGCGACTCGGCACACGATGATACCAACACAGGGCTCATTGTGACCAACCGGTCTACAACACTCGAATGGACGTCCGAGGGGGTCACCAACCGCTCGGTCGGATACGGCATCGTTTTTACGGCCACCCGGCAGGAGTCGGTCATCCCCCGCTTCGCCCTGATCCGCGAGGGCACGACGAGCTGGGAAGCTATCGGCCCCACGATTGCCATGTGGAACGCCCAGGACAAGATGGCTACCTGCCAGCCCGACACGTCGTATACCTATTACAAGTGCGACGCCGGACCGATCTATCTGAAGAAGGGTGAAACATTCGAGCCGCGCTTTTACACGTCCGTCGGCGGCGGCGCCAACACTTCGTTCCGCTTCACTCCCGAGTGGTCGGTCATCGATGGCCACACCGGCGCGCTGCTCACGACCCGGTATGCAGAAGGGACGGAGGAGGTAAAGTATGCTGAGCACCGCATCGTGAAGGGGATCTTCAACATCGAGCTGAACAGGAATTCCCGCAACGGTCAGATCCTAGCCGGAACGGACGATGTCGAAATCGGCGAGTACGACACCACGGGCACTGAGGATACCTCGATCTACGGCGCGATCGTAACCTGCCCGGACTACGAAACGCTTACGAACGTCCGGCTGCTCGATGCGAACCGGATCCCCATCACCTCGGCGCTCGACATGACGGGCGGCACGCTCATTTTCAGGAACGTGAATTACGTGTTCCGCAAGCATACCACCGGGAAGATTATCCTGACAGCTAGCTTTCCGGCCTCGGCCAAGACCGGCGGATTCTACTGCGGCCTGACGGTCGAAGTGATGAGCATCGATTCGTCACACAGCGCCACGCTCGGCCCGCGCTTCACCAAGACACTGATCGTTGTCAAGTAGAAGTCTGTTATCCCCCATCGCCGCGAGCCTGTGCTTGCGGCTTTTGTTATCGGCGCTGACGCCGCGCACATATGCTTTTCCAGGCAGCAAAAACGAGCTTTGGATCGGTAAAAATGAGAAAAACTACTTTCTTAAGTTCATACCATACTATCCACGGCGCACGAGAAAAAAATGTGCGAACGGTTTCATGTTTAAAAAGCATTAATAGATGATTACGATAGCTTAAGAATCGGACGCGCGCGCTTTGTTTTTTTTTATTCTTCGCTGCTGCGTAATCACCTAAACCGCTCTCTGGCATAGCGGCTGTACGATCGTGGTAGGCAATCGCCCCGGGCACGACAAGTGCTTTATACCCATTTTTATCCAGCCGCCACGCCAACTCAACATCTTCTTTGTACGACTCAAAACGCGGGTCGAATATATTCCCTTCAGCATCAGCAACAGCACGCAACGCGCTTACCCGATATAGGGCCAAAGCTCCCGAAACGCCAAAGACTGGGCGAAATTGCGCCGAAGAAAACCGATCGGCAATCTTCTCCCACTCATCCCCTGCGCACCAATCAACGACACGGCGCGAGCGGAACATACTAAGGCCCAACGAATCGACAGTCGAAGAGAAGCTCGCGGGCAGTCCTTGATCTTGTATCACAAAAAAATTCCATTTCATGAGACGCGGCGTTACCGAAGCAATTTTTTGGTCACTCTCAAGCGCTTCAACAAGAAGTGCAATGCACTCCGGCAGAAGATACAAATCCTGGTTGATAAGCAGCACGAATTCTTCCTTGCATTCTTTAAAAAGCTGATTATGTCCGCCGGCAAAGCCGATATTTTCCGGCGATTCAATAAAAGTGTGTGGATGAGGAAAATTAGCCAGTTCTTTCTTGAGGAGCGTAAGAGTACCATCGACAGAATGGTTGTCCCACACTCGAAGCACAACATCGGAATATACCTGGCGTTTAAGCGACTCAAACAAGAACGGCAGATACCGCGCTCCGTTCCAGGTAACGAGATGAAGAGCTAAACGGGCCATATAGGCTTGACAAAAATGTAACGTGATGGTATTATTTTATGTTCTTTCTCAGCAGGTACTGTTCGGGGATATAGCGTGATACGCACACTCTATATCCTCCAACAGCACCCAGTGTGACAGCGGTTATTGCGGCGCGAGAGTCGGATAATAATCGAACGCATGTTCCTCGTTCTACCGGGGACCGTTCGACGTCAGCAAGGTTGAAAAAGGAACGCTTTCCTGCTGACAATCCTGCGTGGTAGCTTAAGAACCCACGAGGTGCCGACACGCGACGTGATATACAAGGTGGGGGTAGCGGGTTACGAAATACCGTATCCGGCGCTACCCAAGGGACCTTACCGGAACTGTACGCAGAGCGTGCAGTATTGTCAAAAAGCTAGCGGTAGGGGTGGCACCCGTTCACACCATGGACTCGCGGAGGTCTAGTCAGTCTTTTTACATCGCTTCAACGATGACTGTCCTTTTTGGGATAGGTAGGACTGGCAGTTCAACAACCCTGCTCTTCGGAGCAGGGTGCCTTGTTTTTTAAACGCCTCGCCACTTCCAAAAATATATGAACATGCTTTTCAAAAACTGCCACCGCTTCCACCATGATCCGCGTTTGGCAAAACTGCGCCCTATAAAATCGGTCGCGCGAACGACCGGGGTGTAGAATACTTTCCAGTCGCGCGAAATCGCTTCGCGGCATACATCGACATCTTCAAACCAAATGAAGTACCGCGGGTCAAAAGCGAAGCCGAGCTGATCCAAAAAATCTCGCCGAGCCATCATGCACGACCCGCGCACCGAATCGACCTCCTGTTCGCATTCTGCATCAAAACCTTTCATACGATAATGCTCGAGCGGTTTTTGGAACCAACGGTGCAATTTAGTGACCAGCAAAAACTGGTCGAGAGGAGTCGGGAATCGGCGCGGGCAAGCTTCGGTTATAGGCATGCCGTGAGTATCAACGAGCATGCAGCCAGAAAGAGCAGTACGGGGATGCTCATCCATCCATGCAATCCACCGCTTAAGGCTTCCAGGCTGAAGCGTCATATCAGGATTAAGGAATAAGATATAACGGCCGGAAGAAACCGCAAAACCTTTATTGTTTGCTGCGGCGAAGCCGAGGTTCATTCCGTTTTCGACAAGCGTCACAGAAGGAAATCGGGCACGAATCTCTGTCACGGTCTGGTCCATCGAGCCGTTGTCGATGATAATATGTTCGTACACTAAACCATCCGCGGCAGCGTGCACCGAAGCGATTTGGCGGGCGATATATTCGGCGGAATTCCAACAGACGGTAATGACGGAAAGGTCAATCATATGTGGCGTATTTAATCACGGCATGAACTGTGAGACAAGGTATTAAAAACAAAGCCCCTCATCTACCTACAGGCTAGACGAGGGAAAATCTAAGCAACGTTCGCGCAGTTTTCCGCCTGTTGCCGATAGACTGCGGCGGCGGCGCGGTGCGCACCCGCAAGGATGCGGGCATTCTCTGCTTTCTTTTGGTCGCCTGCCGCCTCGGCAGCAGCCGCCACCACATCCATTTTCGCAGCCATCACCTCTTCCTCGTGTGCAAGACGATTATTACGTTCTACGCATGTCTCCGCAGCAACGCTCCACGACGGAACGCACACCAAGGCGGCAATAAAAAACAACGCGCAAACGGTTCGTTGATTCATGGCGCACTCCTTGGCAACGGAAGCAATAACAAAAAAATATACGCTAATTTACAAGTTTTGTCAATAATATCACGAAGATAAATTATTGCTCGATGTCTTACGAAAAAAACTTCACGAGTTAAGGTTATCATAAAAAATTTGACAAGAATGCTAAAAAATCGTTTACTGCTCATGTCTCGTTTCAGGAGGAGACCCGATGCGTCAATCTCTGCACAATAAGATCTTTCCCGCCATTCTGACCCTGTTTTTTACCGGCTGCCAAGCACCGGGCCTGCCCGATGATTCGAACGACATGGATCATGATGGCGTGCCCAATGCAATCGACCCAGCGAATCCCCAAGAGGGCGAAGATTGGTGCCCGCGCTATGCCGGGCCAGCCACAAACCACGGCTGCCGCACGATGGTCTTGGGTGAAAACTGCCAGTACTGGGCACGCAACCTCGCTGGCTACTACGCCGCGAGCGATGGAAATGGCGAGCCGTTCGCCTACCCCAACGGCTTCTGCCAGCCGCGACCGCCCAAGGATTTCGCGCTGGTCTATTTCGACGATGAAAGCCTGAAGCTCGAATATTCTTCTACGGATTCGAGCGGCAGCCTGGGGCTCCAGGCAGTATGGGTAACGGTCGAGGAGGGCGCCCTGTTTCAGGGTATGGCCTTCCCTTCGAGCAAGCTCCCCATGAGCGGCTTTACCTGGAGGAATAAGCAGGGGCAAGAGGGCGTCGTAACCATGTTTCGCCCGTCGTCAAACGGGGTAACCTCGGCTTATAATAACTACGCCCTGTTACCCAATGACGGATCACTTACGTCGATTACCACGCTCGTACCGGGCGACACGCTCAAAGTGCGCCTCCCCCCTCCTCGACCCACCTCCTGGCAAGACCACGGCGGCACGACCACCTTCCGAGAGTGCACCGCCCCGACCAGCACCAACCTCCGCAGCTGCACGTTCTAAAAAAACGGCTCTCAAAATGAGAGCCGTTCTTTAATATAATTGACCTGAAATTCATTTTTTCAGCTGCTCCTTAAAAAAATCCACGTACGGAATGGCGGTCGGATCGATACCTTGTGCAAGGGCAGCGTAGAAACTGGCATAACTTGTAAACACCAGAGTTTCGACGATCTGATGTATTAGTTTCTTTTCGCTCGCTATGAGCGAGATGTGCGAAATCGAGTTTTTCTCAAGTACGTCTTTGGTAACCGCGAAACGTTTTATAATGCGCTTGTCATAAGCCCCCGATTCAAGAAGTATGAAGAGGGCATGATCGCGGTTTGAGATTGGGTGGGTTATCCCTTCCATGAGGTGATGGTTGAGTTCGGGAATAATGAAATATCCCGCGAAACGTTTGGCGTTTTCGTTCGTTTGGTTGGCTCCGATATGCGCGCTGCCCGCCAAATGCTCAGCCGCAACCCACCAGATGCTCCGGCCAGCCATTTTGAGCGCCGCTTCCTTAGCCGGATTGGCAGCGGTATTTTTGTGCACTCCGTAGCGCTCTTGGGCATGACGAGCCGCCATGAACATATTTTTTACTTCGGAGAGACGCCACGGAATAAATCCAAGCGCACTAAAAAACGCGAGCTGTCCAACGAGTGAATATCCAAGCCCCATGCGCGGCGAATGACAAGGATTATTATCCGTAGAAAAAATTAATGACGGAACCCCGTTTTTACGCGCCAGTTTTTGGAGCTCTCCACCGGACGTAAGCACGAACACCTCGGCGCGCCGTTTAACAGCGTCTTTAAAACAGGCAATGGCTTCTTCTGTGGTTCCGGAATAACTCGTTACCATCACCGCCGTATCTTTTCCAACGTACCGCGGAAGGTCGTAACCGTTTATGATTTCCAAAGGAACCGGTAGTACATCACTGTAGAGCGCTTTAATGACATGCGAGGCAAGTGTTGAGCCGCCCATACCGCACACCACGATATGGCGGGCTTTTTTATGTCGCGCCGAGAGACGGAGCGTTTCTGCCTCATGTGCGATCGCTCTCATTTGCTCGGGTAAAAGTTCGAGGCTCGCAAGCATATTCTGCGTATCGAGCGCTTTAATGGCTGAGATGTCATCAAGTATGATGGGGTTCATACAAAAAGAGTATAAAGTCTGTTTTTAGAGTAGCATTAGACCAGGAAACTGTCTAAAATGGCAAACGTTTTAATT
This sequence comes from uncultured Gammaproteobacteria bacterium, assembly GCA_964596525.1. Taxonomy (GTDB): domain Bacteria; phylum Patescibacteriota; class Patescibacteriia; order Magasanikbacterales; family GWA2-37-8; genus CAZQUL01. The sequence continues at coordinate 794,589 of CAZQUL010000001.1, read as the reverse complement.
AAGCACAATTCAGGTTGTATATTGACAAAATTCAAAAAAATAGCTAAGATTTTTTGTCTCGTCAACCAGAGGAGGAACTGCCATGTCGCTCATTTCAAGCCTTCGTCCGCTCATTCTAACCGCTCTTCTTATCGGTTCAACCGCGCAGGCGAACAATTCCTCATCAGCCAAGGGAGGGCAAGTTTACTCGGTGAGGATCGTCATCACTACCGAACCGGATGCGGAAGTAAAGATTCAAACGTCCGACGGAAAACGCCAGATTGCCAAGGCGATGGCGGATAAAAATGGACGGGCACTCTTTGAAATCGATCTCGTATACGGTATGAGTTATCGCCTCACCTGCAACGATCGACTGAGCAGAAAAGGAATTTCCCTCGAGCCCGATACCTACCGCTACGAACAGGTGTGCGCCTTCTAAGCCCCACCTCCAACAATCTTCCGAGCCAAGCTCGGGGGTCGTTGGAGGGATTTTTGTTTTTAGCTCAATCAAAGAGAGACGCCAAGAGATAGTATTGACAAACCGATCACAGCATGGTAGCTTTTTTTGTCAGCCAACCAGAGGAGGAACTGTCATGCTGTTTCGTGCACTTTATACCTTCATCGTAGCTGGTATCCTGCTAACAAGCTCACCGGCGCTCACCGAGCCCAAGAACGATAACAGCGAACAAGAGGTCGCTATTCTCGTACAGAGCATGGTCAGAGGAACGAGGACGGAGATCCAATCCGCCGACGGCACGTACAGCTTTGGAACCAAAATCACGGATGAAAAAGGAATGTCTTGGTTCAAGGTGAGGCTCAAGACAAACACGAGCTATCGTGTCCTCTGCGGGGGTTATGTCCAGGCTAAGGGAATCTACATCCAAGTTAACTTCTATCGATACAAGCATTTCTGCACCTACGACGATTAGACAGCACCCACCCCAGCCACACACAGACTCGGCTTCGCACGTCGCCGGGTCTTTTTTATACGGTCTTTTTTAATTCTTCTGCATACCGCCGCATCGTTTCACGCGCCGCTTCGTGCGCCTCGCGCATGGTGATTCCGTATTCAGCGAGCCGGAGCGATTGCAGTTTGTTCGTCGATCGTTTTTTCGACACCAAACCTTTAGCCACCAACTCATCCTCAGTGATCCACGTTGGTTTCTTATTTGGGTCTACGAACTCGTTATAGAGCGCGATTATTTCTCGATGCTTAATAGTCCCCGGATTGACGACATGAAAAATTCCCGGCGCTTTTTTCTCTATAAGCTGGTAAAAAACACTGATCATGTCTTCGATGACCGTCAAGCTATTTTCAACATCGACAATCTGGTCGTAGAAAGCGAGCTTATCGATGATATTAAAAGATGAAGGTATATAATCCATTGGCATGCGGATGCGGGCAATGCCAACGTTTGGGAGTACCGACAACGCTAGGTCAGCGGCATACTTCGCTCTGGAATACACCGCGGACGGATTGCCAAAATCATCTTCTTTCCAACCTTTTTTATCGGGTGATTCGCCGTAAAATACGCAACCAGAACCGATGTGAAGCAGGTACACGTTACGTTTCTGGCAGGCTTCGGCAATGATAAGAGGTAAAATGGTATTGCCAACGACCGTCTCGAGTTGATGCGTTTCACACCAATCGACGTTCGGTTTGCCGCGCACGCCAGCTGCGTTGAATACTGCATCGGGCTTGTGGAGGTCGATAAGTTCGAGCGCATCCTCAACGGTGTGCACTCGTTTTCCTGCGAGCACAACCTCGCTCCCCCAGGCGCCAAGGCAGCGCTCTCCCACATATCCTTTGCCGATCATGAGAATTTTCATAGATTTTATGCGAGCAATTGAGTAATAAGAGCGATCATCTGATCTTTTTCTTTCGGATCGCTCTGAGCAACCAAGAGCGCCAAGGCAACAAGCGTATTGTCGTTGATTTTCTTTTCGCCATTCTTACGGTATAAGAGCTGGTTTCGGCCCAAAAAAATAATGAATAAAAACGATCCGATGCGCTTATTACCATCGGAAAATGGATGATCCTTGATAACAAAATACAGTAGATGCGCAGCCTTTTCTTCAGCACTCGAATAAACTTCTTTTCCATCGAATGTTTGATAGAGAGCGGTAAGAATACCCTGTAGCGAATCATTTCGTTCATTACCAAATAACTCGCCGGCTTCACCTTTTCTGAGTAATTGCCGCTTAAGATCGTTTATAAACATTCGAACAGTTTCGTATTCCAGTTTTTTCTGAGGCACCGAAGCGCCTCTTTTAACCGACAGCGCGCTTTCGTCGTACTGCCCAAGCAAAAGCCATGAATTGGCATAACCAGTAATAACCGACAGCACGCTATCCACCTCGGCCTGGTCGAGCTGTCGGTGCCGAACGGTCTCTTGGATGAACTTAACTGTTTTTTGGAGCTCTTTGACGCTGGTCTCGCGCGACTCGCGTAAACGTTTTTCGTTTAAGATATAGCCTTTAACAAGGTAATCGCGTAAAGTTTTTGTGGCCCACTGACGGAAGAGGGTCGCTTTTTTTGAATTAACGCGATAACCGATAGCAATAACCAAATCAAGATTATAAAATTCAACAGCTCTTTTTACCGTCCGACCACCTTCGGTTTGAACTGTTTCCATTTTGGAAACAGTTGTCGGCTTCTGCAGTTCTCCTGAGGCAAATATATTTTTGAGATGCTTAGAAATAGCAGCTTTCTGAACGTCGAAAAGCTCAGCTACCTGAAGCTGCGTTACCCAGATAGTTTCCAAATCCTTATCAACTTTAAGCTCGAAATTACCTCGGTTATCTTCATAAATTACCGCGGTTTTTGTCTCCGGCAGGGTTTCTATCTTTGAGGATTGTTTCTTCATACTATGATTCAAAAAATGACTACTTCCCAAAGCATATACAACCTTCTCCAATCCGCAAGATGCTGGTGCGTAGAAAATATCTTTACCTAACGCTCCTAATTCCCCAGACCTTATCACTCATTCCCCTTCCCGTACTGCCGTTCGTAATACTCGCGATATTCACCGTTTTTGATCTTCTTCCACCACCATTCGTTATTCTTGTACCACTCGATGGTAATTTTAAGACCTTCTTCGAATCTGACCTCTGGCTGCCAACCAAGCTCACGCGCGAGTTTGCTGTGGTCAATCGCGTACCGACGGTCGTGCCCCGGGCGATCTTTCACGTAATTAACCATATCCTCGCCTTTACCCATCGCACCCAGCAGCACATCAACAACTGCGCGATTGCTTTTTTCTTCGCCGGAACCGATGTTGTACACTTCGCCCAGCTTACCGTTGTGGAGTATCACATCTACTGCACGGCAATGATCGAGGACATATATCCACTCGCGCACGTTAAGTCCGTCGCCGTAGAGCGGCACCTTTTTCTCTTCGATAAGATTAGTAATAAAAAGAGGGATGAACTTCTCGGGATACTGATTCGGACCATATACGTTACAGCTATGCGTAACAATGACCGGCGTTTTATGCGTCACAAAGTAGGAGCGGCACAGCAGGTCGCCACCAGCCTTAGCGGCAGAATACGGGCTGTTGGGCGCCATAGCAGTCTCTTCGGTGAAAGCACCTTCATGCACGCTCCCAAACACTTCGTCAGTCGAAATCTGAACGAATTTTTTTACTTCAAACTGCCGCACTGCCTCGAGCAGATAGTACGTGCCGAAAATATTGGTCTTAAGAAAGGCAGCCGGATCCGTAACCGAGCGGTCCACATGAGTCTCGGCAGCATAATTAACAACCATGTCGATAGCAAACTGGCTGAAGACTTTTTGCAGCGTGCCCGGATCCGCGATATCGCCCTGAACGAACGAATAACGCGGATTGAGCGCAATATCTTTAAGGTTGTCGAGATTTCCGGCATAGGTGAGTTTGTCTAAAACTACCACGCGATACGCCGTGTAGCGCTCGAGGATATACTTAACGAAATGTGAACCCATGAAACCGGCCGCGCCGGTGACAAGAATAGTCATATAAAGTAGCCGTAATCAAAAAAATACGATCGCGTTCGAGGTGGTAAGCCCTTTATCTTGAAGAATGATCTCTCGTCCCTCTGGCATTTCTGCTCGCCCCCACCACGATACCAAACGCCGCGAGCATCATAAGATATGCCGATCCGCCGTGACTTACAAGCGGAAGCGGCACGCCGGTTAACGGCATGGCGCGCGTAATGCCGCCGATATTAAAGAACGATTGCCACAGAAACCAGGAGGCCACGCCGATAATCAGGTATTTTCCCAGCGGATCTGGCGTGCGGCTTGCCGAACGCAGCGCCAAAAAACCAATACTCACGATGAGTGTAATAAGCGCGAGCGAACCGACAAACCCCATCTCTTCGGCATACACTGCAAAGATGGAATCGGCGTTGACTTCGGGCAGGTACTGGAATTTCTGGCGCGAATGGCCGAAACCAACACCCCAGAAACCACCCGAACCAATGGCGAGCGTGGCCTGATCGATTTGATAGCGGAAACGTTCTTCGGTGACAAGATCGGGGTTGATAAACGCCAAGATGCGATTAATGCGATGTGGCGCGATGACAACCATAAGCATAGCGCCAATAAGCGCCACACCGGCGATCGCCGCCAAATATTTAAGCGGCAACCGAGCCGCGAAAAGCATAGTAAAGGCAATTGCCGAAACGATCACCGCCGAACCTAAATCGCCCTGGAGGAGGATAAAGAAAATAGGCACCGCAATCCACACCAAAAGCGGAACAAGATCGTCTTTGGGATCTTCCCAGCCGGGTGCACGCTGGGCTAGAAACGCGGCCATAAACCCAATAAGGCCGGCTTTAGCCAGTTCCGCCGGCTGAAACGTAAACGATCCAATAGCGAGCCAGCTATGTGACCCATTAATAGTAAGGCCAAACCCCGGCACAAATACAAGTATCAGCAGGAGGAGCGATGCACCATACATAACGGGCCCAAGACGACGCCACCATGCTGTGGGAATGAAACAATTGACGAAAAAAAGCACCAATCCCGGAAGCAAACCGAACAAGATTTGTCGTTTAACAAAAAAATAGCCGTCCTGCAAGGCAGAATTGCTGAACGCGAGCGGCGTGCTGGCTGAGGTCAACACCGCTAAACCGACTACCACCAAAACCAAGAGCGCGCCGAGCAGCTTGCGTTCCAACCCGCCTCCTTGCAGTGCTCCGGCCATATCTAGTAATTAATAAGCAAAATGCGATGGAAACCCCACCACCATCCAAGAAGCGCTCCGCACCCAACGGTGAGAAGCAACCGGATCAAAGTTTTGTTATGAGCATGAAATACGAAGGAAAGTATCACTTCGGTAAGCCATAACATCGTCGCGGCAAGAGGTACGAAAAAGAGCTGCCACCACTCGCCAGTGAGCGTCACACCCGAAAGAATACTGCGATGCAAAAAGACAACCGCCGTTGTCGGACGAATGGTTATGAAAGCTTCAAGCCAGATAAAGGCTGTTAACCCCGTGCCGACAATAAGCGGCACAATCGCTAAAACATCCCGCCAGAGGGTAAAGAGCAGCCCGCTCATAGTGATTAAAAAGGTAAGGTAAGATTGATGCTTTTCGGAGTAGCCGAAGCCTTTTCGACAGCTCCTGCCCCTGTTTGGTGCGCGACAGGTCCAAAATCGATAGCAAACGGCAATGTTTCTCCGGTAAGCGACTTGTAGAACAACTGCCCATGTTCGCGGCCAAAATCGTACAGTTCTTTGGTTACTTTTACGTCCTGCTCGCAGTATTTAATGATATCGGCGATATTCCCCTCTTTCCACCACTTGATAGCCTGCAAACCATCGGCGCTTTTCGTGACATTGTCAAGCGTGGCTTCGGCCAGATCTTTAAGTTTGAGACGGATACCAAGGCTTTCTTTTACTTTCTTGAGCAAATCGAGGTGCGGAAATTCGAGCAGATTACCAGGATAATAGTTGTTCAAGACCGGCAAATCAAAGTGCTCGCTGTTGAATCCGATAAGACGATCGGCATGCTCAAAAACAGTCCAGAGCTTGTTAAGTTCATCAACGGTAAAGCTGTGATAACTCCCTGTATCCGAACGATACAGCGAAACGACCGAAACTTTGAGTTTCGTGATATCGTTAGCAACATCGAAAAACGTGTTTTGGGTTTCGATATCGAATACCACTTCGTAGGCCATACGGATAAAGAAAACTAGGTTAGATGAAGGAGAGCACGGAGCAATTCTTCGTTGAATCCGACAACGATCTGCCCGTCGATATCAATGACCGGCACAGCGGTTTTGCCGGACTTTTCGATCATATAACCACGCGCTACATCATCATCCGCCACGTTATAGTCGGTGAAGACAATACCGGCATTGGTCAGGAATTCACGGGTTTGGTGGCAAAATGGACACGTAGGGGTTGAATAGAGCGTGACAGTCATACGCGCTACTTCTCAAGCAGCTTGAAGAGTTCATCCATCGACACCAAGCGCGCTTCGCCACCACGACGTTCTTTAAACTCGAGCGCGCTCTGCGCCATGGTTTTCTTGGACACAACAATGCGATATGGAATGCCGATCAAATCCGCATCGGCAAATTTTTCGCCAGCAGTCGGACCCTCGCGGTCATCCAACAAAACATCGATATGAGCAGCCTGAAGTTCAGCATATACTTTTTCAGCATACGCGCGCACTTCGCTATCACCACCGAGCTGTACAACATGCACGCGAAACGGCGCAACTACCTCTGGCCAGATCATGCCTTTTTCGTCGCGGTGCTTTTCAACGATAGTGGCCATAGTACGTCCCAAACCAATACCGTAGCAACCCATATAGTACGGTTTGGCTTTACCGTCTTCATCCATAAATTCAGCACCCTTCATGAGGGTGGTGTAATGGTGACCAAGCTGGAAAATATTCCCCACCTCGATACCCCGTTTTTCGACAAGCGTGCTTGTTCCGTCAACGGTCGTAAAACCGGATTCAGCCATAGCAATATCTGCCTCGAGAGCCAGCATAAAATCGCGTCCGACATTGATATTGAGCGCATCGGTATTGGTACGATTAGCACCGCCGTAAAAATTCCTGACCGTCGCAAGCGAGATGTCGCCAACAATTTTTACCTTTTTCTCGAGCCCGACTGGCGAGATAAAGCCTGGTTCCGAACCGATGCCACGCACTTCGTCTTCGGTCGCGAGACGCAGCTGATACGCTCCACATACTTTTTGCAACTTGGTTTCATTGACGTTCAGATCGCCGCGAATGACAGCCAAGATAAGCTCGTTTTTTTCGTTGGCGTAAAGAACGTTTTTGAGCTGCTGCCAGGCCGGTAAACCGTGCGCTTTTACACCATCGTCGATACTCGCCCCGCGCTCGACCGCCACCTCGCGGTAGTCTTCAAGAGTGGCAGAAGAATTTTTGTCATCACGGCGGAAAGCGGCAATATCTTCATGAGCGCTATACGCGCCGTCGGCGGAAACGAAAAACCGTCCTTCACCGAGCTCATGCTCGACTTGGAATTCATGACAGTATTCACCGCCGATGTAGCCATTGTCGGCCGCGACGGATTTTGCTTCAAGGCCCAGGCGCTTAAAAATGCGTTCATATGTTTCAGCCATGAGCGCGTAGGTTTTTTTGAAGTCTTCAGCATCGCGATGGAATGAGTACGCGTCTTTCATTACGAATTCGCGAACGCGGAGTAGCCCGCCGCGCGCCCGCGCTTCATCGCGGAATTTGGTGGAGAATTGGTAGATATTGAACGGCAAATCTCGGTAACTGAGCTGGAACTTGCGCACCACGTCGACGAACATTTCTTCGGCCGTACCGCCGAGCGCAAATTCAGCGCCGCGCCGGTCGGTGACTTTCATGAGTTCAAATCCGGCCGATGACGTACGATTGGTTTCTTGCCACAGCTCAAGCGGGTGGAGCACCGGGCTTATCATTTCTTGGGCGCCGGCTTTGTCCATTTCTTCTTTGATGACGGCTTTGATTTTATCATGCACGCGCCAGCCGAGGGGCAAAAAGAAATACCGACCCGCGACCGATTCGCGGATAAATCCAGCGCGTACGAGCAACTGGTGACTTATCATGGTCGAGCCTTTGATATCTTCTTTGCTGGTTTTACCGAAAACATGGGAATAACGCATACCTAAACAGAGTAACCGTACGTAACGGCGTAGATGAAACAGGGATTAAGGTTGTGAAGCAGGCGGATTGGCAGGAGGAGCTTGAGGTGGTGCGGCTGGTGGCGCTGGAGGTGCTAGAGGCGTTACCGGAGCGGGTGCCGGAGGAACCGGACGAGGCTCAGGGTTAACGCTCGGTTGAGGAGCAGACGAGGCCGATGCATGCTGGCTTTGAGGCATTTGATGATCACGCGGCAGACGCTCGCTACCACCCTGCTGCCCTCGGTGGTCACGATCCCGGTGGCGCGGCCGATCCGAACGCTGCTCAGCACCTGTGCGCTGTGACGCGATGGCGTTGAGCGACAAGCCTTTTTGGTTAGGGTCAACAAGCAGTACTTGTTCTGTTTCGTGCGGCGCGGGCGGACGCGGAGCGCTGTAATCGCGATCTCCTCGGTCACGGCGTCCGTCGCTGCGACCGCCACCATCACGGCGCTGGCCACCCCCAAATTGCCCACCCCCATTGCCGCCTTGGCGGTTTCTACCGCCACCACGATCACCACCGTACGAGCCACCACCACGGTTGCCTCCATCACGGCGATCATCAAAACGTTTACCACCACCCCCGCCACCATCACGGCGCGGTGGAGCGGTGCGCGCAGGCGGTGCAGCATAGACACTCTCTTCTTCGGATACTTCGAGCGCTTGAGCAACGTTCGGATCAAGGGTAACGATACCGCTTAATTCCGCCACTTCGCGTTCGATATCGGCACGTTTAGAGGTGTAATGTTCGTGCGCATAGGCAATAACAGCCGGTGTGTTGTCAGTGGCCGCTACAACCGGCGGAAGGGTCATGGCGCTAAACGGCCGCGACGCCACGCCGTCAATAAGGAGCTTAAGATAAATCTGGAATTTCGGCAGGTTGATGAGATCTTCTTCCGTAAAGGTGGGTATGAATTCTTTAGCCAAAATCTCGGAGTCGCCGGAACCGACGCGGAAACTAATCATGGTACCTACGTTACCAATAATAGCATCGAGCACCATTTCGTCGAGCTGCTTCATATACTGGTGCGCGACCGTAAGGCTTAAGCCGTATTTGCGCGCTTCGGAGAGAATGCTTGCGAAACTTTCGGTAGCAAAGTTCTGGAATTCGTCGACGTAGAGGAAAAACGGCTTGCGATCCTTGGCTTTGATGTCGACGCGTTCCATGGCCGAAAGATACAGCTTGGTAACCAACATGGCGCCGAGCAAACGAGAGTTGTCTTCACCCACGCGACCTTTGGACAAGTTGACGATGAAAATCTTCTTACTATCCATGATTTCGCGGATATTGATGGTGGATTTGGGTTGGGCCACGATGTTACGGATGATGGATGCAGCCAAAAACTGACCGATTTTATTCTGGATCGGGGCTACGGCTTCTTGCTTGTACTTATCGTTATAATTGGCGAATTCTTTTTCCCAAAACGCTTTGACGGCCGGATCTTTCACTTCGGCGACGACTTTGTCACGATACTCATCGTCGGCAAGCAGTCGGTTGATAGACAAAAGCGTTGTTCCAGGATATTCGAGAAGCGCAAGAATCGTGTTGACCAAGATGTATTCCATACGCGCGCTCCATACATCGGGCCAAATTTTCTTGAAAACGCCGCGCAGACCGTCGGCAATGAGGTGGCGACGATTCGGGTCGACTGCTTCGAGGATGTTGAAGCCAACCGGAAATTCAAGATCGCACGGGTTGAAATAGACGACATCTTTGACGCGGTGTGCTGGAATGCAGTCCACCACTTTTTCGGCGAAATCACCGTGCGGATCGACGAGCCCCACCCCATGCCCGGCGTAAATATCGTTAAGCACCATGTTTTCAAGCAAGGTACTTTTACCCATACCGGATTTACCAACCACGTAGACGTGACGCAAACGGTCATCAAGCTTGATACCGAACTTGCGGTATTGGTTGCGGAAATTGGTGAGCCCGAAGTAATTGACGTTCGGGTCCGCCAGATAGGGTTGTTGGGGGTTTTGGTCAGTCATATGGGGCTAGTATAACGCAGAAAAAAACAAAAGTCTATGCATGCGCGGACGGCTTTTTTATAACGCTCCACCCCCTTATATTAGCAAAAACGGAGCATCGAACACCATCGTTTGTATACTTCGGCCGTAGCCACCAGATCACGGGCGTTGTAGCGGGCGATATCCTCGAACTGACCGCCCCGATATAAAGCCGCCACATCGTCGCCAGTCACCCCTTGAGCCTTAGGGCTTTCCACACCAAACGCACGGCAAACCATATGCAAGCTCGGCCGCCGCCACATCGCCCCGTAAAAACTGAGTTGGTCGCACAAATCCACATGCTTGATACCTTGGTACTGACGCTCAATGTAGCGCTGGGAAAGCAAGTTGCAGCTTGGTTTGACATTATGAACCGCCGAGCGAATCATGAGGAAGGGCACATCGAAACAGCGGCCGTTAAACGTAACGATCTCATCGTACTTGGCAGCTATATTCCAGAACGTTTCCAGCAACTCCGGTTCAGTTTTTTGGCAATACTTAAACCCCTCAACTTCGTGTTCCTCAATGGTTTTCTCGGGCGCCTGAAAATACACGGCACCACGAGAACGTTCCAGATCATACACGCCGATCGCGGCGACAAACCCGGTGAGCGGCGAAAAGCCCATGCCGTTTTTGAGGGTTTCCAGACTATGCTGGTAACGCTCTTCATCGGCGGCGGCTTGTTCTTTTATCCAACGGGTTAGAACGCTTTGCGAAGCGCCGTCGAGAGAATCGAAATCTTCACCGACGGTTTCGATATCGAAGATGAGGGTGGACATAGGGAGATTAAAAGAAAAAATCAAAACGTCCGCGCATTCACTTTATCGAGCTTCTCAAAAAGTCCTGGATCCTCCTTTTTCCAGGCCGACAGTTCCTCCTGTGGCAAACTTTTAAGCAAATTCATATACACACCCAAGACACTCCCTTCAGGAACGAGGTTAAGTAACCGCTCATAGTCTTCACGTTCAAGCCCAAAAGTAAAGTCGATCGCCATTTCAAGCGCTTCCGGGCATGCCTCCACGATTTTCCAGTAATACTCAGGAGAAAGTTCCTTTTTAATAAGGTTATCCTGAGTCATCTTTGTAACCAAAAATTCAAAATAGAATTGCTCAGGAATATTCTCCAGATGGTCAATAACGTCTTCAAGCGAACATTCGCTGAAGATGAATTCCTGATACAGTCCCATGACATTAGAGCGTAGCGTAGCGTCACGCGCACAGAGCTTGCCAAGCCACGCCGGCCATTCACGCTCCCAGAGCAGTTCTTCTACATCCTCCTTATCCATGTTCCCAAGGATAAACTGTTGCACACGCTCACCAAACGCTTCTGCTTGCAAAAAAAGTGGTTTCAGCTGATCGAACTCAGCAAAAGCCTCAACATCCTCGTACTCAAAACGAGAAAAATTATGGATATCGAGCGCCCGGCGCGCGACGACAGCAGCATAAGCCGGTCCTTTATTAAGAAGATATTCCACGCTAATACCGACCGGACGAAGAGTATCTAAATTCGAGAGAAAGGCGTCGACGTCTTCTGGCGTGCCGGTGCCGGTAATTTCATACCACAGAGCCTCCCCCACCGGATCAGAAAAATACCGCCGCCGCACCCCGTTATCATCTTCATCGTACTCATCGCCAAACACGGCCACATTGCGCATTACTGTATCTACGATATACTCCGATTCCGTGTTGTTCGGACGCTTTTCATGCGGATTTTTAGGTATTAAACTCCGTTTCTCCACGATCTCAAGCGCAGCTGTGGCCGGCAAAGGATCGCCGTCAGGAGGAAGCGCCTGAGCCGCGTAGGTTGCGTAGAGACGGTAAAAATAAGGGTCATCTTGCCCCCGGTCAAAAATACCGCTTAAAAGTTCGTAGGAGTCAATGGTTTCATACGGAATCTCGCGCGCATGGCGCATAAGTTCGGTTACCGCACCGTACGAGCCGTGCTTAATAACCGAATCGACGAATTCCCGATCCATCACTTCGGCGAACAGCGCGGCGTGTTCCAAGACGAGCTCCTTACCAAACGGTGCCTCGTTGACGACGCATTCGAAAAGTTCACGCTTCGAAATGGCGCATTCTCCCTGAGAATATAATTTCTCCAAAGGCCGCAACACGATCCGTGCCGCGTTTTCACGCAACAATGAAAACACGATTTTCTTTTGATCTCCAGCGTCCAAGGTGTGGAATTTACCCCAAAAATCTGCGCCTTTTTCTAGGGTAACGAACGGCAACTTTTCATCGAGATGCACTTTAGGATCCGCAATCATCCGGGCGATGTTAGCAAACGATTCTTGTATAGCAGGCGTTTCGACAGGATTGTATCCAGGAATTCCTCCTTCGCGCATAGACATACTGGTTAAAGAATAAAATTACAATATTTCAACCTTCTCCACCACTACCGCTTCAACCGGCTGCGATTTTTCACCTCCCCTACTCCACGTCACGGGCGCGGTCGCAATCGCATCAACGACATTAAGACCTTCAACGACCCTACCAAAAATCACGTAATTCTTGGGTAAATTAATATCCGCATGCATGATGAAAAACTGGCTGCCGTTGGTATTGGGCCCCGCGTTCGCCATGGCGACCGTGCCGCGCGTGTATTCGCCCGTAAACGGTTCGTCATCAAATTTATATCCTGGCCCACCCGTACCATCACCTTTCGGATCACCGCCCTGAATCATGAACCCGGCGATGGTGCGATGAAATATCGTACCATCGTAAAAACCTTTTTTGGCGAGCGAAACAAAATTCTCAACGGTTTTAGGAGTTGCCTTATCGCTCAATTCCATAACGATAATTCCTTTGTCGGTGGTTAGACGTGCTTGCATATGCTCATACATAAGTAATTAAGCAAGGGATACGAAACATGTTCGCACCCCATCCTCCATCACCTACACTGTTTCCACAGCCCAAGGCCTGCTTCGCGCGCAGCTGCTTCTGCCACCACGAATTCTTTGCTTTTAGCCACGTCGGGCGCATACGTCATGACGGTCGCATACCCGTCTTCGATTAATTTTTTGTTCACGAATGTGGCATCTTCAAGGTATACAAAACGAAGCAATCGGCCATAACGATCGGTTTCTGAAACGTCTTTTTCGAGCCTAACGCGTTTGCCAACGACAAGCGCGGCATTGTATGCCTCGGCTTCTTTACCAAAACACTCCACGCCTTTGGTGGGGTGGTGCGTCTCGGGTGTATTTACACCAACGTAGCGCACTTTAGTTCCATCCGCGAGTTCAATCGTATCGCCATCAACGACGCGCGCCACGGTAAACCACACACCATGGGTCGACGAAACGACCTGTGGCACCGAAGATGAAGGTGGGGTGGCTGGCTCGGACGACGTGGCAACGACGATCTGGTCGATAACCTTTTTAAACTCCGGAAATTCCACTGCCGCCCGCCGCAGGACAAGAATAACGACGGCAAGAAAAAGCGTGCCAGCGGTAGAAAGGATGATTTTTTGGCGAGAACGCGGCATAGTTAAGCGAAACGTTTAGCGAGAGCTTGAACATCAATCGATTCTTTGTTTTTGACGATGGAATGCATACTCCCTCCTCCATCGCCTTCGTAGCGAGGTAAAACATGCACATGCACATGGGGTACGGCCTGACCAGCGGCCGCTCGATCATTCCACCCTACGTTCATGCCCGGGGGTTTAAGCACGTCATCAATGCGACACATAACAGACCCCACGCCTTGGATAAGCGCCGCCTGCTCTTCGGGGGACAAATCGGTCATCCGCTCGGCATGACGCTTGGGAATAACCACTGTATGACCCGGACTGCAAGGGAAAATATCTAAAAAAGCCAGCACGTTTTCGTTCTCAAATACCGTGTGGTTGGGAATTTCTTTGGCAATGATTCTGCAAAAAATACACGACATATAAAGTTAGTTTAAGGCGCACGTGAAGACGGAACCTCGACAACCCACAGTCCAAGAGCCTGAGGACGAGCGACAGAACCATCTACAGCACCAAACCAGCCATGAAAAAAGCGGCTACCATCTGGATTGATTGAAGTTGGAACGCCCGCGAACCAACAGCGCTCTGCCTTAGTTACTGCCAAAGCTTTCATGGCAGCTTCCGAAAAAGCGCCGTGTTTGAAGTGCACAAAAATTTCTTCCCGTTCTTTCTGCGCAAAATATTCATTAATAGGAAATCCTCCTCCCACTATACGCTTGGCCGAAAGGGCTTCAAGGGCCAGAAGTGGATAGGTATCGGCCACTACGCACCACGGACCAGGATTGCCTTTCTCGTATGACCATACGACCTGCATAGCCGCATATTCGTTACGGCTTACCGCCCGCGTATCAGGCCCAAGCGTATACGACGCTCCCATAACGAGCGCCGCAAAAGCCACAGCCACCCCAACGAACCATCGATGCTGATGTAATCCAGCTGCACACCGTTCACGATACCTGTCGAACACCTGCGAAAGCGTAACGACAAACGAAACCAGCGCAAACAAAACAATCACCACATCCATCCGCCGCGACAATACCTGTTCCCCAACAAGGACGTAGCGCCCTACAAACAAACTGCCCAAAAAAGCCATGGTAGCGAGCGACCACCACCGTAACCACACCGCCGAACTGCGCCGCAACTGATACCACGAACCAAGCACCACGACACCCCAAAACACTACGGCGACTGCGACGAGCCACCACCGCCACGCAATAAGCGGATTGCTCACGAACGCATAACTCGGCATCTGGTTAAACAATAAATTACCGGTTGGGATATCGTGCGGACGCGGACCAGAAGCAAGATAAAAACCGCTCAAATTGCCGAAAAACTGCACGGCGCTAGCGATAAAAGTTCTAAACGACCAGGTATCTGACCAGGAACTATACCGAGCCACTACTTCGGCGAGCGGTAACGCAAGCAAAAGCCCGATTCCCACTACCACCTCGCTCACCCTCTGGAAGGTAGCCGGCATTCTTCGCCGGGCGAACAAAAGCGCCTCCGCCGCACCCCATAACAACAGGTAGACGAGCGGGTACAGCGTATATCCCACACTCACTAGTGCCAAACCACCAAGCAACGGCAGGCGCGACTTCTGTCCCTCGGCCACAACATAACGAGCAAGCACGACGAGTGCCACGAGAAACATCACAAAACTCAACCCGACCGGTAATGTAAACGCCCCGGCCGCCTGCCACGCAAACGGAATAAGCGACAGCCACACCCCGCCGAGTGCCCGCTGCGGCGCTATACCAAACGTTCGCAAAAGTTTATACAACACGATCGGCACCCCAACTGACCACACAATCGGTACGAGCCATTTAATGACCACTACAGCGTTAAGACCTAATCTAAGACTAGCAACGAGGAGTGCCCAGAGAAACGTATATGAAACCTCCCCAACCGCTTCACCGAGCGAACTGAACTGATACACCGCCCCCCACCCTTCGTTTACAATTCGTTCTGCATTCGCTAGATGCCGCCATCCGTCCGCGCCATAGAAAAATTCATGCGATAGCGGCAGATAACTATGCTGCAAAAAAGTAACAACAATGAGAGCGCCGAGTGCCGGTACAACCCGCACCCATTCCGAAGCGATATACCAGCCCAAACCGAAAGCGATCACAACAAATAACGGCAGATACCAGGATGAAATAACCTCCCACGGCGACACGACGAAGAAATCTGAAGCGGACACCGAGAGAACCAAAAAAGCCGCGATGACCAAACCACCCCATACTGCCATCGCGACTCGTTGCACTAGTTTAGAAACCATATCAACGTGTGCATCCGCTTAACGCCCACCACTGCCTTGAGCCAAGACCGGATTTTCAACCACCTCGCTTTTACGTGCATCACGGTCCAAAGGAATCCAGAACCCGAATTCACTCCCCTTACCAAGGCCAGGGCTTTTTGCCCACACTCGTCCCCCGTGGGCATCCACAAACTTGCTCACTACGTACAAACCCAGACCCGTTCCGTTGACATTGGTATGCTGGACGTTTTCGCCGCGATAAAATTTCTGATACAGGTTAACTCGATCTTTCTCTTCAAAACCAAGCCCTTGGTCATTAACGGTAAATACCAGGCCGCCATCTTTGCTTTGCAACGCTACCGTGATAGTCCCATGCTCGCTATATTTGACGGCATTGTCCACGAGATTATAAATGGCATGGCGGATTTTTTCATCATCAACGCTTGCCACATGCGGAAAATAATCACGCTTCCAGAGGAGTGCAAGCCCTTTCTGCTCAGCGCGGCCACGCAATTCCTTAATCACGCTATCGACGATTTCGTTCATATCATGCGGGCTGTAGTAGAATTTAGTGCGCCCCTGCTCGATGCGCGTTATGTCCAAAAACTCATCGACCAACTTGGTAAGGCGCGTATTGCTCTCATCCATATTGGCAAAAACCTGCTGCATGTCTTTGGTCGGCTTGCCATAACCACCCTCCTGCAACAACCCGATGTAGCCGTTTATGATAGACAAAGGCGTGCGCAGCTGGTGCGATGCAATGGAAAGAAATTCCGTTTTCTGACGGTCGAGCTCTTGTAGGCGGTTGTTGGCTTCTTGCAGATCATGCGCCAAAGCCGTAACTTCTTCACGCCGCTGGATTTCGCGCTGCACCGAGCGGATAAGGACGTATCCGAACGCAAACATGATAAAGAGCGCCAAGACGCGGAAACCGATCTCCAAATAACTGCGTGACAAGAAAATATCGAGCAAGAAGACGAGTAAGATAAGCCCGGTGAAAATCTCGGCAAAAACTACCTTAAGATCCATGAACCGGTACTTAAGCATGGCATATACCGTCAACACGACGTAAATGGCTACAAGCCCATTACCCCAGGGTGGAATGGGTATGTTGTACCACAAAAAATAATTGGTCGAACCGCCGACAAAGGCCAGCAAGATACCGGCCAAAAGCAGGGCTGTCTGGATTTTTTCTACGCCGCTACTCGCGCGGTATTTCTTAAACAGGAGCACCGAGGCGAGTAAAACCTGTAGGAAAAATACTGCCAAAAAAGCCATATATCCCTGCCCCGGAATAGGCCAGAACCGGAAATATGATCGCGGCTCTACCCCAATGACGAAATTGGGCGTAAGATTAAGGCCGGCAAAAATAATGCAGCTAAGATAAAATAACCCGACGATGTATTTAAAATACGTGTGCTGCTTATTCAAGAAAACGATAACCAGATGGAAATAGCACACCGAGCTGAAAATCGCGCCAAACATGAGAAATCGGGTCCAAAACAGGGCGCTTTCCGCCGTAGAGCTGATTTGCCAAAAAAAATATCCGAGCCCCCACCAGGTCGCCGCAAGACAAAAGTAAAGCAAATAGCGGGCCACCGGGCGCTTGCTGGCGATGAGCAGAAGATAGATGCCAAGCAATCCGCTCGTAATCGTGTTTACCAGCGCTGAAGCAGGGAAATACCAAAAAAAATTGCTTTCCATACAAAAAACCACTCAACAACAGTAAAATCTTTCACCAGTATACCTAAAAAACAAAAATACGCCCAGTAGGACCAAGCGTATCTCGAAGCAGGAAATGAGGGAGGCCGGCTTCGTCTAGGAAATGCGATGAGCCACGCAGAGGTAGTGGATACCCCATGGCTCCTTGTAGAACTTAGCCTCATCGAGACCAAAGAGGTCTCCGGGCCCCACGACGAGCGGCTTGAACTCCGTGAGCGGGCGGCGGATGAGGTACGGCCAGTTGGTGACCGACCGCACGACCGGCGCACCCAGGCTCGGCGCGATGCTCGAGGTGACGAGCGCACCGCCGATCCTCAGAACTCGACGCTCTTCAGCAGAGTACCACTGGGCGCTCGCCTTCAGGCGATAGTCGCGGAACCCGACTTCCTCGATGACATCGAAGCTGTGGTCGGGTACGGTCGGGAGATAATCTCTGAGGTTCATGCAGATCGTAGTGATCTTGACCCCGCAGTGCCGCGCCAGTTCTCCTGCCTGGCGAAGCGACCCGCGGTTAAGGTCGACGAGCGTGACTTCCACCCGGGCCTGGGGGTAGCGCAGGTTGAAGGCCTGCACCGCCCGGATCGTCGCCTCAGCCGAACCGCAGGCGAGCGAGAGCACCTTGATCTCATACCGCACTCCGCGGTCCTTAAAGATGCGCTCGAGCTCGTCGCCGATGAACTGATGTACCATGCGCAAGCGGTTGCGTACCGCCTGCCCATCGGGCTGGTTAATCCAGAACAGGAACGCCCGATCACCGAGCGTCAGTTTGCCACCCTTGGCCTCACGACAGTACCGGTTGTAGCTGTACGTCGGCGTGAGTGCCGACGCGGTAGTCACGTCAGCGCGCAGCTGCCGACCCATGGGCGATCCTAGGAACGGCCATGAAAGCGAGGCCGGCCCAAGCTCGTAGCGATTGGCGAACTCCTTCTTGGAAAGATGGATGCGGCCGAAACGCCACGAGAGCCAGAAAAACACCCGCCACACGCCCACCTGAACAGCAACGATAAGGGCGATCAACAACATGAGAGGGAGCGCAGCCGCATAGAGAAAGCGCTGCCGGCGCTCGAGCTGCGTGTCTTCGGGGTTCTTCGAGGCCAGAATGGAGAACCTGACGGCCAGGTTTTCCCCGACCTGCACGTTCTGCGCTAGGTCGGTGACAACCCGATCAGAAACCAAGGGCTCGACTGGCTCGAGGACACGGCCCGTGGAAGGCGGTGGGTTGAAAAGCTCTTCATCGTCTCGTACGAGCCGCAATGTGGGGGGAAGCGCACGAACCTGGCTGGAAGATGCCGCAGTGGACATGGGGGAACCTCCTCTTTCGCTACGAACTACGAACTCTATAGATGAGACTATACCTAAACTTAGGGATAAGTCAATGCTATCGACGGAGTAACGGTAACGCTTTGTCGGTTAAAAATAACATTTTTTAACAAAAAATGTCTTCAAACTGTTTTTTTGAACTCTTTTTTCTCTAACTATCGATTAATAAATCGTTTATAAAATTATCATAAAGTCTGTGGATAAAATAAATTGTACGACTTTTAGGTTAAAAAATATCCACACGACTCGATAAATCATCACGCCATTTCTACTATCAAAAAACCACCGCGAGTATAACCGCCGTGGTTTTTCACTATATACTACTCAACTACCGCCTTGATACGCCGCACCCCTGCACTTACCGCTTCTTCTTTAACGATCTTGAACTTACCGACGAGCCCCGTATGCGCCACATGCGGACCACCACAGACTTCGCGGCTAAAGGTCGGCGAATTCGGGTCGGCCGTAGCCGGGAGTGACGGGTCTCCCACAGTGTAAACTTTGATTTTTGCTTCGTATTTATCTTCGAAAAGACCGATAGCGCCGAGTCGCTTCGCTTCTTCGAAGTTCATTTCCTGCCAGGTCATCGGGTAATCTTTCGCGACCGCAGCATTAACCAAGTCTTCGACAGCACGCAGTTCTTCGGGCGTGAGTTTCTGCGGATGCGCAAAATCGAAACGCATGCGCTCGTGGGTGATGTTACTCCCCCGCTGCGTGGCGTGCGGGCCCAAAACTTTCATGAGCGCGGCATGCACGAGATGCGTCGCCGTATGATAGCGCGTGGAAATCTCGCTATGATCAGCGAGGCCGCCTTTGAATTTCTGCTCGGCACCGGCGCGGGAAAGCTCCTGGTGTTCCTGGAACGCTTTCTCGAACGCGCTCACGTCGACGGTGAGGCCGTTTTCAATGGCGAGCTCCTGGGTCATTTCGAGCGGGAAGCCGTACGTATCATAGAGCTTGAACGCTTGCTTGCCGGAAATTTCCTTAATGGCCTGGCCGGTTTTTTCAAAGGCAATACGGAAACCGTTAAGGAGTTTTTCGAATTCTTTGAGGCCCTGCTCGATGGTATTGCGGAATTTGGACTCTTCACGCGCCATTTCGGTGAGGACAAAATCACGGTTGCGGGTGACTTCAGGGTAGACGTCGGCAAAAATTTCAATTACTTTCTCAGCGATGATGCTTGTAAAATTTGTCGTGATACCGAGCACGCGGCCATGACGCACCGCGCGGCGGATGAGGCGGCGGACGATATAGCCCTGGTCAACGTTACCCGGGGCAATGCCACGGTCATCACCCATGATCATGGTCGCAGTGCGAATATGATCGGCGATGATGCGCATCGAACGGGTAATGTTCTTGTCCTCAACATAAATCTTGCCGGAAATTTCCGAAATTTTCTGGATGAGCGGCCAGAACGTGTCGGTCTGGAACGTGTCGACAAAACCGTTCATGACCATGAGGGTGCGTTCGAGCCCCATGCCGGTGTCGACATTTTTCTTGGCGAGCGGAGCATACGAACCGTCGGCCATTTTGTTGTACTGCATCAAAACGTCGTTCCAGATTTCGAGCCAGTTGTCTTCATCGTTGCCAGGATTACTGCCTTCGGGCGGAAACTCGCCCTCACCTTTCCAGAAGAACATTTCGGTATCCGGACCGCAGGGACCCGTCTGTCCGGCCGGACCCCACCAGTTTTTCTTGCTTTCCAAAACCCCACCTTCGAGATAGGCGATTTTATGTTCCGGCACGCCGAGGTTTTTCCAGATCATGTAGGATTCTTCGTCTTTCGGGAGATGCGGCACACGCGGATCGCCGCCAAAGACCGTAACGGCCAGTTTACGCTTATCGAGGCCGAGATATTCCGGCGACGTCAAAAACTCCCAGCTCCATTCGATGGCTTCTTTTTTGAAGTAATCGCCGAGTGACCAATTACCCATCATTTCAAAGAATGTCTGGTGGCGGTTGTCCCCCACTTCGTCGATATCGCCGGTGCGGATGCATTTCTGCACGTTCGTAAGGCGGGTGCCGGCCGGGTGCTGTTCGCCTAAAAGATACGGCACGAGGGGGTGCATGCCCGCAGTCGTAAAGAGTACCGTCGGGTCGTTATCCGGGACGACTGGGGCGGACGGGATAATGGCGTGGCCTTTGGATTTGAAGAAATTGAGATACTTCTGGCGGAGCTCGCGGGACGTAAACATACGGATGATAAAATGCGGAAATAGAAGATACTTATATATACCCCCACTCTATCAATCACGCCGTATTTTGGCAAGATTAAAGGAAATTAAGGTTTCTAATCTCACCAAGAGAGTTGACAGATACGCCCCAAAAGTGTAGTATCGACTGTTCCTGTAACTGCCGCCGCATACGGCTTAGTGAGGAGAAGAACCATGGCACACGACAGGGCAACAGAAATCGAGGCACGCCGGATTCGTATGGAGCAGGCTCTAGCCAAGCGCTCCGAAAATCATGCCGCGGAGATGAAGCGGCAGGCCAAAGAGAAGGCAGACAAGGCCCGCTCTGCAGCCGAGAAGCTCTTCGAAGGGGAGATCATTTCACAGATCAGAAAAAGCAACACGGATGGAAACCCCATCCTCCAGACCAGCATCTTCGATCCCGATGTCGAAGCGGCCCTCAAAGAGCTTTTCCGCGAGATCGGATTCATGATGGGTCCGGTGAAGCGCGAAGAGTCGCAGACCTACGAAGACTCTTCCGCATCCTTCACCGTCGAGCGTCTGCCGTCAACTCCCCCGCCTGCCTCCGACCATCACAGCATGAAGTAGCTCTGCCCGGCGGCCTCAAAACCGCCCCGCACCTACGTTTACCACTAATCCCTTGGTGCTAAACGTAGCGGGGCGGTTTTTTGTACTACCGTGGTGGAAGCGCAACGAGCAGGTCGCGGACCACACCCTGCACATGGCGCGCCCCCGGGTGATAACTCCACAACGCCGAACCACCATCCTTTGGATCAGGCAGATGATAATAGGGCAAATCATCGTATACTTCTTGCAGCGTGGTAAGCATAAGCACCCAATCACTCGCCGTACCTGCACCGCTCTGGTTATTTCTTTTAATAGCGTCTTGCACTGCTGGATCTTTCATAGCCACCCAAGCGCGCAGACTGTCGGGATCGGTTGTAGCGAGGAGCGCCATATAGCTGGCATCAAATGTTTTATCTGCCGCGAGACGCTCAAAATTCCACCGCGCGACGAGATAGCTCGGACCAATAATACCGAGGATTGCGATAGCCATAACCACAATGCCGACCGAGATATGGACGATGCGTTCGTAGCGGAGTTTGCCGAGCAGCACAGCTGCGTAAAGAGCCATCACCGCAAAACTGACCACTATCGCCCCTTCGGCATACAAACGCGGCAGGGTAAAACCGTATGCTTGTTGATACAGGTTAAGCCGATACCAAGCCGACAGGGCAAGCGGGATAAGCTGTGCCAAAAAGACGCCGGTGACGATGCGCACGCGCCGCGGCCACGATTCTTGTCCGTATAAATGGCAAATCACCCATATCATGGCAAATGATAACATCAAGGCAAGAACCAGCTGGCCAAAGCCTTCCCGGGCATATTCCGCGTAGGTCAAACCGTTCAACCCGGTTTCAAGAAGAAGTCCGCTCAACTGGGTGATATTGAAAAAAATAAACAATGCGGCAATCAAACCGATAACAACAAGAACCGTGATTTCTGGAACAACCCGCTGACGTGGCACCACGGGAACAGCCGCGTAATCTTCTTCTATAAAATACGATAAGAGGCCGCCAACCAAAAGGAACCACACCAAAAACCGGATGATAGTACCAAAGCCTGACCAGGAAAAAATACGGACAAAATTTTGCAACCAGTCTATGCGCCCGACGACTTGTTTAAACACGCCATCGGCTGAATAAAATAAAGCGCCAAAAATAATGAGAAGCGGCGCAGCGAGCACCAAACCCATAAGAACTTGGCGACCCCGGCTTGTTTCTAGTCGAATGCGCAAAACTTTTTTGACCAAGACAAAGCCTTTATCCACGATAGTAAGAGGCGCACGCACAAAAGGCAGAGAAGAAGGTCCGAGAAAGGTACCTTTTGTATATCGGAGCGGTACGTATGCAGTAACAAACAAGGTCAAACCGGCAATGAGTGCTGCATAGATTAACCATGCTGTTTGATCCATCCGAAAAAGAAAAGCATAGGCAAGAAGTGCCACCGGAATAAAAGCGATGAACGGCCAACGCGACCGCCAGGAGCAGCTCGTGTGCATAAGAACGGCCCATGCACCGATATAAACAACGATTAACGCCACAAAGGCAAGCGGTGACGGATGGCGAAAAAAAATGGCTTCGCAGGCAAAAGCCACCGCGATCGTTACGGCAAGCGTGCTATGGAATAAACGGTTCATACCTCGATTTTAAGAAATTATATTCTCAGTGTAACAACACGCACAATTCTGACAAGATGGCGCGATGGGTTAAAAAACCCATAAAAACTTGACAGTCTATTTTTCTCGGACTACGCTCGTATAAAGAAGTCCTGAAACGCGAAGCTGAGCAAAACGAAGTAAGGAGGGCGTCATGTACGTCCATAACGCAGCAGCACAAATAGTAGAAATCATGGACGCGCTGGTGAGCAACGGTTGCACTCATCTGCAAACCCCGCCGGGCGTCGATTTGGCTATGATCACCGGCTTAACCGGCACCTGCTTGCGCCTTTTGCAGGGCGGCGGGACTGTTTTGACACTCGACATCGACCAACTGCAAAAAATCGCCACAACTACACTTGAGCTTGCCAACCTCATCATCCAAGAACTCTGGCGCCGACTCGGTGACCGGCCAGCACCTTTAAAGACCTATGACGCGCAGCGCGTTTCTCCGCCAGCCAAAGTCTGCTTGGCGGTCCTCCATATCCTGCACTCCCAGCGCGCGCTTATCATTCTTTTAACCATCAACCAACCGAACGCAAGCAGCCGGCGGATCATTAACGCTCTTTCCCGGCTTGCGCATATGGACCCAGCCTCATATTTTCTGGATGGTTCGGTCTTTCCGTTGCATGTAGCTACCGTTAGCGCCGCCCCTTCGGAAGTTTTTGAGTCGTCCGGGGTAACCGACTAATTTTCCGCCTTTTCTCGAGATACCATCGGGTAAAAGGCTTTTTATTTAGACCGTGATAACGCCGCCACCAAGACACTTCCCATCATGATAAAAGACGGCGAACTGCCCGGGAGTAACAGCACGTTGCGCAGAATTACATGAAACAGAAACCGCAGAAACGAGTTTTCCGACGGACACGCGGTTTGAGAAGGTATTGTTCGTAATAGTACAATCCTGGAGTTCTTGGCGATGGCGCAAACGTACCTGGCAATTGAATGGGAACTGCGGCGGCGCTCCGGCAATCCAATTGACATCGATGACATTAAAATTTTGGGTATAGAGAAGCGGATCTGTAGCAGTACCGATAACAAGCTCGTTGCGTTCGTAGTTTTTGGTAACAACATAAAGCGGTTCGGTAGCATGCTTATCGGTCGAAGCAGGGCGTTTAAACTGGGTGCCAAGGTGGCGCTGGCCGATGGTATAAAACGCCAACCCGTCATGCTGACCGATGATTTCACCGGACGAAAGAACAATGTTGCCTGGATTCGGTTTGATGCGTTCTTGCAAAAATTGCTTCATTGGCACCTCGCCGATAAAACAAATACCCATACTTTCTTCTTTGGTTGCGACCGGCAGCTTGAATTTTTCGGCCAGAGCACGCACTTCGGGCTTGGTATAGTCGCCGACCGGAAACAACACATGCAGGAGTTGGTCACGGCTCAGCTGGGAAAGAAAATATGTTTGGTCTTTGTTCGAATCTTTAGCTTGAAGCAGTGAATGATCGGCCGAAAGGCGGGCGTAATGACCAGTCGCGAGAAAATCGAATCCTTCGCCGCGAGCACGTTTGAGCCAGGCGCCAAATTTAACGAACTTATTGCAGAGCACGTCGGGATTGGGGGTACGACCCGCTTCGTATTCGCGGTACATATACGCGAGAACGTCGCGACGGTATTCAGCGGCAAAATTCCATTTAAGGATGGGAATGCCGAGTGCAGCCGCAACCCGCACCGCATCGCGATATTCGCTCACGAAGCATTCTTCGCCGCGTTCGTTTTTCCCTTCGTAGTTGACCATGTAGGCCGCCGTTACATCATGGCCTGCGCGCACCAAAAGAGCGGCCGCGACCGCTGAGTCAACACCACCTGAGAGAGCGACAAGAATTTTTGACGAGGGTTTTTTCATACTAAGTACCGCGCATTATACCGTATATGAGCGAAAAAATCAATAAGAGGACCGGGAGTCCTCTTATTGAAAAGCAACAAAGTATGTACTAGGCAGCCTTTTGTTGGCGAGCATTAAGACAATCGCGGCAGAGCAGGTTTTCAGTGGAACGGGGCTGGAAGGGCAGATCAGGGATGGTAGCGCCGCATGCCGAGCAAGTCCACGGGCCAACAAACCGCTGGGTCGGTGGGCGCTCAGCGCGCATTTTTTGATTATGAGTGCGACAGTACACTTTTCGACCAGGAGTTGGCATGAAGGGCAGCTTCGTGATGCGCTCGGGGCACGGCGAACCATCATCGAGCTTGCCATCGCAGGCCAGATCCACATCGTACATCTGGCGCTGCGGCGCGGAACCGTCGGGCATATGTTTGAACGTTTATAGGTATTCGCAAAATGAATTTTGAGAACACTGTTTATTGATTAAGACAGAGAGTATGTTAGCAAATGAAGGCACTCAGGCTTCTAGCACCTGCTCGTGGCCAACCAGCTGACTAACCTGACCGCGCAAACCAAAATCTTCAGGCAAATTATCAATAGTCGAACGCAAGATCTTCTTGCCCTGCGTCTTCATATTGGCGATAAGCTGAATTTCACGCGCAACTTCATCCACTTTCGGTCCGCCAATAGCAATGCTGAAAGTACCTTCGCTCAACGCACTTATCATGCCCAAAGCACCAACCAAAGCTTCGAGCGACGCATGCTTACCCAAAGCAAAAGCCAATTCGTAAGCTGCCGCGTCTTTAATTTTCTTAGCCAGCTCAACATTGGAAATGCTATCGAACTGGTCCATCGAAGGCAGCTCGCCACGCGCAATGGTTTCTTGAATATCCATAAGCGTGGCCGGGACAAGACTCAAATCTAAGCTCTGGATATTATGTTCTCGGATATAGTTCTCAAGAGAAGCCCTCATATCTTTCAAGCTTGCATCAGAATCGATCTTAGCCACAAATTGACTAAACTCGCTGCGCTTCTCGGCCTTAGGAGTCTGGTTTTTCTTTAAAAAATCTCCGGACATTGTTTCGTGCATACCGATGGTATTACGGTTTTAAAAGTAAAAGCACTTTTTTTAGGACTGCGATGACGTAGTTAACATCATTTCTTTTACTCTCCCTCCCTAGCGTAAACCGCACGCTCCCCTTCGCTGCATCGGGCGACAGACCGATCGCGCGTAACACGTGTGACGTATCCACCGCCCGCGCCGTACAGGCCGAACCAGTCGCAGCCATTATACCATACCTGTCCAAGTACAGGAGCAGCGTTTCAGCTTCGATGTGCGGAAAGCTGACATTAATATTATTCGGCAAGCGCTCTGACCCAACCGCAGGGCCGTTGACTGTAACAGAAAATCGTTTTTGCAGTTCTTTGACAAAAAAGGAGGCTAGTGTTGTTACGCGTTTGGTCTCACGAGCTGCTTCTCGGTCAGCAAGTTCGAAAGCCCGCGCGAAGCCCACAATACCCGGTACGTTTTCGGTACCGGAACGCCGATGCATTTCTTGGCCGCCGCCGTACATGAGCGGTTCAAGTTCAATGCCAGCGCGCACATACAAAAGACCCACGCCTTTCGGTCCGTACATTTTACCCGCGTTCACGGTCATGAGGTCAACGTGGAGTTTTTCCACGTCAAGAGGTAAATAGCCAGCCGCTTGGCAAGCATCGGTATGGAAATACGGATAGGCAGTGGCATTTTCTTTACGTTCGCGCACCAACATTTTACCAATCTCCGCAACGGGCTCGATGGTGCCGATTTCGTTGTTCGCCATCATCACCGAGACAAGAATGGTATTCGGGCGCAGAGCCGCACGCACTTCTTCAACTGAAATACGACCTTCACTATCGGGTGTAAGGTAGGTAACCTCAAACCCCTCGCGCTCAAGAGCCTGGCAGCTATTTAAAACAGCATGATGCTCGATGGCGGTAGTAATGATATGTTTGCCTTGCGCGCTGTGACGACGCGCCGTACCAAGAACAGCCAGATTGCACGATTCCGTTCCCCCACCGGTAAAAATAAGGTTTTCCGGCTGAGCATGAATAATGCGAGCAATAGTGGCACGAGCCGTTTCAAGGGCTTCGTGAGCCACAACACCCTCCCCATACAAAGCCGAAGGATTACCATACCGTGCGCTAAAATACGGCTTCATCGCCGCCATTACTTCGATCCGGACCGGCGTTCCAGCCGCATGATCAAGGTAAATAGTACGTTTTTTAGCTAAACGCCCTGCCATAGGTGGCACTGTGAGAAAAAATAAGCTGTGTTTGTCCAGTATACTAAAGCCTGCCGCTATTGACAAAAAAAACCCTAAACCCTATACTACGCCCATCTTCGAGAAATCTTCACTCGTTACCCATTGTTTAGCTAACGTATGGCACATAAAAAAGCCGGTGGTTCCACCAGTTTGGGTCGTGATTCGATCGCCAAACGCCTGGGCATCAAAAAATTCGACGGTGAAATCGTCAAACCGGGCGTGGTCATCGTCCGCCAGCGCGGTACGAAAATCCACCCGGGCATCAACGTCGAACGCGGCGGTGATGACACCCTTTTCTCCATGGCTGAAGGAACGGTCAAATTCGTGAACAGGAAACGCACTCGTTTCGATGGTACGAAAAAAATGACCAAATTCGTCAACGTGGTGAAAGCGGAAAAGAAATAACCCGCATCCAAATCAAAAAACGGAGCTCACCTCCGTTTTTTGATTTTTGCAGATTTTGTCACTGGGAGAACCGGAGGCAACGGAGACGAGGCCAACCTGAGGAGTACGTCATTGCGAGGAGCGTAGCGACGAAGCCCATCCGCCATGGCAGCAGAAGGCGTGCCGGGCGGACAATCCCCTTGATAACAAAGTGTGCCTTGAATTACGAAGGGATTGCTTCGCTGCGCTCGCAATGACGAGTTCTCGAGACTGCTTCATCTTGACGTAACGAAGTCTCGCAATAACGATTATTATTCCAATCCGTACATTTTTTTAAGCTCAGCGACACCTTGAGCAAGAGAAACTTTTGGTTCCCATCCAAGTAGTGCACGGGCTTTGGAATTGTCTGCATGGGTAAATTTCATTTCACCCGGGAGAGACGGCACGAACGTATGTTCGCCACCGATAAGTTTGACGAGTTCGTTTACTGAATGCGGTTCACCGTAGCCGACATTGATAACCTCGCCCTTGCCGACTGTATCTTTGGTCATGGCAAGAAAAGTTGCCGTCGCCACGTCCGAGACATGCGTGTAATCGCGGTAAAATTCGCCGTCGCCACGGACTGTCATGGGTTGATTTTGCAAGCGTTGCGAGATGAATTTGCCGATGACGAGCGCGTACGGACCGTTCGGGTCAAAGTGCGGGCCGTAGACATTGAAGTAGCAGAGCGATACAGTTTCGAGCGGATAGAGTGCGGCAAATACACGGCAGTATTCTTCGCCGATAAGTTTGTGTAATCCGTAGGGGCTGAGTGGTTTTTTAACCACCCCTTCTTCTTTAAGCGGATAGACGGTCTGATCGCCATAAGCCGACGACGATGTGGCAAAGACAACGCGTTTTACCTTCGCATCACGAGCGGCAAGAAGGACGCTCAAAGTGCCGTTAACATTGACATCGTGCGTTTCGGCCGGATGCTCAACCGAAAACAGCACGCGCGGCAGAGCGGCCAAATGAAACACACCATCGATACCGTGAAATACTTCACGCAGCTTATCCGTCGCCCGGATATCGATTTCCAGGTATTCTGCTCCGCTTTGGATGCGATCGGGGAATTTACCACCCGCAAAAGTGTCGACCACGCGGACGCGGTGACCGTCGTCCAGGAGGCGTTTAACTAAGTTAGTACCAATAAAACCGGCACCGCCGGTAACGACGTAGTGAGACATACACCAAAAAAGCAATTAGGACTCTAGCTTAACCTAAAAAACGGTAAGAACGCAACGTTTACGCAGCATCTGTTCATTGACAAAAAGCTTTGGACGCGCTAGAGTACGCTGTATTTTTACCATCTTTCGGCAACGACACACAGATCTTCACGGACGAAAGATGGAGATACCAGCACGTTGACAAAGGAAAAATGATGGACCACCGAGCCATTCTTTTGGTGCTAGGCGGAGCCCTTTGCCTCGCCTCCTACAACATTGTTACTAAAACACTCCAAAACGGAGAATGGAAGACCTGCAGCAATCTTCTTAACACGATTCAGCAAGGCGGCGCAGCGCTCATTCTGTTTTGCGTCGCCTATTTAACCGGCGGCGCACAGATTGAAAGAGGCTTCGTGGTGCCTATGCTCATAACCGGAGTGCTTAACGTTGGAATCTCATATTGTTGGATGCGTGCCAGGGCACTCGAAAATCTCTCACTCGTGACACCGATTGCTTCGACCACACCGGGCGTGGTAATCTTCACCAGTTTTATCATTCTCGGTGAATATCCAACACGCTTAGGCTGGCTCGGCATCTGGCTTCTCATCATCGGCACCTACACGCTCAACATCGGCGAAGTGAAAGCCAAGCTCGCCGAAAAAGTCACGACAGACGACATGTTGCGCTGGCAACGGGAACTACGCATCTGGTTCGCACCGTTTCTTGTGTTAGGTAAAAGCCCGGGTGTACGCGCTGCTTTTGTCGCTGCCATGATCAGCAGCGTCAGCCTCAACTTCGACGGACTCATGTCGCGTCGCGCCAACGTCGCGTTCGGTATGGCCTGCGTCCTGACGATCGCGAGTTTTGGAACGCTGCTTATCAGCATTGCACACGGCGAACACCGTGGCGCACCGCTTGAAGGCACAACGTGGAAGATACCGCTGAGCACCCTTGCTATGGCCGGCGCGTGCTTTTTCAGTAACTACGCCTATCGCTATTCGATCGTTCCCTACGTAGGGACGCTCAAACGCGTGCAGATTCCGCTTACGATTATCCTGGCCTACTTCATCCTGAAGGAACGCCAGGGCTTCAAAAGCCGAATCGTTGCCGGCTGCATCATGGCGATCGGGGCGATCCTGATCGCAACCAAAGGACGATGAAGAAAAGGAGGGAACGACCATGAAACCGATCAAACGCATCGCTGTCATGACCCCGCGCTCCAACGAGAGCGCGCTCCAGGTAGCACGCTTCTTCGGTCGACTGGACCAGGCCGTTGCCGAACTTAACACCGATCGCGAGAACGGCAATAAGATCGATGTTCGGTACTACCTTATCAACGCTGGAGAGCCGGATCTCGAAGACATCGTGCCACTCGTGCAGTATGCGGAGCGCCGACATCTAACCCACACGCTCATCGACGGCTATACTGCGATTCTCGCGATCGAAGATGGCGCACCCGACGTTATCGTCCGCCTCGATATCGATGAGGGGCACAATGTCGGTATACTGAAAGAAATCATCGCTACACTTGAATGGAGCGCGGCCGAAGCTGCGTTCGTTTCAGTCGTTCCTTGGCACCAAGGCGAACCACGGTCGCTCATGAGCGATATCATGGGCGATATCGCCCGCTTTCATGGCGCCCTACCGATCGTAGATACCGACGATAAAGAGACAATCTGCGAAGTTTACAGCGATCGTTTCTTGGATGCATACCAGGCGTTCCGCCGGGAAGTGCTCGCCAAAATCATCGGCAACCTACGCCTAGGAGCAAACATTATCAAAAAAGGCATGCCTGACTACGAACCGCCAGCGGGTTGGCTGGATCTACTAGCCATACTTTCGGCCGCAGAGATCGCCAAGATCGATTTCTTGTTCGGTGGTTGGAAAAAATTAAAGAGGGATTCGGCATTGAAGACCGAACAGCTCATCCTGGCCAGCGTCGCCCTTGACGCATACAGCGAGCTTCCACCGGTAACGCCGGGTTAGGCAAACAGCGTTTCCATTATTGTCCCGATTCGCTCGGGACTATTCAAAAACACCTCGTGAACGGGGTGTTTTTGATTTTTTATTGATGATTATTTTTACAAGGTCCAATACTGCGCCTTCAAACCAGCCATGTCTTCGGGCGTAAGCGTGTGTTTTATATCAGCGACAAAAGCTGCACCAGCAAATAGCTTTTTAAGCTCCGGCCATTGGTCTTTGATACGTTTGTGCGGCACAGCAACAATGACCACTTCAGAGCCAGCTAAAGCGTCTTGCGGCGCGAGGTCGATGCCGTACTCATGCTTAACTTCGGCAGCATCCGCTAATGGATCGTACACGATCGGCTCTAGGCCATAGGAGCGCAGTTCGTGATAGAGATCCGCGACTTTGGAGTTGCGCACATCGGGCACGTTTTCTTTGAAGGTCATGCCGAGAATGCTCACTTTAAGCGTCCCGGGACAATGACCGAGCCGCGAAATGCGCTTCATGATTTCGGTAATGATCCAGCGGCCCATACCATCGTTAATACGCCGACCGGCAAGGATGACTTCGGGACGGTACCCGAGCGCTTCGGATTTGAAGGTGAGGTAGTACGGATCGACCCCGATACAGTGCCCACCCACAAGTCCGGGCGTGAATTTGAGGAAGTTCCACTTGGTGCCAGCCGCCGCAAGCACGTCATAAATGCTAATACCCATGCGTTCGAAGATGATGGTAAGCTCGTTCATGAGCGCGATGTTAAGATCGCGCTGAGTATTTTCGATCACTTTGGCCGCTTCAGCGACTTTGATGGAAGTGGCTTTGAAAATCTGCGTGAAAGAACCATACACGCCAGTGAGCACCTCAAGCGTCGCCGCATCACTCCCGGCTACAACTTTGGTGATTTTATCAATGGTGTGTTCTTTGTCACCAGGGTTGATGCGCTCGGGTGAGTAACCGATGGTGAAATCCGCACCCATTTTAAGGCCAGATTCGCGCTCCAGAATGGGAATGCACACCTCTTCGGTCGCGCCAGGGTAAACCGTGGATTCGTACACGACGATGGAGTCTTTTTGCAGATATTTACCCACAAGCGCCGTGGCTTTTTCGACGAGCGTTAAATCCGGCACATTACCCTCGCGCACCGGGGTGGGAATGGCCAAGATAATGACACGAGCACGTTTGAGCGCTTCGGGATCGGTTGTGAATTCGATTTTTACAGCCTGAAGTTTTTCGACACTCACTTCGAGCGTCACGTCGTCAGCACGTTTGAGCTCTTCGATGCGGTTGGCACGGATATCGAAACCGATAACCTCAAAGTGCGGCGCGAGCGCCACCGAGAGCGGCAACCCGACATATCCGAGACCGACGACTGCGACGGCGGCCTCACGATTCTTAAGTGAAGAAAGTGAAATCATAGTAATAAAACTAAACGTGAGGAGTTAGAAATGACGAACCGACAGCAATGATGCTGAACCCGCCCGCCACCAGATCATCAAAGGTGTGCTGGAGCATGCGGCGGCCATCCATAATGAGCGGTCGATGCGGAAGTTTGGCAAGCTCGGCGCCAAGCGCGCGGAATTGCGGCCAATCGGTCGCGATAATCACCACATCTGCCTGAGCAATCGCCTCAGCGGTTGAGGCAGCGTAGACACGCCGGTCACTACGCGGGAATATGCGCTCAAACTGCGAACCGGCCACCGGATCATATAACTCTACACGCGCAACCTGACGCTCTTCCAAAAAGTGCATAATATCGACGCTCGGCGAATTGCGGATATCGTTAGTATCGCGTTTAAAGGCTAAGCCGAGCAGTGCCACGCTCTTACCGTTCCAGTCAAACCCAGCTTCGCGCTCCGCCCGAGCCAAAAAGAGTTCGAGCTGGCGTTTATTGGCGAGATACGTCTCGTTAACGAGCGTAGCATTGCGCCCCTTGAGCTGCAACTGATGCGCTAATGAACGGGCGTCTTTGATGAAACAGCTCCCGCCAGCATATAAACTATCGTAGAACCCCCACTCCCCGATACGCGGGTCGCTCGTAAGCACGCGGCGGATATTTTCAAAACGCAACCCCGGAAACGCCTCGGTAGTGCGCCCAATGACATCAAAACAAATCGCTAAGCGATTAAACAAGTAAAAGTTAGCAAGAAGTTTGCCAGCCGCAGCTTCTTCGGGACTTACTTCGAGGTATTGTACGGACGGCGAATCGTAGAACCGCTGGTACACGCCGCGCATCACCGCAAAGTCGCGTTCGCTTTTAGCACCAATCACTACGCGGTCGGGTTTGAGCGAACCCTGAACCGCTTTTCCTTCCACCAAAAACTCCGGGTTTGAAACCACACCATACTCTTTCACACCATGCGCCGCCAACATTTCTTCCGCTATGCGGACGGTATCAATAGGCACCGTGCTTTTGTTGACGATCACGACGTAGTTGCTTTGCACGCCACCATTCCGACGCACTAAAGCCCCGGCGAGCCGGGTAAGCGCCGCAGTATAAAACGATAAATCACTCTCCCCTGTTTCGCCGATTTCGGGCGTGGGAAGACACAAAAAAATGGCTTGGACACTGTCTAAAAACGTTTCCACCTGCGCATAGTCTGTGGTAAACTGGAGACGCTCGCGGTTGCGCACCAAAAGATCACCGAGCCCCTCTTCGTACAGGCACTGCTCCACTGTATCGCGATCACCAGAAGATAAGGCAGCGATTTTTTTCTCGTCGATATCGTACACCATCACCGTGTGACCGCTCCCAGCCGCAACTGCCGCCGAACAGCTCCCCACGAATCCAGAACCGATAAAAAGGATATTCATAAAAGCATTCTTCTACGTAACCAAAGCGTGGTTACGGTAACACACTGTTGACTTCGAAAGCAAGACGTATTTTAGCGAAAAAACCGCCGCATATGTCCACGTCTCCCACCACCATTCTCCTCGTTGTTACTCAAGGAACGCCGGGCGGAGCCCAACGTTTTGTGCTTGATATAGCCAAATATCTTGTTAATCACCCGGAGCACAGCCTCCGACCACTGATCGCTTCTGGCCCCGGCGACTATGTACCGAGTGAAGCCGAACGATTAGACATTCCCCACCGCACCCTAGCTCACTTGGACCGTTCGCTTAATCCGTTCAAAAGCCTACTCTTCACGCAGGAGCTCAAAAAACTGGCTCATACCGAGCGTGCCAAACTTATCCACCTCAACAGCTCCAATACGCTTGTCGCCCCTCGGCTACTCCGACTCATGGGTACGCGCATAAAAACCGTCGCTACGCTCCACGGTCTTTCCCTACTCGACCCACACCATCGCCAGTCTGACCTCAAACGTTCGGTCTGGACGAGCATTTTCCGCTTTCTTCTTTCGGCGTGCGATGAAACCGTGTATATTTGCCGCGCTAATTACAATGATGCCACTGCTCTACAGCTGTCACCGCGCTCAACGTTGATTTACAATGGCTTAACCGCTCCGGAGCATATACCACCACGCGATGAGGCCCGGCGCGCCCTTGAACATCACCTCGGACGATCGCTCGCCCACCATCGCGTCTACGGCACCATCGGACGGTTCGCTTATCCCAAAAATTACACCTGGCTCATTAACCAAGCCCGCACCCTGCACGCCGCCGATCCGTCCGCGCTGATAGTTATTATCGGCAGCGGCCCTGAACGCCCATTATACGAAGAGGCAATTAAACAACACCATCTCGAAAATACCGTCATTCTCGGGAATTACATTTCGGATGCAACGAATATCCTGCGCGGTTTTGACGTGTTTATTCTGCCGTCGATCTTTGAAGGGTTGCCCTACGTACTGCTCGAGGCGCGGCATCAGGGCATCCCGATACTCGCCTCCCACGTCGGTGGCATACCAGAAATCGTGGATAAAAAATTTCTCTTTGAGCCCGACAACGAAGCGGGATTCATGCGTGCGCTCCACCATCTACTTTCCACCGGATGCCCTCCACCACCACCGCTTGAACCGCGCTTTTTAAGTGAAGCGATGGGCCAAAGCTACACCGAACTCTATCAGCGTCTTATCTCTGTATGAACACGTGGCGCACCCGTATCATCACTCTACTCGAAAAAATCTTCAAAACCGACGTACGTTATTTCATCCACGGCGGCTGGTGGTTAACGCTGAGCGAAATTATCAATTCCGGCTCCACGTTTCTACTCTCGCTCGCGTTTGGCAACCTGGTTGACCCAACGGTGTATGGCGACCTCAAATACATCGGGAGTATTTTAAGCATCCTCGGACTCGCAACACTTGCTAACCTTAACGTCGCCACCACGCTCGCCGTAGCCCAAGGTAAAAGCGGTAGCGCGCGCAGCGCATTACGCATTCGACTTGCAGGCAGCATGATCGGTTTAGCCGCCGGCGTCGTGTACGGGCTTTACCTTATCGCAACCCAAAGACACATGATCGGCCTCGGACTCATCATTGCGAGCGTATTTATACCTCTGACTGCCTTCGACAGCTACAGCGCTATCCTCAACGGCCTGCGCTCGTACGCGCTCATCAACCGTTACCAGGTGTGGGGCAAAATCGTCTTGGTCGGCACGACTCTTACGGCTATTTTCTTCCTGCCGTCGTTACCTGTTTTATCACTCACGTACTACGGCCTACCGCTTCTTGTCTTAGTGTATGCATGGTTTGCAACGACACACCGTTTCCCACCCAACAATGAGGTAGAAAAAAATACCGCCGCGTTCGGCGTGCATTTAAGCATCGTAAAAGGACTAACGACCGTGATCGGCACGGCGTCGTCGCTTCTTCTCTACCATATTTCGGGCAGCACCGCACTTGCTCTTTTCGCGTTTATTATCGCCCCCATCGAACAGATCCGCATGCTCATCGTTTCTAACAGCCGACTCCTTTTGCCCAAAATCAGCACCATGAAAACCGACCATCCGCGTCGCTTATTCCTAAGAAAATTCTTCCCGTTTGGAGTCTTGTTCACGCTCGGCGCTCTGCTGTATACGTTTATAGCACCGTATCTGTATGCCTGGCTCTTACCTCGCTATACCGCTGCCGTGCCGTATTCACAATGGTTCGTGTGGTCAATCCCTTTCACCGCCTTCATCGTGATTCTTAAAAACATGATCCTCGTACAAGCTCAAACGAGCATCAAAAAACAATACCAGAGCGAACTCACCGAAAGCGCATTATCCCTCATCGTCACCATCCCGGCCGTCATGCTAGGCGGACTCGCCGGACTCATCGCTGCTCTTCTCATCAACAAGATCATCATGAGCGTCGTTACGTTCTATCTGGCGTTTTCGAGGCCTGCATCTACCGATCCAGTTTCATCCGAAGCTTAAAAATGAAACGCCACAGCGCCGCAGAACCGGGGCAGCTAACGAATAGATTGAAAAGTCGGTATTTAAACGAAGGTTCTGCCTGTGCAGCCCGAGCGCTATTTTTCTTAGCGCGCTCCACATCCCCGGCAAGAAGAAAACCGACCGATGCTCCGTACGCCACACCGGCGTACCGGCTCGGCACCAGAACGCGTAATTTATCACCCACAGCATCAAGAAATCGATCGAACCCCGGGGAACGCGCCACCGCCTTTTTAATGTTCGGTTTGGTGCGCATGATTGTTTCCGACACGGTGTCTGATATGAGAATGATTTTTCCCAATCGTTCATCAAGATGCCCAATGGAACGCGCCCGTGCCGCGAGCAGCACGTAAAACGTAAAGTCGATATTGGGCCCCAAAAACCGATCGCTGCCGATAAAGGATCGTCTGACGGGAATAACAACGTCGTTCTTAGGCAAGCGGTTGGCGATAACATCTTCGCTTGTCGCAGGCCCCGTCGCACGCTTTGGCATATCGAGCAGTTTGTCTTTGAGATAGAAATCCGCCGGCGCGTATAACATGTCATACTCCGGATGGCGCTCCAATTCAGCCTTAAGACGAGCGAGTGCTTCGGGGTACAAAAAATCATCACTATCCCAAATGACGAGGTAATCCCCCACTGCCGCTTCTATACCGACATTGCGCGCCGCGAACGCGCCGCGATTCTGGGCTTGCGGCATATATCGAACGCGCACATCGGTCAAAAAAGGCTTCACAACTTCGGCTGAAGCATCGGTCGAACCATCATCAACGATAATCAGCTCCCATTCGGCATATGTTTGCCGCACAATACTCTCGATAACAGCCGGAAGGCTATGTGCGCGATTATACGTAGCGATAATAATGCTAAACATCATAGGCATGGATTCTTTTAATACGACTACCGCTTAAGCCACTTCCGCACGCGCCAAAACCACGGGCTGAATCGCAGCTTAAATTTCATCATCGACATATCGCGCGACACGATGATGCGCGGCAAAAGCAACGGTTCTATTCTAGAATCATCATCGATGATGCCGTCAATCGCAAAACCATACCTATACTGCCGCGCCGCTTCTTCGGCTACAGCCGGTGTGTACGATCCGTACGGATACGCAATCCATCGGACCGAAGCAGCAGTTTTTTCTTCGATCATCCGCTGTGAATCAATGAGTTCGCGGCACATTTCATCGAGCGGAAGATCTTTGAGTTTGCGATGCGTCACGGCATGGCTTTCAATGGCAAAAAAACCACTTGTCTGCAGTTTTTTAACCTCATCCCACTCCATCATCGGGAGGTCGCAAAACGTACCACCCACCAACCCAGGCGAGAGAAACAAAACGCCGGGCACACCATGGCGCTGCATAATCGGCAGTGCCGTCGTTACGACATCTTTAAACCCGTCATCAAAAGTAATAAGCGCGTATTTTTTACCGCGATGATCAGAGAGGGCACGCGGAAAATCCGCAGCCGAGAGTACGGTAAACGAGCGCTTAAGCCACAGGAGCTGGCGTTCAAACATCTCGGCCGAAACCGCATACGGATATGTTGACGGACTGATGGAATGGTAAGACAAAATAGCGATCATACTAGATTTTTATCACGCCGCGCAGATGGTTGAACCAACGAAGCAGAGCGTACAAGGTGCGATACGCGGCACTTGCCACGGTGTATGAGTACTCGGTCACGACCTCGCCTCCAAACCCCATCTTGAAGCGATCGATGCCGGCGCGCGCCGGGTCGGACAAATTGACGTATCCCATATCGAGCCCTTTAAACCCTTGCTCTTTGGCATATCGACACAGTTCCCACACCACCCGCCGGGATGCCATAGCCAGAGATTTCTTAAGCTCTTTGTCATCGGTTTCCAGCCGCTCCGAACTGATGGTCTCGATTTTAAGAAGCGGCGCGACGCGGCGCGCAGTGATAACCGCATAAGGCATGTCGCGATAATACGCCACAGCCGCGACGTTGTGGGCAAGTGATCGTAAAAGGCGCGGTGCACGCCCTTGCAACACTTCTTGCCGCGCGTACACTTGATACGCCGTTTCATCAACGTTTTCCTTCACCTCAAAACGCCACTCAGTAAATTTATCCGTACGTCGAATTTCGTTGCGCGTCGTATCATTAAACGAAGCGAAGATATCAGCTTCATTTTTGGCAAGATCAATGATCGGCGTTTTTTTTACGGCCTGCGGTTTGCCGAGCGCCGGAAGCTCGACAAGCGAACGCACTAAGAGTACCGTACGCCACCCAGACGGCCTTACACCATCGTACTCATACCACCACTCAGTGAAATTAAAACCGTACTTCCGATACGTCAGTTTCATAGGCTCCGTGAAACGCGTGGGTCTTGGCACACGAAATACGTGGATTTGTTGAAAAACGGCAAGAGTTTATACACCTTGTCTTTCCAGTTTGCCTCACTCCACGGCAGAAGTGAGATGCGCTGGTGTATCGTAACCCGTTCAAAAAAACGCCTGAGCCGGAAACGGTCCCTTACGCCGAAGCGGTAAAATTTCATTCCTTCATAATCATGGTA
The DNA here is from genome assembly GCA_964596525.1 of uncultured Gammaproteobacteria bacterium. Classification (GTDB taxonomy): domain Bacteria; phylum Patescibacteriota; class Patescibacteriia; order Magasanikbacterales; family GWA2-37-8; genus CAZQUL01. Next base: position 755,734 of record CAZQUL010000001.1, on the reverse strand, counting down.
TGTTTCCCAAAACGAAGCGAGGTCCTTTACGAAATACGGATTATGGGAATTAAAAATGAAGGTACCACCAGGAGCAAGCACGCGTGCCGCTTCTCTCACCGCCGCATATACGTCCGGCGCAATGAAATCGATGCCGTGGAACGGAAAAAATACGTAATCGAATGATTGATCCGGATACGCAAGCGCGGTCGCATCCATCACCTCAACCGCAACCGAGGTGCCAGTCACTTTTTTACGCGCTTCAGCAACCATCTCAGGGACAATATCTACGGCCGTAACCTTAAAACCCTTGGCGTGGAGCGGCAAGAGCGTGCGCCCCCCACCGCAACCCAATACTAAAACGCGCGCTCCGGGTGCGGTGAAATAGCGCGTTACGAGGGCTTCTTCGTCGCGACGCCAGTAGGTTTGTTCGCCGTACATCGTCGCTTGTTCGGCCATTTTTTGTTTCAATTCCATCGGAACACCGGATAAGGGAGTTTGGTTCATACACGAGGTCGGTTAGTAAGCGCGTGATACAAAAAGAGCGCAGCGAACAAAAGATAGGGAAAACGCTCGCGGAGCATGGGAATATCCTGTTCGCCATACGGAAATGGCCAGCATTCTAAACCTCTCAGATAGTTGAGAGCGACCGGAACACGCTCTTTAAGGATGGGCGAGGTGGTCAAGAGCGTGGTGGGTGCGATACTGAAACCACTTTTACCGCGGTACACGAGTTCTTGCGGAATATAGCGCGCAAGCATCCGTTTAAGAAGCGCTTTGGAAACGCCGTTATCGAACGCTCTGTTCTCGAATCGGCGCGCCACGGCGATAACGGCCGAGTCAACGAGCGGCACGCGCCCTTCGATGGACGCGAACGAGGTGGCAATATCGAGTTTTTTAAGCAGATCGTTTTCGAGATACCAGGTGCGGTCAAGCTCAAGCGGTTGGTTACCGAGCAGCTTTCGATACGCCGCAAAAAGATTTTTTGGGTGCGCGCTGATACCCGTCGCCAAAAGATAATACAGATACGGATCGATCTTTTTGGACAAAGCGAGCATGAGCGTATTTTTACCGCGTAGTTCGGGCGTTGAGCGGTACACATAGCTCAAAAACGACGGAGATGTTCTCGCTGCAAGACGCATCAATTCTTTCTGTCGTTTATATCCTAAAAAGAACTCATCCCCGCCTTCGCCCGAGAGTACCACCTTCACGTCTTTGGCCGCGAGTCGGCAAATAAAATAGGTGGGGAAAAGCGACGTGTCGTGGATCGGCTCGTCGATTTTTGACGTGATTTCTTCGTAGAGAGCATCGAACTCGGAGACGCCGAAATCGACGACCTGCGACGTGAGGCTGAGCTGCTTGCTAATCGCTTCGAAGTAGCGCGCGTCGTCAGGCTTGTGCGTCATGCGCACGCTGTACGTTTTGAGTTGGATGTTATGCTTCTGTAAAACAGCAGCTATAAGCGATGAGTCTGTGCCGCCCGAGAAAAAGAGTCCAACCGGCACATCAGCCATAAGGTGACTCAAAATCTTCTTTTCGATGAGGGCGTACGCTTCTTCTTCAGTTGCCGGCGCAGGTGCCACGTTAACCGAAAACGCTACAGGCATTTCAAGCGATCGTTTCTCAAGCGAAAAGATGGCAGAGTGGCCCGCAGGTAATTTTTGCACGCCAGCGTAGAGGGAATCCGGCGATGGGATGTAACCGAAGGTGAAATACGCCGGCAACAGATCGCGGCGGATGTCCGGGTGAACGCCGTTCGCAGCGAGCACAGAAAGAATCGCTTTGGCTTCTGAGGCGCAGACGAGCTTGCCGTCTTGGACGTAATAGTAGAGCGGCTTGATACCAGCATGATCACGCGCCAGGAAAAGCGTTTTCTGTTCGCGGTCATGGATGACGAACGCGAACATGCCGGAAAGTAACGGCAGCATGTCGCGCCCGTAGCGTTCATAGAGATGCAGGATGGTTTCGGTGTCGCTTGTCGTTGTAAATGTATGATCCGCCAGGTGCGTACGGCGGAGTTCTTCGTGATTATAAATCTCACCATTGAAAATAATGGCGTAGTGATGGTAATGAAACGGTTGATGTGAACGGCGGTCCAGGTCGACGATCGCCAGGCGATGATGCCCGAGTGTTACATCGCCTTCGGACCACTCACCGGTAAAATCCGGACCGCGATAAGCTATTGTTGGGAGCCCGCACGCGAATGCTTGTGCCGAGAGCCCAACAGTTCCAAGTAAACCACACATATAGCTACATCCTACCTTACGGAAGACAAAAAATAAAGCTTAGTATTAAGCAAAATTCGTACCCATAAGCGCATTCAGGATATGACGCGCCCGCGCAGTCCATGAAAAATTCTCTACCAGCTTACGCGCTTCATGCGCCCGTTTCTCCCCTTCTTCGGGGTGCGCTAGCACATTATCGATGGTTTTAGCGAGCTCAGCCGGACTATCCGGCGGCACGAAAAAAGCAGCCGTGGGTGGGAGAATCGCCTGTATACTCGGGAGTTCCGATGCAATAATCGGTCGTCCGCTCGCCATATATTCGAACGTCTTAAGCGGCGACATGTGGTATTCGTAATGCGCCCGGCGCGGAAACGGCATAAGGAGCGCATGAGCCACGCGCTGAAACAGCGCCAGCACCACCTGATCAACCCGCGTCACGAGCGTCACGCGATCGTCAAGCCCGGCTTCATGGACACGCTCATGGTAATAGCTCCGATCGCGTTCTGATCCGCCGACGGCGATAAAGTGAACTTTGGTTCGCAGGAGCGGCAATGCTTTTAAAATATCATCAAGCCCCTTATCTTCGCCTTTAGTGGTAAAACTTCCGGTATATACGAGAACTGGTAAACCACTCAAAATTTGCTCTTTGAGCGATGTCTCAAGAGGAACTTCTGCAAGCGCCGTAGCGCGCTCCGTAGTGATGCCGAACGTTTCCAGGCTAACGCCGTTGGGTGCCACGATAATCTTTTGCTCATCAACGCCATGCTGAACCAAAGATTGTTTAATGAAAATATTGGTCGCAATAACTCGCACCGCGCTTTTCATGAGAAAGCGTTTCGCACCGCTTTTAGCACCAAGACCGTCATGGCATTCATAGGCCACGCGGTAACCACGTTTTTTAAGAAGCCAGACAAGCGGCAGTTCGCGGGTAATGATCCACGTTTCGGTGGTGGGGAGCTTCGTAAACAGAAGACCGATGAAAAAAACGAGATAATTGACCCAGTACGCCACCCCATGCCAACGCGGCGGAAAGAGGGCGAAGGCATCAAAACCGGGCAGTACACGATGGCGGAAAAGCTGTCGTTTCAGGCCGTAAAACTCGGCCAGGGGCGTGGCAATCGCATTCACGCGGTACGGCGTGATGAGTTCGACCGGCATATCAAGCGCAGCATATTCCTGACACATGGTGACGATCTGAAAACCATGTGCTTTCTCGGTAGGAAGCCGGGCATTAGCGATATATATCAAGTTCATACAGACAGGTATTCCTTAAGCTTAAACGATAAATCCCTACAGAAAACCAAAAGCGACGTACAATACGACACACATTTCCGACGATATTTTTCTTCAATAAAACAATACACCAGAGCGGCAAAAGCAATAAGCACCGCCGAAACAATAAGTATCCGGGGAACCGGCGGGACAAATGGGAGCGAGCGCAACAAGATGAGTCCGACATTTTGGTGAATGAGATATAGAGGGTAACTGATAAGGCCCACGAAGACAAGCGGCTTTGGAACAACCACGTCTTTAGCCAAGATTCCAATACTACCTAAAATACTTAGCAGACCGATTGCAATCGCCTGTTCCTGATTTCCGGCAAAGAAACGGATCGCCAGATAAAACACCGGCACGGCAAGGAAAAATATGGAATTGCCCAACGGGGCTTTTTCTCGACTGTACAATGCCATACCAACCAGAAACCATAGTGAATGAGGAAAGATAAAAACGCGATTAAGAAGCATTGCCAAAAAATGCTCCCCGGGCAAACCGAATAGCGGCAGCAGCAGGCTCGCTATCCACACACCAAAACCAAGCGTCGTAAAATAGCCCCACATTCCGAGGACTTTATCTTTTTTGAGATAAAATATAAGGGCGAGCAGGAAATAATATTTTACTTCTACAGTAAGACTCCAATAGGCGGTATCAACGTAGTTCTCAGTAAGGGGGAAAAGGAACAAAATATTGCTAAAATACTGCGCCAAACTTACCGTCCGCCCCGGGAGCAAGAAGACGTGTCCGGCGATGAAAGTAACCGTTGCGCACACGAGAAGAGCCGGGTAAAGACGGGCTAATCTGCGGGCTAAAAAATCAATAATGCTTTCACTTTTAGCGAGGGTCAAAAAAATACAGTATCCGCTCAAAATAAAAAAAAGTTGGACTCCGTATTTTCCGAAGGAAAACTGAAATCCTTGATAATCCATGTTTACATAATCAGTCTCGAACCGTGCTGTGTAGTGATAAAGCATTACCAAAATAACCGCAACCGCCCGCAATGCATCGATGGAATCGTACCGGCGCGAAGCGGCAGCAATGGGATTCATATTTTTTCCTGCAAAAGGTTCGCAAAAATTTTTACGACGCTCAAAAGATCGAAGCGCGCAGCTTGTTGTTGTAAAACTTCAGCACGCACAACCTCGCGTGACGCAAGGATTTTCTTTACGCCTTCGATAAATAGCGCGCACTGTCCAACAGGATATATGAAGGGCATATTCTCGGGCGGCAGAATTTCTTCAAGACCCCCGGTATCAAACGCCACTATCGGCACGCCGGTTGCCATCGCTTCAAGCGCAGAGCGCGGAAAACCCTCCTCTAGCGATGGCATAATGAACACATCGGAAAGATGGAAAAGCGGCGGCATTTTCTTGTTATTGACCGCACCAAGAAAATGGATGCGATCTTTAAGCGGCGACTTAGCACGTTCATTTTCAAGCCAGGCGCGATCTGGGCCGTCACCCGCGATAACGAGATGGACTTTTTGATCAGTTAATATTCCCGACCATATTTCGGGGAGATGGCGCGTTCCTTTACGCGGCGCCAGGCGATGGACAAATAGAGCAACTTTTTCATCAGAACGGATACCGAGCGCAAGCCGTTTCTCTTCAGTCTGATCTTTGTCCGCTGCTGCCCATTCGGCTACGCGAATCCAGTTCGGCATAACCGCAATACGATCCATCGGCATGCCATAGTGCGTAGAGTAACCGCGCGCCATAAAATTAGTACCCGTAACGAGCGTGTGCGCTAAACGTATAACCGCTTTCAATACATACCGGTTGGAGAACGATGGGAACAGCCAAGCTTGACCGCAATTCCAGTACCAGATCCGCATACCAGCCACCCGACCGACGATGACGCCAGGATATGAATAATGCACATAGAGTTTGGAAAAACCCCGCCGTCGTAAGCTGCGAAGTGTCTGCCATAACTTTAACATCCGTCGTATGCCAGAGGGCGGAAGTAGGACGGTTTCGACGACATTCTTAAACTCCGCCTTACTCCCCCGCTCCACGATAACCACGAGCTCGAAACGTTCCCCAAGCTCTTCGATCATGTCGTACAGATGGCGATGGTGCGTATCGGTCGCCGCATCAAACACCGGCAAAAGATAGACGAGTTTTTCCCGGCTACTCATACGTTATTCAATGAACCGAAAAATCGCGAATCCTTCGGCATACTGAGTACGGGCTTGGTAGCCGCGCGCGCGGTTGAGCCCCTGCACGGCCTCGAGCTTGAGGATTTCCTTCTCACCCTGGCTCGCATGGCATTCGATGGCTTTGAGTTTGGCTTTGATATGGTCTTTAATATCGATCCAAAAATCGACTTTAAAATCCGGAAACGTGCTCGGACCTTCGTACATGAGGATCTGCGGCACGTTGCGGCAGGCGCTTATGGCCACCTCGAACGTACGGCGATGGTCCTGGTGGATTTCGTGCTGGAATGGAATGTATACGCGGTCGGGCGCACACTTTTTAATACATTCTTCGAGTGCAAAGAGCGGCTCAGACGTGGATGGAATGGCCGTATCCTTGAATCCGAGATTGATGTACTCAGCGCCGAGCACGCGCGCTGCAGCCTCGGCTTCGCGCACACGCACATCAGCTGGCGCACCACCCTGCTCTCCGGCCGTAAGGGTAATGATGGTAATCCGGTCACCCGCGGCCTTATGCCGAGCGAGCGCTCCACCAGCTCCGAGCTCTACATCATCCGGGTGAGCACCAATCGCGACGATATTCATATGCGTAAAAGAAAGAAGTAAGATTAGGTAGGAATGACTACATCCTCAAAGTAGCGCACAACGGTGATATCTTGGTACTCGATCGGAATTGCTGCATTACCTTCTAACTCGTCTACGATGCAGCGGAGCGGATTGGCGCCAGCTCGAGCCGTAATACTCACGCCGCCTGAGAGCCGCGGGTTGATTTCAACCTGCTTCACGTTACCTGCGGCATCAGCTTTCCACTGCAGGCAGACCGGACCACGCAAGGGAAGGATGGCCAGCACTTCTTTAGTGCGTTCGATGACCGGCGCATAATGCACCGTTCTCCCCTTCTGCGAAATACCGCCCGAAAGTGCAAGGCGTTCCCGCGGCACGATGAAGCGCACCGCGCCTTGTGCTGTGATGTAGGCATCCACAGTCCATTCCACGCCCGAGAGAACTTCCATCGCGATCCATGTTTCCGGATTCTCGATGAAGGGCAGTTCGTTCTTGAGCGCCTCGGCCGCTACTTTTCTACACCCCCGTCCGCCGCGCCCCATCGCCGGTTTGAGGAAATACTCCGGAGCAGCAAACGCGAGCGGTTTTTCGAGGGTCTGCCATTTCACCATTGCGTTTGGCAGACGCGCAGACATGAATTCGTAGAGCTTCCGTTTATCATGACAGAGTTCGAGCGTTTCACGCGGCGAGGCGATAATCGTTACCAGCACGTCTTTCAAGACATCGTGGATATGAACGAGCTCTTCGCTCACGGTCGGAACGATGCAGGTGATATTCCACCGCTTGATACAGGCTAGGAGATCGGTGCGGTACTGCTCTTTGTCCGACACCAGGGCGATAGTCGTAAAATCATCGGTAAACGCGCGGCCCGCCGACAATGCACCCGAATCCACGCCAAAAATACCGACCTTATTCTTGAATTCCTGAAGCAAACGAACGGCGTTTACGCCCGCCGGACCACCAACGCCGGTAACCAGAATATTATGTTGTTTTGGCATAGCGACTACACAAAGTTGCAAATTGTTTCTTAAGTTCATCAAAGGACCATTTCTTAGCTTCGATCCGCGACCGTTCGGAATAGGTTTTCCACGTCACATCATCATTCAAAAGTTTTTCGATGCCCAGGATGAGCCCTGCTTCGTCATCAACCGGCACTACCACGCCGTTATCACCATTTCTCACTGCTTCGCCGGCACACCCCGAATCGGTGGTTACGACCGGGCAACCAGCGGCCATTGCTTCGATCATCGGCATCCCCCACCCTTCCCAGGCCGCAGTATGCACAAGGACGCGCGAACGCACGCACCAACCGGCAATTTCCGCCGCGGGAATGAAACCGGTAAACGCCACACGCTCGGCAACGCCAAGTTCGGTAAAATACCGTTGCATCTCGGCTTTCAAATGCCCTTCCCCGATGACAACTGCTCGTACCGTACCATATTTTTTAAGGACGCTTCCAGCCGCGCGCGCGAATAACAAGGGCGATTTTTCTTCAATCAAACGCCCGATAAAAACGATGATCGGTTCACGCTGCGCTGGCTCAGGAGCAGCCAAAAACGTGGACAAGTCGACACCGATGGGGATGGACACCACGCGTTCCGGCGCGATACCAAAATCGCGGATGTAACTCTGCCGCAAACGTTCGCTCACGACGCGTACCGCCGTTGCCTGCCTGATCACCCATTTCGCCGTACGGTTAAGCAGGCGGTTGAGTTTTCGCTGCTTGATCCAGAGTGGATTATCCACGTAGTCGCCATGCACCTGTACGATGAGCGGCAGACGGCGCAGACGAGCAGCAAAGGCGCCGAGCAAACCGGAAAACAGCACGTCTTGCGTGCACACGAGCGTATAGGTATTTTTTCTTGAACTCACTGCAACCCACCACAGCGAACGCAGAAAGTTAACGAGTTTGGTTACGCCACCGCGATAGATGACCCGCACGGTTCCATCAGGACGCTCAAAGGGTGCGGTACGCGCTTCGGCCAGCACCAAACTATCGACCAGCTGATCGGGAAAATATGCTTGCATACGTTTGCCAACCGCACTACCTTCGTACAGAGCGTTTTTATCGTTACCGATAAATAAAAAACGAGATGTCTGGGTAGCGGTTTTGGCAAGCAACGCACTGAAATACGTTTCATGATCGCGTGCCACATCGACCCAACCACGGCTTTGCGTTATGCCGCGCACCGCATCGCGATACTGCCGATACGCTTCCGGATCAGTGAGGCGCATGAGTGCGGCGCGAAGTTCTTCTTTGTTGAACGGATCAAACGTCATCAACACTTTTTTAAGTTCTTCATTGATACCGGTTTCGCGCGTCACAAGGACTGGCACGCCCTGCGAAATTGCCTCAAACACAACGTTCGGACTGATCTCGCTGATAGACGGCACGACCACGACACCGGCCGCCCGGACGCGCTCTTGGAGTTCATCGTGCGGAAGAGTCGCCACCCACGTCACCCGGTTTTCGAGTCCGCGGGTACGCACTTCATTTTTCAAACGTTCTTCATCGGGTCCAGTGCCAATGAGCGTGAGGCGCGCTCCCGGCACCTCGGCCACAGCCGCGATGAGAAGCGATAAATTCTTAAGTTTTATGAACCGTCCAGCGAACACCACATCGAGATACTCTTTCGGGGCTGAATCAGCCATAGCAGCAGTACTGCGCGGCACCGCATTTTCGATAACCGTAGAGACACCCGGCACCGCACCGAAGGTTTTCTCGTACAATTCTTTTTGCCAGGCCGTAGAAAAGATGAGGCCGTCCGCCTGGCGTAGTATCGTGCGGTTAAGGAACATCATGAGGCGCTCATACCCGTTTTTTGATTCCGAAAAATACGTTGAAAGCGCGGCCGTAGTCCAACCGTTATTAAAAGCTTTTTCCCACAAAAAATCCCCGCCGAGACGAGCGACCAATGTAAGCCGTGGCTTAAAGAACCGTACGAGGGCCGCGGGAATGCCGACGCTGACGATATCGAATGCGTAGAGGAGATCGATTTCTCCGCTGAGCGTCCACAAACGTTTAAAAAAACCGAAGTACCGCCCCGCGACGTTCTGGTCACGACCAACGGCATAGACCCGGATTCCAGCGTCATCATACTCTCGCGTCGTGGCCGCGAAATGTACGATTGTGACCGCATGACCGGCTTCTTTAAGCAGTACGGCGAGTTTTTTCACGTAGGTGGATGGTCCGCCAATATCGGGCGGATACACGCCCGTAGCCAAAACGATGCGCGCCATATTTAAGAAGATTTGAGTTCCGCCCGACGGTTCTTCCAGAGCCGTTCCAAATCGAGTACGAACGTGCGGTAAATCTCGCCCCACAAAAACGGTGCGAGCGTTTGTTTAACCTGGTCGGACGCAGGCGGCGTCGGATTTTTAAGAGCGGCAGTAAGTTTGGCCGCGATATCAGACGGATCATGTGGATTAAAGTAGGTCGCGAGCGTGCCACCCACTTCGTGAAAAACCGGAATATCGGAAAGCACAACCGGAAGTCCGAGGGCGAGCGCTTCGATGGTTGGCATACCGAACCCTTCGTACAACGATGGTGAAACGAATACCTTGCTTTTAGTATAAAAATTCCATACTTCCCGTTCGTCACGCACAGTAAGCCAGGAAATATTCGTGAGCCCCAAACCCGTAGCGCGTTCTTGAAGTGCAGATTTAAGCCCGTTATCGACACCGATAAAGAGGACTTTAAGGTTTTTATCCATCAAACCGAGCGCGTCGATGAGTGGGGCATGGTTTTTATGTCCATCGAAATGGCCGACATAGATGAGATCGTATTCTTTCTCGCCAAGCGGCCGATGCGGCACCGCAAAAATCTGCCCATTGATGCCGAAAAAGCTCTTCACCACCCGGTCGCGCGGATACCCGACATGACGTTCGAGCTCCTGGATGGAAAACTCGCTGCACGTCAGCATGAATTCCGACGTGCGCCACTCGTATTTAAGGTACTGCGAAAACAACAACCGATACAACCAACTCTTGCTGAACGGATAAAAATAGCGGAAATCGTACGCCACCTGGAGATGCTGGTGCCGCTTGAGCGCTTTAAACGGAATGGGAATTGATTCGATGATGACCTGCGACGCGGGAGCCGCATCGAGAACGGCCGCAATTTCGCGGACCGCACGGAACTTGGTACGATGATTGAAATCATAATCAACCTCGCGCAGATTCTTACCCGCCCACCATTCCGGCACCGCGCCTTTACTCACGACAAGCGTAAACCGGTCACCGAAATCCGCCAAAAGCCGCTTCCCGATTTCGTTAAATCGCCGATTCGCTCCCGACGCGACCCGCGGGTTGAAATACGGCGAAACATAGATAAGGTTATGGTCAAAGGTAGCCATAGGATGAATTCTCGACTTCCCAATTTCTATAATAATTCTGTCATTCCGACCGGAGCGACGTAGGAGCGTAGCGGAGGAATCGCTTAACCCTGACTCAAGGGATTCCTCGACTGCGCTCGGAATGACAACGGGTAGTTGCACAAGCTCTTTTTTATGCTAGAATACCGCAAATTACACTTTATGTCTAGTAATCTAGCGCGTATGCCACAACGTCTTCTCATCACCGGCGGCGCCGGTTTTATCGGCGTCAATGCTGCCGAACATTTCATCAACAAAGGCTGGAATGTCACGCTGTTTGATAATTTCTCGCGCAAAGGAACGGACTTGAATGAAACCTACATCACGAACGCCTTTCCCAGCGCCGTTACTATCGTGCGAGGTGATATCCGCACCGACCTCGACAAGCTCCGCGCCCTCGCCAACGAACACGATGCCGTGCTGCACTTAGCCGCGCAAGTGGCGGTTACCACTTCCATCACCGACCCAAGAAGTGACTTCGAAAACAACATCCTCGGCACCTTTAACGTACTCGAAGCCGTGCGCACCAGCAGTAAAAAACCGCCGCTTATCTATTCTTCCACCAACAAAGTCTACGGCGCGCTCGAACACTATACGGTCCGCGAAACGCCGACGCGCTACGAATTCAACGACGACGCGTACCGCACCTACGGCGTCCCCGAAACCCAAGCGCTCGATTTCCATTCCCCTTACGGCTGTTCCAAGGGCGCGGCCGACCAGTACGTCATCGATTACAGCCGCATCTACGGCCTCAAAACCGTCGTCTTCCGCCAATCCTGCATCTACGGCGAACACCAGTTTGGTGTCGAAGACCAGGGCTGGGTTGCCTGGTTCTCCATCGCCGCCCTCCTTGGCAAAAAAATCACCATCTACGGCACAGGTAAACAGGTCCGCGATATTCTTTTCGCTACGGATTTGGCAAGGCTCTACGACCTGGCACTCGCCAACATCGATCGTGTGAACGGTCATGCCTATAACGTCGGTGGCGGCCCGGGAAACACTATCTCCCTCGCCGAACTCATCGAGTATCTTAAAACCGACCTTGGTTATACGCTTAACCTCGCTTCCGCCGCTACGCGCCCCGGTGACCAACCCATCTTCGTTGCCGATATCCGCAAGCTCAAAGAAGATCTTGGCTGGGAACCGAAGATTGATACCAAAACCGGCATCCGCCAGCTCAACGACTGGCTTAAAAAAAACAAAGACATCCTCACGCCATTCTTCTAAACAGAAGAATGCCTATCATTGCAACTAGAGCGACGCAGGAGTGAAACGGGGGTTTAGAATCCTCCAAGGAGGAAATCGCTTTACTTAGAGTTTAAGGGATTCCTCGGCTACGCTCGGAATGACAAGCAAAAAAATATTAAAAACAAGCGGCGCGTTACAAACGCGCCGCGAGTATTTCCAATTCATTAAAGAGTTCGTTCGTCCGCTTGGCCAAAAGATCGGCGTTTTCCGGATCGTTCACCACCTGGAAACGAGCTTCATTCTCAAGCCAGGCTTTTTCAGCTTCGGGCATCGGGCTGAGTAGTTGCCAGCGGTGCGCGCTCTTGAATATAAAGCGATGCAACCACCGTTTCAGCCTGCCTTGGCGAACCAAACTCTCCACGTCAGCATTCTCGAAGACACTCACTACGAACGGCACTTTTTCGGGCGCAAGGCGAGAAAAAAGTGCCGCGGCGAGCGCACCATAACTCGCCATCACGGCCCACGAAAAGCGATAGCCGTTGACTGCCTGGTTACGACGAGCGGCAACCGCCGCCCGCCATGGAAAAAGATACTTATCGAGCTTGATCCCCCGCCCTAAGCGGATGATAGTCATACCATCCCCTTCTTCACGCTCCGCATCTGCCGCGGCGAGCCGGGCCGTATATATATCGAAATGCCATTCCTTAAGCCGATCAATAATCTGTCGCATGCGCGCTTCGGCCGGACCAGTACGAGCGCCAAACTCGGGTACAAAAACCGCCACGCGCGGCTTGACCTCTAAACGAACCTTAAAATCTGCCAGCGTCTTGGCTAAACCGTCCTTAAACGATGTGGTCGGCTGCCACCCAAGCACGGTTTTCGCCCGGGTAATATCCGGGCAGCGCTGCTGCGGATCGCCCAACCGCCCGGGCACGCTTGTAAGCGGTACGCGTGTGATAGCGGATGTCGAGCCGATCGCTTCTTTGACAAGCTCGGCCAAGTTATTAATACTGCGCTCGTCAGGGTTGCCCAAGTTGACCGGATGATAATCAAGCTCGCCATGCTCCATAGTACGCACCAATGCTTCAACGATATCGTCCACATAGCAAAAACTGCGCGTCTGCTCTCCGTCGCCAAAGACGGTAATCGGCTTGCCAAGCGTCGCCTGCACGATGAAATTGGAGAGGACCCGGCCATCACTCACCATCATGCGCGGGCCGTACACGTTAAACAGGCGCACGATGCGGGCATCCACGCCGTACTGTTCGGCATAGTCTTTAGCAAGCGTTTCAGCTGCCCGTTTGCCTTCGTCATAACATGCCCGCTTGCCAAGCGGATCAACGTTACCAAAATACGTTTCTTTCTGCGGATGCTCAAGCGGATCACCGTATACTTCGGAGGTGGAGGTAAAGAGTACGCGCGCACCGGTTTTACGCGCCAACGCGAGCACGTTACGCATCCCATCCACACTCGTCTCAAGCGTGGCCACCGGATCAAACTGGTACTGCACGGGTGAGGCCGGACATGCCAGATGATAAATACGATCAAGCGTCGCTACCGGCAATCGGATCGGTTTACGGACATCGTGCTTAACCAGATAGAACCGCGGATTACCTGCGTGATGCGCAATATTCTCGCGCCGCCCGCTAAAAAAATTATCAAGACACACCACGGTATGGCCATCGCCGAGGAGTCGATCAATAAGGTGAGAGCCGACAAAGCCCGCCCCGCCCGTAACAAGTATGGTGGCCATACGGAAACGCTAGCGTTTCTTAGGGGCACTGGTCGCCGGGGTCGGCGTGGCCGAAAGCGGCTTAACAAGAAGTTCGTTAGTCAATTGACCAAGAAGTTGCGGATCCTGTTCGTTAATGAGTTTAAGGGTCGACGAACGATTATTGGCTTCAATAAGGACTTCTTGAGCCGCGCTGATATTGCCTTGCAACTGATAGCCCAGCGCTAAACGCCAGTACGCTTCGCCGATCTCCGGATTTTCCTTAAGCGCTTGCTCCAAGAGCTTAACAGCTTCATCAACCTTGCCGGTCTGCGCCTGCACGGCCGCAATCGCAAACATGAGCTGCTGGCGGCGCGGCGAAAGGGCCAAAGCTTCCTTCATCACGTTTTCCGCTTCAGTCATATACTTCGCATCTTGCATGATGTTGGCCTGAATCTGATGGAGTTGCGCCAGCAAGAAGTGGTTGCGAATATCAAGCGGGTGCAATTCGATATTCTTTTTCAGCTCATCAACCATGAGATTATACGCTTCGATATTCTTTTCTTTACCCGCTTGCTGGTTAATAAGCGGCAGCGCACCTGCCGCGCTCCGGGCAATGTCACTTCTAATGTCATCAATATGCGGCGATGGAGTCTTAAAGAGTGTGCGGATGTTCTCGAACGGGAAGTAACCCGGGTTATTAGGGCCACCTTCAGGTGAAGCTTGCTGCATGGAACGCAGAATCGCGAGCGTTCCACGGTTAGCAGAAGCCGGACGGACATTGAAAATAGTTACAGAAATTACGCTGAAAAGTGCAGCCCCGACAAGAACCGCCGGGCTCAGTGGACGATCCGGCGTTTCCACTACAGCTTTGCGCATGGTTACGGAATTCAAGAATGCGAGCCAAGCCATGAAGTACAGGTACGACGTCGGATTCTCAAAAACAGTAATATTCTGCGCTAGATGTGCCACCAAAAACGCTACACCGATAATCGCCACGTGCTGGTCGATAAGACCCTGGCGATACGCCCGGTATGCCATAACTGTCGCAGCGCCGAAGAGGCCCACATAACTCACCAGACCAACAATACCCTGCACTGACAAGGTGTTGACGATGATGTTATGCGCGTTATCGAACCATGTTTCGCCATAGCCGAAACTGAGCGATTTTGGATCGTAGTATTTGTTGAAAGCGTAGAAGTAATTATTCGGACCCCAGCCGAAAACAGGTCGCTCCTTAAAACTCTGCATGGCAATGGTCCAGGCAATGTAGCGCGGACTAGCCTTAATATCTTCCCACGACGTGTTGAGGGCACGCCCGACTGCCGGCAAATTCGCAATCGCAGGCGTTGTACGGAAAGCGTACAGCACACCGAAAATAATCGCGCATCCGACAGCAATAGCCAAAAGTACGTTACGCACGCGAACATTCTTCCAATACGCCGCCAGATACATAAAACCGGCGGCAACGATGGCTACCGCAAGACCAAGCACCGAACCACGCGTACCACTGAAAAACATGGCCAAAAGACCCATAACCGCGGCAATACTGTACACAGCCTTAGCACCAACACGCGTATCTTTGAGGAATAAGAGAGCGGCAACAAAAGCCAAGAAGAGTCCGTACCCACCAAGGTAGATGGGATTGCCAAGCGTTCCCATGACGCGCGCATTGTTTTGGTTCAAGAGGAAATCGGGCTTAAGCACTTGAATGAACGCCGCCATCATAACCACCATGCCCATGCCCAAAAAGACGTTAAGCGTGCGACGCCACGCATTCCAATCCTTCAAGACGCTCGTCAAGATGCCAGCATAAATGCCGTAGTGCAAAATAGTAAAGAACCCGAGCATGCGTTCGTGATTGTCCCAAAAACTGTGGTACGCATCCACGCCGGCGAAGGTGGATAATCCAAAACTGACCATAAAGAACGTAATGGCCAGCGCCACAGGGCGAAACCGCGGGCGATATTCCTCGAAATTGATATAGAGGAGTATCAAATACGCACCGAGCATTACCTCTACTACCGTACGGAAAAAGATAGTTTTAGGTACGATGAAGGGAAAAATAAAGGATGTCGGCAGAACGACGAACGGCGCAGCGAACGAGAGGTAAATTAGACCGCGCAGGAAGGCTTCGAAAAATTTTTTACCGGGCATACGGATTGATAAATAAAAAACCGTCGATGTGGCGTATTGTAGAAGAAGGGGGCGGCATCTGTCAATTAAAATAAGGGTATTTTGTACCAAAACAATAAAAATATTGCGAAGCGGAACTGCGATCGATATCTACTTTTTCTAAAACTAACCTTTCGCCAAAGCTTCAATCAATCAACACCCAAGACACACTTTCTCTCGTTGGCCTTATAAAACAACTCCCGCTTGTTACCAAGCGGGAGTTGTAGGTTTTTTACGCTACCCAAGCGAGTAACCTGTCCTCAAAGGTTAGTTCGAGGAAACAGTGTTACCGTTGATCGGCGAGATCACAAGCTGCGGATCAGCATCGACCGGAGTGGTGACACCACGAGTGAGGTCATCCCAGCCCCAGTTGACGAGCTGCGTACCAGCAGACTTACCGGTGACGTTCGGTTTGGATTCAAACGCAGTACCGGTGAAGGCAATGATCAAGGTGCGAGCACCCGAAGCACCACCAGCGATCTTCACACCGCTACCCGAGGCGCTGCCCGGAAGAGCAAGGCCGAGGTTGGTGACAGTACCCGAGAACGAGCTAGCAAGACTGATGGTACCCGTAGCTACGAGGTCGCCAACGGAACCAGGCGACGACGGGTTGGTCATGTAGATCGTGTAGGTAGCAGTCGGGCTCGTGGAAACGACACCCGTGAAGAAGTAGCTGAAGGAGATGCGGCGGAGAGTCGCGTCACCCTGAGCAGCAGCGGTAAAGGTGTAACCGCTGGTCTTGACTTCGCTCGAGAGCACGTTCGTCGAGTAGCCGCCAGGGATGGAGCTAGCCGCAGCCGCGCTGAGCGTGGAGCGGAAGACGTTGAACGTGTTGCCACCAGCAGTGGAGGTAGCGTTACCAACCACCGAGGAAGCAGCGCCCTGGTACGTAACGGTCGCTACGCGGACCGCGGTAGCGGCGTTGTAGAGATCGGTGTGGAGACCAGAGACGGACTGGAGGTTATCCCAGGTGTTAACATCCGCAATGACATCGACGTTCACAGTACCGCCTTTCGGTACGATGAGGAAGTTGCCAGCGTTGTTAAGACCAGACCAAACCAATTCGAACGGCGAAGCGGAAGCGCTCGCGTTGATGTTGGTAGCCTGACCGTAGGTGATGCCGTTAGCTACCAAGCGGTAGTTAACGAACGACTGCGGAGCAAGTACCGAGTTGGAGTTGGTCGAAGTGACACGCAAGGTAAGATCGGTAACCTTGATGTCTTCGTTGGTGCTAGCCGAGAGCTGATAGGTGCCCAACTTGACGTTGGTGAGGCCCATGGCTACGTGAGCGCCAACCGGCATGTTGATCGGCGAGTAGCTGAGAGAGCCAGCCGAGGTAACAGTGGCGGTGAGCGAGTTGACATCCGAACCAGGAACGCTCGTGACCGACTGGTTGGTAGCGGTCGCGATGGCGGAGATACCACCAGAAGCGATAGCAACCGGAGCAGTAGCGGAGAACGAGGTGTTGTTCGTCAAGACATCAGCGTAAACATCGACAACGAGCTGACCACCTTTAGTGATGGTAACCGGCTGCGAGAGGCTGAAGTTGTACGAAGTACCGTTGGTAAGGGTCGACTGAGTGGTGCCGATCTGCGTGTTGCCGATCATCATCTTCAAGTTCTGGAAGACGGTGGCCGGGCTGTTGGTGGAAAGGACCTTCAAGGTGATGTTCGAGACGGAAACGTCCGAAGCAGCACCAGCCGTGAGGGTGAAGGAACCGATCTTAGCATTCGGCTGACCAGTTACGAGGTTGGCCGGAGTGCCATTGGCAGCAACGGTCAAGATCGTGGAGTTGGCGGTAAGCAAGTTACCAGCCTGCTGAGAAATGGTGAGGTTGGCGAGCGAGGTGAAGCCCTGACCAGTCATACCCGAGAGGGTAGCCTGGAAGGTGCCAGCAGCCGAGCTCGATACATCAACGACCACGGAGACCTTGCGGGTCGTGTTGGCCGGGATGATGTAGTTGAGGTTGCTGTACGAAGCAGCCGTCGAGGTGTTCGAGATGGTCGACTGGGTGGTACCGATCTGCTGACCCTGGTCATCAACCAACTTGAGGTTGGAGAGATGAGAAAGGTTGAGGGTACCGCCAAGGGTAAGACCGATGTTGGCAGCGGTCAAGCGAACGGCTTCGCCGTTAGCAGTCATGTCGAACGTAGCAACCGTCTGGTTGGTGCCGCCCGGCAAGAGGTAGGTGGACGGAGAGCTCGTCGAGCGAGTAACCGTCAAGCTGCCAGCGTTGATGTTGACGTAGGACAAGTTCATCGGGAAGCTGCCGGTGTTGAGAGTCGGGAGCACACCCATGTTGAACTGCATGTCGTGAGCGACAACATCGTAGTTGCGCTGTACCGACATCTGGAAGTAGCGGTTTACGCCACCCATGATGTCAGCGCGAACAGTGAGAACAACGTTCTGACCAGCGTTGAGCTGCAACGGAAGCGTGGAGAGGTCGAAGACCACTTCATTGCCGTTAGCAACACCGACGGTCTGGCCGATCTGAGTACCACCATTCCACAAGGAGAAGTTGGTAACATCAGAAGCGTTGGCCGAGCCGATC
Source organism: uncultured Gammaproteobacteria bacterium (assembly GCA_964596525.1). GTDB lineage: Bacteria > Patescibacteriota > Patescibacteriia > Magasanikbacterales > GWA2-37-8 > CAZQUL01. The sequence goes on along the minus strand of CAZQUL010000001.1, from coordinate 737,538 downwards.
AAGGTGAACTTGAGCGAGCGAACCTGGACAGTCTGGTTCTGACCCAAGAGGGAGAACTGACCGACCGTGAAGTTCTTCTGGCCAGCGTTGACGCTGATACCCGGGCTGGAAGGACCAGCCGAGGAGTTGGTGATCTGGACGCCACCGGAGTTGGTGAGCGAGGTACCAGTGTAGGTAGCGCTCATCATCGGGAAGGAGCCAGAAACAGCCGAAGCGTTGCTCATGACAGCCGAAGCGTTCTGGAGGCTGAAGCCGATCGTGCGACCAGCAGCAGACGAGTTCATGGTCACGCCAACGGTGATTTTCTTGGAACCGTTAGCAGGAACCTTGAAGAGACCAGCAGCGCTCGGGTTGCTGAAGTTGACGACACCATTCGAGATTCCAAGGTTGGAAGCGATGATGGTGTTGCCGTCCATGAGGTAAACATTGTTGATGTCCTGATCAACCGAAAGACCAGTGCGCATGAGGTTAAGACCAGTGACGGTCACATCAGCGTTACCAGCCGAGAAGGAGAGATCAAGAGTACGAGCAAGAGCCGAAGTACCGACCGGGATGTTGGTCGAGTTCGTCGGGTTGTTCGAGGCGAGCGAGACGCTCAACTGGGAACCGGAAACCGGACCAGTCGGAGTGGTGGGGTTAGCACCAACACCTACCCACGTACCATCAGCAGCGAAGCCGCTCTGAGTGCGGTCCATGAGCATCGGGTTGATACCAGTGATGGCATCACCCATGGCCATACCCGCTACAGCAGAATCCGGAACGGTGAAGATGTATTCAGGGAGAATGAAGTTAGCCGCCAAAGCCGACGGAGAAACTTCATGGAGTTTGTTCATGGTGGAGACGTACCACACTTTGCTACCCGTCGAAGGGGTGCGGATCGTCATGCCGGGGTACACTTTAGGACCAGTGACATCGGCGCGGCGATTTACGTAGTGCGGCCAGTCGATGAGGGAGATGTCGCGGACGCGGAAGTTGGCTCCGTGGAGAACGCGAGCGTTCTCAAGCGAGATCTTGGCCAAAGCGTTGCCGGGTTGTACTACGTAGAGCTGGCCGGTCGGGTCAGCGCTGTAGCGAACGACGACAGCACCTGGGCGGTAGGTAACGATTGACGGGAACTGACTCGGTTGCGGTAAGGAATTGAGACAAGCACCGCCAATAAGCTTGTAGTTGCCATAAGCGGCCTTGTAGGTCTTGTAGATGTCACCGCTCGTGAACGGGCGGATCTTTCCATCGTAATCAACGATGTAAATGGCCGAACGACCAACGACTTTCACTTCGTCACCAGCGTTAAGCGTCGGGCAGGACGGATCAATCGCAGCAAGCGACGCAACGGGAGCGACCGAGAAAGCCATGGCAAAAGCCACCACACTCGTCACTACACGTTTAAAGGTTTTGTTCATAAATAAGATAAATAGTATTGAGGTTGCCCGTAGGCAGCCTTTTTGAAAGGCAATCGATTTCTCAACCACCTTTCTCACAAAAGCCAGGCACGCTCATATGAGCGCTCGACCTTTTTTGGTCCTGACCGTTTGAAATCCCCTCTCCGGCAGAAAAGGCGCTAACCTTCTCTGCACGAAAGAGGATTCGTGCCCTCATTATACCTAACGAGATGAGGAAGAATTACTTACACTTGTGGATGACGGCGATGTAGTTACCACTGTTGAGGAAGAAATTGTAGAGGTGGAAAATAAAGCTTCAAGCGGGGCAGTGAGGCCGCCACCCATGAGGGGCGTGCCCGTAGAAACAGTCGTAGAGGTAGGCGTTGAGGAAGGAGTGACTACCGGCTTGGTCAGCGCATCGATTTTTTCTTTAATCACAGCGACCGCCGATGATGTTACAGAAGAACTTACTGAAATGGAAGCGTCGGAGCGGGACTGCAGGCGATCAACAGCCGGGAGTACGGTTTGCTGGAGCTGGAGCCGAGCTGTGTCAGAAATTTTTTCCACCTCTTTGGCTGCTGTGGCGACTTCTTTTATTTTATTTACAGCCTCGCTGAGTTCGCCGCGCGAAAGAAGTATTTTTACTTCTTCTGTTTTCTGGTCAACCACTTCAGCGGCAGCGGCGGTTTTAACAGAGAATTGGGCTGTATCGGTGGCTGCTGTGTTAAGAACTTCTTTAACAACAAGGAGTGTAGTGGTGACAGAATTGGGGGCTGTGGTACTAGCAGTGCCAGACAAGAGCGTAGAAGAAGTGGAGCTGGCTACGGCTGCAAGCGGCATCTCGACAACCGTGGAAGAGGTGGAAGAGCTCACGATAATCAGCGTGTTGTCGGAAAGGCCTTTTACTACATTTTCGACCGCATTTTTAGCCTCATCAACCGCAGTTTTGGTACCCGCCACTTCGGCGACCGCTTCTTGGAGCGTTTTGCCGATAAGGGAACTGACGTATTCTTTGGAAAGTTCCTGACTACCCTTGAGATGGCCAGCGACCGCTACTTCTACCGTGGCCAAATCAGTATCTTTGATAAGACTCTTCACCTCAGCAACCTCTTTCGATAAAGAACCGTCGGTGCCGGCTTTCACCGCCTGCAAAGTCTTTTTAATGTCATCCGTCTGCTTCTGCAAGGCAGTTACCGTAGCGGAAGAAAGTTCGGAAGTGGTTTGTTTTTTAATATCTTCGAGTTTGGAGTTGGCAGCAACTAATTCTTGCTTGATGTTGGTAACCGTCTGAGCGATTTTAGGCTTCTTTTGGGGTTGGGCAACAATAATTTTTTCGGCTTCTTGAGCGCGGCGCTTGGCCAACTCAAGGTGGAACTCAACGGCTTTGGTTTTATCGTTAATCATTTCTACCCAGGCCATTTGAGTTTTTTCGGTGGCGCGTTTGACCGGATAGAGCGTATCGCCGGGCACGGTGTCGAAAGCGGCGCGGCTCGTAGCCACCCAACCGCTCGCAGTAAGAGCAAACATGACGAGAACCGCTACCGGGCGCATCACCAGGCTGCCAAACGAAAAACCGCTCTGAAGCTGCCGCCAGAACGAAGGGGCCGTACGCGGCAACGTGTTGCCAATCTGCGCCAAAAGCTGCGAACGAGTCTGTTCGGTCCAGGCGACGCGCGGCACAATGCCGGTGCGCAAGCTTTTGAGTTGTCGTTTCAGGGTGAACGACGACATACGGATTAATCTTTTTTGATAAGTTCTTGAAGTTTTTTAAGCGCTCGATGGAGCGTTACTCGAATCACTAAAGCTTTTTTGCCGGTTATCTCGGCGATTTCGGGGATAGAGAACCCTTCCACATACCGAAGGACTATGAGCTCCTGATAGTCATGCTTAAGGCGTTCCATGGCAGCAAGGACTTCTTTGTGCTCAAGTTCGGTATGGATGGACTTGACCCAAGCATGGCGATCACTTGTTTCGTCAGCCACTGCATCATCGCGATCAATGGACACCGTGGGCTTGCGAGCCCGGGCACGGTACCAATCGATGATCGTGGTGCGGGCGATGCGGTACACGAGCGCGCTGAAGCTTTTCACTTCATCACCGTGCTCGGTAAGGTAGTTCCAGGTTTTGAGGAACACGTCAGCCGACAAATCTTCGGCATCTTCCTGACTCCCTACTTTGAAAAAAATAAAACGATAGATGGAACCGACGTAGGCATCATAGAGCTTGCCAAACGCTTCAGGATCGCGGCTGGCTTTGATTTTTGCCAATAAGTAAGCCTCTGTCAGCGTGTTCATGTAATAAGACGCTAGAAAACAAGAAATGTTACACCCGGCACCTGAAGCATGGAAATAAAGCCTAAAAATGGCGGTGAATACGTAAGGTAGACAGCTTCTTAGACACCGCCATAATTGTTCAATATTTTAGCAAAAAAAGAGCTTTTAGTCAATACAATCATGCTGCGAGACCGATTGACAGTACACCGCTCGTCGTGGTTAATTGTATATACTTATGTCGACAAATTATGGAACTTGATGATAAGAAGGAGCTTATCCGCGTTTCGGTTTCTGAAGCTGCAAGGCTTTTTGGCGTAAACGCCCAAACTATCCGCCGTGCGATTACTGCGCAAGAAGTTACCTACGTGGTTGTCGGCGGGCGGTACAAGCTCAATTTTGAAAGCCTGGTGAAATGGTCACAGAAACGCACCACTACACGTAATAAACTGGCCAGAAAAGGTATCGGCCAGTTTGTAGAACGCTGGAAGATAAAAAACCCGCTCTACTCCCCCAACCCCAAGGCCTTTACCGCACCCAAACCGGATGAAGAGCGAAATGAGGATACTTTTCTGTCTGCAACACCAGACGATACTCCTACTCTTTAAAAACGCATCTCTATGCGTCATCTGCTCAGGCTTGTTTCCCGATTTTACCACGCCCACTATCACCCCCACTACCGTTTTGCCCGGCACGTCTTTGCGTTTGACGCCACGCTCGTCGCTATCATGATTGGTCTTTTGGTGGTTACTGTTACCATGTTCGTTGCCAATCGTCCGTACCAACCAGATATATCGATATCGGTTTCACTCGGTCAAGAGCAACTGACGAGCGGTGGCCGGGTACCACTATCCGTTACCGTCACTAATGCTACCGAAAAAACCTTCACGGATAATGACCTCGTCCTGCGTGCCACCACTGGCATCGTTTTTGAGTCGGATACACATGGAGTTTTAAGCGATAAGAGGAGTCTTATTATTCCCTTTGTCGAACTGGGCCCCAAAGAAACCCGCACGCTTTTGATTCCCGGCGTGTTGTGGACTAACGTCGACAGCGAAGAAACCATCTTTGCCACACTTTTTTACGGCCCCTCTGAACGCATGCACGAAGAAACAACCCCCTTTTTCTTGCGTGCTGAACGTAGTGTTATTGAAGCTCGCGCCATTGCCGCAGCCGAACACTACCCTTTTGAAAAAACACCGTTTGCTTTAACGCTTCTCAACCATAGCTCGGGCACACTTCCTGTAAGCACAGCGCTCTGGCGGGACACTAACCAGATTCCACTCCCCTCCCCCACGCTGGAACTACCCACAGCAAAGCCATACACATTTTCTGTAACTGGCACTGCCCTGGCCGATGTCGGACGTCATGATTGGCGTGCTGAAGTAACACTAGAACGGAACGGAAAAAAACTACGCCAGGTTAATCTAACAAAATCTTTTTTCATCAAACCCCCAGCCGTAGAAGTAACGATAGAGCCTAAAAATTCTGCCCTAGCAATCGAAGCCGGCGAAACGTACGCGTTTAATGTTCAATGGACGAATAAAAGCCCCCTTTCCTTTGGAGCATTATCGCTTGAACTAACAACCGAAGAAGGTGCGTGGTTTGAAAGTGCACGTGGCCGAACTCGTGAACTTGTCCTTCCGCTCTCCACAACGATTCTTGAACCATCGGCCACAGCTACCAGTACCGTTACCGTGCGATTTTCAACCAAAGGGTTACCCTCAACGGAACACATAACTCTCACCCCCCGCTTAATACTTACGACACCCGAAGCAGCCACAACCCACGTTGCTGGCGCGCCGCTCAAGCTCCCCGTAGCTGCCACCGTACAGGTGAACGCTCTCACCCGCTACTACTCACCCGAAGGCGACCAGCTTGGGCGCGGTCCTTTACCTCCAACAGTGGGCGAGACCACGCGGTATCTGGCCGTGCTTGAGGTAGTTGGCGAACGAGGCCGCATCAGTAACCCCGCCATCGAACTCACCAGTGCTCCCGGCACGCGTTTTACAGGTAAATTCTTTGTCGATGAAGGAGAGGTTGGAAAAACGTCTACAACATCGGCGAACGAACTTCACTGGGAGGGTTCACGCCTAAGAAACGTAACAACCACCTGGTTTTTCGAGGTTGCGCTAACGCCGACCGAAGAACAGATCGGTACAATCCCCCTGCTCGTTTCCGCACGCTTCAACGCAACTGACGAAACGACCGGCCGCCTTATTTCTTCGACGTTTCCGTCGATCACCACCGTTCTTGCACCCAACGATAAAGGGCGGGGTGCTGGTGCCCGTGTAGTGCGATAGATAATCCCACATCAACGAGGAATCGCACGTAACGATAAACGCACCACTAACGGATTATAAAAGTAAAAAAATCACAAAAAAACACTACGACCTCGGCTGTACCGAGGTCGTAGTGTTTTTAAAAGCTTACCAGGAAACACGGCGGATGTAGCCAAGCGTCGAGAGATCATACATCTCAACACCGTCAGGGGAAACCGCGTAAAGCGTAGTGCCCCGGATGAAACTATCAACCGCAAGATCGGAGGCGAAGGGATACGTCGCCCACGAGCTCATGGGCGAAATGGCGCCGGCATACACGAGTTGATTGCCGATGGCGCGATAGATCACGAGTTCAGATTCGGAAGGCGTAGCAAAAGGAAGAGTGCTGGTTGGTTCGGCGGCTTTTACTGCCGCAGGCAAAACAGCCCGCGACACAGGTAAGACCACATAGGTGCCGTTGGTCACCAAACGCCGTTCTGTATCAAAGACCGGCGATACGGTGCCGCGGTCACCGATAAACTCGGGCCATTCGGCAAAACGATCGCTGTTTTCAACATTGAGCAGGGAGAGCTTGAGACCCTGATGCCACGCAAAACCCGGGGTTGTGGTGGTAAGACGCGACGGAGCACCCAAAGCGATGAGGCTATTTTTTCCAGCAGATTTAACTAAGGTAAGGCCGATAGCATTAAGGCGGCCGATTTCTTTGGGGATGCGGTCAGAACCGAAATTCATAACAAAGAGACCGCGCTCCGGCATGTCGGTGCGCACATAGATGCGCTCGCCAATAAAGGTAGCGTCAATGATTTTCTCCCACGGTAAGAATCCTTCATACCACGCAATACGATCGAGATCGGCATCCAAGAAATAGAGATTATTGATGAAGTTGTTCTCCTGGCCGACGAGCGGCGATTTTTGGATGGTAGTTGCAAGACGGAGTATGCCACCTGTGTACCCCAAACCACCCGAAACGAACGTGCCTGGCACGGTCTGCGCTCCCGAGAACTGGATAGTGTTTTTACCGAGAGTCAGACGGTAGATTTCGGTGCGCTCGGAAGCATTGGCGGCAAGCCACGAATAGCTGAAGTCGGGCGACAAAAGATACCATGTACCAGCAACGCCGACATGCAATTCATCGGTTTTAGCAACGCCAATCAGCGTGGTTTGGAACGGTTTGGAGAGCGGATAGCGCAGCGAGAAAGCAGCCAGCTCGATAATACCCTGCCCGCGCAACGGCGCGATAACTTCGGCATCATTGCAACGGCTCAAAATCTGCCACGGTTTAGCGGCCATGTCGGACATTACCCGACCGCTCAAATCGCGATAGAACCATAAACCTTTAAGCACAGCAGTCGCCGAAAAACGCGGCGCAGTAGCATCTTCTTGCAAACTTAAGGCCGCATAGACAGAGCCGTCATAAAGCTGTGTGGCGAGCAACGCACCTTCAACCTGCATTACGCGCAAGAGGCGCGGGGCGCGGCGATTACGCAGATCCCACCACTCAAGATGAGTCGCGCTTTCTTCGTAGGTGCGGGTATTGTAAGCCGGACCCATAACAAGGGCCGTATCCCCATACACATAGAGGCGTTCCGGGCGGAAAGTATCGGCAAGCAGAGTACTTGAGAGAAGGGGCTTGCTCGACGTGGGGCTCAGCTCAACGATCCGCAAGGCGCGCGACTGGATGGTATACAGATAACGAGAATCGTTACGCGTTAAAACTACCCCCTCATCACCCGAAATTGCGGTCTTTTCGGTTGTCCCGAGCGGTTCAACGGCGGATTTTTGGGCAAGAACCTGAGAAAGCGCATTGCAGGTACCGATAGCGCGTATATCGCGCGCTGGGTAAAACGTGGTATTGGCTGGCGGTGTGTAACGGCCGGTTTTGAGATCAAAGGTGCCTTTTTTGCAGTTCTGGTCAGTGATTTTGAGAGCACCAGGAAAGGTTGGGCAATAACCGCTTTTTACTTCCCAATCATCAGTCCAACCGTCATTATCCGTGTCTTTATCCCACGGATTAACACCATAACGAAACCAGTCTGGCTGGGAAAGCAAGTTAGCGGTGGTTTTGGCTTGAGCCAGGGCCGGAAGGGCCGCTGCCGCAAGCACTACAGCTGCTAAAATCAGGGTAAAATGTGGGCGGCGCATATAATAAGAAAATAATAGTCTTTTTTAGCAAAAAAACGGAGTTTAGTCAAGTTTCACCCCATGAAAGTCTTAAAAAAACACGGAGGGAGGTCCGTGTTCCCCCTTTGCTGCATAGTTCGTTATGAACGCTATACACCGGCCTTACCAGCCAACCAGTAACGAGTCAAGACAGTTCCGCGCTGTACAGAATCCATAAAGGTCCGCTCGTACACCGAACGCGAACCGATACGAACCGGAAGAAACGGCGAAGATTGACCAAAGCTGATACTCAGCCGAGCAAAAAGGCCCGGTTTTGAGCAACCACGACAGACCTGTTCGGCCAAACTTTTTACGTCCGGGTTAGGCACTGTAGTAAAAGGCTGGATTTTTGTAGCAAGATTCACCACGCCAGTCGGATACTCGGTGCTTTGAAAAATAACCAGCACTTCCCGAGACATCCGCTCAATGCTGGGCTGCTCTCTCTCAAGAACGCTAAGCGCGGCTATCCGTGGCTCAACTCCGGGCAACGGCATACAGAACATTCCACCAGGAAACGTGGCAATGCGAGCATGATAGTGTTCGACGGTCTCAAATTCCGCCTCTTCCAGCTCGGCCGCGCGGCGGACAACGTGCACGCCCCAGGAACCGGGCAGGTGTTCATACTTTTCATCGCTGTATCCGAAGCCGATGATGATTTTCATGACATCCCCCTTTAGGTTAAGCGTGCAAGGTAGACACGATACAGAGCGAGTTTGGTATCTTACCCTGCGAGTTCAGTACGTCAAGTGAATCAGAGGATTAAAACCGTCGCCACCCCTACTGCAAGCGCGAGAGCAACCACCGCACACGAACCAACGACCCTCACAGCCAGAGCACGCGGATGCAAACGCAGCGCCTTTTTATACACCGCACACCAATATGTACCAATAATAACGATCATCTCGCAAGCAATAATGATACCACCCACTGCCGCAAGAATATCCAAAAAATGTAACCGACCACTTACCGCTACAATAAGCGGCGGTACGAGAACGAGGGAAGACGCATAGCGGCTTGGCACGCCAAAATCCCATTGCCACAGGTCTTTAAGAGCCGTTGCAATACCGACGAACGCTCCTGTGAACGCCAAGACGGTAATAATGCGGCCGAGCGTTCCCCACGGCTCACCAAATAGGGCGTAGAGTCCGGCAGTTGCAATATCTGGGGTGGCCGTCCCGAGCGCGCCTGCAAAGGCGGCGGAAAAAATTGCATATACACCAACAGGAATCAAGGTGCCGAGCATAACCGCTTTTTTGAGCCGCCGCCGGTCACCCGCAGGCTTTTCAGCGACCGGAATACCAGGCGCGCCATGGAGCGCGAATACCATCACAGCGATCGTTTGTACCAAACTCCCCCACGCTGGCGGCCGCTCTACGAGAGCATCCGGTGATATTCGCGTAGCGACAATAAGGGCACACACGATGAGCGAACCGATCAGCACACGCCCGATTTTTCGCTCAACGACAACTACGCACTTGAGTCCTGCCCAAACAGGTAGAGCGAGAACACATCCAAAGACCAATTTGATCCACGCAACCGGCACCTGCGGCACAAGACCCTGAATAGTATCACCGGCACCAACAATATAGGCGACGAGCGACCCGTACAAACTCCCCACCTGAGTGAGCGCCAAAATATCCTTAAAAAGCGAACCAGCATAGCGCCCGGCCAATCCTGGCAACTGGAGCGGCGTGCGCGTGGCACTGACAAGCTCGGCTACAAGCGTATTAAAAAACATCATTACCGCCCCCAAGATAGCCAGCACCACAAGACTCGGCACAATGCCAAATACCGCCACCATCCGCGGCAAACCGAAAATACCGGCGCCGATCGTGACGCCGGTAATAATAAATAACGCCGAAGCAAGAGAACCTTTTTTCATCGAGCATCAAGAAGTTAGGCCGCTTTTTTCATACGCGGCAACGGCGGCGGAGCGGTGGGTTTGCGAGGTGGTCGAGCTGGTTTTTTTACAACTTCCTTAACCACAAACAAATCGTCAGGATCGATAAACTCGCCTTCGTCATCAACCATTTCCATCAAATCGGCCGATAAGTCGGGCAGCTCTTCGCTAAATCCAATGCCGACAACGGTTTTATCATCAAATTTCTTGCGCTTAATGCCTTCAGCGTTGGCTTTATGGACTTCCATTATCAAATCCCGCGCTTTCTGTTCCATGGTACGCTCAGGGTCGCCTGCAAGCGAGCGTTCGATGCGTTTATTCGTGAGCGGATCGCTAATGCCGTCAGACATGGCGAAATATTCATCGCCCGGCTGGATAGAATAAATATAGGTGCGTGGCTCGACGGATTCTTTACCCAAAGCCTGGCGAATACTATTGCGTTTTTTAAACGCCAAATCAAAAAGGATTTTCTCATCTTCAACAAGATGAACATCTTTATCGTTTTCAAAAGTATCAAGAGCTTCTTTTACTCGCCGCTGTCCTTCCGGACTTACACCGGAATGCTCGATGGTCCAATTGGAAACAGATTCATCTTCGGTGAGCTGGGATATTTTTCCCTCACGCAAACGATAGATGCGACTGTCACCGACATGGACGATAACTGCTTTTTTCTCTTGATTTTTACCGGTCCATACTTTCATGAAAGAGACCGTTGAACCAAGTTCGTCAAGCCCTTGTTTTACCCCGCTTCGATCAAAAGAAGCGTCATAAAGATTTTTACTCGCCTCGCGGGTGATTGCCGCCATTTTTTCAGCCAACGCCTCAGCGGACGGCTGAGGAGGCAAAATACGTAACTGTTCTTCAAAAAATTTCTTGACCGTTTGAGCCGCTTCTTTAGCTCGCAAACTATTACCCATCCCGTCATAAATACCAATTTCATCTGTGGAAACGGTATAGGCATCTTCATTATCCTTATGTTCTTCAGACTTCTCAGTCGCTGCTCCAAATGTAGTCGGAAATGACTCCTTTTTTTCCCTCGCCGGCGTTTTTTCAATCTTTACCCGCGCTGGTTCCTCAAAAATCGGATTGCGCATATCAATTTGCGAGCGCCGCATGTTCATACGAAAAAATTGATGATGAAATATTCCTTTACTCATTGTAACACACTGCATACAAAACAGCTTGATTGCCATATTGACCAACCCAAACGTCTATCCTCGCCTCAATATGTTATAGTAGTAGAATAGTTTTTCAACCTTAAAAAAATATGTCTCAAGAAAAAAAAGGTGGGGAAAGTTCTAAGCAAAACGGAGAAAAAATCCGTGTCCAGTATGAACAATCTGGCACTTCGGCTACCGACATCATGGATGAATTATCGCGCTCAGACACGTTTCCAGCTGACGAAAAAGTTCTCGAAATGATCGAGGATACACCAAGCGAAAAATTCATCGCCGTCGAGCAGCGCTCCAAAAATCGACCTCCAAAAAAAGGACTTTTTAATTCAGCTCGCAACTTATTAGCCGGTATCGGTCTTTTAAGTGCCGTCGGTAGCGGCGCGGCATACATACAAAAAACAGATACGGCTCGGCAAGAAAGTAGTTCACAGCTGGGGAAAGAAACGAACAAAGCAGACGAAAGCCGCGATCGTCGCTGGAACGAGACTGATCCGGTCCGTCGCTTGAGCCTGAAAGCACAGGATGCCCTCCCTCTTTCCGCAGCACCTGAAGATATCGAGCCACGCATCAAACAGGTAGGATTGTTAGAAGAAGAACTCGAAAACGCCCCCAAAGGAATCCGCAGAAATATCGTCCAAGCAGAATTACGGCAGCTTAAAAGCGAATCAGTATGGTCGCCCGAAGATGAAGAAGATGCCCGGGCAATACTTGAAGAAAATTTTAAAGTCGGGCTGGGAAATAAAACCGACATGTCTGTGCGCCAATTGGCGGATTTAAGTCCTGAGCGAGCAGTGCAGCTTCCGAGAGAGGTTCAGGAATTGAGAGAAAAATATCTTCAGACAAGGAGCGGCTGGGCCAACCCCGAACGGCAAAAAGTATTCAATCGCCTTCTCAATAAAGCAAGTATCCGCGAAAAGCTTTCTTCGGCCGACGTATCCGTTGCCGGGGCATTTTCTTTGCTTAAAGCAACCATCGGCACGACCCTCGACATCACGTCTGCCGAAGCCGAAAAGAAACTGGGCGAGCTCATTAAAGAACGGCAGGAGCTGAGTAAAAAAAAGATCCTCGGCCCAGACACCAAGCACGTAATCGTCTTCAGCTACGGCGCAGAAAAAGGGGCAGCGGAAACGTTCAAGGGCAAGGAAATAGTGAAGATGACTAAAGTCGCAATGGGCGTAGAAGAAAATGCCAAAGATCCTCGGATTACGTTTATTGAAACAAGTCGCGTCAAAGACAAGACCAAAACGAATGCTGGCGATCTGCTTCTTAAAAGCATCGAAGGGAGCAGTGGATCTACCTACATACATATCGCCACTCATGCCGGACCGCAAGAACTCGTTATTGACGCGCACGACATCCGACACCCGACAACGCTCAAATACGATGGGATAGCGCTAGCTTTTGTTAATCGTCTTTTAAAAGAGGTTCAAGAAAAGGGAGTGACGGCCGGTAAAGACAGTCTAAAACAAATGACTGTATTCATTGACGGCTGCAAGAGTCATAATCTGAGCCGCCAGATCGCATCCGCGATCAAGGGTCAGTATTCGCGCATGGGACTTGAAAAAATAATCGGTATCGATAGTGCTGATATCGGACTTCCCACCATCATTACATCAAGCGGCGAGGACAGTCCGACCCTCACCTTTGCCGATGAAAATTTACCTAAGAGTGGAAGCCGTGCCCTAACGGAAAAAACATGGCTTAAACGGATCCAGGACGCCGGTGGTCTTACAGGGAAACTCATGTTCGAGCTTGAAGCAGAATCATACATTTCCGGCGGAGACATGGGGTTCTTCGTTGATAAACAAGGCCGGTTTACCGAGATCAGCCAACTAGAACAAAAGCCGCCTTCCACAGCAGCTGTCTAACCGGCGCAAATAAAAAACCGGCTTTGATTATACGGTGTGGACGCCAAGGGATTCGAACCCCTGACCCTCTCGGTGTAAACGAGATGCTCTAACCAACTGAGCTAGGCGTCCATAGTGTTCACATACTACTCAACCTTGCGCACCACGTCAATCCCCTACCTGGGGAATCACTGGAGAAGAAAAGAGGTGCTGCCCTGTTTCGATCATACTATGGTCACCTTTGTTGTCTGCAAGATAGTACCACCACTCCACACCCCAGGCATAGATACGCGAAAATCCGACCCGGTGTGCAAACGCAAGATTGTTGGCAAGAATGCTTGGATTCATAGTCCTAAGCTGTTCCTCGAGCGTTGCAGAGTGCAGATCACCGGCGGAAAGCCAGGGTTCGGCCTGAAATTCGACGAGCCAGAGACGAGTGGCATCTATGCCATTCCATTGGGCACGCGCACGATATGCAAAAGGTGGAATAAACCAATAGGTGAAGTACCCAAGATAGCGATTCCAAACACTGCGGTAGAGCGTCGTGCCGAAATAATCGCCCGAGAGCCGCGAAGATCTGTGCCAGAGCGACAACTCGCCGCTATCAGCCACGACTATTGGGCGGCCGTCGAGCGTGCGCACGCGTTCGATTTCTTCAGGAATGATGTTAGTTACCAAGCTGTCGCACGCGCCAAACGGCACGTATGCTTCGTTTTCGATTTGCCACGCTTCGACGGACGATGCAGTTTTAAAATGCCGCACCGCGGTTTCGATGTAATTCATAACAGCTCTACGATAGTCCTCCATCGCTACATCTTCTGCCCATGCGGGAATATGGCACTCAGGCCAGCGCGGTACTTTTTGTCCGAGCGCGAGAAGTACACGGACGTTATACTGCTCGGCGATTGCCAAAAGGGCATCATACTGCTCGAACGAAAAAGATCCGCGTACTTTCTCCACCTCGCTCCACGGTACGGGAATGCGCACCAACGTAAACGGCATGTCATTTAGGATGCGCTCAAATAAAACGACAGAATCATAACCCAGCCAGGCAGCATATCCCGGACTGAAGGTAAAACCATACAGAGGAACGCTCGCCGGGCGTGCCGACCAGCAAAAAGCAGCGACAACACACCCGACAAACGCCGCCAAACCAAGAATAAAAAACCAAAAACGACGTACTACCATAGTTAGGTAGTATAACGAGAATGCAGGTATTTAAAAAGTCCGGGCTGCACAGCGCGAGCCAGGACTTGTAAGGAGGAAGAGTGCTCAGCCTTCCTCGTGACGATGGCGCCGTCGGCGGCGATGAATCAGATTGTTCATCTCGGCGAAACTACGCTCGCTGATGCCGTCTTCACGCATCCGACGCTTCATCTCTTCGATCACCTCCGGTGACGGATGGGGCGAAGGAGGGGTCTCTTGGGCGTTGAGTGGTGCGAACAATTGCCCTGTCATTCCGATCGGACAAAAGAAGGTCCGACAACCGAGGCAGACGTACCCGGCACTTCCCGGTTCACTCCCCGGCGGCGGATCGACCGGCAGAAAACCGGTGTTTTCCCCATGTCGATCTCGTTGATCGATTCCTTTAAAACATCGGCAGACAGCAGCCAGGTAATAAGGCTCTTTGGTCTCTGCAACAACACTGATTCCGTACTTCTTGCCGTCGATTACTACATTTCCGATAATCGTGGTGTTAAGAGGGACAAACAGCCGTTCCACCCAGCCCGCTGGGCAAAAGAAGGTCCGACAACCGAGGCAGACGTACCCGGCACTTCCCGGTTCACTCCCCGGCGGCGGATCGACCGGCAGAAAACCGGTGTTTTTTTCACGTTCCCGCCCGCCTTCTTTAAGGCGCTCGAGGCAGCTGCAGCTAGCGGCAAGATTATGAGGATTTTTTGCCTCTTTTACGACTTTTACTCCGTAGTTTTTACCATCAACTACCACGTTTCCGATAATCGCGGTCACGTTCCTCTCCTTAGGTAGATTGTTAGAGACGTTACCACACTACTCGTCAAAAAACAAGGTTTTGGCACGACTATTCGCATAACATCCGAGAAAGATATGGTATACTATACTAATTTACTTACGTTATTTTTTTCTATGACACACTCGGTTGCATACCGAGCTGTTTCCTACCGCTTAGGAGGACTGCTCGTTATCGGAGTTGGACTAATCGGTCTCACCCTACCGCTCAGTCTCCCTTCCGCTACGTACGCCAAAGAAATGGGGGATTCCGTCTCCATGGGCGCACCCAGCGCGCCGCGCAACCCGCGCGTTACCATGAACGTTCCAGGCCGCATCAGCATCGCCTGGGACGCTCCGGAAACAGGAGTTCCAGAATATTACGCGGTATACATGACTGAAGGAGCTGGAAACACCGACTTCACCAATGTCTCAGCGAATATTTTTACCCCAGGAACCCAAACATACTACGATGCATACGGCATTTCGGAAAACAAAACGTACAATTTCAAAATTGCCGCTCAAAAAGGGAGTTTCGAGAGTTCCAACTCACCATTAGTTTCTGTAACCCAAGAGCAGTCCATCTTTGTGCTCAGCGGCCACCACAACTCTCCCACCTCACTCCACCTAAGTTGGACAGCCCAGCAGGCAACGGAGGGTTATACTGGTTACAGCGTGTATCGGACTACCGGCAACGGCGAATATGTCAAAATCTGGGACACCACCACGCTGACTCCGGCTTATTACGACGATATTAATTTGCTGCCCGAGACAAGTTATTCGTATTACGTTGTAGTCCGCAAGAACGACGGAACGACACGGAGCGCGGGGGTTGTCCAGCTTTCAACCCCAGCCGCTCCACCTCCCCAATCTAGCTCAGCCCCGCAATCGAGCTCAATTCTTCCCGCCTTCTCAACCCCAACAACCAGCGCTCCGGGAGCTGCGATTCAACTTTCCGCGATAGTCATGTCACCGACGATCGTCCAGCTGAGCTGGACCAGCGTTCCTGGAGCTACCGCTTACACTGTATACCGTCGTGCTGCAGGTAGCCCCACCCCTGTAGTCATCAGTACATTATCAAGCTACTTCCTTAGGACCAATTTCGTCGATGCTGCGTTTACCCCAGGTACCGCCTACTCATACTATGTTAGCTCTGACAGCGGTCAAAGATCGGCCGAGGTCAGCCCTGTGCAGGTCGCTTCAGTCGCCGCACCCCAACTGACCGGCAAACTTACCTCAAAAGCTTCGGCCGTGTTGAGCTGGAACGCGGTCCCTGGCGCCGTCTCTTACTCCCTCTTTAGCCGCCATAGTAAAGACAGCCCCCCAAACGTACTGTACGGAGGAACAGAAACTACTTTTAACGAAGGTCTGTTCATCCCAGATCGTCCCTATTACTATTATGTAGTTGCATACGGTGCCGATGATAAACCGAGTCTAAACTCAAACGAAGTCGTACTCTTAGGTGACAGCTATGTCGCCCCGTCGCAGATCACCGTGAACGGCATGGACAACGTCAGAATCAAACCGGGCAACGCCTTTAACTTCCGCTACTCAGTCAAGAGTGGTTACTTGGACACAAGAAGCCTGTACCCGTACAAGGGAAACTTCCGCATCGAACGCTCGATTATTAATCCTAGAGGTACCACCATATTTCGTACGAGCGCGATCTGGAACGGAAAATATGGCGACGTGTTCAACTCTACCCCGACCGTCATTACCAATTCTGGTTGGATGAAAGGAGACTATAAAATGGTGATCAATGTCTACGCCCTCCAAGAAAATGGACGCTTCATCGACAGCAAAACAATTGGGTTCAAAGTCGAATAATCCTCTACGCCAAGACGCTCAACAAACCACCCCGCATGCGCAGGGTGGTTTTGGTTTTATATACAGTGCGAATTTTTAAGTGAAATAGGAACAAATGTGTTATACTATTCTTAACTAATTACTTTTATCTAATCCTCTATGGCACTCTCCTCAGAGAATTCTCGGACTCTCCACCGGCTCAGTTTCACCGCCGTTGGCATTCTGAGCCTCCTCGCCACGGCGACAACGCCGACATTCGTTTTCGCCAAAGAAATGGGCGACATGATGATGGGCACCCCAAGCGCTCCGCGCAACCCCCGCATCACGATGAACATCCCGGGCCGCATTACCGTGAGCTGGGACGCTTCAGAAACCGGCACCGTGCAAAACTACGTCGTCTATCGCACCGAAGGCAGTGACATGGATTTTGCCAGCCAAAGCCCAGTCATCTGGACACCGGGAACACAGCTTTTTTATGATGACTACTCGGTTGCCGAAAATAAAAAATATAACTACAAGATTGCGGCCTTAAACGGTAGTCTTGAAAGCAGTAATTCGCCGATGGTTTCGGCCACACAGGAAGCCTCGATCTTCGTAATCAACGGCCATCATAACTCCCCCACATCACTTCACGTAAGCTGGTCGGCTCTCCAGGACATTGCGGGATACGATGTGTACCGTGCTCCTTCTGGTGGCACGTTCACCAAAATTTATAGCAGCACCAACACGATCCAGAGTTACTATGATGACACCGGCTTGTCTGACGGCGCCACATACACCTACTATGTAACGGCACGCAAAAATGACGGCACCACCCGTAGCACTGCCTACCTCGCCCTTTCGACACCGGTCTTACCACCCGCCCCGACGACCATCAACATTCCACCTCCGGCAGCAGTGCCCGGTCCGGTAACCGGCCTTTCTGCCTCAATCACCTCACTGACAAGCATCCGGCTTAACTGGACAGCAGTTTCTGGTGCGAGTGCCTACACGGTTCACCGTCGCGCCCCGGATGGTTCGAGCTACGCGATTGTCGGAAAAGTAACATCACCTTCTTTTGCCGACAGCGGACTTACGGCTGGCACGACATACACGTACTACGTACGCGCTGAAAACGCCCAAGGTGAAAGCGGTCAAAGCTCAGCCGAAGTAAGCGTTTCTCCTGGAGCGACACTTACTGCGCCCACACTCACCGGCAAACTCACTTCGATGTACAGCGGTGAATTAAGCTGGAATGCAATTCCTGGCGCAGCCGCCTATCGCCTCTATCGTCGTGTTGGTAACGATGGCGCGCAAGCTGTCCTTGTTAAAGAAACGGAGCAAACCACCCATAGTGAATACCTGGCCATCCCAGATCGTTCCTATAAATACTTCGTGGCCGCCATTAGCGCCGACAAAAACGTCGGCCCGAGCTCCAACGAGGTGCAATTGATTGGCTCAAACTACATTCCACCCTCAAATATCTCGTACAGCCTCCAAAACGGCATGACGATTAAGGCCGGTAACCTCTTCTTCTTCCGCTATTCAGTGAAGAGCAATTACATGGATAAGAAAAACCAGCGCCTCTACAGCGGCCCACTGCGCATCGAACGCTACATTACCAACCCCAAAGGCGCTTTAGTATCCAGGACGAACGCCACCTTCACGGTTACCCCCGGGACTACTATGACTCTTTCGCCGACGGTCTTTACCGGCGCGAACTGGGTTAAGGGTGAATACAAGATACACGTCAGTATCTATGCCCAGGGCGAAGGTGGGCGGTTGGTTGATACGGGCATCTTCAAATTCATCGTTCAATAATCGACATTGTTTTAGCAAAAACCTCGCTGCTTCGGCAGGGAGGTTTTTAGTTCAAAATACGTATAAAAAATCGACCATGCCGCTTTAAGCAAGCCAAAAAAAACGTACCGCACAGGGCATATTCCGAGCAAAAGTCCGTTATAGCAACGTTTGCATTGCTGCTCGCGGCCGGCCATGATACTAGTCGAGCAACAAGCGGCAGCTATTTCCTTAAGGTCGACAGCATCAATAAGATCGTTATTCATTACCGTGACGATTATTTCCGCACCCTCAGCACCACGTTTCTTTCAGACTGACATTCCTATGATCCGACGAGAAGGTGAATATCACGCTATTATTAACGCCTACACCATTACCGAGAGAGGCTGCAAACTAGGAACCAGCCAGTTTCAAATTCCAGGCGCTGCAACCTATTTTTAACTCCTCAAGAGGCGCTCCACCACCCGCGAGACCTTTTCACACCCCCTACGTTAGTTGACATGTAGACTGGAAAATGCTATGGTAAGCCGTTATTGTACGCCCATGCGCATCGCCATGATCGGACAAAAAGGTTTTCCTGCTCGCTTCGGTGGCATTGAACGCCACGTTGAAGAGCTAAGTCGTGCCCTCGCCACCCAAGGACACGAAATTTTGGTATATTCCCGATCTTGGTATACACCTGCACAAACCTTAAGCGAAGCATCTGGCATCCGCGTCATTACTACTCGGAGCCTTAAAACCAAAAATTTCGACGCGATAACTCACACCCTTTTAAGCGTTCTTAACGCGCTCAAAGAGCGTGTCGATATTTACCATTTCCACGGTGTCGGTCCGGCGCTTCTTGCTTGGATACCGCGGCTTTTTGCTCCTTCAGCCCGCGTTATCATAACTTTCCACTGCATCGACCGTTATCACCAAAAATGGAGCTGGATCGCCCGCACCATGCTTCGCCTTGGCGAGTGGGCGGCGTGCCATTGGGCACATCAAACCATCGTCGTTTCCAAAACACTACACGCTTACTGCCGCAACGAATTTAATGTTGAAACCACCTATATCCCAAATGGTGTTACGATTGTGCCAACAACCAGCACTGCAACGCTCGAACGTTTTGGTCTCGAACCAGGCACCTACATCCTCATGGTCGCTCGGCTCATCCGCCACAAGGGCGCTCACGATCTTATTACAGCCTGGAAACTGCTCAAACAAAACCAATCCGAACTACTGCGCGGCCTTAAGGTGGTCATCGTCGGCGACGGTTTTTTTACCGACACCTACGTAGCCGAACTCAAAAGAATGGCTGAGACGGAACAGGACATCGTCTTCACCGGCTGGCTCGACACCAGCGCATTGCACGAGTTATATCAGCATGCCGTTTTAAATGTCCACCCCTCGGCTAATGAAGGAATGCCGCTTGCCGTGCTTGAAGCCATGGCGCATGGTAAAACCGTACTTGTCTCCGCTATCCCCGAACTGCAAGAAATTGTTATGAACCCCCGCTGCCAATTTAATGTCGCTGACCCGGCAGACCTAGCTCGCGTACTTGCTTGGCATCTGGGTAACAAAACTGAATCGGCCAATTTCAGTCACCATAACAAAAGCATAGTCAGTTCATTCACGTGGGACCACATTGCCCGCGAAACAACCGCTCTGTACGCGCGCGCCCAGGCTCTTTCTACTGCACGAACCGCCCCTGTGCACCGCTAACCCAAGGAGAAACAATGCGCCCCAAGAAGAATCAAGCACCGGCCACCACCCCCCTCCCGCGCGAGGCACTTTACGAGCGCAGTGTTGAAAACATGATTACCCGGGCACTGGAACCTCACCACGCTACCCCCGTGCGCACCCCGGAGACAACCAGACGATTCTCTCACATCGCCGCAATGCTGCGCACTGATGACAACGCGACGGTCGAAATTGGTAACCTAGCCTGCACATGCACTTGCCAATCAATAACATGCAACCGGCTCGCCGTGCTTATCAAAGGCACCATCAAGCGTAACGGCACGGTGACCATCATTTCCTTCGCCCACCACAAGCGCTAAACCCCGACCGACGCTTCATCGTCGGTCTTTACATATAAAAAAGGCCGTGGGTAGGCCTTTTTATTTGGAGCCGAGATCTTTGCAAACAAGTCCGATGACGCGCTCTCGATCGAGCGTGTAAGCAAACGTGTCGATCTCAACGAAACCGCGGCGCTTTGATCCGGTAGACGGACAGACCACCTCCGCCCGAAACGGCTCAAAGCGGCCGGAGCTAATCTTGGTATAGACCGAATACGGGCGCACCACACTGGTGCACTCGATAAAAACCGCCGAGACGGGCTTGCTCAAAACTTTATTAAGAGGCAAATTCTTCTGATCTTTGTCCAGAACGCTGAACGGTTGATCCAAAAGGCATGTTGCCAGATACGAGCTGGGCGACGAGCCAAAAGTGGGCACGCTATCGTCGACAGGCGCAACTTCGATGAGCGGATATGGAGCCAGCCTCTTTTTCTTTTCAGGATTTTTCTTAGCCACAGGCTTCTCTTTTTCTTCGATTTTCTTGATCGATGCCCGGGCAGGCTTCTTTTTCAAGGTTCTTTTCTTAGCTGCCTCAGCCGAAGAATTACCTTGGGTAACGAACAAAAGTACGAGCAGGAAACTAAAAAAAGGACGCATGAGCTCCCTCCGAATCTTTATAAGTTATGACCCTATATCACCATACTTAAACGTTTTTGGCAAGGGTATTCCGTTTCTTAAAATCTAAAAGCTGACCTTGGTTGGGTCAGCCGAAAAAATTACTGCGGTCGCGGATTGGGCGCTACCGCCAGGTAGACCTGCACCGCACCATCAATATTCGCCACCGCAACATCGGGGTACGCATCGTGGTTAAGGTGGCCGACCGCCAAACTCTTTACGTTCTGAAGGAAAAGACCGGTACCGCGCAACGGCTGGAAAGTGTAGCCGTCCGACGGGGCAAAGAGCAGTTCCGCCGTACCGTACGGCAAGACAACAAGATCTTGCGTGCCATCCGCGTTAAGGTCAGTAAGGGCCGCCGCGAACATAGCCTGCGCCAGACGCTCACCCACCACCTGATTGGCCGACGCCTCATGCGCGCGCTCGAGCGGCACTGCATCGGTAGGAAGCGGAAAAAACGACGAAATGCGTTGATAGCCGAATTGCAAACGATTGTCGTTGGTCCACACCAGCGCATCGGCCCAGAGTCCGTGCAAGGTTGCGTTCTTGTAGACCAACGGACTGCGCATCACCGCATGATGGAAATCAGTACCCCGAGAGGCATTCACACTCCCCGTAAGTTCAAGCCCTTTGCCGACGGAGTAAATATCGACACGGCGCTTGAGTACGAACCCGATCCAGGGCGCATCAGAGGCGGCAAGGAGCGATACCAATCCGTAGTACTGCAACTGGTACATGTCGGGGTCGAAGGGAAAAACCCGAAAGCCGTCCCAACCGACTACGGCCGCACCACGCGGATCAAAGGGAACGATGAGGCCGTTTTTACTTACACCGATCGGTGTGGTGGGGATCTCAACGGTATTTTTGGCTGCCGCGTACCATGGCTCAGGAAGATTCTCCCAGGCTGCGCCGGCCGCATCAAGCGTTTTGCCGCAGATAGTGCGGAATGTGCTGCCAACCTGATGTTCGGTCGTAATGAAGAGTCCGTACGGCGTGCGATCGGTAAACGGGCCGATCTGCACGTCACGTGCCATTCCAATGCGCGCGCTGTAAAAGCACGGTAACGGTAAGAGTGCATCTGCCCGAAAATGAACATCGGCGAGCGCCGCGTCGGAAGGCGCTTCGACCCGGACAGTCGTCGCACCACCAGCATCGACGGACGAAGAGTCCGCCGGTTCGCATCCCACAAAATACGCCACCAAGCCACAGGCGCCGATCATGCCAACAGCACGCGTCATTTTTGCTCTCCCGAGGTAATTACAGAGCGGACTTAGTTTAGGCTTTTTTACCTAAAAGGTCAATGGTTTTCTTTAACAGCAATAATTACCAAGTTTTTACCATTTTCGCGACTTACCTCCCCTACCCCGTCTGACCAAAATGATTTTTTAATAGAAAAATCTGCCCGTTCACATAAAGATATGAGTTCTGCTGGTTCAAAATGGTGATAATATCTTTCGACCACTATTTCCCCACGATTATTTTTCCAAGGAATTATAAAATCGTATTCACCTACCTTTTGCCACAAATCGTTACCGATCTGTTCCCTTGCCCACCGACTCGTCAGATTCCACGTTGTGATAACAAGAAATCCGCCCAGCTTAAGGACCCGCTGCGCTTCGCACAGTATTGCCAGCTGACTCTCAACATCCGGAAGATGATGAAACGAAGCAATCATAAAAATACCGTCAAAATTCGCATCAGCGAACTGCCACGGCGGTAATCCCGGAGTGACTTCAAAAGTTGCCCACCCAGCAGCAATTTCATTCTTAAATTCTTCGCGCGCAACGGCAATCATTTCTTCGCTTTGATCTACCCCAATATAGCGGGCTTGTTTTCCTTTAAACACATGCACGAGTCGGCCGTTGCCACAACCCCAATCCAAAATCGCCCGACCCGGTTCTACAAAATGCTCAAACTGAACAAGTTCGCGCTCAGCACTGCGCGTCAAAGCATACGCGCCAGCAATGCGGTTATAATCAGCTTTTGTTTTAGCAATAAGATCCATACACTACGTTGACAGCTAAACAAGAAAATCATACTATGCCATATGCCTCACAGGCAAGGAGAGATCATGAAGAGACGTGCTTTAACCCTGCTTATCCTAGGAATCTTGAGTTGCGGCGAAGGCGAAAAAGAGATTCACCGCAAACAGCTCACTGAAGCTCAAGAGATTTGCCACGAAGCAAAAAGTGGCCTCACCGTGCATCAGGGCACCACATATCTCGGCACCATCAGCTTCGCGCCCGCAC
This sequence comes from uncultured Gammaproteobacteria bacterium, assembly GCA_964596525.1. Taxonomy (GTDB): domain Bacteria; phylum Patescibacteriota; class Patescibacteriia; order Magasanikbacterales; family GWA2-37-8; genus CAZQUL01. The sequence goes on along the minus strand of CAZQUL010000001.1, from coordinate 714,051 downwards.
CTACCCTCGACTTAACCGGTAAGTGCCGCATCGCGATCGAGAAAAAAGATGGTGAAGGCACACTCCTCGTTACTGCTCTTGTTCCGGCCGAACTTACGTGGCAGCTCGTAAAAGGTCCCGATGGGCAGTGCCGGTACAAAGATACGGTAACCATCCGAGTCGAAGGAGATGTTGACGGAAAAATCTCCGTCTTCGAAGAAAAACTCACACCTCTCTCGGGCGGATGCTAGACACACTCCTCAACGACCCACCCTCTACACGTAGAGGGTGCTTTAATTATCAGGATTAACTATTGACAATAGGAGCGGCAGTACTTACCATGCGCATGCCGATTATCAAACGGCTGGAGGCAAAATGTCCAAACACCTTTACACCGGAATTTGCACGACGTTTTTCATGTTTTTTGGGTGCGGCCACCCGGTTCGCACCGAAACAATTACGAGCAGCAAGAAGCTGTGCAGCAGCATCTACGTCGGCGGCAAAGTAACTCAGGACGGCCATGAAATCGGCACAATCGCCCACGAGCCGGCCCCATTCGTAACGACTGATGATGCATGCCGTTTTTCTCTCAAGACGCCGACTATGACCATACCGCTTGCGACGCGTCCGCCAGCCACTTATGAGCAGCAGATCTATAAACGAGACTCCGATGGTCTCTGCTATATGCGCACGACCATCTTTTTCACGGCCGAAGGCGCAGTTACCGGTACGGTCTCCATTTCCAACCCCGGCTTCCCGCCACTCGACGGCAACTGCTAAAGACCACACGCCCTTTGCGCAAGCAAAGGGTTTTTGCTAAGGTAAAGCCTATCCGTATGGACCTCGCCCAAACCATCATCCAGAAAGCCCTCGAAAATCCTCCTAAGAGCGAGGCGGCTTTTAATAATCTCAAACGACTTGCCGTAGCTGAGCTGTCATCCAAAGAAGCCTTTCCGAGCAAAACGGAACTCCTCAAAACGTACCGTACCATGGTTAAAAATGCGCACATCAAACCGAACGAGTATTTGGAACGCATTCTCACCCGCCGCGCGGTGCGCAGCCTCTCCGGCGTCGCAATCGTCACATCGCTCATCAAGCCCTACCCTTGCCCCGGCAAATGCGTTTACTGCCCCCTCGACGAGCGTATGCCCAAAAGTTATCTTTCCGAAGAACCGGCCGCCATGCGCGCCCTCACGCTTGAATTTGACCCGTACGAACAAATGGCCAGACGCCTCGAAGCGCTCGAGAATAACGGCCACCCCACAGATAAAATCGAATTCATCGTCAAAGGCGGAACATGGAATTCGTATCCGCTTCAGTATCAATATTGGTTCATCTTGCGTTCATTCCAAGCGTGCAACGAGCTAAACGTGTCATTGCGAGAAGCGACGCAGGAGCGACGAAGCAACCCCATTAGCAGTAGAAAAAGCTCTGAACCACGGGGGGATTACTTTGTCGTACCTCCTCGCAATGATAGGAAAGCAATCCTTACCGAACACTCCCCACTTCCCGAGTTACGCGCCGCACTCCTCTATGAACAGACCATCAACGAAACTGCCGCCCATCGTATCATCGGTCTCACGCTCGAAACGCGCCCCGACTGCATCAATGACCATACCATCTGGATCATGCGCGAACTAGGCGCCACACGCCTCGAGATCGGCCTCCAGCATACCGATGATGACGTGCTTACTCTCATCAAACGCGGCCATACGAACCAAGAAGCCAAAGATGCTCTCGAACTTTTGCGCAATTACGGGTTCAAAGCAGACCTCCACCTCATGCCGCAACTCCCCGGTTCACCACCCGATAAGGATTTAGCCATGATCAAAACCGTTTTCGACGACCCGGGTTTCCGCCCCGACATGATCAAGATCTACCCCTGCTCGGTCGTCAAAAATTCCGAGCTCTACGACTGGTTTCAAGCCGGAAACTACCGCGCCTACCCGACGGTGGAACTTATCCGTGTACTAAAAGAAGCTCAGCGCCATCTCCCCCGCTACACCCGCGTTTCTCGCCTCATTCGCGACATTCCTGGTCAGTACATCGAAGAAGGCAATAAAGTCACCAATCTCCGCCAAGTCATTGAAGATGAAATGAAACGGGACGGCATTCGCTGTCAGTGTTTGCGCTGCCGCGAAGTGGGCCATGTCGACCCGCACAGCATCGCCGATCCTACACCGGTACTATTTATCGACGAATACGCTACGCAGGGCGGAACAGAGTACTTTTTGAGTTTTGAAGACAAAGATCGTCAAGCGGTTTTCGCGTTTTGCCGCTTGCGCGTCCTCGATGAAAATCCTCTTCACCCGGCCAAAAAAGTCTTCTACCGCGCTTTCATCCGCGAACTTCACACGTACGGCCAACTCCTCGAGTTGGGCGAACGCAACGCCGAACATATCCAACATCGCGGTCTAGGCAAACAGCTCGTCGCCAAAGCCGAGGGTATCGCTCAATCAAAAAATGTCGACAAGTTAGCGGTTATCTCGGGCGTTGGCGTACGAGATTACTACCGTAAATGGGGATACGAACTAGAAAACACCTACATGGTAAAAAATCTAATCTAATTGACAGAGATTCATAAAATCAAAGCATGCTCAACACTCTCGAAAGTGAGCAAGCAGGTTCGTGTATATCTTAGCTTGGACCGTTTCGCTACAAGCGCGCAACACCCCCATATCACCTGCACAAGGTGGATTAAAAAATACCTTCCTCCTAAACACGTTAAGAGCTTGACGAGACATGTGGTTATCTATAGTCTTACCACGTCATCAACCACAGGAGTGATTCATGCCTATCGCGAGAAGTGCTGCCAGTATCGTGGTCCTATCCCTTTTTTTTGGCTGTAGCAACGCTACGACCAACTATAAACCCGAGCAACCCAACTCCCCTTTCCCGGAGAGTCAAGATGCGACCAGGCCGTCGCCTAAAAATTGCATCCGCGGACCAGGGGATGACATTACCGACAAGCTGCAAGGGAGTTGTGCGATGGTAAAACACCCACCCAACTCCGTGTCCTGGGCGGCACCCGGCCTGTTCTTTCTCGCCGCGGTCGCCGTTTCGGTGCGCCGGCGCCACGCCGTAGCGCGACGATCCCTGTAAGCCCAAAAGCTCTGTAGTCAAAGCCCTCTCTTAGTAAAGAGGGTTTTTTACATCGTCAAAGACGGCATCGGTAATGCCGTCTTTGATATGTCTTATTCGTTGTTTTCTGACCGTCCACGTCCGCCATGCGAAGCCTGACCGCCTCGGCGTCCAGCTTCGGCGGCACGTGCTGGATCGTTGGCGAAATTACCACCGCTAGCACTGCCACCGCGACTGGCTATTTCACGCTGCCGATTTTCATCCATCGCCGCGAACCCGCGGTTGGATGAAGAATTTTCGCGAGCCATATAGGTAGTCGTTAAAAGTAATAGACTGCCCGACAGGCGATCCGCGTACCCGGGAAAGGGATTCCTGTGGGTAGGCATGAAGGTACTGTATACCTCCCCTACTCGAGCGCCCACTCATGTGGTGGATAACCCGGCGATTACTTTTACTTACAACAAAAAACAGGGCTGCACGGACCCTGTTTTTTGTTTTTGATGTTGGAGATTAGAACTGACCGCGGGAACCGCCGCCAAAACCACCACGACCACCACCGAAACCACCACCGTTACCGGCGCGGCGAGGCGGACGATCTTCGAGCGGACGAGCGATGCTAACCGCAACTGGGCGGCCATCAATCGCCTGACCATTCAACATTTCAATGGCTTTCTGGGCTTCTTCGTCGCTGCCCATTTCTACGAAACCGAAACCGCGCGGACGACCGGTGAATTTATCGGTCATGACTTTGGCGGATTTAACGGTGCCAGCCACAGAAAAGGCCTGGGCCAAGCTTTCTTCAGTCGTATCAAACGACAACGAACCTACAAATAATTTATTGTTCATACCTATACTTAATGCACTCCCTAAGATACGTTCATAAGGGTAGCACCGTATACCTAAGCGTGCACTCGGTAAGGGTATGCTACAATAACTATGAGTATTTTACGGATGTGACTGATTAATACACCCATCATACCCGAAGACGCATCTGGTGTCAAGCTAAAGCTCTGATAACTTTACCTATGAAGCTCGAACAAGCCTTGGTCGTCGCCGGACCTGTTATTGTCCGGAATAACCACCTTCTTTTGGTAGAACAAAGCAAAAATGGCACTATTTACCCCTGGATGTTCCCGGGCGGAGTGGTAGAAAGTACGGATAAAGATTTACGCAGCGCCTGCCTACGCGAACTAAAAGAAGAACTTGGAATAACCGCCCGTATCATCCGCCCGCTCGAACCATTAGTTACCACAGCCAAAGATCGACACATCATCCTTGTCCACTATCTCGCGGAAATTGGTGATAGTGATGCCGACATAACGCCGACAAGCGATATTTCCGCCTGGCGCTGGTTTTCGCTTGACAACCTTCCTCCGCCGCCTGCGTGCGCACCCAACATCTATATCATCGCCGAAGAGGTGAGAAAATCCCTTTCTTCCACCCCGCAAAACTCGGTATGACTTGGACAGTCTACATCCTCAGATGCGCTGATGGCACATTGTACACCGGCTCTACCACCGACCTGGCCCACCGCCTGCATGCGCATAACTCGCTATCGTCCGGAGCAAAATATACACGTTCGCGGCGGCCAGTTACCGTCGTTTACAGCGAAAAGCACCCGACTGCTTCGAGCGCTAAAAGACGCGAAGCGGAAATCAAATGCCTGACGAGAAAAGAAAAAGAGCACCTCGTTCTCAACCAAACTAAAAAGCCATCACGTCAGAAGCTGATGGCCAGACCTGCACACATCGTTTCGGAGCACTCTAAAACCCCGAAACAAAACATCAAGCCGCAGAGCTAAAAGAAGCAGCTCATCGCCTGCGGATGGAGTATAAACGAAGTAATCTTTATGGTCGGTGCGCCGCTTGAGTAGGTGCGTGTAACCTCAAACACCTCGTAAACCTGGCTCTGGTTCGCAAGCATAGCACCCTTGATGCGCCAGTCGATCTTAAGGGGTTTTTGCACGGTCGGCCGGCTTTCAAAAACGACCTCAACGGGAGTGCCAGCCTCACCGCGTTTGGCATCGCACAGGACGGTAAAACCTCGCGATCCCGTACTGTCATAGAGTGCGCCGAGAATGTTAACCATCCCTTCGGGGTCGGTAATACTGTGATGCTGCTCACACGGAGCGCAAACCCTCTCTGGCGGGGCACCGCAACTTTCCACCGCCCCCAGGCCAAAGAAAAAAGACGCGGCGATAAGACTCTTCTGAGCGAACGACTTCTGTACCATGACGTCTCCTGAGCTATGTGATGTTACCGACCCTGGGCAGTGCATAACAGCCGATAACCAGCGTAGGATACCCTGTAAAAAAATAAAATTCAATCTCACTTAAATTATTAAAATCAAAAAGCGCCTTTGGGCGCTTTATATTTGCAGGTAGGCTAGAGCCGTTCAGCAAAAAGCATAAGGAATCGGGTGTAATCTGCGGTAGCGCTAACTTCTACTTTGCTTCCCTCTGGCGCTTCGTGCATACACCCATGCTCATCCATAATGACGCACGCCTCACGGAAGGTAACGAGTTCAGGCGTTATGACCGCTGCCGCTGTCAAGGGATCATGCATCATGGTTGAGTTGTAGCTGGACTCAAAAAACCGACGGCACTGCTCCACGATGATCTTGTGGAGTGGTTTGGGTGATGTGGCAAGGATCTTGAAAATCTCATGCCGCGCATCGATCTTGATGGCCGGATTGAACGTCGTATCCCCGAGCACGTAGCGAAGTCGAAGACCGCTTCCAAGCACCGCACGCGCTGCATCAACATCGTACCGGATATTATGTTCGGCCTTACGAGGATCGCGATAATCCTTAAGTCCACCGCCCATGAGCGTGATTGGCACGTTGTAATCGTGCAAAAGGCCCGGAGCATGACGAATGACGCCGGCTAGATTGCTCTGGGGCGCGACGCACAGATACTGCGCGTCTGGATGCTTACCAAGCACTTCTGCGACTGCGGCAGCTGTATCGGTTGGAACGGTTTCTTTTAACGGCGCTTCATCACAGGCCAAGCAGTACCTGCTGTTGCCAAGATCAACCCCCTGCACCACCGGAATATCAGCACGCCCAAAACGTTCGAGGAAATGCCGAACAAACCGCGCGCGATGACCATCATGCTCGTCAGCAGTGATGATAAGCGCGACATTCGCCTCCGGTGATTTTAAGAGAAAGTTAAGACAGAACACATCATCCGGATCACCGGCGATATCCGTGTCGAGAATGATCGGGATCGGTCGGGACATGGGGCCTCCTTGTTTTTCCGTCAGTGCGAGGAGCGTAGCGACGAAGCAATCCCTTCGTATTTCAGAGCTCGCTCTGTTATCAGAGGGATTGCTTCATCGCTCATTCTTCGTTCCTCGCACTGACAGGTCAATAAACGCACTAATAAATTAGTTTTTTAAACTACTCAAATCAAGCGTATCCGTAATACCGAGCTCAGCGACGAACTCGTAGGCATGGCTCACCACGATGAGCGCGCCTTCAAATTCGGCAAGCGCTTTGGCGATGATCGGCAAATGGCGGAAGTTGATATGGTTGGTCGGCTCATCCATGATAAGAAGTCCCGGCTTCTGCAAGACGAAGCGCGCATAGCAGAGCAAACCCTTCTGTCCTTCAGAATACGACCCGACGGTATTTTTAAGAATCGCCGGCGTGAGTAGAAACTGCGCGGCAGTCGCGTAAATTTCCTGGTTCCACGGCTGATGCATCATTTCGGCGAGCGCTTCGTAACCGGTTTTATTAAAGTCGAGTCCGGAAAAATCTTGGCGATAGTAGCCGATAACAACATCCGGCGCGATAGCCGCACCCTCTTCCCGTTTCTCGGCAAGTGCCGCCAGAAGCGTCGATTTGCCAATGCCGTTCGGGCCGTGAATGAGGAGCTTGTCTTTCTTGCGTACACTTACCGCCGGCGACACTGCTTTGCGTACCGGTTCATGATCGATCATGATGCCGACGGAATTAATTTCCACGACCGGCCCGACAAGGCCTTCCTGTGCGGGAATGATAAATTCGTTGATCGTCCGGTCTTCTTGGCGCTCATCGACCATCTCATCTTCGGCTTCGGCCACTTGGTCGCGTAGTTTGCTCGCGAGCTTGCGCATCTTACCACCTTTATTGGCAAAGAAGTTGATTTTCTCTTTACGATCCAAAATGCTTTTTCTGAGCTGTGCGTTTTTCATGCGTTCGCGCTCTATCTGCTCTTCGATTTTGCCAAGCACGTCGTAATAGTCACCCACGTACTGCTCAACTTTGTGCGTAAATGAGTCGAGATACAAAACGCCGTGCGTGAACGCGTTCAAGAACGTGGCGTCGTGCGAAATGACAAGACAGGTTTTGGGATAATCGATAAGGAACTGCGTTAGATGCGCTATACCTTCGGCATCGAGATTGTTGGTCGGTTCATCAAGAAGCAGAATGTCCGGTTCTTGGATAAGCGCATAAGCAAGAAGAAGGCGCGCCTGCTGTCCGCCGGAAAACTGGCGGATTTTTTTATCGAGCGGAGCGGAAAGATGCACGACTTCCAGAATGTCCTTGATGCGCTTGGGGAGATCGTAAAGTTTCTTGTCAAAGGCGGCGGCAAAAAATTCCTCAACCGTCTTTTCGAGATTCTCACGGCTCATCACCTGCGTCGCAATGGCGATCGATGCACCGGGGCGGATATTTACCTGGCCTTTTTCGGGTTTAAGTTCGCCGGTGATCATTTTAAAAATCGTGGACTTACCGGCGCCGTTTTGCCCCATGATCGTGATTTTGGCGTTTTCGCGCACCGAAAAACTCGCTTCCTCAAGCAGGTAGCGATCTTCGTGGTAATAGAAGGAAACTTTGTCGAAACTGAGAATCACGTTACCGTGGTTCATAGGGATTTTAAGCGGAGTAATACGAGATTTTATAGCAGAAAAAGCAGGATTTTGTCAATTATCTGCATGCAAAATTAAAGAGCGCGCCCAAGGCAGGAGCTACGCTCTGTACCGTAAGGGCGCGCGTGATTGGTAGCGTGGAGCAATCAGGGGTTGATACGCAAGAAAATTCCATTGACGCTGTCGCTGTGGAACTGGAGCACAACGTCTCTGATGAAACCCAGCTCAGGCAGCTTAACCACGGCTTCAAAGGCAGCCGGGCACTCTGTGCACGTAATCCTCTCCCACGTAATAGTGCGCAGCACCTCAGCCCGAACCGGGCCGAGTGTACCGAACAGATCGTAGTAAAGAACCTGCTCTCGCGCCAAATGGGCCTTAAGATCGTCCAGGGACTGCATGATACACCTCCAGCAATGTTTTGACAGTGCGTGTAATTGACGGTTAAGCATAGCAAAGAAGACGATTATTGTCAAGATTTTAAGCACCGCATCAGGTATGCTCAACCCTAATATAAAAAACAAATATCCGCCCCGTATGAAGGGCGGACGACTAATCTTTGCGGAATTTTTGGCTCAGCTCTGGTTTACGCGCTTTGAGCTCGCGTGGTACGCGATGAGATAAGAGCTACAAAGCACGCTTACGTTTGCACCTCCTAAAAAAACCATCGCTTCAAGAGACGCTGGAACCAGCTAAGACCCGCCCCATCAGACGCGTTGACGGGCGCCAGCGGTTCGAGGGCGAGCACGCTGTAGCGCTCGCCAACGTACTTGACCGTCATGACGATCTTAATAGCACCTTCCTCGATGCGCGGCGCATCAGGCCACGGCGGCACGAGCGGCACGTCAAGCGAGCGCTCGATCGTGGGATTAAGGTACTCGAGGCACGCCCGGATATCTGCTACGCGATCAGCATCAGTAGGCTGATAGCTTTTAATCTCTACCAGCTCAAACACGATCCGTTTACCCTGCTCGTCCACCTCGGTATCGTCGACATCGATGATATAACGCCGACCGCGAACGATCGCCGCATACGGTATCGATGTTTCATCCATAGGGCAACCAGGCTGCAAAGCCCAAGAGCTGCCAGAAAAATCTTCGATACTCAATCGATCGCCTACCTGCCTAAACGTAGCAGCCTGACGAAACGCTTTGGCGAAACTGGGATAATTGAGTTCCGAAAAGACTACCTGTTGAGGCCACGGTGATTGCGGCATGGCTACCTCCCTACGTTATTCTCGTCGAAGCATTCGACGATCCATCACCTTACTCTGCCGAGGACAAAAAGTCAAAAAACAAAAGCGCCCCGTTCATCCGGGGCGCAGCGGGCGCAGCTCAGGCCGCAGCCGCTACTTCTGGACCATGGTCAGCTTGAGCTGAACCGCGGTCGCGGGGTGCTCGAGGTCGGCGCGGTAGTCGTAGGACTCCGACCCCTGCGCCTCACCCCTGTCGTTCGTCAGCGTGACGAAGGTCTTGATGGTGAGGCGGCCCACACTGCAGGGCAGCACGCTGTCCTTGAGCTGCTTCGTGCCGAGCGACTTGCCGGCGTTCGCAGCGAAGTTCTGGGTGTTCGCGCTCGACGCTCCGCTCTCCTCGGTCACGACGATGGTTCGGCTGGCCACGTCGCTCAGCAGCAGGCCGCTGTTACCGAGCACGTAGCCCACGACGATCGGCGCCCCCACCTGGGAACCCTTCTGGCAGACGAGCTCCTCGGTTCCGACGTAGTCCTCCGGCGGCAGGCCGCAGCCACCGATGAGGGCGAAGCCGGCGAGGGCGACGGAGAACATGACGGAACGGAGACCCTTCTTATTGGACATCTTCATAGCGCACCTCCTGTGGGGCGGAATGCCCCGGTGCCCTTCACCCACAAAATAGGAATGCATGAAAGGCACCGGACCAAAAAGCGCTTGAGACTGGGCCAGAATAGCATATTTGGATATGTTGTCAAGATATACCCGGAGATGCTGTGGATAGTTTAAAATAATAAGCAATATTTTGGCTAACTTATATGTATATTAAAACCGCCCTTACGGACGGCATGGGTTTATCTTAAAGAGGGTGGCCTACCTTAATTCTCAAGGCCGGCTTCGAAGGCGGCCTGAAAACTAACCTCGATCTTCTTGAGCTTGCTCAGGAATGGTTCGAGTTCCGCTTGAGCAAAGCTGGCCAGGTAAAGTTTCCAGGCCCGCTCGAGCACTTTCGAATCCACCACCTGTGTCGGGTGAATGCAGGCAAAAACTGCCCGCATATGTACGGTCAAGAATTGAGGAGGCGCTTCAGAAGACGCCGCGCTATTCTTTCTCGCCCGCACCCCATAATACGCTAGAAGGTCTTGAGCGGGTTTGTACTTATTCTTTAGCAGGAACTGGAGTCGCCGCCGGCCAATACCGCGCAGCGAACGGAGTATGCGCCGCTTGCTGGCGAAATGGGGATCCCGCGGTTCCGGCGGGCGCCGAGTAATGAGGGGCGGAAGGCAGTTCGCCTTGAGCACTATCCCCTTTGCCCGGCATTTCTCGCGCATGCGGAAGGGAAGGCTCGCTAAAAGAGAAGGACCGAGCTCGATGAGCTTGAGATTAGGCGCTCGTTTTTCGAGGATATCGAAAACCCAACCCGTAAGCTGCCCCACCAGGTGAATCTCGTTAATATGAGGGCCGAGCTCCTCAAACGAACGGTGGTCAGGGATAGAGGTAATCGTCAACATTGCAGCTCTCCTGTACTGAACGCATGTCTTTACGTTCGTACTACAGCATATTCACAGAAAAGGGGGAAAGGCAAGATTTTCTGCGGATAATAGAAAGTTACACACTAATAAAACTCTAGGAGCATATCTCAGTCTCCTGCAAAACAAAAACGGTCCTCAAACTCTGAGGACTGTTTTTGAAAAAACCCACCGGAACATCTCGCGCAAGACGTGGTGGGCTTATGGTTTTTTGATGGGGTGGTTTTAGGTACAGTGAGCCCTGCCTTAGCGCTTTACGATCTGGGCGAGATACGGGGTGTGCGCTGCCATGAGGGCGAGCAGCACACCGACCAGCGCAAGGTATAGACCGAGCCACATGAAGCGGCGAGGATTCGGACTAGCGACCTCGGGCACAGCGGGGGTCGGATTCTCATGATCACTCGCCACATCGCTCAGCACGTTAAGAAGAAAGACCGTGCCGATCACCACATCGACAACCGAAATCATCCAGTGCTGCTTAGTGAAACCGAGCGCGAGCAGCACAGTCATGACCACAAAGCAGGTCGCACCGACTTTTAACTTGGCGGCGGGACTGATTTCGAGCTCCCTGATGGCCATGAGGAAGACGAGCAGGAGCGCCGCATCCTGGCCAGCAATCAAGAGTAGAAGCAGCATCACCATCCCGATCCATTTGAACCAGCTTCCAACCGCGCGGGTAACGCGCCCGCCATCGAGCGGCGGTACCGGCATAAGGTTGAACAGGTTGAGGAGCGCACCCGAGAAACTCACGAGGAGCATGCTGTTGAAGGGACACATCCCCGTAAACCACAGCAGAAAGGCGGTAGCGGCGGCGATGGTGCCAAACAACGGACCAGCGTACGCCGCATACGCCTCATCTTCGGACGAGGAGAACCTTGGAGCGAAGATGAGCGCACCGAGAAACGGTATGAACACAGGCAGCGAAGCCCGATATCCCCGCTCCCGGAGAGCAACGACATGGCCCATCTCATGAATAAAGAGCATGATAACGAACCCGACAGCGAAAGACCAGCTTCCATAGCGGAATGAATACGCCACGGCCGACAGGGTCATCGTCAGAAAGGTGAGTGCGAACTTGGCGATCTTGAGCGCTTTAAAGAGCTTAAAGGCCTTCATGAGTTGGGTCGACTTGGTTACGATCACAGCTGGCCACGCGAGCAAACGGTTCTTTTTCTTGTCCATTTAACTCCCCCTCTGCTGTTCGTTGAATTTAGCCCTGGCTATAGAGCTAAACAGCGCATTATAAGGTGTATCTCATTTTTTGTCAACCAGAGACTGTAAGAGTAGAGAACGTGGAGTGTTCAAAATTACCGCATTCAAATCTGCAACTTTAAACATCCTTAATTATGTTTAAAAAATAGATGAATTTTAAACAATCGAATTGTCGTTCAGATCATTGACATAGCAATGAGTACGAGGCATCGTACTAAGGAACTCAGGAGGCACTCATGCGTCGCCGATCTCTTCTCATCGGTCTCGTCATCGGTTATTTTTTCACGTCGTTTACTGCCTGCGAACCCCCGCCCACACCGCTTTACTCAAGCAATAAGCATTTCCATTTCACGCTCGCGGGCGTAAGTATATACATCACGCTCACTGATGTGGAGCGCGGCGTAGTGACTATCGTGAACGGTAACGACAGCACGGTAGCCGTTCATATTCAGCGCTTTGACGGCCCGATCGTACTCAACGAGCGCTTCGTCGCTTCCGCGGATACTGAATCCGGCCCGGTTACCGGCATTGCCATCAACCACAGCATCCGTGCCCGCGTGGATATCTACAAGTCCCTTGGCCGCGGACTTTGGGACTGCGTCGCTACGCTCGGCAGGCAAAACTGCTCCATTGAACGAAGCGTAACCGAAACCTTCACTCTCATGAGCTTGTAAATCTTATTTACCGGCTCTTTTTAAATTATAAAAACCGCCCTCTCGTTATAACCACACATGGTATGGACATAACGAGTAAGGGGCGGTTTTCGTGCCACCCCCTCTCGCGACTAGGCGGCGAGCAAGGCGGCTTTGGCCGCGGCGCGTTGGTAGGCGTCCTGCAGATGCCGCAGGGCCTCTTCAACCTCGTTGAGACGCCTCTGGACCCGGGTGAGGTTGGCAGACACCCACTCCAGCACTTCAGGTGTCCCGCGGGTAGGATTCAGGGCATAGTAACAGTAGATCCGCCACCTCATATCCAACGCACCCTGGAGACGGGTAACGTAGCGGGCACCGGCCTCACACAGCTCTTTGAGCACATCAACACTCATTTATTATCCTCCAGTTCAGGGTTGGGACACTTAACTCAAAAGTGTATCATAAAAAAGCTCTTTTGTCAATAGTTTGCAGAACGGCCCCGTTCGTGTGAAAAACCTTGCACCAGCAGCCTTTTAGGTCTTTTTCATTACTTTGCGTTCTGCGCGCAACATTAATCATTTAGCTTACAAACAGCTTTTTTAACGTCAGCTGCCGCCTCACGCGCCATAACCAGTAGGGTGTCATCGGTCTCCGACCACTACCAGATCTTTCACTCCTATGAGTGCCACTTTTTTACCGGGCGCAAGCAGCAAGCATCCGGAACTATCTACTGAAACGAATTTTGCCGGTTTTTCACCCAGAAGCGCGTGGCGCGCCGCATTCTTGCCGGCAACCTCATAAATCACATTCCAATTACCGAGATCTTTCCACGCATAATCAGCTACCAGAACGTAGAGACCTTGCATGCGTTCCGATACCTGTCGTTCAAACGATACTGGTTTGATATAGCCGTACCAACGCGCCAGTTGGCGATCGAAATCAGGCGTTAGAATAAAAGCCCGCAGCGCAAGAAGAGCCTGGTAAAACTCTGTGGCATAGCGTTTAAAAATATGCAGGATTGCCGTGGGCTCCCATACGTATAAGCCAGTATTCCACACGTATTGATGCGAAGAAATATATCGTCTAGCCTGTTCAATAGTTGGTTTCTCAACGAACGCGATAGCGGTATGAACGTTAGGAGCGAGGCGTTCTTTCTTGAGCTTGATATAGCCAAAAAGCGGGTTTGGATACAGTGGTTTAGTGCCAATAGTAACCAGCGCATGTTTGCTTCTAGCAAGACGAGCCGCTTCGTGCACCGCCGCAATGTAGCGCCGTGTATTAAGAACAATATGGTCGGCATAGATGGTCACTGCCACGGCGCCGGGGTATAATGTTTCCAGAACCAAGGCGGTCAATGCGAAAGCGCTCGCGGTGTCGGCGTTTTTGGGTTGTATAATATAGTTACGCACCGGCAGATCCAACGCAGCGAAAACCTTTGGATAAAGAGCCGCAGTCACTACCACAACAATACGCTCCGGAGGAAGAAAAAGTCGTGCCCGGCGGTACGCCTCAACCACCATGCTCTTGCCCGTAAAAACCGTATTGATCTGCTTGGGGTTTTCCGCCGTAGAAATCGGCCAAAGCCTTGTGCCGTTACCACCCGCATAAATTACTCCCACCAAGACCGGAGCAATACGTAGTTTTTTCATATGAACAAAAAAGGAAAGACTATCCCCCGCGACGCCCTTATCGAAGCACGCGAGATAACAAAGCTCATGAAAAATAAAATTCAAGGCTGGCGCAATTATCTCGGCACGCTACCCACCTCCGAACGGGGCGACTGGGAAAAATTTTTCTCCACCGCCGCAGGGTTGGTTCAGGAACGCGAAGAGATAATTGATTCGCTACTGCGTCCAAAACGTACTATATGAAAACCAAGCTTATCCTCACTGCAACCACCACCGTATCATCGTTACTCGTTCTCGAAGATCGTTTACAACGCCTCATGCGAGATGTACAAAAATCTGCCCATGAGGAACGCGCGCTCGATATACTCCACGAACATTTTACCACGCTTGCGAAACAAAAAACTGCTCAATGAACGAATTTTTAAAAAAGCGGCTTTTCAGCACATCGAAGAGATCATTAAACATGAAGACCACCCGCTTGAAAAAATAATTCTCAAAGGATACGCCAAGGAACATAACTTCTACGAGAATCTCGCTCATATTCTTGATGTTCCCCTGCTTAAAGAGATTCCTCTCAACCTAACTCCCACCGGGGCAGTCTCTAGCCTTATTCCCGCCGAGATAGCTATCGAGCACCAGATCTTAGTATACGAATCAAACGGTGCCGTGTGGTTCGCAGCGGCAACCCCCTTCATCGCTCAAGAGACTGTTGATCTTTTCAGTGCCTTTCTCGGCCAGCCACTGACTCATTTCTCGCTAGCCCCTCCCAACACACTCCGCTCCGCACTCGCCTTCGCCTACCGCCATGAACTGGATATCACTGCCACCGATCGAATCGAAGTGCTCAAGCAAGATTACTCCAGCCGCCACTACCGCACACTGCTTGTACCCTACGTTTTTCCTCTCGGCTTTTTAGCCTTCTATGCGTTAGGTCTATGGCTTTGGCCATTTCCCCTCGTCTTAGGCACCTTCATAACGCTCAATGTCATTTATTTTTTTCTTAATCCTTTTAAAATTTACGTATTTTCTCGTTCTTTCCAACCCACACACCTTATCCAGGTAAAAGAAGAAGAGATAAACTCCATAACCGACGACGAGCTCCCAATCTACACCATTCTCGTCCCACTCAAGAACGAAGCGGCAATGGTGCCTCAGCTTGTTAAATATCTCTTTGCGCTAAACTATCCACGCGAAAAACTCGATATTAAATTCATTACCGAAGTAAACGACACTACCACCATCGCCGCACTCCACGCCCACGGCATCGGCCAACACGAAAACGACGCAACACCGGAAGCGCTCATGGCCGAACATGTCAAAGTGCCCATAGCTGAATTGTCTACCAAACCCCGCTCATGCAACTACGCGCTAAGCTTTGCCCGCGGCTCGTTCATCGTTATTTACGACGCCGAAGATCGGCCAGACCC
This sequence comes from uncultured Gammaproteobacteria bacterium, assembly GCA_964596525.1. GTDB lineage: Bacteria > Patescibacteriota > Patescibacteriia > Magasanikbacterales > GWA2-37-8 > CAZQUL01. Next base: position 698,524 of record CAZQUL010000001.1, on the reverse strand, counting down.
AGATCAACTCAAAAAAGCGATTGCCGCTTTTCGTCGATCGGCCCTCACCACGGTCTGCGTGCAGGCACGTCTCAATTTTTACAACACCAAACGCAATATTTTAACTCGTTTATTTTCGCTCGAGTACGGTTTTTGGTATGATTTTTACCTTCCGGGCAGCCAAGAAGTGGGCGGAGCAATCCCCCTCGGGGGAACGAGTAATCATTTCCCCACCAAGTATCTAAAAGGTATCGGCGGCTGGGACCCGTACAATGTTACAGAAGACGCAGATTTGGGTGTACGCATCTACGATTACGGACTCATCACTGCGCTTGTCAACTCCTACACTCTCGAGGAGGCAAATAGCTTGCTAGGAAACTGGATTCGACAACGCACGCGTTGGGAAAAAGGGTTTTTCATCACCTTCCTTGTTCATGCCGCCCACCCCATCAAAGCCATTAAGAGTGTCGGGCTCAAGCGATATGCAAGCGGCTTATTTACTGTGGGTTCCAATTTTTTTCTTCCTCTTTTTAATCCATTACTCTGGTGCATGTTCGCCGCATCGTTCTTGCCATTTTCAACGTTCCTGTCAGTTCCTATTCCCACACTCCTCTTCCGCTATATTGGCATTTTCAACCTTATCATCGGCAATCTTTCCCAAATGATCGTGCATGCCGTTGTTGCGGTAAAACGCCGCCAATTATACTTGCTTCCCTATATTCCCCTCTTACCAATTTATTGGCTCTTCATAAGCGTCGCCTGTTACCGAGCACTCTGGCAATTTGTCCGCTCACCCTACCGCTGGGAAAAAACCCGCCACGCTTTGTAGGCATGGCGGGTTAAAAATAATTGACGGCCTAAAAAATTAAGCTGATCATTTTCTTTTTGATGTCCGCGACGGCGCGAGAAGTGCCAAAGAACGCTCCATAAGCTCATTAAGCGAAGAAGAACTTTTTACAATAAAATCACGAGCCCCCAGTTTCTTACATTCTTCCATAGTCTCATTATCAGAGATATTCGATGCAACGATCACTGGCATGTCATCCAAAAGATTCTGTTTTTTTAGCGTCTTAAGGAAGGCGACTCCGTCAACGTTGGGCATCACCAAATCAAGAATCACCACCTCCGGTTTTCTTTTATCAATCATACGCAAGGCCTCAGCCCCATCATGCGCGATATCAAAGGTGTGGTGGCGTTTTTTGAGAAACGCTTGGTACGCATCGGCCAAAAATTCATCGTCTTCAACAATTAGGAAGTGCGGCATAAAATTTCTTGATAAGCAGGAATATGGTATCATAAAAGAGTTATATGAGACAAAAAAAGAATCTCTTTTATAAACTCACCTCCGTTCTTTTCACATTGATGATAGGTTGTTTTGCGCGTCCGGCTATTGCCCTCGAAGAATTTTCGCTACATGATTACGGATACGGGGAAAGCGTGCGCCTAAGCGGAACCAATGCGGAGAGTTTCGTTTCCATCCCTGTAGCCAACGGACAGACGCCCGTAGACATGCGGTTTTACCTTACCCCTACTCCCAATATCGGCGATGGTTTCATAGCTCTCGAGCACCAAGGTCGGCTAGTTGCAAGCTTTGCCTTTAATTCCAAACCTCAAGAAGTTATTTTCCCTCTTACCAACCTGCCGGTTGAAGACGGTCGGCTGACGGTTTCCCTGCGAGCCGTTATGGTATCAAGCGATACTGACACATGCTCGGCGTTACGGGCCCGTTGGATCGATATTTCAGATATCCGTGTAACGGTAGACGGGGACGCGCAAAAACCAGCGACGCTTAAAGATTTTTTCCCACCGACTTTGCGGCGCCTAGCCATTTACGTCTCCCCGGTTCCAACCGCAGAAGAACTCACTGCCGCATTCAATTTAGCCGGCCGGACACAGCATCTTTTAAATGGCCGTGCAATCGATGTGCGGGTTGCAGCGCGCACCTTGGACGCGCCAGGTATCGGTCCTTACGAACGCGCCGTGCTTATTACTTCTAGCTCAAGCACCATTCCCCGCCTCACCCTTGTTCCCGCGAGTAACGGCTGGCCAATCCTCGCGCTTTCCGCCGCACCCGACCACCTAAACGAAGCAGTCGAAACCCTGTTCTCATCTCCGGTCCGCGAACTACTCCTGACTAAAAATAGTGACACTACGTTTGCCCGCACCCCATTTTTCCCTACTACTTCTTACCATCTAGATCTCAAGGAGCTTGGCTATCCATTGCTAAGACTGCAAGGCTCCGGAGAAACAAAAACCACTATTGGTTTCTCGCAAGCGGCTTTGGGCGGCCCGGTTCGTAACATCAGCTTGAATCTGCACGGTATTTCTTCGGTATTGCAAAAAGGTGGCATAGGGACGCTGGCGACATTTCTTAATAATCACCTCGTGGATTCTTACGCTCTTTCCGAAGAGGGTGAACGTTTTCGCCGCACCATCGAACTTCCCGATGAATTTCTAGCGCGTGACAATAAACTAGATATCATTGCTAACTACACCCCTCCCGGCGGCAACTGTCGTATCGGACTACACAACATGACACTCGATATCGACGCAACCTCATTTATTACCGCCACCTCATCCCCTATTTTTACTCCGCTTTTCGATAAATTCCCGCAAGCACTTCTGCCGGTATTCGATCTCTTCGTCGAAAAAAACGATGAGCGATCCTGGAATGCTGCCGCACGCCTTATAACACTCTGGCAACGCTTAAGCCCTCGCCCCTTACGTCCAACGGTCAACTGGCTTCATCCCGACATCGACATTACCAAACCTTCGGTGCTCATCAGCTCGCAACCCACTCTTTTTCCGTCATTGCAACGTCTCATCGACCCACCTTCGCTTACGGTTGCTGCCCCGGAACTTTCCGCCCGCATGAACATGGCTGGACGTTTCGCAGTACTTGAAACATTTCTCGAAAAAGAATACCCCGTCATCTCGCTCACAACTACGTTCTGGCCCGAAGGTCTCTCTCGCCTTACTGACACGCTTATGGCAGGAGAAGGATGGTATGACACCACAGGAAATACACTGGTAGTGAATCAAGATAATCAATTTTCGTATGCTGAGATAAAGCAACTCAAGAGCACGCCGCTGAAATTTGGCGTGTGGGGCAGCGGGGAGGGACTCTCAGCACGCGAACGTTTCTGGTATGCCACCATCGGCATTTCGATCGCCGTAACCATCATTATCTTAGCCGCCGTTTTTGGCCTCACGCACCGCTTGCGCCATTCCGGAGCACCTCGCCCTTCGAGCTCCTTGCCGTCTGCCGTGCGGACACGCCAATCTCGCCGCCCTTCTTCAGGCCGCTAATTGTCAACCGACCAACCCCCTGCTACACTAGGGCTGTAGTTGTCCCTACAACCCATGTCTACCACCCTTTCTTCCTTTGACCAAGAAATCTTCACTGCTCTCGAACGTGAACGCACCCGCCAAACAACCGGGCTCGAAATGATACCGTCAGAGAACTTCGTCTCCCCGGCCGTGCTCGAAGCGCTCGGCTCAATCGCCACCAACAAATACGCCGAAGGCTACCCAGGCAAACGCTACTACGGTGGCTGCGAATATATCGACATCATCGAACAGCTCGCCATCGACCGTGCCAAAAAACTTTTCGGCGCCGAACATGTTAACGTACAGCCGCTCTCGGGTGCGCCAGCCAATATCGCCGTATATGCGGCACTTCTCAAACCCGGCGATACGGTGCTTGGCATGGACCTTGCCCACGGCGGCCATCTCACCCACGGCCATCCAGTCACGTTCATGGCCCACATTTTCAACTTCGTGCGCTACCAAACCACGGCCGCGGGCACAATCGACCTCGACAACCTGCGCGCCATGGCTAAAGAGCACAAACCGAAAATCATCCTCGTCGGCTACTCCGCTTACTCGCGCGAGATCGACTATGCGGCCGTTAGAGCCATCGCCGACGAAGTGGGCGCCATCACCATGGCCGACATTGCCCATATCGCCGGCCTCATCGCAGGCGGCGCAATGACAAACCCAGTACCTCTTTTTGACGTCGTGACGACCACCACGCATAAAACGCTCCGCGGTCCGCGCGGCGGCATGATTATGTGCAAAGAACGCTTTGCGAAAGACATCAACAAAGCCGTCTTCCCCGGTCTCCAGGGCGGCCCCCATGAAAATGTCATTGCCGCCAAAGCCGTCGCATTCAAAGAAGCGCTCAAACCAGAATTCAAAACCTATGTCACGCAGATAAAGAAAAACGTCAAAGTGTTAGAAGCGGCGTTCAAAGAACGAGGCTACACCATCTGTTTCGGCACGACCGAAAATCACCTACTCCTCATCGATCTCACGAACAAAGGAGTGAGCGGGAAAGAAGCGCAAATCGCTTTGGATAAAGCTGGTATCACCGTTAACAAAAACATGGTTCCAAACGACCAGCGCTCCCCCATGGACCCTTCGGGTATCCGGCTTGGCACCCCGGCCCTCACCACGCGCGGTATGAAGGAAGAAGAAATGAAACAGATCGCCGCCTGGATCGACACCGCGATTACGCATCACGCCGACGAATCAAAACTTACATCCATCCGGAATGACGTGAACGAGCTGACCAAAAAATTCCCTTTGTTTACTTTTTAAATAGTAACTTGATCTTTCATATGCGCGGAGCAAAGCCCTCAATTTTAGCCAGTGAGAAAAAGCAAGATAATTTAAACCGCAAAATTGATCAGGAAAAAGCGCACAAACAAACCCCCTATTTGGCCGAAAAAGGCCTTCTGGATGAAGATAATAGCGGCGATGAAATTGGCGACGAGATTAAAAAAATCCAAGCCACCCTACAAGCAAAACCCGACGCCAAACGCATCGATGAACAGCGAGCAATCAGTGCCGGTGTCATAAAACGTCCAGGCGCCAAACGTGCCGCTGCCTAAAAATTTACACCCTCCGAGAAACGGAGGGTGTATTTTTATAATTCTTTGATTTGAGCCATAAGCTCATCCGGCGAAAAGACTTCATCGGTAATAAAGAGGATGCGCTCGCGCTTGGTTATTTTGGTATGCGCACGCACGGTTTCCATAACCGCCCGCTCGAGCTCGCCGCGACTATTCCACGCTTTGGGGACGTAGAGCGTTTCCCCTCCCCACACCACGGAACTCAATGCATAAACAGGTTCTTCACTCGTCACCGCTACGGTTGGAATCGTAAGGCGCAGTGCCGCAACGGTTCGAATAGCTTTGCCGTTCACCGAGTACGCCACAATCCGATCCACCAAAGGATGCGATCGTAAAAGTTCTGCGATTTCATGAATGCTGTAGTTGATATGATGATCGGGTACCGTAATACCGGCAATAACCACGTCATCGAGCGCAGTCTGCTCGGTAGCTCTGGCCGTTTGCGCCAAAAAGCGCACTGCCGAAACCGGATGTTCCCCAACCGCGGTTTCATTGGTAAGCAAGAGCGCATCAGCACGATCGATCACCGCGTGACCAACATCCGAGATTTCGGCTCGCGTAGGTATGGCATTATGTTCCATGGAAGCCAGAAGGTGCGTCGCGATCATAACCGGTTTAGCCTGACGCCGCGCGGCTTCAATGATGGCTTTTTGCTCTACTGCCAGGCGTTCCATCGGCGTTTCAAGACCCAAATCACCGCGCGCCACGAGTACGCCATCCGTCACTTCCACAATCCGATCAATGTCTTCAAGCGCTTCCGGCCGCTCGATCTTGGCAATCACCGGCACCGGCACGATCGGTTTGCCGAGACTGCGCTGCACGCTAGCAATATGGCTTTTGAGCTCCACCACGTCGCGCGGCCGTTTAACGAATGAAAGCGCAATCAAATCCACGCCCTGGGCAACGCCGAACGACACATCATTTTTATCTTTTTCCGACAGCGCAGGAATACCCACCAAACTGCTGTCCGGAAAATTGAGGCCCTTGTGCGCCTTCACTTTTCCTCCGATTTCAACCCGGACGGTAATCGCACCCGGCGCAGTTGCCACAACCACCGTCGCAATCGTTCCATCGTCAATAAGAATCCGCTCACCAGGTTTGATGTTTTTCTCGAGACCCGCAATCGGGAGCGGCAGTTCACCGGATCGTTCATATTCATGTTTCGTAGTACAAAGTACTACATTATCACCCGCTGCAACTGCTACTCCCTCGGGAGGCACCGCCCCGATGCGCAGTTTAGGCCCCTGCAGATCCTGCATGATAGCCACATGCCGCCCAGCGCTTTTGGCCGCACTCCGAATAGCAGCGATAAGCTTGGCATGATCATCATAAGTGCCGTGCGAAAAATTGAGACGCGCAAACGTCATCCCCCCGCGGATCATGTCCGCGATAATCTCGGGCGTTGCACACGACGGTCCGATAGTGGCGCCGATTTTGGTATAAAGAAGTGGCATAGAAAGAACTCCTCCTAGATTAATCAAATTACTTTACCCATTCTTTCACCTGCGCGCGCTGCGCATCGCTCAAGGGCAGCGCCTTAAGAAACTCATCAAAGGGTTGTGTCGATGTGGCAGTCTGCGCACGAGAACCAAAGACGAGCGGGTATTTCTTTTGCAGTCCTTTATACCACGCAGAAGCGAAGATGACCGCCGTTGCCACCGCACCAACCACGATAACGATTTTTGCCGCAGTATAAAGGCTGACCCACAAAAAATGGCGGCGAATTTTTTTGTTTTGTTCGTAGATAAGCTCCGACCATTTAAGATTTTTTTCGAGCAGGCTCTTGAGCGTATCAAGCGACGTCACCTGCGGCATGGCGGCAGCTCCGGGCGGGCGGGACATTTTTTCTTCGAGCGTAGGCTTGGTCGGCTCGGCGGAAAGCGGAGGTTGCTGGTCCATAGATTTTGTAAAAAATAAAAAACTAACGTTGGGTAGAAATCTTTTTAAGCTCTTTTTCAAATGTTTCAACATCTTTAAAATCCCGGTACACGCTCGCGAAACGGATATAAGCAACGCCATCAAAAGCCCGCAAATGCTTCATGACGAGCTTGCCGATTTCTTTACTAGCCACTTCGCGGCTTTTCTTTTTTTGAATATCGCGCTCAATGGTATGGATGAGATGACGGAAATCTTCTTGCTTGTAAGAACGTTTGGTGAGGGAACGTTTAATCCCTTGCTCCATTTTTTCGCGCATATAACTTTCGCGGCGGCCGTCTTCTTTGACTACGATGATATCCAAAAGCTCCACTTCTTCGCTCGTGGAAAAACGATACTTACACTTTTCGCATTCACGGCGGCGACGGACCATCATACCATCTTCACTGGCACGGGTTTCGACGACGCTCACCTCGCGATGATTACAGACCGGGCAGCGCATATATGAAAAAGGCTCATGTGGCGCGAAGCTTATGAGGTCCGCACGTCACACAACGTGCCTTACTAACCCACAAGCCTCAGTAGCCTCACAAGCCCTCATGTTAGATTTCCATTTTTTTGCGGATGAAAGCGGGGATATCAAGCGCCGCATCATCGCCCGAAGCGTCTTTGGACTGGTCGGGAACGACCGGTTGGCGGGAGGCTGGCGGCGGGAAGGATGGGGCGCGCACTGTCGTAGGTTGAGGTTTGAAGACGCGCGGCGGCTCTTCTTCAACAACTTCTTTGGGCGGAGTTTTCTTGATGGTTGGCATGAACTTGCCACCGGCAAAAAACGTCGTAGCCGGCTCTTCTTTTTTAACTACTTCTTCTTCCGCATCAAAACCAGTCGCGATAACGGTAATACGGATCTCGCCGCTCGTGAGGGTCTCATCGATGTTGGCGCCGAAAATGATTTTCGCTTCTTCCGCCGCCGACGAAGTGATTATTTTTGCCGCTTCACTCACTTCAGCCATGGTGAGGTCGGTACCACCAGTAATGGTGAAGAGAATACCCTTAGCACCCTCGATGGAAATATCCAGGAGCGGACTGGAAATAGCTGCTTTAGCTGCGTCCACGCCGCGGTTATCGCCGGTCGCAACGCCGATACCCATGAGGGCAGATCCGGTGTTGGTCATAACAGCTTTCACGTCAGCGAAGTCGACATTGATGAGACCAGGAATAGTAATAAGCTCAGAAATTCCTTGCACGCCTTGGCGCATCACTTCGTCAACTGTGCGGAACGCGTCGAGAAGCGTGGTGCGTTTGTCGATGATCTGCAAAATGCGATCGTTTGGAATAGTGATGATCGTGTCCACTTTTTCGCCGAGCGCTGCCCAGCCTTTTTCGGCAATCGCCCCGCGCTGCCTGCCTTCGAAAGCAAAGGGCTTGGTAACAACAGCAACGGTCAACGCACCCAGCTCGCGGGCAATTTCGGCAACGACCGGACTCGCGCCCGTACCCGTACCACCACCCAAACCGCAGGTGATGAACACCATGTCAGTATCTTTGAGAAGTTCACGGATTTCATTTTGGGATTCTTCGGCAGCTTTTCTGCCCACTTCTGGATCCATGCCAGCCCCCAAACCGCGCGTCACCGTTTTTCCGATATGCAATTTAGTTGGAGCAAGATTAGCTGACAAAGCCTGCGCATCGGTATTCATCGCGATAAACTCCACGCCGCGCACCTTGCCGTTGATCATGCGGTTGAGTGTTGAACCACCGGATCCTCCCACCCCGATGACCTTAATTTTGGCAACGGTCTCAAGCTCTGGTTTAACTTGGGGCATATTCAGGTATTAGTGAACACCTATAGTATTCAACTTTTTATCGTAATAAAGCAAAAAATATCCGTGCAGGTAGTATAAGTTTTAGCCCTTCCCTTGTCAAGAAAATCACCGGTTACATCCAGTAAAAAAACAAAACAGACGCGGGTTTGTCGCGTCTGCTAGAGAACACTTTATGGTATCAGTGCCTTAAACCATTCTTTAACTTGCTTACCCACCTGACCGCCGACTTTTTTCATATTACCGTTTCCGCCCGAGCGTCCAGAGTCGTACGGCTTGAGCGCCGCCCCCCACTTCACAAGGCCAAGCACGGTTGAAAAACTCATATCCGTTCCCTTGTCCGTAACACTCACTAGGTTCATAGGCACGCCAAGCGATGACGGTAGGCGTAAATACTTTTTCGCCTGCTCAACAAGACCCGGTAGTTTTGCACCACCGCCAGTAAATACTACACCAGCTGGAAGAAGGGACGTTTTTTTAGCACGCTGGATTTCCTGGTAAATCTTGGTCAAAAGCTCTTCAACGCGCGCTTGCACAATTTCGAGTAAATACGCTTTTTTAATAAGCTCATGATCTGCCGCCCCAAGCTCAGCTAAATCGAACTGATCATCTTTAGTAATAGAAGCAAGGGAACAATCGGCGTACGTGAGCTTAACAGCCTCAGCCACATCGATCGACGTTCTAAGTCCGATAGCAATGTCATTGGTGATATGGCCCGAACCGATCGGCAAGACCGCCGTATGCACCAAATCCCCTTCTTCAAAAATGGCAATGCTCGTCGTAGTAGCACCGATGTTAACAACGACCACACCCAATTCTTTCTGTCGCTGGGTTACCACCACCTCCGCCGTCGCGAGAATGGACAAAACAATATCTTCGATTTCAAGACCCGTACGGTACACGGCCTTCGTGATATTTTTCACATGAGCCGAAGGAGCAAGAATGATGTGCGTGTCCACTTCGAGACGCACACCGGTCATACCCACTGGATCTTTAATGCCAGCCTGGCCATCAATAGTGAAAGAACGCGGCAAAGCATGCAAAATTTCGTAATTAAGCGGGGTCGCGATAGCGCGCGAAGCTTCGATGGCGCGCTCCACGTCTTCATCGCTGATTTCATTGTCGCCTTTGGAAACAGCCACGACGCCCTTGCTGAGCTGTGAGGTAATGGCACCTCCAGCAATACCAAGCCAGACGCGATCGAGCGGCTCGCCTACCATGCGCTCTACTTCTTCAATACATGCTGAAACCGACGAGACCACGTCTTCAATACTGCTTATAACGCCGCGATGAACGCCCTGGGACGGCACTTCGGCCGCACCCAAAATATGTACTTCGCCTTCAGCGCCGCGCTCGAGATGCTGCCCAACCGCCACGCGCACCATAGAAGATCCGATATCGAGGCCGGCGATAAGATGTTCTTCTGTGTGTTTCATATCTTTCTTATTACCCAGACTTAAACATAAATAATCATCCTCCTCGTATAGCTCGTCGGCTGGTTAGCTATTTTAAAGAAAAAATCCCATAAGCTAACTAGCTAAAGAGCTACCGCTCCCGAACGTTATAACCGTAATTGTACCACACCCAGAAGATGCGGGCCAAAAATTACAATACCCACGATAACCGCGATAAGCACCGTTAAAAGCACGGCTCCAGCCATCACGTCTTTACTACGCTCCACAGCCGGATGGAGTCGTGGTTTGAGGACGTCGATGCAATACTCAAGCGCGCTATTAATAAGCTCAACAACGATAACCGCTCCCACCACCATGATGATAACTACCCTCTCCCACGCAAGAAGGGGGAACACGAACGCGCCAAGCACAACCACGGTGCCGACCGCGCAATGGATACGCATGTTCGGTTCATGTTCGAATGCATAGGAAACACCGCGCAGAGCGTAGGAAAAACTTTTTTTAAGTCGGGATAAACCCATAGTATTACTGATGAGGAACTACGAAGCGGCGCTCCATTTCTTCTTTTGTGAGGACAGAAAGAGGTCGGCGCGAACGCGGCGACAAGAAGCGGGCTAGAATCGTTTCTTGTAACGTAAACATAGTGACGGCTTCGGCGCGGACCATATGGTCATATCCAGCTGCGTGCAGTAGACCATGGATGATCATGCGAGCACACTCCTCGCGCTCGGGAACTTTGAACCGGCGTGCTTGTTTCTTGATAACCGCAGGGCAGAGGTAAAGTTGCACGGTAAAGGAAGTTTTTTTTGCCCTCTCCCCAGGCCAATCAACCTGTTCGTCGAGCGCAAAAGAAAGCACGTCCGTGGCATAATTTTTACCGCGGTATGTACGGTTGAGCGCTTGCATGGAGCGCGGCGCAGTGAAAACCGCCTCCCCCTCGATCCTCCCCTGGCGCAGATTCTTTTCTACCAGCCTTACAATGGCAGCGATGCGCTCTCGCGAAAGCGGGAGGCGCACCCGTGGCTGGTTATAAACCTCAAGCATGGTACGGAAATTAAAGTGGTGAAGAGGTAGTTGGGGTAGACGTCACGGTTGTGGTCGATAAAACAGTGCTCGTGACGGTCGAAGTAACACCCGCTTCGGTTGTGGTAACGCGTGCGGTCGAAGAAGCCGCTGCCTCGAAAGTCCCAGGTGCAAACTCAGGAGAGGAGGTAACTTCCGGCGTTGATGTCGGAATGACGAGTGGCGGCAAGCGCGGTTCAGGTTCCGGGAGCGTAGCGGTCAAATTAACCGCTTCAGCACCGTCGTTCGTACGGAAACTGCGGGCCATAACAGTAAACGTCTGGCGGTAGGCAAGTGGCCGGCCAGCTTCGGTACCGTTGTGGAGCGTTAAAGCATAAATACGCGTTGGCGATACGTAAAAGTACACCAAACGATCTTGGCGTCCAACGCCCGGCTCATTAAAACGGGACATGAAATTCTGGTAATCGCTCAAGCGCTCGGTCGTGGCTACGCGAGCCATCCACGCCTCGAACGGCTCGGACCCGGAACGATCGAACACCTGGATACCGACGTACTCGCCGCGCAACGTACTGAAGAGCACATGACGATACTGCGGATCAACCGTATCAACAACCCAACCAGATGGGTAATAGAGCGTGTAGCCAAACGTCGGATTGCTATATTCCCGCACCGAACCACTTTCAATAAGTTTACCCGGTTCGCGTTCGGTAGGGCTATAGAGGTAAAACGGCTCATGTCCGTCCGGATACGTGTCGCGGTCGGTATCTTTGACTTCCGGATCAGTACGGTAAAGCTCCTCCTCCACATCGGTAAGGCCGTCCGCATCGTTATCGCGATCGTCGGTAAGCACAAGCGAAGCAGTATCGAGTCGCTGTTCGTTTCCTGTAACAGAAGGAGTTGCAACTGGCGTAGTATCGGCAGGAAGGGTGGAGGTGGAGTCGGCAAGCGTAGAAGTAGCTGTCGATGTAGTATTAGTGAAAAGAGGTGGTACAGTCATATTCTGGCGGGCAGTGGCCAGATAATACGTCGTTACACCAATGATGGTGATACCCAAAATACCAGCCGAAAGCAGGGCGAGTTTTTTGGGGTTAGAAAACCAGTGTATGGGATGCGACGGATCCCCTCCTCCCACTGCAGTTTGCTCTTCGAATGCTTTTTTATCAGCTACTGGGACTTCGGGAGTTTCAGGACGAAACACTACTTCTTTAGGCACAGTCTTAAATGAGACTACGGGGTTGGCGCCACCATAAAATTCTTGCGGCATTCCCTCGACGGAAATAGCCGGTGTTCCCTGCTCCGGCGGCGGTGGTGAAGTTTTTTTGCTACCGAACATCATAACGAAAAAATTTAAAGGGAAGGAACCGGAGTGGTCGGCTCAGGGGCGCTCATCGGAGCGGAGGTCGTGGGCTGAGTGGCGGGCGGAGCGAGCAAGCGGCCACTGCCAAGCGGGCTATATCCATGCAAAATCTCGTGACCGTCGCGATGACCATCGCCGTCGGTATCTGGATTGCGCGGATCAGTGCCCCAAATGAGCACTTCATCGCCGTCTGCGAGCTCGTCCTGATCAGTATCAGCCACGTATTCATCAGTACCGATCTCACGCTCGCGGCGATCGCTCAAATTATCCGCATCAGTGTCCGTCTGCTCACCAAAAAGGATGGTTTCGTTATTGATATCGTTACGGATCGACGTCGTAGGAAGTGGCGTAACCGCTGAACTCGTACTCTGCGGGGTGGGCACTGCGGTATCGGTAGAGACAACCGTTGTAGTCGGCGCGGTACCAGGGGTTTTGTTAAGAAGGGGTTTGAGGATTTTGGTATAACCATACCAGCCGCCAAAACCCAAACCGCCGACAAGAACAATCGTTAAAACTGTAGCCAAGATTTTTCCGAGCACCGGCTCTTTGGTAGCATAAGCCATGGCCGCCATTGTCGGCTGTGCCGGCGGAGCGCCGGGAACGCCACCTTCGGCGGCCGGAGCGGCAGAGGCAGCTGGAGTGGCAGTTTCGGCATCTGCGTCTTTACGGCGAAGCAAGCCGGCCGAAAGAGCGTTTGGCGTAGACGGGGCTGCGGGGGCGCTGGGCGCGGGGGTACCTGAACGCGAATCCGGAGCGAACGGTAGGTTAGAAGGCGCGGAAGAAGGATTTTTTTCGTCGTCGAACATAGGCTGAAAATCAAGGTTTAGGTGATATAGATAGAATACACGCTCTTTTAATCTTTTTTAAGAGGGTTCCTTTCGCGCAATACTTCCGCACCATCGTTCATACCATCACCATCGGTATCCGCTTTTTTTGGGTCGGTTTTATGGATTCGCACTTCAACGCTATCATTAATACCATCGCTGTCAGTATCAAGCTTACCCGGATTGGTACCGTACGTTTGCTCTTCGCTATCGGTCAAGCCATCCAGATCTTTATCAATCGCATAACGACGCTCGCGTTCCGCTTCAAAATTAGTCGAGGTCGTAGTGGAAGGAGCCACCGGTACGGGCGCAGAAGTAGGCACCTGCGTTTCCGTCGACGTTTGAGCGGTTTCTTCACCTCCCTTGCCAAAGTATGAGGCGGCATAGAAGACCCCGCCGACAATGACGGCCAGAATGATAATGAAGATGATGACAAGGCGTGAATTCATAGGAGAGCGATTAGAGGCGCACATCGGTAGTTATTTTGTCGATGCGCAGAATCCGGTCTTTAGGCTGGGCTGACGGATCACGTTTGAGGGCAAACACCTGCCAGTAGGAAGCATTCGGATTCTCCGAGGAGGCTGCCTGGTTTAAATAGAAGGTCGCAGCCGGTACAGCAAAAGCATTAGCCGGACCGTCTTCTGGAACATATACTTCAACCTTTAGCTGGGTATTGCTGCGGAAACGAGAAATTCCCTGCACATCGTTCGGCAAGCGGACGAAGAAAATATACTTATCATTATACAAGGCGTTGGAATTGATGGTGAACGACATGGCATTCGTATTACCTTTCGTCGTCGTGAAGCCGTGGTACCACAACCCGTTCAAAATATCGGGAGGATAATCGTAATAGTTCGGTCCTTTCCGGATATTATTGGAACTGTACGCCGTACTTTCAACCGTTGTCAGCTGATACGGATTATCCGGATCGGCGCGGAACACCTGCCAGCCACTTACAAAGTCAACCGCGGTTCCCACCCAGCGCACGACTACACGGATGTCGTTCGGGCGCTCGTTACGGTTGATAATTGGCGAAAGCACGAAATCATTCTGCCATGTTTCAGGTTTAGCCAAAACCGGGAAATTGAACGGGTGAGTATTATCGCCGTTGAAGTACATGGTATAGAGCGGACCTTCACCGAAAGAACAACGGCTGTCAGTGCTCAACTTGGCCAAATCGGTGGTTGAGTACGGATCCGAAGCCGGACGGAGTTTATACTCGATAGCGCTCGCTGCCGACCACGCCGCAACTCCCACACGCTTATCCGTGGAATTAGCCGACATCGTCAAGTCCATCCTCCCCTGATCATAGAGCGGATTAGGATTCTTGGGATCGAGAATGTTAATGACGCTACCCGCAATATTTACCCCGCGTTCGAGATCGGTACCGCAAATTGCGCAGTTAGATTGGACAGCCGAGCAAGAACTTACACACGATTTAGTACCTTTCTTAACGATATCGGGAGCTGTCGCTTCGTCCGCGCACGAGAGAACCTCGTAACCATTATAACGAGGGTCTTTTTCTTGTTTGGTAGTACTGTTGGGCAGCGCAGAATAGATAAGCTGAGTGGCAGCGTCGGTTTCACACGCTTCTGGCGCTTCGACTTTGGCATTACCACAAAATTCCGCTGACTGAACATCGATAACTACCCGGCAGCTGCTATGGCAGTAGGAACAGGATTTGCCATACGCCGGGACGCACGGTACGCCGTTTTGAGCGCCACGGTCACACGCCTCGCCTTCGGTGACTTTGCCATCACCGCAGGAAGCGCCTGGGGCAACCGCCGCCACTTTAGGCACCGAAGTGAGCGAACAGACCGATTCGTTCGCGGCACGATCTTGGATTTCTATCGGGTTAAGAGCGCGCAGATGCACTTTCAGTTCATCTAAACGACCAATAAAACCGCTTCCACCAGAGGTGGCCCGACCGATGATGATCTGATCGTCAGACGGAGCAAGGAGCATGCCAGCGCTATCGATCGTGACCGCATTGTCGAGCTCACCGTTAACGAAGAGCTGCAAAGAATGCGTCGCATCGGTGCGTAAATACGTAGCCATGACATGCGTCCAACGGTTAAGCGGAATGATGGTGCGTCCCGTAACGCTGGTTGCCATGGATGCCCCCGCATTCCAAATAGCTAACGAAGCTTTTTCCCCTTTTTCATCGAACTGGAAGGTATAGCCGCCGTCACGCTGGTAACCGCCTTTCTCAAGAATACGCATCCAGGGCGCGCGATTGGTGGGGTACACCCAGGCTTCCACCGTCAAAGACGATGTGGCGTTGAGTGCGGCGGAGCGAGTCATCACGTCATTTCCTCTCAAGAAGTGCGAACCATTAAAACTAAAGGCGCCTCCGAATTTACCATCCATACTGAAGGAGGGGCATTCTGTATCAACACAGACCAAATCTTCGACGATACCCTTGGCGCTGTCGGCAACGGTAAGATAGGGATCAGCCATCGTCGCCGAACGGGAGTAGCGGGTAAAGTCACTGAAGCGCCACCAGCCGGCTGCGGTTGCATCCACCAAGCGGCATGAACTCGAACATTGTTTGCTGCCTGGTAAGCCAGATACCGTGCAGGCAGCTGCACCGTCGCATTCTTCACCAAATTGGGTTTGCACAATACCGTCACCACAGTACGCACCACGGGCTTTACAATCGAAACTGCAGGAATTAGCTTGCGCCGGAGCATATCGTCCGGCATTGGTCTCAACCAAACGACACACGCCAGACTGTGAGCTGAGCGAAATCGCGACGCCATTATCCATTGCATCTTTGATGTTACAGGTCGCGCTTGTCGTACATGGGGCACCATTGTTCACACCGCCCAGACACCAACCTGGCTGACCACCCAAACCGGCGCGGATATCGCAGGTTTCATTGGCCCCCTGAACTTTTCCATCACCGCAGTACCCCGGCGGATCGGCCGGCGGATACGTACACGATTTCGAGCAATGGTTATAAGTACCGTTCAAGACACCGTCGTCGCAGGTTTCACCAGCTTCCACTTTGCCGTTACCACAAGAGCTCAACGCCGAGCAGGCAATAAACGGCGTGGAAGAAGGCACAAACGTACAACTCGAGGAACATACATCGACCCGAATACGGCCAGCCTGCTCAGCCGAACATGCACCAAAGCGCTGCGAACCTACCGGGTCACATTCTTCACCGCGGCTGTAGTTAATAACACCATCACCGCAGCGGCCCTGGTTGAGCGTAGAAATTTCTTGATCTTGATTACAGATACCGTTCTTATCTGTAAAGATGAAGGACGACGGATCAACGAAGTCGCGAATAAGCGTATCAAGATTACTGAGAGAAATACCAGCATCCTCGAGCCGTCCTTTAACGAGATACTTGGTTGGCGAAATAGAAATGTAGCGATACGCGAGCGAAGACGTGGGACACGCAAAGCTGAAGCGACGATCCTGAACACTCCATGCAGTTTGCTGATCATGGATAACGCACGCTTCTCCGGTCGGACATTCGGCGTTCTGGGTACAGAAGCGGTTTGTGGTGCGCTCACACGTTCCAGCTGGAGCTAAAGCATTAATCGGGTCGCCCGGCAAATCGGTACGGAGCGCCGTAGCCAAGTTGGACCACGACGGCCAGGTGCTGAGCGTTTGGCCTTTAAGGTATGAACCTTCGGCTAATTCCGGATAGGTGCCATTCGTGGCGGCGCTGTAAGCACTAAGTGCGTTCTGCAAGGTACGGGCGCCGCGCAAACGCTGGTAGTTGCGGCGTAATTTGTCTTCGACCGCCGAACAGACCTGGCCTGAGGGGCACTCAAGATCAACACGACACTGCGTCGTAAAGGACGGTTTATCAGCGTTCACACCGCAGTAACCATAATTAGTGAGATTGGTAGCGATCTTGAAGTTTTTGAGTATCTGATCGAACACGGCGCGCGTATCGGCCTGCGCATTCGCATTAATACTCACCAGATAAATATTGCTGAAGAGCGCATTCGTTGAGCCGGCGTAGTTGAGGCCGTCGATATAGACATTATTACCGTCCGAGACCGCCTCGTAGCCATCTACCGTGAGTTTCTGGAGCTGGCCGGTGAAGCCCTGACCACCCTGAGCACGATCGAGTGAGTACCATTCGGCAGCACTCAAATGTCCCGGGTTGGGGAAGACTTGGATACCAACAACATCGGAATTCTTAGTATTAGAGAACAAGAAGCGCTTGAGCGAGGTCGTAGCCGAAACAATAGTCGGCGAAATTTGAACCGTGCCGCGTAAGTATGGCAGGTCATCGGCCGTGCCTGGCACGCCTTTATCCGCACAGTAGTAAGTGCTGAAATTAAAGTATCCTTCGCGTGTTACTGGCGATGCTGGCAACGGGGTGTTGTTGAAGGTGTTGGACGTAAGGTCAAAACCGTCGTTATTGCCAACCGCGTCGTCGAACGGGAAGATACTAAACGGTCCCTGGCCGTTAAGGCGCAGATCTTTCGGCGGCCACGGATTTTCACACAAAAGCACGATCACGCGGGATTGGCCGGTAGCTGCCGTGCCGGTCGCAGTTGTAAGTTGGTTGGCTGTAATAACTGCTGAGGCGCGAACCATGGTTTCACCATTCCTGTTTTGCGCGGTGATGATGTTGGCCGAAGAGCTCGTATTTTGTACAGCTACCGAAGCGTCATTAAACGGACCCCACACGTAACTCCAGTCATAAACTCCTGGGACGCCCTGGATGAACGTGCCGTTGTTGGTTTTCGCTTTAGCGGCAAGCGTCGTTGTGGCATTGGCACGGGTAAACGACCATTCTTTTGGCTCTACAGCAACGCTATTTACCTCGCAAATCTGGGTCACCGTGCTGAATTTCCAGGAAAGGAACTTACCGGCAGTGCGGCCGACGCTCACACCCGCGGTCGTGCGGATACTATCTTTGAGAACGATGGCATAATCAGTATCCAGTGCCAGCGGTTTAGTAAGTTTGACACGGATACGCGAAGCCTGCGGCGACACTTCTGGCGCAGGAACGACTTCGGCAGTGGCGGTATCGGGTGCCACGCACCACTTAGTCGGCGCAGCAGTAACACTCGTACCAAACCACGAACGGACTTCATTCCACGCACGGGCGTACCACCGTTCGCTGGCGCGCGGCGCAGTTAACGCCGCAACAACTCCGGTCACCTCTTCGGCTGAACCGCAATCATCGGCACCACGAGCAATCACGATACCTTCTTTGAGGGTAACTTGATCAATCTGACTATCGAAAAGCGCCTCAAGGTATGTATTAGGACATGCATTAGTAGTACCGTTGGCTGGATAGGTAGAAATCAGGGACGAACGTTTGGTGCAGCAGGTGTTAGCTCCTACGCCGTAATCATTACCAAAGACTGCTTGGCATTCGTTGTCCGTACTGTAGCCGCACATTAACGCGAAGGTGGCCTGGCCAGACTTGATTCCGCCAGTCGTCTGCTGCGAGGTTCCACCAGTAACGATCGTTTTCTGGGTCGGCGGATCACCGCTTGGCATACCAAGACCTTGGCCAATGGCCAACGACCACGGATCGATAAGCCCGTCACGATTTGATGAAACCAAATTGTTTTCACACATCGGCACTTCACCGATACCTACTTTTCCATCACCACAGACCGAAGGAATAGAATACGACAAGCTCGAACCAAGGAGACGTCCTTGCGGATCGCAACCTTCGGACGAAGCGATACACTCGGCTGCAGTCATTTTTTTGCAGAATTCATTGCATTCAGCCTTATTCCAACCGTTCGTACCATCGCAACCCGGATCTTCTTCTGGTTCCAAAAAACCGTTACCGCACTGGCTAAGGGCCTTAGAGCACGCCGCATCGTATTCAATCGTAGTGAAACCTCCTTTGGTAAGGCGATTATCACTGCACCACGCGCTCGAAAGCGGCGTACCCTGATGGAGGCATTTTTCCGAGCAGAACAGTGCCGAACGCGGATCACTCACCTGTCCCGGGATTTGCACATCGCAATCTTTACCGCTACCCATAACACCGGTACCGCAAATTGAAGCGGTTACCTCCCGAGAAGAAACGTTTTGTTCAGCACCTAGGTTGCGGCAGTCCGAGCTACAACCAATTTGGGTGGCAGGGTCTTTGGGGTCGCAGGCTTCACCACGGTCCTTCTCAACCGTACCATTTCCGCACGTCGCTCCTGTAGAACCCATAAAACGGCAATCCAAACTGCAACCTTTGGCTTTATCCGGTCGATCGCAATCTTCACCAGCTTCGATAATGCCATTGCCACACAAAGGAACCGTAGCCGAAGTGCCTGCTGGAACTGCACTGCCACGACGGACACATTCCGCGCTGCAGGAGGGATTTTTTCCTTTCGTATTGAAGGTGGAAAGAGTAGCTACTTTTTCATCGCTCGAAGTCCAATTCCAGCCAACGAGCCACGGATTGAGTTTTTGGCCCTGGGCACTGCAGCTATCCGGCGACGTAAAGGCTGCCGCCTCAAACGACGAACGGTCTTTGATGTTCTGGCCCACATACTCGCTCGGGCTGATTTCTACCCGATCAATACGACAGCTGTCGCGCTTGGTCTTAAAGCGCCAGGTAAAAGCGCCGTTGTATGGACGACTGAAGGTGGTTGGGTCATTGAGACGCGCCGCCGACCAGATCTGGTTCGTGCTAGCAAACGGATTAGTGCTCGACGCCGAAACGATTACCTGGTAGAGCGTCCCCTGTTCAAGCGGAATGGATCCAGCGCGCGAGTTGGCGATCTTAAGAACCGTGTAATTGCTTTCTTTTTCCAAATAAACGTCGGTCGTGGTAAGAACCGGGGTGGTGCTGCGGCAGTTTTCGTCGCGGCATTTTAAGAGCTGCACCGTACCGCCAACGGGAGCACCCGGCAAATTACGCTCCGAAAGCGACGTATTGAATTTAACAGCCACTTCCGCTACCGAACAGGCCTCCAAACAGCGCGGCCAATAGTCAACCACTGCCGGATCATTAAGATCGATAGTCAGCGGGCTCTTACCTGTGTAGGAATTACCCCCACGCTGAGCGGTAACATTAACAAGCACCGCGTCATCCGGATTAGACAATCCAACACCAACTGTATTAGCAACTGCCGAAACCTGGGCCGAGCGAGCCATAGCTTCGCCGAAAATCGTAGCGTAGGTGCGATTACCGGTTCCCCAATTCCACGAAAAGTCACTGGTATCCATGAGAATACACCGCTGATCGCTCATGCCGAGCGCGTTGTAACGTAATTCGCGCTCTTCGCCAGCGGAACGGTGTTTCATAGGCGCTTCAAGCACGGACGTCCAATAGCTATACGGAGTTACGACCACGGATTTCATACGGCAATCCTGATTGCCAGTTTTGAATGTGAAGCAGTAGGCAGCATCTGCCGTACACGGGCGGTCAATGGCAAGCGGTACGGACCGGCCATCAAGCGGAACGGAGGTAATGCTCTTGTTTAAAATCACGCGATACCACGAAGCATCTTCGAAGCGCATGTTCTGCGGCTGAAGGGTGAGGTAGGTGCGCACCTTGCCGCCCTGGGAGGAAGCCGCGACATTGAGGTTAAAACTATTCTGGGTCAGGGGTACTGCCGTTGGGTTGATACACTGTGTGCTAGAAACGCCTGAACACTTCTGGAGCATGACACTCGAAGCATTAACCGTATCTTGGTCAAGCGCAACGGAAAATTCCACGGTTACCAAAGCCGTGCGGCAGACATTTGTGTGATCATCCGGGTTCCCCTGGCTCCACAAGGTGCTCGGCGACGGGGACGGCAAAGCTACGCCAGCATCGACATTGGCGTCACAGCGTTCAACAACGCGGGGCACTTCCGGGATGTCATTGGTAGTGAAACGCCATACATACGCGGTGGAGCGAAGCGCACCCTCGCAAAGCTCGCCGGCCGGTTTGCACATGCCAGCTTCCGTGCCACTACTACAGCACACCCCCCCGCCACCACAGATGTTGTTGTTCTTAGTACAGTCGGTAACCGAAAAATTGATGGGATTACTGACTTTTGCATCGGTCGGACGTCTGACGACAACCGGACCGGTGGCAATTCCAGCTGGCGGCCGCACTTCAAGGCGCGATTCCGTAGCTGCCACGACGCGATCGGCCGGCACCACAACACGTCCGTCTACTGACCCCGGATTGGCGCCGTTTTTCCAGAAATATACCTGCGGATTTGAACCAAAATACTCACCTGTCAACACAACTGATTCCGTATCAGGGAACGGACTAGGACCGGAAAGCGGAGAAATCTTACAAATACCGGGCGCTGCTACCCCGCTCGCTAAACGGAACTGGGGAGCTCCCTCAAAACCGGAAATGCGATTATCGCTCGTTTTAACCTGGATGGCATACGATGTTCCAACAACGCCTTTATCCTTGGGAAATTTAACGACGATCTGGTCATCACGCCATACGTTTGCACCGCATTCGGCCGGGAACGCCATATCACCTACAATCGCTTCACTGCCCGCGGTGGCCTTAAACCATACCGCACCCACAGCTGAACCGAAATTTTTACCAGAAATGGTGACATATTCCCCTACAGCGCCCGTTGCCGGCGAAACACTCGAAATTAACGGGGCATTTGCCGCCTCGCCACCTTCAATAAGGAAGCGGATCGCGTTACTCTCCACACCACCAGCAGTTATTCTAGCCGCAACAATACCAGCATCCGTTGCCGGCACCTTGGTTTTCACGCTTACATCACTCCAGTCCGTCGGAACCACCACAGCCTTGCCAGCACCGAAAAATACTTCGTCATTATTACTATCCAATAGTCCGAAATTCTTACCGAAAAACTGTACTGCAGTTCCCGCACCTCCCTGCGCCGGTGTTACCGCACAGATACCTGGTTTAACTTCATTAGTTATACGAAAATCCGCCAGAGACGGTCCCCAGCCATCATTCGTAATATCGGTAAAGCTTTGCTGCTGGGAAGTAGATGCGGTCACCACCATGATCGGACCATTCACCGCACCGTTAGGCACTTCAACGATCGCTGCCGTAGGCGTCCATGTCGGCTGCGGCACAACACAGGCAACAAGTGGCGCTTTCACCCAATCCGCCAACCGAGAACTCGGGTTTGCGACGCGAGGGAAATAAATGCTTCCCGGTACGGTTCCAAAATACAAACCTTGTACCGTAACGTATGTTCCAGGTGCACCCGACGCCGGTGTTACCGAGGTAATGCGCATACGATCAACACACACACCTTGTCCGGAGCTTAAATCGCAGTACCCGCTCGCGCACTGACCGCTATCGGTACAGCTGGCACCGCCGCAAGCGCCGCAAACACCACCGCAGGCCGGCGGACCTTTTACCGTTTCGCCTTTATCGGCGTCAAGGACCGTATCAAAACAGTGGAGCGGAACCACCGTAAGGGGCAGACGAGCATTGCCTGCCAAACCCGACCAACCGGTAGCAACCACTTCTACGTCGTAGCGCCCCGGCGAAACTCCAGCAGTATTCCACACCAAATCAACCGTGCCCGTAGCCGCGCAGCCGTTGCCGTTCTTGCCATCCAAAATAAGCGATCCTTGAGCCAGCGAAAGTGATTGCACACCACTATCGCTGACGTATGAAGCTGAAACCGTAATATTCTCACCCACGGGGAATGAAGAATTAGCCGTCGGGCGCGTAATGGTGACCCGCGGCGCATTGCGTTCGATGCCCGTACCAGTAACGAAATCAACCGGACCGCATTTCGCTTTGAGCGTACAGTTAAGCGTCAAGCCATCGAGCGAACGGACGGAAGAAGGAGCGGTGAACAAAAGTTGGTAAGCTGTATTCGGCTCAAAGCAGTCAGAACGCGTAGCATCGCCCGCGCAACTTCCTTCAGGGATAAATTGAACAATCGATTTCCTACTGCCATATTCCCAACGGCCCGGCACGGACCCGGCAACGCCCTGCTTCTGGATAGCGACTGAGCGCTGTACGGTTGCTAAATCAACATCACGACTAAACGAGATGGACGGATGAGTGTTCTGGACACACGCTTGCCCTTGCTGTGGAAGGGTAACTACATATAACACCGCACCACTACCCGAAAATCCTCCATCGCCCGGCCCACCTGTACCACCACCGCCACCCCCCAAACCGTCTCCACCACCCGTTACCGCACCAACCAATTGGCTAATTATGAAGGTAGTAATAGCAAAAGCCGAAATCGTTACACCAAAGCCAATACCTGCGTTGGCCAACGTTTTCTTGGCGCGACCGATCTGTTCTTCGTTGCCACCTGCGGTCATCCACAAAAAGCCTCCGTACAAGATGAGTACCAAGATAACCAGACCTAAAAATCCGAGGAGCGCCTGAATGATGCGGGCAATAACAACACGGATATCATTAGCCGGTAAACCTGTAGCCGCAGCCTGTTCAATACCGAAATCCGTTGGCTGCACGGACTGAGCAAGCGCCACATCGGACACAATAAACAAAGAGAGTGTCACAATGAACGCCAACACCAATCGTCGCGCGAACAGAGGGAAAGAAAAAGGTCGCAGCATAAACACCTCAAGCTAATGAAGAACGAAGAAAGAATTAAATGCTTTGCTCACGCAAGGTCTCCAAGCATTCAGCGGGAAGAGTGCCTGTAACAGCCTTACCATTGCAGCACAGCGGGCTATTCACGCCTACCGGGCAACAGTTAGTACCACCCGCTTCGCAACGCGAAGATTGCTGGAGTTTCTTGGTGATTTCATTATCGCCACCCGGACCTTTGCCCGGAAACATGCAGTTGAAATTAACATCTTCAACCTCAGAGGTAATGACGGGGTAGTAATAGTTGCGCCCAGTCGTAAGGAAAGCGCAGTGGTTAATGGTGGTAAGCGTTGTCTGAGCCCGATCGTCGAACGTAACCGATGGCACGCGGCAGAGCGGAATGGATTTGACTGGTTTTTCTTCGATGCCAATCGAGTACATTGGGTCGATACGCATGCGCTTGCTGAAAGAGATCTTAAGTGGATCTTGGGCGCCGACATACTGCGCATCGAGCCCAGGAGCAACCGTCGTAATAAAGGGCGCCACGAGATCTACGCTGTCGCGCAGCACAAACGACCAGGCATAATTATCCGGTACTTTCTGTTCTACGAAAATCGAACCCGTAGTAGGGGCGGCGTCTACTTTGCCGTTGCGATTACCATCAAGAGCATTCCCCACTACGTCCATCACACCCGAAAACGGAATTGACTCAAACGAAGTACCCGAGAACGTTCGCGCTGCTTTAAGGAGAAGTTCATACGCGTCTTGGCGCGTCGGGCAATTAGCACCAGGTTTATCGCAGACCGGGAGGCAGTAAATGTTGCGGCCGCACGCGTTTTTGCCGCACGCGAGCGTCGGCGTAAATTCGAGGGTACGATACCCATTGGTGAGCACAAAAGAACCGACCGGAACCGTAGCATTCCCGCTCTTAACGAAAACAGATGAGCCGGTGAGTGTGTAATAATCTTTACCGTCATTCACGAAGGAGCCTTGGATAGTAGTTGGATCCATCGGCTTGGAGAAACTGATCTGGATTACTGTGTTTTTATCTTCAACGGCTTTGTCCCCAGGATAGACGCTTTGCACCAAGGGGGGCGTTATGTCAAGTGTGGTGTTACAGGTAAATTGCCATTCATAGAAATCATCGCCGTTTGAACGGGCGGAAAACACCGGCGGATTGCCATTGGCTGCATCGTCGCGCAAAAGTCCTTTGCCCAAGCGGACCTTATAACCCACATTGGTTTTGTCGCTGCCAAGATTATCAAACGGTCGCAGAACGATGGTGTAGACCTTTCCATCGGTAAACGTGGCCAAAAGTGATGCGCCGCGGATCATTTCGCCCGTATCCGCCCGCTTAATGCTGATATAATCATCTTCTAAAATCGCCCGATCGCAATCAGTTTCCCAGTTCATGGTCGCGCCGATATTGATACAGTCGCCGAGGAGTGGATTCCCCTGCGCATCGCGGCTGCGATTGGTATTGGTAGCAAAGCTATCAACTTTAATAGGCCGACGGAACGTGATAATAATTTTGGAGTTGCGCGGCACATCAGCCTGGTCGCGGGCCGGGTAATGATCTTTAAGTATCACTCCAAGGCCACCGGAACCCGAGAAATTTTCGAGCGTCAACGCTCCGGCCGTGCCATCTCCAGCACCGCTGATATCCGTTGCCCCTTTGCTCAACGTACTGATAATAAACGAAGTTATCGCGTACGAAGAAATGATAATACTCAAACCGATAGCCGAATTGGTGAGAACTTTTTTGGCACGGCCAATCTGTTCTTCGTTGCCTCCAGCAGTCATCCAGAGCCAACCCGCGTATAACATAAGAACGACCATCACGACACCGATGAGGCCAAGAGCCACCTGGATGACGCGAGCAATAAGCACGCGAATGTCAGTCGCCGGTAATCCCCCGCCCTGGCCAAGCGGGTTAAGACCACCAACAAGCGCTTCTCCGGCCGTTGCCTGAGCCTGCGCTTCGGGTACAAACACTATGAAGGTCAAGAAATACAAACAAAAAACTGTCACGAAACCAGCTATCAAGGACGTGACAGTTTTTTGCGGTATTCCTGGTTGTTTATGAATCCATTGAAGCATGGGGCAATGGAATTACACACGTACAGGAATTGAAAAAGAAACGTGGAATGAATTATTTGCGGCGATCTTTGCGCTCGTCTTTGAAGCGACCTAATTTTTTGAGGCGGGCGATTTCGAGAGCGCGGTCAAGACGGTGTAAGGCTTGCTTTTTCCGCTTGGCTTTACTCGTCACGCGCCTCTTAGTCTGCTGAGATTCGCGCCGTTTTCTTTCTTTAGCTTTACCGGAATTTTTGAAGGCCCGGTTGAATTCGCGAATCAACGATTCAAACGATTGACCTTTTTCTTTTCTAAATGTAGGCACACGACGTCACCTCCATTCTTAAGGAATAAATTAACATCCTCCCATATGGAGGTAGCTTTACTATACTCTCCTTGGGCCGGAGAGTCAACCGACATCCCCTGTGAACAGGTCAGCCGAGAGCATGCTGGGTGGAGCCGCGATACCGAGCTTGCGCTTGAGAGCGAGTTCCAGCTTTTTCTGATCAACGATTTCTTGCACGCCCGACTCCATATCGCGAATAATAACCGCCTGATCCTGCACCTCTTTTTGGCCCAAGATAAGCACATGTGGCACTTTAAGCGAGTTGGCAATCTCGAGCTGGGCCTTAAGCGAGTTCTTAAGGAAGTTGAAGCCAATGCGGATACCGGTCAATCGTAGATCATCGATGATCTTAAGGGCCCGGCGCTTGGCTTCGTCACCGAGTTGGGCAAAATACACATCCACCTTACCATCAGCCACGAGGGTTTTACGCTCTTTTTCTTCGAGCTGCTTAATGGCCATCACGCCACGCTCAACACCTAGGCCAATACCAGCCGCCGGCGTCGGTTTGCCACCAAGCTGCTCTACCAACCGGTCGTAACGACCGCCGCCGCCAAGAGAATACGAAGTTTTTTCGCCACCAATAATACCGTAGAACTCGAAAATGGTATCGGTGTAGTAATCCAAACCGCGCACTAAAGTCGGGGTGAGGGCATACGGGATGCTAAGTTCATCAAGAAATTCCAGCACTTTCACAAAATGCTGCTTCGATTCTTCGCCAAGCCAATCAACGATCTGGGGTGCTTCTTCTTTAAGCGGCTGGCACTGTTCATTTTTGCAATCCAGGATGCGCAGCGGGTTCTTGGTGAGGCGCATACGGCAATCTTCGCATAGATAACTCCGTTTGGCGCGATAAAAACTTAACAGTTCTTCTTGATAGCGAGCGCGCTCTTCAGGAAGACCAAGGCTGTTGATGTGCACCTCAACCGGTAAGCCTAAATCCTTGTAAAAATTGTAACCAAGCAGGATAAGCTCCGCGTCAAGCGCTGGATCTTTGACACCGAATGTCTCGAAGCCTACTTGATAATGCTGGCGATAGCGACCCGATTGCGGACGTTCGTGGCGGAACATTGGGGCAAAATACCACAATTTGACCGGTTGCACGTGGTTCCACATGCCATTCGTAATATAGGAGCGCACGACCCCAGCCGTTCCTTCGGGGCGCAGCGATACCTTAGTACCATCACGATCTTCAAACGAATACATTTCTTTTTCTACAATGTCCGTTCCTTTGCCGACAGAACGTAAATACAGACCGGTTTCTTCGAGAATCGGAGTGTCGATGCGTTTGAACTGGAAATATTCTGCCAGGCCTTCCGCCGCGCGGTAAACCGCCTTCCAATATTTTTCTTCTTTCGGCAAAATATCGTGCATTCCACGCAAAAGTTCAGGCTGTTTTTTACCAGAAGCCGCTTTTTCTGGTACCGCAGAAGACGCGGTTTTGGCAACGCTCACTTCAGGAGCGTTTTTAGGCCTCACCGAATTTTTGACCGGTTTAACCGTCTTTTTGTCCGGACGAGGAGCTTTTTTGGCTGGCGAACCAGCGCGACGAGGAGCTTTTTTGGCAGCCATAGGACATGACGAGATTTAAGGAAGTTTTAAAAGGTATAAAGAGGATCGGTGAATTTCTGCGCTCGCGACAAGGGCCATCCGCGAACCAGCACTCGACCGATGATTTGACCGCGCACAATCGCGCCAAACCGGCGGGAATCAAGGCTTTTTATGCGATTATCACCCAAGACAAAAAATTCATCTGGCCCAAGCGTTACCGTACGCTCGCCGTAGGTTTCCAGATTATCAGGTAAGTAGGTTTCGTCAAGCACCACCCCTTCGGGGTGCGCTTCGTTATATACCGTCACCTTACCATCCGCCACTTTTACACGTTCTCCAGGCAAACCGATAATACGCTTTAGAAAATGATCTTTTTGGACCGATTGATAGTTAAACACCACCACTTCTCCCCGGGCAGGCTCACGGAAGCGGTAACTTAATTCATCAATAATCAAGTATTCGTTTTCGTAAAAGTTAGGCTCCATGGATTCCCCTTTGACGTAAAACGGTTTAAACAGAAAATACCGCACCAAAAAAACGGTAACGCCGGCAATGATAATCACCTTGAGGGTTTCAAGAAAAAACTCATGATACGTCCCACCCTGGCGGAAACGCGCAAGCCATTGGGATGCTGAGGTCATAGAAAAAGGTTATTTTTCTCTTAAGTATAGTCTCTTTGAAGGAGTGGTGCAACTTATTCCGCTATCACATCGCAAAACTAATAAAAACGATAACTGCTTATCGTTTTCTTTCTACTACCTAAAACATGCACAACTCTTAACCATGGCCGTTCTACACCTAAAATTGAGAATTTGGATTCGTGGGCATGAGAGGAATCGAACCTCTGACCTCGTCATTATCAGTGACGCGCTCTAACCATCTGAGCTACACGCCCGTGATTGGATTGTTTTGAAGCGAAGACGCTTCCTGTGGGCAATAGAGGATTCGAACCTCTGACCTTCACAATGTCAATGTGACGCTCTAACCAACTGAGCTAATTGCCCAAACTATGAAGAGTTTTTACTGAACACCTTTACTGTATACCCCAAGTAAAAAAATATATCAAGAGTATAGCAAATGGGGGTAAAAAGGCAAGGGAATTTAAAAGCCGGTAGCCGCCGAAGGATCGGCACATCTACCGGCATTGTTTGAAAAAAATCCTAAGCCGCCGGCTCTGGGGCGTTCTCGAGCGAGGGCGGAACGCTCCCCCGCCGTGCGTTAAGGAAACGGAGAAGCCGCACCATCCAGCGTAGCGGATGGTCGATAACCATCGCCAAGACGACGAGTCCGCTGCCAACGAGCTCAAGCGTAGTGGGCCATACCTGCTGGTGCAAGGCGATAAGCTGCGGTGCGTAGTGGTAGCCAAACCACAGCATGGTGATAATGCCCGCAATGATACCACCCGCCTTGTGGACCAGGTTACGAAACAGCATTGAAGCGTCATCCTTCCCCTTCTTAAAGGGGGCCATAAGGATGAGCACCGAGAACAGGGCCAATGCCCCATAAGGCATTCCGGCCTTGATCGATGCAGCATGGAACTCGAGCGGAGGCAACAGACTGAAGTAGCGGGCTACCGTGAGCACGATGACGGCCTGTAGCAGGAAGAACAGGAAGCAGTAGAGCTGCTCTATGGCCGGGAAAGCGAAACAGGCGCGGAGCTCCTCAAGCAAGCGCCAGCGGTCGATTTCTTCTTTGGTCTTGAGCTTACCGCTCAGGACACGCTCTTTCTCCTCGGAATCAAGCCAGGTCTTGAGGTTCTCACGGTACAGCGTCATGAAGTGCTGCCGGATTCCATAGCCGACCGAGTAAGTAACGACTCCAATCGCGGCCGCGGCGAAAAAAATCTTCGAGAGCGCCGAGGAGTCCTTGGGGAGCTTTGCCCAGGCAATAAGGAAAACCCCGAGGAGCGCGACGAACATCGCGATCAGCTCGTAGATCTTCTCTTTTTCGAAGAGCCAATGACGGAGAGAAGGTACCTGGCTCAAGCTGGCCTGCTCGCGGCAGTACTTGTACCAGTCAACCAGAGCGGAAGCCGGATACACCGCACCTTTGATGATAGCAAGGCCAACGAACGGCGCCATTCCTTTCATGAGGATCAGGATGGCGGAGGTCTCAACGACGAGAGAGGTTGCGAAACCGGAGATCTTGAGGTACGTCAGCTTGATATGTCTGAGCGCCACCTGCCGACTCGTCACTGTGCGCAGCAGGAAGATGGCCACAAGAGTGCCGGTGGCAACTGCCGCGATCGTGGCATTCACCGTCAGCGTACCCTGCGCAACCCGGGCGATCTTCTTGAGAAAATCGCTTTCGACGAGATACCGGACGTAGAGAAAGATGTAGATCAAGACGTTCAGGAAAAAGAACTTCTTGAGCAGCCATGCTAGCTTTTCCTTCATACCTCACCTCCTCAAGGTTGGTTCCCTATGCTTCATTGTTTCTGGCGTGTGTACGAAACAGACCAGCCTCCTATGCATAAACTATATACGCATCCAAGGCTGGTCTGCTACGTTCTTGTTAAAGAACAGTCAACCCTACCACTTTTTTTCGAAAAAATCAAGCCAACCAGTGCACAAAAGCCAAGAAGACAAAAAGACGCCCCGAGTTAGAGACGTCCTTTTGAATTTTGGAGAGGATTGACTTCACAAACGTGACAAAGACCTGTACATCTATTATATCACCATTCTGAGTAGTACTCAGAAGGTCGACAGAAGTTCACTGTGTTTCCACAGAGTTACTCCAGAAAGGAGGTGATCCACGAGCAGCTTCCGCTACCCGTGCCTTGTTACGACTTCACCCTAGTCACTGACCCTGCCTTAGTCCCTAAAAGGGCCTTTGGGCATTGCCAGCTCCCGTGGTGTGACGGGCGGTGAGTACAAGACCCGAGAACGTATTCACGGCGCCGTGGCTGATGCGCCATTACTAGCAATTCCGGCTTCATGCAGGCGAGTTGCAGCCTGCAATCTGAACTGGGGAGAGTTTTGGTGGGATTAGCTCCGCCTCGCGGCTTGGCAACCCATTGTACTCTCCATTGTAACATGTGTGTGGCCCTGGTCGTAAGAGCCATGCTGATTTGACGTCGTCCACTCCTTCCTCCCAGCACTTTATTCACGAAGATTGCTCTTCATGCTCAAAGTGCTGGGCAGTCCAGTGTGTAGATTTAACACACCGCGTGGGTTGCGCTCGTTTCCCAACTTAATGGTACACCTCACGGCACGAGCTGACGGCAACCATGCAGCACCTGTGTAGCACCCTCGAAGGCGGCCTCCATTTCTGGTGGCCTGCAGCTACATGTCAAGACCAGGTAAGGTTCCCCGTTTATCGTCGAATTAAACCACATGTTCCACTGCTTGTGCGGGTCCCCGTCTATTCCTTTGAGTTTCAACCTTGCGGCCGTACTCCCCAGGCGGCATACTTAACGCGTTAGCTTTTTAGAACGACACTGACAGGGTCGATACTGCCAATATCTAGTATGCATCGTTTAGGGCGTGGACTACCAGGGTATCTAATCCTGTTTGCTCCCCACGCTTTCGTCCATGAGTGTCAGGAACGTACCAGTGAGCTGCCTTCGCATTTGGTATTCCTCTCGATATCAACGCTTATTACGACTACACCGAGAATTCTGCTCACCTCTTCCGTCCTCTACCTCGACAGTATCACGTGCCGATCTGGAGTTAAGCTCCAGGCTTTGACACATGACTTATCAAGGAACCTGCGGACCCTTTACGCCCAATAAATCCGGATAACGTTTGAGGTCTCTGTATTACCGCTGCTGCTGGCACAGAGTTAGCAACCTCTTATTCACAAGGTACCGTCACGAATTCTTCCCTTGTAAAAGCAGTTTACAACCCGAAGGCCGTCATCCTGCACGCGGCATTGCTCCTTCACGCTTTCGCGCATTGAGGAATATTCTCGACTGCAGCCACCCGTAGGTGTCTGGGCAGTGTCTCAGTCCCAGTGAGGCAGGTCACGCTCTCACGCCTGCTACTGATCATCGCCTTGGTAGGCCGTTACCCTACCAACTAGCTAATCAGACATAGGCCCCTCTCCAAGCGAAAAATCATTTACATGCGAATGACTTGTGTCCCCGCATGACCATCGGGTATTAATCCGCCTTTCGGCAGGCTATCCCCGTCTTGGAGGTAGGTTACCAATGTGTTACTCACCCGTCTGCCGGTCCGTACCGCTTGTATTGCTACAAGCAGCCGATCCCTCGACTTGCATGCCTTAAACATGCCGCCAACGTTCATCCTGAGCTAGGATCAAACTCTCAATAAAGAGAATTGAATCCTGCCGGTTAGAAAAGTTCTAACCAGAAGGTTTTGGTTATTTGAAGAATAGACGTACACCGAAAGCAAGTTAAACTTGTTTCAGGTGGTCTTTGTCACATTTGTGTTGTCAACGTTCTTTCTTTCGTAGGGAAATTACCCCCAGAAAGAAAAAAGAGAAACCTGTTAGCAAGTTGCTCTTTTTTCTCTCCAGTATCCGTGTGCGCTGTGAGCAGGACTTGGAATGAAGTTGAGTTGTTCAGTTCAGTTACATTCAAGACTATACGCGTGTGGATAAGTTTTGTCAAGAGAATTTATGTGGATAAGATTGTCAATTTTTTTCAAGCTCGCGATACTCTGTCGAAAAAGGGGAAAAGTTGATGTAAAACACAGCAAACTATAGGGCGCGCTCTTGAAAAAAAGAGTTCGAGCAGCTAGACTCACGCCGAGGAGGTAGCTCATGTCCGAAGAGAATAGCAACAATCAGGAGTTTCCGCTTTCAACCGACTTCGATATCCGCGGCGCGTTCGAGGTGGTGGAAAAAAATCAGCGCCTCGGCAAGCTCGTTGTGCGAAACGGACAGGTGTTCTTTCATTTGGACCAAAAGGGACTCGAAGCACTCGCCTGGCCAGTAGTGCGCAACCGGGATGTTGGCAGTATTTCGTTCAGCATTTCCGCACCGGATAGGTTCAGCGAGCCCACCATGCGCACCATTGATCTGCGCGGCACTATCGGCGCGACCGATCATCCGCCGAGCCCCCGGAGTCATGCTGCGGTGTACAAAGATTACGGGCTCCCTGGCATGATGATTGTCATCTGGGGAACGCCCGGCGCTTCCAACCCTGAGCGGTGCGCGGAAGGGGCCTTTTCTACCGAACAGTGGACCAAGCTCGTCCGCTGGTTCGATACGCACCTCGCCGTATAATATCACCACCGCACCTTCAAGCCGCAGACGGAACGTCATGCGGTTTTAAATTATATATGAAACATAAAACCCCACCTCGACACCTCACCCCTATCTTACCAAGACAATGATAGCACACTCGCTGATGTTAATCTGACAAACTCTTAAACTTAAAGGTTTTGACGAACCAAAAAACGGGAGTTCATCCCGTTTTGTGGTATACGTGTTGGAAGATTATTTTTTGTCGGACTTTTCGGCCTTGTCACCTTCGGTAGCGGCGGCAGCACCTTCAGCTTCATCTTCTTTCTCTTTCTTCTTGACCGCAGATTCGATCTTCGAGAGGTCGACTGGAGCTTTGCCAGCTTCTTCCATAGCTTTGATTTCTTCTTCGGTGATAGCCGGGGCGGCTTTGACGACGAGCGCTTCTGGGGCCGGTTCGATGATGGCAATGCCCGCAGGAACGACGATGTCTTTTACCGCAATCGATACATCGTAGGAAGCAAGTGTAGAAATATTGACGTCAATGTGTGAAACGAGATCTTTCGGCAAACATTTAACCGTAACTGTATTGAGGGTAGTGACGAGCGTACCACCCGAAGCTTTGATGACCGGAGCTTCGCCCACGAAGCGCAGTTCGACCGGAGCAGTGAGCTCTTTGTTCATGTCGATGCGGCGCAGATCGAGGTGGATGAGGCGCGACGTAAGCGGGTCATGCTGAACATCCTGAACAAGAACCTTGCCAGCGCTCTTGCCATCAACCGTGAGGTCGATAAGGGTGGACTCACCAGCTTCGGAGTAAAGCTTGGTAAACTGCTGCAGATCGACGGCAATGGAAGCCGGAGGTAAGGTACCGCCGTAGAGCGTACCGGGGATTTGACCACTGGCGCGGGTAACATCGGCGCGGCCAGAGCGAGTGAGGGCAACCAAACTATGGGACATATATAACGGTTAAACGGAATTTTTTTAAGAAATAAAATGCGAGATAAAAGAGGGGTTTTCCATTTCTTCCACAGCCTTGAGAGCTTCGTCGAGCGTGACGGGCGGGGCTTGGTACAGACGTTCGGCATCAGAGAGGCTCAAATCGGTGATCATGCCCACAGAACTAAGGCCGTGCCCCATCATGACGACCATGGCCATGAAATAGCTCTGACAGTTGAGACAGGTAATGTGCACGAGCGTGGCACGATCGGTTTTACCAAAAAAGTGAGCACGGCTCGGGTCGTACGCTTCGTTACAGAGCGGACATTTGGTGATGAATTTAAGCGCCTCACTGGAAGAATCGGAGGCGCGCGATTGTCGAGCCATAGAGAAGAACGTGACGCTATCCTAAAGGAAGAAGCGAGAAATGTCAAGAATAGAGGTCGTGGCGGCAAAAAAGCCTGGCCAGGGTGCGTTGCAGGGTGTGAAAGGGCCTTACTTAGGAAGAAATAGCCCGCATAACTTCTTCGGCATGCCCTTCCGGCTTTACATTCTCAAACACCCGCGCGATCTCCCCTTGCGGATTGATAATAAAGGTAGTGCGCAAAATACCGTCGTATTCGCGCCCCATAAACTTTTTCTTGCCCCAGACGCCGTACGCATGGATGGTTTCTTTACTTTCATCGGACAGGAGCGGAAAGGAAACCTGGAATTTTTCGGCGAATTTCTTGTGGCTTTTCACCGAGTCGGCGCTAATACCGAAAACCTGGGCCTTGAGATCTTTGAAGTGCGGGAGGTTGTCCCGGAAACTGCAGGTTTCTTTGGTGCATCCCGGAGTGTCGTCTTTGGGATAAAAGTAGAGCACGACCCATGAGCCGCGGTAATCGGCAAGGCTGTGGAGTTTGCCGTCTTGGTCGGAAAGGGAAAAGGTGGGAGCTGTAACACGGGCAGAGAGAGGCATAGCTGACACGTTAGGGGCTTAGGTAAATTGTACCATTACCTTACTCGTTTTGACCGAGAAGTGCAAAGCAGGCGAGCGTTGCAGCAGTCTCGGCGCGCAGGACGGTGGGGGTGAGAAGTAACGTCTGCACATTCTGAGAATGAGCCCGCAGACGCTCAGCTTCACTCCAACCACCCTCTGGACCGATAAATACCGCCGCCGGCTGGCTACCGACAAAAGATGAATCACGCTGAAAATCAGACGGCGTATCACACCAGTACGGCATGTGCTTTTCTTGCACACACCAGGTGAACGCATCGCCGAGCTTCATCGGGTCATAGAGTTTAGGCACAACACTGCGTTCGGATTGTTCCACCGCTTCGCGGATGATGGTCATGAGGCGTTCTTTGTTGAAACCGGTTTTGACGGTGCGTTCGGTGAGAAGCGGAACAATCGTTGTAACACCGACTTCGACGGCCTTTTGGACAGCCCATTCGAAGGAGTCGCGTTTGAGGACGGCAATGCAGAGCGCAACCGAGCGTTTACTCTCCCCTCTCCCCCGAAAGACTTCGCGGACGATGCCGGATAGTTTTTGTATTCCGACGTCGGTGAGTTCGAGGAAGAGCTGCACTCCTTTGCCATCACCCACGACACAACATTCGCCGGGAGTGAGTTTGAGAACGCGCGTGAGGTGATGGAGGGAAGCACGATCGGTTAGGGTGAACGGTGAACCGGGAGTCTGCGAAGCCAAATCAAAGGAAGGGAGGATGAGGTGGTGGAGTTTTTTCATAGTGAGATAATCGTAGCAGAAAATGAGCCCGATGCGTACTTACATTTGAATCTTATCCACACGAAACCCATGCGCTCGATTTTTGCAGGTCTAAACTATTCTTCGGTAGTAAGGAGGGAACGTCTCGCGTTGAGGCGTTTTTTTTCTTACACCGGCAACGAGGCCGGTTTTATGATACCGGCGGAAAGAAGATGGGTCATGTTGAAAAGCGTTCGTTCGTTGACAAGCGGCGTGGCGATGCTCGCAGGGGCAGCGCTTCTAATGTTGGGGTGCGACGGTACAGCCACAGGAGAACTCCCTGCATCTGATGGGAGTGTAATTCACCTCCGAAACTTCTCTTCTGCAGATACGTCGAACGCGGAAGAAAGTGGTCAGACAGGCATGCTGCGGCAAGGCCTCAATTACACCACAGGCTTTTCATTGTTTGGCGGTTCTGGAGTGCTCTTTAAGCCTTCAGGTTTAGCCAGCAATCAAACATACTTCGCCACGTTGACACCGACGAAAGGCAATCCTGATCTGACACGCTACAGTTGGACAGGCCTGGGATGGCTGTACCGCGGCACGAGTACAAACGGGGCTCTATACGTGGATCGAATGCAGGGCACTGGCTTCGGTAGCAGCGACTACTTTTACGTCGCGAGCAATGTGGATGCCGGGTTCAGCCTGTCGGTATCGTGGGAAGTCGGGAATCGGCTAGAGCTGGACGTGCCGTACTTCAGCCAATACGAAATCCCGGTAATCGGCCCGTCAGCCTGTGCTTCGACCAGCGCGGCAATGATCTTGGCCTATCAAGCCAAAATCAGAGCCGACAAGAATAGCATGATCACAGCTGCCCAATCGTGTTTTGCGGCCACGTCCGGCCCCGAAGGACTCCGGGGAAAAGATGTTCTGATCGACTACCTGCAAGGGACGTACAGCCTAGCCATAGGTTACGACGAGTCGAGTTCGGCACAAATTTTTTCCGCCATCCAAACAGAGATACGTGCCGGACGGCCGGTCATTCTCGGCTCACGAGCGTTCAGCAGCGCGGGACACTACATTGTCGTAACCGGCTTTAACGGTAACGACTATCGAACCGCCACGATTATCGCCAACGATCCTAACGGCCGATGGCGCGGCTGTGGAGGCGGAACATACTGCTACGATACTGGCTCATACGCAAAAGGCGTTGAGTACAACTTCAGCGTAATCATGAGCAGCAGTCCGCGCAAAATTTTCACGCTTCGTCCGTAACCGCGACAAGCGTCGAAAATACTTTGAGCAGTTTTCAAAAAACTGCTCATTTTCTTACCTTTTATTTCCATTTTCCGGTAAATAGATTTAGTATAATTAATGTGTTAAACAAAAAAGTATGCCTACCTATCGCTCGATATTCTATCTCATTACTTTGTCATTACTTATCTCCGGTTGCTCAACGAACTTGCCAGCAAGTAAACAGGCGCAATCGAGAACACAATCTTCGACTAAAGCAGCCTCCATCGCTGCGTCGGTTACACGGCCCGAAGAAATGACTGCCGATGAGCGTCAAAAGCTGCTCAATTTTTATAAGACTAATTACTTTGATAAAAAGATAATTCCCCAATCGGAATATAAAAGTATTAGCCATCAAAGCCAATCAGACTACTATCTTTATTTTTATACCTACGACCGTGACGACTGCATCGGCTATCGGCAAGCGCGCACTGAAGGCGGCGATCTCATCACGACCCTGATTAATGATTCGGAAACCTACCAAAAGGTAAGCACTTTACCCGCCTTTACTACCAACCGACAACAGACTACGCACCTGACGATTTATACGCCGGAATACCTAAAAAATCTATCGGAAAAAATTCAAAACTTTGCACGTACAAGGTACGGACGAGATATCTACACCTATTATTTTTGCCGAGAAGGAAATACCGATATCGTTGCCGGAAGCCTGTGGAGCGCCAGTACTTCGCCCTATTATTTTAATGAATACCAGGGCGTCCGCGCCGAAGAAGCTTTCGCGCGCAGTTCGACGATCATACTAGCCGTGCAAGGAAAAACAATCCATGCTTACCGCGGGTTACCGGCCATCGGGGATACCGGAACGGGCGGTGGTGATGTATACCCTTGCGGGACATCGGCCGCGCAAGGACACCTGACATGGCGCTGTTATGGCGGCACACACGAATGCACCAGCAATACAACCGTCAGCAAAGATTACGCCTGGACGCTTTTTGAGGACGGCAGTTACAGCCGGCCAAAAACAATCTTTTACCCGACATGCGAAGAAGTAAAAAAACTGTGACTAATGAACCTTAGTTCATCATCGGATCAAATTTTTCCCCTGAAAAACTTATACGGCTCGCTAGAGATGAACTCTACTATATGATGCTCTACCTCGGTCTCCCCTATCCCTCCATAAAACTCATCCGTTTCCGCGTTCTGGGCTGGAGCAATCCCTATCGCGAGAAATACTATCGTCACAGCGTTAACTATCTACTTGAAGAGATGATCCACGGCGAGGCGGACGTGAATATTAATAATGATTTTAACTGCCAGCATATTCCTTGGAAACGCGAGAGTGACGATCTGAACGAGTATGTCGACGTGTTGTTCGATACTGACCAAATTCAGCCCACCGAGATCCAGGCCCGTTTTGAGGCCGCTGGACTGCGTCTAACGCCGGCGGAACCATTTTACCGGGGATTTCCCTTGGGGAACGTGGCGCTTATAATTCTTTTTTCGCCTCTTTTGATCGTGGGTCAGATTTTTATGATAGTTAAATCTTTATTTGACGAAAAAAAGCCCTTATAAATAAATTCTACAGCTGATCAGAATCATTGTGAACCGTGTGAGAGAAGTATAACTAACATTGCACGAGCTTTCCCAAGAGAACGTTGAGTTCTCTTGTTTGTTTGCCAAGCGTTTTAAAAAAATCCCTATCACACTCTTCAACTTTCTTAACCGCTTTTTCCGCGCATTTCTTCCCCGCATTCGTCAGCGTGATGTTTTTGGCACGCGCATCTTTTTGGTTATCGACACGCGTAACATAGCCTTTTTTCTCGAGCGTGCGTAAAACCGTCGACGTGGTCATCGGGTCGATGAGCGCATGCGACGAAAGTTTGATTTGGTGCACCGGTTCTTTATGTTCCAGAAACCAGAGCATACTAGCGAGCAGGACGAACTGCGTGTGCGTCAAGTCGAACTCGCGCAGAGCTTGTTTGATTTCCTGCTGCCAGCAGCTCGTCACCTGCCAGAGCAAAAAGCCACTGCTCTCGGCGGGAGTTTCCACGGAAAACGTGGAATCATTCTTAGTCGGCATATTTAGAGAGAAATTTTTTTCGCGGCCGCGGTCTGGCGTGCCACGTCGTCCGGAAGATTTTTGACGATGTCGTTCATCACGATTTTGTTCCAGAGCCACGACAGCGGGCCGGTGATGGTCATGGTGACGGTGATCTTGAGCCCTTCCGCCGTGTCTTCATACCAATGTTCGCCGTTCATAGTCGCGAGAGGAAACGACGTTTCATCTTTGAAGTACCCCGGCGCGCGGACATCGGCCAAACGGATTTTGACGCGCGGGGCTTTGACGGCTTTGAGGGTGAAAAAACTGCCGGTTACAAAATTACCTTCGAGCTTTGAGTATTCCACGGTCGGGTCCCATTCTTTCCAGCCGTCGACGTTCGACATAAGCTTCCACATCTGTTCCTTGCTTACTTCTCGGGTGACGATGGAATACGTTGCGGTGATCATAGTACGATATAATAATAAGTGTACTTATTATATAGGTACTTATGATATACGTCAAGCACCCGGCGGACTTTACCAAACCACGTAATGTAGCTGTTTCTCATTACCCCTGGCTATTTAAGCGGAACGGGGTTGGTTGTACTGGTAAACCTGAAACTCTGCGCGATCGAATCGAAAATAAATTCAATTTTTTTATCATTCAAAGGGGCCTGGCCCACCATCTTGAAAAGATTCCTTCCCAACTCGAACCCGGCATAGTCAAAACAAACAACGGAAGGGTCAATCTTTTCATCGGTAGTAACATATTTGGTTATCGCCTGCCCGCCTATTCTCATGGCCTGCTCAGTAACAATTGTAGCGGTCTCGCTGCAACCGCCCGCCAGATTCATAGCAAGATTGAAACTGACTTTCGGTCCTTTATTCAGCTCGATAGTGACGACGTTGAACGTCTGACCGTACCGCTCGGGAGAGCCACCGATCTCGTTCTCGTCCTTTAGCTGATAGGCAGGATGTTCTTTAAATTGAAAATCGGCTGGAAAACTAAAGCTAAAATTATAGGCAGAGTTAGTATATGTTTTCCAACCTTTTTTTGGACCATCTGAAATACTATAGATGGACTGTTTCAACGTTTCGGTAGCAACGGCAGCCGGCTGATCTTTAAAACTCTGTTGCATAACCGGTTGACTGCGGGTACAGGCAGTGCCTAATAAAAGAATAGCTGGTAGAAAGAAAAGTATTTTTTTCATAGGTATAAAGGGAATTAGTTTCCTATTAGAATAGCGTTTTATACTGGCTTAAAATCGTCTTGTCCGCAAGGATTAAGGGCGTGAAACAAACTACCTCGTAATCCTCCTCTTACTCCTCTGAAACGTAATCGCGAACCGATGCGCCTCGTCGCGCACGCGGATGAGAAGGGGTTGATGGGTACTTACGAACTCCACCGTCTTCGCTTCCACTTCGGCGAAGATGAAATCATTGCGCTTGCGCTCGGGACCTTTGGCGATCCCGACGACCGGAATGGTGAGGCCGAGGCTCTGCATCACGGAATGCGCGGCGTTGACCTGCGGGCGGCCACCATCAATGAGTAAAAGGGTTGGCTGTGGCCATTCGGGATGCGTGAAGCGACGGGCAAGAACTTCTTTGAGACAGTCCACGTCGCTTTGCCCTTCGACGGTTTTGATGTTGAACTTGCGGTACTGCGATTTGACCGGTCCGTCGCCGTCGAAAACAACCATACTGCCGACTTTGCCGGTTGAGCCGAGATTGGAGATGTCGTACCCCTCGATGCGCAGGCTCTCCACTTCCCCACCCCGATGCGCGCGGATGAGGCCCACATCCTCAACGAACGAATCATTAAGAAGGGCGACATCATGGATATGCATGAGAGCGCGCAGTTGGTCGCGTACGCGGGTTGCTTCTTCGAATTTTTCTTCTTTAACGAGTTTTTTCATGCAGCGTTCGAGTTCGCGGATGAGGCGCTTTTTTTCGCCGCGCAAAAAGAGGGTAAGCGGACGGATGACGCGTTCTTCGTATTCTTTGGGAGTAATCTCGCCAGTGCAGACGCCGAGGCATTGGCCCATTTGGCGGTAAAGGCACGGACGGCCTTCATCCGGCGTGCAGGAGGAAATGACGAAAAGCCGCCGGAGCGTTTTGAGCGCGGCACGCATGTTAAGCCCGGGATAGGGACCGAATTCCTCCCGAAACTGTGCCGCCCGTTCGCGGGCACCGAGGAGCTTGAGGTCGTGCTCGCGCAAACTGCGGAGATGCGGGTACGTTTCTTTGGTGAGGACGAGGTAGTTCCAGCTTTTATTGTCTTTGCCCATGACGTTATACTTGGGCAAGTATTTTTTGATGTAAACACCTTCGAGAATGACGGCTTCGAGCGCGGAGTCGGTGGTTTTGGTTTCGAAACGGACCACTTCATGGATCATGTTCTCGATAGGGCGTGGCGTGCGTTTGCCGCGGAAGTAACTCCTTACGCGCGACGTGAGCGAGGTGGCTTTGCCGACGTAGATGAGTTCGCCCTGGGTATCGTAAAATAGATAGATGCCAGGGCTATCGGGGAGTTCGGTGAGGAGTTTTTCTATAACTGCATTCATAGTGCAGATAGTATACCATTGCAAAAGCCGCCGGGAAGGCGGCTGTTTTGATTTACTCCAGAATGCGGAGTTCGCGCGGAATGAGGCGCTCGGCCTCGCGGGGCGGTATGGGCGCGGGGCAGCCCGGACCATCGTAGACCGGCAGGACCATCAAATACTGCATTTTCCCTAGGGATAACCCGGGAACGCGGTCGCATTTATATGGATCATACGGTGCTTCGCCACACTCGCGCATCCACTGTTCGCGCGTAACGGAAATGGATTCGAGGAGTTCGCGGACACGGCATTCCCCTGCCGGTTCCTCGAGCTTAACACCCGCCGCGAGCATCTCATCTTGGTGGGCAGCGAGGCAAAAGCTCCAGGCCGCAGTCTGCGTATACAGCAACCGCTCGTTGTAGAACCGGCCTAAGCGATGCAGACGCTCTTCCACGGTGCGCAAGCAGGCTGCACGCGCGGGCTCAGGAGCGGTTTTGCACCATGCCCGGCAATCAAGCGATGCTAGCGTCGAAGAAGAAACGGCCCCACCTGTTCCCGCACCTACCCAACGGATCGCTTCGCGTTCCATGCGGAGCTGTGGGGGAAGCGGCGTGCACGCACCAGCGAAGGCCGCAAGAAGTCCCAGGATCGGATAACGTGTAGTTCGGTTCACTATACACCTCCCTTGGTGGCCGATTCTATACCAAAAAACCAGGCGTAAGTCAAGATTTGGAGCGAACGAACAGAAACAAAAATACCGGCACACTGCCGATATAGAAAGAAACTACGGAAGAGATGGGTCTACGCGCTCGATGACTTCTCGAACCGCGTATTCTACCTGCTTGCGGTAACACAGCGGCACCAAATCGGTAAGCTGCCCAAACAGCGGCACATATACCTCGCGACTTTCGAGGCGCTGCTTACGACGCCACTCAGGTGTGGTTCCCTTGTCCATGCTGCGCAGGTTGTGCAGCTGGTCGCAGAGTTTGACCATAAACTCTTCCCAGGTGCCGAATCTGGCTAAACGATCGTGATAGCCCTCTTTGGGGATTTTGCTGAGCCGCACCACGATACGGCACACCCGTTCGCCAAAAAGCTCTTCGAGACCTTCGGCAGTAAAGGGCGCGCCGACGAGGCAGGCGTCCTCGAGGACGTCGTGCAAGAGCGCTGCGCACATAAGGTCAGCATCGATACACCCAAGCTCGTCGATGAGGATAAGCGCGACACCACGCGGATGCTCGAAATAGCGCTCACCACCCTTGCGTTTCTGGCTGCGATGGTTTTCTTTACTGCGGTCGTAAGCAGCCATAATGCGGCGGACCGTCGATGGGGCGTGGAGCGGAACAATACGGGCCATAAACGCAGCGCGATTCTCATGTGCGGTGGGCATGATCTTCTCCTGCCTAGGGTTATACCAGTACATGCCGGCAAAGGACGGCGGTAGTCAATACATATGGTGAACAACCTTAACCAGCCGAATTCTTCATACCTCATTCGTCGGTTGACAATGAGCAAGGGCCGCTCTTATACTACCCGTGACTTAAACTTCATTTTGGTATGAACACATCACGCATCCGCACGAGCATTTTAGCAGCAGGATTACTCCTCGTTATTGGCGGCGGCGGTTGCCGCTCGAACACACCATCGACTGCTATCGTTACGCCCACGCCAACCGCCACGAGTTCAGAGCCAGCTTCAACACTCACCCCGCAGGGCGATAAGAACGTGTATCACCACCGCGATTTAGGTATCAATATCGCCATTCCGACAAACTGGCAGGTACGCGAAGGTAGTATCAAAACCGCCGAAAACGCCACCTCAAGCTACCCCATCATCTCTTTCCTTTCACCACGTTCAAACGCCCAAGATCAGTTTTCTGAAAACGTCAGTGTTGTTGTAGAGGATATCAACGATCTGTCGGTAACGCTCGCCGATTATTTCAAAGTTTCGGAAGAAAAACTCAAAGAATTCTTTACTGATTATAAACTTATCAAAAACGAAAGTTCGACCCTCGGCGGACAGCCTGCCCGCCTTATTATCTATACCGCCACTTCGCGCCCCCCGAATCCTACCAACCTGCGCACCACGCAATATTTCACCATCAAAGACGGCAAGGCTTACATCGTGACCATCACGAACCTAGCCAGTAAACCAGGCGAAAACTTTAACACCATGCAGACGATCGCCCAGTCGTTCATGTTCAAGAAATAACGAGGTCTAAAGCAAGGTTCGGTAAAATGAACACACAACGCCCGGGACGATTCCGGGCGTTTTAGTTTATCGTCAAATTATTTTTTCTTCAGCTTATCTTGACAAGTACAAAAAAACACATAATCATGTGTTCGCTGGATACATTACGGAGGCTTTTACATGGCACGAACGTTCCTTGCCTTACTCTTTGCAATTAGCTTGGAAAACGGTGCACGGGCGGAAGAACCGGAAACAAATCAAAGCGTTCCAACCGCATCCCAATCACGCGAAACTGCACCGCAGAGCAGACCCCCAGAAACGCAACCGTGGGTTCGGAGTGGAAAGGAAGCTATTGCCCGCTGGAACCAAGAAGATCGGGCGGCGAGTGCTGCCGAAGATTCCCGTCCGAGCTGCGCCGCAGTTCCTGGAGGGGGTGTAAAGCACTCGTCGAATTCTGCCCTGCTTATTTTTGCCAGCGCGCTCACCGCCTATCATCTCTTGCACCGTAAAAATAAACCTGTTGTGTAAGAGCGCCGCTTCTACCAGCAGCAACACATCCCGCATCTTATCTACTTAAAACCCGCTTACCCGCTACTCGGCATTAAGCGGTTTTTTATACAAAAAACCTTGACAATCTCTCCAACCGGGAGAAAACTGCTTATGTCGGGTGACAAGGAGACACAAAACCATGAAACGACGAATGATTCTTTTTCTAGTTCCGCTTTTTCTAACACCCCACGCCACACGGGCCCAAGAGCAACCCGAAAAAAACCAAGAGGCCGCCAGCCCGCCGACTCCGGTGCCAGATTCAGACCCCATCTTCCAACCCGTTTCCCGATTAGCGACACCGTGGGAAGAGTATCGAAATGCACGTGACACTCATCTTTTGGGGGTCAAAAACAATCCGACAAAATCCGCAGCAACACAAGCAGCTGAGCAACGCGCCAAGCAAGCGAGTGAGGGCAGCTGCTCAACCACCCCGGGCGTCCACCACGAAAAATCCGGAAGCTGGATTCTGATCGGACTGCTAGCGAGCTTGTTCGTAAGAAATCGTCGCAGAACCCAGGCTAACAACTAGAGCTTTCTGCTTAACGCCGCCTACCCGACCACGGGCAGGCTTTTCATTTTAACAGGCGCTTCAAATAATGCCCCGTAAAACTCCCAGCGGTTTTAGCGACTGTTTCCGGCGTCCCGGTCGCAATCACCTGCCCCCCTTTGTCGCCACCTTCCGGGCCCAGATCAATGATCCAGTCTGCGGATTTGATGACATCTAGGTTATGCTCGATGACCATTACGGTATTGCCTTGCGATACGAGTCGCTGGATAACGTCGATGAGTTTGCGCACGTCTTCGTAGTGCAAACCGGTCGTCGGTTCGTCGAGGAGGTACAGT
Organism: uncultured Gammaproteobacteria bacterium; assembly: GCA_964596525.1. GTDB lineage: Bacteria > Patescibacteriota > Patescibacteriia > Magasanikbacterales > GWA2-37-8 > CAZQUL01. The sequence continues at coordinate 653,698 of CAZQUL010000001.1, read as the reverse complement.
GTTTTGCTTGTCCCCTGTTTGGCCAGCTCGCGGCTCAGTTTGATGCGCTGCGCTTCGCCGCCCGAGAGCGTGGTGGCCGATTGTCCGAGGGTAAGATACGCCAAACCGACCTGGTTGAGCACTTTGAGTTTGTCACTGATCATCGGGATATCGCGGAAAAATTCTTCGGCGTCTTCGATGGTCATGGCGAGTACGTCGGCGATGTTCTTTTCTTTATAGTTAACCTGCAACACTTCATTCGTAAAACGTTTGCCACGGCACACGTCGCACTGGATTTCCACGCTCGGCAAGAAATGCATCTCAATTTCGAGGACTCCTTTTCCCTCACAGTGTTCGCAGCGCCCACCCGGCACGTTGAAACTGAACATCCCGTTTTTGAACCCACGGATTTTCGCTTCGGGCGTAGCAGCGAACAGATCGCGGATGTAGTCGAACGCTTTGGTATACGTAGCTGGGTTGGAGCGCGACGTGCGGCCGATCGCCGACTGGTCGATCGTGATCATTTTATCGATGTATTCGGTACCCGTGATTTCTTTGTGTTTGCCGACCGGGTGGTTGGTGTGGTTGAACTTGTTGGCAAGCGATTGGTAGAGGATGCTATGCATGAGAGTGGACTTGCCCGAACCCGACACACCAGTGAGACACACGAGACGGCGGAGCGGAATGGTGACATCGATATCTTTGAGGTTGTGTTCGGCCGCCCCTTTGATTTTTATTTTCGGCGTGGCTTCGTCTACTTTACGACGTTTTTCGGGCAGTGCGATTTTCTGCTCGCCGCGCAAAAACTGGCCGGTGAGGGATGCTTCGGCCGAACCTTGAACCGTACAATCGAATACTGTACGGGCGGTTTTAGAAACCGGCAGAGCGGCGGGTATGGTTTTGGTAATGGAATTTTTAACCGCCAAAGCGCTCGCCGAGGCGGATACAGTTCGTGAGGTTTTCTTGGCAGAAACGGCTTTGTCTTCGGTTTTCTTTTCGGCGGATGGCTCGAGCAATTCTTTGAGCGGACCAGAATACACCACATCGCCGCCGTGCTTACCCGCGCCCGGACCGATATCCACTACCCAATCGCTCGTCAAAATCGTATCTTCATCATGCTCAACGACAATGATCGTGTTGCCCACATCACAGAGATTACGGAGTGTTTTGACGAGCTGGTCGTTGTCGCGCTGATGCAGACCGATGGTCGGCTCATCGAGCACATAGAGGGCGCCGACAAGTCGGGTACCCACCTGGGATGCCAACCGAATGCGCTGCGCTTCGCCACCCGAGAGCGTACCAGCCTTGCGGCTAAGCGTGAGGTAGTGCAAACCGACATTAAACATGAACTGCAGACGACTCGTGATTTCTTTAAAGACCGCGGTGGAAATTTCCCGTTCGCTTTCGGTCATGTCGAGTTCCGCGCTCGCGAAAAATTCGCGCGCTTCGCTGATGGTAAAATTGGTCACTTCCCAAATATTTTTACCCGTCACGCGCACGCTGAGTGCGGTTTTATTGAGGCGCTTACCTTCGCACACCGCGCAGATTTCTTCGCTGAAGAGTTCTTTGGTGCCAAGACCAGTGCAGGCTTCGCAGTAACCATAAGGACTGTTGAAGCTAAAAAGTCGCGGTTCGATTTCCGGAAAACTGAAGCCGTCGTTAGGGCAGGCATATTCGGTACTGTAGAGCGTTTCCGTGCCATCCGGATAGATAACCAAACACAAGCCGTTGGCCAGATCTACGGCCGCACGCACAGCTTCGGCGAGGCGCTGCTCATCGGCTGCATCGTTTTTCTTGCCGCTTTCAGTGATAAGCGGAATGCGATCAGTAACGATCTCGATAGTATGCTTATTGTTTTTAGAGAGTACGATGCGATCGCGCAAACTCTTCATCGCACCGTCGACGCGTACTTCCAAATATCCAGCGTTGTACATGTCGTAGAGCATCTGGTAGTACTCCCCTTTGCGCCCGCGCACGACCGGCGAAAGAATGAGAATCTCTTCGACTTTCTTACCTTCTTTATGAACGCGCTTGCGCTGCTTCGTAATCGTCTCGAGCATCTGGTCGATCGTCATGCGCTCGATCTTGGTGCCGCACATCGGGCAAAAAGGCCGGCCGACACGTGCAAAAAGAACACGCAGATAATCGTAGATTTCGGTGATAGTCGCCACCGTCGAGCGCGGGTTGGCGCTATGTGCTTTCTGATCGATAGAAATAGCCGGTGACAACCCTTCGATCTCGTCCACATCAGGTTTTTGCATACCACCCAAAAACTGGCGCGCATAGGCCGACAAGCTTTCGATGTAGCGGCGTTGTCCTTCGGCAAAAATGGTATCAAACGCCAAACTTGATTTGCCGGAACCGGACAAACCCGTAAAAACGATCATTTTATTGCGCGGCAGTTCGAGCGAGATATTCTTAAGATTATGCTCGCGCGCGCCTTTAATAGTGATTTTGTCTTTCATACGGTAAAACACCACAAACGAAAAACCTCAGTAGGAAACCCTACGAGGTTTTTCAGGAAGAAAGGTAACCTGCGTTAGGTTACATCAAGATGGGAGTACTCTATCATGCTGAGTAAATTTGTCAAATCGTTCTTTAATGCTGGTAGGGAGTAAAATCCGGGCCGTCATCGACGTAGCGCGGCAGGTTATCCGTAATGGTGAACCACGGTATCTGGCTTCCCGTCCAAATATGGTATGTGGGCGGAAAAACTGCCGGATCATCGAGGCTCGCAAGCGAAACATCGATATCCTCCGGGCCTTCGGTAAAGGCGAAAAAGAGCTGCGTGCCGCAGTTCGGGCAAAACTGGCGCACTGCCTTGGCGGATGACGCAAAGGTTTTCGGCACACCAGCAAGAATCGCAAGTGCGCTCTTGGGAAACGTAACCCAGGCGCCAACCGGAGCTCCGGTCGATCGCTGACAGCGGCGACAATGGCAATAGCCCGCCCCTTCTTTACCCGGTTCGCCGGTTAAGCGGTAGCGGATTGTGCCGCACAAACAACCACCTTCACATGACATATCGAAAGGATTAAAAGGTATTCAAAGTATACTTCAGGATGGCAAGGGCTTTCGGCGGATTACCCCGACCGACGGGGAAGTAGCAGGGTAGCACTTTCCATTCTTTTCCACCATAAGCAGCCGTAAGCGGTTGGTACGTCCCCTGCTCGGCAGCAGCGAAATAATCTCTAAGAGTCACATCTTGATCCGTAAGAGCTGAGGTCGGAAGCTTACCGAAGGCGATGATATAATCTGGTTTGACGAGTTCAATTTCCCGCCATAAAAGCGGCAGATCCGCAGCTACGATTTCTTTGCTGGGATTATCCGCATGCGGCTGCGTGCATTTCACGAGATTAGTAATATAAATGCTCCGTTTAATGAGTTCCGCTTCGATGGCATGTTCATCTTTAGTCTGCCATCCGCGCTCGTAAATATCTTCTACGATCTTTTCATCTACCACGCCGGCCCTAGCCATAAGCTTCCAAAAATACCTGACACCAAGAAACGGAAACCGCCGCTCTCCCCCATACTCCGGATGACTCGAACTATTCTGGTGCGTCGGATTGATGAAAAGAAATAGAAATCGCGGCCGCTCGGTACGACCACCGCCCAGGATGTGACGCAACGGATTGTTTTCACGGCGGCAACGTTCACAGGCGTCGAACTGATTAAAAAGCGATTGCAGGTTTGATTTCATAAAAACACACGCGATTCGTTTTTGAAACGATACCAGAAAACGAAGTATCAAAAAAGCCCTGGCCGCCGAGGACGCTACAGGGCTTAAAATGGGAAGCGGGCGCTACTTCTTTTTGGCGGAGGTTCTACGCAGTCGTTTCTCGACGATCCTACGATCATCCGGCGAGAGTCCGCCAAGGACGCGCTCGAGCTCCTGCGCTTCAAAATCACGGCGTGTTGCCTTTTGCGTAAGTGCTTCGCGCCGCTTCTTCTCTTCGAGCCGCTTTCGGCGGGCGTCAGCGCGCTTGTGCTGAGCAAACCAGGTTCGCATTCCTTTAATCTTTTCAAAAATCGAGATGCTCACCACTCCTTCGTTTTCAGCTCTCGTGCACAAGGCACACAGGAGTCGCGTTACACGGTCAAGCTCGCGCTTAAGCTTCTTGTTTTTCTCCTTGAGCTCAGGTACGCCGAAATCGTCTCCGTTCAGGTCGCGTGGTGCTTGGCAACCCATGATCTTTACTCCTTTGCAGTGTTATCATTGAGATAGACGGAACCGCCCTCACCCTGCCACAAAAACTCTTTTTTGTCAACGGTTATGCCTTAAAAAGGCATTCGTTTTAAATTCAAAAACCACCCCACTGAGGCGGTTTTTGGCACACGCAGACAAACTCATTTCAACTAGATATCGGTGGAATTTCCTTCCCCGCTTTTTACCCCGGATTTCTCTTTGCGGCGGCGCTCGTCTTCTTGCGAACGGATATCCTGGATTTGCTTGGCTTTACCTTCAGCTGTGTAATCATTGGCATCTGGACGCACCGTATCGACACCCACTGCTAAACCAGCCGCGAGTGCCGCAGCTTGAGCCAGGCGTTCCGCGGGTTTCTTGATTTTTTCAAGCATGCCTTTGGGGCGCTGCTTTTCGGATGACTTATCGGAAGGCGTGGGATGTGGATATTCCATGTTCATATAGTAAGAAAAAAATTAAGGCATGCCGATGAAATCATTCAGCAGTTGGCCAACCGTTACAAAACGGTAGCCACGCTCTTTCAACCCATCGATAATCGCGGGTAGTGCCGCCCGGGCGGCTTTACACCCATCACCACAGAACGGATGCAGCAAGATGATGGAACCGGGACGCACATTTTGAAGTGTGTGGCGCACCATCTCTTCGGCGTCGTTCGGGAAATATGTATCCGGTTCGACATCCCACATGACTGTCCTAATGTCATTTTTAGCCAGATACCGCGGTAGGCCGAACAGCTTTTTGCCGTACGGCGGCCGGAACGTTATCTCACCTTCAAAACCGGCCGAACGGATAAGTTCATTCGTCGTCTCGATCTCGTTCTTTATTTTTTTCGATGAAACGAGTAAAAACCGCGGGTGCGAATACGAATGATTACCAAGCTCATGCCCTGCCCGCACGATAGCTTTCGCTTCCTCAGGATACTTCTCGATATTCGAGCCGATGGCATAGAACGTCGCTTGTACGTTTTTTTGACGAAGCAGGGTCAGTACGTCGTTGCTAACAGATGACGGTGCGTCATCAAACGTAAGCGCAACGACTTTTTCAACGGTCGCCACTCGGTTTGTTAAACCGTCGAAAAACTGGAATGTGCGTGATTTGCTGATCTTGAAAAACCCTACCAAAAGGATTACAACCAAAGCTACGACGGCGATCAGGACAATAAAAATCTTCTTCTTGTTGAGCATATGAACTATAGTACCAAAATTGTTGCCACGTTAAAAACCAACGAGTCAATAGTGCGTAAAAAACAATAACCCCCACTATGAGGGTTATTGAAACGGAGCTAAATTGGCTTACTTCTTTTTCTTAGCAGCCACTTTTTTGGCCGGTGCCGCTTTAGACTTAGCAGTCTTTTCCCCAGCCGTCTTTACTTCGGATTTTTTTAAGGTTTTTTCTTTAACGGCAGCCAGCGGAGCGGCTTTAGCATCCTCTTTCTTTTCTTCGTCTTTTGAGGTGCCCTGACCACCGCGCGCAAGACGCTCAACAGTACTTACCAAACGATCGATCTTGGCGCTCAATTCGCCGATCTGTTTTTTAAGATCATCGCTTCCCGAAACCGATTTGAATGATGGACGATCCGAAAATTCACGTTTCGGTTTAAGCGGAAATTCGCCTTCACCGCGCTTCTTAGCAAAGCAATCCGAGCAATAGGTGGGCCTATCACCCGTCGGACGAAAGGGCACCTCGCACCCCTTACCACATTCGGCGCAGGTAGCCTTATGCATACTGCCCGGTCCGTGACGATCGTTATCCCAACGCTTCTTGAAACCCCCGCCTTTTCCACCGCGAAAACCGCCGCCATGTCGATCATTGAAATATCCCATAGTGGTTTAAAATCATGCCTGCTAAAGTGCGGGCTACTACTCACTAGAATTGGATTCTAGTGTTATTTTCAATAAAAGGCAACTTAAAAATCCGATCTTATCAATCGGATTTTTAAGTTCTTCATATAAAAGACCCGCAGTATTCGGGCGCTCTGAAACTAACCATGCAGTGCGGGCCACTCGAGTTAAGTACCCGAGAACTGCAATCAGTGTAAGGGTTTCCAGCCCTTCTGTCGAGCAATGAATTTGAGGCACTCGGGTCGGGGTTCTAGAAGTTAAAATAAGACAAATGCGACAGTGCCCAATGATAATAAAAGACCCGCCCCGATGAGCGAGGCAGGCCTGGCTATAAGCTGAAAGGGCTATTTTTTCGGCTGCCGAGAGATGTCTTTATGCTCCTCGATAAGCCGGAGGAAACCGGCTTTAGGAAAAGCGATGCCCTGGCGAAGGCAAAATTCCTCTAGCAGGTCTTCGGGAATTCCCATGCCGGTCTTGAGCGTGAAAGCATAGTGCGCGTCCAGTTCTTTAGCTGAGGCGATTTTGTCCAGATGCTTCCTGCTGCGCTGCATCAGTTTTTCAAAGCCGTCACGTTCTATGCTGAGCCAGCGGTCGATAGCCGGTTTCTGGCGCATGGTCAGATCTTTGTTGTCCATCACCTGGCTGAGCGACTCCATCCACTCCTCAAGAATACTCAGGCTGACCCCTCGCAGGAACATGCCGATCATCGCTCGCCGGAGAGCGCGGCGCAGAAGGTATCCCTCCCGAGTGTTGTTCGGAATGATACCCTCGCGGAGCATCATAATCGACGTCTTGAGGTGATCGAGGATGATCCGCGTCCATACCGCATCGCCGATCTTCTGATGGATGAGCTGGTAGGACGAATCATACTGGTCAATCTCGTGGATCGAAGCGCGGTCTTGGAGAATCATGGCGAACCGCTCCAGCCCGGCTCCGGTATCCACGCACTTTATGGGCAGCGGGGTGAAATTTCCCTGCTCGTCCTTGAAGTACTGCATGAACACTCCGGCGTTCCAGATCTCGATGTGCCGCCCGGGGACAAGCGCGTCATCAGTTTCTTTCTCGGCGAATTCCTTGCCGCGATCGAAGAATATTTCGGTGCACGGGCCGCAGGGGCCAGCTGTTCCAGCCGGACCCCAGAAGTTGTCGGCAGGCGGACGCCCGATGATTCGATCCCGCGGCAGGAATTTCTCCCAGATGCGCGCAGATTCTTCATCACTCGGAACTCCCGGCAGACTTTCGTCAGCCATGAATACAGTGGCGCAGAGACGGTCGGCGGGAATGCCGAATCCAACGGTAATCAGTTCGAAGGCGAGCTCGATGGCCCGTTCCTTGAAGTAGTCTCCGAAAGACCAGGAACCCATCATGCGGAAGCTGGTTCCGTGGTAAGAGTCGCCGACGCTCTCAACGTCCACAAATCTGATACAATCCTGTACGTTCGTGAGGCGCGGATAGGGCGGCTTCGCTTGGCCGAGGAAATAGGGCTTAAGCGGAGCCATGCCTGAGTTGATGAACATGAGCGTCGGATCATTCTTCGGAATGATCCCTGATGGCTCCACGAGCTGATGGTCGTGCTTGAGAAAATAGCCCAGAAACGTCTGTCGCACTTCTTCGGTCGTTTTATACGGTACCTTCATGGCGGCATTCCTTCCTTCTGAGATTTACCAGCCGAGACGATGGTAGCACAGGGCTTTGATAATAACAATTAAAAAGATAAGCGTTCAAATGTTTGTTTCTTTTTAAGCCTTATTTTATACTATAAACTCAAATCTCTACCGATCGCTTACACAAAAACCTATGAATTATGGAGCGCTTCTACTAACCTCTACCGGCCTCTCTGCCGACACGGTCGTTCAACAGCTAAAAAGCCTTACTCTAGAGAAAAGAGAACCAGTGGCTATTATCACCACAGCAGCTGACGGAAAGGAGCTTAATAAATACTCCCAACTGGCACATAAGCAATTTGCTGATCTTGGATTTAAAGATATTGAATTTACTGATCTTGAAACAGAGCCTGCCCGGGATTTTTCAAAATATGGAATAATCTACGTTTGCGGGGGCAATACCTTTAAGCTTCTTAAATTCGCACGGGAAACCCATTTTAAAGACGCTATCAAAAATCTCTTGGAAAGAGATGGCATATATATCGGTGTAAGTGCGGGGAGCATTATTCTCGGTCCATCCATCGAGATCGCCGGTGAGGTATTAGATGACAAGAACGACCTCAGTCTGAAAGAATTAGTGGGACTTGATTTAGTAGACACTACCATTCTCCCCCATTATTCTTCCGAACTAGAGGAGAGAACGAAAGTCTTTGAAAAAAAACATGGAGTGGTCGTTGAGCGGATAAACAACTCTCAAGCCGTGTTTATAAAAAATGGCCAAAAAATTATGCTCAAATAAAAAAGGAGGCGTACGGTTGTAGGCCTCCATATTAGAGAATCTCCCGGATGTTCTTCAGGAGATTTTTTACTTTCTTCCTACCGGATAGCTTTATGGCAAGGTGGTAGAGGGCGAGATCAGCTGGCTTAAGCAATCTTGCCTGCTGTTCAAGCGATCGGAAACCGCGGAAATATACGCGGCTACGAGCGAACGCCAGCCGGACTAGCGCGGCAACCACGTCTGAAATGCATAGCTCCAGCTCAACCAACCCATCCCCATCAAGCAGTCTTTCGGACGTTTGCATCTTCTGCCTCAGCTCATCCACGCACAGGTCGGTTATCGCTTTTGAGAGCGGAACCGGATAAGCAGCGACAAGTTCTTTCAGTAGAGCGCTGGTGCTGTCGGGGTCGTAGAGAATCTCCGCCGTTGCAATGTCTCCGCACAAGGCTTCCGGCACCCAGTACGCAGTGGCCCAGGGACGATGCTGCCCACTTATATTTTTCCCCGCAGACCACTCTTTGACTTGGCTCACCAACACGGATGAGTCACACAGGGCGATCCCCCCGGTTCCGATTGGCAGGTCAAACCGAACGCTATCATCGCAAACGAACGATGTTCCGTTCGGCCACCGATCTTTAAGCAGTGACTGGACAGGGCTAGCATACCCCTCGATACTTCCCCGAGCGCAACCTGCCAGTAAATCGACTTTATCTTTCTCGTTATCCCTCTGTAGCCCGACCTGTAAGAGCAGCTGGATACCAGGCAGGCCACGCAAGACGTCGCCCAGTTCGAAGACAAGATTATTATTCATTGTGTTCCCCCGTCTCCCGTTTGGATTCTCCGAACTTGATGAGAGTTTTAGGAAAACCGAACGTGGATGCAAGGTATTCAACGTCTTGTTCGGTGAGAGGGCCATTCCGGCGGACAGAGAGCTTTGCCAGTTCTTTTCTTCCCCGATCCAGGGCTTTTTCGAATCTGACTGCCTCTTCGACAAACGCGGCTTGCGCTGTTTGAGAGGAATCCCAACGTTCTGCCATCACTGTTGCGAAGTCCCCAGCTGGGATAGATGCTTGCTGGCACAGGACAAGGGCTTCACGGATGATTTTCCGAAGGACATATTCTGCCGCTCGGTTTCCCGGTCGAAGCCCTTCTCCCATCAGCAGTGTTGCCGCTTTACCAAGATCAGCCAATCGGCACGCGAGAGCTCGGTCGTTAATCCGGGACAGCTCGGAGAGGAAACTAACGACACTCTTCCAGTTCGAGTTATCGTAGTCGCTAGAACAGCATTCGACTGCCGTAACGATGCGATCGATACTTGCCCCGGAATCAGCGGCGATTGTGGAAAGCGGGCACTCAAAGAGCGTGGTACCCTCGAACTCCGTGAAGACTAAGTTCCACAGCTCGATGGGTCGCTGCGTACTCGGATTTTTCCAGACGATTTCCGTGCGCATGCCGCAACGGTTTCTGGCGGGAGTGTGCGAGATGTTCCCATCGTTGAGCACCGTCTTAACTCCCAAGCTCTCCCATATCTTTGACGATACGTGGTCACCGGGATGAACGGTCGCTGACAGACTGTTAGAACTAATCTCTAAAAAATCTGTCAGATAGCGCCAGGCGCTCTCAATCATCAGTTCTTTCGTTTCACGTCCACCCTTCTCATACAGAGAGAAGTGACCGAGCATGTCGAAAGCCAGATGGTGTCGGCCGGACAGCCCAATCTTTTCCCAGCCGTCCGTTCTGAGGCAGGTCTGAACCGATACCACGCGCCGTTTTGTAGGAGCGGCTCCGTAGCAGATCGCTTCCTCGAATACGACCCCTCCGGAGATATTGAACAAGAGCTTGGAATTAGCGCTCACGATCGGGCCGCCCTCCTGCCACTCGAAACCGAAACGTTGGAAGTGACGCTGGGCGTCTTCAGAGAACTTCATGAAGGCCTCCTCGTGCCAGATGTTTGAATACCGTCTGCCTGACCGCATAGCTGAAATTACTCATCTCAGGATGGGTAACAAGTCCGCGGTGAGCGTCCCAACTTACGACACATGCCGGAATTCCCAGCGCATCAAGAACGCTCTGTGCCCGCTCAGTTGTCATGGTGTACGCTGCTCCTTGAGCACAGATTTGACGCTGGGCTAGAGGACAGTGAGACGACTCACATTCCTGCCGAGCGAAAACCTGCACCGAGGTGATGCTTGGAATTTTCAGCATTCGCGTAAGGGCACATGACGATTTGAGATAGACCGGAATACCCGGAAAATGCTCAGCGCTCAGCGAGAAAATCGCATCCACCAATTCTTGTGGCAGGGATTTCACGTTGTCATCCCGAGGGATACTGGGCATAGGAAGGTTATGAATCTCCACTAAGCCATTTTCAATCCCTTCGGTCCAGCGCAAGCCGCCGGGAACGATCATGTCGATGACGCCGCTGTAGTATTTTTTGACCCAGAGCATCATCATCTCAATGCGATCACGATTACCGCTCCATTCCGGAACAATCGGCCGCATATACCAAGCGACAGTAGCTCCCGCTTCTTTGGCTTCTGCAGCATTAAGGAAGCGGTTGTTATGAGCCGGCTCGATCGTATCAGGATTGTCAGCCCAGCATAGCGATAGCATAAGCCCGCGGGTTACGTTCGAAATCCGGGCGAAGTCGAGCTTTCTCCCCTTGGGAACGCCGCCTTTGGTAACGATCCAGAAAGGATTCCGGAGTTCCCGCCGGAGAAAGGCGTTCATGATCTCGAAGGTGCTTTCGGTGACCGGCCCCGGCGCGAACGGTTCGGTACTGGCTGTTCCGATACTGATAATCGTCTCGTCGGCGATGAAAAACGGATGCTTAACGAGCTCATCCAGAATTTGATCGACGGAAAACGAATTGCGCCGTCTCGGGCGTCTCGGCATAGCACCCTGTTCCGCCAGATCTTGGTAGGTTCCCTGAACATGGCAATATCGGCATTGCCAGGCGCAACCGATCCACAGATCGATACTCAGAGAACTGTTGGAGACACTGACCGAGGAAAGAGGGTGCTGATTGTCAGGAACAAGGGCCCCGTAGGTATATTCGCGTAGCGCGAATTCCTCTCCGGTAGTCCGACCTTTAATAGTAATAAGCGGCTCGGAATTAACGGCCGCGAAGTATTCTTGCTTGGAACTCATGTGACTGATCCTTTCAGACACTCAATATTCTGAGTGATCTGTTCTTTAGCTGTCATCCCGATGACGAGCGACGTGCCGAGTTTGAGCGCGTCATGCAGTATCGGTTCGGCCGAGCGTCCACGAAGCAGTTTGCCCTGGCAAAATAAGCTTCTCAGGAGCACTTCCTTTTTGATCTTAAGCGGGTCAGGAAGCTGCTCTAGGATCCATTGCTGCCCTGGATTAAACGGGGCTTCGACGACGTCAATGCAGGATAAGACTGTTTGATCGAGCAAGGAACCGAAGTCGTCGGGGAGAGAAATCCCCACTCTTTTGACCAGGCCTTTATTTTTCATTTCACCCAGGCATTGAAGAACTTCGTTTCCAGCGGACGACCATGATGGCAGCCAGTTATGGAGGAGAACCGTATCGACGGAAGATCTCCGCAGACGGCGCAAAGAGTTCTCCAGGCTGCTAAAGAGATAATCGTGTGAGTAGCACTCTTGGATCGGCCTGGGCGAACTAAGATCAGGTTTTTGGATCGCCGGTATTTTGGTTACGATAACCGCATCTTCCGGAAGGCAGAGGCCGAGCATTTCCTCGACTCTCCCGCCACCGTAGACAGCTGCCGTATCAAAACGTCGGATACCGGAATCAAGAGCAAAGCGTAAGAGTGCTTCGATTTCAAGGGAAGAAAAGCTTTTGAACTGCCCTCCCAACTGCCAGGTGCCGAAATAGAGACGGTCGAGAGATTCCATGATTTACCACCTGTCTGAAGAGTTGTAAAAGGGCGCTTGTTCATCGATTGCCGCACAAGAAAAACTACAATGCATTTATCTTCAGGTCAATGAGGAACCCGAAGTATACTTGCCCGAATGGTGGAGTAATGATAGTATTTTTAATCTATAATCTTTCAGGCGCTCTTACGGATTTACTTCATGTTGCTGAAACCGACTGTTCAAAACTGATCTGTCCGCCGTCTACAGAACAAACTCCGCCGTTTGGTATGGTAATCATCGGATCTGAATGCCCAAAATCGGCGTTATAGACCACCGGAAACTGAGCGCGAGAAAAATATTCCTTCAAAAGATCTTCAAAAGAATCATTCGGGGAGAACTGGGACTGTTCCGTAAAGCGCCCAAAAACTATTCCGGAGATCTTTTCGAACCATCCCAACTGCTTAGCCTGGCAGATAAATCTATCGACATGCGATGGCGTGCTGGTTTCGTCTTCCTCAACAAAAAGGATTTTCCCGGCCATATCCGGCAGGTACTGAGTGCCACTTAAAACGAGCAGTGTCTGTAGGTTTCCCGCAACGACTTCGCCTTTAGCTTTGCCGTTAACGAATACCTTTATTCCGTCATTGCGTTTTATGATCCGGCGATCATTATCTTTTCTCAAAAAATAGAGATCATCAGCGTACTCCGGCGACGCTTCTATCAAAATATTTTTTTGAGGTTTAACACAGGCTTTCTCAAAATAATTCCAGGCATATTCAAAAGGTTCTGGCTTAGAGAAAGAAATCCCGCCCGGACCAGAAAACGTTACCAACCCTGTCTTGGTTGTAATAGCAGTAGTAAGGGCGGTCACGTCCGAATAGCCGATAAAAATCTTAGGACGTACTTTAATTAAATCGTAATCTAGATAATCCAGTAACTGGTTGGTATTAAAACCACCCCAAAAAGCCATAATGCAGCCGATATCCTCACGCTGCACAAAATCATGAATATCTTTTACGCGAAGAGGGATTGAGCCTGCAGTATGGGTTTGAGCGAGAATTTTTACTGATTCCCCTTCTACGACAGGGAATCCTTTACTTTCTAGATACTTATAGCCGCGCTGGATAGCTTCTTCAGCACAAACGCCCCTGACCGGATCCGCAGGAGCAATCATTCCTATTTTTTTACCGCGCAGGAGTTGGGGCGGCAGTATTTTAATTTGATTCATAGAGTAAGTTCGTAGCGAAGGAGATGAATTTGGCCGGGAGAGTGTAGCTTCAACAATGTAAGGCTTTCTGGGCTTTCTGTCGAGCGGCTAAACTGAGGTACTCGGGCCGGAGGGTGATAATCGATTAACACGCGTCAAGATTTGGGTATTATTCTTCAAGTTTTGAAAAAACATCAGGATAACCATAATTAACACTTCCCCGGCTACCTGGGTTGCCCGGAGAACCTGGATTACCGGGATTCCCGGGATTTCCAATATTCCCAAGGTTGCCCAGATGCTTATCAACCACCATGTCATGATCGAGTTCTCCTACATATTCTCCTGAGAGCTTGTGGACGTGCGTCTCCCTGTTAATCTGCCCTATGGCTTTACCATGCATATCGTGAATATACTTTCCTCTCCGGAAACCTACTGTTCGGCCGCTTGTATCATAGATATAAAGAGTCATAAAAATTTAGTAAGAAATAGAATAGTTAAAACAATTGAAAAAAACAAAATACGACAAATGCGACACTACTTCCGCATTTTTCTTTGAGCTTCTCGACGGATTTTTTTCTCTTCATACTTCTTCTTTTCTTCCTCCTCCCTAGCCTTCACTTCTTCGGGTGGAACAACACGCAAATAGTTCATAATCCTGCACTTCTTTAGGTACTTATACGGATCAACAAAACGATACCAGGGTTCCATATGCGTCCAGACCTTTCCACCTTCCTTTCTCTCGTTGACGCTATGGCTCTTTAACAGATTCTTCGGTGGAAGAAAGTTCTTGTTATCTCTCATGAGAAATACCTGCGCATGCTCGCCTTTGCCCTAATGACTGATGATGCGCGGACTGACAACACCTTTCTTGATCCACATTCTAAGAGCGGGACCCTTCACGTTGAAATAGTGCTCAAAATCATACTTGGTGTACCAGCTATCTTTGTACTTCGCCAAAGCCGCTGGTATCTCGCCCTCGTCGATCGCTTTCTGGCAGACAAGGCATTTGATTCCGTACTTTTCATGCCAATTATCTCCTTCGGGCGTATGATCGCCGCAAATGCAGCAGGCGTATCCGGCACCATCGAGATGAAAACCTTTCGGATTTAGCTTGAGCTTTTCTTCCTGCATCTTTTCCTTTTCTTTCTATTCTTTCATGAACTTTCCGATGCGTTCTATGTTCCATTTTTCATCCTGATACTTCTTGCCTTCCTCGTCGGTCATACAATAGCGGTCGCGATCGGCAGCAAAGTTCTCGTCGATATCTTCCCCTTTCTTTGCACTCCAGACATACTCCTCCTTTTCGGCATGGCTGCACTTCTTGCAAGAAGATGTGGTGATGAGCTTAAGCCCGTCATCTTCTGATTCTTGGATGAGTAGAGATCCACAACGAAGACAGGCAGGTTGCTTCGTCCTCCACTCTTCACCATCGGAAAAGAACGCACGATGCGGAAGGCACTTATTGGGGCAGTCGTACATGAAAAGAACTCGATCTTCTTTTTCGTGCTCGGTCCAAAGTTCCTTGCATGCCACCTTGAGACGGTTGCGGCACGTGAGGCAAGGGATGTCTTCGGGAGGCTGGGCAGATTCGTACAGCTCGTCTCTCTTCTGATCAGCATCCATCCATTCGCGAATAGTTTTTTCCTTATTCAAATGCCGCTCGCCGGATTGCACATGAACGAGCCATTGCCGAGCTCCTTTATCTATTAAGAGCGTTTGCCGTTTAGATATCTTATTTTTCTTAAGTTCCATAGGATCATAATCGGCTGATGACTTGTCGAACCTCCGACAAATATCGACCGTCCCATGATCATAAAGGTCGATATAATACTGTTTTGGCTTGAGATTTAATTCCATACTTACGTTTTTCTTGCTTAAAAAAGAATTAAGGAATCAAAATTCTTTGAGCAATCATATCTTCATGCAACTTTATAATCCCCTTCCAAGCATCGGAATGGCAGCGTCTTAAATAATCCTTTTTCGGACAAAAACATCTCGTCAAGTGGCCTTTAATCTTCTTCTGAGACAAAATCCTTTTAACATCTTCCCAATCATTGGATTTTTTTAGCTCTATTAAACAATCTTCTGCCTTTATTTTTCCACTTGAATATAAAAAAGACTCTAAGATCCCCGCCGAACCATGTGAATATTCATCCCAGGGCCAACAACCTTTCCTATCAAAAAATAACTGTGCGTATAAAAAAGGAATGATTAATTGTTGAAAAAAAATTTTAAAATCAGAATTAGGCAGAACAAAACTCTCTTCTAAACGAACATACAGACATGCAGAGCCATCTGAGTTAAGATGACGGTCTGGAATTTTTTTAATTTTGCTGTCCTCTAAAAAGAGAATGGGAAATCTGTGGCCGACCTTCTCCTGAATACGCACCAAAAATGAACCCCCTAATATATAGGAGTCTTTACTAGGGACAACGCCTTTTTCAATTTGCCAAAATTTATCAAGCGAAGGACTATAAGCGCCTATAAATTTTATGGTCCCAGTTATTTTATCAGGCTCGATAACTAATCCTGGATTTTTTTCTTTTAACCACTTTTTATCGCTTTCATTCAACATACGCATGCCACGGCCGATGAGGTTTAATTCCAACGCTCGGATTTATCGACTTATTTTCTGAGCCACCATTTCCTTCGGAGAGAGGAAATTTATGTCCAAAAATTGACTGCCATAATTTTGAGCTTAGAAAATTATCGCTCTCATTATATGCATTTCTTGCTAAATCTAAAGAATTCTTTACGACTTCAATAAAATCTTGAAAATCCTCATTAGTCATTTTTGTTTTTATGCTCTCACCCGGCAAACCTGGGTCGGGTAAAGCGGGCACGTCAGATGCACTACCATAGCTATTTTCAACACCTTCAAGAACTGCTATAAAATTTTCCGCCCAATTTTCCTTGTTTGGATTAAAAAATAATCCCGTTAAACATTCTACCCAAAAACCTTTAGGTTTATGTTTCTCGCCAGGCCACCTCTCTTCCTTTTGATATTTCCACCACCATTTCATCAACTTAACTAATGGAATGTAACGACCATTACTATTTTCTGGCGAATTTAGATTTGTGGCATAAGCTAGATGAGCTTTCGGGTCACTTTTCACCCAGGCTGCCAATTCTTTATCCGGCACCAATAAAACACCGTCTTCTCCATACGGTGCGATTGCAGGTAGAACATCAAGCGAAATCTCGACTGAAGGATTATCGGGGAGAGCATCTTTTACTTTAACGGACTTTCTTTGAATTTCAGTATTATTTTCTAATTTATAAAAATTACTTATCGATGCTTTAAGCTTTCTTAAAACTTCGCTTGGTTTCAATGAAGGATCGTTGGAGTTAAAATTTGTTATTAGACAAATATCGATATCCTCAATATCGCCAACTGCAGTGTGCCGCTTATAAGAACCGTAAAGGAAAGAGTTTTCAACAAATTCCCCAAATTCAGCATCGTTTTTGAGATGATCTGTAAGCGAAATATGGGCTTTTTGCGCATATTGTTGGATTTTGCTATTTGGTTCTATTTTACTGAGAAATTCTTCAAAAGAAGAGTTAAGAGAGGCCATATATTAAAAAGTATTGTTAGTGATAGTATATGATTTTAAATAAGTTGTACGATCTGCGCTTCTAAAATACAGGTGCAAACTACTATTTAAAGTATTAAGGGAATAAGCAATAAGAAAAGCGACCGGTTTTGGGACTGCGAAAAAAAGATGGATATGATTAATATTCCACATTCTGAGCTGAAGAATTTTATCCGCTATTCCTTTTGCAAAAGATAGCGCATGCGCACTATTTTGGATTCTTTCACCTATTACTCTATAAGACAGGAGGACTGAGGGAGAATTTGGGATTGAATTTAGATACTGCTGAACCTCAGGCTCAATATCTAAGCCAGCACCGTTACGTACGTCTACTATTATTCCACCCTGATCATTTTCAGGAAATTTTAAAATCGGCTTTTTATCAACAAGTTGCGGGTCTACATACTGAAGATCATTTTGAGAAGTGGTCCATACCTGGTCTTTAAAAACTATCTTAACGTTAAACTTATATTTCCTAAAAAATAATCCAAGTAAAAAAGCGAGGCTTATCTCAGTCTCTAGATATAGAACTACCTGTTTAGAAAAAATTTTATTATCAAGGATTTTTAAAAGACCTTTTAGGGAAGAAGCCATATTCCGAAAGTTTTCTTCCAGATTCTCTTCAGTTTTAAAAAGGTCGCTAAAATCTATATTCAGATCAACTACTCCATCAGAGATACTATTTTCTTTTGAAGAAACGCCTATATATAAGTTATATTCTTTAGACTGTTTTAGATTTTTAAGATTAATTTCAATAATTCTTTCTAATGATTTACGAATTTTCAACACGGCTTCTTTATCGATAAGTTCATTGTATTTTACGACAAGAGTCTCTCTATTTTTCATTTTTAAATCAGGAATGTAGGTATCAAGGCCTTTTTCTGAGGGAAGCAGCCTTGTGAAATACTTATAAACCAGATCTTGATATTTAAATATTTCTTGTTGAATAAAATTCCAAAAACGGATAGTTACTAAACTTTTCCTCTTTTTCTTGCGATCCTTATTTATCTTTAAAACAAACTCTATTAAATCTTTGTCACTCTCGGCACTTGTTACAAAATAAAATTTTTTAATTTGAAGACCGGATTTATCAAACTTCTTTAAATCTTTTTCCAGCTCTCGTCTAAGCTTAGAGGATTTAATGCCAGCAGGATGATTTTTACACTGAATAGCGGCCAATTTTCCATCGCTAAAATCCTGACCCGCAAAACCCCCTAAAATATCTAGACCTTTTTGGTCTTGCCCCCGCCGACCAAATCTTTGCAAATTGGGATTCTGAAAAATTCGAGAAAAAATATCGCAGACCATTTCTTCAAAATCATCTTCCGACGCGGGTTTTGGAAATACATACCTCATAAAACTTCCTAAGTCTTTACAACCCTTACCGCCACGCCATTTACTAAATAACCAGAACTCTCAAAGTCTTCTTCGTGCAAAACAATTGGCGGAAAATCGAACGTAGACTCTGAGATCAACCTGATCTCCCCTCTTTTTTCATCTTTAAAAAACTTCTTAAAATTTGCAGCATTATCGATAACCGACAGGACATAGTCACCGTTTTTCGGCTGCTTCTTTGCGTCAACCACTACATAATCGCCATTTTCAATGGCATCACCGTTAATATTCGCTTTATTGAGCGAATCTCCTATCGCCTTAATCGCGATCAAGCCATCGGGCTTGGAGACGCCGAGCGATTTTTGTGAAATTTTCAAATAGCCCTGTATATCTTCTTGCGCCAATTCCGAAGCAGGCCCGCAATTAGCGGAGCCGACGATCGGGATGTTGAAAATTTTATCTATCGCAAACGCCTTCGGTTTTGCGACGCGGGTTTTATGAGCGGCATCAGAATAGACAACCCCTTTTTTCTTTAATTGATCCAGATGATAGATAACCGTTTGAGGATTCGGAATCCCCAGCTCGCGCCCGATTTCGCGAAAGCTCATTCGGGAGATATTCTTCTTTTTGGCCAGGTCAATAATCTTTTGTTGATTCTCATTCATAAGCTGAAAAATAATGAAAGGAAGTGGTGATGATCGAATTTTATCATTATACAGCCTTCTCCGTCAATAGATTTATTGACAGCATTGACACGCAATTTATCCCCAGTGTATCCTATCTACAGCTGCCAGGCTCAGCCGATGCAGCACCCCTCTTTCGATCTTTCGGACCTGATCACCAAAAACTTCTCATTTGGCTCACAGAATACGGATTTAGCCGTAGCCACTCTTCAGAGAAGAAAATAGACCAGGAATCTCGAAAATCATTATTTCCCTATCATTGGAAAAATGATTCTTTGAGGTTTCCAGGTCGAACTCAAAAAACGCTAATCCATGATAGGAATTAGCTTTTTTGTTTAACCTTAAACCTTACCTATGAACCCCAAAATAAGTATCATCGAAGTACCTATCAACAATCTGCGCGCCGCGGAATACAACCCGCGCAAGCATTCCAAAGAACAATCCGAGCAGCTTAAAAAATCGATCCAGCAGTTCGGCCTCGTTGACCCCATTATCTGCAACAGCGCCCCTGAGCGCTTGAACGTCATTATCGGCGGCCATTTCAGAGCCGAAGTCGCAAAAGAGCTTGGGCTAGTCACCATACCAGTCGTTTACGTGAATATTCCTGACCTTTCCAAGGAGAAAAAGCTGAATCTGCGCCTTAACAAGAATACCGGTGAATTTGATCTCGACTTGCTCGCGCAATTCGATGAATCGTTCCTGTCTGATGTCGGTTTCGATAGCGAAGAGCTCGACAATATCTTTCCACAGGAGATTCACGAAGAACAATTTGATTTAAAGAAAGAGTTGGAGAAGATCGATATCCAGACCGTTACCGTGCAAAAAGGTGACATTTACGAATTAGACGGATCACGTATTCTTTGCGGAGACTCTACGATTCCTGAGGACATGCTTAAGCTTATGAACGGTCAAAAAGCCGACATGTGTTTTACTGATCCGCCCTACATCCTCGATTATCTCAAGGGAGCGAAGGACAAAGACGGAGGCTTTGGCTCAAAGAAAAACCGGAGATATTTAGAGACTGACGAGCTCCCGCCGGACTTTACCGAAAAATGGATGGGCAATATCCGGAAAGTCGCCAAGGAAAATTTCTCCATCATCGTATACGAGAACTGGAAGAATATCCGGACTATTTGGAACGAGATGGAAAAGCACTGGAAGGTGAGGAACATGATCGTCTGGCACGTGCCGAACCGGATGCAGGGTTTTGCTGCCAGCAACAAGTTCTTCAACAAGCATGATATCGCCATTGTCGGGGGAACGGAAGGCATTACTCCTCGGACCGAGGATGAAGGCGAATTCTTGGAAAACGAGTATGAAACCGCGCTCTACGCGATCAGCGGCAAGCCGCACTGGGAATCATACGAAAAAGGCAAGAAGATCTGCCCCACGGATTTTATTGACTATAAAGCGGCGGATGAGAAGTCTTCCGGCCAGGGGATTATTTTCGGTACGAAGCCGGTTGAAATCCTTATCCCCTACATCAAGGTGCTTACAAAACGCAATGATTTGATTGTTGAACCATTCGGTGGAAGTGGGTCAACGCTTATAAGCGCGGTACGGATGAAACGCCGTTGTTATATTATGGAAAAGTCTCCGGTTTATACCCAAGTCATTTTACGACGCTGGGAAAAGGAAACGGGTAAAAAACCGGTAAAGATTAAATAACAAATATGATCGATGCAGAGACTAAGTCCAAGCTGATTATCGAAATCGCAAAAAGCGGGAACGTGTCTTTGTCGTGCATAAAAACAGGGATTGATAAATCAACTTACTATCGGTGGTGTAAAGAAGATAAGGATTTCCATAAACAAGCAAAACTGGCCGAGCGTCAGGGCAGGGAAAATATGAGCGATGCGGCTGAGCATTCGTTAATGTTGCTCGTGAAAGAAAAGAGGCTAGAAGCAATAAAGTACGTGCTCAGCCACAACTCTCCAAGATATAAGCCGAAAAAAAAGAATGTTATCTTAACGCACCGGACAGAATCAAATATTCCTATTAAAGTACCAGAGAAAACATTAGAAGACTTAATTGATGAAGATAGGGGTGTTTAGAAAACTAAATTACCCCGACAATACGGCTTAAGCAGCCGGAGGATTATTAGTTGTAGTTAAATCATATTGGCATCTCGGACATCTAATAGCTTCTTTGTGGATCAGTTCTTTGCAGGCAGGACAAGTTTTTCGATTTCCTCTGATAGCTAGGACAACTAAAATGCCAATAGGGCCAAATAATAAACCCAGAAGGAATCCTACACCTCCCCTACCCTTTCTCTTTCCAAGGGCTGCCCCAACAAAAGCGCAGATAATCCAAAGTATGACGAAAGGCATATAATCTTGCTAAAAAATAAATTAATAAGCAAATTTTTAAGCTTCCTTAAATGATTGTTTTGTCATAAAAACTTGGAAATAGGCAGCTTCCGGAAAAACACAAAGCTCCCGGTCAGCGATCCCTTACGGGACCTATGCAAGTTTCCCTGCATAGCCTCAACAGCGCTCTGACTAGGAGCTTTCTACTGTTGAGGACTTATGGCCATGCCAGGGAGATGCCTCACCTGGTTTAGGCCATTTAAATTGTAAGGCCATTTTAGACCATACGCGAATATTTGTGAAGTCTGAGTTACCAACAAAAGCCAAAGTAGACGCATCAGAGCAATCGCGTCATAAGTGTGCATTGAAAGCCGGGCTTTACCGGCAAGATATTAGCCTGCCTTATGAATGCAGCTTATATGGCACCTATAACTCAACAGATGGCAGCAAAACAAACGGCCGTGCCTCAAGTACGCTACTGCCTCTACGCTCGGAAAAGTACTGAGTCCGAAGAGCGGCAGGTCCTTTCCGTTGATTCCCAAGTAAAAGAGATGTTGCAACTAGCAGAGCGAGAAGGGTTAACGGTAGTAGAAATAAAACGTGAATCCCATTCAGCAAAAGAGGCGGGTGAACGTCCGATTTTTAACGAAATAATTGAAGACCTCAAGCATCAAAAATACAATGGCATACTTACCTGGGCACCAGATCGTATTTCTAGAAACGCCGGCGATCTAGGAAAGATAGTCGATCTCATAGACCAGAACGTTTTAACTGAGATCCGTACGTATGGACAGCGTTTTACCAACTCTCCTAATGAAAAATTCCTTCTCATGATTTTAGGAAGTCAGGCAAAACTGGAGAACGATAATCGAGGTATTAATGTGAAACGAGGCTTAAGGGCCCGGGTAGAAATGGGTTTATGGCCCGGCTTGGCGCCTGTCGGCTATTTAAACCAGAAGCTGATAGACAAGAGATGCCAGATTATCATCGATCCAGATCGAGCACCGATTGTGAAGAAAATTTTTGAAAAGATGGCCTATGAGAAATGGTCGGGAAGGAAAATATATCATTGGCTGAAATTCGAGCTTAATTTCAAGACAATCGGTAATCACAACTTGGCTTTAGGAAACATATTCCGCGTCTTGCAAAACCCCCTTTATTATGGGGTTTTTGAATACCCTAAAAACTCCGGCAATTGGTATCAAGGGAAGCATGAGCCGATTATTACTAAAGAATTGTTTGATCTGGCTCAAGCACAGCTTAAACGGGATAATATCGTACGGCAGAGTCACGAGTTTGCCTTTACCAAGCTTATGGCGTGCGGTTTATGCGGCTCAGGTATTTCTGCCGAGGAGAAGTATAAGCAGCTGAAAGATGGAACGGTGGCGAAGTATATTTATTATGGGTGCGGGAGGTCGAAAGATAGGCATTGTAAGAATCAGTATTTAAGGGAAGAGGAACTCGTTAATCAGCTAGAAAAGCTTATAGACCAGATAGAGTTAAATTCCATAGGAATCCAGCATAAATTTGAGGAAGAAATTAAAAGAATAAATAAGCTTCAAAAGCGAGTGCTGGGTATAGCCCAATCCCCGGCTAACTATGAAGAAATAGATCTAAAGGCTTATGTTAAGTATATTCTAAGGGATGGAACAAATGAAGAGAAAAGAGAATTAATGAGCTATTTTAAATCAAAAATTCAAGTAAAGGAAGGGCGAATAAGGATTAATGAGCCATAAAAGACATTCAAAAAAGAAGGCTTATAGGCTATAATCGAGAAGCACCTAGATAAGATTAATCGTAAATTAGTCGATCCTCCAGAAAACTTGAGTCTTTCAGAAAGAAAAAATTAAAGCTATACGTGATACAAGATGTTATGAAACATAGAGAAGAAAAATTAACTTCCATAGAAGTTTGCGCCGGAGCCGGGGGCCAAGCCATAGGCCTTGAACGTGCGGGTTTTGATCATATCGCTCTTGTAGAAATCGAACCTCAATTTTGTTCGACACTGAAATTAAATCGTCCGCAGTGGAATGTAATCCAAGAAGACCTTAATAATTTTGACGGCGAATCTTACAAAGGAAAGGTCGATCTGGTTGCGGGCGGAGTGCCCTGTCCTCCTTTTTCAAAAGCTGGAAAACAATTGGGGCATTTAGATGAGAGAGACCTATTTCCTGCTGCGCTGAAACTTATAAAAAAGACTAGGCCAAAAGCAGTAATGATTGAGAACGTAAGAGGGTTGTTAGATCCTAAATTTAGAGATTATAGAGAAGAAATTTCACGACAGCTGGAAGAAATTGGTTATAAGGTAGAGTGGAAACTGCTACATGCGGCTCATTTTGGAGTTCCTCAATTACGCCCAAGAACTTTAATGGTTGCCTTACAGCAACCTTATGCCGAATATTTCAAATGGCCGACAGGAAATGAGAATCAACTACTAACTGTCGGCGAAGCCCTTTACGCTTTAATGTCTAGCCAGGGATGGAAAGGCGCGGAAGAGTGGAAGCTGCGGGCCTCAAAAGTGGCGCCGACGCTTGTGGGAGGATCAAAGAAACACGGAGGTGCTGACCTAGGCCCAACTCGAGCAAAGGCCGCTTGGGCTGCATTGGGAGTCGATGGCGGAGGCATAGCAGACTCAGTACCAGCAGCAGATTTTAATGGAAAACCCCGGCTTACGATTGAAATGGCGGCTGTTATACAGGGATTCCCTTCAAATTGGAAATTTTACGGAAAAAAGACGGCTGCCTACCGGCAGATAGGAAATGCTTTCCCTCCGCCCGTTGCTGAGGCGGTAGGAAAGGCTATTAAAGAAGCTCTTTTCTTAGGAAAGGAAAAAATAACCTTTGCCTAACGGAATTCTTTTAAAGAGATGCTTTCTTTTGGAGCTCCCTTTTTCTTATTTCAGCCTTAATATTACCTTCAGGCCACGGAGCGAATTTTTTGAGGGTAAAATAAGTTTTGAACCTCGAGCCCTCTTTCCGTTTCTCGAATGTATATTCCCAGCCAAGCTCTCTTAATTCGCGCATCCTTTTTTGCCAATCATCTTGATACTGCTTGGCTTTAGCCACTATCTCTAGCAGCTCAGAAGGCACAGGCTGCCCGTCAAAAGCCTTTAGTAGTTCACCGATTCTTTTGTGAGGCTCATCATAACTAATAGCAATTTTGATTTTAGTTCCAAATTTATTGAAACTCGAGTATAAATTTTTCTTACCTTCATTGCACTCGGAACAGAGAGCTTGCAAGTTCTCAGGATCATCCGTTCCGCCCCATTCCTTGGGAACTATGTGGTCTACATGCAACTTTACTCCGTCTTCGACAGGAGTGCGTCCGCATTGAGCGCACCTTTGATCGCGCAGGACCCATGCCCTAGTTTTAATTGAAATACTGCTAGTCGTTTGATAGGGTTTCTCGGATACAGAATCTAAACGGTACACAGTATCACTGCCTCTTTTGGACCGCACTATATTAAAGAATCCATAAAGTTCGCGCATCCTTCGGTTCAGGTGTTCTTGCTCTCCTGCTTCTAACCCTAAAAACAGCCTGATCTCAGACATCGTCAAAGGTCTTTCTTTATTCTCAAACAGAGTCTTATATATAGCCCTAGCCTTGGTCCCCTTCAAAATTGAGGTCAGCTCAGGGCTGTTTGGTTTTGGAAGCTTATTCGATTTCATGGAAAAGAGTACTTGCTTTATTTTTACACATAATATTTTTTAGGTCTAGACCGTCTTTCGCGCATTAATGACGGCCGAGATTTTATTTAAAACTCTATCGGAATGCCTACTTATATCATGATCCCATACTCTAATAACTCTCCATCCTAATTTTCTGAGGGCACGATTGGTTTGCTTATCCCGTCTAATATTGGACATGATTTTATCCCGCCAATATTTCTTAGGCAGCCTGTTTTTTATCTTTCTAAAGGTATATCCGTGCCAAAAAGCCCCGTCGACAAAAACGGCAATCTTTTGTGAAACGAAAACTAGGTCCGGCTTGCCAGGCAATTTTTTATAATGAATCCGATAGCGAAAGCCAAGAGGATAGAAGGCCGTGCTGATTAATTTACGAAGGGCCAATTCTGGCTTGGTATTCTTAGCTCGGATTAAGGACATCACCTGGCTTCGCTTTTCTTTGGAAAAGACATCAGCCATATTTTTAAATACTTTGGTCAGATTATCCATTTTAACACAGAAATTCTCTGGCTATAACAAAAGCCCCTAAAACAGGGCTCTTGAGTCATCCGATACTAAATATACAGTGCGGTGTGGATGTCCCGAACTTTGAACCAGCCAGGACTTTATCATTCAGTAAACTTGATAAAATTATACGCCAATTAAGGGGATTTTACAAGGCAAATCCTAGCTATTTTGAGGTTCCGGCTTTCGCCCAGAAAGTCTATTAAATCGTAAATTGCTTATTTTAGCTTAAAATTCATCACCTCTCAGTATGGCCTCCTCTATCAGTTTCCTTTCTTTGAGATACCGGCTTATGGCGTACCATGCGGAGTTTATGATCGGAATTAACAATGCCCAACGAGGATCATTCTGGACGTAGGCCAAAACGATCGGCAGGATCGATGAGACTCCGGAATACAGAAAGACGATGACAAGGTGCTTTAAAGCTTCTTTATGTGCTGGGTTCATAGTAATTGTTTTAATTTATCGATTGCTTGCTCTAAGTGGTTCATGACCTGCTCAGCGATCATGGACCGGTTATCGGCCTCACTCTTTTGCATCCTGAAGCTGGTTACCCATCTTTGGAGATTATCTCCCGGGCAGGCTGTCGAAGCACCATTGACCTCACGGTGGCCAAGGACATTCTCTTTCGGAATGTTGTACTTTGACATCAGCTTTTGAAGCAGATTCAGCAAGGATGCTAACTGTTGGGTAGTCGGCACCTCATTCATAAAGTTTCCCGGCAGGCAGATTCCTAATGATTTGAAATTCATGCTATCTGCTTGGCATTGAGCACCGACGACATTTTCGGCTCGTCCGGGCAGTACCTTGCCCTCGGGGGTTATAAAGAAATGGTATCCAATATCACCCCAACCTTTTGAGATGTGATATTTTTTGACCGCTTCAAACGTGGTTGTATCTCTGGCTGTTGCCGAATGATGCACAATCAAGTATTTGATGTTTGATGATTTAAGTTCCATATTATTTTGTTACAGAAATTAATAAGTTAATTAATGCCGTTATCAGACCTCCCACTGATGCTGTTGCTAAAATCCAAAAGAACCGTTTGAGCCAGTCGACATCCGTCCCTACTTTTGTCAGGTCAGTCTGCAAATGCACCAGATGATTGTCTTTAATTTCGTTTACGGTTTTTTCTACCCGATCGAGACGCTCATCTTGTATTTGGTTTTGGTAGCAGTTTTTATCCATGTGATTATTTCGGAACGTATGCACGCTCATACTGGTTTATCAGACCTCTACTTTCCAATGCTTGTTCAAGTCGATCTTTCACTTCCTGATCTCGCCAAAACTTTTCCTTTTCCATATCGACCGATTTAGCTTTTGCTCCAACAAGACCGTATAGGAATTTCACGGCTCCTGATGTCTTATCGTCTGTAAGCTTACCGGCGGTCGTGTAGAAACGTCCCAATGCCGTATTTAAGAAGTGAAGCTTATAAGCATTAGCCCGATAACTCACGTTGCCGTTCTTGTCTTTGTGTTCGGTTACTTCCAGCCAGTCTCGCAGTCCGGGTATTGCGTTCACGAACGGATACACTCGGCTGTTTTCGATAATTGGCTCGCCAGTGAACAGATTTTGTCCGGTTCCGGCTTCTATCGGATATTTAAGCAATGGCGATAACTCACCGACAAAGCTGGCCAAGGTTCTTTGAGGACTTCCTTTGTAAAGTCGGTTAATATCCTCGACCGGCAGACCAAGACCATAAAGATATTGTGAGAATCCACCTTTCTCACCAAGTCGGACCGGTAGTCCTTCTCGCATATAAGGCGGTAGGTATTGGAATTCCTCTTTGGCTTTTTCTTTGTCGACTTGGATGTTATCAATGAATTTGCCAAGAGCGGCGTACTTGCCTGGCTGTTTAACCATCTGTTCAAGCTGAAGCGGTATATTGCCTCGTGTCCATCGGTAAAATGGCAACAGTCGCTTCATAATGTTTTGCTCAAACGGTGCAAGAGCTTCAGGAGCGTAGTCGAAGTGGAATTGGAATACCGATTTCGCAGCTTGTTCCGGTGCGTCACCCTTAATCAGTCGATCAACAAAGAGTGGCAATCTCAATCGGTTTTCTGTTATTTCCATCGCACCTTTGGGCAGATCCATCAATTTTGATATCGGCCCTTTGCCAATATCTTTTTCGACTTCACGCATCACATCCAAATAACCGGGCTGACCGACGACTCCCAGTTTTTCGGCAATCTCCTTTATTTCTTGGTATGAATACTTTGTACCCAGCTTGGTCGTGATCATTCCCTTAACTCCCCGGGCAATTTGGTCGCCTTGGAGGTACCGGGTAGGATTCGTCACGCCAGCAATCCAGTTGTTGAAAATTCCACCAATGGAGTTTCTGATATGAAAAGCAGGAAACCACCCGGTGACTGATCCTTTCCAGAAGCCGAGTGCCTTATCATAAACTTTGAGGAATTTCTTTGTCGCCTCGTCATGAGTAAGCACCTTATAAGTTTCCTCGACATGCTTCACGATCTGTTCGGGCAGAAGCACGCCTTTAAGTTGAGGCACGGTGCTTTCAATGTACCGCATGCCGTTTTCATAAATCGGTTTAATTGTTTCTTTTGTGGCCATTTTTCCGGTCACTGGATGTTTGAATTCTTTGGTTATCACTTCGCCTTGCTTGCCGAATTGTTTTCCTACGTCTGTTAGGAAATCGTAAGTATTCACAGCTTTGATGTGCTCGGCTTTACGTCCGGCAAATGCTTTGAATGCATCTTGTTCAAACAACTTCACGCCGTGAGTCTTTCGGAAGTATTTGTTTATGTTCACGATCGTGTCATCAAGCGTTCGAGATTTCGCAAATGGAGTGCTGACTCTCATTTTCTTTGTTAGCTCCTCAGCAACATCCGAATTCTTTTGTAGAAAGTCGCGACCCTCCGGTGTCAGGTAGTGACGCAAATAATCCGGCAATTCAAATTCCAAAAGTCCTCGCTCTTTTTCAAGGCTTGCGAAACGTTTATGCTCTCCTCGAATGTGGCCAATGATGTCGTCAATTACTTTATTGCCAGCAGTGGCGACTTGATCAATTCCACCGGCAATCTTTGCAGGAGCTTCGGTCATTCCTTCAATCATGCGACCGACAGCCGTACCGGAATCTTTACCGAGTTCCTTTCGGGCAGTATTTCCCAATGCAGACGCCTCCTCAACAGCCTTTCCAATCTCGGACCGTGTTGCTTTGTTGAATTGTGAAAATTTATCGATGTATTCCTCGCCAATTCGTCCGGGCAGATCTTTGATGCTCTTGAATGGTACAAATGCTTTTCCGGCCAAGTCTTTTGCACCCTCATATATTTTCCCGACCACAGGAGTCTTTTCCACAAGCCAGTCTGCGGCTTTAAACGGTGCAGTCACGGCCGAACGTGGAAGTATCTGTTTACCGGCAAATTTCAGACCGCCCTTGGCCAAAAACTTTTCGCCACCTTCCTCAAGCACCTTTTTGGCAAGCATTTTTCTCGCACCTTCCTCGCCAAGCTCCAAGATAGATTTCTTGAGCAGTGAGGTTCCGGTCTTACTGAGGACTACTGTTCCGGCTTTTGTCGCAAGCTTTGCACCGGCACCGTAGCCGAAACTTAGATAAGTTGTCGGATCAAGCAGAATGTCGGCAATGAATCCGCCGACCTTGCTCTTAATGCCGAGGGCTTCAGACGGCTGGATGTGTTCTTTGATTCCGGCCATGATCCCTTTTCCGCTTATAAGACCGCCGACAGCATATCCTCCGGTATTGAGTACGTGGAGAATTTTCTGCAACGTCGATTCTTTTGGTTGAGTGGAGGAGACATCCACATTATTTTGCAATGCAAAGTCTCGCAGTCCTTCGACTGTTGTTACGTTCGGTTTTCCTGCCGGTTTTTCAACTTCAGTCGTTACGTACTTTCCCTCGGCATTCTTTTGGTACTTAATGGCAGTACCGGGTGCCGATCTTGTGAGTGGAGGAGAGGCCGGTGCAGATCCGGTGTTTATATACTTTCCAGTTTTAAGGTCTTTAATGTAAGCCATAGCGTTTTAATTTCCGATGCCGAATAGACCCTTGAAGAAGTTCTTGGTTGTGTTGTATCCGGACTTCGCAAGGCTCGGAATCTTTTGAGTGAATACATCTTTGACCCCAGCACCGAAGTCTTGGGCTGTTATCTTTGGCTGGCTCGCTTTCAGTGCTTGGGCGGCCTCCGCATCTGCTTGCTGTTGAGTATTTGCTTCAGCTATGATCTGATCTCGTTTTTGAAGGACTTGAGCTCGAATGTTCTGAGGGACATTGCTTGCTGTGAAGTTCGGGTTGTTCAGTAGTTCCAATGCGTACGCTTCGACATCGCTCGCCGAACCGCCATCCGATCCACTGCCTGATGATTTCTTTGTACCTAAGACTTTCGTTCCGGCAATATCAAGCACCGTTCCGGCTGGAGTATCATTGGCCAGCTGGGCAAGTTTTATGGCTCGATCGATAACGTCTTGAGCTTCTTTCTTTTCTTGCTCTTTTCCGTATTTGGCGGAATCAATCAGGTTCGCAACATCTTTTTCTGAGGCACCGAATACTTGGCTTAACAGGTTACCAAGTACGCTGTATTGGTCTTTCTGGAATCCGAGAGTTTTTTCGGCGACAGTAAGAGGCAAAGTTGAATCCTCATATTGCATACCGGCAATTTCTTTTGCCGATGTCTCGGCAGTGCCCATTTGAGTTGCAAGCCTGTTTCTTTCATTGAGCAGTTTTCTGTATTCGTCTATAAGCGGTTGCTTTTCCGAAGCGACCAATCTTTGGGTTTGGCTTTCGGTGACGAGTCCGCCACTTCCAACAATTCTGTCTCTGATATCCTTTTCCGAACTATTGATCGCTTCCTCCATTGTCGCCAGCCTGTTATCCAAGCTTTGCAAATTCTTTTCCATCGTATCGATTCCTCTTTTCGTTCTCTCCTGTTGGTAGATATCAGACTTTTTTGGTAAATTCTTGAGAGTGTCGAGATAGGATGTCTGGCTGTCTTGCATGCTCTTTAAGGAAGTATCAAGGCCTAGTTCGGACCGGTATTGTTTGAGCAAAGAGGTGTTGGAAGGCACATCAGTTCCATACAGCGTGGTCTTTTCAGGAACACCGCTCGTCCCTGGGCTCGAATTTTGGGCAACAGGGGGTATTACGGGTTTAGAAGGTGTCACGGTGGGACTTGGGCTCGGAACGCTCGCCTTAGGGGCAACAACGGGTGAAGTTGGCGATCCGGGCAAATTTAAGGCAGAACCGGCGTATATCAGGTTCGGATTCTTGATAGTCGGATTGGCTTTCAGAAGATCGTTTACGGTGGTGCCGTATTGCTTGGCGATTCCCGAAAGGGTCTGACCTTTTTGTATTGTTATCTGCGACATAGTTTTTTAAGTTAGCGTTGCGTACCTCCACACTCCGTTGAAAAAGATATAAAAGCGTCGCGTACTTCCGTTATCGTACAAAGCGAAGCTGATCGGGGTTCTTGGCGTATCGGACGGCGGTGTGTTTAACACCGGAATATCTCTGAGCAGGTTGAGTATCGAACCCAGATTCGGATCAAACGGCTGATCTTTATTGTTTGGTGTGTCGTTCATGTTTATGGAAGTTTTTTATATTCGTCCAAGACCTCATTTATTTGGACGAGTTGTTTTTGCATAGCGGTGATTTGTTTTTCTATTTCCTCTTTCTGCTTTTGCAGAGCAGGAACGTTCACGATTGAGACTGACTCCTGAGTGTCAATCTTTTTTACATTTTCGGTATCTATTTTTTCCAAAGTGAATTTAGCCATATGTTTATTTGATTATTCTGTCCGGGACAAAAACAGCTGATACGTCTTTTACTCCCATGTCCCATTCGCCAGAGTACCCGGAGTTACTCCAGACCTCGACCTTAAATTGAATTTTTTTCGACCTCGCATTAAACCGAAGCATTTTATTTACCTTGCCTTGGTTTTCGTTTCCCTTAATTGTTCCGAGTCTTTTGAAAGGCGTGATCGCCACATAATCTCCGGCTTGCAAATATCCCTGTGAGGCACCGGAATAGTACAAACTCTCGTCCAGATAGATTGTCTTGGTCACAGTGTCTATGCTTTTTATGTGTCGTATCTGTCCAGCGGCCGGACCGGCGAGAACAATCACTTCATCACCAAGTTCAAATGAGCTGGGTATCGATGACAGCGTAAAATAATCATAGCTACCACCAGTCACGTACTTCGCCTGATCTCTTATGTTTTGCTCGGTGATGTTGTATTTGATCTCGAACCGGGCAAAACTGCTGTTTGGCATCGGCTTAAAAAAGTTCAAAATAAACTGTTTCCACCTCTTGCGGAGATACGGTTCGTTGTCGATTAATGGACTGATCCAATACGCCCCGAATTCGTAAGGTCTGAATGTTCCGGTCTCGTGATTCACGTCGATGATGGATTTATTGCCGTCGCTGTACATCACCCGGATCGTATTGTTGTCGACAAAGAGTCCGTACATGACCGCCACTCCGGGAGTCACATGGTTAACCGCACCGCTTGATACTCGGTGTTTGAAATAGAGGGCGTTCGTTGCTGGGTTATAGCACCAAATTCCGCAATACTGGTTTCTGCGACTCACATCGTAAGTGTTTGATCCTTTAGCTATGAGAATGGTGCCCTGATAGACTTTCATGCATCCGGCTTTAAGTGAGATGTAGTCCTCGTGGCTCATTTCCGGAAAACGGTTTAGTTTTTCAATTCCGGACCCGTTGAATCGGCAAATCCAGCCGTCTCTTGTGAGAAAGTACAGGACATTCTTGTCGACCACTCCGGCAAGACTTTGCGTTTGGGTTAATTGCAGGACTCGATTATAAGTCTGCGAATAGCCGTCCCAGAAAAATAAAGCCGAACCGAATGTCGGATGGTGGGCGGAAATAACCAGATAGTCAGTAAGCGGTGCGAGCCACATAATCACATACCCGGTCGGCAAGGTCAGTTTGTTTGGATTCCATACGCTGGCACCGGTGTCCCACGTGGCCAGATAGTTTTTATTTCCGAAGCAAATAAATTTCAAAAACTTCGTAATGGGAACATCGTCAAAGGCGGTGTTCACGTTGAACGACTGCCAGTTGTCCACCCATGTGTTTTTATCAAAGCGTCCGACCCAAGTACTGCCAGCGTAGTACATGTAGTCGTCATCGGCGTACAATCCGCTTCCTCCCCAGATGTTCACGCTGTCGTGTACTTGGACCCAACTGCTGTAATCGTTTTCAAATATTTTCCCGTCATCGTGATTGACGCAGTAGTATCGGTAATTGAAATAACACATATAGGTCGGCTCATCGAGTCCCGGCACGCTGACACTGTCGCTTTCCTTAAAAAATTTATTTGCCACTTTCAAATATGGCGGATACTGATCAAATTCCAGGCCGTTGGAAAACCAAAAGGTGCCCTCGGCATTAAGGTTTGAGATGCCTTTATGGAATTGCGATGTTTTCCAAATTTTCTTAGGTAGTGCCATAGCTGTTTTATACGAGACTGCTTCTTGAAATTTCCGCTTGATCCGAAGCCGAGGCCATTCTGGCCAGCTCTTGATCACGCCATTTTCCAAGCATCACCCTCTCGAAGTTATTATCGGCTTGTCGTTCCAGTTCGGTGTCGCCCTGCTGGTTGTAGTACATTTTTTTGCCCCATTCGACATAAGCTTGATGGTAGAGTTTTTCGACTTCCGGTTCGTCATTGTCGGACGCAAAGTCATCAGATATTCGGACAAAGACAAATCTCATGGCGTTGCCGTTGGTTGTCGGAGTTGCCACCGGATAGAAATATCCGCCCAGCATGTACACCGCATGGTCATCAAACTTGTCTCTGTCTCGGAAGTCGACCAGCTTATAAGGTGTTTTGTCTGTCCCTATTCTGAGTTCGATAAACGCTCGGTAATTTTCCGGTACCGGATATTTTTCCTGATTGGCAACCGTCGTGAACGGCTGTTCGGTTTTTAAATAATCCCAATAGTCGAATGTCTGATCCCGATCCTCCGGCGGTCTCCAGCTTTGCACCTTTTCATCGGCTCTTTGTATCCACGTGTTCAGCAAAGACGAATCGATTGTCTGATCATCGACCTCGTTCTTTATTGCAGTTTTAATTTCGCCTCTGGTCATAGGTTTTAAATGTCATCACGGATGATGATTGATAATTGCTTATATCCAGTTTGGATTTTGCCGTCGGGAAAAGTGACCTCAACCTCTCCCAGGTAAGTCGCAACCGTATTGGTGTCCGAGGCCGTCCAGTTGTATCGGCATTTGCCCTTGGTGGCATCGGTGATAACACAAGCACTTCCATTGATCTTTACTGATCCGGTTGTCGCATCTTTCATGTAGAATTTGACCGTGCATCCGGTTAGATCGACCGGCGAGCCGTCTTGAGTCAGGCTGAATTCCAGTGGAGGTCTGGTGTCGTTTTGTACGATTTTTATGCTCATAGGTTTATGTCTTTTTTATTGCTTGGCAGATTGATGTCGGTTTTCGAAGTCTGCATCTGCTGATCCTGCCGTGCGGTTTTGACCTCTATGTTTGATTTGGCCGTGGTAAGGCCAAGAGTTTCTTTTGCCGAAAACATCAGGACCGACAGCTTGGCTGATAAAAACTCAACGGCGATTTTTACTCCCTCGATGACTTTCCAAATGCGGAGGCGATAAGTCCAAACCTTTGCTATAAGTCCTTTGATATCGAGAACGTATGACCATTGTTTTCCGATTCCGATCAGGACATCGAATGCGTACATCCAAGCTTTGGCAATTTTGCTTAGAACATCCAGCACGTAAGTTCCTGTTTTTGCGATCAAACTTCTGATGTCCCACAGATATCTTTCAATCTTGGCGACGAGTATTTTGATATCCAGCTTGTAGGCGGTTATTCGTTCGGCCAAATTTCTTACATCGAATAGATAACCTGTCAGTCTGTTTGCTAAATTTCGGATGTCGAGGATATAAGCCGACTGTTTTACTGCGAGAAGTAAGATGTCCAACGCATAGTTGATTGTCTTTCCGATCGTGTTGAGAATGTCGAGGATGTATCTTTGTGTCTTGGCGATTAAACTTCTGATCTCAAAACCATAAGTCCAGTATTTTGCGATCAAGGCTCTGATATTGTGAATGTAATTAGTCGCTTTATCGGCAAGATTTAAGATGTCGAGTTTGTAGTTGTGGATTCTCGCTACTACACCGCCGATATCTATCAGGTAAGATTGAAACTTTGTCGCAAGATTCCTGATATCCAGCTTGTAGATGGTCTGACTGATTGCGGAAAGAAACGAGTCAAAGCGGTATGTCAGTGTTTTGCTAAGCGTGAACAAAATATCGTGCAGATATCTTGTTTGTTTTTCGGCCAGCTGTCTGATATCCAGCTTATAAATCACTCCCATTAACGCACCGCCGATCACGTCCCACACATACGAGAATGTTTTAGATATCAGCTGTCGCAAATCCCATGAGTAAGTCATGGTATTGGCGATCAAATTCTTAACATCCAGCAGATACAAGATGGCTTTACTGATTACCGAGTAAACATCCAATACGTAAGTTTCGGTTTTCTCTATCAGGTTCAGGATGTCAGCTTTGTAGGTTGTCAGATTAAAAACCGAGACGAATTGGTCGAAGACATAAGTGATCGGTCGGGCTATCAGTCCAAGAACATCCACCGCATAATTCATCACTTTTGCGATTGGTTTGGTCGCAGTGCTGTTAAGTTGTGCGGTGTTGAATTGATAAGCGTTGAACATAATTCTTTTAGCCCGAAGCTGGGATGTTAGTACCTCGCACAGAGTTGGCACCTTGCAGGCCGATTTGACCGGTCACCGCATCTTTGCAGATATTGCCGATCGCAAGGTTATAATCATCGCTCACACCTTGTTCTCGAATGTGGTAGGCGACTTTATTGGTTTGGGTCGCTTGCAGATTATTTGATGAGATTACGTTGTAGGTTGAGTAAACCGTACCGTTATCTGAGAGATAGATGCTGTGTGATGTGTTAGTGGTGGTTCTTGAAGCATTGTCGATAGCGTTGCCAGTGATCGTGTTGTAAGAGGAAGCGTAGAGATATATTCCATGTCCACCGGCCCCGAAGATATGGTTTCCGGTGATTACATTGCCCACAGTTGTTCCTGTTCCGTAGTACAAAGCGATTCCTTGGCTCGTAGGCCAAGCGATGACATTTCCGGTGATCACGTTGTATCGGGTGATGTTTGAGCTGTTGCCGACAACGATGCTCCAGTTATCGCCGTAGAAATTATTTCCGGTTACGGTCACTCTTTGAGCTCCGATCAGGTACACACCGTAGTTGGTACTGGTGAATATCGTGTTGCCCGATATGTTTTCTCGCCAGCCGTTGGTCACATAGAAACCGTAGCCGTTGCTTCGCAGGACATTTCCGGTCATGGTGCAGTAATTGCAGGCATTGTCGTATACCCCGTAGGAATTCGATGTCAGAATGTTTCCGGTGATGCTGATGTATTGAGAAGTGGTAAACAATCCGATCGCGGCTCCGGTATTGGAATAAATAAAATTATTCCTTATCACGCTGTCCTCAACAGCAATCACTTTCATACAATCTTGTCTTGCACCGGTCAGCCACATGTTCTCGACAGTGATTCGGCTGTGTTTGTAAGAGCTCGTACCCCATAACACCAGCGGACTGCTGGCACCCGATGTCTGATTGGATTGATTGCCGTCAATCATGAATTTTCGGATGATGATGTTTTGGTAGCTGGTCGTGCCTCCGTTTCCGACTCTCACAATATCTCCCAAGTTGCTGGCATTCGCGGCTCGCAATATGGTCGCCGAGCCTTCGCCCTCCAAGACAACGTTGCTTTTTAAGATTTCAATGATTCCGGTCAGGTTGTAGGTTCCTTTTTTGATTCTTACGATTCCGCCACCGGCAGGCAGGTTACTGATCGCTTCGTTTATTTCCGTCTGATCGGCCGTGCCGTCGCAGTTATAATCGCCAGAACCGTCAGTGGCGACCACAACCTCTGTTCTTGTCTGCAAGTCGTCAAAAAGTTTGGCCGTGACCAAAAGTTCAAGGCGTGTGCCTTGAGGCCATTCCTGGGCAGTGGTGTTTTCTTTGGCTCTTTCGATCGTGAATTGGTCTGTTGATTTTGCCGTCACTTTCACGATCTCGCTGGTTGCAGGATCGCTCGCATACAAAGTCGCATGGAACGGTGCATCCGGATATTTTGAGCCGTCGCCAGTCAGCACATTCAAAGTTGTCGCTACCGAAAGAAGCGGATTGTCCGTGATTGTGCTTTTGGCATTATTCTTTTTTGTTAGGAATGTTTTGGCCATAGCTTATAAACTTTTTAGGCCGCAGTGTCGCCCTCGGATTTCACTTGCGTGGTTGTTGCCGTTACCGCACCGGCACCGGCAGGCCAAGTCATGCGATACCACACGCCGAAATTACCAGCTGAAGCGATGTCGCCGTGTTTTAGTCCGGTCGCTTTGCTGGCCATGTCGCCACCCTCGGCATTAACGAGAGAACCTCCGGAATAGCGTTTGCCATACCAGATAAAACTGATCTTTTTGTTTATTCCGATCACGCCTCTTGAAGTTCCTCCCGATCCTTGCCTTATCGTCACCGAACGGGATGCGGAGAGTGAGTTTACATAAGCACCATAAAGCTTGGAGAATGTGAGAGCTCCCACGACTTCGGTTGTGCCGTTTAACGTCAGGGTTTCGGTCTGCCTGTTTCCTGATGCATCCTCGCCGACAATCGTCACTTGTCTGGTGTCGGCACCGTCGGAAACTACGGCCACTACCGCATTACCGGAAAAAGCCGACATGTTTCCTTGAGCACCGTCGGCATCATCGGCGTGATCTACGCCGAATCCGAATGATAAGGCTGAATTGGTCGGCTGGCTTTGAAGCCACGAGACCACGTTTTGCCAAGACAGCGAGCCGTGGTTATTTTTACGGAATACTTTTCGATATTCTGTTCCTCCGGCAGAAGCTTCATCACCGGTGATGTCGGTGAATAAGTTGTTGTCGGTATTATCCACGACTTCAGTGGCGGAAATTCCACCGCCGTCTGAGTTGGCATTGGATGACTTATATTCTTTTAAGTCCGCAGATACTATTGGCATAAGTTTGAATTGGTTATCGACCTCGGCCGATTTTATTTGTTAAGCAAAAGCTCGATTAATCTCTCTTTGCTCTCGGTGCCGTCGACCTCGACACTTTTATCCTTAGCCAGAGTCTGGAGTTCTTTCTTGGTCAGCTTGGCCAAGTCTTTGTCCACCGTCGTATCCTCGGTCGGAGATGTCTCCTCGGAGACCCTCCAGAAGTCAATCTTGAATGTTCCAAGCGATTCGAGTTTTTCGATTATCGCTTCGTCTTGAGTTTCGAATTGGCCATCCTCAAACTGGGCGTATTCACCCGGCTGATCGCCGACTTTCACTCCGCCCTCATATACCGGCGTGGCCGGCTTGAGAACGATTCGCAGTTTTTTGATGTGGGAATTGTATTTAGCCATATAAGTTGGTTGATTAAAGTTTTTAATTGATGGCCTCCACCCTTACTCCTGGCTTCCAAATCTTGAAAGCCAGCGAGTCAGAGCAGAGCCGATGATCAGGCTTAAGCTACGCCCTTGATCAAGGCGTTTTTCTCGAAGTTGACTCTCTGTAGACCGACTTCGGTTTTGTACTGATCCATCTCCTCATCAGCATCGTTGTCCTGAATGTTGGTTTCGAGCGTGGTGTCTCGACCGTTCAAAGGACAATGCTTCAAAGTTGAGAGATCAAGCACGACTCCCATACCGGCATACTGATTGTCGAACATCGGATGACGGACAATGTTCAGCGTTCCGAATGAAGACTGATACTTTCTCACTTCCACACCGAAGGTCTTGTCGCTCGGAGTCAGGTATAGCTTGCCAGTGGCAAAGCTTTCCAAATATCCGAGTACGGTGTTTCCGCAGAAGAAGTATTTTTCAGACGAGCCATACTTAAAGGCATAGTTCTGCAAGAACGAGCGGAATTCTGCTTCGGTTAAAGCGGAACTTGCTTCATCTTGCACGTTGCCCGCAGAGATGATGGCTTCCAAGACACCTCCGGTTATGCGGAGAGGCTTGCCATCGGGACCGGTGACTTCTTTCTTTTCACCGAACCAATACGCGCGTTCGATTTTCTTGGCTTGCTCGATGCCGTGTTTGGCACGCAAGTATTTAAGATCCGCACCCGGACTACCGGACGGATAGAGCTTCGAAGCGTTCTCGGTTGCAGTGACACCGAACTTGGTTTTGAAGATTTGGGTGTAGTTGGTGACTTTCACGAGTTTGGTCGTGTTGGAATCGCCAGACTTTGATCCTTCCTCAAAAGCAGGACCGATGATTAAGAGCCAGTCGTCATTGTTAATGGCGGCGGCCGCCGTGGCACCGGCACCTCGAGTTACGGTGATCGTGTGAGTGGAGTAGTTGACCGCAGTCACACGCATGATTTCACCGGTACGAGTGTTTTTGATCAGATCGTACTTGGTGAATATCGAACCGCCCGGGTTGTCTACGACCAATTCAGTAGCTGAGTCGTTGTAACCAGCACCGTTGTTGATCTGGGCCCAGACGCCGGAATATGAATCCTCGTATTCAGTGAATTCCGGGTTGTACACGACTCTCTTTTGTAGAGCCATGCCCTTGAACTTGCCTCCGCCGTCTCCGATCTTTCCGATTTGAGTCAAGAAAGCAGTGAGCGGTGATTCGCCTGGTTCAAGGAGGAATATTTTGTCATCGACATCGGGAATACGCTGTGACTGTTCGATCGTCAGCGTATTTCTCGTACCAATGATATGGGTTGGTTCAGGCATAATTGTTTGTTATGTTATCGAGTCGGTGACCGCTCACAGGACCTCAAATCTTATAAGCGTTACCTGACTCGGTTAGGGTTGATACTTTCACCCACAAGATCGTCAAAGGGGTTATCTTTGGGTGTTTGGCCTTTGGCGGTTGGCGTACCGCCTCCGACACCTGATGCATTTTCTCGCTCGAGATTTTTCACTTCCTCTTTTTTCAAAGCTTCCTCGGTCGCTTTCTTGGCTTGGGCATCCTTGGTTATGGAGTCGTAGGCCAATTGTAGTGTCCGAGCATTGAACGGGAGTTTCTCTTTCTCGATGATGTCGAGAATTTGATGTCCAAGCTCCGGCTCTTTGAAATCCGGATGATCCTCGATCCATTTGTCGATCTCGGATTTTGTCTTGGCTTTCATATCTCGTTCCTCAAGCTTCTTGTCGAGGAGTGCTTCTATATCGGGCGTGTCCTTCGGCTCGTCATCGCTGGCTTTCATGGCTTCGGCAAGACTTGCTTTCAGCTGTTCGGCCAATTGGGGATTTTTGACCAATGCCTTGTCGAGCACCGAGAGAAACTGTTCGTTTTTCTCATGAGTCGTTTTCAATTCATTGATCTCTTTTCCTTGATCGATTATTTTCGTCTGGGCTTCATCATATGAGCGTTTAGCATCATCCTCGCTCTTGAACTTGCCCCAGAAGGACTTGTTGCCCTCGGGTTGTTTTCCCTCGGGACTTTCGCCTTTATCGGCAGGCGTTACGCCGGATTGATCTTTGGGCTTTTCGCCCGAAGCGTCCGGTTTGTTGTCAGGTTGCTCTCCGCTCGGAGTGCCTGACGGAATCTGATTGACCGGTTGTTCCTTTCCGACCGCATCATCGAATGATGGTGCTGGATTCGGATCGGCGCCGGAATTGTTTGGTTTTTCCATAGGCGTATTAATGACGGATTGTTCTTTGTTAAGTCTGACCTCACGAAAGACCTTGAAAGCGTCCGTCTGTTAATAAAACCGAGCCCCTTTGTGGAGGCTCGGTTGGCTTCTCAAGATGTGGAAATCGCCAGAAATCCCATCTTAAGAGGCCAGCTGAACCCCTCAAAATTTGGCGATTTCCTTTGATTGTTTAATGTCAGGTTTTCATAGTTTTGGTTTTATAAATTCATCGTGGATTGCTTTGATTCTCAATAGCACGACTCCCAGTCCTTCGGCTCGACCTTGATAGTGCCGAATGTCGTCATTGGGCAGTCCCTTGTTTAACAGCCAAGTCTTGGTTATTTCCAATTCATCGGCAACAAGCTCGGACAACGCTTCAAAGTATTTTGTCTCGTACAAATTGCTTATGGTTTCCTCGGTTTGTTTGTTTATTTTTTCGCTCATAGGTTTATTGTTTTAGTGCGTTACCCAGCATCGCTCCCATTTCATTTCCGGGAAGCGGCGGTGCTGGATTTTCGTTTGGATCAATTGCTGGAGCTTCGCCCGTTGGAATATTCGGGTCTGTCGGCATCGAAACCGGCTGTTTTTGTTCGGTGATATAGTTGGTCGGCTCCCAGCCGTAATCCTCAAAAAGTTTCATCAGTATTTTGAATTTCTTGATTGAGTACACGATTCCGGTCTCGGCATCGGTCAGCTCGTTTACGTCTTTTATCAGTTCCCACAGTTCCAAATCTTTGGCTTTTCTAAGTTCGGATGACGTGGCCAGAGAAGTGGTTGATTCGAGCGACATTTCGTATTCATCGTCAAAGAGTCCGTTTACGCTTTCATCGGCATCGGTTATAAGTCCGTGTCTGGTCAGAATCGCTACGGCCTTGTCTGGCATTACAGACTTCTTTGTCCAGAATTGCTTGATCATGCTGATCCAGTGGTCAAAATGCATCACGTAGGAATTGCGAAGCATTATCAGGAACAGCTTCACGCCCTCGAGCGTTGCTTCTCGCATAAATGAGGCAACGGTTGCAGTTTCTTTTCTGTCCACACCGGCCGTGGTAGTGAATTCATCCACACCGACGGCAATACGCATGGCTTCTTTGATGTGGTCTGGTTCTATAAATGCAGAGGAATTAACATCGCCGAATTTTAATTCCCGGACCGAGTTCGGATCATTAGTCCATAAAATTCCGAGAGGTTTGACCGTTATGGTTGATTGCTTGTAACCGGGCAGAGCCACCGGTGCGGCCGCAATCATGCTGTGAATTTTCATTGTCACCGCATCCACTCTTTGGTTGGTTACGGAATTGAGAAGTTCTTGCAAATGGTCGACAAGCTTTGGAATACCGAGCCAGTAAAACGAGAACGGTCTT
Organism: uncultured Gammaproteobacteria bacterium; assembly: GCA_964596525.1. Lineage (GTDB taxonomy): Bacteria > Patescibacteriota > Patescibacteriia > Magasanikbacterales > GWA2-37-8 > CAZQUL01. Next base: position 612,087 of record CAZQUL010000001.1, on the reverse strand, counting down.
GGGAAGAATCCTGTTCGGGAATATGGCTTCTGTTCGTGATCGTATGGGTTGTCGCCGTCCTTGATCTCTATCGGCGTTCCGTCCATCGGCAGGAATACGGTGAACCTCTCGTCAATCCAGCGTTCAACGACTTCAAACAGCTTTTCATCGCTGGTCGGTGCGGATACTGCATTATTCGAGTTACCCTCCACAGGAGTTGAGGCCTTAGTGGTTTCTCTGATATTTTTTCTAAGCTGGATCAGGACTTCTTTTCGGACATAGGCGTAGTCGGTGGTGTCACCTCCGGACTTCACGACTTCACCCTCGGTATTGAGGAATTGTTTCCAGACACTTTCGCTTATATCGGGATATTGGGCTTTCATCTCATCCAGAGTCAGGACATAGCGGTGGAATACCGGGAATGGATCGGCAATCTTTTTCATTCTCGGATGCGGATAGAAGTTATAAATATCCACCGGATCAAAGTCTGGTCTGAAGACGATCTTGGATGTTGCTGTCTTGAAAATAAGCTTTTTGATTTTATCAACGATGCCGATTTCTTTTTGTCTCTTTTTCTTGGTTTCCTTACGCAGGAAGTCTTTGCCGACCGTCGTTCCGCAGATGAATACTTGCAGGAAGTAATCAATCAGGTCATCGCTCATGCCGATCTCCCAGAGCCACAGCACAAGGTCTTTTAATGCTTCGCTGTTCTTGCCCTCGAGCTTGAAGTCGGGGGTTATTCCGACTGTCTTTTGCAAAAAGGTTTTAATGTATGAAAAAACTTGAGGAATAAAAACATTTGATTGCCAAACCTCGCCGTCATTGGTTCTTTCAAGCTGTTCGGCACGATCGCCGTTGAAAGAGGAGAACAGCTTATAAGCCCGATCAAATTCAGGCTTGTAGTAGTACAGGAAGTTTTTCTTGGCTTCATCGTACTCGCTGTTAAATTTTTGCAGTTCTTTTGTGTTTGCCATATTTAATAAAGTTTTATTGTTCGACCTTTTCGTGACATTGGCATCTCGCTTGGCAGTTCTTTTAATCCTTGCCAGGCGAGCATTGCCGAAATTAAAGCATCGTCTTTTTGTCCGGTTTCCGCTCCCATGCCGTATTTGTTGCTTTCGCTGGTATGAACGAATGTCATCATCTGGCTGACAGTGGCTTGGCTTGATAGTCCGATGTCATCGTCACGCAATCCGGCTATAAAGTCATCGACCATCAGAGGTTTGGTGGTTTGGCTCGTTTTCCATCCCAGCTCTTTTCTCTTGGTGTTCGTGGCTTTATCAAAGACCGTCCGTTGGTAGATGTTTGAGTATTCGGTCTTGAGAGCGTTTATTACCGCCAGTCCGTGATTGTTTATTTCGATTACTGCCAGAGCGTTATTGAACAGTTCGGCCGATTGTCTGATTTTCTTGGCGAATAAGTCTGGCTGTATCTGCCCGATGTAGCTTCCGACTTCTCGTCCGGTCATCTTGTCGATGATTGTGATCGCCGAGTCGTCTTGTCCGATACCCTCGGCCGGATCGGCACCCAAGCTGTAGAAATGGTTCAGATTAGGTTCCTCGTATATCAGGATGTCATCCAGCTTTCTTATCGGTTGCCTTACGAATTTGCTCTGGGCTTCGATGTACTGCTTCGGGATTACTGCCTTGCTTGAAGCAACGAATGATTCCTCGATGGTGGCTGGGTATTCTTGTTTGAATTTGTCAGTGTCGCCACCGCAGAGGTTTTGGATTGCCCATCTACGCCATTTCAGCTGTTCATATTTCAGATTCTCTTTAGCCAGCAATTCTTTCTCGCATTCATCCAGTGTTTCGGCAAACTTCTTTTTATCGGCCTCATTGGCGAACGGTTGGCTGTATTCTGGCATCAGGTGCCATGGCAGGAATATAAGCTCAAATTCGTTCTTACCAGCCAGGGCATCTTGCACCATTTGGTAGAAATATTCGCCGTCACCTCCGAAGCCATTAGCGGTTGATTCAAGAAAGACAGCGGTGTTTGGCAGACTCGGAATTGATTGCAGTACTGAGAGCATCAAGGCCTTGGCGTTTTTCCAAAAGGCCACCTCTGACCCGTGGAAGTTGTGGATGGTCAGACCTCTACCGATTTTTGTCTTGTCGGCGGTTGATATGACCATTCGGCTTCGCAGTCCGGGATTGTTGGTTCGGCCTTTCTCATCCGGATTCTCTAAGACCATCTGCTTTTTGTTGTCGTACCGTCGCATCGGCTTAACATCAAACGGCAGGAGGTCGTAGAACAGTTTGCTCATTGAGAATATCGCATCGGTTGATTCGGGTTCGTGGGCAACGATCAATGAATTGGTGTTTTCAAACCTCGCTGTCCGTTCGAATATCAAACCCTCGCAAAGCGTGGACACGCCCTCTTGTCTGGCCTTAAGAATAATCATTCGGATCGGCTTCTTTTGGGCTTTCACCTGTTTGATTCTCTTGTAAATCAGGGATTGAGCGGTATTAAAATTTAAAGGAACAGTCTGCTGGTCTTTGGTCTTTATGAACAGGCACTCCTCGATGAATTCTCTCGGATCAGCGTCGAAAAAATTCACGAAATCCACCAGCGTTTTAACCGTCGGGTGGTCTCTCTCTGGCTTTTCTGAGTATTTGTTCATAACTTAGGCCTGTTCCATATAATCCCTTGTGCTCGATCGTTTCTTTGGGGCTTCCGAGTTCACGGTCGAGTATCTCTTTGCACGCGCGAAATTTTACGCCGTCATCGGGACTGCCCATAAGGGCGACGAGCATTGAAGCGGCGGTTTCAACGCTCTTGTGCATGATCCATTGGGCTTGTGATTTTCTGACTTCGTTTTGTTCATCTCGGTATTGTTCGTATTCCTCCTTAAGCAGACCGCCAAAAGCGAACCATTTTTCGACCGTCGAGACCGGGGTTTTAAGCTTTCGGGCAATAACAGGATAAGACTCACCGTTATACTTAAGGCGAATCGCTTCTTGATACTTTGCATTCTTGATGTCGGCTTTTTTGCTCATTTTGTTGTATCTTGTTTCTGAATGTTGCCGTTTTGTGTATTTATAAATCGGCTACACACCTCGGCGATCGCCTCACTCTCGGTCATTTTTGTTTCTTTTGACAGTGTATTTAACGCTTCGTCTATCACGCCCTTTTGCGGATTGGTCACATTGAAACTCATTAGGGCGATAGTCTCTCTTTGCTTATTAATATCTTTGACTGCTTTCTCGACCTTTACGCCTTTTGCTTTCGCAAATACAGTCACGGCTTTTATAAATTCATCAGCTGATGCTTCCGGGTCTTTGTCTACGATAAAATTCAAAACGACAGTGTTTTCTCGCTCGGCTTTTTTAAGCTCAATCATTTTCTTTTCTATTTCATCTTTCACTAAGTCGAGAGCATCTTTCACGTTGATATCCTCCTCGCCAAGACTCTGGGCAATATCTTTGATTGAATATCCGTTTTGGGTCAGCTCGTAGGCCAGCTTGCCGAGTTTTATTTGCTGGTTAGATCCGTGAATGTTATCGGTCAATCCATAAAGCTTGGCTTCGTCCTCATTCTTGAAATTGTGGATATTGGCTTCAATCTCGGCTTCGCCCAGTTCGCCGAGCACTTTCCAAGTGTGATAACCTCCCACGATCACGTAGCCGTCTTTGACTTTCATGTTCGGCCAGACACCGACTTGGATCGGTTTGGTCTGCCCGTATTTGGTCAGAGCTTTTTTCAGCGAGGTAAATTGGCGTGCGTTCATTTCGTTCGGATTCCACCAGTTCGGAACGCACTCTTTTATTTTCACTGTTTTGATTTCGGTTTTTTCTTTTTTCATAAAGTTACGATCATGTATTCGATGTTGTTGCTCTGGTTTCGACCTCCGGCGTTGGCCACGCTCCACTTGTGTTCCATCATCTGCACTTCGGCTTTGCGGTACTTTTGCACCATCGCCAACAGCTTTTCCGGCTTTACTCCCACGTCCTCTTTATTTTGGCCGAGCGAAATGATCCACTGCGGAATGTGCTTGGCCGATTCAAACATTTTTTCCAAGAATTCATCGGCATCGTTGTTGGAGAATCCGCTCGGTTTGTTATCCAGCTTTTTATTGGCGAGGATGTTGTCTAAAATCCCGTACTCGACTTCATAGGCAGAAGAGCCAGGGTAAGGAGGATCAAAATAAACAACATCACCCTGAACGGTCTTGAGGAAATCAAACACGTCCTTTTGGTGTATTTCGTTATCCTGATGGTTATCAAAGATGCCATGGTTTATTTCATCTTTTAATTTTTCCAAAGTAAGCATCGGGTTTTGGATCATCCGCAGGTTTTTCGGTGCATGAGACTTGGACCGGAGAGGCCACTCCCATTTTCGGGCTTCCAAGTCCAGCGTGTCCCGGGTATGCGTAAATTTTCCAAATTGTCGGCACGAAAGAATAAACTTAATCAATAAATGGAGCAGAAGGTATCGTTTAGTATCATTTTCCACCTTGTTGGCGGATGCAAAGGCGTTATCTAAAAAGTCAGATATTTTGCTGGTGAATACTTTCGGGCAGTAGTTTTTCTTTATAAAGCCGTCATTCTTGGTTTCAAAGAACAGTCTGGCCAGATCCTCGGATTCAAGCTTTACGGAATTGTTGGCGATGATTGCTCGGCCGATAATTACGGACCGGAAGGCAATGTCGTTTGATATCACTTTGTATCCTTTGGCTTTGGCGTAGAGGCTTACTGATCCGCCTCCCAAGAAGGCATCAATAAAAACTCCCTCGGTCTTTTTGATGGGTTTAAAAATGTGCTTGACCAATTTTCTTTTTCCGCCGAAGTAACTCGGCAATGCTTGAAATTTGCTGAACATAAATTTTCAATTCTCTGGCACTCCTACATCTCTCGCAATATTTTTATGTACCCGAACCCGTGAGCTCGGGCAGTGTGAGGTCGATTATGCGAGATGGTGATGTCGACCTTTTCAAGGAGTGACAGAGAGCTGGCAACAACCAAACAAAAAAGCTCGTGACCGATTACCACAAAAAGTGATAATGGATCACGAGCTCTTGAACCCGGAATTCCTTTCAGGATGCCTCGTAAGGCATAAATTTATTTAGTTGTTAATTGCATTGTACTCCTTTTTGAAAAAAGCAACAATAGTTCCAGCTGTGCATAAATAATAAACGGGACTATTTTGCTATCAGGATAATAATTCCGATAACCGCCAGCACCACCAATGGCCAGATGAAACCGAGAATAGTTCCGCCGATTAGAGCTGGTATCCAGCCAAACATCAAACCCAGTAAAAATCCCCATGAAGCCAGGGCGTATATCCAAATCGCTATAAAGGAGATGACTCCCACGATCCAGACACCTACCATGTATTTTTCTCCACCGTCCATAGTTGTTTTATTATTCATTGATGACGTGCTGATGGCCGTGACCGGCGGTACCATCATTCATGGCCATACTAAAGTATGATCTCTTGGCCACGATAATAAAATCGGCAAAAAACGGCTTGAACGAGAGCACCCCTGCGTCCGCTTGCAATGCTCGCATCAGCTTCTTATCGGCATCATCCGGTGTCGGGTCAATGGAGTCTGGGTGATTAATCAGAAGAATAAACTTCTTTGCCAAAAATAATGCGTAATAGTGGTACAGAAGTTGCGTATCAAAAATTTTCGATGTCATGCCGAGAAATACCTGATGGCCGAGGAACAGGTTTTTGTCATCGAGATAAATTCCAATAACCTTAGAAACGTTTTCGTTTTCCAAGTCTTTAAGAAATTTATACAAATCTTCCGGGTCTTGGACCTGTCCTTGAATCGGCAGTTCGACATCGGTTTCAACAATCTCAAACTTTTTGAGGTATCTTTTTTCTTTTTCCGGTTCGGATGTGTTGTTTTGCTTATTAACCATAATGTTTTTTATTTTAACACTGACATGTAATTTTTCAGCATGAAAACCGCATCAGCTTTCAAGTGATTGCGGACCCAATCCTTTTGCTTTTCGGTGTCGATAAGTTCGCCCAGTCCTTGCAATATCTGACTGTCCTTTATTTTCTCGATGTAAGCAATACAATCCGGCAAGTATTCTTTCACGCTTTTACCGGTCAGATTTTTAACCACTTCAGCATTGATATCCCAGTGATTCTTGGCAAAGTAGTGAATATCAAAAATATCTCTCATGGCGGTTTCGGTTCGGAGCGTCAAAGCCGAGAGCTTGCCTGCGAACAGATAGTCTTTTTTGGCGACAAACATTGAAATGCCGAGATATTCTTTCAGCTCGTAGCTTTCTTTGATGTTTTCTACCAGCTTTCGAACATTAATCTCAACCTTGATGTTATGATCCTCGTCACCGTAGGAAAGTAAGGCAAATACTGTAAATCTTTTGATGTACTGATCCTTGATCTGGCCGTACTTGCTTAAAATGGCGACCACCTTTTCAAAAACCAGCTTTTGGTTTTCCTCGGTTACTTCCAGCAAATCAAAATCCAAGTCCACCGAGAATCTCGGCAGTTCGTAAAAGAAATAAGCAGAAGTACCGCCTTTGAATCCCAAGAGCGGACTGATAGAGACATCGGTATAAATGTCTTTCAGAATCTGTCCCATTATTAATTGGTGTTTTTCTCTATTGAGCATAGGTTTTCTTGTATTTATTCAAGCGTTTTATCAATTCCTTGTTGTTATATATTTTGACCAACTCCTCACACTTTTCCCAGTTGATTGGCTTCAGGTTATCGAAGTAGTAGTTCGGGAATAAATAAATCATATCCAAGAAGGCTCGTTCCGGAGTGGCGATGCTGTAGTTGTCCTTGCTGATAACACCGGCCGAATTGAACAAGATTGTGTCTTTCAGTTTTCTGAAGGTAAAAGTGTATTTATCTACGGTTATGGTTTTCGGCCACTTAGCCACAACAAATATCGTATCGTAGTGCTGGAAAATCACCCCAGCTTCCCGGAGAACAGTTTCGAAGCTGACATAAGAGGGGGTGTAGAGACTGGTTGCCAATTCTCTTGCATTAAAATTCTTATCCTTGGCAAAAACACCTCTTGTTAAGCGGATTAAAGCACCCTGCCTCACATAATAGGCTATTTTATCCTTTAGTTTGATCGGATCGTTTTCCTCCCAAATTAAAGCCAAATCCTTATTGTTCAGGATCGTTTTCGGAGATTGATATAATTTTGCAATTAAGCTGTCCATATTGAGTTTATTTGATGGAAGTTGGATATTCTCCCACTTCCAGTATATATTATTGACATATCATAGTCAAGGAGGTACAATGAAGCTGTACAATTAGGGCTTAAATAAGCAATCAAACATTATGGCAAAACAACCTAAAAAAACCAATGGAGCGAATATAGGTTTTGAAGAGACCCTTTGGTCGGCGGCTGATAAAATGCGAAACAATATGGACCCGGCTGAATATAAGCACGTGGTTCTTGGTTTGATTTTCCTCAAATATATTTCCGACTCTTTTGAGGAAGTTTTTAATGAAATTAAAAGCGACAAAGACTATTACACCGGCCAAGAAGAAGACAAGGATGCTTACCTTGCCGAGGGTGTATTTTGGGTGCCACAGGAATCTCGCTGGGAATATTTGAAGGCCAACGCCAAAAAGCCGGAGATTGGCAAGATGCTTGACGATGCCATGATTGCGATTGAGAAGGATAATCCAAGCCTTAAAGGTGTATTGGCCAAAAATTACGCTCGTCCCGATCTTGATAAAGTCAGGCTCGGAGAATTGATTGATCTTATCAGTACGATTGGTCTTGGCGATAAAGCCAGCCGAAGCAAAGACGTGCTTGGTCGTGTTTATGAATACTTCTTGGGTAGATTCGCATCAGCCGAAGGAAAAGGCGGAGGCGAATTTTTTACTCCCCAGTCTGTCGTCAAACTTCTTGTTGAAATGATCGAACCGTTCAAAGGTCGTGTTTACGATCCTTGTTGCGGTTCGGGTGGTATGTTCGTGCAGAGTGAGAAATTCGTGGAAGCACACGGCGGTCAAACTCATGACTTGGCCATTTACGGTCAGGAATCAAATCCGACCACATGGAGACTATGCAAGATGAACCTTGCTATTCGTGGCATTGAAGGTAATCTCGGACCGAACAACGCTGACACTTTCCATAACGATCTACACAAAGATTTAAAAGCAGATTTTATTTTGGCGAATCCGCCGTTCAACATTAGCGACTGGGGTGGCGAACGCTTAAAAGATGACGTGCGTTGGAAATACGGCACACCATCAGCTGGCAACGCAAACTACGCTTGGATTCAACACATGATCCATCACCTTGCTCCCACTGGTATTGCCGGTTTTGTTTTGGCTAATGGATCACTATCATCAAATACTTCCGGCGAAGGTGAGATCAGAAAGAGCCTTATTCAGAATGGTTTAGTTGACTGTATAGTCGCTCTCCCAAGCCAGCTTTTCTATACGACACAAATTCCAGCGTGTCTTTGGTTTGTTTCTCGTGATCGCTACGACCACAAATTCCGTAATCGTCACGATGAGATTCTTTTTATTGATGCTCGTAAAATGGGAACAATGGTCACTCGCAAAAATCGCGAGCTTACCGACGATGACTTAAAAAAGATCACCGGCGTTTATCACGCTTGGCGAACAATCAATGGCAAATACGAGGATGTTAAGGGTTTTTGTAAAGCGGCCAAGATTGAAGAAGTTGAAAAGAGCGGATTTGTTCTAACTCCAGGCCGTTACGTTGGTTCTGATTATGTGGAAGAGGATGATGGTACTTTCGAGGAAAAAATGACCAAGGTCACTGCCGAACTTTCAGATCAATTTAAACAATCAAAAATTCTTGAGGAACGTATAAGCAAAAATCTCAAGAGTATTGGTTTTGAAATAAAATAGTTATGAAATTTTTGGAAAGCTTAAAAATAGATACTTGGTGGAAAGTTATACTTCTGCTTGGAGTGGGGGCTATTTTTATGTCACTTACTGTCACAGCCGAATTTATACAAAACAAACATCTATTCGGTCTCGGAATTGGAATGTTACTTATTAGTGTCTCTTATTGGATCGCCGAAAAGAAATTTTCAACAATTAAGCCGCCGAACGTTTATACCGGACCTACAGCATTAATTTCTTGGAAAGAAATTCACCATAATCCAATAACAGGCCTTATGCTCGCTATCGGCATTATATTTATCTGTTCATTCGGGTTTCTAATCGTGAAAAATTTAATTTAATTATGAAAACGGAAATCGCCACAAAAATTGAAAAAGATGATCGAAATACAGCAAATGATTGGAAAATATCATCAATTTTCGACATTGTAGATATTCTTGGCGGTGGAACACCAAACACACGCAATACCGATTATTGGGACGGAGATATTCCTTGGCTTTCTGTTACAGATTTCAACAATGGACAGCGTTTTGTTTACGATTCAGAAAGAAAAATAACAGAAAAAGGGCTTAATGAAAGCAATACACAGATTTTAAAGAAAGGCCAAATAATTATTTCTGCTCGTGGAACGGTTGGAGTTATTGCCCAAATCGGCAGGGATATGGCTTTCAACCAATCATGCTATGGGTTAAGTGCAAAAGATGAGATAGCCAACGACTTTCTATATTATCTTCTTAAAAATTATATTTCCGATTTTAAACAAAAATCTCATGGTGCTGTTTTTGATACGATCACAAGAGATACTTTTAAGAACATTCAGGTACTCATTCCAACACCAGACGAAAGAAAACTAATAACAGGTATTCTTTCCTCTCTCGACGATAAAATAGAGATTAATCACAAAATCAATGCCAATCTGGAAAAGCTGGCAATCACGTTGTTTAAAAAATGGTTTGTTGACTTCGGTGATGAATTGCCGAAAGGTTGGAGTATTGGCAAGGTTTCAGATTTGATAAGAGTCGAATCGGGATTCCCGTTTCATAGCAGTATGTTTGATGAAGATGGAAGCCATAAGTTAGTTACTATAAAAAATGTTCAGGATGGATACTTTGTAACTGAATGCACCGACTCTCTCAGTGAAATACCGGCGAAAGTACCAGCACATTGTCAACTAAAGGATGGAGATATTTTGCTTTCTCTTACTGGCAACGTAGGCCGTGTTTGTGTTGTTTATGGTGAAAATTATCTTTTAAACCAACGAGTTGCGAACTTAATTCCTATCAATGAGAGAGACCGTGCATTTACCTATTTCTTGTTTAGGCAGAAAGATTTTCAAAATACTCTCATTGGAATTTCTCGTGGCACAGCTCAACAAAATCTAAGCCCGATTGAAACGAAATCATTGGAAATTGCTGTCCCACCTCAAGAAATTCTTAATCAATTTGCCGATTTTGCAAATCCGATATTTCAAAAAATAGTTGAGAATTACAACGAGATAAGAAGTCTCTCTACCTTGAGAGATTCCTTACTCCCAAAATTAATGACTGGAAAGATTAGGGTTAATTAATATGTCCGAATACAAACTTACAACCGAGCTTCTTAAATTAAGCCAGTCCCAAAAATGGGATGAGGCTAAATTGGAATGGGAATTGATTGATATTGAAAGGGTTGAAGATCCGGAGGAATGTTTGTGCGGACATTATCCAATTCTTGAAATTTGCTTGATCAAAAACAGCAAGACCGATAATGAGTCTCGTGTAGGCAATTGTTGCGTTAAAAAGTTTAATAATAAGTCTGACAAAATTTTCCGATCAGTTGCAAGGATAAGAAAAAATATTGAAAAGTCGGTAAATGCAGAAACTCTCGATCTGGCAATTAAGAATCGGTGGATCAATGAGAAAGAATACAAATTTTATATGGATATTATCCGGAAACGGAATTTATCAGAAAAGCAATCCGCATGGAAAAAAGCAATCAATCAAAAAATTGGAAATAAAGTGAATAAAAAATAACATTATGGCTAACTACAAATACACAGAATCAGATTTGGAAAACGCAACGCTTGAATGGCTTGAAGAGCAAGGCTTCAACATTGCTTTTGGACCGAACATCGCTCCTGATGGTGAATCACCAGAGCGTGAATCCTATAAAGACATTGTCTTAGTCGGTCGCTTAAGGTCGGCAGTTTCAACAATCAACCCAACCATCCCAAGAGAAGCCCAAGAGGATGCCATTAAAAAAGTTATCAATACTGCTTATTCCAACCCAAGTCTATTGGAGACCAACCATGCTTTTCATAAACTGCTGGCCGAGGGTGTAGATATTGAATACCGTCGCGAAGACGGAACAATTGCCGGTGACAAAATATATCTCGTCGACGGCAAAAACCTTGCTAACAACGATTGGCTGGCTGTAAACCAATATACTGTCATTGAAAACAATCACAACCGTCGTCCGGATGTTGTTGTTTTCGTGAACGGTCTGCCTTTGGCGGTCTTTGAATTAAAAAATCCCGCTGATGTAAACGCTACGATCAGAAACGCCTTCAATCAAATTCAGACTTATAAATCAGAAATTCCTTCTCTATTTACTTTCAACGCTCTTTGCATCATCAGCGATGGTATGGATAGTCGCATCGGTTCTCTTACAGCTGACATGGAACGCTTTATGAAATGGCGAACCATAGACGGAGAAACTGTTGCTCCAGCTTCAATTCCGGAGATGGAAGTTTTGATCAGAGGTGTATTTACTAAAAACCATCTATTAGATATCGCAAAGAATTTCATCGTCTTTGAAACAGACGGAGAAATTACTATCAAAAAACTTGCAGCTTACCATCAATATCACGCAACCAACAAAGCAATTAAAAGAACGATTGGTGCCACTTCGGAAGATGGCGATCGTAGGGCTGGTGTTGTTTGGCACACTCAAGGTTCCGGTAAATCTCTGACAATGGTATTTTACGCTGGCAAGATTATTCAGGTATTAGATAATCCAACACTTGTCATCCTCACAGACCGCAACGATCTTGATGATCAGCTTTTTGGTGTATTTTCAAACTGCCACGAATTACTTCGCCAAACTCCTACACAAGCCAAGGATCGTTCCGATCTTAAAAACCTATTAAGCGTTGCCTCCGGTGGTGTTGTCTTTACAACGATTCAAAAATTCCTCCCTGAAGGCAAAGACGAAAAGCATCCACTCTTGTCTGATAGACGCAATATTGTTGTGATCGCGGATGAAGCCCACCGCAGTCAGTATGATTTCATTGATGGTTTCGCTCGTCATATGCACGATGCATTGCCAAACGCTTCCTTTATAGGATTTACCGGTACTCCGATTGAGTTGTCTGATAAAAATACCAGAGCAGTCTTTGGTGAATACGTTGATGTTTATGATATTACCCGAGCTGTCGAGGATCATGCCACCGTTCCTATTTACTATGAAGCACGCCTGGCAAAGATCCAACTTGCCGAATCGGAAAAACCGCACATAGACAACGAATTCGAAGAGCTGACCGAAGGTGAAGAGGTTGCAAAGAAGGAAAAGTTAAAGAGCAAATGGGCTCGGCTGGAAGCAATGGTCGGTTCTGATAAACGCATTAAGCTTATTGCCAAAGATGTCGTAGATCATTTCGAGGCTCGCCGTGATGCTATTGAGGGCAAAGGTATGTTTGTTTCTATGAGTCGCCGGATTGCGGTTGAACTTTACGATGAAATTATTAAACTCCGACCGCAGTGGCATAGCGATGATATCAACAAAGGATTTATTAAAGTTGTTATGACCGGCTCTGCCAGTGACCCAGCTAATTTCCAAAAACACATCCATTCCAAAGACGAACGAGAATCTATTGCCAAGAGAATGAAAGATCCAAAGGACGATCTCAAATTTGTGATCGTTCGGGATATGTGGCTTACAGGGTTTGACGCTCCCGTTATGCACACGATGTATATCGACAAACCAATGCAGGGTCATGGACTTATGCAGGCGATCGCTCGTGTTAATCGTGTCTATAAAGATAAGCAAGGCGGTCTGATTGTAGACTATCTTGGTATCGCTCCATCTCTAAAGGAAGCTCTGGCATATTATGCAGACAACGATAAAGAAGCACCAACTATTCCACAAGAAGAGGCCGTTTCAGTGATGCTCGAAAAGTATGAAGTGATCAAAGCAATTTATCACAAATTTGATTATTCCGGTTATTTCTCAACTAAAGCTTCGGAAAAAACCCGAATCATTTCCGGTGCAATGGAGTACGTTTTGAGTCTCGACAAGGGCAAGGAACGTTATCTAAAGGCTGTAACGGAATTGTCTCACGCTTTCTCTTTGGCGGTGCCAAGCGACGAATCATTGCAGATTAGAGATAATGTCGCATTTTTCCAAGCTGTTGGCGCAGTCATCCGCAAATTTGATCAAAACGGTGGCCAAGGCGGACCGACAGAGGAAGACTACGATCAGGCTATCAAGCAAATCGTGTCCAATGCTGTTGTTTCTGAAGAGGTCGTCAACGTCTTTGATGCGGCCGGACTTAAATCTCCCAATGTTGCTGTTCTATCTGACGAATTTTTGGAAGAGGTTCGAAATCTTGAGCACAAAAATATAGCTCTTGAGTTGTTGAAGAAACTCTTAAACGACGAGATCCGAACCATGCAGAGAAAGTATTTGGTCAAATCTCGTTCGTTCGTGAAGATGCTAGAAGAGACCATAAAGAAATATCAAAACCAAACCATTGAGGCGGCTCAAGTGATCGCTGAATTGGTAGAGCTGGCAAAGAAAATACGTGAAGAGAAAGAAAGAGGCAATGAATTAAATCTAACAGAAGATGAGATTGCCTTTTATGATGCCCTTTGTGAAAACGACAGTGCTGTCATGGAAATCGGCGATGACGCTCTCAAAAAGATCGCTCAAGAATTAGTCGCCATGCTTCGCAAGAATACCACGATCGATTGGACGCTCAAAGAGCAGGTTCGAGCCAAGCTTCGTGTCTACGTTAAAAAACTACTAAACAAATACGGCTACCCACCGGACAAGCAAGAGCAAGCTACAAAGACTGTTTTAGAGCAGGCAGAAGTCTTGTGTAAGGATTGGGGCAATGAATAGACCATGACAACATCAAGAGAACAAAATGGTGGTTATTACGCAATAAAGGGCTTTACCTATCAGTTTGATAAGTCTCTTTTGGAGATCCTAAATAACCAATCTCAAGATGTTGAACTTGAACAAATTCAAGATATCGGAATCGATGATTATTATATTCAAGTCAAATATAAAGAAACCCAGAATTACGCAGACTCAAAAATAAAACCGGCTGTATTGCAATTAATGAAATGTTTCCTTGATGATAGGAGAAAAAAATTTAAACTATACTGTTATTTCAAGGACAAATCATCTCAAATCATAACTTTGACCGAGGGTCAGTTGGATCAAATTTTAAGCTCTGATAGCAGTGCGTATACGCAATCTGATAAGCAGGCTTTTCTTGCAAATTTTTCGTTGGAATTTTCGGAAAATTTTGAAAAACAATTTAGTAGTCTAATTGAACTGATAAAATCATGCTTTCAATTGAAAAACGAAGAGGAGGCAACCACATATCATGCAATATTTAGAGCCAACCTGTTTGATGTTGCCATAAAGAAGAATCCAAAACAAAGAACTATAAATTATGAAAAGCTGAAAAGCATAATTAGTAACAAAGAAAGAATAATATTTGAGGTCGCTTATTATAAGTACCTCAAAACTGAGCGGTATCTGAAATATTTAAAGAAGGAATATTTTACCTTCACAAAATTAAACATACCCAATAAAGATAGACTTTTTGTCATTGAGGTGGATACTTTGGCAAAAGATGGAGACATAATCCAAATTATAACCAACATTAAAAATCGATATTTTAAAAAATGTTCATCTCCAGCACCTTATATTTGCTTGTTCGGAGTCGGACTCAAGGCTGATAGGGTTGCCAGCCTCAAACAAAAGCTTTGGGACAAAGGGTTAACATTCTCGGACGGCACACATTTTGATAAAGACAAATTTAGGATTGTTGATCTAATTACAGATACTCATAACGATAATTGTGGAATAGCATTTAAAATTTTATCGCTTGACCAACTGCCAGCTTTTTTCAAAAAGAAGAGGCCAGATGAAGCTTTTGTGTTTTTAACCTCTGGTGATGGAGAGTGGCGGAAGAAAATCAAAGAGTTCAAAGAATTTTACATTGGTCGCACAAAAAATATTATCAAAATAATCCAATAAATTTATGTCAGAAACAAAAGTCACCGCCGAAGTCATATCGGTGTTCCCCAATAAAGTCCGAATAGCCGTAGGCGACATTGAATCGTTTAAAGTCGCTGATGAACTGTTAGCCGTTGGTTCGTATCTCAAAATCTTTGACCACAAAGATTGCTCAATCATAGCAATCATAGAAAATTTCTCGATCGAGATGAAAGACCCGGATGAAAATGGGAAAAGGGATAAAGTTTACATTATTGAAGCAGTTCCGCTCGGCTTTATTAATTCAGAGGGTATTTTTGTTCGTGGAGGAAATAATATTGCAATTCCTCCCAAGACCGTCGAGCCAGCAAAAAAAGAAGATATCCAAAAAATATATGACGATATCAAGGAAGAGAATAAATTTTGCTTTTCAAAATTAGCACAGGACACATCAATAACGGTTCCTGTAGATGGAAATAAATTTTTTAATAAACACATCGCCATTGTAGGCTCGACCGGCTCGGGTAAGTCGTACTCACTCGCAAAAATTTTGCAAGAAGCGATCAATTCCAAAAATACCGGCTACACTGGTTTAAATAATTCCCATATTATAATTTTTGATATTCATTCAGAATACAAAACAGCTTTTCCAGATAAGCAATCAAACAATATTGAGGTATCCGATCTCGTACTTCCTTATTGGCTCTTGAATTCAGAAGAATTAGAAGATTTATTTATTGAAAGCAACGAGGAACAGTCTCACAATCAGGTGGCGATTTTAAAGAGAGCCATTACTGAAAATAAGCAAAAGCATTTTACTGGCGATGAGTCGATAAAATCAAAAATTCATTATGATTCACCTGTATTTTTTGATATTGCAGAAGTAATGCAAGTTATTAAAGAAAAAAATGAAGAAATGGTACAGGGTGCCAGAGGTGAAAAACAAGGACCTCTTTTTGGTAAATTAGATAATTTTTTGACAAGGCTTGAAAATAAAGTAAACGATAAAAGATTAGATTTTTTGCTTGGCGACAAAGTGAAATCTATTACGCCGGAGGATGTATTGAGACAATTTATTTCTTATAAAAAAGACAACGAATCAAATATCACGATTATTGATCTTAGTGGAGTTCCTTTTGACGTATTAAGTATCACCGTATCTCTCATATCTCGTATTCTGTTTGATTACGCATATATTTATAAGAAAACAAATTCTGATTCAACGAATGAAACGCCGCTCTTGATAGTTTATGAGGAGGCTCACAAATATGTTCCGAAGGGTGGTTCAACAAAATTTAACGCTTCACGATATGCAATAGAAAGGATTGCAAAAGAAGGCAGAAAGTATGGAGTAACGTCTGTTATTGTAAGCCAGAGACCGTCAGAAATTTCAGAAACAATCTTTTCTCAGTGTAGCAACTTCGTTGCAATGAGACTTACAAACCCGGAGGATCAGAATTATGTACGCCGACTCTTGCCTGATACACTTGGACCTCTAACCGAGTCTTTGCCAATACTACAAGCCGGTGAAGCTTTATTAATTGGTGATTCAGTGGTCATGCCATCACTTGTAAAAATCAATCAATGCGTCAACTCGCCATCATCCAATGATATTAAATATCTTGAGGAGTGGAAAAAAGGATGGAAAGAAGTCGCATTTACTCCGATAATTGATAAATGGCAAAAATAAAATATGTCAGAATACTACACAGCACAAAGGGTTAGAGGTCTATACGATTCCAAAGTTGATGAGCCTTTCAAACTATCACGGTCAAAGATTGATTTGTTTTTAAACTGTCCGAGATGTTTTTATTACGATCGCAAACTTGGAGTCAGCAGGCCACCGGGATTTCCTTTTGCATTAAACTCGGCCGTTGACCATCTTTTAAAGCTTGAGTTTGATATTCATCGTGTTAACGGCACAAAGCATCCATTAATTGAAAAATACGGAGTTGATGCCATACCCGTGCCCCACGATGATTTGGATAAATGGAGACATAACTTTACCGGCATTCAATATTTGCATCCTTTGACCAATTTTCTTGTTTTTGGAGCTATCGATGACCTTTGGATAAACTC
Source organism: uncultured Gammaproteobacteria bacterium (assembly GCA_964596525.1). Taxonomy (GTDB): domain Bacteria; phylum Patescibacteriota; class Patescibacteriia; order Magasanikbacterales; family GWA2-37-8; genus CAZQUL01. Next base: position 594,993 of record CAZQUL010000001.1, on the reverse strand, counting down.
TAAGGGTGAATATATTGTCGTTGACTATAAATCCACTTCTAAAGCTGAAGACATAACGGAGCTAAACAAAGATTGGCAGATTGGCTATAAGAGGCAGATGGAGGTATATCAATGGTTGCTTCGTCAGAATGGACATAAGGTCTCGAATACCGGATATTTTGTTTACTGCAACGGACAGACGGACCGGAAAGCTTTTGATGCAAAACTTGATTTTGATATCACACTGATTCCTTACGAGGGCGACGATTCATGGGTAGAAAAAGCGATAATCAAAGCGCATAATTGTCTGAATAGCGATAAGACTCCTGAAGCGAGCCCAGAGTGTGATTATTGCAATTATGTTCGAGCAATAAATAGCAAATAAAAATATGGCAGATGAATTCGAAAAAGAAATAGATAACGATGAGGACGAAACTCCGGATGAGGATATCAAGGAGCTTATGGAAAACCACGATCTCGACAAGGAAGAAGCCGAGCATGTTCAGGAAGTTATGGAAGAATATGGGCTAGACGAGGACGATGCGGTGGAATTGGCGGATGAGCTGTAGAAAGCTCGCCACAGGGGCAAACAAACGGCAAAAAAGGGGCTCAAATGGGCTCCTTTTGCTTTAATTATTGGCCACGTCAGAACAAGCCGTTAAATATATCAAATCTATCGGATAAAAGATCAATCACGGATGGAAGGAGCTGGACAAAGACGATCATGACAAGTTTGGTTCCGGGGTTGTTGTTCTTTTTGCGATCCTCGACTGGAAGCAAAATAATCTCGACTTTTTTCCTTATGCACACCTTTACGGGTTTCTGACAGTGAGGACATCGGGTTATAAATACGGCTTCGGAATTGAAAACCGCATCACGAAAAATGATTTTTGTGCAATGGGGACAATTGCCGACATTGGATTCATCTCTGTCCATACTGTTTTGACTTTGTGGGTTTCTGCTTTAAAGAACCCTGATCATAGATAATTAATAAAGGCCGATTAATAGTCCGGGTCGACCTCCCGAACAGTTAAAAGCAATCTAAGTATCCTCGACTGCTATCCAGTTCTGTCCCGTCCACAGATGCTTCCGGCCATCAATGTTTTTTATCTTTACCCCTCCGATGGACATTTTCTCTGCCAGCATCGATCGTAATTCTTTAAAATTTTTTGCTTGCTCGTAATTCTTTTTATTTAAATCTTTTTCTTTATTCTTGTTAGTTGGTCTATCGGACCGATCCCACCGGTCTGTATGACCGAACTGCCGGTCAGGCTGACCGATCTGGTTTGAGTTCGGTCTATCTGACCTATCTAATTTCAACAGGTAATACACATTGTGATATCGCTGGCGTTTCTTGCTTATAATCCCAAGTTTGATGAGCTGGCGGATACCTCTCTGCACGCTCGAGACGCTCGATCCTATTTTGTCGGCAATGGTCTTGTGAGACGGAAAACAAAAACCCTCCTGGTTGGAGTATTCAGCCAGGCAGTTATAAATAGCGATACCGATCGGTTGGATTTTGCTCCCGTACTCATCGAGAAGTACTTTGCTGATCCAAAACCAATCGCCATTTCGTAAATCTCTTACTTTTGCTTTTTCGTCCGACATAGCAATGGAAAAATGAGGCACGCGAGTCGACCAAGCTCTGATCGCGCCTCATCACTCCTCTCAATGTCACCACCCATTAAGAGGAGGGGGAGGTGCGGTCTACGATCTTGCTTTCGCAAGAGCCAGATCAATATTTTCCAATGCTTGCTGGACGCTTTTCAGAGTTATGGGATTCTCAAGCTCTCGTAGAGTGAAGTTATTCAGAATACTCTCCCTCCTCGCCAAGAGCTCTTTCCTTGTCAGAGGTTTCCGATTCAATCTCTTGGCTATCCTCCGGAAGATCCTTATCATCAATATTTTGATTCTCATATTTTTTGATGTGATCCAAATGCTCCAACAGCATGAACGCCATGCGTTTGAAGCCAGCGTGGACACGCCAAACTTCCTGCTTGCTTGGTTCCCGGCCGAGAACCTCGGATAAGGCATCTCTGGTAAGCTCGACAAGGCCTTCCTCGTCCTTTGTTGGTTTGGACATGTGGTTTGGTGCATAAGAGTGACCTCACACTTTTATTGACCTCACACCCCTGTCCGGTTAAGCAAAATTACTTAACTTTCAAGGCAAAAAAATATCCTCTACTTTTACCCCCAACGCTAGGGCAATTCTTTGGGCGGTTTCCAAATTCGGCCTTTTTCTGCCGGTCTCATAACGACTGATCGCTGTGTTATGCTTAAAACCAAGAATTCGGGCTAGTTTGTATTGTGTTAGCCCTTTCTCGATTCTAAGATCCCTCAGTCGCACGTTGGTTGGTGTTGTTTTCATAATTGCTAAATTAGACCTCTACAGTCATATTAAGCAATTTTGCTTATTTGGTCAATTTTTGGGGTGTGTATAAAGCATATTTGCTTAATCTTTACAATTTTGCTACTGTATACTAAGATAAGGTTAAGCAAAGTTAATAACTTAAATTCATAAAACTATGCCATTTATGTCATTTGGTTCATATCTGAGACAAAAGAGAGAAGATGGTCAGATGACCATCAGAGACATCGCCGAACGGCTTGGTTTTTCCTCGAGCTATGTCAGCCAGCTGGAGAACGGAACTCGTGTCCCTTCCCCAAAACAGTTGGCGGTTTTGGCCAAAGCTTACGGTGTGTCAGAAGAAGATTTAAAAAAGCGTTGGACCGAGGCCAAGATCCTCAAGGTCAGCATCGACACCAACTATAAGTTCAATCTCAAGGATGTTGGCGAGAAGCGAGTACACGAAGCAACGAGTAAACTGGAACAAGGATTGGCCGAACTTAAAAAAACTTTTTCGGTCGATGGTCATTTCAAATTACCGGTGCTTGTCGCAATCCCGATCGACAACCTTGATGATCATCTGAGTCAGACCAATGAGTTCGTCATGCTTCCGGAAGAAGATTTTCCATCAGATCACCGGGTATTCGGCATCCGGGTATCTGATCTAACAATGCCTGATGCAGGCATTTTCTCTGGCGACTTTATTATTCTTGATGCCGATCACACTCCCACAAGCGGTGACATCGTGATCATGGGTACGCCCGATGGCCTGATCATGACCCACTATTACGAAAGAGGCGATCATTTGGAACTCCGGCCGGAGAAGGAAGGATTTAAAAAAACCTACCCTCTCACGGAGAGCAAGATGATAGGTCGGCTCATTTATCACATAAAAAAATATTAAACCTACGGGGCTCTCTAAATGAGAGCCCCGCCTGTTTTTAAGAAAAACTATGAGTACAAATTATTTAATCTACGGCCGTGTTTCCACCTCTCGTCAGGCCGAACGAGAATTGAGTATTCCGGCACAGGTCAAAGCGTGCCAGAAATATGGAATAGATCGTCATTGGAATCTGCTTCCAGACGGCATCTATGAGGAAAAGGGCGAATCAGCCAGGACGACAGATCGTCCACAGCTTCAAAAAATGCTTCACCGGGCAAAGACCGATAGTAAGGTCGATGTGATACTGGTTCACAAACTGGATCGTATGTGTCGCAACGTGGCTGACTACGCCGCTATCAAAATGATGCTCAAAAAGCACGACTGCAAAGTGGTCTCGGTCGTTGAGCAGTTTGATGAATCCTTTTCTGGTGAGCTGGTCGAAAACATTATGGCATCTATTGCCCAGTGGACGTCCCAGAACATCAGCTGGGAGGTCAGGAAAGGCCTCAAGGAGGCCGTAGAGCGTGGCAGATTCCCCGGTGTGGCACCTATCGGGTACTTGAACGATAAAAAGACTAAATCCCTGATTGTGGACACCATACGGGCTCCTTACGTCAAAATGGCTTTTGATCTATACGCCACCGGTAAATATTCTTATTACACGCTTGCGGATGAACTGGCCAAGCGAGGCTTGAAGACTAAAAATGCCAAACGAGTAACAAAGAAAAATATTGAGAGAATGTTACAGAATACAATTTATTACGGATTGGTAAAAACTCGATCGGCAACCTGTCAGGCAAATTTTCCTCCCATTATCACCAAGAAAGCGTTTGATGATGTTCAGGAAATAATCGATCAGCATAATCACAGTGCAGATCGAACAAGGAAACATGTCTATCCGATATCCGGATTTATGAGATGCGGAGTTTGCGGTTCAACGCTTTGCGGTCAGGTGCAAAAAGGCCATTTGTATTATGGCTGTACTCACTGGAATGATAAAAACTGCTCCGAACGCAAATACATTCGCTGGGAGACCGTTGAAGAACAGGTGGCCACCCATCTCTCAAGAGTCCATATGCCGGATAAGTTTAAAAAGGTCTTGGATGCTTATTTCCAGCATTTTGCTCAAGAAAGGTTATCTAACGAGGACAAGGAGCGTAAAAGCTTGAAACACGAGCTTGTCAGGGTTCAGCAACAGATTCGCAATATCGTCATGGATCGCTCCAAACGCATTATTGATGCGGAAGTGTTTATAAAGATTCAGGATGAGTTGTTAAAGGAGAAGGAAATGTATCAGGGTCGGCTGGCAGAGCTTGAGGGCAAGTCGGACAAGTTCGTTCAAAAATTCAATGAGCTGTTAGATTTTACGGATCATGCCGATAAGGTATTTACGGCCAGTGGCACGCACCAAAAGAGGACGATCCTTAAACTTTGCTTTGAGGGATTTACTGTCCAAAATCAAAAACTGACGCCTATCTGGACGCCAGTCTTTGATGTTCTAATGGACCTTAATGATGCTAGGCAAGAACCTCCAAAAGGCTCAAAAAACCTTGCAATCTCTAAGGTTCAAAGTAGGACATCTGGCGGAGAGGGCGAGATTCGAACTCGCGGTGCGGTTTCCCGCACACCTGATTTCGAGTCAGGCGCTTTCGACCACTCAGCCACCTCTCCAAGCTAAAACCAGTACCTGCACGGTATCTGGTTTTGCAGGTCTTGTCAATCCGGACAACTAAGCCTTTTTCCCGAATTTCTCGGCGTAGAGTTGGCGCGATTTTTCTACGGCCGCGAGAGCTTCCTCTTTTCCTTTAAAACCGAGCACCTGAACTTTGTATTTATCTGGATTATCACTCTTAAGCACTTTAATAGTCTCGAAGAAAAGTTTGTACTGCTTGAGCAGGTGCGGATTCACATCGGCGAGATCTTGGATATGATCCGAGCCGCGATCATCTACGGGTACAGCAATGATCTTATGATCCGATTCACCACTGTCGATCATTTCCATAATCGCGACTGGGCGTACGCTGGCAAGAATGCCAACCTGCAACGGATAGTTCGTCAATACAATCACATCGAGCGCATCGCCGTCTTCCCATAACGTCTGCGGCACGAAACCGTAATCAAAGGGATACGGAGCCGAGCCGTAATTGACGCGGTCAAGCTTGATGAGGCCGGTTTCCTTGTCAATCTCGTATTTGTTGTGCGACTCTTTAGGGATCTCGATGATGACATTGAACTCAGCGGCGCTTTCGCCCATGGGGATGTCGTGCCAAAGATTCATACGAAAAATGAAGTAAATAATGGTTAAACTGTAAAAAGGAAAGCGCAATCTGTCAAGATTGAAAAAACCGCACCCTACGGAGGCACGGTTTTTCTGCCCGAAAAGTCATTATTTCCACAATGCGAGAATAACCCCGAAAACCGGCAGCTGAATCAAGAAGAAGCCAGCATTGATAAACCACAATTTCCACGGTTTGCCGTCCCAGAGCACCGAACCGATCGTCGCCGGAGCTACGAAACCGAGCCAGGTCCAGAGACCGCATACCACCCCGGCGGTAATACCGTACGTTTTGGTATACACACTTGCGAATTCGAGAATATGCGAAAGGATGAAAGCCATGACGAGCGAACCGACGAACATAAGCGAATAACTCTTGGCCATGGACTTTTTAATTTCTGGCGTAATGACGTCGGGTTTTTTGATGCCGGTCATCGCCATCCACGGTTTGCCAAACAGCGGTCCGTACCAAAGTGAACCAATAACCATACTGACAACACCGCACGCGAGCACAGCGAGAAAGTTTACTTCGGGGGTCATACTGCAATATAAAATAAAAAGTGTTTACAGTTTATCACAAAAGGTCTCTGCGGACTATTAATCTATTAAAAAGAGACCGCCCATAGGCAATCTCTATGCACACAAAACCATATCAGACTTGAATCGGTTCCTCCGTGGTCGGCGGCCCGATGAGAAGGCTGCCCACCCCGGGAGTGCTGGAAATGGTGATGACCCGCCCATCTGTCCCGACGATCTCGATGATGTTGGCGTGGGGCTTACGGATCTCCGCAACGACAAGTCCGGCTGAACGGCGCAGTTCAAGCTCGGCTTCAGCGCGCCAACGGTCGACGTTCGCGGCATGCTCCGAGCGCACGAGCGCCTTAAGCTCTTCCATACGGCGCAGATCAGCAGCCACATCTTCACCAACGTACTCAAACTCAAGAGCGGTTTCGAACTTTGAGATGGTCCGATAGCGGTCGTTGGGGCCGCTGCGCTCCGAACGCTTCTTCTCTTGGCGGATGTGGTAGCAGAAAGAAACGACGATCCGCTCCGGCGTGAACACCTCGACTTCCCAATCTTGCGGAACACCGATGTGCAGCGGCGGAGCGCCTTCGTCATGCCTGATACGCCCGCCCTCCTCGGTCCGATGACCGTATGCCAGAAAGATGTTCATTACACCGTCATCCTTAAAGACTTCGGCGTTCGTAACCAGAAGGCAGAGGCTTTCACGGCCCATCCGGTTCCTGCCGGCAAAAAAACTCCTTGCCTCTTTACCGCCTATGAGGCGCCAGCCTCCCTTGCAAAGTACACGGCAAACGTCGATCAGAGTCTTGTCGGTCGCGATGGGTGCAGGCATCTCGCACTCCTTTCTCATCTCACGTGTTTACATAAAGAACAGCTGATACTACCAGATAAACTCCACAAGGTCAAGATTCGTTGTACAGAATTTTTTCACTTTCCTTTACATACCTCTCAATCCGATGTATTATACCCCCACTCTACTCTTAAAAACCATTTTTTATGCATTTCTCCTCCGAACTCCTCAAAGGCACCACGCGCCAACTGCTTCTCGCCATCCTCTCCGAACAAGAACTCTACGGCTACGAAATCGTCAAAGCGCTGCGCTTCAAAAGCAAAGAACTCATCACGCTCGGCGAAGGCACGGTGTACCCCGCGCTCCACGAACTCGAAGCTAAAGGATTTCTTAAAAGTCGTTGGGTGGCGCAAGACAAAGGTCCGGACCGCAAATATTACCGTCTCACCGCCAAAGGCGCCGGGCATTTGGAAAAAGCCAAAGTCGAATGGCAGCGGTTCACGACCGCGGTCAACGCTATCCTTGGCACCGTCTAATATGCTCGCCCCCGAACTCGAGAAATACCTTGCAACCATTGTCGAGCGCTCCGGTTATCGCGGCCGCAAAAAAACCGAACTCGAGCAGGAACTGCGTTCCCATATCGAAACCCTTGCCCACGAAGCCGCGCTCGACGGATTAAACAGTCAAGAAGCTTTAGCTAAAGTTAAAGACTGTTTTGGCGATGAAAGGTTTATCGGCCAAGAACTTTTTGAGTGTTCAAAACAAGAACGCCGCCAACGGTTCTTGCTTAAAATCATCATTGCAAGCGTTCTCATCAGCATTGTGCAATTTCTCTTGCTGTACTTCTACAAATCGAAAAACGAAACTCTCGACGAAATCCTGCAGATCGTACTTTTTCCATTCTTCCTAGCCATTGTTGGAATTATAATGACCATCGTTTCCCCTTATTTCTACCTCATGACAGCGACTGCGCTCTTCCCCCATTTCTTCATCACGCGCATTGTGCAGCCACGCCTTAGTCCGCAGATTCCTGCAACACGTCTGAGTGCGCTGATTATCTGCCCGGCGATTATCGTCACCTGGCTCACCCTGGCAAGCTCATTTAAAAGCGGACAAACCATTGCTCTACCCGGACAAGCATACGGCCAGGGCGGATTTCCTTTTACCGCGTTTTATTACAGCTACGCCACACCTGCATTTGGCGACTGGGTGCTGATGACACTCTGGCACTGTCTGAACTTTCTTATCTTTATTGCATTCTTTACCCTTATTTTTTCTCTGTTACCCAAAAAGGTGCGGGATTATCTCGGAGCGTCGCCCAAGATCTGCGCCGCCCTCATTATCATTGCCACCCTCATCAGCCTCAACAGTTTCGTCTATCTCGCCTTTAAATTCGATTAATCATTTCTTGATGCGGAACGTAGAGAGGATGCGCTCCGCCATGTCTCCCTGGTTAAACGTGGGGCATGTCGCTGCCGGCTGGGTTTTATCGGTGCAGGCACGGTCAAGGTATACGAATAAATAGACATGATTCTTGTCTTGCAGATAGATCTGTTGCGCCGAGGACTGGCCGTTGATATAGCGATACTGTACCAGGTACGCCGGCGCACCGTTGATGCTTGTGGTGCTGAAAAACATGCGGCGGTATAACGTACCGGGCGTTGCCGTCGCTTCCTGTTTGCGACTGTCATCGACCGCGCTTTTCACGTAATTTTCCAAATCCGCATGCGGTTTCTGGAAAATAGCGAACCACAAAAGCTGCGTCGTACCAGCAGATACCGTCGCTTCCGCTTCAACAACGTTCCCTTCGGGCAGCTCAAGCGGCAGACCTTGGCCATTCACGCGCGGTGCGACTTTTATAGTGTTTGTTGTAGGAATCTTGATGGTAAAACCGTATTTCGGGTCGCGGTATTCTTTCCAGCGCTGCGTTGTCGTACCCATTACAAGATTCCCAATAATCCGCTCCGGCGCGGTTGGAAGCTCAACCACCGGTACGGTGGATGTCGGTGTAACTTCCTTCTTCTCATGCATTGACGATCTACAACCAGCACCTAAAACAAAAAGGGAGACAAGAACCAAAAACGCTTTTTTCATAAAGAAATAAAAATTAAAGTACCCCATGCAAATAAGCTTTGCGATGCGCTGCAGGAAAATGCTCAATCGCGTAGCGAAGCATGGTGCGCGGCATGGTTTTGTAATACGTGCGCAAAAATTCTTCCTCGACGGAACGGGCACAGCGCTTTCCCACTTCACGCAGCATCCAACCAACGGCTTTATGGATGAGGTCGTGCCGATCGTTCAACAGCAGCTTTGCGATACGCAGGGTTTCTTCCGATTCACCGCGTTTAATAAAATGAAACGTCGCCATGATCGCGATACGGCGCTCCCATACATTCTTCGATCGCGCAAGCTCAGTTAAAATCTTCTTAGGTTTATCCATCAAAAACCCGCCCACGATATGCTCGGCGCTCGTATCGACCAAATCCCAATTATTAACCCATCGCGTATGGGCGAGATACGCTTCGCAGAGCTCTTTACGTTCATTCTCTGGCGCTTTTTTGAAACGCTCTACCATAATGACGAGCGCGGTCAACCGAGCCTCATGTTCAGATGATTTTAAGAGTTTGATTAGTTCTTTAAACGGCAGCTTGCGATTCTTTTTCGCAACAGCACGAACCTGAGGAACGGTTAAACCTATAAACTCATCGCCTTCGCCGTACTCACCCTTACCGGTTTTAAAAAATCGCGCAAGGATACGAGCTCGCACTGGATCTTTTATTTTTTCAAGTTCTTCAATAATACTGATAGCCGTGGACATAAGTTACGGTACACTACTTCTTCCTACCACCTGCTCAAATGGTTCGCGGGCGTAGGTTTCAAAATTTTTAATGGTGGTATAAGGCACCTCAGAACTCAAGCACCCACCGGTCTCGTAGGCCGAAATAGTAAAGACACTCAACTGCTTGCCACGTTCAGCAAAATAAAGCGCGTAGTATTCCACCATCCGCCCGGCTTTGTCACGCACCGTAAGTTCAGCCTTAAGCCCTTCACGACCGGCGACGGTCATTTTGCGCGGCGTCGAAGTATTTACCGCAAAACCGGCCCCGCACGTTCGCCGATCAGCGCCGATATTAGCATAATAATCGGCGATACGTTCCTCGAGCGTTAACACGGTTTCATCATGGGACGTATCATAGGTGTTCAATTCCATCTGGCCGCGCGGATCGGTGCCCGTAAACGCGCATACAATCGGCGCATCACCTTCGCCGCAGCGGCGCACCGTTACGCCGTTGGAAAAAGAAACCTCGGCGCGCGCATCGGCCCACGAAAACGTAAAAGCGTTTGCGGGTGTTGAGGGTACAACTAGCGTTCCCGACGGGGAACGAGCGCAACCGGCACCCACACTACATATTACAGCGATTGATGCCAAAAAAAATTTTACCATAGTACTTAAACTACATGTTACGAAGATTTTTCTGAATCCAAAACATGCCATAACGCCAGACTACCATAACTGCGGTAGGGCGCCCAGCGTTCCGTTATATTCTCCACCCGCCGTTTGGTCGCCGTACGATGTTTGCCGTAGATGCGCTCTAAACCTTTCTTGAGCGTCAAATCGCCGAACGAAAACACATCTTCTCGCCCGAGTGTAAAAAGTAAAAACATCTCCGCGGTCCACATGCCGATGCCTTTCACAGTCCGCAACCGTTCGATAACGAGCACATCCGACAAGGTTGAAAAATCATCAAAAATTAATTCTTTCTGTACTACTTTGCTCGCCAGATCACGCACGTACCGGACTTTCGCCCACGACATGCCAACCGCCCGGAGTTCGTCTTCGGTCCGCGCCAGAACGCCTTCCGGCGTTACGAGCCGATTCGGAAACAGACTGAGAAATCGCCCAATAATAGTATCGGCCGCCTTACCCGAAAGTTGCTGACCGATGATTTCGTGGGTGAGACGAGAAAAATACGTCGTGTGATCGAGATTGGGCACTAGAACTCCGCGCTGCATAGTTTTGAACGCAGCCGCCAAAAGCGGATCAACGCGTTCGAAATGAGAAAGAATATGAGCGGTCGACATGCGTAATTTATCCTTCAAGTATTTTTTTCATCATCCCCATGACCGACTCCCAATTTTTCGCGGAATGATCGGCCCGCTCTTGCGTTGGCACGTTCGCCGACGTAATGCTAAGTTCAGTGCCGCCGTCTTTGGACACTAAACGATACGTGATCGTCCAATAGTTCTCCGGAACATCCGGCATGCCAGAAAAACCGCTGTAATACGTGCAAACAAGCAAGTGCTCCGGGATAAGCTCGCGTATCGTTCCTTTATCTTCGTACGGTTTTCCTTCCCACATTCCTTTATAGCTAATCGAACTGCCGACGCGCCAGTCAGACGTCGCTTCAGTGCCATAAAGATACTGCTTGATAAGGACCGGATTCGTAAGCGCATCCCAGACTTTGGCCGGCGAGGCGTTAATAAAAGCAGTAGCGGTTGATGAGAAGGACATACATAAAATGTATAAAAAATAAGTTGTTTTTAATCTATAAGTATTTAATAGCTTACTGCACTTATCAGTTTAAAACCAGAAACCATGTCTAGACAGAATCGAGAAGAAAAGCCAAGATCACCTGTCGTCCCTGCCTTGCCAACATTAGTTCATATTTTGTACTCCGAACAAAAACCAAAAAAGAAGGGAGAACACGATGCCTGCTATCAAAGCCAAGTACTTCATTTTTCAGAACCTGGAAGCCGCTATTAACGCCAAACAGGCCTGGTGGAAGGAAGAGCTGAGGACCAAGGGCACCATGGAGACGGTCATTCTCGATGAGTACGCCCAGGGACACTCGCAACTCTCGGTCACCAACCGCGACGACGAAGTGAAGCGCTTGGCTCTCGAAACCGCCTTTGAAGATTTCCTCGATACGCACTTCGCCGGCACGTTCGTCATGTCGAAGACGCCGCGGGTCAACGCCAGCATCGAAACCCTCTTCCGCAACACCGCTCCAGTTCGCTAGATATGCCAATGATGAAACCACCCTCTCGCCCCGCGAAGGGTTTTTATTTTCGCCCGATTTTCTGCCACACCTGAAACAGGTATACTATACTTACCACATAATCTACATTTTATGGACGTCTTTGCCCACGGGTTCTGGTCGGCCGCCGGAGCCCGTTTCGCCAAAAATAAAAACCAGCCCATCTCAATCGGCTGGACTACGTTCTGGGGCGTGTTCCCCGACATGTTCGCATTCACCATTCCCTTTGCCACACGCTTCTACAACCTTCTCTCCGGGCACCCCCAAACTGAGTTCGTCCGCAACCACGATGCCCCGCAGTTCGCCCTTGCCCTCGATCTGTACAACTACAGCCACAGCCTCATCATCTGGGCCATGGTATTTATCATCGTCTGGATGTTTTTCCGCCGCCCGCGCTACGAGCTTCTCGCCTGGCTCGGCCACATCCTCATCGATATCCCCACCCACACTACCGAATTCTTCCCTACCCCGCTCTTTTTCCCGCTCTCGTCGTACCACTTTCCCTACGGCTTCTCCTGGGGCGTGCGCTGGTTTTTGATTACCAACTACACGGCACTTATCATCACATGGCTTTTTCTCTGGCGGCAGACGAAAAAGAAAGTTCGAACTGCAGACCTACAGTCTTCATCGTCCGATCTCAGCGAGTGACGCAAGATGCGCTGAACATATCGGACAGGCGCAGATATTATCTTCAATAGGCATTCGTCCGCCCATCGGGGTTGTAATATGGTCAATGAGCTTACTCCAGATGGGAAACTTAGACTTAACATCAGGAGCCACCAGCAAACGCTCAAGTAATTCTGCAGCTGCAACATCCCAGGTCTTCAAATCGCGCAACAATCGTTTACTACTCACCCACCACCGCCCGGCAAGACCGTAATGGATTTTAAAAAGATCATTCAATCCGATATTCATCGAAAGAAGAGACGCTGATGGTTCTTTGAGCAGGTTTCTCTCCACTTTATCGTTGAGATGATAGATCAAAAACTGCTGCAGTTGATACTCCTCCGGAGTAAATTTCCGCGCTCGCGCTGCCAAAGATTCTTTTTTTAAACGTGTCACCGTACCGTCTTTATCAAACAAAATCAGCGATTCAGCAATCATCGGCACGCGATTGCTTTTTACGTTCGCATCAATCTGATCGGCCATGGTTTTTTCGGTTTGAAACGTCAAATCGAGCTTGATACTCCCGATAAACGGATGATTGATCTGCTCGCACGCGTTTTCCCCGGCAACGAGCACTTTGACATCAAGATCACTATCTTCCGTCACTTCGTCGCGCGCCGCTGACCCAAATACGAACGCGCCGCGGTATTCATCATATTCCGCGAGTTTTTTTAGTTTCTCGATCGCTTTCTGAAATTCAATAGGAAGCATATGATTAGCACCAATTGCTAAGCCCTAATTACTCATCACTCCTCCAACCCACTCTTCGTTTCCCCTTTCACGTACTTCCCGTTTTTAAATTCGTACGTCGTAATCTCATAATCCGGCCCGTTTTTCTCTGGCGTCGTAATCGTTTTTGCCACCTGGTCGAATTCCGGATTACCGAGCTCGGTTAGCACCTCATCTCGTTCCGCTTGTCCGGTCACCGGATTAAAAATATAGTAATCGTAAAACATATTCACTCCGCCATAACCAACACCCGTAAGAATGGCAACATCGAGAAAGCCATCGAAGTTCACGTCCTTATCAGCGATCATAATACTCTCATCTGGCACCAAACCCTCGGCCCGCGCCGCTTTCACATCATCGTTCCAGGGGATGGTTTGACCGATAATATCACCTCCAGTCACAACACCCACTTCCGCTCTTTCCGGCATCAAGGAATAATGCACGGACTGCGCCATCGGCGTCTGTTTTTGATTAACCAACAACCATCCAACAACGACAACCGGCAACAGACACCCCAGCGCGAACATGATAAAACGTTGGCGATTCATAAAAAAGTCTAAAGTTTAGAGTATTCCTTTATTATACTCTTTATTGAAAACTTATCCCCACCTCCCTATTTGACTATAACGTTACGTGATAGTTTATGCTGTTTACAGGTACCTAACGTTATATGGCCTACACCATCCACAAGCTCGCCACTCTCGCGGGTGTCAGCGTGCGCACGCTGCACTACTACGACGAGATCGGGCTTCTTAAACCCTCGCGTATCCGGCACAACGGTTACCGCGAATATGGAGAAGCTGAACTTCTTAAACTTCAGCAGATCCTCTTTTTTCGCGAACTCGATTTTTCCCTCGACGATATCAAGCGCACCCTCTCATCCCAATACTTCGATATGCGAAGCGCGCTTCTCGACCACCGGAAACTCATCGAGCTCAAGAAAAAAAGACTGAACGGTCTTATCACCACCATCGACAAGACCCTTAAGAAACTTAACCACGAAACATCTATGCATGACGACGAACTCTATGATGCCTTCAAGGACGAAGAGCAAAAACAGTACGCCGCCGAAGTGAAAGAACGCTGGGGCCGCACCGAGGCCTACCGACAATCGCAGGAGCGTCTCAAAAAAATGACCAAAGCGGACATGGCCAAACTCAAAAAAGACGCTGATGTTTTTATGAAAGTCGTAGCCGAAACGATGCCGAAAGGCGCAACAAGCCCCGAATTCCAGAAGCTGATCGACGAACACTACAACAGCTTGCGTACCTGGTACGAACCAAACCTCGAGCTCTACCGCGGACTTGCGGAGATGTACATCCAGGATCCGCGCTTCACGGCGTATTACGAAAAATATGCCGAGGGCTTGGCGAAGGTGATGCACGATGGAATGATCGCCTACTGCGACGCGCGCGAACAAAAGTAAAACCGACGACCACCCTCAGCGGGTGGTTGCGTCGTTTGCGGGGCACAACGGAAGTTCTGCGGTTATGGTTGTTCCCTTCCCAACCTCACTTTCGATATGAAACGTACCCTGGTGGTTTTTTACGATACTCTGACAGATGGCGAGCCCGAGCCCCGTCCCCTCGGCTGAAGTGGCAGCGCGGAAAAACCGCTGCCCAAGCGAGGCCAGCTTATCTTTATCAATACCGACACCGGTATCTTGCACTACGAAACGCACACGCTCTTCGGAACGCACTACGTTCACGGTTACGAGCCGTTCGCGCGCGATATATTTAATAGCATTGCTCAAAAGGTTGGTGATAAGCTGCTCAAGCTGCTCACGGTTACCCATAATGCGCAAATCGGGCTCGACCCACGTTTTAATGGCGACATTTTGAGCGTTAGCAAGGACAGTTACATACTCTATCACCTCCTCAACGAGTGCTGAAAAATCAACCACCGTCTTAGGCGAGAGCGCATGTTCGGTTTCAAGCTTCGCGAGTTTAAGAAGAGAACGAATAAACATGGAAACGCGATCAACCGATTTTTCGAGTGGGAGCATCTTGCGCTCGTCGTGTGTTCCTTGCCGCAATAATTCCAGCTCGCCTTTGATGATGGTTAGGGGCGTTTGAAGTTCATGCGAAATATCCAGCATAAGTCGTGCCTGCTGTTCTTGCAATTCTTGAATCTCGCGGGTACGCTCCGCCACCTTGTTTTGCAAATTCTTCGAATAATCGAATACCTCTTGATACAAAAGAGCCTTTTTGAGCGCCACAGCCACCTGTGGACAAAAAGCCTTGAGGAGTTCGCGGTCTTCATCAGTGAAATCTCCACCCGAGAGCTTGGGTCCAAGGACGACCACGCCAATAATCTGCCCTTCGAGTATGAGCGGCATAACTACAGCTGAAAATCCGTTCGAAAAAAGCTTTCCATCGGTCGAATTAAGGGGCGCAACGAGCGTCGCGATCGGCACGGGTCGACCCGAAGCAGCTTCGTAGAGGAAGCTACGGCCATATTCGGGCTTGAGACAAAAACATACTTCGCGGATACGCAGAATCCTTCGCAGCGCCTCCGCTGAAAACGTGATGATATCGCTCAGGCGGTTGTAACGGCTAACGATCTCGCTGAGTTCTTTGATCGCGCTTGAAAAGCGGTAAGTGTCCTTAAAGAAAATTGGATCAGTCCAGGCGCGTAATTTTTTATCAATCAAAGGACCGGTAAACATGCCGATGACGGCCGTAACAAGAGCGCTCACAAAATACGTCGAACGGCTAGCCGATTGAAAAAAGGCGATGGATAAAAACAACAAACCAGCATATAAACCAACACCGCTCACCAGCATGACCGTATAGATAAAACCGCGCTGAATGACGATGCGGATATCGAGGAGCTGGTGCCGGAAAATAGCGTACGCCCCGCAACCGATTGCGGCCAGGGAGGAAAGCGACCCGAGCGTAAAGAAGCGGTATTCACCGCGGAAAGGCAATATAATGGTTAGAATGCTGCCCCCAACCGTCAACACGAAAAATCCAACCGCTAAGTACACGATCTGCTTGCGCTTGCGGTACGGTGCAGCGCCGTAATGACGGATAAGGCGAACAAGACCATACACATTACCAATCGTCGAATAACTCAAAATGAGATAATTAAGCGGACTGGGCACGATCTGCGCCGGCGCACCCGGAATAAAAATGGTTTCCACCACATAGAGCGGCGTAAAACCTAGCATCGAAAAAATAATCGCCGGCACGAAAATAATGGCGCGCCGCAGATGGCCAAGCGGTCTTTCGGTAACGAAAAATTCCACAAAACACAGGTACCAACTCACGAGCCCTACTCCCCCCACCACGCACCAACCACTCCACCAACGCAGCGCGAAATCGGTAGCTGCCCGATCCGCACCTGCATTACCGATCATCCAGATCGCGATGAATACAATATATAAACCGAAATAACGCCCCAAGCGATCGGGGCGTTTATAGAGAACGAAGGAGCCGGCAGCTACCGATAAGATGCCACAGGCAATGGCGATGTACGTAATGTAAAACACACCTTCTTAACTACTTATAGCGCATGAACTTCACCAAACAGCACGCTAAATCCGCGACACTTCGGATCAACCCAGAACGCTGGCAAAAGTTGGTAGAACCGGAATTCCGCATGGCGCAGGTAAGTACGCAACACCGCGTCGGGTGCAGAGAGCTTCGGATACGATTCGCGCGGCGTAAAGCGCTCAAGAGGATGCCGCTCACCACCCACCATTCTAACGCTCTCGAGCACGTAGTGCAATGCGAGATCGGCTTCTTGGTCCGGCGTAAGCGGGTAGCCGACCCGCCGCTCTCGTTCAAGAGCGTAGGCCGCAAACCCGGGTAGTCGCGCCACGCCGAATTGCAACCGCTTGTTCCGCCGGGCAATTGCCAGTGCCGAGCGGATGAGCGCACCCCCTGCTCCACGCGACACCGAGCAAATGGTTACCCCGAAATGCACATTCCCACTGCGGGAGTGCGTCGCACGCGCTCGACCGTAATCAGTAATGGAGTTAAAAGTCGCTCCAGGGGGCAAACTAAACTCATCAAGCTGCATCGTTTGGGAAAAAGCGAGCCCGACCAGTTTCCCCTCTTCTTCGGCCACAAGGAAGGCCTCGGGGTGCACTTCGCGCCAAGCCGCAAAATGCTCGGCGGTATATACATCGGTCCCTTCTTCTCCCCATACGGCACGCTCAAGCTCTTCCAGGCCGCCAAAATCTTTCTCTTCTGCGCAACGTACCGAAACGCCGATTTTCAACATGGAATCCTCCTCGCATCATGCATGCAGATTCTCGGCCGGAAACTCCCGCCCTCGTTCCACTTCGTACTTCTCGAAACGCTGCATGCGAAAATACTCCTCCGCATGCCTGAGCACCACATCAACGGGAAACGGTTTGCACGAAAACACATCCAAGAAAAAGCAGTCCTTATTACTGTAAGTATGGATACTGATATGCGACGTGACGATCATGACGATACCCGTAATGCCCGCAAGCGCCGGATCATCAAACACCGCGAGCTGTGGCGGCCCGATTTTTTCCATACCGATGAGCACGGGCAGCGTATCGAGAAACCGATAAATGCGATTAATATCATGAAGCCGCCCCGGGTCTGCGTCGTAGCAATCCACCATCAGATGTTGTCCGTACGTAACAGTCTTCATGATATGAATTTATTTGGTGATGATCGGCGCGACGATAGTCGGACTTTTCCAGTAGCGGCACGCGGGCGGCGGTTCGACTGCGCAAATCTCTTTGTCGATAGCGGTAAAACCGGCTCGGTTGAGACCCTCGCGGTGGCGCGGCGAAAAATCGTGTATTTCATCCGAGTAGTATGTGAGCACACCGCCAGGTTTGAGCATCCGAAACGCTTCCGCGAAAAAACGAAAATGATTGGTGTGGATTTCATTTTCGGCAAGCGGATACGTGTCAAAGAGAATGCCGTCAATACTTAGATCGGGAATTTCGCGCACGCGTTCTTCCCAAAAACCAAACAATGGTTCAACCGGAAAGCGCGCCTGGTTTTTAAACTCTTCCAAACGCCTGAACACGTCAGCGTTGGCTTCAATAACGATATGCTTGCCAGGCAACCCCTTTTGTACATAGGCCGCAGAAATGCCGAGCCCGAAACCTACTTCAAGTACCGTAGCGCCTGGCTTAGTCGCAATGCGCGCCAAGGTCCGCATATACTCATCTTCCCATCGCTCCATAACCGGGTGACCGCAGATAACGAGTGTATCGTCGGTAAACTCCGCCGGCGCTTCTTGCCATCGGTCGCGCACGCCGTGGTAACCGATAGCGAGGCGCTCACGCTGCGTAACCGCTCGCACATCCTTCCAAAGATTTGTATGGCGCGTAGTCATGTACGAAGAAAAGTGCGTCTATCGTAACCGAATGCACCTCAAGGAATAATCAATAAGACATGATCTGTTTATGGAAATAAAATAGAAAAATGATAAAAAATTAGATAACCAAAAAACCTATCGCGGTCGATAGATTTCAAGGCTTACTGCAGTACGCATTTTTACGGGCTCACTATTTTATAACCGATGCCAGGTACTGTCATGATATAGCGCCCGTCCGGATCAATTTTTTTGCGCACGCTCATGATGTGCGATTCAATGGTGTTAGAAAAAGGATCGGCGTTGATATCCCATACATGTTCCATAATCATCGATCTTGAAAGGGCGATATCAACGTTCTGAAGCAAGTATTCGAGCAGTGAAAACTCCTTACGCGTCAGATATACTTCTTTGCCGGCTTTGACAACTACATGGCGCGCGCCGTCGAGCACAATATCACCGAGCGCGTACTGCTCTTTACGCGCCTCCCGCGGCCGCCTAAGGAGCGCTTTCACCCGGGCCACAAGTTCTTGTACCGAGAACGGCTTAGTGAGATAATCGTCGGCACCAGCATTGAGCATCTCCACTTTTTTCTTCGTTTCAGCGATAACGGAGAGCATCAAGATGGGCATGGTTTTTCCGGCCATCCGTATTTCATCGCATACCTGTCGGCCATTTTTCTGCGGCAGCATGTTGTCGAGAATAACCAAATCATAATAGTTAGTACGAGCCAAAAACGAACCCTTCTCCCCATCGGTCGCAACGTCAATCACAAAACACTCTGCCTCAAGGCAGGTTACAATCAAACGGGCAATATCCGGAGCGTCTTCAATAAGCAAAATTCGCATACAAAAGTTTGCACGCCTGTAGTATAGGCCAACGTTTTTGATAACGCAACCAAACCGTGTCTTGGTTTTCTTGACGACCTTGGAGTCGCGTGCTAAGGTGCGTATCCACCTACAGCACGGAGCAAGTCATGGAAGCAGAGCGATTGCGGGCTCTTTTAATAGAACACGACATCCCTCTTCATCTTTGGGGAACTGGAAACGCCAAAACATTTGACCATTTAGTACGCGAAATCAGTCTTGGCGAGGGCCGTCTCGAAGAGGAATGCGGCGAGCTCGTGTACCACTGTCGCGGCGCCGGAATTCACGTGTACTACCACCACCCGGAAAAGGGTGACCTTGTCCTTAAAGAAGACCGTCAAGTCTTTGCCGACGGTCGAGTGGTGCGACGCGAATTCTCGGCGAGTATCGGTGAAAAATTGCGCCCCAACGAAAAACCGCCGCAGGCCGCCTATCGCGCTCACAAAGAAGAGCTCGGCATCGACGAGCATCTCGAACTCATTCCGGGCCGTTCGTACAAAAGAGGTCCGTCTCCCTCACGCGCCTACCCCGGCCTTCTCATCGTTACCTTCACTCATCTTTTCAGCGTCTGGTTACCCGAACGCCACTATCGCGCTGAAGGGTACGTCGAGCACCAGAGCGATAAAAGCAGCTATTTCATCTGGCAACCACGAACCACCTAGCCGCATTACGGTTCGTGGTTTTTTGATACGTAAAATCTACACAGGCACACCGAAACGAAGGATGGCAATCAAAAAAGTGGCCGAAACCACCTTGTGTTTATGAAGCGAAGAGGCGCACGCTACGAATGCGCACAGCGAATACAGAGCGCCTCGCGCAACTCGCCGTAGGTTTGCACGTGCTTGGGCAGCATAACGCGCAAATAACATCCACGGCAGACCAGCACGTCATCGGTCGTGGTTGCGCGGCGACGATGCATTTCACCGTTGCAGTACTGGTGGTACCCAACATGCGAAGCAGCTGAATGGGCATCTCGCACATGGTCCACGAAGTACCCGAGATTTGATAGAAGTCGCTCCGGCGGACGCTCAATCAGAGTGTCGCCGGCAGAATTAAGTCTGATCGGCAGGAGCGGTCGGCTGCGTTCAACCTGCACTTGTAAGAGCGCCGCCGTTTCGCTCTGGGTTTTTCTATCCTGAGCGCACATCAGCACGTAACGCAGCGCGCAGTCGAGCCAGCCGGTAGCGAAAATATCGTTATGCCCATCTTGATCTACCAGCTTGAAGGGAGAAAGTACGTTGACAGCACAAGTGTCGGTTACACTCCCATCCTCTCCTTCGTGATAATTGCCGCGGAGTTTGCCTATGACCAAGACCCCCTCAAACCCGGCCGCTCGCACTAGGTCGTAAAAAATTCTGATCTCGGTAGGCGAAGACGTGGCTTTTTGCCCCCAGTCATTAACCGAAAGGATCAAATTGATGAAGGGAGGTATGGCAGGAGAAATGTTTGTTTCAGGCATCGGGCACCTCGTTGGTTGGGTAGCTGTTGGTAAGCTAGCGTAGGGGGAAGAAAAAGGCAAGGAGTTTGGCTTACGAATAAATTAAAAAAATTCCTTAGTAAAGGAATTTTTTTGCGGAGACGGCGAGATTCGAACTCGCGAGGGTTTTTGAGGCCCTACCTCGTTAGCAGTGAGGCGCCTTAGACCAACTCGGCCACGTCTCCAGTGAGTACGTTTTATCTAACAAAAAACAAACTTCTGCTCGATTATAGCAAAAGGCCGATCGGGCAGTCAATACGCCCAACTAAGCGGTTATAAGGAAAATCCGGTGCTAACCGCGCGCTACAGCCACACCCCACACCCACTCTGCCCCGTGATGCTTAAGCACCCGGGCACACTCCTGCATGGTACTGCCGGTCGTAAATACGTCGTCAACAAGCAGTACGTGGGAGGGTGCTTTGCCGGCTCCCAGCCATGCAAAGGCATCTTTTACGTTGGTACGGCGCACTGTGCCGCTCTGCTCGGCCTGCGGATTGGTGTAGCGCACGCGCGCCAAATCGCCGACAACGACGGTTGCCGCAGGCAAGGTATCGGCATGCGTTTCAAGGAGAAGTCGGCTAAGGAGTTCGGCCTGGTTAAAACCGCGCTCATTAAAACGGCGCGGGTGAAGAGGTACGGGGATGACAATGAATTCATGTACCGCGACGTGCGGCACAAAATCTTTTTCCGCCGTGTTGAGAAGACCACGCAGGGCAGCAATGGTTTCGGTGGCACGGCTGTACTTGAGAGCTTTAATGAGTTCGGCAACAACCTTACGTTCTTCGTACTGATAAAACGCAGTTACACCATCGAGGTGCGATACCGGCAAACAATCATTGCACAGCGCGCCGCGCGGCGTAGGAAGCGTGCACACCGGGCAACCCTGGTGGCGCATACGCTCGGCTGTGCCTTGGCACGTAGCACAACACCAGGCTCCATATGAGCCACAAGCTACGCACGTGATAGGGAAAAAGGCATTTTTGATGCCCTCCCAGGTTCGCTGTAAGACCCCCTCCATAGAGTTCTTACGGCTTGAGCCAGGTGAAGCTATCGACGAGCCAATTCGTGCCCTGCTTCACTAAGTTGATCGTGGCTTTTTGCTGATAGACGGTAGTGGACGGTACGCCGGTCGCGAGCGTTGTTTCGGTGCGCGAGGCGGTTACTTCCACCGTTGCGGCAGCATCGGCCCACGTAGTGAGTTTGGTCATGAGCACCTCGGTCGTAACGCCGCTGAACGTAGCGGCCGGTCGCGGAGAGCTCGGGGGGCGGATTTTAGCCCATAGCGCGCGGGTGGCGAGCTGTTCCACCTCACGGACATTCTGATAGCTGTTATCTGACGAAAATGAGCCGTAGCGTGCGGCAAACACCGAAGCGAGCCGTTCCACGCCCAGTTTTTCTAGCTCAATCGGGTTGGTGATGGGTTGCGTGGTGGTGGGTACCGGGTTTGCACCCGAACCGGTGATCGCCGCAAGCGAGTTGGTGGTAAAGGTGCTCGAGTCGATCACCTGCCCGGTTTGCGGGGTATTCGGAGTGTCGGTCGGCAATCCGCGTTTTTTAGTGTTGATGATTACTACGTACACAATCCCCGCGATTACCAAAACGATACCGATGAGGATAATGGCCAGTCGTAAGCGTATGGACATACAGGTAGCGTAAAAAAGTAGATTCTTTAGCTAAAAGCTTGTTCAAACTTCTTCTTATTTTTCTCAATTTCGATAAGCTGCTGCGGGTTGGTAGTGACGATTTGGTCTTCGGTCGGCGAAGCGACTACGCGAATAGCCGCATGCTTGGAACCGGCGAAGAAAATCCCCTCACCCACGCCGCTCTGGAGAAGCAGGTACTTTTCGCTATCGGTAAGAAGGAAGACCTTCTGGATAAGATCAATGGCCGAGGGCGATTGGCGCAAGAGGAGCTGGAGTGCCGAGTTGGTAACGATAGATTGTCCGTATGCCGAGCGCAAAAAGTCATTAACGTCTTGGGTGATGGTCGTCACGCCGAGATAGTACTTGCGGCAGCGTTTGATGAGCGCGTGAATAAACCGCGCACTGTCTTCATGCTGCATCATCCACCAGGCTTCATCGATAACCAGAATGCGTTTCTTGCGTTCACTCCTCACCACGTTCCAGATGTAGTTGATGATGGCGTAAATGGCGAGCGGGCGCAGTTCGTCTTCCAAATCGCGCACACTGAAGATCACGAGTTGGTTGCGCATATCCACATTGGTCGGCGAATTGAAGAGTCCGGCAAACGTACCTTCGGTATATTTCTTGAGTTTAAGGACAAGCTCTTCGGACCCTTCCATGCCTTCCAAAACCTCTTGCAGATCCTGCATGATCGGCGGTTTGGCGGTGGCCAAATCCGTTCCCGGCGTAATATCTTTTTTAGCGTACGTTTCGATGAGCGCGCGATCCATCACCGAGTCCTGCTCGGTCGTAAGGCCGTTGCACATGATACGGATAAGGCCTTTGGTGGTAATGACAGCGCTTCGAATAATATCTTCAACCGTCATATCCTGACCATACGGGCGCGGCAAGTCGAAGGGATTGATCTTGCTCTCAGACGACAGAGAGATATTAATGTACGTACCGCCCACCGCATCCGACAGATGCTTATATTCCATTTCCGGGTCGATAATGATGACATCAACGCCCATCATGAGACTACGCAAAATCTCGAGCTTGATAGCATAACTTTTACCCGCACCGGACGTTGCGAACACCACCATGTTGGCGTTTTGGAGCGAAAAACGGTCGAAGAGGATAAGGCTGTTATTATGACGGTTGATACCGTATAAAATGCCATCATCGGAGGTGAGCTCAGCCGAAATGAACGGGAATGAAGCCGCAATTGGCGACGAGTTCATATTGAAAGAAATCATCAGCTCGTCATTGGCTAAAGGCAATGTAGAATCGAAGCCTTGCTCGCTTTGGTAAAGTACTTTGCGGCTCGTGATGAGTTTGGCGCCAAAGATACCTTCGATATCTTCGCTCAACTGATCGAGGCGCTCTTTGCTCTCGGCATAAAACGTGACGTAAAACGCGAACTGGAAAAAATGCTCGGTACCCTGCGTCAGATCGTCACGCAAACCTTCGATATCGCGCAGCGCGGTTTCGCGCAGCGGGTCACGCGGCGCACCTTTTTCACGGTCTGCAGAGAGTTGAGCCTGTAAAGCACCCACTTTATTTTTGAGCTGCTTCAGAATAATCGCGGATTTGACCGGATAGAAAAACATCGAGATATCCATCGTCACCGACAGATTGATGATCGGCGAACTCCAGCCGATCGTGATGTAGCGCGGATACGAGGTAATAAAAATGGTGCGGCAAAACACCGTACCGAGCTGGATGTAATTGGAATCCACTTTGAACGCAGCCGGAGCGATGAGATCACGGATGCTCACGACACCTTCGCGGTAAACTTTTTCTTCCTCGAGCGTCAGAAGCTCCTCAGAAGTCTTTTCCTCCACCCGTTTCTGCTCCTGCATGAGTACGTTCTTGGGGGTGATGCGTTGTGATGATGTGGGTTTGAAAGCCATACAAAGCGGGATTAGCCTTCCTTCTCAACCCGGAGTTCTTCGATATTGGGCAGCTTCTGCACCAAGGCAATATCCGGATTATATGTGGAATAATAAAGTTCGATGAGTGCTTGCGTATCAAGTTGTGCGATGGTAAGACCCATGCTCGAAAGACCGGCTTCCACCTGGCGCACCCGCATGTCAAGCTCGTATTTGCGCTTAAGGAATCGCTCACCCTTAAGGCGCACGCCCTGCACCGGATTTACCACTTCACCCAAACGCGTCCAGAAACTCTTCGATTTGTTGGATGCCGGATCATACGGCACGATGACGTAAAACTGCTTACTCATAATCTCGCCCAAACTGATGAGTTCCAAGATGTACGAACGGTAGTCAGCGATTTGCGTGCGCAGAAGTTCGTTGGTCTGCTGGCGTTCTTGCTCGGCGAGTTTTTCTAGGTATGGCTTAATGTTGAGTTTGCGCGATTGAATAACGATGTTAAGCGGGTGTTCGAGCGAATTGAGGAAACCGACATACGAAGAAACGATGGCGTTCTGTTCGTCTTCGTTTTTGAGGGCAAAATTGATACTCGAAACCAGAAGCACCGCGCGGAGAGTGCCGTCTTTCATGATAACCGTATCGTTCTTGATTTCCGCGATCGGTAAATAGTGTTGGGCCGCGGGAATGCGTTTGCGTTTTTGATCGGCCTTTTTGTTTTTCATAATGATCGGGGAAGTTAGGTGATTTTCACTCGCGGACGGTCGGGCACTTCGTCTTTCATGGAACTTTTCGGGTTATAGTAGCCGCCAGTGTTTACGAGAAGCGACAGGTCGCGGATATGGCGGGGAGATGCCGCTTTCACCGGCACCACTTCCACTTCTTCGGGTTTGAAGGGTTTGCGGAAATCGGCTAATTCTTGCTTGGTATACCGCTTGTCCCAGATGCGCAGTGCCGGTTGGCGCATCGTCTGCCCCACATTAAGGAGTACGTAGTGAAACGCCTGGCCGTTAATTTTCACAAACGCCACGACCAGTGCAAAACCGCCTATGAAAAATCCGCTCACCACGAACAAGGCAAAATCAAAAAGCTTGAACATGATGAATAAGATCAGGCCGGTGACGAGCAGGATAAGGAACTGCCGCACCGTAATCGGACCCAGAATCTTATCTTCTACGTCGATAAATTGCGGGACGACGAACTGTCGCATAGATTAATCGTGGATAAGACGGCGTTCCATATCAAGGAGCGCTATGACCTCAGCCATGGTTATCCCCTTCTCTTTACCTAAAAAGCGATTCAACGGTTCACGCCGCAAAAGCGCCGAAAGAAACGGTGTCGTGAGGACGTGATACAACTCGCTTTCTTTCCAGGCAGCACGGGCTTGCCAGAACAAAAGAATCGATTCGGCTTTGAGATTATTGAATTTCTGCTCAAGCCGCATCGCCGCATCACGCTCAACAGGCGACAAGCGTCGGAAATCGACGAGTGTTATGGCCTGGATTTCCTCAATCGGACCGATGGAACGCGGCGCCGCCACCACATCGTTCATAATCGGGCGGCGCGATGAAAAATTTGTAAGCGGTGGCGGCGGGGAAAGAGCTTCTTCTTCAGACGGTTCTTCAGCCAAGAGCGATGGTTTGAGTGGCGGGACCGCGGCGGGCGGCGCCGGAGGAGTAGCCGGTGGCCCCATCGAGACATCGGCATCGTGTTTAAATGCATTAAACGGGGTAGCGGTAGCCACACTCGTATCCGACATGCGCATTATTGCCTCACGCGCCTTTTCAATCTCACTGGTATGCATCTCCTCTGGTTGAGAAGAAAGGACTGGTGCCGGCATAGGCGGAAAAGGTGGTGCGGTTTCCGGCTGTACCATCTCATCTTCGAGGGAAACAGATAGTGGTTGCGATGGCTGAGCCAGTATAGTTCTATCACCGCGTGGAGCAGACGGTGTTGGGGCAGGTGCCGAAGCAACAGACTGCACCGGAGGGGCGCTTTTTTTCTGTCGTGCCAAAAACTCCTCCATCGAAATTTTCTCGGTGGTACCGTCGGGTTTTTTTACGGTAATGAAGGCAGGCATACGCAAACAGGTTATGGGAGCCATTCAAAGCGCCCGGTCGTTTCATCAAAGTAATATACGTCGCGGATCGTTTCATCATGGTAACGGTCAGCCAAGTCGGAGAGCATTTCCACGATCCGTGGAGCTTGTTCTTCGGGCGGGAGATCGGCAGGAATAAGCGCCTCTACCATGGCCCGCAACTCAGTGTTAGTAGGTCGGCTCGGTGCGCGCGGGGTTTCTTCGGACACGTTTGGTGTAGCAGCCGACTCATCAATTCCGGCCTCCTCACTCTGCGCAGGCGCTACCGATTCCGCACCTTCAATCGATTCTTCAGCCGGTTCAGAAGAAAGGTCGGCCTCTGCCTCTTCAGCAGGAGAAGCAGACTCTCCTTCGGCAGCTCCTGTTTCGTAGTATTCGGGATGCAAAGATGTCTGCATAACAGCGTAGAACGACTCCGGCACGACCTCTAAAAAGAAGAGCATTACGTCAGTCAGCACGTTAGCGCCGCGCTCCGCTTCCATCGGCACGTATTCATCAAGAAGCGTATCGGTTTTGGGAAAGAGCACATCGCGTAAACGAGTGATGAACTCCGCCATACGCAGCGTGTCATTTGCTTGCTTGATAAGGGAAAGTTCGCGGAAAAGATCAGCCAAGGTTATCTCACGCCCCTTACTCACACCAACAATCGCCGAACTTTTCATCACACCGTCGCGAACCCGGGTGTAAAAACGCGCCACCCCCTCTTCGTCCCACGGTTTTTCATTGATATACATGATAAGCTCTGTCACCGGGTCGAAATCAAGAAGCACTGCCATAACAAGCTGGCGCGCATAGGCAACAGCCGAAACCACTTCGTCGGAGCGCTGTGGCAAAAAACGCCACGTCAGTTCGGTGTACCACCGAAAATACGATAGCCACCAGACCCGGTCAGCAGTAACTGAGGCGCGCAAGAAATAGTAGTGGAGCCCGTCCCAAAGTTCAGCTTCACCTTTGGGATCAAGATCTCGGTACTCTTCTTCGGCCTTAGAGAGCTCCTCGGGCGTGAGCTTTTTTTGCTGTTGTAAAGATTCAAGAATCATACGCTAAGAGACAGGGACTAAGGTGACGACGCAGGGCGGGAGCTCGGACCACCCGTAGTGCGGGTGCGGCGCGTAGTGGTTGTTGCACGAGTAGCCGCATAGGTTGATTCAACATCAGCCATAACTTCATCAAACGACTTGCCGGTTCGCGCCTTAGTGGCAATCGTCCGGTACCCGGTACCAGCAGCGCCCAGCGCAGGATCTTTAAACAGATCTCTAATCCTGCCATTATCAATTCTACTGAGCAACGTACCGAAATTCTGCGCGAATTTCTTGGGGTCTTGCGGGAAACGCGCGGCCATAGCCTGAACGAAGTTCCGCACTTCGGCGTCGTTCATGTTTTTAATCGCTTCTTTCAAACGCTCAACATGGTGGCGCTGAATCTTATTGATCTGTTCGCCTTTAAGGCTGCCGAACTTATCAGCGATCGCCCGAACAGCAGTCGGCGAAGAAATCACGTACTTGCCACCGCGACGGTCAAGTGAACCTTCAAAATCGACTGTTTTGGCCAATTTCCAGTTACCAGCGGCAAACGTACGATTATCACGCATCCACTGCGCATCGGTTGAACCTGAACGAACAGTCCTGTCGCGCATACTAACCGGCTTGTAGGTCATCTGCTTAGCAGCGTCGTCGTATACCGGACGAATAGTCGCACCCAAGCCAAGCGCACCGCTCGACATGGCATTGCGCTCGCGGTCTACTAAATTCTTCATGTAGGCGTTAAACTCATATGCCGTACCAAAGCGCTCTTTAAGTTCGTCAAAAGCAGCTTTAACGCTTGCTTCAGTGGCCTGGATGCTTTTACCCAAGACACCGCTCAAGTACATAGCCTGTTGCCCCACCGCATCATCAAGGCTGATATCATCGGTAAAAGTGGCAGCGGCAGCCTTGCGCGCACTCTGAGCCTGGGCACCACCGCGACGCGCGGCTTCGGACTGCAAACGGGCCATTTCAATGGTTTGCCCCTTAATTTTATCTTGCAGCGAATCGCGCTCGTCTTGATCTTTAACGTTCGCCAGGCGAGTGTTGACATCGCGCAAGCTGTCGGACAATTTGCCGATTTCGGCGACCAGTTCATCGTCGGAATAATTCCCGAGGAGCTCCGTACGCTTCTTTTCTTGCGAACTAAAGAATTCCTGAACATACACCGGACGCTCACCGCGTGCGACACGCAAAGCATCACGCTCTTCAGCCTTCTGCTGGGCCGAAGCCGCCTGAATAATCTCAAGCGCTTCCTGGCTCTTTACATCTGCCTTAGTGGCTGCTTTGTCCAGTTCGTAGTAGCGAATGTATTTGGAATCATAACCAGCCTCTTTCAGATTAGCCATCTCTTTCTTAAGAGCAGCTTCGGCGGACTTGAGCTGCGCACGGGCCGGTTCAATAAGCAGTGAATTGCCAGTCTTTTCGGCTTTGTCCAGTTCTTTTTTAGCTTCTGCAACCCGATCTTCATGCGGCTTAAGGAAGCCACCGATCTTACCGGAAGCTTCTTCGTAGGTACGCTCGATTTCTGCCCTCTTCAACGCACCGCTCGCCGCATCTTCTTCTTGAATTTTCTTTAATTGTTGGGCGCCATGAATAACCTTTTTGGAAATTCCCTCAACACTCGTACCGAGGAGCGTTTTATGACGTTCGGAAGCCTGTTTGCGGTATTCTTCATACTTACCCATAATTGCTTCGCCGCGATCTTTGGACTGGATAACGCTTGAAGCTAAACCCGGCAACAGGGCGCCAGCCACCCTTCCGGCAATACCAAATCGATCGCCCCATGCCTGCCCCTTCTGACTCCATTCTTTAGCCTTTTTATCACGCCAGGTATCAATTTTATCCTCTTTCCAGGCACCCAAGCGCAAACCAGCTTTTTTGCCGAGCTTGGTTACCGGGCTCATGACGGTACTGAACACGCTCCCTGCTGCGCTCTTACCAGACTGCGCGATACGTGAACCGATGTACGCACCGGTTGCGATCTTGGCGATTTGCCAGCCAGTATTCATGGCGGAATTGATCAGGTTGCCGCTCGAGCCACCGATTTTACTCGCTGCTTTAGCGCCAGCCAACAACATGCCGATGGCAATAAAGAAGTTGGCCAGATTATTGGCACCCAAAATATCGGTCGGACCATACTTCTGCTCTTGCGCGCCAAATGCCTGTTCGATCGGACTTTTATCGGCCAAACGGGAACCTTTAATGACCTCCTGGTTTATTTGTCCACTACCAACAACGATAAGCGATAGCCACAAGAAAAAGACAAGCACCGGACCGGTTACCAAATCGTCGGTTAACTGGGTCCACCATTCAGAAACAAACCCGGCCGTAGAAGGAAGAACACGGAGCACGAAGACGAGCGGAGATAATACGATGAGTACCCACAGACGGATAAGACGGGCAAGTAAAATAAAAACATACGCGCCGACGACCGCCATGACCAGTGCGGAAAAAATAAGGGCGACGATAGAGGAAACAAGGATGCCGGGCGACGCAAATGAGTTGGGATCTACGGCCGAATGGAATTTTTCAAACGAGGGAAGCTTAAACGCATTAATCACGTTTCCACCGATGGTTGCCGACATGGCGTTGAGGAACGTGATCATGATGACTTGCGAACCGTCAATGAGAAAGCCACAAATCGTGCGACTAAAGTTGACGAGAATGGCCGAGCCGACGAGCTTAGGCAGTAATTGACGCCACTCATATCCTTCCACACCAAGAATAGTGGCAAACGCGATCACCAAAAGAATGACGATATAAAACATGTTGGTGATGTCGCGGATAACGGTCCAACCCAGGTTAACGGCGGTGGATTCGAGATACCCATTATACCCGGCGATCACCAAGATGACATTGATAAAGAACGTGGTAAGCGCCAAAAATAAGCGCGCAATCATGAGAAGAATGGCGGCAATAGCACGTCCGAACACATTCCCCAAGCTATTGGCAATATCAGCACCTATACCGCTAGCTGTTGATGCACCAGCTTTTATCTGCTCTTCGGTGCTATTTATAACGCTGTAAAAACCGCCTCCGCCCGACGCCGTACTCCCCGAACCTGTCGTTTGCGCCCACGTGGGGTCGGCCGATGAAATAAGAACTAAGATAAAAAAACTTGCTACCCCCACAATCGCTAACCACGTTCGATGATTCCAGGCTTTGGTAACAAGGTTTTGGGCCCACGCACGCAGGGTTTGTAGCATACGGAATAGGTTTGAACCGAGAGATAATTTGGTGAGGTTAGTATAGCATAGTTATCCCCGAGCAACAATTTTCAAACCAGATCTTTCCTTATCCACATATTACCTTCATTCAAGACGCTACGTTTGTAAATAAAAAAGGCCGGCGGTGCAAGAGCACCGCCGTTCAAGGCGTAGGGGCGCCAAGGCTTCGGCCGATCTAGAAGAGCGGCAGGAGCACTTGGAGAAGAAAGATCGCCACCAGTAGGCAGCAAGCAAGAGGGAAAAGAATCAGCGACAGGAGCGCGCTGCTCAGAAGCAGCATGAGTGAACCGCTGATATCATCATTACCCGGCGGCTTGGGCGGCGGGGCGCCGTAGTACTCCCTCAACTCTCTCTTGCGCGCCGCTTTTGCTGCCAGCACACCCTCGCGCCACTGGCGGACGTGGGGGTGCAGGGCAAGGAAATAGGCGACAGCGAAGATGCCGGCAACCGCCAGCACGCGGAACCAATCGACGTTTCCCATGTGTTTTCTCCTCTAAAATGAGCGTTTAGTTAACAATAAACTATATCACAAAACAGAGAATTTGTCAATAATAAACAACCATGGTTACATCCTTTCTTAAATTACCCATTAAGTGCTTTATCCCTGCAGAAGCACATCCTCACAAGAACACTATAAAATAACTTATACACAGATTTTCTTGCACTTTCTAACGTGGTATGGAAGAGTGCCTTAACAACTGAACTGGTAAACGAAGCGCTGCAACGGCTGCTCGTTACAACCAACGGACAATCTGGCAACCCTAGATTGTTTTTGTTTAATTGTAATCCGGTGCTGGGCGCCAACCCTCGAAGTGTCGAGTGTTGTTTCCTAAGCGCGGGAAGAATACGTGATAACCCGCCCCCAGGACGAGGGTATCGTCTAGCCTTGGAGTATAGTCTTAGCCGAGCGCAGGCTCGACAAGAAAGGAGGCGCACCATGAAGCGCCTGTCCAACGCCTTGTTCAAGGTTGGCCTGGGAGCGATTGCTCTTGTGGCCGGTTGCGGGTCTCCCCCGCCCCACTCTGGCTGGTACGAGGCCAAGTTCGCTGAAGTTTCGGCGATCTGCTCGGGTCAGTCCACGAACTCGGGGAAGCCGTCCGGTGGCAGCGTCGTGCAGAAGATGCTCGACGAGATGCAGGAGAAGGTTCTCCAGTGCGAGTCCGATCTGGCTTCGTGCCAGGCGGTTCCGCCACCGCCGAAGTGCGATGCGAGCCAGGTTGATTCGAAGCTGGTCTACACCTGCTCCTACAAGGAGCTCACCGGCACGACCGTTTCGTTCAGCGACGGCGAGTTCCGGAGTGATCCGGCTGACCCGTGTGTGATGCAGTACTTCAGCCGGCCCAAGAACGACCCGACCGTATCGCGGGCGTTCATTTTCGGCAAGTGCCCGATTCTGCCGCTCAAGCGGATCAAGTCGTTCACCTGCCCTGGGCCGGACCCCCAGTACTACACGGACTGGACATGCTCGATCGTTCCGTAAGCAACGGCATGCCCCCTAACAAATCCGCCGTCATGGCTCACCCTGTGACGGCGGTTTTACGTTTTAAAAAAATTTTTACTGACAACCACACCGACTAAGCCAACTAAAAACCACTCCGATTATTGGAGTGGTTTTTAGTTTTTTGCTGATTAACGGCGCACCGTGGGAGGAGCGACGATGATGCGCCCTCCATACGATGTCCAGGCAGACGGGTTCGAAGTACATTCATCTAAACCGCCAACCTTAGTGTAACATCCGTCACCACCGACGCCTCCCGCGCAGCGGCCATTGCACCAGCCCCAGTTATCTTTCACCTGAACTTTCGGCACGAAGATACAGCAGCCGGTCGGGAAGGAGCGCGGATCGCCGCATTTGGCCGGATCCGGTTCAAAGTTGCCACCTTGGCTAACAGGAGTGCGCGTACACTGATAGACATGTTCGAACTGTGCGTAGTTGCTGTCACAGGTCTGGCCAGCGATGGTACCGAACGTCTGCGGACTATTCGCGACATCGGTACACATGGACGTCTGGTCACATTCTTCATCCGAGGCGCAAGCGCCTGCAGTGCGTTTAACCACGCATTTACCGACCGAAGAACCAGGAGCCTGCACGACGCAGCGACCGCGACCGCCGCATTCCCCATCCGTACTGCATGAACTGAGATCATCCATCACTTCCATTTCGCATTGGCGAAGCTGGGTATTACACGTAGCCGGGCGGTAACCGCGGAAGTTGCGGAAGAGACCTTTAAGCGGATAGACGCGTCCATCGCCCCAGTTTACCGAGAGCTGGCGTAGCGGCATTTGGTTCGCATCCGCGAAGGCGAAGAAGCGGACGAACACGCGGGCCGTCGGGGTGAAGATGCGCACATCTCCCCCGTCGCGATCATTCACGCTGATACCAGTTCCACCCAAGCCTTCCACACAATGACCGCTGCTATCACAGGCGCCAACCGGGAGCACTATCGGCGGTTTGGGAACACCTGTTGCACTAACGTTAATGTTTTCGGTGTAATCGCGGGTGAAGATATTGGACGGGGCGTTTTCGACGCGCAAGTACGAACCATTACCGAACTGGTAGATCGCGCGCGGACGGGCGAAGAGCATGGAGAACAGTTGGGCGCCCATTTCGCGCGTGAGGAGCGAAGCGTTGCTGCGCTCTTCGGTTTTATTGGCATCATCAAGGCTCCTGATACACGTGCCATCCGGACAGGAATATGGAGCACCGGCTACGCTTTCTTGGAATTCAGGTGTTTTGCCACCATCCGGCACAAGACCTTTGGAGCGTTCACAGCTTTCGATACCGCTATTGCTACAGCTCGTCATGATTGGATTGAATGCCGAAAGGTTGACTGTATTTTTGACATTACCGAAGTTATTCATGCCCAAGCTGCCAAAAGGTTTAACATCGGTGCCATAGGTATAACCCAGGTTAACCATGGTCACAGTAGCAGCATCAACACCCGCAACCATACCAACACTTGCAGCAACCGCCACCGAGTAACCGCGCGGATTGTTGGCCCACAAACGGTTGGTCCAGGCAGCCGGATCGGTTTCAGGGAGAGTTGGGGTAGAGCCGACGTCCGCAATGACCGAACACCACTGCTTAAGGATGAAGGTGACTTCGTATTTTACAGAACCTCCATCCGGCGATTGGTCGCAGTAGGCCATATCGTAACCGGCAAACTTGTCTTGGGCATTGAAGCGAACACGTAGTGCATGCCAGTTACCTTGCCAATCAGTACTACTATAACGAGGGCCGTACGAACGGCAGATCTGATCGGCAGTGAAATTATAATCCCAGATACCTTCAGAACTCATCGTTAAGGCAGACCCATCTTGAGCGCTGAAACCTTGGCCATCTTTCAATCGGCAGTTACTAGAACAGGTAAATCGATCTTCGACTTCGAGTCCACCTTTACGAGAATTAAGGCCTTGGAAGATATTGCCATTAAGATCTTGGCATTGACCGCTATTTGAATTCCAGCTTCCTACCACGTCACCATAGTCAGCATGAGGATAGCAGACATTACCTAATTTATCGACATAGGTTCCATCCTGAGCGTTATCGGTTACCGCACTGCCGTACATCATGACCCATTCTCTTTCTTTACCAAGATATCTACCGGTAACCGCAACACCAGGACCGCGTTTTTCATTTTTCGTCTTGTAAAATGACTGCGGCTGACCGGCCGGGGTCTTATCATCATTCGGCCAGATGCTAAATTTGGCCCCACCACGCGGATCTTCTTTATCACCACTAACAAGCTCGAAGTCGATACGTTCAATATCTTGGCGGCTAAAAGCAGCTTCTTCGGGAGTGGCCGATCTACGGTTACGCACGAATTGATCGTTACCTCCTTGGGAACGATCAGCGGTGTCGCTGACAAGTGGATTAGTGTCACGCGGACGGACCACTAATTTATGGCTCTGGGGGTACTGGAACGAAGCCGCGTATTCGGCGCCGCCACCCGCATTACCAACCGCGCAGTAGAAGATACCGCCTAAACCACCGGTTTTACCGGGCGGCTGGTAGCCGGCTTCGACGTACTGATTATTAATGTCTTGGGTGCCGGTGAGGTAATCAACCGGGTACCACGTAAGACACGGATGCGAATTCGGATCGCCGTTGATAGTACGCGAGAGATCTGGTTCCAAGCAGAAACCGCGCCAGCCAAGGAGCTTGTAAGTAAACTTTGATTTCTGGCAGGTGCCATCCGTAATTACATTGCCGTACG
Source organism: uncultured Gammaproteobacteria bacterium (assembly GCA_964596525.1). Classification (GTDB taxonomy): domain Bacteria; phylum Patescibacteriota; class Patescibacteriia; order Magasanikbacterales; family GWA2-37-8; genus CAZQUL01. The sequence goes on along the minus strand of CAZQUL010000001.1, from coordinate 560,029 downwards.
GATCCGTAGCCGGCTCGCTCGAGTTGGCTTTGGTCTTGAAACACTCATTGTCGGTGCGGCAGGCTTTGCCATCTTGAGTACCACCCAAACAGATGCCTTGCGGTTCAACGCCTGGCGAGCCTTTGATAACTTCTTCGGTAGTATGCGGCTTAGCGTAACTGAAGTACTTGGTATAGATGTCGCCGTATTTGATCTTGGTGTAATCACATTCGCAGGCTTGGACTTTCTTAGGATCGCTTGATGGCGAACCAATTTCATCACACAGCGTTGCCGCCGCAAACTGACGGCGAGCCCGATCGATGAACGGCGTACGCGGGAACGGTGAATCTTTTTCTGGGTAGGCGCGGCAGATCTGGGTAGGCGCGTTTTTGGCTATGTCCTTAGCCGTGCCGTCCAAATTCTGTACGCAGAAACCATTGAGACAGATACCGACGCCGCGCAAACCACAGGCCGTACCCGAAGAGGCGCAGAGCGTATCATTCGGCGAAACGCCGGCCGCACAGTTGGTATCGCCACAAGGAATCTGACGGACCAAACGCCAGTCCGGTGCGGATTCGGAACGCGAAATATTAACCTGGGAAAGATACTCGACCGGATACTGGTTAAGGAGGGAGTAACCAGAGAATTCCTGACCAGTCCAGCTCGTATCACGAGCGACGTACTGCGACGGCGTGAGCGGGGCAGCCGGGGCGGCCAGATCTTCTTCTACCCAGCTCGCGCAGTTGGAAATATTGTCTTCTTCGGGGGTTTCGGGGGCGCGGTTACACCGTCCAACAGCATCACAAACCGTCTTCCAGCGAGCGTTCTTTTCATCCCAAACACGGTGCGAAGAGCGGCACTGGAGCCATTCGCCGCATTCGCGATCACGGGTTACCTTAAAGATGACGTTGGTGTCGCCGGGGAGGGAGTTGGAACTGAGTACCGGCTCTACTAACCGCGACTGCTGGCTATTACTCTGTGCATATGTATCGCGGGACACGTAGAATTTGTTGGGGTTAGAAGTATCATCGAAGAGGGCACAGCCTTCTTTTTGACTGACTTTGCCGTCACAGGTGCCCGGACCAAGGCGTTCATTTTTGATGAGATAATAGGCACGATTGTTGTCGGCACGGTCAATGAATTCGCTGCAGCCATTCTGCTGCACCGGACATTCACCGACGAAATCTTGATAATTAGCGCGATCGCCGAAGGACCACAATCCATAGGTCGTTCCATCAACCTGGTAACTCGGGTAACAGGGGCGGTTGCCGATATCCGTACAGGTGGCACCACTCGAACAATCGGTGCTCTGGGTACAGGCTTTAGTGCGGTCATTGCTGCAGACACCGACATCTTTCCAGAACCAACCGCTGGTCTTGATGCCATTAACTAAGACACCCGTACGATAGGAACAAACTTTGTTGCCGGTAAGGGCCGGGTCTTTGAAGTAGGTTGGGCCCGTAGCGCTGTTGTAGGCCTGGCAACCTACGGCCTGAGCTTGGCAGAGATTCTGAGCATAGGCGGACGGGTCATTCTTGATAAGCACCGTGGAATAGGTAGCACCAGCAGGAGACGGGGTCTGGAGACCAGCATACGTACAACCAAGATCGACGGCGTTACAGGTGGCCGCCTGATTCGCCACCAAATATACCGGCTGAGCCGCGATGGTAGTAGCTGGAACGTACACCGTAGAAGAAACGATGGTAGCTGGGGCAGCTTGGCGCACCTCATCGAGAGTGGGACCAGAAATAGTAACGTAACAACCATTTTCACCAACCGGGATCTGGCAACGCGCGCTCTGACCTGCCACCGTCACTGTGGCCTCGGTTCCGCCTTGGCCCGTGACAAAGAGGTTATAGATGTGCGGACCGGGAGATTGCGGGGATGAATTCTGGGTATCGAGAAGCGCCGTACAGCCAATAGCGCCTTCGCGGCAGAGATAGCTGAATCCGGTAAGGTTAAGGGTGTTGCCCGCGGTATCGCGGTAAGCGCGGCACCCCAAACCTTCACCGGGCAAGTTATCGGTTTGGTTGCTGTCACATACTGGATCGACACGCAGCGTATCTTTGAGGACGTATACCATCTCGGTCGTTTCACGCAGCGTGATATTGTCGACGAAGAAGGCTGCAGTGGAAGCGAGTTTGAAGACGATACGTGCGGAGTTGGTAGCCGAACCCGGAGCTTCGATGGAACCGAGGCGGAACGAGCGCCAGGTATCGCCAACGCTCACTGAACCGAACGAGCGAACCACCGAACCGTCGAAGGACTGCAGGGACACTTCTACGCTCTGCGGAGCGCCTTTGGCCCAGAATTCGATTTCATAACTCTGACCCGGCGTCATAGTGAACGGACGGACAATTTCTGTGCCAAGCGAAGTAAGCGATTTTCCACCGGTGCGGACGGATTCGGGCGATGTGCTGATACCGGTGCCGAGCCACTGGGTAGCCGTACCCTGATTCTCGAAGGTGTCGACGAAAATGTTGCGGATGTTGTTGCCAGCATTGCCTTTATATGCGCGGCATGAATTATCGGCCTGCGAACAGGTGATGCTTTCACCAGCAGTGCTCGGTACGCCGCCAGGCAAACCGAAGTAGAAACATGAACCGTTGCGGAATTCACCGCCCATGAGACAGAGATTGCACTGGCCGTTGGCAAACGAACCTTTCCGGGCAGTACACTCGGTTTCCGATAACGCGGTGGGGTACAAGGCGGTTTCGCTCAAGCGGTACGGAGTACATGATTCGGAGACCGGAATGGTTTTGGAGAGCAGGCGGTAGTAGACATTACCTGCTTCATCATTGAACTCGCGGCAATCCAAGCTGGCAATGCCGGCTTTGTACGTAGCCTGATTACAGGTCGCTTCAAACTGGGCACGTTCATCGATGGTGCGGTAGAAATACGCCGGAGCACCGGTTTGATCACTGATAAGAGTAAAGGTCTTGAGTTGGAAACCGCTAACCGTGCTTTCGTAGGTAGAAAAGTTCTTTTGTTTTTGAGCATCTGGCAGGCTGCACGGACGCAGATACGAGAAGTAGTCGACTTTTTCGAGACCGGCAGCCGTGGTGCCAAGATTGGTAAAGCCGGTGCAACCTTGCGCTTCCGGCTGACACATCTGACCGGAAGACGGAACGATGTAAGCCACATCCTGACCCGTCGTGTAGCTCGAAGGCATTTCACGATAGGCGTCATAACCCACACAGGCGGCGTTACAGACATCGCGCGACGAGAAGCGGGCAGGAATTTTCTTAGAAGTATCACCGGTTGCGGGCGAGTAGTAGGTACAACCGACTTCGTCGGCAATACAGGCTTGGGCATACTGAGCGCAAGCAGCCTGCGGACGCACGCGCGTCAAATCGGCGGCGGTGGATGGCCATTCGGTCTGCGGTGTGGCCGGATTGGCATCGTAACAGCCGAGATAGCTCGGAGCTTTGCGCAAATAGAGGCTCACATCGGCGTTAGCGGCTACGCGGAAAGCGGAACAACCAGCCGATCCCGCACTGCAGGAATTGGAAACAGTGCCATTAAAGAAGATACCGGTTTGCGTGCCGTATGACGTGGGGCCATTCGGGTTAAGCCAGTTTCCATTGGCATCCTGGGTAAGAGAGTAGGCCCGGCAACCAACGGTATTCTGAGCACAAAATGCCGTATTAAGACTGCGGTAAACGTAGGATTTCTGGGCACCAGCGGAATCGGTAAAGGTCTGACAGGTGCGGAACTGCGCATCACATTTGTCGGCGTCAAATTTCCAAGTGTTGCGCTCACGGGTGCAGTAGCCGTAGTTCACGCAGGCGCCATCTTTGTTATACGCCACGCAGGTAGCGAGGTCTGCACATTCTTCTTTGCGGTCCGGAACATCAGGGTTAAGAAGGGTAGAACCGTACCCCAAAGCATTACAGCGGGTAATAGGCGCCTTAAGCACCCAGGTAGGATCGATGAGATGGCAGAACGGTTTGTTGACTGGATCGTACGTTACACCGACGACGTTCCCGGAAGCGTCACGATTGTAGTTACAGTCATTAAAGCCAGCAACGACTTCGTTAAGCGTCCAGGGTTTGTCTGGGTCGCTAAGTTCAGTTGCCACCTCAAAACCAAGCGGCACGACCCGTAATTGGCGGAGTGCTTTAACGTTGCTGTTGCAGAAAGCGTTTTGAGCACAGGTTTTATTGGCGTTTTCGGCAATACGCGATGGCGGCAAAAGTTTCCAATCGCCCCGCAAAAAGCCACGGGTAATGGCATCCTGGATGGTGAGCGGGGTGCCGTTGGAAGCTTCTTGCAGCGCCTGGGCGAAACCGGTATCCAAACGACAGTTATAGGTGCCAGGAGTATCCGGACAGTTGCTTAATTCGCCTAAAATATTAAACTGATCGACCGCGGCGGGACGAGCGGTAATGAAATCGCTAAAGAGTGCCTCGGCCGCACGGCGACCGCCTACCTGGGTAAGTGCCTCAAAACTCGTTGCCGTACCGCTGCCAGACTGACATACTTCACCTCCCAAACCACCAACACAGGCGCCAAAGGGCAAAATACCTTTTTCGCGGAAGTTTTTGAGCATCGTGCCCGCGAGAGTATTGAGGAAGAAAGTAGAGAGAGCGCCCGGGAGGAGCTGGAATTCACCAGTACCGATAGCGGTGTTGATCTGAGCAACACTCTGCTGAGTGCGTTCTTTGCTAGTAAGACCTTCGAGTTCGGCGCCGATCGACTTGGCCGGGACTTTCTTGTCACCAGAAATAGGCGTGTCGAGCGACTTGATGCCATCCCCTTCCTGACGATCTTTAGTGGCATTTTCCTTAGCACTGGCCATGGCAGCACTGAGCGCATCAAGAGCCGTGAGCTGAATACCCAAGTCGCTCTGGCTCACATCAAAAGTAAGCGCTTCGTTGAATTGGTTTTGGATGGATTTGGAAACACGATCGTAACGGCTGCGCCACGCATCGCCGCTCAAGTTGTTCTGGGCGAATTCAGTAAGAGTACAGCTCGGTTTACCCGGAGCCCGAGGCGCTGTGATACCGATACCCAAACGCAATGCCTGCCGAAACTTGAGATCGATGTTGGGATCGGAAATTTTACATAAGTTATAACCCGTCGCGGCTGTAAGCTGGTCGATACCGTGCCCAACGGCATCGTTTGCCACATCGGATAAATAGCCGCTAAAACCTTTAGTATAGACCAAAGGCGCCTGGCCCTTGCCACCCGAAGCGATCCAGACAGCGGAGTCGTAGGCGATTTTTTGGAGCGCATAGCTGACCGCGCCACTCACGACATTGAGTACCCCCACCTTAAGACCTTGCAAGACTTTCGAGAGAACCGTATCGACGGTTCGAGGCGCATCGGCCAAAACGCCGACCGCAAGCTGTGCGTTCGCCGCCGACGTGAGGGCCAACGTACCGAACAAGGTGGAAAAACCGAAAATCGCGACGAGTATCGCCGCCTTTATGGTGCGCACATGGGGGGTGGGCATAGTCAAAACTCTAAAGAGAGACAAGCGTTAGCGAGCTCCTGGCACTACCGCTCCGGGGGTGGAGGTAGCCAAAAGATCGCGCGCGGTTTTTACTAAATCAGCATCCGAAATCCTCCTCAACTCCGCCTCGGTAACCTGGCCAGACTGCACCAAGAGCTGGCGCAGCTGGGTCGGGTCGGAGAAAATCGCTTCCAAGGCGTCGGGAGAGGTGAAATTAAGGATCGGATTCTGCGTCATGCCAGCATCTTCTTCAGTATAGAGGGTGGTAGTGGCAACCGTACCGGTGTAACTGCCGTCAGCGGAAAAGATACCACCGCAGTTTTTGCCGGCTCCGGGGCAGAGCGGCAACCCTTTGGCAACTACTTCGCGGTCGCTGATGCCATAGCCGTACGTATCGTATAGATACCGACTCGTTCCATAGACATACACTTTTTCGTAATCAGAGAGGCCGTTGCCCGTCGTGTCGATATTTTTTAAAAATTCGATGTTGTTGTCGACCAGTTCTTCTTTAAGGAAAGCGGGAGGGACGCTTTTAAGCGCGTAGGGAGCGGTAATGGTGTTACGCAATTGCACCACCCATACCAAAATACCCAAAACCGCAAAAATTCCTACGATGATAGCGAAGGTTTTCCGCTCGCCTCCCCAGCGCGGCGGATCGGTGAGAACGTACCCATTATCGTCAATCATAGATTCTCATAAAGGTACCCGTAGTATAGCACATCGCACCTGAATCGTCATGACGCTGCCTGCTGTGTACGAACCGAATCTGTGAAAGCTTTTTAGACTAGGCTACTTAGACGGATCTGTCAAGATGGAAGTGAGTTCAACCCAATCAGGTGGAGCGAGTTCCTGGGCGCGTGCGAGCGGTGTTAGACCGCGCGTAATAAGAAAGTCTTCGATACGCCCAACATCGGCATCTTTATAGAGTTGCAAGAGATTATGGCGCAACACTTTACGACGCGCAGCAAAACCTGCTTTGACCGTGCGCATAACCTGCGGGAGTGGTACCGAGTGCGGGTAGGGGCGCGGAACAAGTTCGATAAGTGCGGAATCTACAGCCGGGCTCGGCCAAAACGAACTTTTGGATACAACGGAAATAAGCCTGACACGAGCCAAGAGCTGCACCGCTACCGCGATGATTGATAATTCCCCAACCGGCGCGGTAAGCCGCTCAGCTACTTCTTTTTGCACCATAAGGACCATTTTTTCTGGCACGGTAACCTCTTCAAGAAAGAGGGTTAAAAGAGGTGCGGTGATTTGGTACGGAATATTAGCAACAACTTTGTAGGGCGCGAGGCTATTCATAGCCGCGTGCTGGTGCAAAACATTCCCCCAGATAATTTCAACGTTCGACAAGCTTTTTGTTTTCTTCTCCCAGTAAGGTCGCAGAAGTTGTTCGATTTCAAAGGCGACAACGCGCTTTGCTTTGGCAGCCAAAGCTTGAGTGAGGACACCAAATCCCGGGCCGACTTCGACGACGGTATCGGTTGGCTTGATATCGGCCGTTTCTACGGCTCGTTTAATTACATCTTCATCCAGCAAATAATTTTGACCGTACTTTTTGGACGGTCGGAGATTGTACGTGTGACAGAGATTGGTGAGCGTGTCGGGATTATAGAGGTCGAGCATAACAAAGGAAGAAATGTATCATCATTATTCCACAGGTAACGTAGCTAAACAACTTCGTAGATTACTCAAGCATATGCCCGGTGATATCTTGACAAAACAGCTAAAATAAGGTACATTGTACCCGCGCCGTGTTTCATGGCGTTTTTGAAAACTCAGGATTTCCAAGGAGTGACCATGCCCCAGAACAAGAGCTTTTTCGGGGCCTCAGCTTCTCCTTTGCACTGTCCCTCATGGCCTGCGGCGAAGGAACCGCGACGACGAACGCACCGCAGATGCCGGACACCCTGCCGAACCGGTGCGTCTACCAGCCTGCAGTCGTCGCGCAGAACTCCGATGTGAACTACGTCCCGATGGGCACGCAGAACGTGAGGTTCGGGCAGAGCTCGATCAAGGGGGCGACGGACGAGGCCACGCAGATCATTTCGCTCAAGCTCGCAGTGAGCTCGCGCGTGAAGCAGGAACCGACCGTCCCCGCCTACAACGGCTTCGTGAACTACCGTATCAAGGCTGGGGAGACTGCGATTGCCAACGGTCAGGATCTGCCCGCAAACGCCGCTTCCGACACGACGATGGAATGGAACCAGCTTCTGTCGACGCTCCAGATCCCTGCGGGCAACGAGATGCCGCTTGAGTCCGTAGCCAGCGCCAACACCTGGGACAATCTGTCCCAAAGCAGCTGGCACACCGACACCCGCAGCATCATCGGCGAGGCGCGCGTGGTCGGCGCGATGCTGTACGGACTCACGAGCAAGCGGACGTACCCGGCGGTCATCACCTACCCGTCGGGGATCCGGAGCGTGGAGCTCTTCAAGAACACGTTCGCGATCGCCGCCGCGCAGAACGTTCCGGGCGGCTATTCCACGCAGACGGTTGCGCCGATTGCACGGGCGAGCGGCTTCGACTTCGTCGGCCTTCCGTCGTCGGACGGGTCATCGAGCACGATCAAGGCGCTCCAGTTCATCTGGCGCGTAACCGGCGTCGACCCGGCGAACGACTACCTGCCCTACGGCATCTACGTCACCGACGAGTTCAACCCGTGCGCCACCGTCAAGGTGGGCGAAGGCGAAATCAAGATCCGGGATTTCCAGGCCGGCCAGAACACCTTCGAGGGGGCTAGGATGCAGCAGGTCGCGCTGCCGGGTGATGCGCTGACCGCGGGAGTACCGCTTACCACGAAGGGGCGGACGTTCTTGATCGCCTTCGGCACCGGGAGTACCTTTGACCGCATCCCGAACGTGCCGAGCACGCTGTCGGCCGATCTCATCGACTGCACCTTCACCGACGGCATCAACGGCCAGACGGTGCCCCGGGGCTGCGACCCCGCGCTCTTTACCACCCCGATCCGGGGCAATGTGGTCATCTCGAACTAGCGGTCAACAGGCCGCTCTCGTCTCGCAATGAGACAACCCCTCCGAAGATTCGGAGGGGTTTTACTTTTTATTAATCAATCTTCAATGTTTAGCTACATCTTTATCCACCGCAGATACGCTTCCGATAACGGCAGTAACTCCCCTTCTAAAACGCTTTCCGGGTCAGTTGATTCAAACTCGGTACGATGATCTTTGACGAGATGATACGGATGCAATACATAGGAACGGATCTGATTCCCCCACTCCGCGGACTTGTATTCACCGCGCAGTTCCTGGCGCTCGGCCGCGCGCTTTTCTTGTTCGAGCCGCATGAGTTTGGCTTGCAAAATTTTCATCGCGGTGTCTTTGTTTTGTTGCTGCGAACGTTCGTTTTGACACGAGACGCTGATGCCCGTAGGAATGTGCACGATGCGTACGGCTGAGTACGTCGTGTTGACGCTCTGCCCACCTTTGCCACCGGACATGAAGGTGTCGATGCGCAGATCTTTGGGATCGATCTTAAAATTCTCGAGTTCGTTTTCCAGTTCGGGCAAGACTTCAATGAGCGCAAACGACGTGTGACGCATTTTTTCGGCATCAAAGGGCGAAATGCGCACCAGGCGGTGCACGCCGTGTTCGGATTTGAGGTAACCGTATGCGAAGGGACCTGTTACTTCAAACAAAAGCGATTTGTAACCAGCCTCGGCACCGCGCGATTCGTCGAGGATGCGCACGCTCCACCCTTGGCGTTCAGCAAAGCGGTAGAGCATGCGATACAGCATCGCCGACCAATCTTGGGCCTCGGTACCGCCTGACCCGGCATGCACGGCGACGATGGCATTGCGGCGGTCGTACGGGCCGTTTAAAAAGACCGCAAGTTCATACGTCTGAAAACGCTTTTCGAGTTCCGTGGTCTGCCGTTCGAGGTCCGCTTCGAGCGTCGGATCTTTGGCGGTTGCGAGTTCGAGAAGATCCTGAACATCTTTGGTGATCAGCGCCCATTGTTCGAGTTCTTTTTTAATATCTTGATAATCCTGCGCTGTAGCTTGCGCGCGTTTTTGGTCAGACCAAAAATCCGGGCGGTTCATGTCGGCGGCGAGCTCTTCGGCTTTACGGGCAAGGTCCGGTAGTTTGAGGAGTGTTTTGGTAGCGTCGATCTTTTTATCAAGATCGGCAAGGCGGTCGAGGAGCATGGGAAAAAGATGGGGAATGATGGTTCAATCCTAGCAAAATTCTTTAAAAAAGGAAACGACCGGGGCGGCCGGTCGAAGGGTGCAGTAGGGCTAGGCGGGAATAAAGGTGACAAGGAATTTACGGCTGGCCGCTCCATAGCCGAGGGGTTTGGCAGGTGTCTTAAAGACAACCGTGTCCCCCGCCATGAGGATGTGACTCATTGTGGCCTCCGGATTATGGATATACACGTTGCCACCAAGCTGCACTTGGTACTGCAAGCGACCACGAAACAAACTAGTGCTGACCTGGCCGAAAAGATAACCTTCTTTGACACACCGATCGATACAGTAAGTCTTAAGGTGGGGATGTGGCGAGGCAAACGTCTTGAGCACCGGGAGGAGCTTCTTGATTGACGTGCGGCCAAGTACGCTCCGAATGATCGTCTGGCGAGTCGGAGAGACCTTGTCGTAGAGCGCGATGAGCCAGGCACAATCCACTCTGAGCGACGGCTGGGGTTCGATCTTGTGAAGGATCTCGTACTGTGTCCTGATCGGCAACCAAGCCAAATCCTCGCGCGCCAGACCGTCGTAGTCTTCTACTTTATTGAAGGCAGCACCAATCATGTCACGCAGGCGATCTTCTTTGGTTACCGTAAGCAACACATTCCGGTTGAGAAGTGCAGCTTTGGGAAAATGCTCGACCACGGTCTGAACCACCCGAGCGCGATGCTGAGGATCGAGGATGCCGAGACAAAACTCTCTATTCGTCCAGTACTGCAGTCCGATCCCCTCATCGAGCAGGGTTAAGAGGATGCCATCCGTATTACGCTCAATCCCGGTAAGCAGGCACTGCACGGCGAAGCGCCGGTCGAGGCCGCGGGCGATGTAGGCTGTGGCCGCATCGACGATACCGTCGTAGTCGTAGAGAAAGGCAACGACCTTTTCCCAGGTCGCTTCCGGTACGACGTGTGGAAAGATCTTCTCGGTAAGAAAGATCCCCATTAAATCCTTCCGATCCCGCTTGTCCGGATGCCCGAGTACGTACGCAACCGGATCCGCGCCGACGAGCGCGGCGAGCTTCTCGGGATACTCCTCGCACAGTTCGTACATGACCGATCCGTTGTCCATGTCGATTTCCCAGATCCGCTCCCCCTGCTTAGAGGTATGCAGGGCTTCAGCCAGCTCGAGGAGGGTAAGCGATCCATTGCAAAGCTTCTCACGCAACATACCGGCATCAAGCGACATGGCAGGTCCTTTCTGCTCGCAACGAGCGTTGGCGGTAAACGTACCAGGTGAATTTCATCACCCTTCCGCATATTTCTTGAGCTAAAAAATACAGAGGGGTGACGAAGCGTGATAACGTTTGATACTAGCTAAAAATTTGGCAGATGTCAAGGTCTAAACCGAAATGAAAATCGACCGGAGGTTTTCCGATCGATGGCAAGTTTCGAGTCGACTAGTTCAATCGGCGCATGACGAGATTGAACTTGACGTGAAAGTACGGAGCGCCGTTGCGAGGCGCTTGCAGGACGCGGGCGCGGCGGTTGAACATGACGATATCACGATCGCGGAAGCCATCCGGAACGTGCGCCAGCGGGTCGTGAACGTACACCGTTCCGTCGGACGTGCGGACTTCGAATCGCACTGAGGATCCTTCGTCCATCCGACGGGCTTCGCCGATGAGATAACCTCGCGTCTCGGCCACACGGGCGCAGTAGGCGGTGGCCGCGGCGGGTGCCCACTTCTTCTCCTCAAGCTCGGCGCACATCTGACAGAGGACAACCACGTTCTGGTACCGCCCGAGAACGCGCTCGAGAAGCTCACGCTCGCGACGCTCCTCAGCAGCACTCCAGAGCCGGAGCAGCCACTCCAGATTATTGATTTGTTCCGACCTGTCAAGAACAGCCAGGTACCGAAACTGCAGATCTAGCGACAAAGCCATCAGGTCATGAGTTCTGGCCATTTCTTCACCCGAGGCAGCGTCGATCGCCGCAGCGAGCACTTCGCTGGCCAGTTCTTTGCCCAACCGTTTCATAATACTGGAGCAATGCTCAAGCGCAGCCTGGGGCGTTCGTTTCACTGCCGCCAACAGGATCGGCTTGAGCTCCTTTGCCGACAGGACATTAAGGAAGGAACCTGAACGCTTCCAGTACCGGTCGCTGAAGAGATAATCGCTCGGAAGGGTTCTTCCTCCGGCGATGGCACGCTCAATGAAAGCAGCCACAAACGACCGCGGCAGCTGGCGCCGCACAAAATCCGCTGCAGCATGCAAGAGGAATCCACACGCGAGCATGAGCGTGACCAGCCGTCCATACTGCGTCGGCCGGACGAAGTAGGTAAAGAGCGCAGCATTTGCAATCGCGAGCTGCACCAAAAGCGATCGCTCACGACCATAATCTTCCCGCTCGATGAAATCTACCAACGGAACGCCTAAAAGTTTTTCGACCGCTCGCGGATAACGACTGAAAAGATCAGCTCCTACTGAGTCAGCAACCCGCAGTGGTCCAACCAAGGAGCAGCCGTTTGCATCGACTGTTAGACTAGTATACAGATCGGGAAACGAGATGCGCCCGGCCGCGCACCACTCTTCGAACGACTCGAGGTCAAAGGTCATAATCCACCTCTTTGGCTTGGGCTGTTGACGGTCTCGGCAGTAGGTTAAACCGCATTTCGTGAGACGCGCACGATCACACCGAAAAACGGCTAACGAAGGATTATAAAAGATGCCAAGGCTTGAGTCAAGAACGGTTGCACTGGCGAAAACTAAAGAGCCCCGTCGGGGGCTCGTCATAAAAAAGGCTTACCGCGGCGTGGGTGGTCGCGTGGCGCAGGCGTAGGTACGGCTGGTATACGATTCGGTGCCGGTATACACTCGCCAGAGGCTTGATTTCGGGTTAAGGCAAGAAATTACCTCGAGCTTGTCGACTAGCCTAAAAAACCTCCCGATTTCCCAACCATCGCAAAACATGATCACGATTTTGGGAGCAGCGGTCGTGTAGCTGATCCGAATTCTTTGCCCATCCTCGGTCGTGGCCACGATCTTGAAATCAGCTGTGCAATCCTGCACGTGCGTCGTCCCGGCGATATTGTCGAGCGAATAATCCGCCAGAACGATCGTAGGAACGGTCTCGTTATCGGCCTGTGCCGTGGGCACAGTGGTCCCAAAAACACCCAAGACGGTCAACAGAGCAGATACGATGCCTCGCATCATCAACCTCCATCGTTGGTAAAAGACCATAGATGCCTGCATGCAGGCACAACCAGAGAAAAGAGCGTCTTTACGCTAGAGCATTTCAATGATATTGTCAATAGTATTTCGGGATTATCATATAAGCGAGGGTCAATTAAAAAAACCGCTGTGATGCGGTTCTTTCCTCCCGGATTTTTAATTAGGACGTACTACAGCTTTTCCGCTGGATTGGGAAAGCTCGGAGCCTGCGGTTCGATACGGGGCTCTAGCTGTGGTGGATTGCCACCTAAAGAAGCTCCGTCCGTTGATGGGGTGCTCGACGCTGCATCGTTATCGCTATGGCACCCACGCGAATACGTTCTGCGCGTCCGTATTAATTCCTCAGCACTCGCCGGATTCCACGGGGTTGCCTCGCCGGACGTAGTGGAAGACGTTTCGGCACACCCCGGCAAGGCAATACCTAAACACAGCGAACCCAGTTGAAAAGCCATCACCAAGCTCATTCCTAGTCTAGCTAAGCTCATGGTACAACTCCTGCCTTTGTGTCGGCATACGCGATTGTAACACGCAGATGCGTATTTGTCAGCAGTCCGTCGGAAAACTAGGGTTCGATGATAACCGGGCAATCTTGGTAGCGCTCAGCAACTCCCCCGCCCGGACAGGTTATCATGGTGACCCCACCGCCATCTGAAGAGGATGATGAAGACGAAAAAGAAGAATTTCCGCACCCGGATGACTTTGGCAAGACCATATCTTTGTACTCTCTGCTGTTTCTCGGGTTCCACGGTAATCCGCCGGACGTAATCTCGGCATCTGCCTCGGCCCGCACGGGAAAAACAAAACACAGAGAAAGAAGCTGGCAAGAAACGACTACCCCTAAGGCATAAGCCAAGATCCGCTTCATAACACTCTCCTACTCCACTACGGAGCGGGATTACTATAGCACAAAAATTTAGAAAAATTTTATCCCCACTTACGATAAGTCTTCCGGTTTTGTAAGAGTGATTTTTGCCCCTTTCTGCTTCGAACGGCTGCCGCTTTTTTCCATGCTTTTCTCACGCGCCCGCAGCTCACGCAACTCATCGCGTAAAATCGCCGCGAGTTCAAACTCGAGTTTCTGAGCCGCTTCTTTCATCTGGTTTTCTTTATCTTTGATGATTTCTTTGAGCGGCCGGTTGTCGCCTAAGATATCTAAATCCGTCACACTACCCCGACTGCCAGAGCGGGCTTTTTTGGTTTTAATCTCACGATCTTCTTTAGTGGACAAACCAAACTCTTCCAGCATGTTGCGGATGGCTTTCTGAATCGTTTTGGGCGTAATGCCGTGTTCTTTGTTATACGCAAGCTGGATCGCACGACGTCGTTCGGTTTCTTTAATAGCGCGTTCCATCGAGCCGGTAATCTCATCGGCGTACAAGACGACCTGACCGTTCACGTTGCGCGCTGCGCGGCCGATAGTCTGAATGAGTGAGGTTTCACTGCGGAGAAACCCTTCTTTGTCGGCATCGAGAATCGCGACGAGCGAAACTTCGGGCATGTCCAAACCTTCACGCAAAAGGTTTACGCCGACGATCACGTCGATCTTACCGAGACGCAAATCCGTAATCACCTCGATGCGCTCGATGGTATCGATATCGCTGTGCAGGTATTTGACCTTGATTTTTTTCTCCTGCAAAAATTCGGTGAGATCTTCGGCCATTTTTTTGGTGAGCGTCGTCACGAGGATGCGCTCGTTGATCTTGATACGTTCCTGAATACGAATCAAAAGATCATCAATCTGGGAAAGGCTACTTTCACCGTCATTGCGAGGACGAAGCGCAGCGGAGGACGAAGCAATCCCTTCGTTATCGGAGCTAACTTTACCATCAGAGTCCGAAGTGGGTTTGGGGGATTGCTTTGTCATTCCTTCGTCCCTCCTCGCAATGACCGTATGGCCAGGAGTAATTGGTTTAACAATGACTTCGGGATCGACAAGACCGGTCGGGCGCACGACCTGCTCCACGACCTGCGCGCTTTCCCCGATCTCGTACTTACTCGGTGTTGCAGAAACGTACACCACCTGTTCGGTGCGTGCTTCGAATTCTTCATAGCGGAGCGGTCGGTTGTCGCGCGCACTCGGAAGCCGAAAGCCGTGTTCAACAAGCGTATCTTTGCGCGCCCGATCGCCGTTGTACATGCCCTGGAGCTGCGGAATAGTAACGTGCGATTCATCGATGATCGTGAGATAGCCTCCGCCATTCTCTGTCATTGCGAGCGGTAGCGAAGCAATCCCTCCGTTTTTAGAATCACGATCTCCCAGGGCACGGCCTGAAGAATGCAAGAAATAATCCAAAAGCGTGAACGAAGGTTCGCCCGCAGCCCGGCCTTCAAAATGACGCGAATAATTTTCGATGCCGTTGCAATAACCGAGATTCTTGATCATCTCGAGATCGTAACTGACGCGCCGTTTGAGGCGTTCATACTCCAAAACCTTGCCTTGTTTTTCAAAAACAGCGAGCTGCTCGGCTAGCTCTTGTTTGATGGACGAAAACGCCCGCTCTCGCGCTTCAGGCGACGCCACGTAATGCTTGGCCGGAAAGAACCACGCGTCTTCGAGCGATTGCACCTGAAGTGTGGATTTTCGCGTCACGGGATTGATGCGATCGATCCGCTCAATGCGATTGCCGATCTCAAAACGATAGATGAACTCCTCGTTCACCGGCATGATCTCGAAAATCTGGCCGTGCATGCGGAAGGTGCCACGGCGCAAGTCAGAGTTGGTGCGTTCAAACTGCATCTCAATGAGCCGCTCCATCATGCCGCGGCGATCCAGCTCGTCGCCGACGTTGAGGTGGAGAACAATTTTTTCGTATTCTTTGGGTGAACCCAAACCATAGATCGCGGAGACGGACGCGACGATAATCACGTCGTCACGCGTCAAAAGCGCCTGCGTGCAGGCATGCCGCAAGCGGTCGATCTCTTCGTTAACCTGCGCTTCTTTTTCGATATACGTGTCCGAGCCTGGCATGTACGCTTCAGGCTGGTAGTAATCGTAGTACGACACGAAATATTCCACCGCGTTTTTGGGAAAAAATTCGCGGAATTCGTTGCAGAGCTGCGCGGCGAGGGTTTTGTTGTGGGCAATGACGAGCGTCGGCTTCTGGACGCGCGCAATGACGTTCGCCATGGTGAAGGTCTTACCCGAACCGGTAACGCCAAGCAGAGTTTGTTTTTTAAAACCTTTGGTAAGCCCGGCAGCAAGATCGTCGATGGCTTTAGGTTGGTCACCAGAGGGTTTATAGGCCGAGGAAAGATGAAATGGCATACACGGACTTAGAAATAGGTGTTTCTTAAGGCTATCACGCGCAAGCTAAGAGCACAATCCTTTTTGATTTGAGAATTGATGTTAAAATAAGCCTAAAATAGAGCTAGATCCTTGACAAAATTGCTAAAATAAGGTACGTGTAGAGCTACCCACCGTGCACTCTGCACGGACGTCAACCAGGGAGGAATCATGAAAATCGAAGAGTTCGTCATCGCCGCTCTCCGCAACACCAACAAGGCCCGCCTGCAGTCGATGCTGCCCAACGGCCTCGACCTCCAGCTGCACTTCTTCGAGGGTCTCTGGGAGACCCCGGAGAAGACCTGGAGCATCGCGCCTGAGAAGGTCGGCGTGCTCAAGGGCACCAAGCTGACCGTGGCCCAGGCTGAGGACGGTGACCTGGGCTTGTACTTCCTCGTCATCGCCGAGACGCCGGGGACGCAGCCGGTCGTGGCCTGGATCGGCCGCGAGTCGGAGCTCAAGCAGCTCGTCTCGTAAACGCCGTCGGGGCCACAAGCCCCACCACCACACCAGCTACCGCATACGCGGGGCTGGTGGTTTTTATTTTAGCCAAAAAATACTGCCGCCTCACACGTAATGAGCATATCTTGACAAACATCAAAAGATTTGATATTGTTTTTAGTCACGTCGAGATGCGGTGAATGTACCGGACTATATATAGTCCGTTGCGTCCGCCGCGGCTCGCTGACCTGAGCCGTTCTTTCCTGCTCATACGAGCGCCACCGATCGCAAGGAGCCAGACATGTCCCAGATCTTCGGAAACGACATCAACACCGCCCTCCAGAACCTGGCCCGTCGTGAGAGCCTCACCTCGATCCCGGTCGGAACCTGGCCCCACCAGCTCGGCGTCATCGAGGCCCTTGCCGAACTCGACTGGCACGAGACGCACCGCTCGAGCGACGGAGTGATGGTGACCGGCGTAGCCGCCGACACCCGCATCCCGCACCGCACCCTGGCGCTCAGCCTGACCGTGCAGGTCAGCCACTTCGACGAGGGCACCATGAGCTTCCGCGACGAGGACATCGTGGCTTACGACGTCCTCGAGGTGCGGCGGCACTAGCCAGCCCCTGCGCCGGAAACCTAACCACTCTGTGGCCCAAGGTTCCCGGCGCTGCTTTGTTTTTATACGCACACCTATCTTGACAACGAGCTGCACGTCGATAATCATTACGTTTCGTACTTCCTTTTGGAGGACACAACCCATGATCAACGGCACCATAAGCGAACACTTCGACCGGGCTTTTCAGGAACATGTTGAGCAGGCCCTCGCGCGCAGTCGCGAGCGCGGTTTCGTATCCATCCCGCTCAGTGCGCAAGAAATAAAAAACGCCCTATGGCGCTCAGAAAAAATTCGCGACGGCAATACATTCTACCGATATGTCACGCTCATTGGCGGCACGATCGTGACCGCCCTCACACGCCGGACGTTTGACCTGGACACCGAGACCATTGCCCAAGGCCACATCGTCACCATTGCGAATGATGTGATGCCGCCCGCGGCCATACGTCTTAACCAAAGAGTGCGTGATATTCTCACCCATCTCGATAATGCGAGCTATACCCTCGCCTTCAACAATCTCTCGAGCACCCCGGGAGAAGTCGGGCAACTCTCCTTGCACCACCAGAACATGCTCGAGCGGATCCCACCCTGCTGGCGCTACGTGAAAAGCGACGAACACAACCATTACTTCGTGATTACCCTCACCGACAATGCCGGTCAGGCGCCCACTGACGTGACCATGCTCGTTGACCGACGCGTGACCGATGCCCGGCGCTACCGCGTGAAACGATTCATGGTCACACCGTCCCTCAGGCAGCGTTCTCGCCGTTTTTTTGCTCACTATCTCTGGTAACCTTCAATAAGCCGAGGATCTGCCTCGGCTTTTCTAGTTAATATTTTTTCGGCACCATGCACTCTACCACACCGATAAGTAGCAAATTAATGACAAGCGATGAACCACCGTAACTGACGAACGGCACGGTTACACCTGTGAGCGGTAAAATCCCGATTTCCGCACCGATATTAACGAACCCTTGGATGAAAAACAGAAGCGCTACGCCTCCGACCGTGAGAGCCGAAAAATCATCCGCCGCCCGCGCCATAATGACCGTAAGACGCCACAGCACCACACCAAACAATACCAATGTAGCTACCGCTCCCACGAAACCAAGCTCCTCAGCGATAACCGAAAAAATAAAGTCGGTTTGCGCTTCGGGCAAAAATCTGAGCTGACTCTGCGATCCCTGGCCAATGCCTTTACCAAACCAACTGCCCGAACCAACCGCGATCATGGACTGGATAACGTTATAACCGTTGCGCGTCGGATCGGCATAGGGATCAATAAACGTGGTGAGGCGCGCTTTTTGCAACGGATTAAGATAGACAAACCAGGCTGCCACACCCGCCAATGCCCCCACCGCAACAATCGCGCCAATATAGCGCAGCCGGACCCCAGCCAACCACAACATCCCAAACCATATCGCCACCAAGAGGAGCGCAGAGCCCAAATCCGGCTGAAGGAGCACGAGCCCCGCCGGCAAAGCGATAAAAAAACCCGTGCCAAAAATAAAAACGATGCGGTCGAATCGTCGCCCCCACTTACCGGCAATTGCCGCCAGTATCAAAATAACGCCGGCCTTGGCGAACTCGACCGGCTGAAAAGAAAAACCTGGTAGCGCAAACCAGCCTTTGGTACCACGAATCTCGCTGCCAAAAATAAGTACCGCAACAAGAGCAAGCACCGCACCGGCATACACCATCTTGGCCGAACTGCGAAACCACGAAGGTTGGAAGGTGCTTACAACCGCGAGCCCGGTCAGGCCGACCACCGCGGCGATAAACTGCTTGCGGAATAAATTAAGCGTCACATCGCGCGACAAATCAACGCTGTATATTGCCGCTAGGCCAAGCGCCATAAGAAGAAGCACTGCGCCAACCAAGACCCAGTCAAAACTGCGCGGGGAAAATTTGCTTAAACGTTCACGCCACATAGATGAATCAAAGCTAGAGTCCGCTTTCTGGTTATAACAAAAAAACCGTCTTTTTCCAACGGTTAAGCAGTAAGGTGGCTAAAAATCCTACTGTGCGGGCGCCATATACACTGCCGGATCATAAATATTGATCCGCGGATAGAGTACAGCGTCGGTAACGATAAGATTAGGGATGAAACTCCGAATGTCGAGCGTGCGGGTTTCAAGGGAACGGAAATCTTTGATTTCGATGGGCAGGACGGCAACGAGCGAACTATTGGCATAGAGGCCCACATAGAACGGCGCGTCTTTAAACCCGAATGGAGAGTTATTGGTAACAGTAAAATGAATGACATGCGCTGCCAAACCCGGCGTTGTTTCGGCCCGCGTAAACTCAACATCGGACAAAGAAAAATTCATGCGCTCGGCGCGAAACGGCGTTGTACTCGGAACTATGTAAGGATCAATACGCTGCCACATCACGTCATCAATCGAAAGCGTCGAGGGCACGGCGCCGATATCGTCTTCAACACCGAGTTGTGTGAGAAAGCGGGTTTCACCGGGCGGGATAATGGCGGTCTGGACTGGCGTGCGGGTATCGCCATAGACAAAGGAGTAGCGCACTGCCGCCAAAAAACGATCGTTAGGATTGGCCACTTCGGCGGTAAAATCATACTTGCTCGCGCCGCCCGGTAGCACTTGGCTTGAAAGTACTTGAAGAGGCGCAGCAGAAAACCGCGTTGCCACACCAGTATAATCGGCAAACGTAGTTATCTCACGAAAAAGAGTGCGCTCAGGGCCAAGCGCGTAGACCATAAGCCCGATGCCCCGCACGAGTGCAAATACCCAGGTGAGCGCCACCAAAAGGCCGATAAGAAAAATAGCCGCCTTATACAACTCGACTTTATGCTCTACGAACCATAAACCGTACGTGAATTCTTTGGCACCAAAATCACCGGTCGGATCGACGTACGACTGATAGCGGCGATTCAACTCAGCCGGTCGTTTGCTATGGCTCGGCGGCTCGGGAAATTGCGGCGGCATACGAAGTGCAATGAAGTGGTAGTAGTATACTTCATTTTTCGATTCCGGGCGAGAGCGGATAAAAAACTACCACCCTCTTTTAGAAGAGGGTGGTAGGGTGATCATACGTATAAGCCGAATTCTGTCTTTTCCGCCGAAGCGGAAGAGGTAACCATTTATCTAGGAAGTGCGTTACCGCACTCCTCAAGCGAGCGAACTTTTCGCTGCCGGATGAACCGGCGCGCTGCTCTTGCATTGGGTGGGTTTTGCCGTCCGAAGCGTTACCGCTCCGGCGAGTCGGGTGGACCCGACACGTTTCACCTTTCTCCCGATTGCTCGGGATAGTATTGTCTCTGTGCCACTGTCCCGTCGCCGGTATTGCGACCGGCGAGGTGGGTGTTACCCACAGCACCTCCACGCTTTCACGAGGCATGAAAGCGCGGACTGAGCGGCGAACTGCAAGACCTCGTTCGTCACCCAGAATGTTCGGACTTTCCTCCCCTGCTTTGGGCAGGAGCGGCTACCCCGTATGATCGTCCGGATTTTAGCGTATTTTTGGCTTATTGTCAAGATAATATCTGCAATTGACGGCATATGGCAGCGAGCGTACAATAAGGCCATTACCCCTATGAAAAAATTTGAAACCACCTTTACCGCTTGGCATGTTCCGCTTGATTACGTATTGCTGGTTGTAGCCGGTATTGCGGCTTATTATCTGCGCTTCGCTTCTTTCATCACCGAAGTGCGACCTGTCATCTTCCGTCTTCCTTGGAACGAATACCTGGGCATCGTCCTCGTGATCGCTCTTATCTGGGTCATACTTTTTGCTTTGGGCGGGCTCTACCGTATTGATGCGAACCGCAAACTGGCCCGCGACATCACTACCATCGTACTGGCTTCTTCGGTAGGGTTTGCAGGCATCACCATGTATCTTTTTTTCAGCCTGCAGCGCTTTGATTCGCGTTTCCTCGTGCTTGTCGGTTGGGCACTCGGCATCATCTTCGTTACAGCAGGGCACATCCTTACACGCCTTGTCCGCACACTACTTTACCGCCTTGGTATAAACGTGCGGCGCGTTATCATCATCGGCAACTCCGGAGCAGCCGAAGTCCTCAAACAAACGTTCAAGAACGAACCGAGTCGTGGCTACCGCGTGGTGGCCCACACTCCCCGCTTCAACGCGGAAACGGCCACGCTATTTGACCCTACCGCGGTCGACGAAGTGATTTTCACTGATTTCGGCACCGGCAGCGAAGAAGCCTTGCGGGCCGTAGAGGCAGCCCACAACCAGCATCTAGTGTTCAAATACTCGGCCGATCTGTTTTCAACGCTCAGCAGCAACTTTTCCATCACTACCGTAAGCGGCATTCCGCTCGTCGAAATAAAACGCACCCGTCTCTTTGGGTGGGGCGGCATCATCAAACGACTCATTGATATCATTCTCGGTTCAGTACTTTTCATCCTTTCCTCGCCCATTTACCTCATTACCGCGCTCGCCATTCTTATCGAAACTGGCCGCCCCATCCTCTACCACAACACGCGCGTCGGACAAGAAGGCAAACTCTTCAAGCTGTACAAATTCCGCTCCATGTACCAAAAAGACTGTACTGGTGAACAGTTTGGCACGAGCGGCCTCGCTGCCCTTAAAAAAGAAGAGGAGCTTATCAAAAAACAAAGCATCAAAAGCGGTCCGATTTACAAAATCAAAGATGATCCCCGCGTCACGCCACTTGGCCGCTTGTTGCGCACAACAAGCATCGACGAGCTACCACAGCTTCTCAATGTCATCCAAGGGACCATGAGCCTGGTCGGCCCCCGTCCCCATCAGCCACGCGAAGTAGACCGCTACGACAACCATCATAAGATCGTACTCGTTGTAAAACCCGGTCTCACCGGTATGGCGCAGATCTCCGGCCGGAGCAGCCTTTCTTTCGAAGAAGAGATCAAGCTCGACTCGCTCTATTTGGAGCAATGGAGTTTGAGCATGGATTTCATTATCATACTTAAGACGCCGTTTGCCGTAATTAAAAAGGATGGGGTACTTTGACGGGCAAAGAGCTATTTAGCTGGTAGCTTTTTAGGTAAAATTATTCCTAACTAGCTACAAGCTAACTAGCTACCACGCTGATCCTCATGAACATCGCCCTCGTACACGACTACCTGGCCCAAGACGGCGGCGCCGAACGCGTCTTAGTGGCCCTGCACGAGCTGTATCCGCAGGCTCCGATTTTTGTGCTCTTCCACGACCCCGAAAAGGTCCCTTACTTCAAGCAAGCGACCATCCACGAATCCTGGCTGGCCAAACTCCCGTTCATCAAATCGCATTTCCCCTGGTATCTCCCGCTCATGCCGAGCGCGACCGAACATTATGATTTGAGCGGTTTTGATGTGGTTATTTCATCAACGAGCGCTTTTGCCAAAGGCATTATCACCCAGCCGCACACACTCCACCTCTCCTACTGTCACACACCCACACGTTTCCTGTGGTCGAACACTCACGATTACGTGGCCGAGCTCCCTCACAACCGTATTGCCAAAGCCCTTCTCCTCAAACCTATCTTGCACCGGTTGCGCTTGTGGGATCACGCGAGCGCCGGGCGCGTTGATCACTTCATCGCCAATTCGCGTACCGTGGAGCGTCGTATCGCCAAGTACTACCGCCGCGACAGCACTGTACTTTATCCGCCCGTCGCAAGCAATACGTTTTTTGTAAGCGATCATGTGGAACCGTATTTTGTGGCTGGCGGTCGTCTGGTGCCCTACAAGCGGCTCGATTTAGTGATCCATGTCTTCAACCGCCTTAAATATCCGCTCAAAATCTTTGGCGTCGGACCAGAATTTGAACGCCTGCGCAAACTCGCGCGGCCAAACATCGAATTTTTGGGTCGTATAAGCGACAAAGAAAAGGCCGAACTTCTGAGCAAAGCCCAAGCATTCATTCATCCACAACTCGAAGATGCCGGCGTAACCCCGCTCGAAGCCATGGCGAGCGGACGCCCGGTTATTGCTTACGGAGCAGGCGGTGCCGCCGAAACCGTCATCCCCAATGAAACAGGGGTGTTATTCAAAGATCAAACCTGGGAAACACTCCTCGACACGGTACTGCATTTTGATGCCAAGAGCTGGGATAGTGCCAAAATCCGCGAACATGCGGTCAAGTTCGACACCGACCGTTTCAAAACATCAATAAAGCAGCTCGTCGAAGATCGCTACCAGGAATTTCGAAAAAATCTGGAGCACGAGCCACTGTTGGCGTAATCATATGGCCACCGTCGTCGTTGACACGCGCTGTCTGGCTACACCCTTTCCAACCGGTATCGGCACCTTAACGACTGAACTTCTCCGGGCTCTTTTTGCACACAACGAAGCCAACGAGTATATCCTCTTCCACAACTCGTTTAAAAAAAACACTGCACTCGAACAATTCCGCTCGCTGCCGCACGTGCGCGACATAACCACCCGCTACCCGAACAAACTTCTGCACGCCGCCATCACCTTGTTCGGCCGCCCGTCTCTCACGAGGCTCACCGGCAAGGCTGATGTCTTTTTTTCACCCAACATCAATTTTACAGCCATCACGCCAGGCGAACGACATATTCTTACCATCCACGATATTTCCTTCGCGCTTTTCCCCTGGCTGCTTACCCCTAAACAGCGGCTCTGGCACAGAGCCATCAATCCTAAACGGCTCTGCCAACAAGTAACGCATATCATTACCCCTTCACACCACACGAGAAATGACGTGATTGAATGGTTTGGCATTAGGCCAGAGGCTGTAAGCGTGATTCACCCTGGCTTGCCGCACGATTTTGCCGCATTCCAAAAACTCTTGCCCGAACAACGCCGCACGCACGAAGCAGCTGTTCGAACTCGTTACGCTCTTCCCGATAATTACGTACTCTACGTCGGCGCTTACGACGAACGGAAAAATATCACCGCAATCGTAACTGGTTTTGCCGAGTTTGCCGCGGCCGTTCCAAACGACGGCATGGCAACACACTTGGTATTAAGCGGTCCGGGATTTCCACCACGCGAAAAATTGATGCAACGGCTGTCAACAACACTACGCTCGGCACTCCACGAACGCGTACATGTCATCGGCTACGCAGAATCCACCGATCGTCCAGCTCTCTACGCGTGTGCCAAGGCGCTTCTATACCCCAGTTGGTACGAAGGCTTCGGATTTCCACTCCTCGAAGCCATGGCTGTCGATACCCCAATCATAACCAGCAGCCGCTCATCAGCGCCCGAGGTTGCGGGCATGGCAGCGTATTACATCGACCCGCATCGTCCCAGCACGCTCGCGGACGCACTGTACACGATTCTGTACTCACCTTCCACACGGGAACATCTTATTCGTGCTGGACAAGAACGTGTAAAACGATTCTCCTGGATTACCGCCGCAACCGAGCTAACGTCCGTCATCCAGTCTGTAGCTGAAAAAAAATAGAGCTACAAAAGACTTGCCCGCGGGCAAGTCTTTAAACTCTACGATCTACGGATATTGGGCAGCGATCTCCCGGCGGAGCCTGGCGAGCTCAACGGCTGCCTTACCAACACCACGGGGATCCATGATATGACGGAGCGCGTTGCGCCAGGCCGCGGCGTTCTCCTCGCTACTGATCGCGTAAGCCGCCGGGTATTCCACCACATGGATATTCGCATGCTGGCCATACCCTAAACGCAACGACAACCATACGCACACGGCATTAGGATGGTCGCTCACGATGGTAAAAGAGACCGGCAACGAATACTCGACGCGCTGCACGAGCCCGAGTGCGAAACTGACGGATTCGCGGGTGGTCGTAGAATGCGCTTCAACAAGAATCTTGTCTTCGGGCACTCCCTGCAGAATGAGCCATTCCCTCATGAGCTCGGCTGCCGGTGTTTGCTGCACCGCGGGAGGGAGATAGCGACCACCGCAGACGATAATGCGCTCATGGTCGCCCTGGCGCCACAAGAAAAGCGCGGTACGTAGTCGGGCGAGGGTGCGGGTATTCTCAAGCTCATCAACAGGCCTGATTTCAAACGCCGGAACGAACAGAAACTTGGGGCACGACATGGGAACCTCCTCAACAACGGGAGGTAGATTCGCAGAAAAAAAGATTGACGTCAAGGGATTTTAAAATAATTTGAAATTCTATTTAAAACACACAACCGGAGCATGATACTCCGGTTGTATTTTTGATGAAGAAATTTTACAAGTACTTCGCCGTCGCACCCTTCTTAGTCTTAAGAAGTTCGACCGGCATTCCTTCGGCCACCACCTGACCACCGCCTTCACCGCCTTCCGGACCAAGATCAATGATCCAATCCGACGAGCGGATGACTTCCGTATTATGTTCGATAAGGATGACGCTATTACCTTTGTCGACGAGTTGGGTGAGCACCTGGAGCAAGCGCTTGATATCTTCGAAATGCAGACCGGTCGTCGGTTCGTCGAGGATGTAGAGAGTTTTGCCCGTAGAGTGACGCGAAAGTTCTTGGGCAAGCTTGATGCGTTGCGCCTCACCACCTGAAAGCGTAGTGGCCGGTTGTCCGAGGGTGATGTAGCCCAAGCCGACTTCGCGCAGCACATTAAGTTTTTCGGAAATGGACGGAATATCACCGAAGAAACGATGCGCTTCTTCGACGGTCATCTTAAGGACATCGGCAATGTTTTTATTGCGGTAGTGCACCTCGAGCGCTTCGCGGTTATAGCGCATACCGGCACACTCGTTGCACTCTACGTATACATCCGCCAAAAACTGCATGGGGATGCGGATATGGCCATCACCAGAACACGCTTCGCAGCGACCACCGCCTTTGACGTTGAAGCTGAACTTGCCCGCATCGTAACCGCGCATGCGCGCCTCGGGAAGCGAAGCAAACAAGTCGCGGATAAGATTAAAGATGCCGGTATACGTAGCCGGATTCGAGCGCGGCGTGCGGCCAATCGGCGACTGGTCGATAGAGATAACTTTATCGATATTCGAGATACCTTTGATGGACGTGTGCTCACCCGGTTCTTCTTTGGCGCGGTAGAAATGCTTGCTAAGCGCCTTGCTCAAGATGTCGATGATAAGCGATGATTTGCCCGAACCAGAGACACCGGTAACGCAGACCAGTTTGGCGAGTGGGATAGTAACGTCGATGTTCTTGAGGTTATGGGCTTTGGCACCGACGATCGTGATAGCTTTATCTGCCGGTGGTTTTTTACCATCGCCTTTCTTAAGCAAACCAAGGTTGGAACGGCCAAAGAGATAGTCACCCGTAAGCGAACCCTTAGCTTTCTTGATGTCAGCGAGCGTGCCTTCGGCCACCACCTTACCGCCGTAGACACCGGCACCTGGACCGATATCAATGAGGTAATCGGCAGCATGCATCATGGCACCGTCGTGTTCTACAACGACAACCGTGTTGCCGAGATCGCGCAGATATTTGAGAGTTTCAATAAGTTTCTTGTTGTCACGCGGGTGCAAACCTACGGACGGTTCATCGAGTACGTAGATGATACCGCTCAAACCCGAAGAAAGCTGGGTCGCAAGGCGTACGCGCGTCACCTCGCCACCCGAGAGGGTATTCATCGAACGATCAATGTTGAGATAACCCAAACCGACGCGCTCCAAATTTTCGATGCGCGGCACGATTTCGCGGATGATGAGATCGGTAACTTTAGTATTCTTAAGCTTGGTTTTGAGCAGTTTTTTAATGTCTTCCATGCTCATCATGGCAATATCGGCAATAGTGTAATCGCCGATCTTCACCGCAAGCGATTCCTTGCGCAAACGTTTGCCATGACAGGTCGAACAGGTTTTTTCGCGCATGTACTGTTCAATCTCTTTGCGCACATATTCGGAGTTGGTATCAAGATGCTTGTTCATGAGATCCGGAATGACGCCGCTGTACTGAGTTTTCCGGCTATCCACGATGTATTCTTCCTGGCCCGTGCCATACAAAATAAGATCAAGTGCCTTGGCCGGCATTTCGCCGATTGGAGTAGTAAGCGAAAACTTGTGGCGCTCAGCAACCGCAACGAGGAGTTTCTGATAAAAGCCCTGGTTGCCGGTGATGCGCGTCCATGGCTGGATAGCACCTTCGGCAAGAGTGAGACGGGGGTTGGGAATGACTAGTGTCGGGTCAACCTCGAGCGTAACGCCCAAACCGGTACAACGCTGGCAAGCGCCGTACGGGCTATTGAAACTAAAACTGCGCATGTCGAGAATCGGCATGGTCATGCCGCATTTGGTGCAGAGCCCTGTAGTAGAGAGTACCTGGCGGGGTTTGCCGCCGATGATGATGGCCACCAAACCACCGCTCAAATCGAGCGCAGTCTCTACGAGATGCGTCGGATCCTGCTTTTTAATATCCGTGATTGTGCCGACAAGTAAATCAACATCGTAGCGCTTATCCTTCTCAAACATGTAGTGCGCTAGACTGTTGATTTTCACTTTTTCACCGTCGATACGCAGCCATTCATAGCCGGATTTTTCAACCCGCTCCACCAAATCTTTTTTCTCCACGATCGCCGAACGGATAAGCGGGGCGTACAAGGCAATTTCGGCTTCTTTACGTGCAATCTTACGCACTTCTTCGATGATTTCACCGGCGGTTTTGGCGTCTACTGGAATATCACAATTCGGGCAGTACTGCTCACCCGAGCGGGCGAAAAGCAAGCGGAGAAAATCGTAAATCTCGGTTACGGTGCCGACCGTCGAGCGCGGATTTTGGGTGGAGATCTTCTGATCGATGGCGATGGTCGGCGAAAGTCCTTCGATGGAATCGACATCCGGTTTATCGCGCGTTTCAATGAATTGGCGCGCATACGACGACATAGACTCAGCGTAGCGGCGCTGGCCTTCGGCATAAATGGTGTCGAACGCCAAACTCGACTTTCCGGAACCGGAAAGCCCCGTGATAACGACGAGCTTATCCTTGGGAATATCGATGGAGATATTCTTAAGGTTATGCACGCGCGCACCGCGGATTTTTATGGAATCATGGTGTTGCATAGTAAAGCCTTAACCATTCCCTCCTTAAGGGCCGGAAGGTGTGGTGTTGACAAGAAAACGTCGCAATATCTCTTCCCAGGTTGCTTTAGGAAGCGATCCTACGACCTTGTTCCCGTTAACGAAGAATGTCGGTGTGGAGTCAACACCAGCATTCAAACCCACGTCATAATCCCGCCCTACGACAACCGCACCTTGGCGGCTGGAAAGGCAGGTGCCAAAAACGGTTTTATCGAGCGCAAAGCGTTCGGCCAACGCATCAAGATCAGCGTTAGTCAGTTTCTCGGGCAGCGTTTCCTGGTTGTTGAAGAAATAATCATGCACGGGCCAGAACCGTCCCTGACGGTGCGCGCATTCCGCCACTTCGGCAAACTGATTGGCACCCGGATGGATGGTTTCAAGCGGCATATTACGGTATTGAAAAGCCACGCGATCGCCATAGGTACCGACCAGCTGGCGCACCACCGCAACCGATTCTTTACAAAATGGGCATTTGAAATCAATGAAGGCAACGATGGTCACCTGCGGATTGCGCGTACCGATACGCGGCGCGCTATCGCTTTCGATGATGGCGCGGTCTACAGCCGATCCTGATTTTCCACCTCCCGCAACCGAGGAAACTTTGCCGCTGTATTGGCTTAAATCGGCCGCAAATCGCGTGGCCAAATCGGCCCCACCACCGCGCTTGATTTGCAGGTAAAACCGGGCGGTCATTACCGCCACCGCCGTTATAACCACAAAAATAAAGCCTACAATGGCCACCAAAATGACGCGCGTACCCCGCTGGTACCACGGGCGCTCCGGAGTGACGATGGACGGCATAAGCTCAGAACGCGGCTGGCAACCCAGCCACACTATACTTCGTTTCCCAACGAACCAAAAACGTTGTTTGTCACTATATCACATCCGCAAAAAAGTTCAAGAGGGTGACCGTCGACGGCGTAACCAGGCGGTTTTCCAGACAACTCTGCCACCATATATGACAAGCTAATCAATCTGGAAGTAGCATCAAACCAAGAAAAAGTTCGTAGTTTGTGCGCTCAAAATAGCCAAAAAGGGGTTCAGAATTGACATGAACGCCTTTTTATGGTTAACTATTAAGTCTCTGCCATGGGCTTTGTGAATGCTTTGAACCCGAGGGAGAAGTACCGATGAATTTTGGATTGTTCACGCTCATTGCATTGCTGTTCTTGTCTGCCTGCCGCGGCCCCAAAGAGAGCGCGGCCGCGGGTCGACCGAATGCAGACCAGGCCGAGATAATCACCGCGGATGAGGTGTACACCACCAAGCCACGCAGGGTCACTCGCGTGCTCTGGGAATGCACCAAGATAGAAATGGGCTTGGAATACGTAAGTCTCCACATCAAAGATGAGACCGAAGTCGTCATAAAGGCCGGTTCGGAAGAAATTCCTGACCACATCTTCCGCGCTCGCCCTTCCGAGGAGGGATCGTCCACCTGGTTCGTTCTGCGCGTGTCGGCCATGAAAAAGAAGATACCGATTCTACCACCCGAAGCCGACCCGCACACGCCACGCCCGGACTGGCCCCTTGTCGAGCATGTCGTGGGCTGGACCATCTGCCCAGAACCGTTCACTCCCACCCCTACTACACCCCTGGTCGGAATCGACCACTAAACGCAAAGCCCCCGCTCACATCATGAGCAGGGGCTTCTTCTTTTGTATACGGAATTTTTAGGACTCGGAAATTTTTACGGCCGGACCCATGGTGGTGCAGATGACAAGGTTCTTGATGAAGGAACCTTTGGCCGAGGACGGTTTGGCTTTACGCAGAGCATCGAGGAACACCGTGAGGTTCTCGAGGAGCTGTTCGGAAGAAAAACTGACACGGCCGATGAGTTGGTGGATGTTGCTCGTATCATCGTTCTTGAAGGTGATTTTACCTTTCTTGAGCTCGTCAATCATTTTCTTGACATTAACGCCGACAGTGTCGGTTTTGGGGTTAGGCATGAGGCCCTTGGGACCGAGCACTTTGGCGACGATCGCGAGTTTCGGCATCATGTCAGGCGTTGTGACGGCGACATCGAATTCGATCTTGGCGGTGTCTTTAATTTTTTTGATATCTTCTTCACCGTAAATGAAATCGGCACCGGCTTCTTTGGCTTCTTTTTCTTTATCACCGGTAACGAAGGCAGCGACTTTTTTGGTCTTGCCGATACCGTGCGGAAGGACGATGGTCGAGCGGACCTGCTGGTCGGTTTTTTTCGGGTCAATGCCGAGACGAGCGTGGACTTCGACGCCAGCGTCGAATTTGACGCCGCTCAATTCTTTGATAAGCGCTACCGCTTCGGCGAGCGTATAGGTTTTATTGCTATCGACTTTGTCGCGCAAAGCCGTAAGACGTTTGGACATACATGTAATCTACGTGGTACAAACCCCTGCTAAAGCAGAGTCCCACATGAATAAAATACTAAACGTTAGTAAGCCATGAACGGCAAAAGCGCGTTCTGGCGGGCGCGTTTGATGGCGCGGGCAATGCGGCGCTGGTGTTTGGCGCAGAGCCCGGTACGACGGCGCGGCGCGATCTTCTTGTACGAAGAAATGAAGCGACCGAGCATGCCGATGTCTTTGTAGTCCACTACCAGCTTTTTGTTGATGCAGTAGCGGCAGGTTTTGGCTTTTTCAAGTGGCATAATTAAGATGATTGGATGGTTCTACTTAGAAGGGAATGTCTTCAACTTTGATTTCTTCTTCCATGACATCGGGAGGAGCGGTGTTAGCAGAAGCATTCGAGAATCCGCCAGGGGCAGTGGCCGGAGCGGCACCCATGCCTTTGGCGTCGAGCATGATCATGTTGTCGGCAACGATCTCGGTGCGGTAGCGTTTCACACCGTCCTGACCGGTCCATTCGCGGGTCTGGAGGCGGCCTTCAAAGTACACCCGACTTGCTTTGCGCAAGTACTGGTGCGCGACTTCGGCCATTTTGCCCCAGATGACGACGTTGTGAAACTCGCTCTGCTGCTGCTTCTGACCGTTCTGATCGAGCCATGTGCGGCCGGTGGCGATGGAAACCGAAGCAACGGATTTGCCCGTTGAAAGGCTTTTGAGTTCCGGATCGCGCGTAAGGCGACCGAGGAGAGTGGCGCGGTTGAGGTCGATCATACGAAGAAGATTAAGTAAGCGAAGAGGCGTTAGACGCCAGGGATAATATCGGTTTGATCGATGATTTTATCGAGCTTTTTCTCAATTTCCTGGAGTTCGGCAGCTGACTCGGTTTTACGGACCGGAGTCTGACCGACCGGAGCGGTCTTTTTCGGTTCGACTTGCGGCTGCTTGTCGGTACCGACGACATTCTTGTCTTCGGCGTAAGCGACTTTCTGCACATCCGAAAGCGAAACGCGGTAGTGCGAAACGGTGGCGCGCAAGAGATCACGCATAAGCGAGAGCTTTTGCTGTAAGCTCGCGACGTTCGCCGATTCAGCTTCGAAGACGAGCGTATAGACGTAACCGTAACGGATATGTTTGACCGGGTAGGCCAAACGGTTCTTGCCAAGCTTCATTACCTCGGGCGCAGTGCCGTGTTCGGTGATGAGCGTGGTGAGGCTAACTAACTTTTGTTCTGCTTCTTGCTCTTCGAGGGTGCCTGGAAGAATAAGCAGCAATTCGTATTTCTGCATAAATAACACGTGGAATAAGGGGTGGCGGCCTCGAGGAGCAATCGAGCGTTTCCACCAAAACTTGCGAAGATACGGCTATAGTAACAAAAAACCGCGCGAAGTCAAGGCCAACGTGCGGGAAAGTTAAAAGCCCTCCACCCCGGATTAACAGTAAAGGGGTGGAGGGCTAAGCTAAGCTCTTTGAAGGCTAAGCGAAGAGTGAACTAGAGGTTGCCGGTGCGGAACCTGTTCCGCCACGGGCGCAGCTCGATTCCCCACACGTGGGTGGTATCGCTATCAGTCCAGGCATTGGCCCGAGGCACGATGCGCGCCTCATAGAACAGAGAGACGCGCTTGAGGACCTCGTAGTTGCTGAACGGGCCGAACCGGAAGCCGGCGACGAAGGCGTGCGGCTGCGGTGCGAAGCTGGGATAGAAATCGATGTGCTTGTACCCGATGAAGGGCATCACAGGGTACGCGCTGTCGGCGAAGAAATCCCAGCCGATGACGAAGCCGCCGCGGAAGCCGTGGTTGTTGTTGACCAGCGGCTTCTCCTCTTCGGGCACATCGTCGGTGATGAAGTTGTGGTACCACTCCACCTCACCGATGAGGAACAAGGCCGTGTATGGGAGGCGGAAGCCGAGGCTTAGCCCGGCATCCACGGCGTAGCGCGGCTGACGGGTAAAGCCATACATCCGGGGGTTGATGACCATTCCGAACTTCTGGCCCAGGTGGATAAGGCTGGTGTGGAACGCACCTCGGCGCAGGTAATGGAGAGCCTGCTCCCCGGCCGTAGCGAACTGCTGCTGGCTCTGACCTTGATCCTGGCTCTGATTCTGACCCTGGTACTGCCCCTGGTCCTGCTGCTGAGCTTGCCGCTGACGGGCCGCAGCATACGCGGCAGCGTTGCCACCGGTGACCCCGGTCTGCTGACCGACGCGCACATTGGCACCGCCGGCGGTGTTGTTCACCACGACGGGCGGAGCGGGGGGTGGCGAATCCGGCAGACCAATCTGACGGGTAGAGTTGGACAAGCATTTGATGGACATGTCTCCCAGGATACCGGCTACGGTCGGGCGCGGCGGATCATTCGGCTGCGGCACCTTGGTATATGCGGCCTTGACAGCACCTGTGAGCAAGCTCAGAAGCTGCGACTCGCTCTGACGGGTGCAGAAGGCGACCGACGACAGATTCGCCGGGTCGTACTCGAGAGCCGCCGGCGGAATTGCCGCCGGTGCCATCGGAACAGCCGGCGTCTGGGCCGGGGCGACCTCTTCGTCGGTGCAGGTGCGCGGGTTATTGAAGCACTGCATGACGCTGGCCTGGTAATCGCTCTGGCAGCCGCGGACCATTGTGCTGAACACGGCGGCACCGTCGGAACGGGCGTTGAAGCGGTTGTACATCTCCTGCAAAGGGAGACGGGGGAAATCACCGTACTTCTTGGGCGAAAGCTTGCAGAACCCGCCCTCGAAGCCCGCATGCAGCGCCTTCACGGCGCCCATGTGGACCTGCTCGGCCTGCGCAGTCGCCGGCACGGCCAGAAGCAGAGCGGAAAAACCCAGTCCCACCATCGTTGCGGTCGTTGTGCGCATCGTGCGCCTCCTTGAGCTACAGACGTTTGGTCGGAATCCTAGTGGAAACAGTCGCCTGGAATACTTCCAGCTCCTGTTCACTCTAGCATGAAATGAACGTGAATTTGTCCGTCGAATATAACAGAATAGGACAATTTCCTGTGACCTTATCGCACTATATCGATTATGTCAAGGATAGTGTGGAACATCCTAAAATTTCGATAAAAATATAGAAAAATTAAGCTTATTATTGACATTTTAGGGCACTACATGCTACTTAATTCTCATCACATCCCATAAGGGGGGCTCATGCGCACATCAACGATCCTGATTACCACGCTCCTTTTCGGTCTTGGGTTGGCGAACGCAACAGAGACTGGAACTACGGCCCACGAGAAACCCCGGGAGACGCACGTTACGCTCCAACCCGGCATTTACCGTTTTCGGGTGGACACGTTCTTTCAGAACATCACGGAAAATTGCCGCCGCGGCAACTTTTTCAAGTACAATTCCGACAATGCTGCACTAGAAGTGCAGGTTTTGAAAGAACAGAGCGACTTCTCGCTCACGATCCCCGGGAAGATCTGGCATCCATCGGTCCTTACCATCCCCAACCCCATCTACGGCAAGCCGCTCAAAATTGCGACCGAGATGGATATCAAGTTTCCAACCAAGGATCCGCACCGTTATGCCGTCACTGCGAACGGTACCTTGCTGCCAGAAAAAATCGACCTGACGTTCACCTTCCGCCGGCTTCACGACGATGGCAAGCAGCCGTACTGCACCGTGACCTACAACGTAAAAAGCCGCGACGAGAAAAAGTGACGATTCGCCCCCCCAACCGCCGCGCTTTTCGCCCGGTGGTTTTTTAATTTTAAAGACTATCCCCTATTATTCTTGTTATTACTCTTTTACCATGGTAGACAACGGCCTAAGGAGGTTATGAAATGAACGCAAGACGCACGATTGAGGCACTTACTCTTGTAGGGCTTCTTGGTTACTCAGGACGTCCGACATGGGCCGACCAGGCCAACACCAACACCGCTCGTTCAACCACGGTGTGCGTGCACGCTCTTTTCGCCGGATTCGAAGAAGGCACCTGTTCGAAAGGACTTTTCGGCAAGCTCCAGAGCTTGGGAGTAGGACTAAGCGCTTACTATACCGAATTTACCTTTAGCGAGGCCTCATCCGGCACGCTTGATGCTTCACAGGTCAATGTTGACCTGCAGATTAATCCTCCGGGTATTAGGAAAGCCGACATCAAACTTTCCAAACCTCTAGGCGGGACGTACATCAAGGATTGGTGGACCGACCGCGCCACGGTCCATCTGCTCGGCGAGCATCGCTACAACGTATGGCTAAGAGGAACCGTTTCACCAGAGAAGACCGACTTGCAGATCATGTTCATTTCCGAAGCAGCGGCTCGACCCCGTCCCTGCCAGATGCGGTACCGCATCGTGGACTGCAAGTCAGTCACTTTCAAGCGCTAACCAAAAACCGTCCCCTCTGCGGAGAACGGTTTTTTAATTTCGATCGGATGATTATTTTTTTTCATTGACGACAGAATCGATTTTTTGCGCTGTCGTACCCACGGGTGTCGGCACTACATCAACAGCTGCCTCCAGGGCAGGCGGCGTAAACCAGCGGTTGATAATGAAGCGTTCGAGAATCATGAGGGCCGTGCTGAGTAACCAGTAGATCGCCAAACCGGCCGGGAGCTTGGTACCGATGAAGACCGTCATAAGGGGCATCACGTACATCATTTGCTTATTCATGGTGGCAGCCATGTTTTCGTCTTCTCCCGCTTTACCCGCTTCAGTCGGCGCTTTGGGCGTCGTCATGATTTTGGCCTGGATGAACTGCGCGATACCGGCCAAGAGCGCTACAACGAAGTTGGCTGTCGTGCCGGACTTGGCCAAATTGAGAAATCCGAAAAAGCTTACGGTATCGATTCGGCCGGGGTTCGAAACGAATGGGTACAACACCGATCCAACGTCGGTAGTAACGATGCCGGTGGAGAGTACACGATAAAGCGCGATGATGATCGGGAGTTGCAGTAGGAGCGGCAAGCACGAAGTGAACGGATTCACCTTGTGCTGTTTGTAGAGCTCCATAATGGCCTGCGCCTGCTTTTGCTTGTCGGCGGCGTATTCTTTTTTGATGGCCTCGAGCTTGGGGTTAAGGACAAGCATCGATTGCTGCGCGCGCACGTAGCGGAGCGTAAGAGGCGACACGATAAGGCGGATGATGATGGTCAGGACAAGAATGACGAGTGTCAAATCATGTCCGGGAATGATGTTGTAGAGACCGATAAACAAGTTGAAAATCGGCTGATACAGCACGACGTGGAAAAGATTGCCGAGCATACGTAAATCAAAAGCGAGACATTAAATACCTAGCGCTCAACGAAACGCTTGCTATTCTTTTTCTTCCTTCGCTTCTTCTTTGACCTCTTCGGTTTCAGAACCTTCACCCTTCACTACACCCTCGCTCGTGGCTTCTTGTGCACCACCTTGTTCTTTTACAGTGATGCGCCAACCGGTCAAATCCGAAGCGAGACGTACGTTCTGGCCGCTTCTGCCGATCGCGAGCGAAAACTGGTCAGGAACCACTTCGGCAACCGCCACATGCTCAACATTATGAAGCGTAACTTTAGCCACTTTGGCCGGAGCCAGTGCACGGGCGATGTATTCAGCCGGGTCTTCGCGGAATTCAATGAGATCAACTTTCTCGCCACCCAGCTCTTCGATGATGGTGCTGATACGGCTCCCCCGCTGGCCAATACACGAACCGATCGGATCGAGCGATTCGTCGACGGCTGCGACCGCCACTTTGGCGCGGTATCCCGGCTCGCGGGCAACGCCCTTGATGACGATGGCGCCATCGGCCACTTCGGGGATTTCTTGCTTGAACACTTCTTTCACCATGTCGGGATGCGCACGCGAGAGGAGTACTTCCGGACCGCGAATGGTCATGTCAACCGATACGACATACGCTTTGATGCGGCCACCCGGACGGAACCGCTCACCGCGCATCTGCTGCTCGAGCGGCAAGACGCCGGTGAGCTTGCCAAGGTCAACCAAAATCTTGCGCGCTTCGATGCGCTGCACCGTGCCTTGGATGATGGTGTGTTCGAGATTCTTGAATTCGCCGAATACCGAGGTGCGTTCCGCCTCGCGGACTTTTTGGATAACGACCTGTTTAGCGGTCTGTGCAGCCATGCGGCCAAACGCATGCGGGATTTCGAGCGGGATTTCGAGCACGTCGCCGACTTTGACTTTCTTGCCCGCAGCCGGAAGTTCTTTGGCATCTTTCACCATGATGTCATTTTTGGGGTTGAAGCGCGGCAAATGAGCCACTTCTTCTTCGGTGAGTTCGCGGTTTTCGAGACGGGCTTTTTCGCGCAGCGCCGTCATTTCTTCTTGTGCCTTAGTGAGGGTTTCTTCGTCAATATCTTCAACGACGGTTTTAACGTCCCAGGCCTGCATGTCGCCGGTTTCCGGATCGAACTTCACTTTGATATTCTGCTGCTTGTTACCGAAATCCTTGCGGTACGCGGCCGCGAGCGCGGCTTCGATGGTTTCCATCACGGCTTCGAACGAAAGTTTCTTTTCGTCACAGAGCATTTGAATGGCTTTGGTAATTTCTGAGGCCATACGAGATTTAAAAATGAGTAGTAGGTAATTATAGCACGTTTAACGAAGAGAGAGCGCTTAGGAGCACTCTCTTCGAGAAGAATTATATGTATTGTGGTGGCGAATGTCAAGACTAATCAAAAGTAAATTATACCAAGAGGCAAAGCGTTTATTTGCTCTCAACAAAGCGTTTTTTACATACTTATATCCTATTCCTACCATATCTTGACAAAACCACCTTTTTATGGTAAACTATGACGTTGAGAATCCAGGACCCGAAAATTCGACCTGGAGTGTACTGGACCACAACGGAGGAACCATGCGCAAGATCGCTCTTTTCACCGCCGCTCTCGCCACCGCCTTCACCCTGTCCACCCCGCCCTCCGCCGAGGCCCGCAAGCACCACCGCTCCTCGCACCATGAAGCCCCGAAGGTGGAGGAGCAGCCGGCCTGGTTCAAGCGGATCTTCCAGAACGAGCGGAGCTCCTTCGAGCCCTCGGGCTGGGGAACGCTCAGCATCGCCTCGGTCTCGAGCGACGGCTGGCAGGTCACCCTGCGCTCCGCCTGCTACGGCAACTTAATCCAGGTGGACGATACCATTGGACAGCTCACGGTGTTCTGCAACCGGGGCAAAGGCCCGGTCGTGGAAGCGGTCCTGTCCTACCAGGACATCGACGACCCGGTGAAGAACCTGACTCCAGGGCCGGGCGTGCTCGACCGCGCGATCAAGCTCAAGTCGACGCTCGGTGCGATCGAGTTCACCGTGACTCTGCGCCGGCAAGCGCCCGTCGAGATGCGCAGCCAGCCCGCACCCGTGAAGGTCGCCGACGACGCATCGATCGCGAGCGACTTCCCCCTCTAGCCGCCACGCGGCAGAAAGGACCAACCAAAAAGCCCGCCGACACCATGTGTCCTGCGGGCTTTTATAATTATGAGCTTCTTATTGAGAGATTGTTGTCATTGCGCCTCGGCCGGGACGAGGTCGTCCCGAGAACTCGTCATTGCGAGGAGGCAACCGACGAAGCCCGTCCGCCATGGCAGCACGGCGTGCCGGGCGGGCAATCTCCTTGATATCAGAGCGAGCTCCGAAGCACTGAGGGATTGCTTCGCTGCGCTCGCAATGACGGTACGTAACAGACTCTTTCTTCTATTTTTTTACGCGGCCATGATCGCTTTAATGTCTGCTTCTTCGATAGTTTCTTTTTCGATGAGAACAGCGACCATGCGTTCCATTTTTTCGCGGTTGGTGGTGAGCACTTCACGAGCACGGTCTTGTGCCTCGGTGAGAAGGGCTTTGATTTCGGCATCGATTTCTTCAGCGGTCTTGTCGGAGTAGTCGCGCTCTTCGTGGATTTCACGGCCGAGGAAAATCATCTCGTCATGCTGTCCGAAGGTACGGGCACCGAGTTTGGTGCTCATGCCGTACTGCGTCACCATGTTGCGGGCGAGCTTGGTGGCGTTGCGCAGATCGCTTGAGGGGCCGGTAGAAATCATATCCTCGCCGAAGATCATTTTCTCGGCTACGTAACCACCCATGGCCATGGCCAAGTCATCGCGGAAGGCGGCAAGGGTAACATAATGCTTGTCTTCGTTTGGCATCTTGAGCGTGTAACCGCCAGCCGACCCGCGCGAGATGATAGACACCTTGCGCACCGGATCGGAATGCTTGAGGAGATACCCGACGATGGCATGGCCAGCTTCGTGGTAGGCCGTGACTTTTTTATCATGATCGGAAATAACGCGGCTCTTGCGCTCTGGTCCAAGGAGTACTTTTTCGATACTCGGCAAAATTTCGTTTTCAGTGACTTCTTTCATGTTTTTGCGCACCGCGAGGATGGCCGCTTCATTGAGGAGGTTTGAGAGATCCGCACCCGAAAAACCCGGGGTACGCTCGGCGATTTTGCGCAGCGACACCGAAGCGGCGAGCGGTTTGCCTTTGGCATGGACATTGAGGATTTCTTCGCGGTCTTTAATGTCGGGCATATCGATCGTGACACGACGATCGAAGCGGCCGGGGCGAAGTAGTGCCGGGTCGAGCACATCCGGACGGTTGGTGGCCGCCATGATGATGACGCCCGAATTGGGTTCAAACCCATCCATTTCAACAAGGATCTGGTTGAGCGTCTGTTCGCGTTCATCGTGTCCACCGCCCAAACCCGCGCCGCGGCGGCGACCCACCGCATCAATTTCATCGATGAAGACAATGGCTGGAGCAGCTTTCTTAGCTTTGTTGAACAAATCACGCACGCGTGAAGCACCCACACCAACAAACATCTCAACGAATTCCGAACCGCTCATGTGGAAGAACGGCACATCAGCTTCACCGGCAACAGCTTTGGCCAAAAGCGTTTTACCCGTACCCGGCGAACCGGTGAGAAGAACGCCTTTGGGGATCTTCGCGCCCATATCGGCGAAGCGTTTGGGATTCTTGAGGAAGTCGACGATTTCAACCAATTCTTCTTTTGCCTCTTTGGCACCGGCCACGTCGGCGAAGGTTTTCTTGTCTTTACTTTCGGGGTCCATCTGGCGCGGATTACTCTGACCAAAACCAAGCGCGCGGTTGTTAACGCCCTGGGCGCTCCGGCTCATGAGGTAGATGAACACCATGATAGCGATGAGTGGAATGAGTGCCGGCACCAGATTAGCAACCCAAAATTTCCAGCTGCTTTCGTCTTTGATTTCGATAGCGTTGTTCTTGCGCAGTTCCGCAAGGGCAGTTTCGGAGACGCCGTAATTTTTCATCACGTCACCGAACGATTCGCCGTACTCTTTTTTGGCCACCTGTTCGCGGGCATTATCGTCTTTGAGAAGAACAGTAATAGCATCGCCTTGGACAGTGATCTTTTCTACAGCTCCGGCGTTGATCTCTTCCACCACCCGGGCAATACCGACGGACTCAGGTTTCTTGGTCGTGCGGTAGCTATTCAGCATGCTAAGGCCAAAAGCAACTGCAACAAGCGCAACGAAAATAATGGCAAAATTCTTGATAAAATCACGCATACAAATAAACTAAATACTCCAAAAGGCCCACTACGAGCCGAACCAAAATACGTTTCCGTATACTATAGGCCCTGTTTAAAAAAAGCAAGGCTCGGTAAGCCTAGCTTAAAAACACGGTTTTTTACGAAAAATCAGTTGGGGGTACCTTCCCAAAAATCGCCGTCATCATCCACCACGTAGAGCCGGCCACGGGCAAAGGCTACAAGAGGCTTAGCCATCCAGTCCGGCAGAAACGCGGTACCGGTGCACCACTGCCCGGTCGGCAGATGGAAAAGCGCGATGCTGTTTACCGGTTCGGTCATGGTACCACGCGGCTTAAGACCGCCAAAACGCCAGACCGTATCCCCTATGTGTACCGCGGCCGAAGTCCAGATTTTATCCGGTACACCGGCAAGCTGAATCCAGGAGCCAGACACAAGATCAAACCGGTGGACCATACCTTGATAGTAGGTCCGTTCGCTCCCGAACACGAACAGCTGTCCCTTATACACGGCAGCGCTATCCACCAGTCCCTGGTCGATGACGGTTAGGTTTTTCCAGGTGTTGGTGGCCAGGTTATACGCCGCCATATCGTATCCGTTAAGGAGATAGATTGCGGTTCCATCAGCAACCACCGGAAACTGCGGCAGCATACTGCTGAACCCGGGCATACCGAACGTTCCCCAGGTATCGGAGAGCGGGTAATAGCGCTGCATCACCGGCTGCAGTACGGCCGCTGGGATATACAGCGTGTCATCGGCAACAACGATGGCGTACGCCGGATTGGAGTACGGAATGAACGTCGCTTTGTCCCATACGTCACGCACCGGATCGTAAACCCGATGACCGTGCATGGTCGTGTCTGTACCGACAGCATGCACTGCACCTTGGTATGCAAGCATCTTGGTGTAGCCATCACGATGGCCGAACGAGGTCTTGGGCTTCCACGTTATCCGCGGCGGTGGAAAGCCGAAGCAGTAGCGGGGATGGTCAGGTTCTGGAGCGCTCATGTCGGGCACACCCATACTCATGTCGCGCGGTGGCGGAGACGGAGCGGTGGACGGACCACAGCTCTGCGCCGAACCGCACGTCGCACCCGGGCACCAGGACAGGGTTTCGGAGGTACCGTCGGCGGAGCAGGTGATGAGGGCAGAGTGCTTGTAGGTATTTTTTTCGAAGGTTTCATCACGCGGCGCACAGCGGGACGTACTGGGCGTACAGACGGCGGGTGCGTCGAGCATCGTTCCTTCGG
Source organism: uncultured Gammaproteobacteria bacterium (assembly GCA_964596525.1). Taxonomy (GTDB): domain Bacteria; phylum Patescibacteriota; class Patescibacteriia; order Magasanikbacterales; family GWA2-37-8; genus CAZQUL01. Next base: position 518,899 of record CAZQUL010000001.1, on the reverse strand, counting down.
ACCCGAAGAAACGTTCGTAGGCGCGGATGAGGGAGAGGTAGGGGGAAACACGCGTGTAAGCACTCCAGGCATCCACAAGCTTGCCATCAGCACCACGTTTTCTTTTGTGGAGCTCAAAATGGAGGTGGACGCTAGTAGGCTCAGAGGCGACTTGGGAAACGAAACCGATCACCTGACCTTTAACCACCCGCTGCTTCTTCTGCAAAGAGACAGTCTGTGCGACTTTGTCGTCGACCACCTTAGTCGTCGACATATGGAGGTACATATACAACCGTTCCCGATCGAGTGTTTGCAAAACAATTCCACCCGATTTTGAACTTGCCCACCACACGACAGCATCTTCTGCCGCGACGACAGCGTATAACTTATTGTCTTTTGTTAGAGCACGAATATCCTGACCTTGATGGGCCCACTGAGTAGGACAAGGTTCGACCCAGTGATTCTTATCATCGCGCCATTCGCAAAAGTTATCACGCCAGGGATAACGGAAATTGCGAGGGTTGGCCCACCATCCCTTAGTGGCATCACCCCCCTTATACTCACTTCCTCCCGGGCTGAACAATTGCGAGTTGGCAAAGGCAGTAACCTTGAGAGGGAAGAGCATGTCGGGGGCATGAACTTCGTAATCTTCCACCCCAGTACTAAGATCGAATGCCCCAGACTCTTTTATGAGATGGCCGGGTGGGAAATAGGTAAAGGGCTCAGTTTGAGCTTTTACCACACCCAAGTCCGTAACCAGGGCACCTACCAACGCAAGCAGGGCAAGCTTATGACGCATGACAACCTCCTGTTTTTTCTTTGAGACTACTTACCGCTTCCGCCAACATAAACGAGACTTGCTACAAAGGATTTAAGATAACTATCGTCCTTGCAACGAGCATCGCTCACATCAACGCATTCAAGAAGAAGGGTGTACCCCGCTTCACCGCTTTCGGTCCAACTGGCAGACCAGGGTCCTTCGTTACCATCTCCGGTGATTCGGCCAATACTCAGCTTGCGGTTACCAACCACCGCACGATTGTCAGGTCGCTGAGGATCACGTGCGTATGCTGGCACCGGAGCGTCGGACTGGGTGCTTACCCTCGTCGCGCCGATCGTAAAATCCAGCCCATCAACGGTGCCGATAGAACCAAAATCATACCCGGACTCATTCGGCTCGATCATGACACCACCAGCCAGAAGCTTCACATCCCCCGGCACCAAAACCGGTACCCCGGACAACGCCACCTTAGCCCGCTCCTCCGGCTTCATGGCCGCGAGCGCCGCATGATTAATGGTCGACGACGCTGGCCAATCCACCCGATCAATCACCCTTTTTTGGGTGTAGGTCGGAATCGGTTTCTTGGTTCCCGGCGTCGGCGTTTTGGAACAGCCAGCACCAAGAACCAGGGCGCCAAAAGCACACACGGTAAACAACGAGGCGAAAAGACGCGTGATGGTCATAGGGATCTCCTTGGTTAAAACGATGACGAGCGTAGGCTCGATACACTGTAGTACACAGTGTACCACAAGGCGTTGACGAAACGCGGCATGGAAGCACCTCCTTGGTTATGCAAGTAAAGCAGTCGAACCCAGGGCAGGCAGGAGGTACCTGCCCCGAGCCGAAATGCAAAGCCACCCCGCTGGGAACGAGATGGCTTTGAGATAATTTTACCCTCCGAAAAACCGTTGTAAAGGCTTTCGTGTGGATAAGATTCAAGTTGTATTAGGCGGTCTGAGCCGGAGCTTCTTCTTTGGCATCACGGCGCGGACGGCGACCGCTCTTGCCTTTCACACCAGCGACTTTGAGGCCAAGGCGATGTTCGTTCGGTTCAATCGACATGATTTCGAATTCCATTTCCTGACCGATCTTGAACTTCTCGTTCATGTTGGTGATCGGCTCATCGGAAAGTTCCGAGATGTGGGCCAAACCATGGATGTCACGGTCAAGGCTCACCATGAGGCCGAACGGTTCGATCTTGATAATCTTGCCGTTCACTTTAGCACCTTCTTGGTAACGGTCGCGGACCGTTTTCCACGGATCGTCGATGAGGCGTTTGATGGAGAGGTAAATCTTGGAATGGTCGAGCTGGATGATCTGAGCTTTCACCTTATCACCGATTTTGAGCACGTCTTTGGGATGATCGATGCGCTGCCAGGCGATCTCGGAGATATGGATAAGACCTTCGAGACCTTCACCAAACTTCATGAAAGCACCAAACGAGGTGAGGGCGCTGATTTCGCCATTCACCACGTCACCGACTTTATACGATTCGAGCACGGCCTTCTGGGCATCTTCCCACACAGCACGCTCCGAAACGATAAGTTTCTCTTCTTTTTCGTCGACATCAATGACTTTCACTTCGAGTTCCTGGTTGGCGAGTTCGCGGAGTTTTTCGAGAATGCGGTTCTTGTCACCGCCCGCAACGCGCGGATAGTGGTCAGGATTGAGCTGAGAAACAGGCATGAAGGCTTCGAGTGCTTCTACCTGCATCATAAGACCGCCTTTGTTGGCAGCGAGCACTTTACCTTTAAGCGTAAGGCCATCCTTCATCCATTTCTTCATGTTGTCCCAGGCCTTCTGGAAGCCAGCCATGCGGAACGAGAGCTCCATTTCATTGTTCTCGTTTTCGAGTTCGAGAACGGTCGCTTCTACCGTGTCGCCGACTTTAATGTTGGCGTATTCGCGCGATTCAATGAAAAGTTCGCGACCACGGACGATACCGGTCGTCATGCCGGCAATGTCGAGATGCACTTCGTTGCGCGAAACGGAGAGAACCGTGCCTTTCACCACATCACCTACTTTAGGGATGTTGATGAAATGTTCGGCCAAAAGCGCCTTAAAATCCTGCTTTTTATCGGTCATAATAAAAAAAATCCTGTCTTAACCTGCGCATTTAAAGATGCGCCAAGCGCCCGAATGGGCATTAATTAAAGAATTATACGATGATTGGAAAATACCAGAACCAAATGCATTTGTCAAGGCAGAAGCCCTTAGCAGCTCGCTAAACCTTTCTTAGACGCCAAATTTCCCGGGCGACGCGCTGTTCGGAGCGGGCGTAGACGAGACGCTCAGCGTTTTGAACCACCGGATCAAGTTTGAACCCGATCCGCTTTGCATTTTCCATAAACGAGGTCATGCGCACTGCTCCGCCAGGAGCTTCGAACCGCGGCACGATCATAACAAGCCGGCCGCTCGGTTTGAGCAGTTTATACATAACCGCCAGCGCTTCGGCGTACAACACGGAAAGCATCTTCATTTCAGCTTCAAGCTCTACGCGCGCTTCGCGGCCGCGTTTGGGCTTACCCAAAAACGGTTCGGTAACCACCGCACCAATGGAGCCCGGGGCGATATGTTCGCTGAGGCTACGCACATCACGGACCGCGAGCTCAGGACGAACGGAAATATCCGCATGTTTTTTGAGGAACCATTCCACATTACGCGCGGCATCTTCGACGGCTTTAACACTCACATCGCTGCCAATGAGCCGCGTGTAGCCGACGCGTAACGCTTCGGTAATGATGGTGCCGGATCCGCAAAACGGATCCAGTAAAACCTCGTCTTTGGCCGAACCGGCCAGATTGATCATCATAAGTGCGAGTTTGGGAGGCAGCATGCCGCTCAAATCATCGCGCCCTGGACGACCGTAATCGCGATCACTCCACGCCGCAAACGGCTGCACTGCAGAGGTAATGCCTACCCGCCAGGTGCCGTCGCGATCGAGGAAAAGTAGAAACTCCACACCTTTACCGACTAATTTGTTATTCGCAACACTCGCGGACGACAACGCGATACTCTCGTTAAGCACATAGCGTGCCGACACACCTTCGTCGCGCAACGCTTGCTTGAGGCGCTTGCCGAGCGTGACCACCCACGGGAGAGCAATCCGAGAGCGTGCTGCAGACGGAGCGTTTGGATGAACATACACGCTCAACCCAAAGAGCGCCCTTCCCTCTTTCGCAGCCAAGTAACTTCGCAAAAATGGTTCAAGCTGTTCGGTGGTCACGGCGCGCGCCACTTCGCGCCCCATTTTAATGACACCGCCCAATTCGTTCATGAACGCATCATCATACGTTTCATCCGTCAGATACAATGGCGGCGCATACTCCCCTACCCCGTCCGCAAAACCGAAAACCGCCGCGAGTTCGGCGTATGAAAGAAGCGGTTCTCGGCCTAGAACAAACCAGGTGGACATAAAGGGAGCTTGGTAGCACGTTAGCGTTGTAGCACGTTAGGAACTACCGCTAACGTGCTAACGAGCTAACGAGCTACACACCTACTACTGCGCTGGATTCACCGGCGCACTTGGCGGCGTGATGGAATTCTTGCCTTTCTCCATTTCAAACGGCCGCTTGATGGCGAAGTAGTACACGATTGCGCCGAGGATGCCAGTGAGAAGCATGATCAAAATCCAGAGCGCTTTACTCTCGATCGGATTCTTGACCGCGTGGACAATCATGAGAATCCAGAACACCAAACCCCACACCATGAGAGCGACAATGACGAGAGTAAAAAACAGACCGGCACCGATAAAGGAACGCGCATGTCCTCCAAGCTCCGGACAGGGCACAGCCTGACCATCGACCAAACAACGAACACTGTCATTTTCTCTAAAATTCTCCATCATCCCGTAACCGGCATCAATGCCGCCGTCGACAGCGACTGCCTGCGCCTGAACCAAAGTAACCATTCCAAAAATGGACACAAAGGATAGAGCGATCGCCGTAGCGATTTTTTTGAACATACGTTTAGTCATTAAATAAATAGGCAGGTGGATTTTTGTTTCCGACGGAGGTCGAGACACCTCTTTGTCTCGACCACCACCACGCGTGCTCCCGAAGGGAATCGAACCCCTATCTTCAGGTTCGAAGCCTGACATTTTATCCATTAAACTACGGGAGCGAATTGTTGCAAAAAATCCCGCATCCTCTACCTCATTTTCCATCCGAACGATGGAATTGTCTATACAATAGTGCACGTCGGATAAAGCGTAAAAATGAGATGGTGGATACGGGATTTTTCGTGTGCGCCCAGCAGGATTCGAACCTGCGACCGTTTGCTTAAGAGGCAACTGCTCTACCAGCTGAGCTATGAGCGCATGCGGCCGAAGAAGTGAAATGCTGAGAAGGAGTGCGAAAAAAATTTCACTCTCCATCCCAGCCTTTCCGATGACTTCGGCGTGTAGGTTTTACAACTGTCCGTCTGGTTCTCGTTTAATGAGCTCGATGGTTTTCACTTTCCAGTTCTTGACCGCTATGGCTTTTTCAGCAGCGTCGGTCTGAGCTTCTTGCTTGCTCATGCCTTCGCCGATCGCCACCATTTCTTTGTCGAGAAACACGCCGACTTTGAACATCTTGGCATGGTCCGGACCTTCTTCGTGGAGAACCTTATATGTCGGCGTGATACCGAGGAGTTCTTGCGATGCTTCTTGGAAGCGGCTCTTAGCGTCAATGTCGAGACGTTTCTCGAGCGCGAACGGAATACGCACCAAGATCCAGCGGGTGATAAACTGATTGGCGATGACGTAACCTTTGTCGAGATAAATGGCGCCGATAAGCGCTTCCATGGCATTGGCCATGATGTAATCGCGCGCTTTGGTACCGGCGTCTTTGGCTTCGCCGTGGCTCAAAAAGAGGTACGGCTCCATGCCGATTTCGTAAGCGATTTCGGCGAGCATACGCGCATTGACGAGCGCGGCGCGCAGATTGGTAAGGTCACCCTCGGGGTTAGCGTATTCGTGGAAGAGATATTCAGTTACCGCGAGCTCAAGCACAGCATCACCCAAAAATTCCAGCCGTTCGTTGTGGTGGAGCGGAAAATCGTGATGTTCGTTGAGATACGAGCGATGCACGAACGCCTGCACCAAACATTCGGGACGTTCAAAAGTAACCCCGATTTTTTCTTCAAGCGATTTGAAATTTTTAGCAATGACTTCTGGGAGTAGATTGACGCTTGCTCGACTCATACATGGAGGAAGTTAAGCCTGTTGAGCAACCGCTTCCGGCGCCGCTTGGACGGCAGGTGCCGGCTCGGGAGCACTCTGCGTGGTGGGTGGCGGCGCCAAGCCGTCTTTTTGCAAATCGTTATAGAGTGATCCGAGCACGCCGTTCACGAACCGGCCCGAGGACTGGCCACCGAAGGTTTTGGCGATCTCGATAGCCTCGTTGATGGCAACTTTGGGCGGCACGTCTTTGTTGCAGTAACGCAGTTCAAAAACACCGATACGCAAAATGTTGCGGTCGACCGTCATGATCTGGTTGAGCGGCCAGTTGGGCGCATATTTTGTGACGATCGCGTCAATTTCCGGCAGATGTTCAATAACACCTTCAACCAGAAAACGAGCGAAGTCTTTTTCTTCGAGACCCGGACCGAACTCGGTGATGTTGTGTTCAACGATAGCGGGTATAGCGGCGGTAGGGCGGTCGCGAAAATCCCATTCAAAGAGCGACTGCATGGCAATGCTCCGCGCGAGGTGGCGATTGGCCATACGAAAAGAACGTCAAGGAATTAAGTTAGCTGGCGGAAGCGGCGGGAGCCGTTTCCGTGGCAGCGGCTTTTTTCTTGCGAGTAGCTGGCTTTTTAGCGGCCGGTTTGCTGGCGCGCTCGAGTTTCTTCATGCGGCTCGTAACCATCACCGGACGTCCTTTATAGTAACCGCAAAAAGCGCAGGCGCGGTGCGGACGGACCGGTTTCTGGCAGTGTGAGCAGGTTTGCATGGCCCCTTCAGTGAGGGCAAAATGAGCCGCGCGGCGACGTTTATGCGACGATGTGCGGCGATGACCGGGAAGACCCATACAGAAATACAAAAGCTAACAAAGTTAAGTGATGAGGCCAATATAGCGCAGAATAAAGCGTTTGGCAAGGGGATAGATTGACTTACGCCAAAAAGCGTGGTAAGCTGCTCCGTTACCCCGAAACCCTGGACCTGGAGGATGAAACGATGCGTTCTTTGGTAAAAATCGAGACCTTCGACGATGTCCGCAAGCTCGTACTCCTGCCCCCGCCACGCACTCTCTTCATGCGGGCCGTGTGGATCATGCTCATCATGATCATCTGCGGCCTCAGTGGCATACCCTGGGCCCTCTTCACCGGAATAACAAAGAAGCTCGCGGGTGCATACTGGTGGCCGTGGCTCAGGATTCTCACCTACGCCTGCTACTTCATACTGCCGTACATCCTCGTGACACGCGAGGAGAAGAACCACCTGCGACGTCTGGCAGGCGAGGCGATCCGTAAGGTCGCCCCCTATCTCAGCGAGCGAATCCGCACGCACCAGACCTTCATCTTCGATCGGCTCACCCTCGTCGACTCCGAAGCATTCCGTCCCGATATGGAAGCGGCACAGCTCTTCAACGAGCAGGTCAACTACCGCAAACTCTCCATCTTCGAGCCGTGGCACGCAGAACGCGCCAACATCGAAGATCGAAGTCGGGAGCAGCGGATCGCCAAACGGCTCATGATGATGCCGCGCCGGAAAATCTACTACCCGCCGCACCTCAAGCCGGTCGCCGAGCGCCTCCAGAAGAAGCTCGAGGCCCTCGGTCGCTTCAGCCGGATATTCGAACTGCCGCAGTAAGCGTCTCACCACGCCCCCATCCCCACGACCCGCACCACGGGTCGTTTCAATTACTGTAGCTACACACCGTGGAAAATACATCAATCTCTGATATTGACCTGACGAACGAAAAGTGATATCATTTTCTGTTATCGTGAAACTCAACTTACGGTGGAACACGATTGCTCTTTGATAAGAACAAACGTATACTGTAAATCCACAACTCATCCGCACAAGGGTAATTCTCAACTCGAAACGGAGAAGAAGCATGAAAACCAAGAATCCCACCCCGTCTGATCTGGCAATGGATCTTTGCCTCACCCCCCCGCCGCGCACGTTGCTCGATGTAGGAATCTGGACCGTCAGCACCTTACTCCTGATTTACGTTCCTCAACAGATTCTCCTCGCCCTCAACAACATCTACATCGCCAACGAGACGGCAGGGTACGTCATCGTGGCGATTTCGGCGATCTGCTGGATATACCTGTGCTGGCGCGCCTATAAAGACCACCTATACCGGCTCATGGCCGATGCTTACCACCGAGGCCAAAGCGTTCTCTACGGTCTTGACCAAGAACATCGGGCGTCTTTCACCCATAAGCTCTACCTGGTCGATCACCAGACGTTTCGGGACTGGGCGCTCCACAAAAAGCAGCTCGCTTCTGCGGACGAACCCCACATCGTGCTGTTCTGGCACAGCGCTGCAGACGGGTCTTCGATCATGGAAGGAGACCTATGGCGTCTCCTGCTCAACATGCCCGCGCCGCGCACGCTGTTCTACCAGAGCGAGTTCGCCCCGGTCGCCAAGCGGTTACAGCGCGAGCTCTACGACCTGCAGCGTGAGTTTGGTAACCGCGAGAAGCAGTGTGATTTCGTAGAGCTCAAGGACTGACCGTTTGCAGACGAGTTCTCCTCACCCTTACGACCTGCCCTGGCAGGTCGTTTCAATTTTGGAAACCTACTTATGCCACGCACGCCCAACCGGCAGTAATTGACGCGCCAGAACCGAGGTGGTATGTTGATCCATTACTGCACCACACGATCACGGAGGAACTGATAATGAGTTCTTTCAATTCATTAGTCCAAACCACGACGCACGACGCTACCCGAGATATCGCGCGCACCCCTCCCCCGTTTTCGAAACTGACTCTCGGCGTCTTGTATGCTCTCGGTATAGTGACACCGCTCTTCTGGGGCGATGTGCTAACCGCCATCGTCTGTGGTCTCATCGGATTGCACCCGGTAGTGGGACTCGCCATCGCTCTCGCCACTGGATTCTGCATTCCGTTCGTGGTGAAAAAAATCCGCAACGAGCAAGCGAGCCGTATAGCCGCCGAACAGGCACGGAGGAGTCAACGATGAGTGCTCTGGTAAAGTATCAAGGTTCAGAGAATGCCGGGCAGCTTGCACACATCAAGAAGCCGTTCTCGCAGGTATCAGAAATCGGGCTCTTAGCGCTCGTTATCATGGGCGGCTTCGGGTGGGCGCTGGTCGTAGTCTTCGTGTTTACGCTCCTTGGGCTCGGCAACTTTTTCTGCTGCTTGGGGTTTATGCCCATTGGGCTGGTGGTTGGGAATGCAATACGCGCCATCGAAAACGAACAAAGAAAACGCCACGAGGCCGTTATATTCCGCGAGGGCCAGTACGCGCTCGATGTCAGCCGTGACGGAACGCTCCTCATCGACCGCGCAACGTACCGGAGATGGCGCAGCATCCCGCACCACCTGGAAGGATTTCTAACGGAAACGAACCGCATCCACCTCTGCTATCCATGGACCGGAGATCCCCCGCCCGCGGAGTACGACCAGGCACTCCCGATCGAAATGGAGATGGTGGAAATACTGCGCACTTCCTGTGCGCCGCGCAAACTCTACTTTTTTCCGGCACTGCGCCCGGTGGCCGAACGGCTCCGGCTGCGCCTCCTCGGTGGAGAGCTCTCCTGCGTGCTTATCGAGCTTCCGCCGCCGTCCACATAATCCGACCCACTCTTTCGCGACCCGCCCCCACGGGTCGTTTATCATTCATTGCCAAACCCAACCATTTACGCTACAGTGAGCGAGATAGATTCGCTCTCGTCGTTCAACGGATAGGACATTGGCCTCCGAAGCCGAAAATAAAGGTTCGATTCCTTTCGAGAGCACCACGTTATTTATGTCGGAAACATATGGCCCACAGCCTCCCGGCAGATTTTAAAAAAGCCCTCGCATCTAACCCCCAGGCGCACGCCGTGTGGGAAGACATTACGCCGCTCGCCAAAAACGAGTGGATTTGCTGGGTAACGTCGGGCAAAAAAGTCGAGACGCGCGCAATCCGCATTGAGAAAGCGCTCTCGAAACTCGGCGGCGGCATGCGCCGGCCATGTTGCTGGCCCGGGTGCCCGCATCGAGAAAAAGGATCTTCCTAAACAAAAAACTACCGACTAAGTACCGGTAGTTTTTTGTTTTGTTTTATATGAGCGTCACGCTTACCACTTTGTCTTCCCCGTCTTTGAAGCGCATGAGACGAACCCCCTGCGTATCGCGACCGCTCGAAGGAATGGAGCTAAAGGGCACGCGGATAGTCTGGCCGTTGGCGGAGATGAGGATGATGTCCTGCTCTTTCGCTTTCGTCGTATCTACCGCCTGGGCATGAATGACGAAACCGGTTTTCTCGGTGACTTTGGCGGTCTTAATGCCGCTGCCGCCGCGACCCTGCACTTTGTAGCTGTCGATGGTGGTAAGTTTGCCGAGGCCGTTCTCGCCGATGGTGAGGAACTGCACGGCTTTATTCTTGGGATCAACCACGTCCATACCGATCACTTCGTCGTTGTCGTGCAGGCGGATGCCGTGCACGCCGGCGGCCGCGCGCCCCATGGCACGCACATCGTCTTCTTCGAAGCGGATAGCTTGGCCTTCTTTGGTGGCGATCATCACATTGTCTTTGCCGGTCGATGGGCACACCCACTCCATACCGTCTTCAGGCTTGAGTTTGAGGGCGATGATGCCGCTGCGACGGACGTTCTCGAAATCCTCGAGCGGCGTCTTTTTGATAAGGCCTTTGCGCGTGGCCATAACCAAGTACTTGAAATTGGTTATGTCGCTCATCGCGAGGATGGTGGAAATTTTTTCGTTGGGCGCGAGCTGCAAGAAGTTCACGAGCGCCTGGCCTTTGGCCGTGCGGCTACCCTGCGGAATTTCATAGGCCGGAAGCTGGAACACGCGGCCGCGGTTGGTGAAGAAAAGCAGATTGTCGTGCGTATTGGTGGTAAGGAGGCGCTCCACTGATTCTTCTTCTTTGGTAGTGACACCAATGACGCCTTTGCCGCCGCGCGACTGCTGGCGGAACGTGTCCGGCGGTACGCGTTTGATGTAGCCGTCGGTCGTCGTGATGATGATGGTAGGTTCGTTGGGGATGAGGTCTTCGACCGTGAATTCCTTCACGCCGTGCGAAACGATCTGCGTGCGACGCTCCATGCCGAACTGCGTTTTAATATCGCTGGTTTCCTGCTTGATGATGCCGAGGATTTTCTTCTCGGAGGCGAGGATAGATTCGAGTTCCTTGATGAGCGCCTGTTTTTCTTTGAGTTCATCTTCGATTTTCTTGCGCTCCAAGTTGGCAAGCTGCTGCAAGCGCATTTCAAGAATGGCTGTGGCCTGACGGTCGGAGAAGCCGAATTTCTTGATAAGATCTGCTTTGGCCACGTCTTTGTCGGCCGCGGCGCGGATGGTTTTGATAACCGCGTCGATTTGGTCGAGCGCCATCTTGAGACCTTCGAGAATGTGAGCGCGGTCTTTGGTTTTGGCCAAATCGTATTCGGTGCGCTTGCGGATCACTACCTGGCGGTGCTTGATAAATTCTTCAAGGATCGTCTTGATGTTCAACACGCGTGGTTGGATGCCATCCACCAACGCGAGCATGTTGTAATGAAACGTGGTTTGGAGTTCGGTAAGATTATAGAGCTGGTTAAGGACTTTTTTGGGATACGCGTCTTTTTTAAGCTCAACCACCACGCGAACACCATCTTTATTCGACTCATCGCGCAGGTCTTTGATGCCTTCGAGTTTTTTCTCCTGCACGAGCTCGGCAATTTTCTCGATGAGGGTCGCTTTGTTCACTTGGTAGGGCACTTCGGAGACGATGATCTGGAACATGCCGGACTTGGTTTCTTTAATGTCGGCTTTGGCGCGAATAACAACGCCGCCACGGCCCGTCGCGTACGCGTTCAAGATGTCTTTCTTGCCGTACACGATGGCGCCAGTCGGAAAATCCGGACCTTTAACGATGTCGGCAATTTCTTCGATGGTCGTCTCCGGTTTTTCGATAAGGGTGGTAACAGCTTCGCAGAGCTCGCCTAAATTGTGCGGCGGAATGCTCGTCGCCATACCGACCGCGATACCCATCGTGCCGTTTAAAAGAAGGTTCGGTACTTTGGTCGGAAGCACGTTCGGCTCGGAGTGCGAACCGTCATAGTTGGCGACAAACGGAACGGTTTCTTTTTCAATATCATAGAGAAGTTCCTCGGCGATCGCTTCGAGCTTGGCTTCGGTATAGCGATAGGCAGCGGCGCTGTCACCGTCCATGGAACCAAAGTTACCTTGGCCTTTGACGAGCGTATGGAGCATGGAAAAATCCTGCGCCATACGGACAAGCGAGTCGTAAATGGCGCTGTCGCCGTGCGGGTGGTACTTGGCCATCACTTCACCCACCACGTGGGCGGATTTGCGGAATTTGGCGCCATGACGAAGGCCCATGGTCCACATGGCATAGAGGATACGGCGGTGTACGGGCTTAAGGCCGTCACGCACATCGGGGAGAGCACGCGCGACGATGACGCTCATAGCGTACTCGAGGTACGCCTGCTTCATTTCATCAACGAGCGGGGTCGGCGTGATGGTGCCGATTTTCTGCGGAAAAAGTTTAGGTTGTTCGGACATAAAGAAATACGTTTCAGAATCAGCTGGCTGAGGTCAGCTTTTATGCGAAAGTGAGGTTAGTATAGCCGAAGCTTCAGTGGTTGACAACAGCGGCGTCAAGCAGTAAGGTATGCCATACTTAGACTAAAGGAGGACCCGATGTTCTGTAGAATAATGCGCTATCTTTTAGGCCTTTCCAGCCCCGAACAGAGCGCGAAGAGCGTTGAGCGGGCCCGTATGCTATCCACGGCTAAGGTCATCATCGAAGCCGTGAGTGCAGTGCGCGAAAAGATCCTGCCCCACTCTTCCTGGGACAGCGATACGGTAAGCGCCGAGACGCTCTATGAAACCGGCTTCTGCGGCGTCGTCGCCATGCCAAACTCTCACGTCGAACGGCCGTTCGTACTTCTTCTCTGGTTAAAAAAGGGAGTCGTACCTACCTGTAAAGTGCACGTTTTTTCCTCCAAAAAGAAGAATCTCGCCGTGCGCTATCGCGATGAAATGATTTCCGGCATCCAAAATGCCATTGCGGCGTACGGACTCGACTGCCGCGTGAGAGCCTTCGGCTAGGCATGCTCGGCGAGCAACAAATCTTTCCACACCTGAGCAAGAAGTCCGCCACCGCTCCCAACCGCTTTTTTACCAGGCGGTTGTTGTTTTTTATGCACAGTAAAAGCTACTCGGGATTTTGGGAACCATGTATTGTAGTGCTAAAAGTACTTCGCTATGCTCTTCATCTCAAAAAAGGGAAATCGTTATACAGCGTTAGGGAGTGCCCGAAAAGAAGTCCGTATCTATCGTTTTGTATTTAAAGGTTGGAGAAATAGGCATCTCCAAGAACAATTTCATAACAGCGTCGGTTTTTTGTTCGAGGAACATCAACATGGGAGGTGTGCACCTCCCCCACCATGGACACTTGATAATATCTACATGCAACCACAGAGTCCAGGCCTTACTAGCGGTGATCAGGCCGGAGATATCCTTGAAATGCTTATTCTTTCATCTCAAGGAGAAGAACTCGAAAAAGCTGAGAAATTTTTCATGGAACTAGGCATACAACTTGAGCGAGCAGATCCTTTTATCTCGCAGCCAGAGTCGCTCATGAGCAGATTTAAAAAATGGCTTCTGAATCTCGAGAGGAATTGAAAATATGTCCAAAAACTATCTTTCCTGGGCAAACAAAGAAGGCGTTTTTGTTATTGGCAAAGACTTCCCCTACAAAATAATCCGTTTCTTTTTTAAGGGCTGGCTCGACGCTGCACTAGAGGCTACGTATCATGGCGATATTCTTTTCCTCGAAGAAAAATATGCTGCAGGCCGAGCGCATATTCCCTATAACCCTCACTCGCCTGTCGTGTGCAGGCTCTATTACGAACCAGAAACAAGCGAAGGTATTATTAATGTCGAATACGACCCCGCCCATTCTTCTCCCGAACGGATCGAGGAGTGGTTTAAAAAAATGGGCATTGATGCCGAGCGTGCCGCGCCGTTTGAACGTCCGGTGTTCTTCACTACCTGGCGCGCGGTGCAGCGCAAGAAATTACGTGCTTTTTTCTTTGGGGAATGAACACTGCACCGCAACAAACGGTGAATATCCGTAACGCCAAACCGCCCGGCTTTCACCGAGCGGTTTTATGATGTTCGATCGAAGGTTATTTTTTCTTCTCAAAGGCGTTGCGAACGCTCGTTACAATATCTGCCAAACGGAGCGGCTCGCCATGGAGCTCGGCTTTTTGCTCCGGCGTTTTCGCTTCCGGAACGATAATGAGAAGGAGGAGGTAGACGAAGACCCCGGCTCCCCACGCGAGCGTGCCGACCGCGAAACCGATGCGCACCCACGTTGGATCAACCCCGATGTAGGCGGCGATACCCGAGCATACACCCGATACGATCTGATCATCCGGATCACGGTACAAGCGGCGGCTCTTGCGCGGCGCGGCAGAATGAGAACTCGAACCAGCTGACGAAGAAGCAGCAACGTTTTCGCGTTCCGCCCCGCCCAACTCGCGACGGAGTTCCTCGGGCGTGCCAAGCCGCGTGAGCATTCCGCTCAAAACGCCGGTCGTTACCACGCCACCACTTACAGAGCGCTTCAGCTCTTCGGCCAAGCGCGCTTCGATGTCGGCCATGATGTCTGCGCGTTCCGGATACGTCGCTACAATGCGCTCCACCTCGTCGAGGTAATTTTTTAATGCTTGATAAGCATCCTCTTCGAGCACGAAGAGCTGCCCGCCGAGCGTTACATTAATGGTTGTTTTCATAGGTACTGCGTAAAGTGGTGAATGAAGAGACCAAATGATTCCACGTGCCGTCAAAATCTTTGAGCGCACGCTTGCCTTCGTCGGTGAGGCTGTAGTACTTGCGCGGCGGGCCTTCGCGCGATTCTTCCCATGCGTAGGTAAGAAGTTCCTGCGTCTTGAGGCGATTGAGGAGCGGATAGAGCGTCCCCTCTACGACGATGAGATCGGCCCGCTTGAGGAGCTCCAGAATATCCCCGGCATACACTTTGCCCTGGGCGATAATGAGGAGCACCGCGTACTCAATAAGCCCCCGCCGCATCGATGTTTTAAACGAATCTGCGCTTTGCATACGGGTATAATTAAATAAATGCTACCTTTGCACACAAAGTACCATGTGGATAAAGTTTGGTCAAGAGGATACCCCGCAGAAAAGAAAAAATCGCTTTTTGAGCGATTCTTCCTTAAAATTATCTTCGGCGTCTCCCAGGCCCACCGCGCCGCGAACGACGATCCCCTCGGTAACGGTCTGGAAAAGGACTCTCGGCAATACCGAGAGATTTCTCCGCTTTCGGAACGCTCACATGCGGCGGAAGCGGCAGCTGCGGCAATTGTTTTTTGATGAGGCGTTCAATGGCTTTTAAGTCGCTTCGTTCATCTTCACCAACAAAGGTGATAGCGTGGCCATGATGGCCGGCGCGTCCGGTGCGGCCGATACGGTGTACGTAATCTTCGGGGTTGTCGGGTAAATCGTAGTTAACGACGAGCGCAATACCTTTCACGTCAATGCCGCGCGCCGCGATGTCGGTAGCGACGAGCACGCGGTATTCCCCGCTTTTGAATCCATCAAGAGCACGGCGGCGCTGGCCAAGCGAACGATTGGAATGGATTTCGGCAGCCGTAAAACCTTTGCGGATAAGTTGGGCAGTCAATTTTTTGGCGCCGAATTTGGTACGCGTGAATACGAGGACCGAGCCGACTTGGTCAGTGAGAATGGATTCGAGGAGCGCGGCTTTGGCGGTTTTGGGTACGAGGTATGTGGTCTGCTCTACTTTTTCGGACGCGGTGCCGGCCGGTGCTACCTCAACCCGCAATGGATGCTTGAGGTACGTAGCCGCGAGCTCTGCGATTTCTTGCGGCATCGTAGCCGAAAACAGGAGCGTCTGGCGGTCTTTGGGTAAGAGATTCAAGATGCGTTTGATCTGCGGTGCAAACCCGATATCGAGCATACGATCAGCTTCGTCGAGCACGACGACGCGGATCTGCTCGAAGGTAACGGTTTTGCGCTCCACATGGTCGTTAAGGCGACCAGGCGTCGCAACGATGATATGCGGTTTCTTGCGGAGTGACTGAACTTGGGGCGTAAATCCTGCACCGCCGATGAGAACCGCGGTACGCAAACCGAAAAACGTTCCGATCTTATGGAGCGTTTCGTGGACCTGCAATGCGAGTTCGCGCGTGGGCACCAGAACGAGTCCTTGCCCCTGGCGGCGCGAAATATTCTGGAGCATGGGGAGCCCGAAAGCGAGGGTTTTGCCGGTACCGGTTTGGGCAATACCCACCACATCCTGATGTTCGGCGACAAGCGGAATAGCCCGCTCTTGAATAGGAGTCGGAACCGTGTAGCCAACCTTGGTGACAACTTCCACCAGCTTAGGCGACAGACCGAGATCGTTAAAACCAAGGTGACGTTCGTGAGGCATAGTAAGGTACGTAAAAAACGGGGTAAATTACGAAAAACTGTTAACGGACCGAAGATGTGGAGGAATTCGGGGGTGAGGTGACAGGCGCGGTCGATGTTGTGCTTGAGGCGGTAGCAAACGAAGGCGAGGACGTAGGCGTAGCAGTGGGCGTAGTAGACGGGATAAGGCCCTGGTTATTCATGATAGTAAGCGCTTCTTCGAGATTGTTGGCCAGTCGTTCTTTGGTAGCTGTAGTATCGCTCGCCGTAGGTGCAAAGGCGTTTTGCCACTGGTTTTTGGCTGTAGAAAACAGTTGCACCTCCGAAGTGCTGCGCCAGCCCCGAAGCGAAATATGCGCCGGAAAAGCGTACGCCCAAATACCGATAATAACCACCATAACCACTGCCACTGCCGCATAGAGCACACCCCGCGCACCGCGCGCCGGCGGCGGATTGTTGGTGGGTAAAAGCTGGTGCGGAGTCGAAGAGTGATGCATCTCGGATGAAGACTCCTCTCCGCGCACCCTGTTTTTATGGTGTGCATCCGAAGTCGTGTCGGTTTCACGCGGGATAAATCCGTTAAACATCAAAGAAGGCATGGCAGCACCCTGCTTAAGAGACGGCTTTTTTTTGGCAGCGCGAGACATGGGAGAAAGAGACAAAAGTACGGCGCATTCCAGAATAAACGCTCAGAGAAGAGTCTTAGACGGTTTTTTCCAAGACCATGAGACGCGTTTCTTCTTGCGGCAAGTCTTTAGCCTTGAGGATAATTTTCTTTTCGGCGCTGTCGGCTTTAAGACCGCTCGTTTTAAGGAATACTTCGAGCGCTCCGGCATCCGGGTCGGTGTCAGAAGCAAAACCAACGGGAATAACGATCCGCGGTTCAACGGCAGTGATAAAATCGGCGGCATCTTGCGGCGACAGCGCCCGTTTTCCGCCACCGACCGGCACGACGAGAACATCCACTTTGCCGAGTGCTTCGACGAGTGCATCGTCGGGTTTAACAGAGAGTGCTCCGGCGTGCAGCACGGCAATGCCTTCGGACATGATTTTAAAGAGAACTGTTCCATCAGAGGCGCCGTAGGTAGAGACCATCACGCCGCGGCAATCGAATTCACCGAGGGTATCAATGACAAAGGGTTCGCCGAGCGAACTGAGAGCACCTTCGGAACCGCGCGAAAACAGCGCAAGCTGCACCGTCATGTTGCGCGGAAAATCCCCGGTTTTGGGGCGATACGCATCGACAACGGTAACGATATCTTCATCGATATTTTTAGTCTGGAGTTTGAGGCACGTCTGGCCTAGCCACTGGATATGCATAAAAACAGGAGTGAGAATGAGCCTAGTGTAGCACGCAAGAAAGGGGCGGACAAGGCGTACACACGGAGTATGAAGGATCGTTAGATAGTTTATCCCCGCTGTACTTGCGTAAAAACGCCGTTTACTGAAGTATGGAGAGCATAGCTAACGTGAAAAAGCATAAAAATAAGTCACAAATGGTCTTGACTTGGGCACAAAAAACTGCTAGTGTAGCTCGTTGCTCCAAAGAGAGCAACACGATATTTTTACGAAACATCTTTGACAATTCAGATCACGAGTCATAGTCGGGAAGGCGGTGTCCGTACGCAGCATAGTGCTGCTAAGCGGACAGCTCTTCCCGGCTATGAAGGAGTTTGAAGTAAAGCGGAGGTGACCTATGCACGCGACGACGTTGTCCCCTAACCTGTTTCCGTACGAGCATGCTGGTAGCAAGGCTGTCGAGCGGGCCGTCATGGCCTTCCTGACCCCCTTCATTGCTGTCTTCGCCTGCCTGGACGGAAAGCTCTACAAGGCGGTGCAGGCGGCGGGGGATTTCCTTCGTCGCTCGGCACTGCAGCGCATCTTGCGCACGGCCAGCACATTCGTGTTTGAGCACACCGCCTCAACGGCGGCTGCTGTGGATTTCCTGGTGACGCTCCCCAAGCGCGTCTGGCAGAACCTCTGCTCACGCATCGAACCGAGCTCGACGCCGTTCCTGCATCTCCTGATCTGCATGATGACGAGCACGAACGCCAGAAATACATCGGAGAGCGGCTCGCATCCGCTAGAGTGGGACAAGGTGGCCGAGGGTGGCCCTGGCGACGGAGGCAACAACTCCAAGCAGCCCGGCGCCCTCTACATCATCTTCTTCATCGAGATGTGGGAGCGGTTCGGGTTCTATACCATGATCGCGCTCTTCAGCCTCTACCTGAAGAACTACTTCCACCTCTCGGCCGCGGACGCGAGCATGTTCTACGGCGTGTTCAATGCTGGCGTCTACTTTACCCCGCTCGGCGGCGGCTACGCTGCCGACAAGTGGCTCGGCCGCAACAAGCCCATCTACATGGGCATCGTGCTCATGGGCCTTGGCTATTTCACCCTCGGCCAGGGCGCGATGTGGCATGTGTGGCTCGGCATGGGGCTCATCGTGATCGGCAACGGGCTGTTCAAGCCCAACATGTCGAACAAGGTGGGCGCTCTATACCTGCAGGGCGATCCGCGCCGTGACGCGGGCTTCTCGATTTTCTACATGGGCATCAACGTCGGAGCATTCTTCGCTCCGATCGTGGCCGATGTGATGCAGACGCGCTACGGCTGGACCTGGGCCTTCAACGGCGCAGGCATCGGCATGGTCTTCGCTCTCATCATCGCGCTCGCCACGCGCCCCTGGCTCGAGCGAGCCGCCTCCAACCTGACGGCGAACCTCGTCGTTCAGAAGGAGGAGGAGTCCAACCCCGCCCTCGCCCGCCTGAAGATCCTCGCCATCTGCCTGTTGGCCGGGGTCATCATATTTTTCTGGATGGCCTTCCACCAGAACGGCAACGTTCTCGCGTTCTGGGCGGACAACAACACCCGCGCCTACACCGTCCCTGTCGTGGCGTACACCGTCGGCCCCTTCATCTACAACGCCGTGAACCCGTTCTTCATCGTGACCCTCACGGGTCCGCTGAACCGGTTCTACGCGTACCTGAGGAAGCGGAAGATGGAGCCGTCGACGCCGGCCAAGATGGGCATCGGCATGGTCCTCACCGGCCTGAGCTACGCGGTGATGGTCGGAGCCTCGCTCGCCGGTGGCAACACCGGCAAGGTGAGTCCGCTCTGGCTCATCGGCTGCTACTTCATCATCACGCTCGGCGAGCTGCACGTGTCGCCGATGGGTCTCTCCACCGTGACGAAGATGGCACCGAAGGGCCGTGAGGGAATCATGATGGGCGTCTGGATGTTCTCCACCTGCATTGGAAATTTCCTCTGCGGGCTGCTCGGCAAGCTCTGGACCAAGATCCCGAATCACGAATTCTTCGCGATCCTGGTCGTGACATCCTTCCTGCCGGCCCTGGTGCTCTGGGCGAGCCTGCGCTTCCTCAAGAGCGTCGTTCCTTCCGGGAATGACATCAAGAAGAACAGCAGCACCAACGCGAAGGCTTCTTCTACAGAGGTGACGCCGGTTCCGGCTGCTTCTACGCCGAACCAGCCGTCGCAATGGTGGCTCGACGCCACCGCGTCGACCGAGCCGACCAAGCCTTGATCTGACGAGCTTAAAGCTCACAAGCGACATCATCCCTTCGGGGGTATGTCGCTTTTTTAATTTTTAAAAACGAAAGGGTCTGGCATATGCCAGACCCACAGGTCTTTCCTTCAGGCGCGCAGCCAGCTCCAGAATTTGCGCAGGTAATTCCACGTCCCTTGCAGCGTAACCGGTGGACGGTGAACAAAAAACCGCTGGTGCAGCGCTTCGACGAGGTCGAAGCTGAGCGCTCGACTCTCGGTGGGTGGAAGAATGGCCGGAGTCTCGCATGCGGGGCATAGCGCGGTAGGGATATTCTTGGGCCCTGTGCCGGGAGAAAAATTTACCGACCGTCCCTTGATAATGATCTGGCAGCGGCAGCAGGCCACGTAGGCGCTCGAAAGCACCTCGAGCATATTCTCGCGCATCGCGCGCCGGGCGGCCGCCAAATCAGCGGCGGAGAACGTCTGGACAACGGACTGGTCAGGAAGGAGCCGGCGCCTGAGCCGCAGCAGATGATCGCGGCTGAGTCCCACCCCACGCAGCTCCGGCACGCCGAAACGCGCGAGTTCGTGCTGGCACAGCGGGCAATTCCAGGTTTCCTCCTGCAAATTCTTGACACCGGCCATCTTATCGCGGACCACATCAATATGCGCGATGGCCATGCACTTCAGGCAACCAAACCGTTCTCCTCTTAAGATCAAATCAATATTTCCCACGCTTCGCTTGAGCGCCTCAAACTCACCAATCTCGATTGTACTCATTACGAACCTCCCAGTTTCAGAGGTGGAAAACTGGGCATTAGCACACCATATAAACGGCATGGTGGTCAATATGAGCAGTGCATTTCGGTAAAAAATGGCTTAATTACAAGGTTAAAAATTGCAAAAGCCCTATGCGGACATAGGGCTTGGAACCGACAGGTCGACTAACGCGACGCGGTCATCTCCGGAAACGGGAGGCACTCATAGACGGTATGGGTCGCCCTGCCACGGATTACTTCCGGGTTGCGAAAGAGCACGCCGTCACACTGAATGTCTGCCGCCGGAAGCTGGGGGAAAATCCGTACGCCGCCAGTCCGAGATACGAAATCGGGTCCACACAGGTCAGGATCGTAGTCCTCACCGCGCTCGACCGCATGGGAGCAGAATTCGGCAATGTTCTCATCCGCGCCGCAGCGCACCATGGTGTGGTGTGGGCCAGGGTAAATCGGTCCGTAGTCCGGGCGCTCATCCGGGCCCACGAAGGGAATGGAATAGCTGAAACGCCGGCACACATGGGTGAAGGTCGAAAAAATTGGGTCACCAGGGATGAGCAGGATTGCTTTCGGCAGCCGCTCTCGCCCGCTCGGCTTGGCCAGAGAAACGGCCCCGCCGCCAAAGAGCGCCAGAAACCCACCCATGACCGCAATCTTCAGGGCTCTGTAAAAGTTCATGTACGGCACCTCGCCTTGTAGTGGCGCATATTAAGAAGACATGCCTCGGCTACTTTGTCAATACTAGCGCGGGATAAAGCACTGAGTAACCCTATTTACCACTCCGCCAGCGGCGGCTTACCGACCGAACAGACGTATTCTTTACTCCACGACCGCTTGGACGGACGATTCTTCCACACGTATTCCCATACGTTCGCCTCTCGGTCTTGGCACATCACGCGCGAAACTTTGGCGACATTGAGCACGCCGGTGTAATCATCTACACAGGCCAAGTATACCCGTGACGGCGCCGGACGATCCACCCGGATATCGACTCGCTGTCGACCCACGTTATACGCCGCGATGATATGCCCTGGCGGACAGAGCTTCCACACCGATTCCTGCGGCCAACGATCAACCGCGGCGGAAAAATTTGGCAGCTTAGTTGGCGGCTTGGTCAACGCCAACGTTACCGCGTTGGCCGGGAGTCGTTCCGGCGCAACCGCATGTACGAACGGTACGGTAACGATCAAAGCCAAACCACACATAATACCTACCAACCTCTTTCTCATGTTTACCTCCGCCCTGGTTGTAAACCAAAATATAATATCACGTCAATAGAAGCACATACGAACTCAAAAAGCTTGTCATTGCGAGGAGGAACGACAGCCCGTCCCGATTAGATCGGGAAAGCAATCCCCTTGATATCAGAGCGGACTCTGAGTTACCGAGGGATTGCTTCGTCGCTCGTGCCTCGTTCCTCGCAATGACGGTGTTTAGGAGACCCGCTAACTACAAAACAAAAAGAGCTCTCACAACGAGAACTCTTTCTGCTTTTTGATGTACCTGGAAACGGAATGCGCAGATATATCTAAATTCTACTTCCCACGCACCTACGACCTACACCCTAATACCCCATCCCCATTCCCCCACCCATTCCTCCCATACCGCCCATTCCCGGCGCGGCCGGTTCTTCTTTTTTGGGAATGTCGGTGACAACAGCTTCGGTCGTGAGGAACATGCCGGCGATGGACGCGGCGTTCTGCAGTGCCGAACGTGTCACTTTAGCCGGGTCGATGATACCAGCTTTGATCATGTCTTCGTAGACACCGGTTGCAGCGTTGTAACCCATGGCACCATCTTTCTTTTTTACTTCTTCGGCAATGACAGCACCATCGACACCAGCGTTATGCGCGATCTGGCGGAGCGGCTCTTCGAGCGCGCGGCGGACAATCGACTGGGCAACTGCTTCTTCGGCTTCGAGTTTGAGAGCGTCAAGCGCTTTGACGGCACGAATGAGCGCGACACCGCCGCCCGGCACAACACCTTCTTCGACGGCCGCCTTGGTAGCACCAACCGCGTCTTCGATGCGATGCTTCACCTCTTTCATTTCGGTTTCGGTGGCAGCACCCACGCGGATGACAGCTACGCCGCCCGCGAGTTTGGCAAGACGTTCCTGGAGTTTCTCGCGATCAAAATCGCTGTCCGTGTTTTCCATGATTTTCTTGATCTGGCTGACGCGATCTTTGACGGACTGTTCATCGCCTTTGCCGTTCACGATGGTCGTGTGTTCTTTGGTCGCGACCACTTTGTGCGCGCGGCCCAAATCTTCGAGCGTCGCGTCTTGGAGTTTAAGACCAACTTCTTCGGTAATCACGCGGCCGCCGGTAAGTACCGCAATATCCTGAAGCATTTCCTTACGGCGATCACCAAACGCTGGTGCTTTCACGGCAAGCACGTTAAAGGTACCGCGGAGCTTGTTGAGGACAAACGTGGTGAGCGCTTCACCTTCCACATCTTCGGCGATGATGACAAGTTCTTTCTTGCCAGTCTGGGCGACTTTTTCAAGGACAGGTAATACATCGTGGATAGACGTGACCTTCTTGTCAGTGATGAGGATGAACGGATCGACGTACTCAGCCTCCATGCGCTCGGCGTTGGTGGCCATATAGTGCGAAACGTAGCCCTTGTCGAAGCGCATGCCCTGCACGGTTTCGATCTCCATACCAAACGACTGCGACTCTTCGACCGTAATGACACCGTCTTTGCCAACCGCTTTCATGGCGTCCGCGATCTGCTTGCCGATTTCTTTGTCGTTGGCAGAAATGGACGCGACATTGGCGATCTCTTCCTGCTCGACCGGCTTGGCGATCTTGGTTTTGAGTTCATTGACGACCGCTTCGACGCATTTATCAATACCGCGTTTGAGCGCGACTGGATTAGCACCAGCCGTAACGTTGCGCATGCCTTCGCGGATGATCGCCTGCGCGAGTACCGTCGCGGTGGTCGTGCCGTCGCCCACGTCATCGTTGGTTTTAGATGCGACTTCTTTCACGAGCTCTACGCCCGCGTTTTCATATTTATCATCGAGTTCGATTTCTTTGGCGACGGAGACGCCGTCTTTCGTGATCGTCGGGGCGCCGTAACCTTTTTCCAAGACGACGTTGCGGCCCTTGGGACCGAGCGTCACTTTTACGACGTTCGCGAGTTTGTTGACGCCGCTCGCGAGTTTCTGGCGAGCCTCGTCGCCGGTAAGAATTTGTTTAGCCATAAAAAGTTGATTAGTTAATGGTTCGTAAACGTACGTCATTGCGAGAAGGGAGGAACGACCGACGAAGCAATCCCCTTGTTAGCAGAATGAGTTCTGTATTACACAGGGATTGCTTCGCTGCGCTCGCAATGACACATGATGTTATTCAACGACCGCCAAAATCTTATCGTGATTCAACACTTTATATTCCTTCTCTTCTTTCCCCTTCCCCATCTTCACTTCCTCGCCACCCCACTTTTCGTAGACGACCATGTCGCCGATCTTGAGGTTGAGCTTGGCAAGATCTTCACCATTACCAAGGGCCAAAATTTTACCCTGGCCTTTCTTTTCTTTGCCGGCGGTTTCCGGGAGCACGATCCCGAACGAGGTTACTTCTTCTTCCTGGACGGGTTCCACGAGCGCGCGGTTACCCAAGGGACGGATGGTGGGCATAATCCTAGATATTAGTAATTAGATATTAGTAATTAGGAATTAAAGTGCTAATTCCTAATACCCAACAACTAGATCAATCCATGATTTATCACTCATGCATTTCGAGTGATAATTTATCCCCATTCTAACCAACCACGCGATAGTGTCAAGAAAAACTTTTCCCCGCCTTATCCACACTGCTGTGTATAACGTTATCCCCATCGTTTATCAGTTATCCCGTCATAATATTGACAACTGTGCATAAGTATGCCAGCATGCTAGTTAACCCAAGGAGGTACCTGCCCATGTATCGATTGAAAACCGCTCTTTTCAGCCTTACCGTGCTGACCGGGTGCGTAACTACCCAGCGCCCGCTGCCACCCCTGCCGATTGGCATGGTGGAGCCGTTTAGCACCAAAATTCACGACTTTGCCAAGCTCGAGGAATTCGTACCGACTGAGGATCTGGATGCGCAGACGGTGACACCACCCAGAACCTTGGCCGAAAAACCGCCGATCGGACTGCCGATCCTGCACAATTCGCGCATTTTCCGAACAAACGGCCCTCTCAAATACGCCGAAGCATACATCCAATGGTTCGGCGCCGGACCGTCATTCAAGATCGCGGTTGACTGCCCCTGGGGAACCAAACTCGCCTACCGCAAAGGGAGCTTTGCGCATGAACTGTTCTGCATTCCGCTTGAAGCGCACGGCGAGAAAGCGCTCTACGGACGCATCCCGTTCATTTCTCTCAGCACAACGGATGCCGATCTGGTGCAAAACCGGATCGATAGCCGGTATCTTGAGTTCATCGCCATGGAAATGTAAGAAGGAGAGTCATGCGCAACCGCTCACTCACTACCCGGATTCATTCGCACCTCAAGCTTGCCGAAGCTCTTTCTATCGGCATCGTGGCCGCGAGCCTCACCTGGTTCCTGCCACCCGTCATCGCTGGCGAAGACTCGCCGCAGGCGATCGCAATCGGCACATCAGCCAAGCTGGACTGCCGATTGTACGCCAAAAACGCCGAAGATAATGTGCGGGCAGCCGCGAGCGTAAGTAGCAGCGACAGTGAGCGCGGCTACCTGAGCTGCCGGCGCGGCCAGAGCGTGCTCGCCGAAGCGAGCTATCTCTGCAACGGCGGTAACTTTTCCAACCCCGACAAGCTTCCGCCACCGCGCACCGCCGAACTGTTCTGCGGCCCGGCACCTTAACGCCAGCCACCCCCTCCCGAGTCCTCGCGTTTTTCGCGAGGCTCTTTTAATTCTAGAAGCATAAACGCGATTACTGCAGCACTCGTCACAAGACCGCTATACAAACTCACAAGCCAATGATCGAAGAGTCCGGCCACAACTCCAACCGCCATAAACGGAAGGATGTGTACAATTTTTTTTCGGTACGGCCAGGCCTTTTTAAAAATTACAGATACTGCACAAACCAACGGAACGGCCCCCCACTCAACCAACAACAAAACAAATATGTTATGTACCGGTTGCGGCGCCACCGTGAACCATCGGTCATGGGAAGCAACGATGTACGCTCCCGGCCCGACACCAAACCACGGGTGTTTCCTAAACAAAGTAAACGCCTCTTTATATTGGCTAGATCGCTCCGCGAGCGATCGACTTTCGAGTCTATTTGTAGCCGTAAAGCGCGTGATGAGCAGCGGCTTGTTAACGACAAAAAAACCGATGAATACTAAAAGTATTCCTCCGCTTACTGCCGCATAATTTTGCACAACGGAGCGCCACGATTCTTGTCGGCACCGGACAATAAAAAACAACCCGACTCCCGCTACGGCCGCTACCCATGCCCCGCGCGAAAACGAGAGAAAAAGCCCCGTTGCAACGATCATCTCGCCCGCAACGATCAGCAGACGATGCCGGGTTTGGCGGGATTGCGACAAGAGGATAAATCCTATAATCAGAACAAACGCCACATAGATACCAAGCGCGTTCGGCCAGCCGAACGAACCATAGGCCCTAAGCCAGCGACCATCTGCATTCTCGATCACTGCCGTACCGAGCGTCGAAGGTAGCTGCTCGGCCATACCGAGCCACTTCGAAGCCCACACTTGCTGCGTAAAAAACTGAATGATCGCCACGATACCCTGCACTACCCCGCTCGCAAAAAATGCACGGTAGAACCAGACCTTTTTTTCGGAAAAAAAATACACGCTCGCAATAATTCCAATTACGAGAACAAAACGTGCCACGTACCAAACGCTCAGACCAAACGATGAACTGAACAAACAAGCTGCGGCCACGCTCAACGCGCTTATCACGCCCAACCACAAATTTCTACACTGATGAATGACGCTCCTCACCAAACTACACAACCGATTCCGATGCACAACAATCGTACCGATAACGATCAACCATCCCAACAGTTCGGTTCCGTACACGCTCCTCGTGAGCCATTCGACCGGATACTCACCGATGGTACCGTATGAAAAAATATACCGTGTTTGCCACGGCAGCGAAAAAAATAAGATGACTAGGAGAGTCGGAATAGTAATAAAAATGATAGGCTTGACTTTGAGCATACTATGTGGTACCTTGTTTAGTTACTCGTCGTGTTTCATACGCTCTGTAACCAAAAACGAGGAAAATAAAACATGTGCTATTTCCTAATATCTCTCGCGCACCCATCGAGCGTCGAACTCCCGGAACGGCCGTGGGAATGGCCTTTCGTATGGAGAGAGATCCTGCTGTACGAAGAATGGCATAAGGAGGAACTCCAGCCCGCCGTTGATGCAGGCAAAGACCCGCGCGATTTCTTCTCGTGGCTCGACGATCGACTGGCCGCAGATAAATATGCCGTCGATCTCGAGGACATCGAGACCGATCTAACGAAGAGACCCGGCCGTCGCCCACCCAAGACGCTGCACTGCCGCTTCGACGACGCGCGACCCAGCCTGAACTACCCCGCCTGATCAAGCACAAGTGCCACCAGAGCCCGTCTCACGACGCGGCTTTTCTTTTTGGTGCGGTCTCAGTATAGTAAACGAGCTTCCCGATAACCACAACCACGCGAGGTTTTGAACCATGCTCCTTATCCGGATTTGTACCGCTCTCCTAGTCGGCGCCTTTACGGGCGGCACCGTTGGCACGCTCCGCTCCGACGGCATCATCACACATCCGCTTTTTCCCTATATCGGCTACCCGCTCGCCGCCCTGTTTGCCCTCTACACCTTCTTTCACCATCGCCTGGTACGGCGACGCAGCTAGGCGGCCTTTTCGGCCGCTTTTTTCATATCAAAAACCAGTTTTAGACTACTGCGTGCATATCTTGACAAAAGCATCAAAATATGGTATACTTATACACAGAAAGCGCTAAGATTAGCGCCGGATCATCGACAAACCGCATCCCTGGAGGAACCGACCATGCGCACGAATTCGCTGTTCGCCCTGGCCTTTCTCGCCCTGACCACCAACGCCTGCGGCCTGCCCGAGAGCGACACCACCGACACCTACATCGCTCCCGGCGTCCCGAACTGCCAGCCCATCCTCGAGCACGTCGAGACCCTGGGCACCAAAGACGTCATCTACCACGACCTGGCCGGGGTCAATACGGTACGCATCACCATTCCGCCGGCCACGTCGTGCGACGCGAAGCCCGGCGTGCAGCTGGGACTCATCTACAAGGTGAGCGGCAGCCTGGCCGAGCGGACCGAGAACTCCTTCTCGATCCGGAGGATCATGAGACAGAACGGCGCTTTTGCCGGCGACACCGGGGATCCGAATGGTGGCCGCGGCTACTTCGTCAACGGTGAGACAAACTTCGGGGTAGGGTTGTACCCCGGCGAAACCGCAGAGTTTGGGCTCGTCATGGGGGACCTGCGCCTCAATGACGGCTCATACGCCCAGGAAACGCTTCGCGTCGACCTGGTCAACGCCAAGTACCGCACACAGTCCGGAGGGTCGTGGACGCTGATGTCCAGCCCTTCCGATAAGCCCTTCGCCACAGGCCCGCTCCTGACCTTCTCCACCCAGTAGCACCTTTTCACCCTCCCTTTCTACCACCCCTTCTCGGTAGACCCCCTTCTTTTGCCAAGTACCAAGTACTTTTCAAAAGCAGTCTACCGAGAAACGGCGCTAAAAATGCACTCTTTATTAAAGAGTGCATTTTTAATATCTAGCGATTAAAGATGCTTGACAAAACCCCGTTTTTATGGTATAGTTATTTGTTAAATACGCACGATGGAATGACCGTACCAGCCGCGAAAACTTCGCGTTTGATACGCTCATTTCCCCAAATATTCGGAGGCACACACCATGGCATTCATCGCTGCAGTCCTGGTTGCGTTCTTTATCGGCATCTTCGGCAGCCTCACAACCTTCATCACCCATCCGGAGGATTTTGAGAGATTTCCGCACGTGCCGCTCAGTGACACGGCGGTGTTCTGCCTTGCCGCCACCATTCTCATCGCCCTCCTCCTCGGCGTCATAACCTACCGGACGGTGCGCCGTTAACCCCGGCGAGGCGCGACTTCGGTCGCCCTCGCCCCCTACCTCGTGTCTTTTACGAAGCTACGAGGTAGCGGAAAAACCAGCTCATCCAAGCTGGTTTTTTGCTTTCCTAAGAGCACCGTCATTGCGAGGAGCGCAGCGACAAAGCAATCCCCTTGATAGTAGAGCGGCTCTGTATTGCCAGGGGATTGCTTCGCTACGCTCGCAATGACGAATCGCTTACCCAGCCATTTTCTCTTTCCACGCCGCGTATATCTTTTCGCGCGTGTCGCCGCTATGGAACTTAAGCACACCCGAACTAATCACCACGCCACTTTTGGGATCGTCGGCCTTAGCAAGAAGTTCTGGCGAAAGAATCCGCCGCTGCACGCGTTCCAGTTTATTTTCGAGCCACGCGCCGCATCTTCCGGCGAATATTTTCTCCAAGCCGCGTTTTAAAACCCGTAAAATTTTTCCAAAACGATATGGCTGCGGTAAAAAATGTTGCGCTCGTTTCGACGACATGTGTGGCAAAAAATTTCGCACCCACGCATTTGCTTCATAAAAACCCTCAAACCAGCTGTCTTCGTCATACACGGGCATCATCTGGTTGAGCCAATAAATAAAGTGCACGTCATCGTCACGCAGCCGGAGAGAAGAAAAATCCAGGTGATCCGCATCCGCGAAAAACGATAGACAGAGTTTGCCCGCCTCTTGGTGCTGGTAGGTGCGAATGCCGAGCGCACGGGTTATGAGATTAAGAAAAAACCGTACGGTCCAGATCCGCCCCGGCGCCGCAATGACCAGAAGATCAATATCGCTTCCCACATGCGCTTGTTCGGCACCCACCGAATTGCAGACAAAGGCCGCTCGAAAAAACGGCACCCACGCGATGAAGCGCATCAACCCGGCCGCACGATGACGCAAACGCTCGGTCTGTGCCGGTGTTGTTACGCCGTCTACTAAAAAAGCAGACGACGTGGTATTAAAACCTGCTTCAGGCAAAAAACCAAGATATTCTTCGAAGGTTACGTTTGCGGGCGGCTGCCAAAGCCAACCATATCCTTCGTTATACGTGAGCGGTAGGTTCATCACACCATAATACGCTCGCGTTGCCGTAATCGATTTTTTTAATTCTTCCCGTCGCTTATCGGTCATACCGCAAAATATTGCTCATTTTTAAAGCCAAAGTCCTCATCGCTCGATTTCCCCTTTCCCCTTGCGTCTTCCTGCGTCACTCACTAGAATACCCCGGTTATCCTTTTTAGTGTATGTTAACGGCATATGCCTGATCTTCGCACCCCGGAGCGAATCCGCCACCACTACGTGATCGAAAAAGAATTAGCCGCTAAACTACGCGCTGCGCCGCGGAGCGAGCGTTTACGTCTTTACTCCGCAGTCTACAACGAACTCTTCGAGCGCGTAAACGACCACCCCCAGCTCTCGGACCAAGAAACCACCGCAAGCAGTCGCCGCGCACAGCAAAAAATCCGCCTTATCCGCCGGTTTACCACGCCGGAAACGCGCTTTCTCGAAATCGGTTCTGGTGATGGCGAACTCTCGCGCATCGTCGCCGAAGAAGTAGCTCATCTCGATGCCGTGGAAGTATCCGCCGAAATAGCCAAAAAAACCGTATTGCCCGAAAATGCCCGGGTCTATATCGTCGACGGTGTCACGCTCCCGTTTGAAAACGACCGCTTCGACTGCATGTTCTCCAACCAAGTGCTCGAACATTTCCATCCCGACGACGCTGCCGAACACTTGCGCGAAGCTGCCCGCGTCCTTAAACCGGGCGGTTGGTACGTGTGTATTACCCCGAGTCATCACTCCGGTCCGCATGATGTATCACGTCATTTCGACGACGAAGCGACCGGTCTACACCTCAAAGAATACACCATCGCCGAACTTCGCCGATTGGCACAAACGTTTGGCTTTGACCGCATCCGTCTGTTTGCCGGCGGCAAAGGATTCTATTTCCCCATTCCGCTTATTCTCGCTCTCGCGACCGAAAAAATCCTCTATCTTTTACCACGAAAGCTCGGTAAAATTCTCGCCCGTTTTTACCCGATCCGCGCCATTCTCGGCATTAATATCGCGCTGCAAAAACGCGGTTGATGAAACTGAGTGAGTGTGGTACTTAATACTCTGTGCTCATTAATAAAAAGTGAACGGCAAACAGTAATCAGTACGCCCATTATTCTCAAAGCCGTTTACAACCATTTCAATTCATTAAAGTCCAAAATCTTAACTTGATTTTTTAATTTCTATTCACTGATTACTGTTTTACTCCTCCCCTATGGACCTTACCGTCATCATGGGCCCCATGAAAAGCGGCAAAAGCTACGATCTCATCAGTTTCTTCGCGCCGCTCAAGTACACCGCACTCCCCTACGCGCTCTACCAGTCCGCGCGCCATGTCCGCGAAGCCAACGTCACCTCGCGCAACGGATCGCTTCTTCCGGCCAAACGCATCCACACCCTCACCGAAATCCTCGGCAACGGCTGCAAAATCGTCGGCATCGAAGAAATGCACATGTTCCCCCCTCATGAAGTGCTTGTCATCGAGCAGCTCCTGCGCATGGGGGTCCGCGTCGTTGCTTCTGGTCTCGACCTCGACTATCAAGGCCGCATGTTCGAATCCATGCGTTCTCTTTTGGAACTCGGTCCCAAAGAAGTGCGCTACAAGCGTGCCGTGTGCGAATCATGCAAGAATCCGGACGCCATGTACACCCAGGTCCTCAAAGATAACATACCACTCCTTGAAGGCATGCCCTCAGTCATCCCTGATGACGGCACCTACACCTACCGTGCCGTCTGCCGGTATTGTTTTGTCAAGCCAGGCATGGTTTAATACCTGAATATTCCTGGCTTCCCGTTCTGTATGACGCGTAATTTTTCCACCCCTTCCTCCGTTAACCCCGAAGGAGAGCGCGCGGACACTACCCCCTCTACCCCTGAATGGACCCAACCCAACGAAGAGGGCCAGCTCGCCGTGGATGTTTTTGAGATTAAAAACGACGTGGTGGTGGTAGCAGCCATGGCCGGCACTAAGCCGGAACATATCTCCATCCACCTGCAAGACGACCTTCTCACCATTCGCGGCACGCGTGATTTTCCACTTTCCGGAATAAGTTCCACGTTTTACCGTGAATGCTTCTGGGGAGCGTTTTCACGCACTATCGTCTTACCAGTCGAAGTGCGCGAAGAATCAGCGCGCGCCGAATACAAAAACGGCGTACTCGTAGTGCGCCTTGAAAAAGCCCGCCGCGAAGCGCGCATTCCGCTCGTCGTCGTCGAAGAATAACGTAATTATCAGGAGGGTTAGTTTTTACGCGTAGGGTATGCCCACTTCCTCACCGTCCCACAAACCATCGTCCGAGAACGCAACCACGGAACGCTCAAAATTCGTCGTGGTCCGAGATTTTTTTTCGTCGCGCATCGTGCTTATCGCGACCGCCATACTGATCGGCGTGCCTATTATTGTGGTGGGTGCAACCATTGCCTACGTCACGCGCTACGATGAACGAGTCTACCCCGGCGTATACCTCCACACTTCGCCGGTCGGCGGCTCGACAGCCGATGATCTACGCCGTCATTTATCAAACTACAACAGCGAAATTCTCGCACAGGGCGTGCCGCTTCTCATGCACCCTGCTTCATCAACCATCATCACCGTACCTCTTGCCACTACTACAACTCCGGTCGCTGTCGATATCGACGCTACGATAGAAGCGCTTATGGCCTACGGCCGTGAGGAATCGTGGCTCAAGCGCCTCGTTACGCCATGGACCTTACTCGTCAAACCGCGCTCCACCCCGGCCGTCATAACACTTGATACTCCGACACTCACCGCCGTCTACCTCGACACCCTCGCCTTCGCTTCGCACGAAAGTGTACCAGCAAAAATCGTCGTCACGAGCACGATTCCGGTTTCCTACACCGTGACCCGGGAAGAGAACGGTTTTATGCCCGAAACCAGTGATTTTATTGCCCACGTACGCGATACAGTGAGCCGCGCGGAATTTTTTTCCACACCTTTTATTCCGCACTTCAACGCCATTGTTCCCGAGATAACGCAGGATGAAATTGAAACCTTAGCCACTACGATTCCCAACGTTATCGCCAATCCGCTTACCCTTACGTTTACCGCCACTACCACCCCGCCCAAAACTCTCACCTGGGTTATTACCGAAGAACA
The DNA here is from genome assembly GCA_964596525.1 of uncultured Gammaproteobacteria bacterium. Lineage (GTDB taxonomy): Bacteria > Patescibacteriota > Patescibacteriia > Magasanikbacterales > GWA2-37-8 > CAZQUL01. The sequence continues at coordinate 486,007 of CAZQUL010000001.1, read as the reverse complement.
GATCGCCGCATGGCTCACGGTAGTTAAAAACGAACACGGCGAGCTGCGCTTTGCTCTCGACGAAGCATCGTTCAAGCGTCTCATGGGCGCCCTCATCGAACCTGAAATCAACCAACCGGCACGCGACGCTACGTTTGTCGTAGAGGACAATCGTGTCGTCAATTTCGCACCGCATCAGCCGGGCCGCACCATTGATTACCCGGCTACGGTCGAACTTTTAAGCAACGCACTCAACGCGCGTATCAATGCCCCACTGGCCTCATCCTCTATCCTAGTTCCGCTCGTAGTCGGCGAAGTTGCACCGCGGGTGTACCTGGCGGACGTCAACGGACTTGGTATCGAAACCGTCGTTGGCGTGGGGAGCTCCACCTTCCGTGATAGCCATACCAACCGTATTAAAAATATCGCCAACGCTGTTAAACGCTTGAACGGCGTACTCATTGCTCCGGGTGAAGAGTTCTCTACGAACAAATTCGCAGGCCCCTACATCACGGCCAATGGTTTCTTGCCCGAAATGGTTATCAAAGGCGACCGCATCGTACCCGAAGTCGGCGGCGGTATGTGCCAAATCGGCACGACACTCTTTCGCATGGCCATGAATTCAGCCATGCCGATCACCGAGCGCCACAACCACTCGCTCGTCGTGAGCTACTACGCCGATCCGGTCAACAAAAATCCCGGCACTGATGCCACACTCTACGAACCGACACTCGACTTCAAATTCAAAAACGATACCGGCCACTTCCTCCTCCTCCAAACCGAGATTGATTACAAAAAACAACTTCTTAACTTTACGCTCTGGGGTAAAGATGACGGTCGTAAAGGCTCCTATACTCATCCCGAAGTCTCAAAATGGATAGCCCCCGGCCCGACCAGAGAAATCGTCTCGCCCACCATGGCCCCTGGCACGCGCAACTGTCAAAACGCCTTCCGCGGCGCGCTCGCCAGTTTCGTCTACACGCGCATCACGCCCCAAGGCGAAAAAATCGAACAGGTTTTCGAGAGCTCATACCGGCCGTTGCCACGGATCTGCCTTGTCGGACCCGCCACACCTGCTGACCCGGTACTTGATGCCACCGCACCCACCACGCCCGCGCCAATTATCGATACCGTCGCTCCGACCGAATAAAAACCGTATAAAAATCATCTCCCCCCGACTGGTTAGGTCGGGGGGAGTTTGTTGATTATGGGGGCTTTGGGAACCCCCAGAAGCCGTACCAAGAAGATAATACCGATGGAGAGGTCGAGCCGGAGCCAGACCATCCGTCAATATACCTCCATGCTTGTCGTGGTACGGGCGCTAAACTATGGGGAACCTAGGCTAGCGTCCATCCACGAGTTTTTGCTGTCTAACTAACGTCTAACTATACCGGAAAAATACATTTTTGTCAAGTTGTCAAGTGTGGATAATAAAAACGGGGCTAGACTAAGAGGAAAATCGGCAGGAGAAAAAAATTTTATATGTAAAAATGTCTAAAACAAGCTAAAAAAAGCCGGTTACTACCGGCTAGGCTATACGCCCTTTGTAGTTCCGCCGAAACAACCAATCTAGGATTTCGGTGTGGAATCGGTTCAGATGTTCCTGGCGGAGGCTGAGATATTCCTGTTCTGTCCGCCACAAATCAGCAGCTTCTTTGCGGCTAATGATAAGCCGACCCTCTGGTTCATGCCCGTCGTCGAAAAAATAAACGTGCCCGCGGGCATAAACTTTCCAATATTCACCACCGAGGTATGTCCAGTCGCGCACCCCGGCCGGACGTACGGTCGAGAAGGTCAAGTGAAAATGATGCGGCCCGACCTCACGGAAAGTACGAAGCGTGCAAACGAGATTGAAATCCACAAGCGGACGGTCGTACGGTTCGCCAAAAAGCTCTCCCTGCTCGACCATACCGGCCACAAACGACCGCCCAGGCAATCGCGGCAACGTTCGTTTGGTGAGGCACACGCGAGCCAAAAAGAGTTTACCGAAAGCGTCGTTTTTGACCAACGTGGCAAGCTCGTCTTCGCCGATGAGTGGCGTAAAAGCGTAACAGTAGGTAACACCCATGATGAACCCTCGGTGTTTGGTAAGATGGTATATTTAGACCCCCAACATCGTAGACGTTCGTGCATAAATTGTCAAAGAAAATACCCTTGCACAGTAGAGGATTTTACGCACTAAAGGCTTGACAAAATCGCTAGTTTCAGGCATAATTGTTTTTGTTGCAAAGGAGGGGCCCATGAACCGATCGACCAGTAAGAACCTGATTTCCTTCATTCTTTCCGCCCTGTTGCTTACTGCACAAGCGAGCCATGCCCAGGTGCCAGCACCAACGCCCAAGCCCGACCGGGGCTACACGCTCATTGCCCCGCTCGGCACCGGCACGACCGATAAGGCTGGCAACAAGACCCCCACCACGGCTTCCGACGCACTCGACAAGCGCGACTACGAGTTCGAGTCGTGGGAGCCGGGCCGGTTCGTCTACTTCAAGGCTACGCGCTACCGCGACAATCTGGCCTACACCTGCGCCGATGGCAGCCGTCCGGCCGTATCCGACGGTTTGATGGTCAACTCGATCTACATCCTCGCGAACGGCACATGGCTCGGCGAGCTCAAGATGATCGAGCTCCAGGAGACGAAGAAGCTCCCGCCCGGCAAGGAGCAGAAGAAGCAGATGCCGGCCTGGATCGTGAGCTGCCCGACGGTCGCCACCCCGGCCCCGGCAGATCCGCCCGCCCCGACCCCCGAGCAGAACGCTGCGTCGACCACGCCAGCCGCGCCCCCAGCTTCCACCGCGGCACCGACCCCACCCGCCGAGTCGTCCCCTCCCACTCCCCCTCCCGCTCCGTAAGCCCTTTGAACGACCTGACCTGCCCGCGAGCAGGTCGTTATGTTTTTAAACAATCTCTTACTTTCTTTTCTCTATGCTCCAACTGACTGTCCGTACTGAAAGAAGCGGCCCGATTCGTGGCCGTCATCCCTGGGTTTTCTCTGGCGCTCTACACCAGATTCCTGATGGCATTCCCCACGGCGAACCAGTAGAACTTGTCGATGAGCGCGGCATATTTTTGGCAGCCGGGTATTTCAATTCATACTCACAGATCGCTGTACGCCTATGGAGTTTTGCACCGGTTAAAGAAATAACCACGGAGTTTTTTGCCGAGAAAATTCGTACTGCAGCCGCCATCCGCACCCAGTGGTTACAAAGCGACACTACAAATGCCTATCGTCTCATCCACGGAGAAAATGACGGTCTGCCCGGGCTTATCGTAGACCGCTACGCCGATTATCTGGTCGTGCAATTCCATACGCCTGGAATGGCGCGTTGGAAAAAAGAAATTATCGCTGCTCTTGTCAGCGCAGAAAACCCACGCGGCATTTTTGAACGCTCCGACGTCGGTCGCCGAACCGCGGTTCACGCGAGCGAAGAATCAGTTACCGGCGTGCTCTACGGCGAAGTGGCGAACGACATCGAAATTCGCGAAAACGGTTTGCGCTTTGCCGTGAACGTGCACGAAGGACAGAAAACCGGCTTTTTTCTTGATCAGCGCGATAAACGCCAGGCCTTGCAGAAATACGTTGCCGGCAAAACCGTACTCAACTGCTTCTCATACACTGGCGGCTTTAGCGTCTATGCCCGCGCGGCGAGCGCCATAAGAGTTACGAGCGTGGACGCTTCGCAGCACGCCTTGCAGTATGCCGAAAAAAATATGGCACTTAACGGATTTGCAGACGAAGCTTCCCGTTATGAGGTGGCCGACGTGAAAGACTATCTTTCAGAACTCATCACCACTACGCATGCGACACCGCACCCCTACGATGTAATTATTCTCGACCCCCCAGCCTTTGTTAAGGATCGCCGAAAAATTAAGGAGGGTCTAGTGGGGTATCGTGCCATCAACGAACAGGCGCTCCGGCTGCTACCGCCGGGCGGAATTCTCGTAACTGCATCGTGCTCGGCACATGTAACGCTCCACGATTTTCGGTTCATGCTCTCGGAGGCCGCGGCCCGCGCCAAACGTAGCGTCCGCATTCTTGAAACCTATACCCACGGCATCGACCATCCGGAAACCGCCGCGTTCGTGGAAGGTGATTATCTGAAGTGCTTTTTCGTTCTCGTTGACTAAATGGTCCGTGTTATACTACCCATGGTTCGGTTTAAAAAAGCTCTACATCGTATGTTATCTTCTACCGACATCGAACGCCGCAAAAAACTTTATCTCATCGCGAGCATTGTTTTGGGTGCAACGAGCACCATATTAGCTATCGTCGCGCTCTACCTCGCTACGCGCCACCAGGCTGTGCCGCTTAGTACCGACACACCCGAAACAACCACCATACCCCCAGTTGTCGCTGGATTCCGCCACTTCAACCCTCTCAACGGACGTGGCGAAGAGTACGCGCCCACTACCCGCCGATTCGTTACCGCGATGATCGATAATCATCCGGATGCTCGTCCGCAAGAAGGACTGGAAAGCGCGCGTATCGTTTACGAAGTACCGGTGGAAGGCTCCTTTACTCGCTATATGGCTGTGTTTGACCGCATGGATAGCGTAGCAAGCGTTGGGCCGATAAGAAGCGCGCGACCTTATTTTGTAACTCTTGCAAGCGAATACGCTCTGCCCCTCTACCTGCACTCTGGCGGTTCGCCTGAGGCGCTTCAAATGCTTCGTAAAGGCGCCGGCGTACAAGACATTAACGAATTTTATTGGGGTAATTATTTCTCGCGCAACCGTAAATTATTTGCACCGCATAATTTGTTTACCAGTAGCTCCGCCTGGCAAAAAATCTTTGAGCGTGAAACTGAAACGACCGAACGTGTCTTTACGCCATGGAAATTCCTTTCGTACTCTTCCGCTACCGACTACGATGCGCTCGCTCCGTTTACCGCAAGCTCTTCAGCCGCCCGGGCGCTCACGGTAACCTATAATCGAAGCTATGCCGTAGACTGGACCTACGACATTGCCGACGGAATGTATCTTATGAGCCGTAACGGGGTAAATACCTCGACAACGGCGAGCGGGACACTCAAAGCGACTACCATCATCGTGCAATTTACCAGCATCGCGAGCGTTGATGAAGAAGACCGTAAAGAAGTGGTGCTCGAAGGCAGCGGCCGAGCGATGGTCATGAGTCGCGGCCGCCGTCTCGACATCACCTGGAAAAAAGAAAATGGCCGGACGATGTGGTATGATGATGCCGGCATGCCGCTTACATTGGTACCCGGACTCGTCTGGGTCCATGTGGTTCCACAAGGGACGCGTCTCGAGATCAGCAATTAGCCCAAGGAGTGCCGGTCATGGTAGCACGTACACTGCGCGCTTTCGCTTCTCACGAACCTAGGCTTCCTTGCCCGGGATTTATCCTCAATTCTCTTTCCTGGCAAGCCAGAGACAGCAGTGGTGAAGAAACGGTTTTTTGTTTGCACGGGCGGGGCCAGCATCTGGTTTTTACCTCATCAGTCGAGTTCTTTCATGACCGCGTGCGACTCGTCGAGGAGTGGGAATTCGCGCGTTGCAACTGCCCCTTTACTCTAGCCGAAAGCACCATCCTTCTCCCCTGTTCGCTCCATGAAATCCTGCGTACCACGCGTACGTTTGCAACGCACCAGGTGGTTGCCCGGCGCGAGGCCGTGATGCGTTTGGCAGATTTTTATTGCTGTACTACAACGATGCGTTCACGCCCGCACAAATCGTTACGCGTCGTAACGATGCCAGACGACAGGTAGCGCGCAACAAGAGCGCGCAACGGCTTGGACTGTGCGGGATTGATTTCCATAAGCACTGCGAACGGAAACGGATTCTTCGTTCGCATTTTTTGTATCTGCACGAGCAGCTGTTCGTATAATGCCAACCCTTCATGTGCCGCAACCAGCGCTGTAAATGGCTCATGGTGTATACTACCCTCTTCCCAAAATTCTTCTTGAGTAAGGTAGGGCAGATTGGCGGTGATAATAAAACCGGTATTCGCGGCAGCAAACCGATTTACAAACGGTTTAAGCAGATGGCCGCGCCGCGCTTCGAGGGCCACCGTATGTTGTTCGGCATTGGAGCGAGCTACGCGCAGTGCCCCGCGCGAAATATCCGTCGCACCAACAAATGCGAGCGGGTGCGGAGTTTTTTTGGTAATGCTTACCGGAATGCAGCCGCTGCCAGTACCAACGTCGATGAGCTCGATGTTCCGCTCAGGATGGACAGCGCCCCAATTCTTGATAATTTCGAGCGCGGCTTCGACCATGGTTTCGGTCTCGGCGCGCGGCACAAGCGTATGATGCGTCACTGCAAAGTCCAAGCCACAAAACTCTTTATGGCCCGTGAGATACGCGAGCGGCACACCCGTGCGGCGGCGCGATACCAGATATTTCAAGTGTACGTATTGCCGCCACGATAACGTAGCTTCGGGATAAGCGTACCACCAATCACGCCCTGTACCGGTAACTCGTTCTACAAGAAGCGCTGCTTCACGACCATCCATACGTTCGGCGAAATGCCGCATAAGGGCGGCAAACGAACGGTCCATATAAAATAAGTAAGAAGTAAAGCTCTTCTAGAAAACATAACAACCGCGCCCGCGACTGTCAAAGAAGGCCCGAGGAATTGACAAACCCCCCTACCCATGCTAAAGGATAACCAGCCTAACAATAGGAGGAAACAATGCGCGAGCATGCAGCGCCGCACGCGATTGACACCGAAGACGCAACCGAAGAGTCTCGCAGGACCTTCGCTGGTCTTGGGCCAGATAGAAACATGTCATCAGACAAGGAAGCAGAACCGGAAGAAGATGAGCAAGGCCTTTCTCGGCCCGGACTCCACCCCGTGCGCGAACCAATTTCCACGGCGCCGATCGACCGATCGACCGCTCCATTGGTCTCAACTCCAGATGACGCGACCCAAATTTCGGATCGCTCTAAGCGGCCGACGAAAATTCATGATTCCCGTGCCACGCTAAGCAACATGCGCGCCATGGCTGAACAAGAAGTTTACGATAGCCCTCGCTGGATGCGGATCCGTCGCACGAGCGCCCTTCTTGCGCTCATCCTGCTACCAGCCAACCTCGTCGCACTATGCATTGTGAGCTACGCAACGGTGAGCGGCGCGCGCAAAACCGCACGGCAGCAAGAAGCTTCTTTCGTTTCTTTGGAACAGAGAGCTGCAGCACTCCAGAGCGAGACACAGAAGCTCAAGGTGCTCAATGAGCGTCTGCTTTCCCTCCTGCCAGCGCTGACGGCCCCAGCGCCGCCGAGTGCACCACAAGCTCCTGCGGTGCACAAAGCGCAAATCCCTGTGGTGGCACCTGCCGACAACAACGTTTACACCCTCAAGGAGGGCGATAACGTCCGCGCCCTTCTTGCCACTCACTGCAGCACGACACCCTCGGTGGCTGCGCCGCAGATGAAGGTCTGGCAAGATAATATCTGGCAGCCGGTCACGCGGCAAGAGCTCAACCGGTTTAAGCCCGGGACGAGGCTGCGTTTCCCCTGCGTCATCACTCCCTAACAATTCGACTGGCCCCAGTCGAATTTTATAATTACGAGGATATGTTGTTGCCCGTGCTGAAAATTTCGGCTATACTTCGTATGATAATGTGTCCGCTAGAATAGGTGCTTCTATGGCTGTATTCTGCTATAAACCTCTCAAAAAACCCGAACGCCTGCCAGATATTTTTCGTAGCCGCCGCGAAGAACGCGGTTGGTCGGTGGCAAGCCGCGAACTTGCCGGTGTTATTCCCGCCAAGTACATCCAGGCCCTCGAAGCCGGGCGTTTTGAGCAACTCCCCAAAGCGCGCGCCCACCGTTTAGCCTACGTGCGCCAGTACGCCACTATACTTGGACTCAACCCCCTAGAGTGCGCCGAACAATTCTTGCATGAACAAGGATTAAGTGACCTTTCTCATGAACCAAAAAAAACTATCCTGACACCCATCAAAAATCTCTCGCGCGCCACGGTGTCGCTCTTCATCCGTAATGCGGCCGTAGCTGCGGTAATCATGCTCTTCATTGGTTATTTGGGCTGGCAGGTCAAAACTATCGCCGAGCCGCCTGTCCTCGCCCTCGTTAGTCCCGAAGACGGAATGATCGTCCGCGAAAAAACCATCACCGTCGAAGGCACCACCTCGCCCGGCACCAAACTCACCCTCAACGGCCAAGAATTGACGCTCGACAGCAAACGCTCCTTCCGCGTACCCCTCACTCTTACCTACGGCCTTAACAACCTCACCTTCGTTGCCCAAAAAAAACGCGGTAAAACTACAACCCGTGTCGTGCACGTCATCGTCAAAGCCGATACCGCGCTTAACTCTCCCTAACTACTATGGAAACTCCCGCTCTCCTTAAACTGCAACGCGCGGAATTATCCGAATGCATCGTGTACGAACGCCTCGCCAAGCTCACTTCCAATCCGCACAACGCCGCCATCATCGCCCGCATCGCCAAAGAAGAGCGCGGGCATCACGAAGTCTGGAAAAGCATCACCAAACAGGAAGTGCAACCAGATCGATTGAAAATCGCGATCTACACGACCATCGCGCGTATTTTTGGTTTAAGTTTTGGCCTCAAACTCATGGAGCAGGGCGAGGGAAACGCGCAGGCCACTTACGGCAATCTGGTGGCCACCTACCCGGCACTCGCCAAAGTGGTAGAAGAAGAACACGCTCACGAACAAGAGCTCTTAAGCCTTATCAACACCCACGCACTTGAATATGCGAGCTCCGTTATTCTTGGTCTCAATGACGCGCTCATCGAACTTACCGGTGCCCTTATTGGTTTTACCCTCGCACTCGCCGAACCGCGCCTCGTCGCGACTGTTGGTCTCATTACCGGGCTTGCCGCCTCGCTTTCCATGGCTTCGGCATCGTACCTCTCGGCCCGCGAAGGAAACCATGACAATCCGCTTATTGCCGGCTTAGTTACCGGCGGGTCCTACACCATCACCACGATTCTTTTGGTTGCACCATACTTTTTCTTGCATAACCCGTGGGCAGCCCTTGCCATCACCATCGCGTTCGTTATTGCCATCATCGCGATCTTCAATTTCTATACGAGCGTAGTCAAGAACATCTCTTTCAAAAAACGATTCCTGGAAATGCTCGGCATCAGCATTGTCGTCGGCACCATCAACTTCGGCATCGGCGTGGCAGTGAAACGTTTTTTCAACGTCTAAGAAGCTTAACAGAGCCAAAAAGACATCTACAGACACGATTGACGCACGCCTGTTTTTTTCGTACACTAGCACTATAAAACTATTCTTAATTACCTCCTGTATGGAACAAACGGCCCAGATTAACAAACATCCTGTTATCGGCGAAACCGTCACTGACTTGGCATTCGAGGCTTTTCACGAAAATAAAATCAAAAAAATGAAGCTCTCCGATTTCCGCGGCAAATGGATTATAGTGTTTTTCTACCCAGCGGATTTTACCTTCGTATGTCCTACGGAACTCGAAGATTTGGCCGATCACTACGCCGAGTTTAAACGCCTTAACACCGAAGTCTTGAGCGTTTCGACCGACACGGTGTTCGTACACAAAGCCTGGCATGACAATTCGCCGGCCATCAAGAAAATTACCTTCCCCATGGTTGCCGATCCAACTAGTGCCATCTCCCGCGAATACGGCGTCTATATTCCCGCCGAAGGCCTTGCGCTGCGCGGCACGTTCATCATCGATCCCGAAGGTGTGCTTAAAGCGTATGAGGTACACGACAACTCCATCGGTCGAAGCGCCACAGAACTTATTCGCAAGCTCGAAGCCGCCCAATATGTTCGTGAACACGGCGGCGAAGTCTGCCCCGCCAACTGGAAACCCGGTGCCAAGACTCTCAAACCCGGACTTGATTTGGTGGGCAAAATTTAACCCAACGGCTTGCCGGTTCAACTGCAAGCCGGCCTTAACCTTTTAGTATGCGTACATATCCTCTTGTCGGCTTTATCGCCCTTCTACTCATTGTCGGCGGCGCTGGCTGCGGCAGCAGTACTACCACCACCCCAACCACTACTACCCCCACTTCTACCACGCAAGAACCCGGCAAACTGGAAACCCGCGTGACTGATAATAATGCCGGCTACACCTTCATTCACGCCACACTCTTCACCGGATCGACCGGCGCGGATGCGGCGAATGATTACGTTCTTAAATCCGTATACTCGGTTACCGACAACCCTTCAGGCATCCCTGGTAACGAACACACCCATCCGTTCCAGGTAGAAATTCAGCGTCGTGCCACCTCGTCTCTCATGGATGCCATGAAAAAAGACAATCCAACGTTTGCCACGACGTATGAAGCCTTCACCAAAAAAGCGCCACTTCCCGCTGGTTTCATGGATGTCATAAGCGTTGCCGGCAAAGAAGCCTACCAGTTTAATGTCGGCGCCGAGGGCATCAACATGAAATACGTCTACATTCCCCGCACTGCTACGGAGACCTTCGTCATTAAACTCTCCTACATTGGGGACGTACTCAAAACCAGCATGAAACCTCAGGCTCTTGCCGAACAGGAACAGCTCGGTTACTTCACCCGGATCCTCAAAACGTTCACCTTCACCAAGTAACATGCTACACTATCGACACCGCACCCCGGTGTCGGTTTTGTTCGACATTCACTTCATAACTAGCCACACACCTGTCGTATGTACACTCCGCTTAAATTCGACCATCTGCTCGGCACCCCTGGCTTCTCGGACAAAGCTCTTGAGACGCACTTTACGCTTTACCAAGGCTACGTCACCAATACCAACAAACTCACTGACGAACTCAAAAAACTCGTCGATACCGACCAAGCGACCACCCCGGCCTTCGCCGAAATGAAACGCCGCCTCGGCTGGGAATTCAATGGCATGCGCCTCCACGAACTCTATTTTGGCAACATGGTGGCAGGTGGCAAGGAGCTTGCCTCCGGCAGTCCGCTCCATGCCAAAATCGAAAAAGATTTCGGCACGTTCAACTACTGGCAAAAAGAATTCCAGGCAACCGGGAGTATGCGCGGCATCGGCTGGGCCATCATGTACTACGACAAAACCGCCGACCGCCTCTTTAACGTCTGGGTGAACGAACACGACACCGGTCACTTTGCCGGTGCGACACCGGTTCTCATCATGGACGTATTCGAACACGCTTTCTTTCTTGACTACGGCACCAAACGCGCCGACTATATCGCCGCCTTCATGAAGGCCGTAGACTGGAGCGTCGCTGATAACCGCATTTCGAACGCCTAATATCATTTCTTATGGAACACGTACGACATCATGAAACTATTGGTACACACACGAAAGAGCAGAGAGAAATAAACAAAGAAGCGCTCGCCAAGCACCATGCGGATTTCATTGAAGACCGCTTCCGCCGCCTGGCCGCCACGACACCGGAACTCAACCGCGGAATTGCACCGCTCTCCACCACCGCTCTCAGCGAAACTACCCGCGACACACTCATCTCGCTCTACGCCGCCTAAAGCATAGCGCATGCCTATGAACAATCCTTTTCTCCCCCTCTTCGCCGAACTGCCCATCGCCGCCGACCAAAAATCAAAAATGGCCGACGAACTCCTCACTACCACCATGTACACCTTTATCGTGGAGCAGGCCGTCCGGCTGCCGGATGCGGAAAAAGTCACCCTACTTTCCTTTCTTAAAGATAAGCGTCCGGATCGTGCTCTGCTCTTTTTAGAGAAAACCTTCTCGGCCGAAGAATTCAAGGCCATGATCGAAAAAACCGTTACCCCGCTTGTGGAAGAATACATCACAACCGTTATCAATGCGGTTTAAACGTACTATAAAAAACTGCCGAGCGCATGCCCGGCAGTTTTTTAATGTAGTATCACGGCTAGCCGCTGATCTCATCGGCGAGATCGGCATAGCGCTTGCGCAGCTCGCGCATCAACTGGTTCTTGGCCCGAGCGCCAATTTTCTTTTCTTCAGCATAAGCGGAAACGATATCCTCCGCAATACGGGTAAAATTCTCCTTGGTCTGCTGTTTGGCTTCGGCATATTCCGCTTTGACTTTATCAAAGAGTTCATCCGCCTTAAAGCTTAACCAACGCTCTTTGATGCCCTCAACGATATCTTCTTGCACATCAACGGCCCAGGCTTTCTTTTTACCGTATTCTTTCACAACGGTTTTAGCCACCTCTTCCAATTTATCCCACGAAAGTTCGCTAAGCTCTCCGGCGCGTTTGCGCATTTCATCATATAGATCTTCGGCATAATCCATAGCCTGCTGCCGGATCTGTTTGCCTTTTTTGGTCATAAAAAGACTAGCGACGAGCCCGCCGATAATACCGCCGGCAATGAGTCCTTTGGTGAGTTTCTTATCCATATAGACAGGGATTAAGAATAATCTAAGGGTAGTATAGACCGGAAAATTAAAAACACGCAACGGACCGTTTGGAAAAACATGTTCGTTGACAGACCGAGAATCCCTTGTTAGGGTTCCTGCACATAAGGAGGAGGAAAGCATGTCAACTAAACCGATCTTTATAGAGACGCGATTTCTCGTACACCTCGCCATGGGCGATGCCTACGCTATCGCGACTGAATTTGATCAGCGCTATCAAGCGGAAGCGCTTCGTTTCGAGCGCTACCTACACCACCCAACGTTTACCGAGCGTGCGCCAGGATGCTATACCGACGACACGCAGATGACTATCGCGGCGGCCGAAACTCTTCTTGAATGTGGAAAAACGGCTACTGGCGGTGAATTTGTCACGTCGTTCGTCCGGGCGTACCGCCGCGATCCGAGAAGCGGTTACAGCACGTACTACCGGCACATGCTCGATAAAATCCGTCGCGACCCAGATGATCGAAGTGCCGGAGAACATCTGCTCCGCCTGCTTTCTCTTAAAGCGGTCAGTACCAAAAACGGGGCGGCTATGCGCTCGGTACCGATAGGGCTTTTGCCAACCGCTAATGACGTGCTGCGCGCGAGCCGTGAGCATGCACACATCACCCATAATTCACCGGGCGGAACCGGCGCAGCAGAACTCATCGCGCTCATGACGCACTTTACGGTATACGAAAACGCGACGTTCGCCGAATTGCCCGATTATCTGGCGAAACACCTGAAGCGAACGCACTACCCGAAGTTCAACCCACATGAACGCTGGCCAGGAACGCCTGTCATAGATAACGGCCCAGGCAGTGGCATCAATACAGCTCAAGCTGTCCTGACGCTTCTCACCGAAGAGCCGGGCCTCATGGCAATGATGCGGCGCCTTCTTGCCTGGGGCGGCGATACGGATACGGTTGCAGCGTTGGCCTGGGGCATCGGCTCATTGCGCTATGCCCGCCACGAAACGCTTCCTGAATTTCTGGAGCGCGACCTAGAGAACGGTTTGTACGGCAAAGATTTTCTCGCCGAACTGGGGAAGAAGTTGTTCGAGACTCTTCCCAACTCATAGTACTTGCACCTATCAGCACCGCTGTGCTGATTTTATTTTTCACGTCGCACCACTCACGTTCAATTCATAGCCTGAAAAAACACCAAGATCATTCGTTTGTATCTAAAGATCTTCCAAACTCCGCAAAAAACTTCCCGGTTTTATTTTAAGCGGTTTTGAGGAATTACCATATTCTTCATCTTCGTTTACATAGGTGACGTCGCCATCATCAAGGAACGATGTGGTTGGTTTCTTGAGGAGCGAAAAATCGTCACATAAATCGCGGTCGAATTCATCGAGAAACATGCTTGGCACCGTAAGCATGTCGCCGAAGTTTCCACCTGCGAGCGGATAGGTGAAATACAGCCGCTCTTTGGCACGCGTCGTGGCAACGTAAAATAACCGGCGCTCTTCCTCGAGCCCGCCTTCTTTAAACGCGCGCTCGTTGGGAAACGCACCGTTTGAAAGATTGACGACAAATACGACGGACCACTCGAGCCCTTTAGCCTGGTGGATAGTAGACAGCACGATACGCTCAGCCGCTGATTTTACCGCATCATCCGGTTTGGCGAACTGCTCGTTCAAACTCGCTTCGGCGAGAAAATCAGCCAGGTTCTCGTAGCGCGCCGCGAACGTTTTGAGCTGCTCAATATCTTGGATGCGATCGGAACTATCAACAAAGGTGACATCGAGATAACTGCGGTATGGCGAGGCAAGAAGTTCTTGGATAATCGTTTCTGGTTTTGCTTCGGAAACAAGCGCATTCCATACTTCACCGAACTTTTCGAATCCGGCCAGCGCTTTGCCTGACAGGGTTTTGCGTCCGGTTTCGAGCACCTCCGCGAGAGTATTCACGTTTTTCATGGCCGCCGCGATTTTCTGCGCCGCCACCGGCCCGATCCCTTCTTCGTGCTGCAAGACACGCAACCACGCCGTGGTGTCAGCCAGGTTGGTAAGAAGGCGCAGATACGCGAGCACATCCTTAACGTGGGCACGCTCAAAAAACCTGAGTCCCCCGCGGTAATCATAGGTAATACCCGAGCGCGTCAACTCAAGCTCGAGCATCTGCGCATGAAACGCAGCTCTAAACAGCACGGCGATTTCCGACGGCTTAACTCCTTCATCGATCAGCTTTTCAATTTCGCGTACCACGAAATCGGCTTCTGCTTTCTGGTCAAGGAGCGGGCGGATGACCGGCTTAGGACCGTGTTTATCAAGACTCTTGAGTTCTTTTTTATACTGATGAATGTTGTGAGAAATGCTCTCATTCGCTACAGCCAAAATTTCCGACGTTGACCGATAATTTGTTTCCAGCTTAAAAACGCGCGCCCCCGGATACTGATCCTCAAAGCGCAAGATATTCTCAATGTCGGCCGCGCGGAAAGAGTAGATGCTCTGTGCATCATCACCAACCACGAGAACATTACGGTGCACGCTCGCTAGCTGGCGGATAATGATGGCCTGCAATTTATTGGTATCCTGGTACTCATCAACGAGAATGTACCGAAACTGATGGGCGAGGCGCTCGCGAACCTGCTCACCACCGAGTAGTTTTACCAGATTGACAAGAAGATCGTCGAAATCCATGGCGAAGGCTTCGCGTTTGCGCATAGCATAGCGCTCGGCGATAGTTTTAATGGGTTTGATAAACTGTGACCAGCCCGGATTTTTTTCATCGATCGCCTGCTCAAGCGTTATCTCAGCATTGGCCGCGTACGAAATGAGCGATCCAATAACTTTGGGGGACGGAAAACGCTCTTCGGAGTCAGGCTTAGATTCTTTGACGCAGAGCTTGAGGAGGGATTCACTGTCATCGCTATCGAGGATCGTGATAGTTTTATACCCGAGCACGCCGCCGTACATGCTGAGCAGCCGGTACGCAATATGGTGGAACGTTCCAGACCAGGGAATTATTTTCTTACGATCAGACGATTCTTTCCCCGTGACCAGATGATGGATACGATGCTTCATTTCTTCGGCCGCTTTGTTGGTGAACGTCACGAGGAGTATTTCATTCGGGTGCACGCCTTGTTCGAGGAGATACGCGACGCGGTAGGTAATGACGCGCGTTTTACCACTTCCCGCCCCAGCCAAAACTAAGCATGGTCCATCACCGTGGGTAACGACCGTAAGCTGTTCAGGGTTGAGTCCTCGTTCAAAATTGATAGGCATAACCGCGCTATTCAACAATTCAAGCTACCTCATCGTACCACGCACTTCTTAAAAACTGAAGCATTCAAAAAACCGCCCGATTCATACGAACCAGGCGGTGGGATTATCTGGATGGCACCTATCAAACGGGCTTATAGACCTCGATCTTGCCACCGAAGATAGCACCGCGCTCCGTGTGGCGCTCTTCATACCAGAGAACCGCGAAGAATCCGCGCTCGGTGCGCAGCGAGCTCGTGTAGCCGCACACCACGACCTTCTGCCGGTCGCGGAGCATGTGGAAGATCTCTTCCGGGTAGAACGTGATGTGCTCGTTAGGCTTCATCCCGTCTACTTCGCGCACCGCGGGTTTCATCAGGTCGACATTTTCCGCGGTGAGCTCGCCGCAGAGGAACAACCGCCCGTCTCCCGGAGAGATGGTAATTACCTGGTCGAGACCCGGATGGCTGGCACGGAACGGCACCTGAATCGTGGCGTAGAGCGCAGCGCCCCCGGTCCAGAGTGCCCCAACAACCTCAACAAGACTCTTCCTGTTCATCCTGTTCATGGGAACCTCCTCGAATGAAAGAACTAAAAAGGCTGTCTCGTAACCCAAGGCAACGGCTTATCTTGGCACAAACCGTAGGTAGAGTCAAGTTTTTCGCACTAAAGTTTTAAAGAAGCCGCCAAAGAACCTATTAAAAAGCCAGCCGGAAAGCTGGCACAAGGACGTTAAACGTTAGACGCCACGCTTGATCTTCACCCACAGCTGCTTAGGGCGATGAAAAGGGCCTGGCTCAATGACCGGCTCGGTGGGCGATAAGAGATGAAAAGAGAAACCACGCGCGCGGGCCATGAGCGCGGTGAGGATCATCTCATCAAGCGCGAACTGCGCTCCGAGGCAGCGGTGCGGCCCGAGGAGAAACGGCATGAACGAACCCGGCGCGATCGGGCGGGTAAAGCGTGCGGGGACGAATGCATCCGGTTCAATCCAAAAATCCGGATGCTGGTGGATAAGACGCAAGGGCAAAAGCACGAGCGTCCCGGGCTTAAGCTGAAAACCACCGAGCTCGTACGGACGCATACTCTGGCGCGCCACGAGTGCAAGCGGGGTGCGCAGGCGAAGCGTCTCGTTAATGAACCGTTCAGCCGCTTCGCTTGTATCATCGGTTGGATTTTTGACGCTCGAGAGTACCGGTAAAGCGCTCCACGATTCTGGATAGCGCGCGGCGTAATACCAGAGCCACGTCAGGGTATTTGCTGTGGTTTCGTAACCGGCCAGTACCAGCGTTACGATCACCTGGCGCAACTCTCGCACCGTCCGCTCGGCAAAACCATGCTCAAGCAGCATATCGATGAGGGAGCGCTCTTTAGAATGCGCCGTCGCCCGTTGTACCAAGAGATCATCGATGATGGTGTCGATAGTCGTCTTGGAAAGTCGGAACGATCGATTGCGCGCGGTTGGCAGCCGGCGTTCGATAAAGAGACTGTGAAAGTCCTCAAACACCCGCTCAAACACGAACTTGAAGGCCTGTGCCAAAACTCCGGCGTGATGACCGGCATTCGGCATGGCAAGAAGCGTCCGAGCGAAGATCCCAAAGGTCAAAGCACTCATCTCCTCGGGCATATTGACCGCTACGTTGCGGTGCGCGTATTCCTCCCATCGGTCCATGAGACGCTCGATTTCGGCCACCATGAGCGTATGGAGGCCGGCGAGCGAAGAGCGCTGGAACCCGGGTTTAAGGGCCTCGCGCTGCGAACGCCACACCTCTCCCTCGCTTGTCACGATCGAATCGCCGAGGATGGGATGAAGCACCTCCAAACCACGCTTGGGCCGCAAAAATATCTGGTGCGCCTTCACCAAAATTTCTTGCACGTACGGTGGAAAATTTGTCACCACCGTCGGTTGGTGCAAGAGGCGCAGCGAAAAGAGTTTGGGAAACTGCGCAAACCCGCGCCGGAAAAAATCTTCGTACTCGCGCATCTGGAACAAATGTCCGAAGATGAGATTTCCCGTCGGACCGGGCGGATATGAGGTATTTTCACTTCTACGGATATTGTGCGGCATCGGCATCCCTCCTCGGCCGGGAGCGTAACACTCCGCTGTCTAAAATGCAAAGCCGCCCGGGGTTCCCTGGCGGCGTACGGTTTATTCACTGATCATGGTGGCAAAAATACGAGGATAACTATCGAGCAAACAGAGTGCTTCTTGGTCCGAAAAGGTCATATCTTCGGAAAACGCCGCGTTCGTGCATGAAGTGTTGTTGGCCGCCCGTATTGCCCGGTTGTAATCGGCCTTGAGGCAGCTGAGGAGTCGACGCGGAACTGCCACGTGGCACACCAGGCGCGGCAAAGAAAGCTCGGCTTCGGCCTCCTGCATGCGTAATCGAAGATCAGTCAGCGCTCTGCGGAGCGGAAGAACGCCGGTGCACGCGCCATTCTCTCCCTCCGGCTTGAGTGCAGCAATGGCATCACGCATCCCATAAAGATCCGTGTTGATGCCCTCAAATTGCCTCCTAACCTGCGTATCAAATATATGCGCGGCGATTACGACATCGGCCGCATCGCAGGTCGCCGGAATATTTTCACGCGACTCGTCCGATGATGCAGCACGAGCGTGAACAAGATGCACAGGTAGCCGCAAATCTCGGATATTACCGGTCTCGCGCGGCGAAAGTGCATTGCTCTGTGCAGCACACCCGAAAGCAAAAAGCAGTCCAAAACACAGTACTTTCTTGGCCAGCATCATCCCCTCCTCAGTTTCAAGCAGGCTACCACCAGTTGGGTACTATATTTTTTAACATACGTCAAGATATACTCGGGGTAACTACTAGATTTAGATCTAGAGGTTTGCGATCGCAAAAAAGCCAGGCATAACAAAACTCTCCTGCGATAGAGGAGAGTTTTGTCGTAACTATTCGATGAATTTTACGCAGTCGTTTCTTCTTTCTTTACGCTCATGTCGAGCTCTTGCTCCTGATTGAAACCAGTGCCGACCGGAATGAGGCGGCCGATAATGACGTTTTCCTTGAGGCCGTCCAAGTAGTCGATCTTGCCGGTCGAAGCGCTGTTGATGAGTACGCGCGCGGTTTCCTGGAAGCTCGCTGCCGAGAGGAAGCTCTGCGTCGTAAGCGCGACCTTACTTACACCCAGAAGCATTTCGCGAGCCGTAGCTGCTTTGCCGCCCGTTTTCTTGATCTGCTGGTTATTGAATTCGAAGTGCGCTTTTTCGATGGTTTCGCCCGGGAGAAGTTCGGTATCACCGGCGTCTTCGACGAGTACACGACTAAACATCTGGCGGATGATGAGTTCAACGTGCTTGTCGTTTACTTTTTGACCCTGCGACGAATAGATGGCCTGTACTTCTTCAAGTACGTAGCGCTGCACAGCCGGTCGGCCTTTATATTCATGGAGTTCGTGGAGGCTGATACTGCCGTCCGTCAGACGATCCCCGCGTTCTACCACATCGCCATTTTTGACGAGGATCTTGTAGCCAAGCGGAATAAGATGTTCGTGGACGCGCGGGCCTTGGTATGCCAACGCGATCTGGTTCTTAGTGACTTTCACGGTACCGCCGTACGGAGCTTTCACTTCTTCGCCGGTCGAACCGCGTACGACGAGCACCTGGTCTTTTTCTACGGTAGCACCGTCTTTTACCGATACTTCGTCTTCTTTCTTGAATTTGACAGCAAACTCATCCTGACCCTCGAAGTGGATCTTGACGATCTTCTGACCACCGCGACCCTCAAAAATCTTCTTGCCGGATTCGTTGGTAACCACACGACCTTCAGCATCTTCAATTTCCACTTTACCCGACACGCCAGCCAAAAAGGCTTGGTGTTTGGGAGCGCGCACTTCAAGAAGTTCTTCGACACGCGGCAAACCTTGCGTAATATCGCCACCAGCAACACCACCGGCGTGGAAAGTACGAAGGGTCAGCTGTGTACCCGGTTCACCAATGGATTGCGCGGCGATAATGCCGACAGCGGTACCCATTTCAGCCGGTTTATTGTTGGAGAGATCGAAACCATAGCACTTGCGGCAGACGCCTTTGGGCAAACGGCACTGCAAGATGCTGCGCACGTGCACGGACTGTACGCCCATTTTGTCGAGTTCGCGAGCCATCTTGTCGTCGATAATTTCACCTTTCTCCAAGATGGTTTTGCCGTCGTGCTTAAGGGCCGAAGCAGTGTAGCGACCCCACACGCGGTCAGCAAGTTTCTCACCCATTTGTTTACTCTGCTCAACAGTAAAGACTTCGCCGATGTTCTCACCGCAATCGTCTTCAACAACGATGACATCTTGCGATACGTCGACCAAACGGCGGGTAAGGTACCCGGCGTTGGCGGTACGAAGAGCCGTATCGGAAAGACCTTTACGCGTACCGTGCGAAGAGATGAAATATTCAAGCGACGTGAAACCTTCTTTGAAGTTGCCTTTGATCGGCATTTCAATGATTTCACCGGACGGCGACTGTACCAAACCTTTCATACCCATAACCTGACCAAGCTGACCGTAGGAACCGCGGGCACCCGAATCGATCATGGCATACACGGGACCGTTCTTGTTGAGGATGGTTTTGTTACCGGCAATGACTTTATCTTTGGCGCCGGTCCAGATTTCGATGATCGCAGCATGGCGTTCGGCCTGGGTGAGCAAACCATTAGCATACTGATCTTCGATTTCTTCTACTTTTTTATCAGCTTCTTTGAGAATTTCGGGTTTGGCTTCGATGCGCGGGAAGTCTTCCATGCCAAGCGAAAAGCCCGAGCGGGTGGCGTAGCGGAACCCGAGGTTCTTGAGGTCGTCGAGGAAGAAGGCGGTCTTTTCTTGGCCGTAGAATTCGAGGTGCAAGCTAATGACCTTGGAAAGTTTTTTCACGTCGATCTGCTCGTTGTAGAACGGCATTTTGCTCGGTACGATTTCGTTGAAGAGTAGGCGGCCAACCGACGTTTCCACCAAACGATCCGTTCCTTCGGGGAACTTGTTCATCGTTTCCGGGGAGAGCAAAATCTTGACGCGCTGGCGGAGCGTCACGAGGCGGCTGCGGTACGCGAGCTTGGCTTCTTGTTCGGACGCGAAGAATTTCTTTACATCGCCTGTATCTTCGGCGTTGTAGCTCGTCATGTAAAAACAACCGAGTACGACGTCCTGTTTCGGAGTAACGACTGGCAAACCCGTAGCCGGTTTGAGGAGGTTTTTCTCGGCGGCCATAAGGTTTTCAGCTTCCCAGCGGGCCTCGGCGGAAAGCGGAAGGTGCACGGCCATCTGGTCACCGTCGAAGTCGGCGTTAAAGGCCGTACAGGTGAGCGGATGGAGCTGGATGGCCTTACCTTCAATGAGGCGCGGGCGGAAGGCCTGGATACCGAGGCGGTGCAGCGTCGGAGCGCGGTTCAAAAGCACGCGGGTTTTCTTCGTGAGTTCTTCGAGGATGTCCCACACTTCGTCGCTTTCCGCTTCAATGAAGCGGCTCGCGCTGCGCACATTGTGAGCGAGTTCGCGTTTGATGATGTCGCTCATGATGAACGGCTTGAAGAGCTCGAGCGCCATGCGTTTTGGCAAACCACACTCGTCGATGTTGAGCTGCGGACCGACGACGATAACCGAGCGGCCGGAGTAGTCGACACGTTTACCAAGAAGATTCTGGCGGAAACGGCCCTGCTTACCTTTAAGGATGTCGGCGAGCGAGCGGAGCTGGCGTTTCTGGCCGGTCGAAGCGGTGACGGTTTTGGAGTGGCGGGCGTTGTTGTCGATAAGGGCGTCGACGGCTTCTTGCAACATGCGTTTTTCGTTGCGGCAGATGACTTCCGGCGCATCGAGTTCGATGAGGCGCTTGAGGCGGTTATTGCGGTTGATGACGCGGCGGTAAAGGTCGTTCAAATCGGAGGTAGCAAAGCGGCCGCCATCGAGCGCGACCATCGGGCGCAGATCCGGCGGGATAACCGGGAGGACAGTTAGTACCATCCATTCCGGACGCAACCCGTTTTTATGCAAACTCTTAAGGAGTTTTTTGCGGCGAACGATGGCTTCGAGGCGCGCGCCTTTGGATTTTTCCTGCTCGTCAGTGAGCTGCTGCATCGTGGCTTCAAGATCAACGCGCGAGAGGAGTTTGTGGATGGCTTCGGCGCCGATGCCAGCTTCAAAAAGATGGCCGTAACGGAGCGACAACTCCTGGTAGCGGGTTTCGGAAATAATTTTAAGGACCTGGAGCTCTTTGAGTTCTTTGTCCGCGGCCTGGAAATCGGTTTCAAGCGCTTTCACTTTGCGGTCGAATTCATTAGCCACGTTCTCGAGTTCTTCGGCCGAGGTTTTGGATGCGTTGGCGCGTTCGATGGATTGTTCGCGCTCTTTGTCGAGCTGTTTGCGTTTGGTCTTGAATTCCTGGCGCAAGAGTTCGAAGGTCTGTTTTTTGGCTTCTTCGTCGACGTGGGTGATGATGAAGGATGCAAAATACATCACTTTTTCAAGCGACATGGCCGAGAGATCGAGTACCAAACCAATTTTGGATGGTACGGAACGCAAGAACCAGATATGCGACACCGGAGCCGCGAGTTCGATATGGCCCATGCGTTCACGGCGAACGAGCGCGTAGGTGACTTCTACGCCACATTTATCACAGACGATGCCTTTGTAACGAATTTTCTTGTACTTGCCGCAGTGGCATTCGTAGTCTTTGGTCGGCCCGAAGATTTCTTCGGCGAACAAGCCACCGCGTTCCGGTTTCTGGGTGCGGTAATTGATGGTTTCGGGTTTTTCTACTTTGCCAAAAGACCAGCCTTTGATGACATCCGGGCTCGCCAGTTTGAGGCGGATGGCGTCGAAGTCCATGGCTTGCAATTGATCGCGTTGGAACATAGGAATTCGTTAGAAGCGCTAAGGAATTACTCTTGAGGTTGGGACGGAGCCTCACCCTCGCGGCGTTCCAGCTGCTTGCCCCATTCGCCGCCGTAGGCGAGCGTGTCCGCCTCTTCGCGGTTGCGGCGCTCTTCTTCGGCTTTCACTTCTTCGAGCGGGCGGAACTCGCCGGATTCGGTTTTCTTGAGGAGCGTTACGTCGAGCGCCAAACCTTTGAGTTCGCGCACGAGCACGTTGAACGACTCCGGAATGTTAACTTTTTTAACGTCTTCGCCTTTGATGATCGCTTCGTAGGCTTTGGAGCGGCCCGGCACGTCGTCGGATTTGATGGTGAGGATTTCCTGCAAGGTATGCGCAGCACCGTACGCTTCTATAGCCCAGACTTCCATTTCACCGAAACGCTGACCACCGAACTGAGCCTTACCACCGAGCGGCTGCTGAGTGATGAGGGAGTACGGACCGATGGAGCGCTGGTGGATCTTGTCTTCCACCATGTGGTTCAGTTTGAGCATGTATTTATAACCAACGGTCGTTTCGTGCTCAAACGGTTCGCCCGTGCGGCCGTCGTAGAGCTGTACCTGACCCGAATGCGGAAAGCCGGCGCGAGTGAGTTCTTCGCGGATCTGTTCTTCGGTCATGCCGTTGAGTACGGACGTAGCGACTTTGTAGCCGAGGGCGTTGGCCGCAAGACCAAGATGCGTTTCGAGAATCTGACCCAGGTTCATACGCGAGATAACGCCGAGCGGGGAAAGCACAATATCGATGGGCGTACCGTCTTCAAGGAACGGCATGTCTTCGGAGGGAACGACTTTGGACACGACGCCTTTGTTACCGTGGCGGCCGGCCATTTTGTCACCCACCTGGAGTTTGCGCAAATCAGCGACGGTGACTTGGACGCGCTTAATGACGCCCGGTTCGAGTTTGTCGCCGTTTTCAGCCGAGAAAATGCGCACACCGATAACCTTACCGTGTTCGCCGTGCTCGAGATACAAAGACGAATCGCGCACATCGCGGGCTTTTTCACCGAAGATGGCACGGAGCAAACGCTCTTCAGCCGAGAGTTCAGTTTCGCCTTTGGGCGTGATTTTACCGACGAGGATATCGCCTGATTTTACTTCGGCACCGATGCGGATGATACCTTCGGAATCGAGGTTCTTGAGTTTTTCTTCGCTGACGTTCGGGATATCGGAAGTAACGACTTCGGGTCCGAGCTTGGTTTCGGACACGTCGATGGTGTAATCCTCGATGTGAACCGACGAGTAATCGGAACGTTGGATGACGCGTTCGGAAATGATGATGGCGTCTTCGTAGTTAAAGCCTTCCCAAATCATGTAGGCGACCAGCATATTCTGGCCAAGTGCCATTTCGCCTTCGCGGATCGAAGGACCATCAGAAAGGAAGTCGCCTTTCTTGATTTTCTGGCCCATGACGACGGCCGGGTGCTGGTCAATACAGGTAGACGCGTTGGAACGGATGAATTTGTTGAAAATGTAAGAGTGGACTTTGCCGCTTTTGCCTTTGAGTACCACGTGCGCGCTGTCGACTTCGGTAATTTCGCCGTCTTCGGGCGCAACGATGATATGGCCGGTATTCATGGCCGCTTCACGCTCAACGCCGGTACCGACGTAGGGAGTTTCCGGCTTGATGCACGGCACGGCTTGACGTTGCATGTTCGTACCCATGAGGGCGCGGTTAGCATCGTCGTGTTCGAGGAATGGAATACACGACGTAGCCACGCTCACAACCTGACTCGAAGCGACATCAAGATAATCAAGATCGATAGTCTTGACCACGCCCGGTTTGCCGTTGATGCGGCCCGGAACCACTTCTTCAAGGAAGTAGCCGTTGTCATCAACACGGGTAGTGGCTGTGGCAGCCGTCATTTTTTCTTCGCGGAAAGCGTTCAAGTACACGATTTCACTCGTGAGGCGCGGACGAACCGGAATTCTTTCGAGTTTGGTTTTGGCAAGCTTGGCGGCGATGTCTTTGGTGATCTTGGTGCCGTCTTTAATACCTTCTACGTCACCGCGGAGCGTTTCGCCTTCGGTAAGTTTGGCATCGTTCGCAACTTCGCGCAGCACTTTACGGTAGGGCGTTTCAATAAAACCGAATTCATTGACACGCGCAAAGCTGGCCAAATGATTAACCAAACCGATGTTCGGACCTTCGGGAGTGGCGATGGGACAGACGCGGCCATAGTGGGTGGTATGCACGTCACGCACCTCAAAACCGGCGCGGTCGCGAGCCAAACCGCCCGGACCAAGAGCCGAGAGACGGCGTTTATGCTCAAGTTCGGCAAGCGGATTAATCTGGTCCATGAACTGACTAAGCTGCGAACTCATGAAGAACTCGCGGATCGCACTCGTCACCGGGCGGGCGTTGATGAGTTTGTTCGGGGTTACGTCGTCGATCTCAAGGGTGCTCATGCGGTCTTTGACGATGCGCTCCATGCGGGCCAAACCGATGCGGAAGCGGTTCTGCACAAGTTCGCCTACGGCGCGCACACGGCGATTACCGAGGTGGTCCACGTCGTCAGCTTCTTCTTGCGAAACGTTGAGGCGCACGACTTCTTTGAGCACGGCCAGGAGTTTCTCGGGCGAGAGTACACGGTGTTCTTTCTTATCGTAATCTTCGCTCGTGAGCGGCAAGTCGAATTTGGTGGCGAATTTATAGACACCGACGCGGTTTAGGTCGTAGCGGTCGAAATTGAAGAACATGGCGTAAATAAGACTCTTGGCGTTGTCGGCTGTGGCCAAGTCACCAGGACGGATGCGCTTATAGACTTCGATAAGACCTTCATCCATGTTACTCGCCGCATCTTTCTTGATAGTCGCTTCGACGTAATCGATATTGGGATGAGTGTTGACGTCTTTGAAGAGTTCTTTGATCTGCTCGTCGGACTCGTAGCCAAAAGCGCGCAAAAGCGACGTGGCCGCCACCTTGCGTTTACGGTCGACTTTAATCCAGAGCACGTTGTTCTGATCGGTTTCCACTTCGATCCAGGCGCCACGGTTCGGAATGATCTTGGCACCGTAGAAACGGCGGCCGCGGACGGTTTCGGCCATAAAGAAGGCGCCGGCACTGCGGATAAACTGGGTAACAACGACGCGTTCGATACCATTAATGACAAACGTGCCGCGTGCGGTCATGAGCGGCAAATCACCCAAGTAGATTTCTTGGGTTTTGGATTGCTTGGTGCGCTTGTTGTACAAACGGGCACTGACGCGCAGCGGGGCCTCAAAAGTGATGTTGCGTTCGCGGCAGGTCACTTCGTCGAAACGAGGTTCGTCTAAATAGTAGTTCTCGAGTGAAAGTTCAAGGTCGCGGCCCGAGAAATCGGTCATCGGCGACACTTCATCGAAGAGTTCTTTAATGCCGGTCTTTAAAAACCAGGCATACGAATCCTTCTGGAGTTCGATCAAATCCGGCAACGGGATGGCCGGCGGTTTGGTGAAATACTTCCGCTCCAAATGCGGTCGATACTGCTTTTTAAACGTAGGTGATGGCATACGAAGAACACCGTTTAAGGTTAGCGTATAAAGTACGTGCTCATCGCTTTTTAGCGATAAAAACCTACTTCATACGCCGCAACTATTCTGCCATTCCTTTAACCACCCGCCTTTCCATCCCACAACCTGAAATAAAACAAAACTAAAACCGGGGGTGAGCGGTTTGTATTCGTTACCTTTGGGCAAGCAAGGACGACATCCGAAGGGAAATTAGGTGGCCAAAGCGAGCTTCCTTGCGTTTTTGACTCTGCTTTGTTGACGAACCCGCCGGGCGATAATCGCGCCGGAGAGTACGTGCCACGGGGTAAAGGTAGAGGTGTAATACAAAATTTTGGCGATAGTGTCAAGAAAATGGCAGTGGACAAGTTGGCATCTGCCTACTACTTCAGACAAAACCTTTGTCATTGCGAGAACCCACCGCGGCGGGTCCCTCCCTGTCTAACGACAGACAAGCCTGCCTGCGGTAGGCAGGCTCGCAATGACGGAGGCTCTATCTAAACCGTGCGTTTGTATTTTTGAAATTCCGGCAAGGCTCTAATTTCATGGAGCGTATCGAGTTCTGTTCGTTTAAAACCATCCCCTACCACGTTAAAAATATTATTCGGGATAACCGTCAGATACTTCGCCGGCGCGGGTTTAACTACTAGTTGAGTGCGCGAATAACCAAAAATTTCCGCCATCCTTCCTAAAAAATCTATCTCCTCACTCTGATCACTAGTGCCCAGGTGGAAAATACCTTGAGCCGAAGTAATAACAAGAGCCGCAAGCATTTTAGACATCTGAGCTATGGACAATCTATTTTGAAAAACTCCGCTATCTACTTCGATAATTTCGTTTTGAGCCAATCGTTTAAGGAAACGCTCGGTTCTGGAAATTTTGTTCGGTGCAAATCCGTGAACAGCAGAAATACGGACAATAGAATAATCCCCGGCTACCGACCGCACTACTTCTTCACAGCGGGCTTTAAAAACGCCATAATCACTTTTCCCTTGCGTAACGTCCGTTTCGGTATGCGGCTGATTCGCTCTGCCATCGAAAACCATGGATGAAGACATAAAAACATGATGCGAATCATTTTCCGCCAGGATGCCTGCAAGCTTCCTGTTGAACTGAAACAAAGATTCGTCAACACCTCCCAGGAGATTTATGACTATATCAGGCCTACTATCAGCAAGAAAAGAAAATAAGGAAGCCGGAGCTCGAAAATCAAATGGAAATACGTCATCCGGTTTCGCCGGTTTATTGGCGCAGAAAGTCCCGATAATTTTAACCGGGATATCGGTCGTTATGGTATGCAATTCACCTGTCAGATAATGACCAATCCAACTTGAGGCACCGAGAATGAGGATGGTACGAGCGGGTGAAGGGGACATATTTTAGAAAAGGCAATCTGGCACAAACCAGGCAAGATGGCCTATTAGGAACTTTTTTCTGTTGCACGAAGGAACAGGTACTTAAGGAGCGTAATTTGCCCACGATGGTACTGCTCGTGTTGCAATAAAGCACTCAGCAGCTGTCGATTCTCTCTGTCTTCAAGCCCACTATCCTGAAACAGCTTATTATCGGCATAGAATTTTGAGCGTGCACTCATAATTCTATCCGACATTTTCCCAAGAAAATTCCAGGTTATCTGTTCCTGCTTAGTTAGCAAATCGACATAAAAGCTAAGCGGGAACGAGGTTGGATGGGAGGTGGGAAGCAGGCGACGGAAACCTGGGGCAAATACCAGCCACTCCGGTTGCTTTATTATCAGTCGGACATCGCAACCCTCAACAGCGGCAATAAGCATGCGCTCAAAGCCAATGATGTGAAGGAGGGATGTGCCAATTGTAATTAGGCCCGGGGTGATTTGCCAGTCTAGAGCTTCCACGGTTAGACCATCAATGTCCGACAAGAGACGACTGCGAGCCGTTCGATAGTTGTTTCGGAAGGCGCGAAGCTCAGACTCCATAACCGCTCCTAGCCCTAAGAGCATTATACAGCCTGCCAAAGAACTGTTCGGCAGTAAGGCGGAAAAACACATCGCCTGACCTTAGGAAGTTCAGATGCTGCACACCGTGGGAAACTTTAGCGCAAGGATCGACTACTATCACCTGCATCCGTTTGCCACGAGCCTGTCGGATTATTTCTCTTCGATCCGCAGCTACTCCAACAACTAGCAGTGCCCTGGTGAGAAAACGAACGGGGAAACGTTCGTTAAAGACCCCGCTTCCTCGAGTTCTCTCAAAAGGAACATTGACCTTGCATAACAAGTTATCTACGTTATCACTAAGAACTTGTCTAACAAGACCCTTACTCCACAACTCGGCAACAAAACGTTGCGCAGGCGTAGGGGGAGCAACGAGTGCCTTGGTGTGGAGAGAACAGAAATTCTTGAGTACGGCCAACGGATTCTTTTCTAACCATGCAGGCAGTTCATCCGCAACACCGAAGGTGAATCCTGTTTCTGCCCTGTTATCAAGACAAAAATAATCATGGACTTCACAGAGGGTGGGCAACCCTGCTTCATAGGATACACCCGAACCAAGATATACGTCTGCAGGCAACAGATCCACAACTGCTTCAACGACAGGTTCTGTCGAAGGAAGGGTTGACGTTTGCGCCTTCCTCCGGGGACGGCGCATTAGGAGTCGAGTGACACGGTCCAAATCCAAAGTGCGAGGCACTCCAAATTTAAACCTAACAATACTTGAGGATCTATCAAGACTTTTGACCTCAAGACGACGTTGGGCCAAAAAATCTTTGATACCAGCAATAGCCGCTGTAAGCTGGGCACCAAGCAGGTCCGCAGCCAATCGATTGGTCTTGTGCTGATAAAAGAAAAAGCTATCAGCGACCGAAATACCTTGTTCAAGCATTTCTAGACGACCTGAAAAATAGACAACTCGGCTTTGACATTGAGCATCTCTTTTCCAACCCCAAAGTATCTCCTTATTAGCAACGGGCCAAAAAGAGCGATGTTCACTGGGAAGTGGGGGTGCGACCACCACCGACTTTGACGATTGACCTTCAACAAGGAACGACCTGAGAGTGGTCATGGGGACTCCTTTTTTCAATCTCCAACTAAAAAGATTGCGTTTCAGAGGAACAAAAAACTGTCGACGCGCACGACAGCTCACCCCTCGTGCGACCAAGAGTACTTCATTCAAAAAAGGTGTAAAGGGTTTTGTGTGGATAAGAATAAGGAAATTCAGCAAAATTTTATAAATTAAGATTAGTTTGACTAAATTCCTCATCACTAGTCCCTAATCCCCTCTTCCCCAACCCAAAACTTGACTTCCACCCCGCACTCTGATAGAAATATATTCTAGTTTCACAAAAAGCTTGCCGCCATCGTCTAGTGGCTAGGACACCACGCTTTCAATGTGGTAATACGGGTTCGATTCCCGTTGGCGGTACAAAATACGGGTACCACGCTCTCGGCACCGGTATTGATTATTTTCTCTTATGCCAAATAAAGCTAACGCCAAAAAAGCTTTGCGCCAGAATGCCAAACGCGCTGCCCTTAACAAGGCCCGCAAAGACGCTTTCCGCGAAGCCATCAAGAAAACCGTCCGGGAGGGCAGCAAAAAAACCGCTCTCGAAACCGTTCGCCTCGCCCAGCAGGCGCTCGATAAAGCTGCCAAGCACGGTACAATCAAAAAAAATACTGCTGCTCGTAAGCTTTCCCGCCTCATGAAAAAAGTGCACGCCATGAAGTAAGCGGCGCGCCGCACAACCACCCGGGTACTGCCCAGGTGGTTTTGTTTTACTTAAAAGGATTGGCAGCAACTAAACGGTCGACGGCGAGACCGGCAGTGATACGGCCAGTCTTGACCGCCTCATCAAGCGCAGCTACCTCCGCAACAATAGCAGCACACCGCGAAAATCCGAGCCGTTCGGCGATAGGGCGGTTTTTTTTGACCACAAAAGGGTTAATTTTAAGATCGCGCGCCATGTCTTCGGAGGTGGACACAGGGTACTTCTGCAAAAAACCGGCTATCTGAAGAAGGGTGCGCACACCCCAAATGATCGAACCGAGAATCTGCTCATCTTCATCACCGGCCTCGCGGCGCGCTTCAAGAAGTGCAAGTGCACGGCTGCTATTTCCGGCAAACCATGCATCCAAAGCCTGAAACACCGTTTCGTTAACTGCGCTAGTGATAAAAAGGGTAACGGTGGCCGGACGGATCACAGCGCCCCCGGCATGCGCGATCATTTGGTCAAGCGCTGTATCGATGAAATCGACGTCCATACCGGCTTTCATAAGGTCGCGCAAAGCCGCAGGCTCGATGCCGGTGCCGCCGCGCCGCTTGATTTCTTCTTGGACCCAGCGTTCAAGCTCCAACCCGACCAAGGGATTAAAATCATAAACATACTGCCCTTGACCAAGAAGCTTGGCCGTTTCTTGCACCTCTTTAAACCGCGCAAGCGCTGCGACCTGCCAAACAATTACAACCGCGGTTGCCGGCACGCCTTTTTCGGCAAAATCTTGCACCAGGCGTATCATCTCACGGCTCGCGCTGAGAGGATTTTTAATTACTACCAAACGCTTATCCGCCAAAAAAGGGCTGGCCGTAACAGCGGAACGCAGCGCTTCTTCGGAAGCGTCTTTAGCATCAAGTATGGTAGTGTTGTACCCCGCCGGATCGCGTTTTTCACGAAACCGCGTAATTTGTTCGGCAACGAATCGTTCCGCGCGCCGCACATCTTCACCGCGTACAAAAATAATCATAGAACTTGCATTTTACCCGAAAGGGTTGTAGAACACGAATTAGGAAACCGGAGGTTACCCATGAACTGGCGACGTTTTAACCGTCCTCATCTCGAGGTCCTGCCCGGCTTGGACACGAGCGATCCCAAACCGCAGTCTCCGGTCGGGAGCGATCCGCGCGTACACAATCTACGGGTATTTCCCGTACCCCAAACCGAAGTGGAGCGCCTGCGGCACGAATCTTCTCCTTCGAACGAACAACCGCTGATTCTCTTTCCAGGTACCGATCATTCTACCCAGCCGCTCAGGCGCGATAACATCAGGATTATCACGCACGGGACGTGGCAAACCTATCTTATCACATGGCTCGCCGCCGAAGAATTTGATACACCAAAAGGGGCGGAACTCCGGCCTGGCATGTACGTAGAAAAGATGATCCGGCGATTTGTTTCGTTCCGCGACCGCCATCAAACGTTTAATTTCAGCTGCACGCTGGAATGCCTCCTGTTGCGTTCGAGCCCGAACCACATCGCGCACTATGGCCACGTTCTCGCTCCCTTTAGGGGAGACATGGGTAGTGAATGCCAGGTGCTCGCTTTCGTGGCACACGAAGGCTGACAAGTTGACAAAAAAATAAGCAGGAGGCAGGATACCCGTTGCCCTAAGGAACGGGGCAAGGAGAAGGAACATGTCTGAGCTGGCGTTTGAAGGACAGGAGGGCAGGGCCACTTCCGGCAAGGTGAAGTGGTTCAGCGATGCCAAGGGCTATGGATTCATCGCCCAGGGAAGCGGAGGACCGGATGTCTTCGTCCATTTCTCGAACATCGTCGGGAATGGCGAAGCGCGCCGGTCGCTCAATGAAGGTGACGATGTTGCCTTCGAAATCAACGTAGGCCCCAAAGGCCTCCTCGCCAAGAACGTACGGGTGACGAGAGCGGCACCCAACGGGAGTGGCGTAAGGCAGTAATCTCGGGATTCGCCCTTTTTCACTGCGGCAGCGCAACACTGCCGTTTTTTTGTTATCTTCTATCGCAGGCTCTGCCGGATAAGCTCTACCACCTCAGGCGATGCGGTAATTGTAAACGGCGTGGCAATAGTTTTTCCTTCAGCTTGTATATTCACGCGCTGTACACCAGGATGCGCCGTAAAAATTTGCTTGAGCGTAGCAATTTGCGCCGGCGCGAGCGATGAACCGACTTTGATAGTTACGATTTCGCTCTGCACGTCGATTTCTACCGAAGCCACCTGCGGTTGTGCAGGGGCGAATTCTTCGCGAGATGGATAATCGTCATAATCGCGGTTCTTACGGCCTTTATCCTGCATATTAACAGCCGAGAGCTGCACGGCAAGCGCCGGAGCTGATTCAGGCGTAAGCAGATAACCCTTTTCTACGAACAATTTATCATCTTCTTCCTCTTCCGAGGTTTTACCCATGACGCACACCATCGCACCTTCGATCCAGATATCTTTGCTCGTTTCGTATACTTTGGGGAAAACCAAAAGCTCCAAACTGCCGCTCGTATCTTGGATGGCGACGAACATCATGGGTTTGCCGGAGCGGGTGATTTTTTTCTTCGCTTTTTCGATGATACCACCGACGACCACCCAGGTGTTGCGCGGGTAGAGTCCGAGATCTTTGATGGCGGTGAGTGAGCGGCCGAGCGCTTTCTGAAAATGCTCGAACGGATGCGCGGATACGTACACGCCGAGCAGATCTTTTTCCCACTTTAATTTATCTTCGACGGTCGCGGGGGGTGCCGGAGCAAGTTTGAGCTTGTGCGATAGATCAATACCAGTGCCCGAGAATAAGTTGAACTGCTTATTAGCCGCAATTTCATTGTTCGCGCGCACAAAGGCGAGGATGGTATCCATATTGCCCAAGATGAGTCCGCGGTCATACCCAAAACTATCGAGCGCGCCGCATTTAGCCAAACTCTCGAGCGACTTCTTGTTCAAATCTTTGTCTTTCACGCGGCGCAGAAAATCTTCAAAGTCTTTGTAGCGTCCGTTTTCTTTGCGTTCGCGGTAAATAACTTCGGCAATATGTTCACCGAGATTTTTAATGCCGTTGAGGCCGAAACGGATGTAGCCTTTAATGGGCTGCCCGGCAGATGACAATTCCGTATTTTTTGCCGCATCCTCTTTATCCGTAATCATCGCGAAACTCTTGAAGCTTTCGTTGATGTCCGGCGGCAACACTTTTACGCCGATGCGCTCTGCTTCGTGGATAATGGGCGGTACCTTATCAACATCCCCGCTTTCTTCGATGAGAATGGCGGTCATGTATTGCACCGGAAAATTGGCTTTGAGGTACGCGGTCTGATACGCGACTACCGCATAGCTGGCCGCATGCGCCTTATTAAATCCGTACGCCGCAAACGGTTCGATGCGTTTCCACAATATGTCGATTACTTCTTGAGAAAGTTTGCCGTGCTCTTTGGCGCCCGTATAGAATTTATCTTTTTGTTTCTGCATTTCTTCGGGTACTTTCTTACCCATGGCCTTGCGGAATTTATCGGCCTCTTCCCAGTTGTAACCCGCCAAATTGATAGCGGTCAAAAGCACGTCGTCCTGGTACACGATCAGCCCGAGGGACTGGTCAAGGTAATCTTTCATGCGCGGATCAAGATAGTCGACGAGCTCGGGGTTGTGCGCGCGTTTGATGTAATCAGGGATCGATTCCATGGGACCCGGACGAAACAATGCCACCATGGCCATAATGTCGAAAATATTGGTGGGGCGGAGTTCTTTAAGGTAGCGCGTCATACCCGAACTCGACAACTGAAAGACGCCGATAGTTTCACCCCGTGCGAGCATGTCGTAGGTTTTTTTATCGTCCCAGGGAGCGAGTTTAAAGATATCAATTTTTTGCCCGGTCGTTTTCTCAATAATTTCGATGGCCGTACCAAGAATCGACAAGTTGCGGATACCCAAAAAGTCCATTTTAAGAACGCCAGCCGCTTCAACAGCGTGCATTTCGTACTGCGTCGTGAGTTTGGTGCCGCCCGTTTCAAACTGTACTGGCGTATAGTCCGTGAGAGGCGTCGGTGAAATAACCACGCCGCCGGCATGTACCGACGTATGGCGCGCACATCCTTCTACCTTTTGCGCCAGATCGATAAGACGCCGCGCCTGGGCGTTGGTTTCGTAAAGTTTTTTGAGTTCAGGCTCAAGCTCAAGCGCTTTGGCAATGGTGATCTGAAAACCTTGCGCGCCAAAAGGAACCAGTTTTGAAACCTGGTCGCAGAACGAATACGAATACCCGAGTGCGCGGCCCACATCGCGAATGGAACCGCGGGCCGCCATGGTACCGAACGTGATAATCTGCGCCACTTTGTCCACACCGTATTTCTTGGTGACATAAGCGATCATGTCATCGCGCCGGTTATCCGCAAAGTCGGTATCGATATCGGGAGGGCTCGGCCGGAACGGATTCAAAAAACGCTCGAACGGCAATTTAAAATCGAGCGGGTTAACCGTCGTAATACCGAGCGCGTATGACACTAGCGACCCAGCACCGGATCCACGAGTGGTTTCTACGATATCGTGAGTACGAGCATAGTTAACATAATCAGCAACGACCAAAAAATAAGGAGAATACCCTTTTTTGGTAATAATGCCGAGTTCATAGTCGACACGTTCACGCACTTTATCCGTGATTTCCATGAGCGGTTCGAGTTTTTCGTACACCGTATCGCGCAAATGTTCGTCGACGGTTTTTCCGGGCGGCAAATCGACCTGTGCGAATTTCCATTTGTTAAGCTCGAGTTTAAGTTCTACGCGATCAGCGATTTTTTGCGTATTCTCAATAGCCTCAGGCACGTGGGCGAACCGCTTGGTAATCTCCTCGGTACTTGCGAGAGAATAATCTACGCTCGCCATACTCGGGCGACTTGTATCGTCTACGTTGTGGCCATCGCGGATACAGGTGAGAACATCTTGCGCTTCAGCATCGTCGGGTTCGAGGTAATGAGCGTCGCGCGTCACGACGAGCGGAATGCCGGTATCAGTTGAAAGTTTGATAAGCTGATCATTCACCTCTTGCTGACCAGAGAGCGCCGGTAAATCGTTAAGCTCAAGGTAAAAATTCTCCGGACCATAGAGATCGCGTAGTTCCAACGCTACTTTTTTGGCCTTCTCGTAATTCTGTTCTTTGTGCAGGATGCGTGGAATCTCGCCTTCAAGACAACCAGAGAGCGCTACAAGTCCCTCGCGGTATTCGCGCAGGAGTTCCTTATCGACGCGCGGTTTCACATGCAAGCCTTCGGTATGCGAGAGCGAGACAAGTTTGAGCAGGTTACGATAACCCTTGTCGGTCAGTGCTAAAAGGACGAGGTGGTCATAATGCTGGTTAGGAGACGTTTTATCATGCCGACTACCGGGCGTCACGTAGAATTCTACACCCAAAATAGGCTTAACCCCTTCTTTCTCGCATTTCTCGTAAAACTCAATAATGCCATACATGTTGGCATGGTCCGTTAGGGCGAGCGCGGCAAACCCTTTGGCCTTAGCCGTTTTCACCAGATCGTCGACTTGCGGCAATGCATCAAGAAGCGAATAGTGGCTATGGGTATGAAGGTGGACGAATGGCATAGTGGTTCCATCCTAACCAGTCGAACGGAAATTGTCTACCCGGCCACAGAACTTCTGGATAACTGAGCTGCTGATTACTTGGAATGCTTAAACAAATCTTCAAAGCGCCGGCGTTCAATATCTTTAAGAAGGCCGGAAACCAGACCGGTATCACGCACCATTCTTTCTTCTAAACGGGCAACATCTTGCTTTGTTGCTGCTTGATTAACACGCTCTTTGATATCTTGGAGCATTCTAAGGATTGTTTCTTCGCTCATACGCATGATTTATATACCCTATGCGGGCACTAAAAAACGCGGCGACTTCTTTGGATAGCCTGTATCTTTCGCCACGGCTCCTTAAAATTACTAGGCCACAGGCCTCCTTACACCCGCAAGCGGACAGCGCATCCTAGAGGCAAAGAGAGAGTATCCAAACCCCTTTTTCGCGCTTGACAAACCTTTTTGGTGCTGTATAATCGTGAACATGCGGTAGTAGTTCAGTTGGTAGAACGTCTCCTTGCCAAGGAGAAGGTCGCCGGTTCGAATCCGGTCTGCCGCTCACGGTCAGCTCACGTACTTAAACGACCAGACTTCGGGGGATCCGAAGTCTGTCGTCTGTACGAGCGGATCCACACATACTACATTGCGGGGTGGAGCAGCCTGGTAGCTCGTCGGGCTCATAACCCGAAGGTCGTAGGTTCAAATCCTACCCCCGCCTCAAATCACAACACTCCCGAAAGGGAGTGTTGTTGTGCGTAAGCCTTACGGTTGCTGCAGCTTCTCAAGGTCTTTGGTGTAATACTCTTCATACATTTCCCAAAAGGCCAAAAAGAGCGCAGCAATGATCGGGCCGATAAGGAATCCGGAAATACCGAATGCGGCGATACCGCCAAGCGTAGAGAACAAGATGATGAGCGGATGCATCTGAATATCTTTGCCGACAAGTACCGGTCTAAGCAAGTTGTCGATGGTGCTGATAATGAAAGTGCCGAACGCGGCGACAAAAATTGCTTGCCAAATATCACCCGCAAGCAGGAGGAATAAAGCCGCCGGTACCCACACGATAGATGAGCCAAAACCAGGAATAACAGAGGCAAACACGGTTACGATACCCCAAATAACCGCACTATCGACTCCGGCGACGGCGAGCGCAATACCACAGAGCAAACCCTGGATACCGCCGATGAAAATAGTGCCGCGGATGGTGGAGCTGGCCGTAGCGGTAAACTTGTGATAAAGCGACAGCTCTTGCTTTGTCCGCAGCGGCGAAAGATACATGATTTTTTTGATGATCCGTTCGCCATCGCGCAGGAAGAAAAACAGCGTGTAAAGCATTAAGATAAACATGGCTACGAATTCGAGAGAATTCTGCGTCCAGGTTTTGAGATTATCGAGGAGCACGTTGAGTACGAATCCGCTACCTTCGGAAATTTTCTGCGTGATATACGCATCGTCAATGTGGAACTGGGCAGTGAGCGGATTATTTTTGACAAAGGCATTAAGCGACTGAATAGTCTGAGAGATGCTGCCCTGCGCATCGCGGACTTCATTGTAAAACGTAGTGGTTTCTTTTAGAAGCAAAAGTCCGACGATAGTAAGCGGAATAATGATGATGAGCGTTACGATGATAATACTGATGAGGGAACTGAGGTTGGGATGCCGGAAAAATCCATTGATGCGCTTATACACCGGGTAAAACAACGCTGCGATGACGGCAGCCCAAAACAGCGGGTACACAAAAAACTTAAGCATCCAGATGAACGCACCGGTCACGCCAATCAAGAGGATCGCCACCAAATAATTGCGAAGTTTACGAAAATCCATACCCTCAATAGTCAAAAATACGAATGTAGTGTATCAAACTGGCCAGAAAACAGAAGTTTTTTTGGGAAAACCCCATCATCGTTAAAATGCTTGTCGTAGCCGTTTACGGATATACGGCCGTAGTTCTCCAGCCATAAAAATTGAGCCGGTCACGATAACAAGATCATCTGGTTTAAGACGTATCGCGAGCCATTCCCAGGCCAGCTGGCCATCAATGAACGGCTTAACAACAGCAGAACGTGGCAGATTTTTTTTAAAGAGATGGACAATCTCACCAGGCAACGCCGCTTTACGGAACATATTGCTCCCAAAGCGCGTGGCACAAACACTCGAGAGGGGCAACGCGCTTAATTGCTCGATGAGGCGCGGATAGTCTTTGCTGCGTGAAAAACCGACGATGAGATGCACGCCCCGAACCCGTCCGCCACGGCTCTCTATACCCCTAATAAGCTCTTGAACGGCCGCAACCGTTGAGCCTATTTTTTCTTCATTGTGCGCACCATCGAGAATAACGTAGGGCGCGGTGGAAACAAGCTCGAACCGGAGCGGTAAACGAACCCGCCGCACCCCTCGTTCGATAAGCGCGTCGGCGACGCCGAGCGAACGCGCCGCGGTTCTCACGATCTGCGCGTTAAGCGTATGCGTGGGGGGACGGAACGAGTCGGTGTCGGACATGCCTGACGACGGAAGAGTTACACATTCCACCAGCGTACTTTGCGTACGAGTAACTTCTTTTTTTA
Source organism: uncultured Gammaproteobacteria bacterium (assembly GCA_964596525.1). Taxonomy (GTDB): domain Bacteria; phylum Patescibacteriota; class Patescibacteriia; order Magasanikbacterales; family GWA2-37-8; genus CAZQUL01. The sequence continues at coordinate 448,321 of CAZQUL010000001.1, read as the reverse complement.
CGTAAGGGACAAGCGCTTTAGGCAGCAGACCAGTAACAACCGTCGTTTGGCCGGTAATGATTCCGGCTTTGTGCCACGCAATGCGCTTAAGCGATCCGCCGAGCGCCGCGCGGTGATCATCGCCAATTGTCGTGATGATTGCCACATCTTTATAAGGAATGACGTTCGTAGCATCAAACCGGCCGCCCATACCTACTTCGATAACCGCGTAATCAACCTTCTTTTCGGCAAAATAAACAAACCCCATCACGGTAAGCAGTTCCAAAAAACTGACAGTATCCGTCGGATGAAGGGAGATGAAACGTTGCAAGGCCTGGCGTATAGTTTGAACGGTGCGCACAAAATCCGCTCGAGACATAGCCCGTCCGTCGATTTGCCAGCGTTCTACAATGTCGGTGATGTGTGGTGACGTGAGTACGGCAGTTTTGTAACCCGCTGTTTTAAGGACGCTTCCTAACATAAGCGCCACCGACCCTTTGCCGCTCGTGCCGGTCACATGTACATAAGAACGTATTTTTTGGTGCGGATTGCCGAGCGCCGCGAGAAGGTGCCGGATGCGCGTGAGGCGCTCCGGGCCGATAGCAGGCGCCGCAGAGATGGTGTTGAACGATAAAAGCCACTGGTACGCTTCGTGGTGCGTCATACCTGTGCATTAAGTTCGTAAGGCCCTCCACGCTAATTCGAAAATCATCCGCATCATGCCATGGATTGTAGCATCTTCGATGATAATGCCCACCATGCTCTGCTCCTGGAAATTGATAACAGAGACGCGATCGTTCCCATACATCGTAATTTCGCTCTTGAACGTGAAGATCTCTTTGGGCACATGCCGTACGACCGGCCAGAACTCCGCCGGAACGTGCTGATAAATAGTCTGGTTGTAATTAATGTCGCGCTCGCTGTCGGGCAAAATGGCACGGGTCGTTATCTTAAGACGCATTTTACGCTCTACATAGCTGCGTAAAAACCGCTTGGAAAAAAAATTCTGCACCTCGGCCGCATTGCCGAAAGCTGCCATTTCGTACGCACGCCGCTGCTGCACGTGATCGCGATACACTTCCATCACGCCCTCAACCCCTTCGAAGTAACGAATCTTCGGGCGGTTGGGCAAGCGCGATAAAATACCCTCAATCTCCGGAAAGATGCGCTGAGCGCTACCAAGTCGTTTCTGTGCCAGCGCTACCTGGCTTTCGGCAAACGTAAGGAGTTGCACTGGTTGTTCCACCTGATAGCACAACTTTTTGTTATGTTCGAATTCACTAATCAGGCCGTAGCCTGCCAGTTCCGCCAAAATAGTATACACGGTGGTACGATTGATTTTGGTGTACTCTGCTACCCGCGATGGGACAGCAGTCCCAAGCTCTAAAAGAGCCGCGTAAATAGTAGTGGCTTTGGGAGAAAGGCCGATTTCTTCAAGTCGTTCAGCCAATTTACGGTTTTTAAGCGCTGCTTTCATAGGAAATGAACTATAACATTCTGCAAAATTATCTGTCAAAATTTGTTATTTTTTACGAACAAAAAACGATCATTCTGTTGACGAGCTTGAAATTTTGGTTAAATTATGTTATTTTTTTATAACAAATCATGATATTCGCGTGTTCAAGGAGGGATGCGTGAATCATCTAAAAACAAACCTTGCAGGCAGGGTTTGTTTTAGAATTCACGGAAGCGCGTATTGCCGGGGTGCCCGTAGAGATCGATAAGGAGTTCTTTGTGCGATCCGAAATGCCCACGTTCTACATCAAGCGCGGCACTAGATACATGTTCGGCAATGCGTTTGATGGCGGCGATACCGGTGGTAGAATCGGCGAGCGAACTCGATAGGTGGGCAAAGGGCAGCAAAACGATTTTTGTTCGCCCCACGTCACGGGCCATTTTTTCTATCTCGCGGGCCATTTTTTCAGCAACTTCGTCAACAACATCGCCCCGCTCGACCGTAATGAGAGCAACGACGCAGTCGTGGCAGAACCGTTCGCGCTCACCTACCGGTTCAGGACAGATCGTTGCTGGACGATCAGCGAGTTCCCCGACGCGCGTACGGTAATTTCTGCAGTGGAAAAGTAAGGATTTCATACAAACTGGGCATCATTCCCCGACTCGGGCCAAAAACCCGCGGCTCTAAAATAAATATTTTAAGCATAGGGGAAATAAAAAATCTGTCAATGAGTGACGGTGATGGTTTTACCTCGCATTTTAAAAAAACGTGGCAGCGTAATGACCACCCCTCCCTCCCCTGCCACCTTGCTGAATACAAGATGCTCGGCTACTAAGGCTAGGGCACGTGGCATAAAAGGTTGTGTGGCACCATACTTTACATCACCGCAAAGGGGGTGCCCGATAGCCGCAAATTGGGCGCGGATCTGATGACTACGACCAGTTTTCAGCTCTATTTCAACGAGCGTGGCAGATGCGGAGCGCTCCAAAACGCGATATTGCAATTCACAACGGAGCGCTCCTAAAGTAGGAGCATTGTACGCCGTAACCGTATTAGTGCGTTCGTTTTTACTGAGAAAATGTATGAGCGTGGCACGCTCGGCAGCGACACTCCCTTCAACAAGAGCTTGGTAGCGCTTGGTAACGGTGTGGGCGCGAAACTGCTCGGATAAGCGGCTTGCGCCTTTGCTTGTTTTGGCAAAGACTACGATACCAGCCACTGGCCGATCGAGCCGATGGACAAGGCCGACAAAAACATTGCCCGGCTTATGATACGTGGTTTTAAGATAGTCTTTAACCCAATCGAGCAAACTAATATCGCCGGTTTGATCGCCTTGGGTAAGCCAGCCGTACGGTTTGTAGACCGCAAGAGTATGATTGTCCTCAAAAAGAACCACCGGCATGGTAGTTTCTGGGCTGATTGTTGCCGGAGCCAAAATGGATGTGATCATACGTTTGCTAAAAACTGGCGCGCGGATGACACTCAAACACGCTAAACAAAGGTAGTGTTTTTCTATACCACACAACAAGGCAAAGAGCAAAGAACGGAGCGCCTTACACACTCTGCCAGCGCGCAAAAATACCACACGGCAACAAGCGACCACCGTCCGTTTCTCGGATGGTCAGTTCACCGGTTTCGATACGGCCGCCTTGTTTTTTTTGAAGTGCGAACAGATTATTCCCATACGCCACTGCGGAATAACCCGAAGCATAACCGTTGATAAGGAAAAACAAAGCGCGGTCCGAAAGAAGTTCGAAACACATATCAAGAAGCGGCACGAAATCGTTTTCAATCTTCCACATTTCACCATCGGGTCCATGGCCGAAAGCGGGCGGATCGAGCACGATGCCATCGTATTTTCGGCCGCGTTTTATCTCGCGTCGGACGAACGCCACGGCGTCGTCGAGTATCCAGCGGATCGGCTTTTCGACGAGACCGGAGAGCGCAGCATTGTCACGCCCCCAGCCGATCGCGGTTTTTGAACCGTCGACATGGCACACGTCGGCACCAGCTTTCGCACAAGCAAGCGTTGCCCCGCCGGTGTACCCGAACAGGTTGAGCACCATAGGGCGCTCGAGACCGCTTGAAACGCGTTTTTGGATAAGGCTTTGCATCCAGCTCCAGTTGGTGGCTTGCTCGGGAAAGAGGCCGGTATGTTTAAACGACGTCGGTTTGATGTAGAACCCGAGCCCCGCAAAATTGATTCCCCAGCGCTCTGGCACGGTACCGAAAAATTTCCAACCGCCGTTTTTTCCTTCGCGCGTAAACACCGCTTGAGCTTTCTTCCAGATTTCGGGGTGCTGTTTTTTCCAAAGCGCCTGTGGATCCGGGCGCGCGACTACGATAGAACCGTAACGTTCCAGCTTGTCTCCGTCGCCGGAGTCAAGGAGTTCGTAATCGGTTGACGGTTCCACGGTTTCAATAAAATACGGGTGAGACATACAAAATAAAATCTAGCGTTTTTTTAACATTCCAATAAGATGCGGTTTAAAAAACGGCGAGGGGCGGCAGCTGAAAAAACTCGACAATCGGTAAGTAAAAGTATTAAACGATGTGTACGACGGATCGGCGTTTTCTTCTAAGACAGCGATGTGAAAACCGGACTGCTTGGCGAGCGCCGCGATATCTTGCGCGGTATTGGCGCGATAATACACGTCAAAAATATCGTCTTCGGTACGACCGTAAAGCCAGCTGGTGAGACGATCAGAGAGTTTGTCCGGCATGAGGCGCCGCAGCGTTACGAGAAGCGATTTTTTATTCGGCGTAACAAACGCGAAGTAGCCGCCGGGTTTGAGCACGCGTGCGATGTCGGCGAACGTTTCCACAGGGCGTGGCAGGTGCTCGAGCACCCACAGAGAAACTACGGCATCAAACGATGCATCAGGAAACGGCAAGGCGCCCGGCGGAGCGATCGCTACGCGGTCAACCGAGATGTTGCCCTCGGTTGCCTCGGTACTAACATCGATACCAGTTGTGGCACCAAAATGGCCTTTGAGCTCATCGATGACAAAGTTACCACGTCCACAGCCAAAATCAAGCAGCGTAGCGCCACGTGGGATATAGGTTCCACACCAATCGCGCAGCCTGATCATGGAATCGTCCCAAGCAGGCTGATCGCGCTTGAAGCGCCGTTTGTAGGCCAGCTGGCGGTATTCCTGCGGCGTAAGTTTGGTATATTCTTTGATGTACTCCATATACTCTACGGTCCAGTATATATCTCTTCGTCCAAAGAAAGACGTTTTACACCTTCGCCGCTGCCGACCTGCTCCACACAGTGCGCGATAAGCCCGGGGAGGCGCGCAAAAATAAATAGGCCCTTCATACACTCGGGTGCAAACCCAAGATCTGCCAGCACCGCCGCCATAGCGCCATCAATGTTGAGGGGGAGCGGTTTTGACGATGATTCGTTGAGGAGTTTATGGATGCGCTCTGCTACGCGACAGGCTTTACCAGACAGACCAAGCTCATCCGCTTGGGCAAGAAGCAACTCGGCGCGGTGATCAGTAGCGAGAACCCGATGGCCAAACCCTGGAACTTTCATCTTGATAAATTTCATGTCGGAAAGCCACGACCGAAGCGCGTCGTCGGTCTGGTCGGCGAGTTCGAGAAAAATGCGGGCAGCGGTTTCTATCGCTCCGCCATGCTGATCACCCATAGTAAGAATACCGGCCGCGAGTATGGCGTGCAGGTTAGAAGTGGTTGAATTGGTGGAAGCAGCGATGCGAGCTACAGTCGTTGAGGGCGCACCCACGCCATGATCAATAGCCGCCGAAAAAACCATGTTGAGGAGTTTGAGTTCGGCAGCAGCCGGAAACGTGCCGCGGATGAGAAAAACCGCGTTCTCGAGAAACGTTCTGGTTTTAACAAGCTCTTCGAGCGGCAGGCCGCGGATGATTTCGCGGCCGTCTTTGATAGTGGAGAGAGCGGTAGTGAAGTGCATACGAGGAACGCTTAGCAATACTTTTGCAAAGAGGCCGCATAGCGCTCGATATCGGACTTTACTCCGGAATGGAGCGGTTCGGGCAAAAAGTCGAGTTTAAACCAGGCCATTTCGGTCATACTCTCTGGATCGTTCAGTTTAGCATCTTCTCGCTTGACGCGCACGATGTGCGGAATGATTACCCAATGACGTCGTTCGTTGCCATCGACACGTAGATAGGTATTCGGCGGTAAGCGTTCTTCGATACTACCCACACAACCATACTCTTCTGCAAGTTCACGCATGACAGCCTCGTCAATCGTTTCTCCGTACTCGAGCTTTCCTCCGCCTATATCCCATGTTCCTTGTTCATCACGGCACCGTTCACTGCGTTTGTGCATCAAAAAATTACCGGCACCATCATGGCAAAAAAATGCTACTGCTACACCAACATGGTCAACACCTGCTTTCATATATTTAGATATTACTGTGCGTAAGGCCGCACCAATTCCACTAACTCCTCATACCTTTCTGCGATCATCACCCCTACTTCTTTAAGTGCTTGTTCTTTCTCGTTCGCGCCCTGCCCGCGCCCAACGATCGCACCCGCGTGGCCAACAGTCATCCCTTCGGGAAACATACTCGCGAATTTACCGCCGATATATACCGCGAGTGGTTTGGTGAATTTTTTTGGCTTAACAAGCTCGACGATTTCAAATTCATAACTCCCGCCATGCTCGCCGAAGATGGCAACGACCTTGGTAGCCGGATCAGCTTCAAAGAGCTCAAGGAGTTCGGCATATGTTGTACCCATAAGAAGATCGCCCCCGACATGCACCGCCGCGCTCTGGCCAAAACCCGCACGTCGCATCTGCCATGACAACTCGTTTGTCATACCGCCAGAGCGCGAAATAATGCCAACCGATCCGGGCGTAAAAATTTCGTTGACGAGCGGACCTCCGACAACGCCGAGACGCCCAACGCCCGGAACGAGCACGCCGAGCGAACTGGGGCCAAGGAGACGGATACGTTGTTCGCGCGCAGCGGCGAGGCAGTAAGCTGCATCTTGAAGCGGAATACGTTCAACCAAAATATTGATGAACGGGATACCGGCATTAATAGCTTCGAGTATCGCCGCTTTGGCGGCAAAGGGGGGTACTACAATGACAGAGGCAGAAAATAATCCATGGTTATCGACCGCCTGCTGAACGGAATTATACACCGGCTTGCTCTCCACCTCTTGCCCACCCTTACCGGGCGTAACACCAGCGACAACGTTCGTATGGTAGTCAAGCATTGCCCGCGTATTTTTCTGGCCTTCTTTACCGGTCATGCCCTGCACGAGAACCGTCATGTTTTTCGAGAGTAAGATGCCCATATTCCTCCAAAAAAATTACTTCTTCCACCCCCACTCACTATATGCTTTTTTGTCACGGATCGCTTCGAGAGCTTGGCGGACATAGGGAATGAGATTGTCCGGCAGGCTGCGGATATTGAACCACGACAAGTCATCGCACTTTTCCGGTTCGCGGTTAGTAAGCTCACCGTGCCATTTCCTGACAACGAAAAACACATCCACGCGCTCGCTGTCCTCGGCGCGACGATGCGTCATATGCGCAAATTCGAGATCTTCGGGGGCCACGCCTACTCCGGCCTCTTCGAGCGCTTCGCGCACTGCTGCAGCGCTAAAACTTTCTTCGGCTTCGACATGTCCGGCAACAAGCGAATACTTGCCATCTTGGTACCCGGTGTTGTAACGGCGCAGCAAAAGCACGTCATCATTATGCATGAAAACGACGTACGCTGCCGGAATATTGGTGTGGCGGTTTTTGGAGTACGAGGACATAGAGATAAGTTATAATTTGGAGGCCACAAGAACACCTTCGTGCACTTCGCGCGTCGAAGCGTTCTTGATGATGAGATGGCGTTCGGGCAGAGTCGTGAGTGTTTCTCTGTTGAACGCAGGCGCTACCTCGGGTTCGAGACGTTCTGCATCATACATGCCAATCCTAAACAGAGCCATCAAACCGACATTACCAAGAATAAGATCAGTAGTCGGCTCGTCAAACTGCTCAAGGTACTGATGTGCGAGCGTGACACTCACGCCAGAGCTCCGCGCTTGAGTGAGGAGTGGTTCAAGATCCTGGTGCCACCAGGTGGGTGCTTCGTCGAGGTAAAGCGCGCAGGGAGAAACCTCTTCTTTTCCGCGCCGGGCGAGCATTGCGGCCACAAACCGAGCAAGAAGTTCTCGCCCTAGGCGAGTGCTAAGCTCTTCGCCGATACGTCCTTTGCCAAGACTAACAAGAGTTGTTTTTCCGCCATTCAGAATCGAAGCAAGATCAATCGCCTGGCACTGCGCTTCGGCCGTATTCGCATCGATGATGCGGATAAGACTCACTTTTCCGGCATGATCGGGAGATAATTCTTTCTCGATCATATCGAGAAGATCGCCGTGCGGATCGAGTACAAGCACACCCGTACCGCACTCGATATCTTGCCGCACGAGGTGGGCGAGGAGCGTCGATTTGCCTGAACCGCTTTTACCGATGATGTGGAGGTGGCGGAGACGATCGGCTGCACTCCAAAGAAGCGGAGTGCCAGTTAAAGAAGTGGCGAGAGTAAGGGCGGGCAACATAGCTATGTGAATTTTAAGATTAGAAGTACGCAAAAAATTATGCACGCTGTTCTTTTACCATCTCCATCAGCACTTCAGCCGTTGCGCTCATCGATGTTTCTTTACCAAACAACTTCATGCTCAATCCGTTACGCACGGCGCATTCATTCATAATCCGCATCCCTTCCGCTTCGTTCGGTCCGGCGCGGCGTACGACGATGGGGTACGATGGCTTTACGTTGTCGAGCGTGTCGACGATACCATGGAACGTCTCGGCGACATCTGTAAAATTCGCCACGCCACCCGCGATCCAAAGACCTTTGAGGCCTGGCTTTGACAGCACAACATGGGCAAGCGCAGCCACTTTCTCACGCGGCGGATTACCGGAATATTCCGTATAGTTAGCTGGCTTTCCACCCGCTTTTATAAGCGCGTCCATGTTCGCAATCGAAGCCCCACCGCCGGAAAAAAGAATGGCAATATCGCCGTCGAGCTCGATATATTTGCTCGCCGTGCCGCGGTAGTATGCCTCGCCTTCATCTATTGTGGCAGCAGACTTTTCGCGTTCCGTAGGAGGGCGTGGCAGGCTGGTGCGGGGCTCAACGTCTTTCCATTCCGGGTGGCGGAAAAAAGCATCATCATCGAGCGCGACTTTGGCATCTGCGGCATACCACTCACCATTTGTAGTTTTAACGAGCGGATTAATTTCGACAACGCGCGCATCCTCGGCCAAAAAGCACTTCCACGCTTCTGCTGCAAAAGGCTGGCTACCAGGCGCGTGAATGCTGCGCACATCACAAAGGCGGCGGACAAGTGCTGTCTCTGGCGCGTCTTCAATCTCCATGCCACCGACTGAACTGTATACAAAAAGCGGAGCGCGCACAGCAGTATCGTAACTGATTGAGAGATAGTGCTCTTCGGCAATCGCGAGTTTTTCTTCGATAAGCACGGCCTTTACCTTATAGCCGAGCACTGCCGAACCAAGGAGCATCCTAACCGCTTCGCACACCTCTTGTAGCGTCGAGCAAAATTTCACTCCACCGCTTTTGCCGCGCTTGCCAGCAAGGATCTGCGCCTTAACCACAACATCCGAAACACCAATGGAACGATACGCGAGTTCAATCTCGTTAAGAGAGCGAACGAGCACGCGGCGCGGAACGCGGATACCATACTTTTCAAAAAGATTTTTTCCTTCGTATTCAAAAAGGTTCATATCGGTAAGATCTGGCAACAAAAGTACCGGTACTATAAGGCATCTCAACCCTCTGAGCAACGCACAGCTACAGGAAATAGCAGGGAACTTATCTTTAAGAATGTTCCTTGACAAAAATAGTGTTTCGCTGGGAAACTACGGACATGCTGCAGAAATGCAATCACCGCGTTTACACAGGACAATCAAGATGGAACCACAGACAGAGAACCGTCGCTCCGAACGCATAACCACGATCATTCTGAGCTTCGCGATGAGTGCCGCTCTCGCCGCTCTATTTCTGCCGGCAGCGGGAATCATGTGCGAGCTGACGAAAACTCCGTTTCCGGTGCGCTACTACGTGATCTACTGGTGCGCATTCGCGATCATGACCGCGTTTGGATCATACGCAATCGAAGCCGTAGAACGATACCTACCACCCTTGTCCACCACAAAACCAGCATCCAGCGAGGCACCGTAAGCACGAACATTCATTCGTGCTTTTTTGATTCGCGACCAAAACTACAAAGCCGCGCACGCATTTCCTATTACAAGAAAGACGATGCGCGGCTTGAAGCGCCGCTTGTCAGAATGCGACCACCTTACTTTAACATATAGTTCTCCGCTTAAGAGGCGGCTTCGAGCAGCGCAACAATATCTCGCTCAACATCATCAAAGCTCTGCAAGCCATTGATGACTGAAAGCAGTCCAAGAGAGTTATAGAATTTACGGATCGGGGCAAGATTCTTTTCACCTTGCGTCACAAAACGATTCTCCAACACATCTTCACGATCATCAGCTCGCGCAGCAAGCGCTCCGCCGCACGCCGGACACACCGTATCGACGCGCGGATAAGCCGGATTCGGGAAAATCATATTGCATACCGTGCAAATCTTGCGCGAACTAACGCGCACGCGGGCCACCTCTTCGGTGAGCGCGATTTCAATGACAATTGTTTCTGCATCCCATCCTTTGCTGGCAAAAAAATTCTGGTACCCTTCGGCCTGTTTCAGCGTGCGCACGGCGCCGTCCAGAACTACGCCGCTGCCCACTGCCATCACCCGTTCGATTTCGGCAAACGCCAGATCGAAAATGAAATTATCGTCGACAAGCTCGCCTTTGGCGATACGTTCCAGCGCTTCCTGTTCTGCCGGTGAATGAGTTGGGTTTTGAACCAACGACCGCAGTAAGTCCCCGGTTGAGATATGCGTATACCCATAACGTTCTGCAAGGCGTTTAGCCTGCGTACCTTTGCCAGAACCCGGCAAGCCGAGCAAGATGATGATTTTTTTCATGATAAACAATTAGTAATACTGGATTACCTTAACAGAATAGGCACCTCAGGACAAGAGTTCGTTGAGGCCGCCGAAACATATGGTACAATGCGGCCTGGAGGTAACCTATGTGGAAACATCGTTTAAGATGGTTTTTACTGGCGAGTCTTGCGATTTTCAGCGGTCCATGCGGCAATCCGGACCAAGTTGCACAGCAAAGCTGTGAAAAACAAGGTGGTATCTACCAGAATGGTTTTTGCGGATTACCGCTCATGCCCGAAGAATAACCTTCCTAACCCCCTGTAAACCGGCCTTTTGGACCGGTTTTTAGTTTAGAACGCTTGTTTTAGCCAAATCGATACCATAAGTTTTTTTGGCTAACATAAGCTCCATTATAGTCTTGACAAAGGCGTAAAAATATGGTATACTTACTTGTTAAGCTAACAGATCGGTTATCCCGAGAATAGCTTGACAAGCAACTACTGTTCATTACCGCCGACCTTTCCCAGGTTGGTACCACACCAAGGAGTCCGCCCATGACCACGATCATCTCCCAGTTCGCCCGTCGTGCCTTCATCGTCGCCCTCTTCACCATCTTCGGCTCGGGCTGCATCATCGTCGACTACGACTACGCGGCCAACACCTGCACGGTCGCCGGCACGCAGACCAAGAAGGAGTGCACTGACACCTGCGGCGTCGGTACGGTTGGCGGCTGGTGCGCCACCACTGCCTATATGGCGGTGCCGACCAAAGAGCAGGCGGCTGCCGGCATGACGACGGATGACCTGAAGGTCTGGCGCTGCATCCAGAAGGATCGCGCCGGGCAGTCGGTCCAGGAGAAGCTCACCGCGGAGGAGCGCCTCGCCTGCAAGGGCGAAGGCTACATGACCGCGATCGAGATCTCGAACTGCATTCCGCAGCCGATGTACGCGAACCAGAACTTCGATTCGTGCGTCGCGACCTGCGAGAAGGAGCAGGGCGGCTACTGCGTCGCTCTCAAGGAGAGCCGGCACCAGGATAACGCCTGGATCTGCCTACCCTTCAACGGCGCTGCCTCCTACCTGCCCGCGGAGAACTTCCTCCCGGCCAAGCTCGGCTGGAACGGAAGCTGCATCCAGGCCACGCAGGTCACGGTGACCACCATGAAGTAACCGGGCTACGGCCCCCTAACCCCCCGACACTCTCTGAGTTCGGGGGTGCCTTGTTTTTAAGGGTCGCAAGTGACTTTTTAACGTCTATCCTTTACAAAAATAACGATCCGTGCTTTACTCGGGAAGCTCCGAGCGCTATCTCGTATCTTGAAACTCCAGGAGGGAACCCATGAACCGTCTACTTGATGCCCTGTGCCAGACCATTCGCAAGCGCGCCCTGCTCGCCACTGCCGGTTTCCTAGCCTTTATCGGAACGGCCTGCGATGCCGGCAACTTCAACATCGACCCGTGCACGTTCGACGAGCGGGACGCCTATCTCACGCACACCTTCGCAGACTGCGCGAAGGAGTGTGCCAAGGCATTCGGCGGATTCTGCACTGCCCCGCAGAGCATCACGAAGACCGACCCCCACGGCTGGAGCTGCATCCCGCGGATGCTCTCGAGCACGCAGACGCTCCTCGAGCTCGTTCCGGTGGAGCAGCGCCAGAGCCTGAGCTGCGTGCAGGTCGAGGCGATCGCGCCGTCCGGGCTATAGCAAATTCATCCATTCACTGACATTCACCAACCGCTTCCTCGTCCCAGACGAGGAATTTGTTTTTATTGACAAGAATGATGTTGTCTATGGTTGGTACATGGGTTATCTTTCCAAAATCCGTATCGATCCAGTTCAACAGGATTTTTATTTGCCAAAATATCTTTACAGCACCCATACAACATTCGGAGGCACTTCATGAAACACCGTTCGCTCACCTTGATATTTTCTTCATCCCTGCGCTCCTTATGGTTGACATGCAGTAAAACCGAAAACCGGTTTGCCCCAACTGAAACTGGCAGTACGTGCGTTCTCATGGCAGACTGTTGAACCGGCCTAATATCCCCAAATTCCATCTGCACGCCGTTGTGCACGGACAGATCCCGAACGGCTGACGAGCTTGATGTGGACTGCGGCGGGGAAACGGCGTGTCCGCGTTGCGGAACGGGTGCCGAGTGCTATAAAGACACCGACTGCGCGAGTGGAAAGTGCGACGTCGAAAACAAATACATCGAGTGCTTGTAAAATCAATCGTTGAAAAAATGATCTCCGCGCACTGACGTGAACGGAGATTTTTAATTTAAAATTTAAAAATCACATCCCCTTGACAGCGCACTTCAATACTTTAGACTATACTTCCAACCGAGAGGTTCCCATGACGAAGAAAAGCCGTTGGCTCATGTTTGGCTTTGCGAGCTTGGTTGCCCTCCTGTTTACGAAAAGCAACCCAACGAACCTGGACGTGACCTCGCATTTCTCTCGACCAATCACGAATGCTCTTTGCTCTAGCAACACATCAACCCCTCCGTCGGCCCCGTGGTGCGAAGAGCAGCTCTTCTCCCGTGAGACTGCGTCGCCTGATATCTGTCGTTTTTCTCTAGAGGCTCCGGAGTCGACGCAGGAAAAGCTTGTCATCACTCGTGCACCTGACAAATGGCCGCCTATCCGGCCAGCCGATCCGCTACCAAGCACGCCCAAGCCAAACTATGCCCGTCAGCCCAAGATGGTCGCATCAGTGCCTCGCACTGAACCTCGTCCCGGTGTCATTCCAGCGAATACCCCAAATCCAGAGTCGGCAGTAAAACCGCTAGCCCCACAACCAGTGCCGGAAGACCCGAGCGATATCATGACGCGTTTTCTTAGGGCGCGCGTTCCGGATACCGATGGTGTGAACAGAATACTGAGACGGGCATTTGAAGCTGAGCGTAAGCTCAATGAGGAGCATAAGCAACGCGCCGCACCGCTCCCAACCGGAACGAAACCTGCGGCAGCAAGGCCCGAACGTGAGGCCTATAAACGCGCGGTAAACGAACTGGGCAAAGGGATCGATGCCGGATATGGATACGGGTACGAACACGAGCCTATCCGCTAGCCGCCGAGGTACCAACCTCGGTTTTATATTTGATGAAGAAAAACTATCAAAAAACCAAGCAGCAACGGTCGCTTGGTTTTTTGTGAGTGAATTTACATACGCTCGATATGCAAACGCACTTCGCTATCGCCGATTTTAACAGCATCTTCTGCAACCTCGCCTGCCGTAATCCGCTCGGCCAAAACATTCGTCTGTAGTTCCGAACCATATTTTTTAATCAATACGTCCATGGTTTCACTGCCGGCATATACCACCGCAATCCGATCTTTCGGCGTGAGCCCCTGATCCTTGCGCAGCTGATTGACCGCGCGCACGAGATCACGCACCATGCCTTCTTCTTTCAGTTCTTCCGTCACACGCGTATCGAGCCACACGGTCGTTTCGCCTTCAGTTTTCTCGGCCCACGCATCAGTAGTCACTGCTTCGGCAAACGCGACGTTTTTCACATTCAGTTCGTCGGCGACGATATCCAAATAATCCTGCGCAAGTTGCTTGCGATTCATCTTGAGTTCGGCGAGCGGCTGGCGGACTTTCAATTTCTTCTCGGCGCGCACAGCAAGACCAAGCTCGACGATTTTGCGGACTTCTTCCATGCGCTCAAGGATACCGTCTTCTTTTTCAACGTCTTTGTGATGGGGCCATTCGCACAGATGCACGCTATCCGCGTCGTTCGCTGTCTTTAACTTTTGATAAATCGTCTCCGCGACGAACGGCGCAAACGGCGCGAGAAGTTTTGAGGTCGTGAGGAGTACGATACGGAGCGTGTGGAGCGCGCCCTGCTTGTCTTTTGTATCATCGCCTTTCAACCGTTCGCGGCTCCGGCGCACGTACCACTGCGAGAGTTCGGTGACGAACGCCAGAATCGGTCGCGCAGCTTCAGCCAAACGGTAGCCTTCGAGATGTTCGGTCGTTTCTTTCATCGTCGCGTGGAGTTTAGCGAGAATCCATTTGTCGAGCACGTGACTCGATTTATGTTCGGGTCCGTGATGATCGACATCGGCCGCGAGCTCGTAAAATTCGTAGACGTTCCAGAGCGTGTTGACGAGCTTGCCGAAAATTTCTTTCACGCCGTCTTCCGAGAAGTTGAGATTTTCCGCATGGACAACGGGCGATGAGGCCATGTAGAACCGGAGTGCGTCAGCGCCATATTTTTCCATGACGACTGACGGATCAGGATAGTTCTTGAGTTTCTTGCTCATTTTTTTGCCGTCTTCGGCGAGCACAATGCCGTTGACGATCACGTGGTTGAAGGCGTGCTTATCCATGATCGCGCCGGCCAACACATGCAGGTAGTAAAACCAGGCACGGGTTTGGTCCTGTCCTTCGCCAATATACTCGGCTGGGAAACTCTGCTCGAATTTTTCTTTGTTCTGAAACGGATAATGTACTTGCGCGTACGGCATCGAGCCGGAATCGAACCACGTATCGAGCACGTCGGGGATGCGCTTCATCGTGCCGTTGCAGCTGGCACACGGATACGTAACCCGATCGACGATGTCTTTGTGCAGGTCGTCGATGTTGTGGCCGTATTTTACTTCGAGTTCCGCGACCGCGCCGATGACATCCTGGTGTTTTTCGTCTTTATCGCAGCGCCACACCGGAATGACCGACGCCCAAAACCGCTGGCGCGAAATACTCCAGTCGCGCGCGCCTTCGAGCCACGTGCCGAAACGACCTTCTTTCATGTTCTCGGGCGACCAGGAAATATTCGTGGCCGTCTCGAGGAGTTTTGGCTTGAGTTTCGTCACGTTCACGAACCACGACGACGTGGCGTAGTTAAGGAGTGGCGTATCGCAGCGCCAGCAGTGCGGGTAGGTATGCACGACGTTTTCTTTACTGAAGAACGTGCCGTGTTCTTGGAGATAGCGCAAGATCTTGATATCCGTCGCCAGACGTTCTTTATCTTCGCCGCGCGGCTTAACCGGTTCGCCCGCGAAATCCGTCAGTTCGGGTTTGAAGCGACCGTCCATACCGACATGCTGCACGAGCGGAATATTCTCACGTACGCCGACTTTAAAGTCGTCTTCACCGAACGCCGGGGCGATGTGCACGATGCCCGTACCGGCGTCGGTCGTGACATGATCGGACGTGACGATACGGAAGGCGTTCGGGGTATTTTTGTAGTACGGGAAGAGCGGTTCGTAGGTGAGGCCGACGAGTTCAGAGCCTTTGATTTCTTTCACGAGTTCATATTCTTGACCCTTAAAAACAGTCTCAGCTCGTTCTTTGGCAACGACATAATAAACACCGTCATTGCGAGGACGGAGCGTAGCGGAGGACGAAGCAATCCCTTCGTTTTCAGAACCAACTGTGCTAACAGAGCCCGAGGTGGATTCGGGGGATTGCTTCGCTTCGCTCGCAATGACACTGGAAAAAGACTTCGCAATGACGTAGTCGAGATCAGCCCCAACCGCCAATGCCACATTCCCCGGCAACGTCCACGGCGTCGTCGTCCACGCGAGCGCGTACACATCACCATCGAGTCCGAGCTTTTCTTTCGCATTCGTGATCTTGAATTTCGCGACGACCGAAATATCTTTCACCTCCTTATACCCCTCCGTCACTTCGGATTGGCTGAGCGTCGTTTCGCAGCGCGGGCAGATATGCATCGAGCGGAAACTCTCGTACAAATAGCCTTTGTCGAAGAGCTGTTTAAACACCCACCACACCGATTCCATGTATGAGCGGTCCATGGTGCGATAGGCATGGTCCATATCCACCCAGCGGCCGAGGCGCTCGATGACCGTGCGCCACTCATCAACGTATCCCAAAACCCGCTCGCGGCAGAGTTGATTGAATTTCGCGACGCCGACTTTTTCTTCAAGTTCTTTTTTGGTCGAAATACCGAGCTCTTTCTCGACGATGTTTTCGATGGGAAGCCCGTGGCAGTCCCAACCCCAGACGCGCTCGACACGATACCCTTTCATGGTCCAAAAACGCGGCACGATATCTTTCATCGTGCTCCCGACCAAGTGGCCGTAGTGCGGCGTGCCGGTCGCAAAGGGCGGGCCGTCGTAAAACGCGTACGGTTTTTCGGTGGGGCGTTCTGTAACTGAGCGTTCAAATATGTTGTTCTTTTTCCAAAATTCGATGATTTTTTTCTCCTCAGAATTGGCGTTGTAGAGCATACGTTTTTTCTGTCATTGCGAGGAAGGAGTTAGACGACTGACGAAGCAATCCCTTCGTTTTCAGAACCAACTTTGTTAGTAGAGCCCGAGGTAAATTCGGGAGATTGGTTCGCTTCGCTCGCAATGACACCAGATAAAAAATAAAAACACCTGATTAGGGTGTCGAGAGTCTTCCCCGCGTTCGCGGGACCGACGGTACCATCTCAACGTTTGCTTGGTTACGGCGCTGACGGGCCATCCCGCGGGAGTCTACTTTTCGTGAGAATTTCTTTCCCGAGCGTTCTTTGTGAGATTCCTCATGATACGAGGTGTGACGCTGATAAGAATAGACTACTAAAAAAAGTTCGCAATGTCAAAAAAATACACCCTCTTGTACGAATCATTTACGCCGTCGACTTTATGATCCAATATCGACAACCAAGAGCGGATGCTGATTATTTCTCAAGAGAAGATAAGCCAGAAACGCCACAATCGCTACTTGCAGCACTACCACCCCGACGAACTTGCTCAAAAACTCCGGCTTGCGCGTTTTGTGGCGGAAAACGTTCATGGCCAAAAGCGCGCCCGGCGTGCCGCCGATGAACGTAAGGATAAGGAGCGTGCGTTCCCGCGTACGGCTTGCTCCGGCGACGGCGAACCCTTTGTCCGTGCCGAAGACCGCGAAGGTGATGATGGAAATGAGGAGAATATATCCGACCAGGATAAGGAATGGCAATGGAATTGCAGCGAGCAAAGCTTCCATACAAGCTGAAAATTATAATGGAATGACTGTTGACGCTCCCCCTCGCGTCATGGTAAGTATACCATGCTCGAAAAAAGAATCGCGGGTGTCATATAACGGCTATTATCCCAGTTTTCCAAACTGGTGACACGGGTTCGACTCCCGTCACCCGCTCAAACAAACATAAAAATTCCCGTCACTTCGGCGGGAATTTTTATGTCGCTACAGCATTAAATTGAGCACTTTCATCGTCGCAGTACCCAAGATCCCGGTTCCTTTGGTCAAGCCGAGCGGCAGCAGAATTTGCTCCGCATTCGCCTCTTGAAACTTACCAAGCGCTCGGGCGGTAGCTGGGCCAAAAAAGGTCGTTTCGTTTCCGGGAGAACCGGCGCCGACAGGGGCTACTATAAATCCACGGCTATTCAAAAATTGTTGCAAACTCTTCACATCGTCGCCCCTGCTGCCAAGCTGTAAATTCCGCTTAAAGAGCGACGGCGTATTGATACGAAGCGACACGGATGAATTTCTTGTTGCAATGACACTAACCGAATTTTGGGAAATGGATATATTTGAAGAAGTGTCCGCCGAGCGCGGCACCGCTCCCAAAACGAGCGCCGGAGCTGGGCTTGATCCAAAAGATGCAACGGGTGCCGCCGGTACTATAACGATCGCGCTGCCATTTCCAGACGGCACGAAGGTGTCGACTGTCGCGCTCGATGTGGCCGCATTCGAAATATTCCCGGCCTGATCGGCAGCAAAGATGCTGTAATAATAGGTGCCATCAGTTAGCCCAACGTCGGAAAAACTTGTGAGAGCGGTGGTGGTCACTGCCGTGCCAGCGGTCGTCGATGTGGGGTAAGCCACAGTACTGCGACGAATCGTCACTGATGCAAAATCAGCATCGATCGGATTCGACCATGTTAGGCCGACCGTGCTACCGCTCGACGCAGCGATAAAACCGGTGGGAGTTGCAGGTCCCGTAACATCGACCAGCACGCCCACAGTGCCGGCATTTGAATAGTTGCCGTACGCATCGGCAGCGAAAATACCGTAGTAATACGCTCCCTCGGCCAAACCTGCCTGCACAAGACTGATAGTGCTCGCTCCGGTACTCGTTACGGCTGAACCGTCGCTTATAGAACTAGGGGGCGCACTCATGCTGCGACGAAGTAAAAACGACGCGGTACCAACCGGCACATCCCATGTTAAATTAATCGTTGTTCCACTGGCGTAAGCGGTAAGTATGGGCGCAACGGGCGGCGTTGTGTCGATTGTGACGCTCGAAGTCGCGACGATCGATGCGTTATTTCCTGAATCGATCGCGAAAAGACCATAATAATATACGTTGTCGGACAAACCGGTTTCCGTAAAACTCGTTCCGATTACAGTAGATGAAACCGCGAAGCCATCGGAGAGACTCGCCGGAAAATCCGTTGTACTGCGGCGAATGCTGACATGCGAAAAGTCCGGCGACGTCGGGTTGGTCCAGTTTAATGAAGCAGTGGTTCCTGATGCCGAAGCGATAAAAGACGAAACCGGATCTGGCGGAACATCGATGGTGAGCGAGGTGGTGACTCCGGCGCCATAATAACCATCGATGGTTTGATTAAAAATCGCGTAATAATACGTGCCATCCGCCAGACCGCTATCCGTAAAGTTTGAAACCGTAGCCGACGACGTAACCGCGGTACCGTCGCTTGGAGTAGCGGGAAAGCCGCTCGTACTGCGGCGAATAGTCACACCCCGGGTATCGCCATCCACCCCCGCTGTCCAGATAAGAATAGCGTTGCTACTACTCGCACTTGCCGCAAAGCTCGACACCGCATTGATCGGATCATAGACGGTGACCGTGCCGCTCGAATCAATTACGAAAATTTCACCGGTACTGGTATTTATATCCATGCCGGCGAGATTGGAAATATTTTTTGTCCACAAAACTGATCCGTCCGACCCCAGCATTTTGGTTAACGTGCCTCCGGTTCCGTTGGCCACATAGAGAGCGCTCCCATCACTTGATATAGCGAGACCTTTAGCGTTAACGGTCGGTCCGCTGGTAGAGAGGGTAACGTCGGATCCATCCAAATTGGTACGAACGACTCTTCCGGCTGAGCTTAAATAGTACAGTTGACCCCCACCATAGCCCAGCTTGGTAATAGCAAACGACGCCGTGGATGTAGGCGAAAGCTTGGTCAAGAGTGTGTCATATAAAACAACTGCCGTACTTCTGCTGGTATAAAGATTACTATCAGCAAAAGTTATAGCTCCGGTTCCGGAGCCGTTGAGGCTCGCAACAAGATTGGCTGTTGTGCCGCTTACGTCATAGCGATAAGTTCTGCCGTTTGCACCGTTAGTGGTAATGATAAAAACCTTGCCATCGGAAACAACAAAATCTGAGCCAACGCTTAATAGTTGAGCGGGGCTATAGGTTATGCTCGAAAAACTAGAACCATCGGCAGTAATAGCACCCAACGTGGAAGTAGAGCTACCAAGCACATACACCGTGCCATCGGATGGATCGACCCGCACGTGACGGATAGTACCAACAGTGCTAGTTGGAGCAGGGGCAGCAAACGTACCAGAAAACGGCGCAAGAGCGTGAGCAGGTTGTATGGAAATAAAAAAAGCGGCAACACCACAGAGTGCCGTCACCGCACAGCCAACCTTGCGAATGGAGTGAATAAGGCGCATGAGAATAGTATAACACGCCCTTGAATGGGAAAAAATTAGGCACAAAGCAGTGCGCCTATATCATAACACTCTGCCGCGCGGCAGAGTGTTATGGTTACTAAACTACCGTCTGATTATTTTTTAAGTCGTTTCGCTATTTCATTCAGATAATCCTGCTCGGTCCAGACACGCGACGACGTCCACAAAAGCTGATTTTTATAGATGATCGCTTTGGTGTGCGCCGCGGCTTTATATTTCGCGGCCAGAGCTTTTTCTTCGGCACTCGCATCATCGCCGGCGTTCACCCGGAAAGCTACCACGTTCATGCCGAGATACGTGGCTTCTTCGGGCGGACGGCTGAAGATGCTTTGGATAGTCTGCCATTCTTGGTCGCAACTCGTGCAGGTTGATGTAGCGAAAAAGAGTACGATGAGCCGATCAGGCGACGTACTCGTCGCGGCGTTAAAATGACGCCATTCGTAATCGAGCGCGATCGGTCCTTGAGCACCACCCATAATTTTGTCGGAGAGTTTCTCGGCTTCTTCTTTTTTGGTGCAGACGGTCATGGCATGATCGGCCGCAAAGGGTACCAAGCCGTCACAGCACACTCCGCTCTCCCCTACCGCAACACCCTCCGGAATACACGCAACGACGGTTGAGTCGGTGTCCCGCGTTGTGCCGGTGGCAGTTGGCGTAGACATTGATGACCCGCTACATCCAGCACCTACGAAGAGTGGAATAAGCAAAAATAAACCTAATTTGCGGGCGGCGATTGAAGGCATACGAGAGAGGTCAAGAATTAACATAGTTGTATCGTAGTCCGGGGACGAAAGATTCGTCAAAGCGATGGTTGAAAACTATGCTTCTGGCTTGATTGACAAACCAAGCTACCTTTTGGTACAGTCTGCAATTCGGTTGCCTTGAACGATCTTTGACCCACCAAAAAGGAGCCCTTGCCATGAGCGAAAACCGTGCAGCAACGGAACGCAGTTTGTGGAACCAGCTGATCGATCAACAAAAAATACCGTCAAACATCGCGGAGGGTGTGGTGCGCAACACCAACCTCTTGCCTGAGACGCGCTCGTTGGCAATGGAATATATTCTGCGCACCTACGATCGCGAACTGCGGCCGCACGTCACCCAGTTCGGCACCAAGCCCTGCGCCGTATTCGCAAAGCCAGGCCTGCTCAACTTCATCCTCAGCGACCAAGCCGGATTTACCCCCGAGCTCTGCACAAAGGTCGCTCATGAGCTGTGCGCTTTCCAGACAACCTGCCGAAACTTGAACGAACTCCAGGGCGCTTACAACGGCCACGCTTACATCGCCGCCCTCAAGCTTTTGTCACGCGAAGAAGCATGGCAGTACATCGTAAAGACGCTCAGCCACCTCTTCCTCGGGACCTTGAGGTATCTATCGTCCGATAATCAAAGAGAGTGGGCCACGTTGCTTGTCGTCATGTTCGACCGCCACGCGCCGAACGTCATCGATCCGCTGTCGTACCTGCTCTTCCACTCCGTGTCAGCCGATCTCGTAGCGGACGCGATCCTCATGCATCGCATCCGCCCCCGCGAACAATTCGCCACCGAAGTGCTCGAAAAATTTGTCTTTCCGAGCAATCAAGTCGGCCTTGCCAAAAAACACCAGATCCTCAGGCTCCTCGACCCTGAAAAGCGCCGCGCCGCGCTATTCGTCTTCACGAACTTGGATTTCTTCACCACAGCCCAAGAGATCCAGGAAGAGATCTGCGCAGACGAAGTGATGGACGAGCTGACGAAGCGTTTTCCCGACTTCAAAAAGTGGCCATCGACAGCGCTCGCCCGCCTTATTCACCAGGAGCACCCTCTCGCTTCCGAAGCGTGGATCGCGCTCTCTCTTAAGGTGGATGAAGCCCGGGTATGGAGCCTGGTCACCACCGCACTCGCCGGGCCCGGCTTACTCCAAGAAGTCCTGGAAATCCGTGAGTTCCATAAAGATCCGAGTCTGCTCAACACACTCCTCAAACTTCTCCTCGCGGAACCTTCCTCGAAGGAGTGGATAGCCGAACCCTGCGCGAAACTGCTCTGCCATCTTGTCGAGAATCATGGTGACGAAGAGGAAACGCTCGAGCGGTTGCGCGAAGCGAAGTCATCTCCTTTCCCGGTCGTGCAAGATACTGCTCGCCGCTTTCTACAGAGCCGGCCGTACGACATTCTCAAAGAGCTTTTGCCCTAGAACGAATACATCTTTCTCTGCGCGGTCTTTTGGCCGCGCTTTAAAATTATCCATGTTTTATCACCCAAAGCTCATTCATCGCGCGCGTCAACCCGACGTAGCGCAGATCGCGCTTTACCCGCCGCACATCGTCATCTTCTACTTCTATCATCTCTTCAGTTTCGATAACCACTACTGCATCAAACTCCACGCCCTGCGCTTCATGGAAGCTGAGACAATGAACCTGCGGCTTCTCGGCAAAATACTGCTTGAGTTCCGCAAGATTATTTTTTTCGAGCGCCAACACGCCGACCGTCTGGCCGTCACTCGAATATTTTTCGGATAACGTTTGAATCAATGCGCTCATTTCATCTATTTTAGAAACACGTATCTCTCTCACGTCCGGACCTTCTTTGATGCCCGCAGGAATCGTCACCGCATACCCCAAACTTTGGATGTACATGAGGATTTGCCGCGTCGTGCGATACACTTTTTCGAGTTTTACCAACCGCTCGGATGGAATATGTTCGTCAATACTTTCCCAATCAGGAAACGCGCCGAGTTCGGTGCGCTGCGCGCCATCGCCCACGTACACGATCGCGTCAAGTCGATGATTAAGACAGGATTTAAGGAGTCGAAGCTGCTCGGGCAGGTAATTCTGGAACTCATCGACGATCATCAGGTTGTACTTGGCCGGAAATGATCCGCGCTCTTTGCGATATGTGCCGTTTTTAAGTTCGCGGAAATACTCTTTAGGCACTAAGAGCTCGCCGTCAGACCGGTACTTGAGATTCAATAACAACGTCAGATCGATGCGATCGAGGAGGCTCTGTTTTTTCTGTTCACGCAAATACGTTTTTTGTTCCGAAGTGAAATGGGCTCCATACGTTTCTTCTAAAACGTTAAACAATTTTGGGGAATATTGTAGTGTCATGCCACCCGACATTGCACGCAGCTTTGCTTGTTCATACGCGAAGCGCGTATCGAGATTGAGTTCCGGTAGCGCTCCGTAGCGCACCAGGTCGCTACCCAAAATGCTGAGCGCCCACGCAGCAAACGTCGTGATCGTTACCCCATTAATGCCAAGCGACGGCAGAAGACTCGAAAAATACGCTTTCGTTCCTTCGTCTTGTACAAAGACGATGAGCGAGGCGAGCGGAAAAAAATCCGCGGTTTCGGGCGACTGCAACAGATATGCCACACGATGCAAGGCGAGCGTGGTTTTGCCCGAACCGGCCGGACCGGAAATGACGAACGGCCCGGCATGCGGTGCGCGGATTACCTGGTCTTGAGCCCGCTCCATCTGCTCCACCACTTCGGGCAAAACGAAGCCGCTTTTGTGGCGCGAAAAATGCTCCTGATGAATAAGTTCGCGGGGCGCGCCGATACTTTCAGTAGCGTAAAAAAGTATGCTGCTATCGACGATATGATACTGGTCTTTGCTCTTCAAAATACCTGTTTGTTTGGTACCGTCCGGCCGCACATACGCCGCTGTGCCCAGTCGTTCAAAGCGGAGCGCCGCGATCGGCGTCACCCACGAGTAAATACGTTCGTCGGCAAACGAATGTTTGGCAATAAAGATCGTTTTGGTTTCGCCGCTTGTTTCAAACACGCACTGCGCAAAATACGGCGAAGGTATAAGCCGTTTAAGATGCTCGAGCTGTTCGGTCTGGTGAGCAACGATAGTACGCTCCACGAATGCATCGGAAGAAGCCAGGCGTTTAGCACCCTCGGCCCGGCGGTCGCGCGCTTCTTCTTTGACAGCAATCGCAGCCGTTATGACTTCTTGGATGCGTGCAACATGCGCTTGTGCCTTTTTGAGCAGTGTTTTTTTAGCCTCTTCGTTCATAGATATGATGAAAAAACCGCCTTGTGGGCAGTCATGTGGCGATTATTAGAAGCGCAGAAAGATGGATGAGGAGCATGCACCGACAATACCGAATATTCCCGCCGAGGTCAATCAGGGCGCACGCCCAGAGCTCACCGCAGCCGAAGAATTCCAACCTCTCAGGTTTACGAAGCATACCATACTCACTCTTACCATCTTGACTTTTTGGCGCTTGCAAGGTACCGTTCCTGGTCCCCGGCATCCATGCCGGGCACAGGGAGGAACACCATGATCAATCAATCATTGGAAGCGCAGACGCTGCGCAAAGCACTGCAGGCCGGCCGCTTGCTCCATTCCTGCATCGGCGAGAACGGAGTGTGGGCCGACTCGGTCCGCTATCGCAACCAGTGCTGGACCCGGGACTTTTCCCTGGCCATCCAACCGCTCCTTCTTACGCTCGGCGAAATTGCAATCGCTAAGCGCCACCTCGACAATCTGGCCGCTCTGCAACGCCCGAACGGCCAGATTCCCA
This sequence comes from uncultured Gammaproteobacteria bacterium, assembly GCA_964596525.1. Classification (GTDB taxonomy): domain Bacteria; phylum Patescibacteriota; class Patescibacteriia; order Magasanikbacterales; family GWA2-37-8; genus CAZQUL01. The sequence continues at coordinate 423,768 of CAZQUL010000001.1, read as the reverse complement.
TCCTCTTCCTCGACAATGAAGAAGAATTCCTGAAAGACAAGCGGGAAAAGGCGCGCCGCCAAGGCAAAAAACCGTTCACGCTCGAGCGTTACGAAGCCGGCGAGTTGTGGAATCTCACCCCGGGGACGCGGGATAGCGAGCTCCACTACATCATTGCGGTGTGCGAACACTATGCTGTCACCCGGGATGAAGCTTTTCTCACCCGGCATAAACCGCACGTCGACGCGGCGCTCAAGTACCTGGAGAACAATCTCATCCGAGACGGCCTCATGATCGGCTGCGATTGGCGCGACACGATGGAACAAGAGCTTGGCGAAAAGCCGCTCCTTTCCAACAACAGCCTGCTCGTACACGCATACGACCTGCTCGGCGAGAATGCCAAAGCCGACAACCTGCGCCGTCGCATCAACGAGGTATTCATACGATGCGGTACGTACATCGATTATCCCGGGAACGAACGATTCGATCCGCTTGGCGGCTCATTGGCAGTGCTTTACGGCATCGCAAGAGGCACCCGCCGTGAGGCGCTTGCCGCTTCGTTCCGAAGCGTCGATACGGGTATTGGCGTCACCATCCAGTGCCAGCACAACCCGTACCAGCCCGGCGAAGCCGAAGTGATCGCCGCAACCAAAGGTGTGGTCGTGTGGCCCTTCGTGGTTGGCTTCACGGTAATGGCGCTCAAAAAAATGGGCGAGCACCTGGCCTGCGTATCGCAGTTTGAAAAGCTGGTCAATCAGGCCGGCTTCCACGAGTACTACGACCCGCACACATCCAAGGGGTGGGGCGCCACCGAACAGCTCTGGAGTGCCGTGCTATTTCTGCGCGCTCTCCACTGCGAACTGAGCGATCTGTTTCCAGATTTCTAACCATCCTCGCTTTACCCACAGTCCTCCAGAATGGAGGCTGTTTTGTTTTATAAAATTGACAAAATAGGTCAGTAGGAATATGATGCGCTGTTACCGCTCTGTCACTACACAAGCAATCAGGAGGTCAAAAACATGCCCATTGTTACCGCATTCCTTATCGCTACCGTAGCGGGCGCCATCGGCTATTCCCTCGGTTTTACCCGTGGCAAACGCGCCGTCCGCAAAGCACTCGCCGCAAAACCCACCCTGCCACTTCTCTACGCCACAAGTGTGCGAATCGAAGTGTTCGATGATTTCGTCGGCGCTCCGGTTGAGGCATGACTCACTAACTTCGTGATTCAGAACGGTGGAGCTATTGCCCCATCGGGTACGGAATCTGCCAAGGCGGATGTGGTCATCACCGGAGAGGCTACCGTTTCTCACAAGGGGAAAGCCGCGGAATCCCGCAACATCGAGCTGCACATTCTTAGCTGCGGGGTGTGCCTGGGGAGAATCTCCCAGTCCAGCACAAACGATGTTCGGCTGGCACTCCGAAGCTGCGGACCAAAACTCAAACGTATTTTCGCCCAGCGCGCCCAGGTAGAACGCGCCCACGAGCTCCACGCCGCGCACCGTGAAATCAACGAAGGCGACGCGGCAATCATTTCCCTTCCCGCGCCCAAAGACACCAAACAGCGCTCCTGAAGCAACACTTCCCGCCCCACCGGCGGGATTATCGTTTTAAAACCAGAATTTATTGACGCTCCAAGCGTATCGTGGAAGAATAAGGCTACTATATATCTCGCTTATGGATATGAAACGTATGCATTTTTTCACGCTTATTGCAGCGTGTATCGGCATGTTAGGCGGCTGCACCTGGTCCCCGACTCCGCATTCTTCCCCGGCTACTACGGCAGCGCCGACGTCTACTTCATCTCCAGCACTTCCTTCAACCACTCTTTCAACCACATCGCAACCACTGCGCCCGCCGCCTGCGTTTACGCTAGACGCACCTGCTCATATCCGCTTCTACGAAGATCTCGCGGTGCGCAAAATCGAAACTCCTTCGGCCATCGGTATTCAGTTCTTCGGCGACATCATGCTCGACCGAAATGTCGCGAAAGCTATGGGCGAACGCGGTACGGACTATCTCTTCGAGAACATCAAAGGCGAAAACCGCGGACTTGATCCGCGCGTCGATCTCACCGTTGCGAATCTCGAAGGGCCGTTTGCGCCCGCACGCGTCAAGACCACCAAATCCATCGCTTTCCGTTTTGACCCAAAATACGCCACAGAACTCAAAAACGCCGGTTTTGATGCGGTAAGCCTCGCCAACAACCACACGCTCGACATGGGGTGGGCTAACGTGGATTTTACCCACGCCACGCTTGATGCAGCCGGCCTCCCTTATTTCGGCGACCAGCTGCGCGAAGGAAAAGAATTCACGTACGTAACGAGCACGCCAGGCGGCACCATCGCCTTCGTCGGGTTCAATAATACCGACCATGTGATGGATCTCAAAAAAATCGCCGCGGTCTTGGAAGATGCCGAAACGCGCGCTTCCACCACCATCGTCATGATGCATTGGGGCGACGAGTATAAACGCATCTCTAATACCAACCAACGCACCTTCGCCCGCTTCCTCATCGACAACGGCGCCGAAGCCGTAATCGGCGCGCACCCGCACGTCATCCAAGAAGCCGAACTCTACGCCGGCAAACCAATCTTCTATTCGCTCGGTAACTTCGTATTCGATCAGTATTTTTCCACCGAAACGCAAGAAGGCCTGAGCCTTGGCCTTACCTTCGCCCACGGAGAACTCGAAGCTATCTATGCCATTCCGTTCTACGGCATCAAATCGCAGCTCTTCCTCATGGACGGCAAACGGCGTGATGACTTTTATGCCTGGCTCAACAAAAACAGCCGTCTCGGCGACAAAAAGTTCGAAGGAGGAAAATTACTCCTCAAGTAAGAGAAATGAAAGCATAAGATTTTTTTTCTACTTTCTATATAGCTACCAGCTACTCCCTCACCTATGTCCGGTCACTCTAAATGGCATAATATTCAAGCCCATAAAGGCAAGCAAGACGCCGTACGGGCCAATACTTTCACCAAATGCGCCAAAGCCATTACGCTCGCAGCGCAAAAAGGCGGTGCTGATCCAAACACCAATTTCTCACTGCGTCTCGCTATCGATAAAGCCAAAGCCGTCAGCATGCCCAAAGATAATATCGAACGCGCCATCAAACGCGGCGCAGGACAAGGTGACGACGCGGTACGCATGGAAGAAATCGTCTACGAAGGTTTTGGCCCGGGGAAAGTTGCCCTACTCATAAAGACTGTCACCGATAACCGCAACCGCACACTTCCTGAAATCAAGCACATCCTAACAGGCCACGAAGGCGCGATCGCGGGCGAAGGCAGCGTCAAATGGATGTTCGAACATAAAGGCATTATCAATCTTCCCACTTCCGTTAAACTCACCGAGGAACAAGAGCTCGCGCTTATCGACGCAGGCGCGCTTGATATTTCAGTATCGCTTGACGAAGGTACGGCCATCATGACCGGTATGGAGCACTTTCAGGCCGTGCTCACCGCCATCCGCGCGCACAACCTCGAAACCACTCGTGCCGAACTCACCTGGCTTGCCAAAGATCCGATTGCCGTAACTCCGGAAAACGAACCTAAGCTCCAAGCACTCCTCGAGGCGCTCGAAGAGAACGATGACGTTGACGATATATATACTAACGCCGCATAACCTTGTGGCCCGCCGCGTATCCATCATTATCCTGCGCGAATTTCTGGAAATTGTCGCCTTCATAAGTGCTCAGCCAGCCTTTTGGCTTATGGCCTGTTTGGCATATCTCCTCGCCACGTATTGGACATCGGCCACACCCGAAAGTTCTTTTCTGGCGCTCATAGCGCGCTTGCTTGAGGAGCGGTTATTTTTATGGATCGTACTGAACGCGGCGGTGATTTTATTTATAGTCGTGCGCCTCATCTATCACTACACCCCACCCGAAAAACGGCCGAGTGTTCGCCGCTTGAGCGGAATTTTTTTGAGCATCGTTGCGCTTGGCTATATGCCGCTTCTTATGACCTCTGCGTTTCGGAGCGGCACAGAGCCCTCACTACTTCTTATCGTCATGCTTCTTTTTACGGTCGTGAGCGTTGTGTATGCCGCGGCCATCCGGCATGTTGCCAATCTTGTCATCAAGTATCTTATCGATTTTTATCCGCATTAATATGGCCAACGCGCAGCGGATCCTTGGTATTGATCCAGGTTTTGGCCGGGTCGGTTTCGGTGTTATCGAACAAATCGGTGACCGCACCTGGCACCCACTCACCTATGGTTGCATCGAAACAAAACCCAAAAGCCGCTTCCTCGATCGCCTTACTACCATCCACGCAGAGCTGACCGCACTCATCAGCGCCTATCAACCAACCCGTCTCGCGGTAGAAGAACTCTTTTTTTTCAACAATGCCACGACCGCCATGGACGTCGGCCAAGCCCGCGGTGTCATTCTTTTGACCGGGCATAGCCACGGCCTCGCTATCGATGAATTCACACCGCTTGAGGTAAAGCAAGCCATTACCGGCTACGGCCGGGCCGAAAAGGATCAAGTGGAAAAGATGGTCCGCATGATTTTGGGCATTCCCAAAAAAATCCGCCCTGATGACGCAGCCGACGCACTCGCTATCGCACTCACTGCCGCGCAGACGCTCTGGATGAAAAAGTTTGACTAAAACTCCGTGCTCATACAAGCTACCCATCGATCATTTCGCTCGAACAATTACCGCCAATTTTGCCTGGGTTATACCTGCGCTTTAGTCGTGCATGCAAGCCACGTCAGTTCTTGTCGCATCCATCATACCGCTTCCAAGATTCATCATCGGTTCTAGATTTGATCTCTATAATGCCACCTGCCGTGTTCGCAAGCACGCACAGCGTTGAACAGGACACTGCCCTTTGATACGAAGCTACCAATTAAAACATTGACATGGGTGCAAAGACTTGATAGATTGCACCGCGTTGAAGGAGGAATAGCCAGCAATGAGACACACGCTTCTATGGGGACTTTGTTCTTTTTTCCTGCATGTTTCTCCACCGGCATGCGCCAATGAAGCCGCGCCGAAAACCAGCGATCCTATCATCGTCCAGGGAGGAGAAATCGTGGGCTATCCGCTTCCGAGCGGCGGCATACTTCTCCACGACACCAAAACCAATGTGACCATGAGGATCCCTCCCGGATCGGAGGAGCCGCCCCCTTCAGCTCCGGAATCGCCGAGCTGCACGATGGGACGGACTCGCTCTCAGACCGGCGGCACTTCCACAGCCGCGCTCGGCTGCCTGATCGGTTTGCACCTCATGCTGGCCCGGCGCCAGCGTAAAAGATCGACCGCAAAATTCGTCTCGGCCACCTAACTAACTTCTTGCCTGGCTCGAGCAAGCACGCACACCTCTCGCTTTCCTTGTGTGAAAGCGAGAGGTTTTCATTTAAAATTATGCAACAACTTCAACTTCTAAATTCTGGGGTTTTTGATTCTACAAAAAAGACGCCTGATCGAGGCGTCTTAATCTATGCAAGGATCGAATGGCCTACCTGGGTGCAAGCTGCAAATGCTTAGGCGTGCACCAAAACCAGACGGTACTATCATGCTGATCGTAGAGGCCCGACGGGCCCGTTAAATTTTCCGGGAGAGAATCGACCGGACAATCTACGATTACCACTACGCGGCGGTTGCATTCGATCTGAAAACCGTTGGACGGTGCGGGAGCTCCCTGTATGACCCGCACCTGCTCACTCTGCTGACAATCCAGAAAATACCAGCGGCTGGTCGAATCTCCTCCGACATAGACGCGGTTTTCTTTATCCAGAAGCAGAGCTGCATCTTTGCCTGGCGCGGATGCAACAAACGGTGCGCGTGGCAAGTCAGGATAAAACGGTGGCGCTACGGATAAGAGGATGGTTACGAGGGCAACCATGTTTGTACCTCAAAAGGTTAGGAGCGCTATTCCGTTGTCGCCACCGGAACCTGGCCGCCGTTCTGGCAGCCACCTGCTTCGGGGCAGGTACCGGGCGGCAGTACTTTGCCGGTCGCGATCGGCGTTTTATCCCCGTCGTCCCTGCGCACAGCTTCTCCTGCTGCGGAGCTGACGGAAATCTGATAGCCGCCGCACTGCGCGATCGGCGCCACGGTAAAAAGACATAGAACGTAGCTAAGCAATGAACGCATGCGACCTCCTGTAGTTAGAGACAACATAAAAAAATGGTGGCACGATTAACATGCCGTGTCAAGGTTTTGTGGGACTAGGCTATACAGTCCTTACCAATCGCGGCCACCCTACTTCATATGCTAGAATCAGCATATGTTGTTTATTGCTATGGAACATACCCCTCGTTTTTCTCTCGTTCTCCCCAATATTCGGAGCGCCCATAATGTCGGCGCATTTTTTCGCACAGCCGACGGTGCTGGCGTTGACCGTATTTTCATTTGCGGCTACTCACCAACACCTCCACACCCCGGACTCGTCAAAGTCGCACTCGGCGCCGAAACAAGCGTACCTTGGGAATACGTCCGCCAAACCGGACGCCTTCTCAAAAAACTCTCCGCCCAAGGCATCGAAATCGTCGGCCTTGAACAAGCCGCAAACAGCATTCCTTACACCTCATATCACCCCCGATTTCCGGTTTGCTTAGTCGTCGGCAACGAAGTCACTGGCATTCCGCTCGCATTGCGCAAACTCTGCGACACGCTTATCGACATCCCCATGCGCGGGCACAAAAATAGTCTCAACGTTTCGGTCGCCGGCGGCATCGCGCTCTACTGGATCGGGAACGAGCTTGGCACGCAATAAAAAAACAAATGATCGCTTCTGCAACCTTTTTCCTTCTTCCCGTTATTGACAGTAGCGATCACCTATGGAACCAGCCGAAGAACAACTCCTTCTTAGCCGTCTCAAAAAAGATCCCGAAGCGTTTGGGGTTTTGTTTGACGCATACTATGAACCGATTTTGGGCTACGTACTCAAACGTGTCGCCCATCTTGCCTCAGCGCAAGACATCACGTCCGATGTTTTTTACAAAGCGCTCAAACACATCCGCTTTTTCCAGTGGCGGAAAATCTCGTTTAAAGTATGGCTTTACCGCATCGCACACAACGCGATCGTGGATTGGTATCGCAGCAAAAAATGCCTCTCGCTCGACGAGCTCCGCGAACGGACCGGCTTCGATGTTACCGCTACGCGCGACACCGAAAATATCGATTATCCGCCTACGTGGTTTACGGCCCGGCTAGCCCAGCGGTGTATTGCTGATTTACCAGAGCGCTATCAAGCTGCGATTGTGCTTAAATATTTCGAAAAGAAAAAAATCAATGAAATCGCCGAGATTCTGGGTAAAAAAGAAGGCACGGTCAAATCCCTTATCTCGCGCGGCTTGGACAAGCTCAAGATCATCATCGAAAACGACCCGTTGTTCAAAAGCAACGCCGATACGTGGTAACGGACGATGCTTATATTTATGAACAAAGAACAGCTCGAACAATTCCTAGCGCGTATTCCGTGGGAAAGGCCATCCGAAAAGGCACATCAAACACAGCTACGCCGCGCCCTTCTAGCCGCAGCCAAACAAAGGCATGCTTCTTCGTGGAAAAACCACTGGTCGTTTAGCCACCTCTTTCTTCCAATCGGCTCCCTTGTCGCTCTTTGCCTCGTCGTATTCTCAGCACTCTTCGTTCGCCGTTTCATGTATACGCACTTTACGGCTACAACTTCTGTCGGACCTTCGACCCAGCTCACAACGGGCACGCCGTTTGAAGTGATGACTGAGGAACAACTTCGTTTTGCAACGCGAGAGCTATGGCAGCGAATCGAGCACTACCGCAAACTGAGTACACATGCTGCGGATCTTACGTACCAGGGGAAGCGCGTATTTCAATCCGTAGTGCTGTTCGATAGCACCGGAAATACTATCGGCACGGCGCAAGAAATGATACTCGACACCTGGATATTCACGACGCGTGAAGATGGCACAGAGGTTATCGTGACGCTTGGTTACGACGAACACGGTGTGGCGCAGCATGCACATATCGCTCAAAAAGAATAAAAAAGATCGCACCTTACAGCACGATCTTTTTACACCAGGCGCTCAACTAGATTACACACCCATTTCCCGCAGCCGCTTCACCCGTTCTTCAATCGGCGGATGCGTAGAAAACAGCGAACGGAATCCTTTGGCTTTAAACGGATTGGAGATAAAGAGATGCGCTGTTGCCGATGAAGCGTCCTGCATAGGCTGGTTTTCGGCGCCGATTTTCTCAAGGGCGCGGGCCAAACCTTCGGGGTAGCGCGTCGCGAGCGCTCCCGACGCATCGGCCAAATATTCACGCTTACGCGACACGGCGAGTTTGATGAGTTCGGCAATAAGCGGCGAAAGAATGGCGAGCACGATACCAATGACCATGAGTGCCGCACCGAGCTGTCCGCCTTCGCGATCATTTTTGCGCCCCGAAAACACGCCCCGCGCCCGCAAGAAAATATTTGCCAAAATCGATACCATGCCAACAAGCACAGCAACGAGCATCATAAAGCGGATGTCGTAATTTTTTACATGCGACAGCTCGTGCGCAATCACGCCTTCCAACTCTTCGTTCTCGAGTTTTTCAATCGCGCCGCGCGTGATGGCGATCGATGCTTTCTCGGGCGAGCGTCCGGTCGCGAACGCGTTGATGGCACCGTCTTCGATAATGTACACCTTCGGCATCGGCACGCCGGTCGCGATGCACAAATTCTCAACCAGGCGATAAACGTACGCATTGTCTTCTTTAACGAGCGGTTGAGCACCCGTGGTCCACAGCGCAATCTTGTCGCCTTGGTAGTACGAAATCAGCGTGGAGATAACCGAAAACACCACCGCAATCACGACGAAGCCGGCTCCGTCTCCCCCGCTCGCGTAGCCAAAAAACCACGAGAGTCCGATGACGAAGATGGTGAAAAGAATTATGAGGAAAAGGGATTTACGTTTGTTGGAGGAGATTTCCTGATAGATCATAAACGATTTTTTCCGAACTGAAGCGTGAATATAGAGACTGCATTTCAAGGAGCTTGCAGATTCTTTCCCAGGATATCGAGAATAACATCTTCCGTTTCTGTAGTGGCGAAATCGAAGATGAGAGCAAATTGAGGATGGGGATGGCGGTTAAATTCTGGCGCAGTAATAAGGGCAACGCCAAAGAAAGCACCGTTGTGTACCAAAGGAATGGTTTTTCCGTAATCATAGACCGACGCCAAGGAACCATTTTTGAGGAGCTCTTGCACCACTACATTCAAAAACCCTGGCTTAAAACGGCGAAGTTCACCGGTGGAGTATCGAGCATTAAAAACGATCCGCATCGTCATGACAGCAAGCGCATCTTTATCAAGCCGCTTAATGGCTTCGGGAGAAAAAAAGTTGTAACGCGAACTGGGAATCTTCATGCCAACAAAAGCCAGGTCGGTAACGGCTGGACCGCCGTTAAACTTCTTCAATATCTTCGCTAAAGAAATCCAGTCTTCTTTAAGAACCAAAGGCGGAAGGTTATGGACACTTAATGTCGGAGTCGCATCTTCTTGTCCGCTAAGAGCACGTCCGATCTCCTCAACACACGACATATGCGAACTTTTTCGCGATTGCTAGAATTTCACCTGGACGTTCGCTCGTTCACCCTCCGCGGCCTGGAAGAATTCGTACTTAACAAACGAGAGCATTCCGGCAATCAAGTTGGTCGGAAACACCTGAATCTTGGTGTTGAAATCGCGGACATTGCCATTGTAAAAACGGCGAGCGGCCTGGATCTTGTTTTCAGTGTCCGAAAGTTCATCCTGGAGCTGGAGAAAGTTTTGACTAGCTTTGAGTTCCGGGTAGTTTTCGGTAACGGCAAAAAGCGTTTTGAGTGTACCGGAGAGCTGATTTTCGGCAGCTTCGCGCTCGGCAAGAGTGGCACCTTTTTTGTCGTGTGCAGCCATGGCCGAAGTACGCGCTTCGGTGAGTTTTACGAGCGTTTCGCGTTCATGCGTCAAATAGCCTTTTACGGTCTCGACTAAATTGGGAATAAGGTCGTAGCGGCGCTTAAGCTGGACGTCGATGTCGCTGAACGCTTCATCAACCTGATTTTTGCTTCTAATAAGGCCATTGTAGGTGAGGACGAGCCAGAGAGCGATGATTGCGATGATAGCTAAGATAATGTACAGTGTGGGCATACGTGGTAGCGAAAATTAAGCATAAAATGTTAAAATAAGTATCCCATTTTACTCAAGAAAAGGCAAGATTTTATCCGGCCCCTCATTCACGCTTATGATCACCCTCCTTATCTTCATCGCTGTTCTCATGGTTCTGGTTTTAAGTCATGAATTCGGCCATTTTATCGCGGCGCGCAAAAACGGCGTTACCGTACATGAATTCGGCTTCGGTTTTCCGCCACGCCTAGGAGGTATTTTGGTGATGCACCGCGAAAACGATGACGCCTCACTCCCCGCGCGCCGCTACCGCCTAGTACTTGGGAGCCAGGAACCCACCGAGCTCATTCCCGAACCTGGCTACCGGCTCGGTACGCTCTACTCGCTCAACCTGCTACCCTTGGGTGGTTTCGTCAAAATCAAAGGCGAAAACAGTCTTGACGGCGAACTCACCGCGCCCGACAGTTTCGTTACCAAAAAAATCTGGCAAAAAACGCTCATTCTTGCTGCAGGTGTCATCATGAACGTACTCGTCGCTTACGTCTGCATCACGGCCGGGCTTATCGCCGGATTGCCCCAAGAAGTGAGTTCTTGGCAAGACGTCAGCAATGTCGAAGACCGGGCCGTAGAGATCTTGGCCGTAAGTCCGGATCGACCGGCCGCAACCGCAGGTATCCAACCCGGCGACCGCATTCTCGCCATCGATAGCATTGCCAATCCGCGGTTGCAAGAAGTGCAAGATTACACCGCTGTGCACGCTGGCAAGCCCATCAAACTCGACATCGAACGTGCCGGGGTGCGCTTATCGCTTACCGCAACGCCGACCGTTGCCCCTGGGGCCGAGCGTGCCACGTTCGGGGTCAGCATTTCGGAGCTCGGCACCGTACATTATCCCTGGTATAAAGCTTTGGGCGAGGCCGCCAAAACCACTGTCCTTGGCCTACGCGACATTTTCGTTGGCCTCTACGTTTTAGTACGGGACATCGTCACCGGTAAAGGAGCGCCCGCTGGTGTCGCCGGCCCAGTCGGCATCGCCAGAATGACCGGTCAGGTAGCGGACCTCGGCTTCATCTACCTCGTGCAATTCACTGCCCTGCTCTCGCTCAATCTCGCAGCACTCAATATTTTGCCCATCCCCGCGCTCGATGGCGGCCGACTACTCTTTGTCTTCATCAGCGCCGTTTTACGCCGCCCCGTAACCCCCAAGTACGAACAAATGGCCCATGTCATCGGTTTCGGTGCGCTCTTGGTGCTTGTCGCCATTGTTACCGCCAAAGATATCAACCTACTCGGCCGGCTCGGACAACTCTGGCAGGCGATATTTTAGACACTCAAGGCATTGCGTGCGTTGAGTGATTTATTTTAAGAGATGTTCGTATGTCAGAGTTCTATATTCATCATCCTCAACATCTACAACGCGAAAAAGCCCCGCCCCCGCCTCTTGATGAGGAAAGGATAAAACTCGAAAACGAAACATATCTTACCTACATCACACACACATCCCCCGATGAAGCGCGCGAGCAGATCATCCTGGATACATGCATCGAAGGTATAAGCGAAGAGTTGATTGAGTACATCCGCAAAAACCATTCGACACTCTACGATGAAGAAAAAATCCAAGCTTTCAAAGATTTGGCAACAGCAGATCCGGAAGCGGCCATGGATTATCTCTTTAAATTTACACCGCACACTTTTGCCCATCAAAATACCCGTTTTGCTTATCTAACCACTATACGCCAAGACGGTTACGCCGCCGATCTTCCCGACCCTCAACAACGCATCGCTGTGCGCCGAAAAATTTTCGACGAACACAAAAACGATGCTGCAGATGAAGCGAAGGATTTTCGCCTGGCCACATTCACGACAGAGGAAAAAATGTATTACGACTACTGGATAAAAAACGGCAACCCAAAAAAACCCTGGGACTCATTTTCGCCAGACGAACTTACGCTCACGAGAGATCGCATCAAAGAAGGCGTGGCCCAGGGAACTATGCCGTATCACGTGAGAGAATTCTTGGCTATTTGCCGCTTTGATTTCCTTTCTCCCGAACTTATCGAGGAGCTGGAGCATGGCGCACCAAACAAGCCGCTACCTCACCCCGAAACATCTCACGATCTTAGTACCACGGAAGAAAACGCTCGTTCGACACGCGCCGAACGATTCGAGAATTTAAAAAAGTATGTCCGAGCCGATGAAGACGACAATGTTAGCCGAGAAGTAATCGCTCTTGAAATACTCCGCACCATCAGCAATGGAACGGTTTCAATCCAAGATGTCGAAAACGACCCATCGCTCAATGCCTACGGCCCGTTTCGCGAAGATGCTGAAGAAGTAAAAAAGATAAACCAAGAAAACGATCAACGCCTCATGGCCGCACTCGACCAAGCGAACATGCAAAATTTTTCCGATTTTTTTAAATTTACGGGAAAAAAATACGATTTTATCGCGCCCACTAAAATATGGGGTGGCACGGCTGTCGTGGCACGCCAAATCAATACTCTCTTGCGCCACGCGTGGCCATACATGATCCGCCAACCACACTTTTTCAAAGGTTCTGAAAAAATGTTAGCCGGCTTTCTTAAATACATTCCCACGCTCGAAAGACGTTCCCGACTTCCCGACATGGTAGCGTCACTCTACCAGCACGACCAGCTTACTCCCGAAGTCCTCACCGCGTTTCTAGAACGATACGATGATTCGTTTCTCCTCGAACTCTGGGACGCCACTGAAAATGACCCAGCATACCTTGATATACTCGGGGGTCGACTCGCGGATACGGCCAAAAAAGAACAGCTTTTTGAAGCCGCCGGGCGTGAAACGGTGACCACGGGACAAGAGGCAGGAATCTACCGGAGCCTACGCGCACTGCAACTCAGCACCGTCCGCCTTGAGCAGCTTATGGCCGCGGAGCCTGCCCCAGACACCGCCGCCTGCACACAAGAGATGCAAGAAATCGAAAAAAATTTGAACTACCTACAGCAAGAATGGCCAAAGATCGAAACCATGGTTAAAGAACGACCACACTTCTTTTTGGATGGCATGCTCAAAACGGTTGACCATGACTTTATAAGGGACATATCTGAACTTATTGAGACGCGGCATGAAAGCCTGCGTGAACGCGCAATCTCATTGGTTACTACTTATATTGATGCCGTTCCGGTTGGCCTCATCGACAGCGCGGAATTGCAGAGCTACTCTGAGTGCCTGAGCGCTCTTCTTGTTAGGGGCACGCCCGAACATAAATTCAATGCTGAAAATCGACTACGTTCACGTCTTGAAAACGCCGGTATTGCTACCACAAGCGATCGATTGTTGGCTGCCTGGAAAAAAAGTGCAAGTGACCAAACGAAACCGCGCGTCATGAAAGAAAAAATAGCCGAAAATATTCTACAAATCCTAACTCTAGAAGAATCAGCGCCCGGAGCCGTAGACACGCTGGTAAAAGATTTTGGTGTCAAAGTATTTGCCCGTTACGAGCAAGAGATGCTCCGACGGCAAGTTGAGCAAAAAGACAAACGTAACGTACGTTTCGTTACCGTAGTTTTTCCCGGCGATGATTGGAACGCTGCATTCTATCACGATAAAGATATTTTGAATAAACTATCCCAAGAGCTCGAAGCGCACGGCATTACGCTGCGCCTCTACGAAGCCAGCACCGTTAACGAACTCGTTCATCATGGCATAAACATGCGCAGAAAATATCGCGAAGCCGATGCCGCCATCATCGGCGGTCATGGAACTGAAGGCGAGATTGCTTTTGGCAACAGCAAAGATGGCGATGACCCAAGCTTAACCAAAGCGATGTTCGACCATCCGCTCGCCAAGCGCACCGGCCGGTGGCTCAAACAAGGTGCGCCGATCCTTCTTTTCTCCTGCTCTACCGGCGCTCAAAACGGTATTGCGCAAAAAATGTCCGAAACGTACGATCATGTTACCCGCGTCGTTGGACCAGAAATACCGACGGCGCCGCGCGAAATCCGCATTCTCAGTATTGATCCGCTGGATTTTGAGGTGGCCTACTATGAGGAAGGTACCGAGCGCATCTACCAACAGGGTGCGGTGCGCAGCGCCAGCTGAACCATCTGTCTCATTTGCCACTTTTCCCCTAACATGCTAAAGATAGAGCTGTAATCTAAGCCATTTCTACCCGTATGCACCAAGCGCTCCGCGATCTTGAGAAACGCGCCCTCACCGAACTCACCACCCTTTCTACCACCGCCGACCTCGACGCGTGGGATATTCGGTTTCTCGGCCGCAAACAAGGCGAGTTGACGAACCTGCTCAAAGGCCTCAAAGACCTAGGTTTTGAAGCGCGCAAAAGCGCGGGCGAAATCGCGAACGACGTAAAAAAAAATCTGGAGGAAGCCGCGGCCGCCAAACGCGCCACACTCTCTTCTGCCGAAATGGCACATCGCTTCGCAGCCGAACGTCTCGATATCACTGCCCCGCCCTTACCGCATTCAGCGCTTGGCACGTTCCACCCCCTCACCATCGTACAAAAAAAGCTGGAACAATTTTTCACCGGTCTTGGCTTTATGGTCGCGGATGGTCCGGAACTTGAAAGTGATTATTACAACTTTACCGCCGTCAACATCCCTCCCAACCATCCGGCCCGTGACATGCAAGATACGTTCTATATCGAAAACCATCCCACGTGGGCAATGCGCACCCACACCTCGGCCGCACAAGTCCGCCTCCTCGAACGCTACGGCGCACCGCTGCGCGCTATCGTCCCTGGCCGCGTTTTCCGCAACGAAGCCACCGATGCCCGCCACGAACATACCTTTTTCCAGCTCGAAGGCATCCATGTCGATGAAGGCATCACCTTTGCACACCTCAAAAGCGTCCTTGAGCTCACTGCTGTGCATCTCTTTGGCCCGGATACTAAGGTCCGCCTGCGCCCCAAATACTACCCGTTCGTTGAACCGGGCGTGAACGGCGAAGTAACGTGTTTCTTGTGCGCCGGACAAGGCTGTCGCGTCTGCAAAAAAACGGGCTGGCTCGAAGTATTCGGCGCTGGCATGGTGCACCCTAGTGTACTCGAAGAGGGTGGTATTGATGCGAACCGCTTCCGCGGCTACGCCTTCGGTTTTGGCCTTACCCGTCTCGTTATGCTAGCCACCGGCATCGACGATGTACGCCGCCTTCTTGGCACGGACACCCGTTGGCTTACGACTTCTCTCTAGATTCTATGCGCGCTTCATTTTCTTGGCTCCAACAATTCACCTCGCTACCTGCGGATATTACGCCGCGGATGGTAATGGACAAAATCACGGCGGCAACCGTGGAAGTAGAAGGTTTCACCCGGCTCGATGAACTGCTCGATAAAGTTGTCGTCGGAAAAATAATCACTATTGAACTGCATCCCAAAGCGGATCGTCTTAAAGTCTGCAAAGTTGATATTGGCGAACGCATCGCGACCATCGTATGCGGCGGCTCCAACCTGCGCGAAGAAATGCTCGTTGCCGTAGCGCAGATCGGCGCCCGTGTACGCTGGCACGGTGAAGACGCGATTACCGTTATCGAACCCGCCACTATCCGCGGCGTCGCTTCCGACGGTATGATCGCCGGTGCTGATGAAATTGGTCTCGCTGAATTTTTTCCGGCAGGCGGTGAAAAAGAGATCGTCGATCTTTCATCGTTTAAAACCAAACCCGGCACTCCGGTCGCGGAAGCACTCGGTCTCTCCGATACTATTTTAGAAATTGACAATAAATCACTCTCTAACCGCCCTGACCTTTTAGGTCACCTCGGTTTAGCACGCGAAGTCGCCGCGCTCTTTGACGTACCCATGAGCCGGGTTTCACCCCCATCTCTTAAGTCAGGCAAAGAAGCACGTCTCAACGTAACGGTTTCAGCACAAGAAGCGTGCGAACGCTACCAAGCCGTTGTTATCGATGGTGTAGAAGCTACCACTCCCTCGCCTTGGTGGCTCACCACGCGTCTCTCTGCGCTTGGTATACAGCCTATCAACGCCATCGTCGATTGCACCAATTACGTCATGCTCGAACTCGGCCAACCACTCCACGCGTTTGATGCCGCGAGTTTTGAAGAATCCGATGGATCCTACGCGATCCATGTGCGCATGGCCCACAAAGCTGAGAAGCTGGAACTTCTCGATTCTACAAAACTTAACCTCACGGAACATGATCTGGTTATAGCTTCTTCCCGCGAAGCAGCCGGTTTAGCCGGCATTAAAGGCGGACAGCTCTCGGGCGTGCATACTACCACCAAGCGCATCATCCTCGAAGCCGCGGTGTTTGATGCCGCAACAATCCGCATTGCAAGCGCGCACCATCATCTACGCACTGAAGCTTCTGGCCGCTACGAAAAAAGCCTGGACCCTGAACTCACCTCAAATGCACTTGAACGCGCCGTGGAACTCCTCACCGATATTTTCCCTGACGCGCGTGTCATAAGCCCGGTTGCCGACTGGCGCCGCGAACCCTTCGCACCGCGCATCGTAAGCTGCCCAACTGCATTCATCAACGAAATGAGCGGGCTTGATCTTTCTGCGGATACGATTACGGGCATCCTGGAACGCCTCGGCTGCGAGGTACAAGAAAAGAAAGGCACGCTCACCGTCACCATACCTTCATGGCGCCAGAAAAAAGACCTTACCCGCCCCGAAGATTTGGTGGAAGAAGTCGTGCGTCTGGTCGGTTACGAAACTCTTCCGCATGTCTTACCGCACAGTACGCTCGCTACCCCAGAACCCTCACCCGAACGCACCTTACTGAACCAAATTAAAACCATCGCCGTTCTTGCGCACAACGCGCTTGATGTGTACACGTATTCATTCGTGAGCGACACGCAGATCGCGCATCTTAATGAAAAAACCGCCGATTATCTACGCCTCGCCAACCCGCTCTCAGCCGAAAAACCCTACCTGCGCCGTTCGCTTCTTCCCAACCTGCTCGAAGTTTTGGCCGCAGCCGAACATGCCGGTGGTAGTATCCGCCTTTTTGAAGCCGGACGCGTCTTTGTGCCGCCCGCCACGGCAAACGAGGATATTCTTCCCGACCAGCCCTACGAAATCGCGTTTCTTGCCGCCGATAAAAAAGACCATCAGCCGTTCTTTACCGTCAAACGATTCCTCGAGAGCATCGAACAAGAACGGAATATTTCCTTCACTTACCGCACGCCCGCACAACCGACCTCTTATCAGCATCCGACGCGCAGCGCGGATATTATCTGCGATGACCGCACCATCGGCCGCCTCTTCGAGCTCCATCCGGACTCGGCCAACCGCTTTGGCATCGAGAGTCGCGTGGGCGTTGCACTTCTCCTTGCTCCGGCTATCGCCGCCCTTCAAGAAGGTGTACGCACCTTCCCAGCGCCTTCGCCCTACCCGTCTGTCACGCGCGACGTGACCTTCACCACCGCACCAGAAGTAACACACGAATCTATTACAGCAGCTGCCGCCGACTCCCACGCCCTCCTCAAAAAAACCGCGCTCATCGATGTCTTTATCCACAACGACGGAGCGGAGCAGCGCACATATCGCTTCACCTTCCACCACAACGAACACACACTTACGACCCAAGAAGCCGACGCGGCCGAAAAAGCAGTGATTGACCATCTCACGTCCACTCTCGCTCTTAGCGTGCGCACCTAAATATTGCCCGGCATTCTGCGGTGTGAGATACTATAGCTAGGTAATTCTTAAACAGCTAGCGTATGTTCTTTACTCCTCTTGATCTTCTTTACCTCGTACTTTCTTTTGCGGTTTTCATTCTTACCGTCGGGCTTTCGGTACTCATCTACCACTTAGTCCGCGTTCTCAAAGACGTAAACGAAATAACAACTGAGGTAAAAAAACGCACACTCGAGCTCTCGGCGCTCGCCGGTGAAGCTGGAGAAAAAATCTTCGACGCATACCAGACGTTTCAGGTCTGGAGCGGTAAAGCTTCGGAATGGTTTCACGAATTCATCAAGAACAGCTTCTTTGACTGGCTCAAAAACCGCTCATCGCGCAGTAGCACCAAAATGTCGCCTACGGTAGAAGGCGATGACAGTGATTTTTCTTCTGATCGTCCGCGCCGCCGCTATAAATAACTTACAAAATAAAACAACACCCCGATCATATCGAGGTGTTGTTTTTTGGTATGATACGAACTACATGGTTTCGTCATCGCTCTCTTCGGTGCCGGTTCCCCAACCCGGACCATCCACTTCTTCTCCATCTTCACCTTCTTCGCCGTCGAGTTTTTCTTCTCCGTCGGCCATCTCTTCGTCATTTTCCATGACGTCATCGGTAAACGTAGTGATCATAGCACACGCTACTTAAAATTTAACAAATATATATACTATATAATCGAGTAAAAAAATGTTGTCAAGTGGCTCTACAGAGCCAAATTACACATCAGGCATCGGAATATTTGCCGGGAAATATGCCACTGTCTGTGGCGTGTACAGATGCTTGAAATGCCGGTAATGGTCTTTGCGGCCTTTATAGTACTCTACCGTCTCGCACACGGCCGTATAGCTCAATTCACCACCTAAAAGGCACAGGCCTTCTTCAAAGGAGCGGATATGAGACCGAATATCGGTAGAGAGCGCCGGATGCTCTTCTTCGAGATCAGCCACGTCGCGCAGTTCGTCAAGATGGCCTTTGATCGTCGCGATGATAGCTTTATAGTAGGCGACGCGCTCTTTAAAATGCTTTTCTCCTGCGCCCATAACTTCCTGCCGAGCAAAAGCAGAAAGCCCCTGCTGCATCTCAACAAGAGCTTGGCAGAGCTCTACCCGCTCTTCGGAAGAAAAAAATTGTGCCGACGATCCGCGGTGTAAATCCTCGAGCTTGCCACCAGCTGCTTTAAAATCCGCATACTTCTGCTGCAGCGGGATGGATAATTTGGGAACCAAAAATTTCTCACCCATATCGCGCTCGACACGGGTGAGAACTTCGCGGAATGCCTGGTTATAGGGCCAGATCTCGTACCCAAATGAAATCATCACGCGCTCCACTTCTTCGCGCGTGGTGTCTGGCCGCTCGGTAAAATGTTCTAGTGCTTCGTACATGTTTTTTTTAATCATATCCGGCACCAGGGGCGGCAAATGATTAAAAAAGTAACGAAACACATCAAGCGTAGCTTGCATATGTCCTATAGTATACCACACGTGCGCAGAAAGAACTGCAATCTTCTCATTTCGGTAGTTTATTCGGCGCTATTAATAAGTGCGATAATTTCGGCACGGCGCGATTCAAGATCATCAGCAACATACGTTTCAAGATTGAGGCGAAGCAGCGGTTCCGTATTACTTGAGCGCACATTAAACCAGCCCCACGGAAAATAAAACGATAGCCCGTCAAGCTCGGCTGTGGCAGAGGCCTCAGCACCAAAACGTTCGCGCAAGCGCTTAAGCGCTGCTTCCTTGGCGTGCACTTCGAAATTTACTTCGCCGGAATGATGGTAACGTTTAAAGAGCGTTACCACCTCACTGAGCGGACGGTTTTCACGCGTCAGAGCGCGCAGCGTATATAAAAATGATAGATCCGTTGATTCCACATCGTTCATATCATGAAAATACTGATGCAGTGAAAGCTCTGCAGCGTACGCTCCACCCTGTTCTTTAAGCAGTTTTTTGACGAGCGCATGGCCAACCGGACAGACCTCTGTTTGCGCACCGTGCTCTTCCCACACCTCTTTAACCGCATGGCTTATACGCACGTCGTACCACATCTTAGCGCCCGGATGATCGCGCAGCACTTCAAGACCAATGAGCCCAGCAACGAATGACGGATCCACCACCTCGCCCCGTTCGTCAACCAAACCGATGCGATCAGCATCGCCATCAAGCGCAAAGCCGAAATCAGCTTTGGTTTCCACTACTCGCCGACGTAATGCGGCGAGCGTTTCGGTTTTAAGCGGATTAGCTTCGTGGTTGGGAAATGTGCCATCTGGTTCGATAAATAAAAATTCGTAGGTACCCGGCAGTTCACGTACGAGCGCTGGAAATGTGGCGGCAGCCATGCCATTACCAGCGTCGATGACGACCTTTAATGGCCGCAGACCACGAGGATTCACGAACGAAAAAATCTTAGCAAAGTATGCTTTAAGCGGATCGCTCGTTTCCACGGTCCCTGCCACACCGGTTGGGTCGGCCATAGGCCCTTGCACCAGTTCTTTCAGCTCAGCCATGCCGCTCAGGCGGCCGATCGGTAAACCGTTTGCAAGCGTAAGCTTGAACCCATTATACGCTGCCGGATTATGGCTAGCGGTAATCATGATACCCCCGGCATGTGCAGACGAGGATGTGACCGCAAAATTAAAAAGTGGTGTTGTGACGAGCCCGACACGCACCACATTCACCCCTTCATCAACGATGCCACGCACGACAGCCTCTTCAAACGGCACGCTGCTTGGCCGCATGTCACGGCCGACAATAATCTTATGTTCAGCACGCAACTGATTGCTTCCACGCAAAAAAATCACGAACGCGCGTCCGATACGATATGCAAGATCGACGGACAATTCCCCTTCTACCAATCCGCGGATATCGTACGCTTTAAAAATATGATCAGGAAATACCATATGCTATAAACACGACATAAACAATTGCTGCGCATACTGTAACACCACTTTCTACATCCCACAAAGACCATCACGAGATACCGTTGACTGCACCATAAACATATGGTACACCAATCCCATCTCAAGTTCCCGGAGGAGATGCCCATGCACCTGAGAATACCGACATTCGCTCTTTTTTGCAGCCTTTTGGCAGGCTGCGTCACCAGCAACCCCTTTCACGACCGAAGCAACCGCGAGCTCTTGTGTCAGCAAGGCACCAAGGTGCAGGAGCTCTGGCTACCGCCGATCGAACCGTACGAATACCCGGAAGAAGGCACCCTGGGCATGTACAAGGGGGCTCAGGTCAACACCGGCGTTTTTCTGGCCCTGCGTACCGCGCGGCAGATCATGGATACGACCTGCAACACCACTACGCTCAAGGTGGTGCGCGGTATCGTCACATGGGCCGAAGCCCGGCAGGCATACTGTACTGAAGATACCGGAGCATTTTCCCTCCATACCAACACCCACCCTGATAAGCATCCGCACCTTGATGGGTGCAGTATCGATATCGTTGATACGGCTCACAGCCTGACCGGTAATACGGAAGAAGTCCAGGAAAAAGATCTGCGCGCGCTCCGTTGCTACCGATCTGCCATGGCAGCAGCTGGATTCATTGACACGCTCGATGCAAATTCGTTCGTCGACCGCGCGCACCACTGGCGCCTCGCCGCCTGCGCCCTTCCGCACCGCAAGCTTCCCTAAAACACCAACCCCCTTATTCGGGGGTTTTTGCATTATTCAACCACTGCTTCCGGTTTAATATCTTTAAAGCGCGTAAGACTCTGCTCTAGAGTGGAACGACTAAGCAATCCGCGGTGCGGCCCATGCTCGGCGATAACAGCCGTACTGTTGGCCGTACCCCAACGAATCGCTTCGGAAGGGGCGTGTCCCGATCGGCGGGCTGCGAGATACGCTGCCGAAAATGCATCTCCAGCGCCGGTCTTAGCCACCACATCGATGGGAAACGCACTTTGATGCCACACTTCGTCCATAGTCGCAACCCACGAGCCTTTTTTTCCGTCCGTCAAAACCACTTCACGCACACCATAAGCCAGAAGCTTATGCATGAGCGCAGTGTAACTTTTTTCTCGCTGCCAGGTGGTGCCGGAAAGCGCTTCGGCTTCTTCTTTGTTGACGATAAGGATATCGGTGCGAGGTAAAAGTTCCAGTAATTTTTCCTTAGCGTATTTCATGATATACGAACCCGGATTAATGACGAGTTCTGTCGTCTGATGGGTAGCCAAATATTCTACAAGATGATCTTGGAGCACCTCGAAGCCTTTACTGAGTCCTGTGTAATACACGTACGCAGCACTCGGTACATGGTCGGGCCACTGATAATTTTTTTCAGTCGAATATGACAGTACAGTCCGTTCGGCACGGTAGTTGAGAATGATAGAATAGCGCGTCGGATGCTTGTCGTCGTGACTCACCATATCCACGTTAACGCCATGTCGCCGCAGTTCGGCTATAGCCATTTCGCCGTGCACATCGCGTCCAATGGTAGCAATCAGCGCGCTCGAGAGTCCGAGTGTTGCGGCCGCCACCGCTACGTTAGGCGCATTACCACCCAAACTCTGAAAACTATCGACGATGGGAATTTTTTCACCGTAACTTAAACACAGCTTAGTTGGATTAATTTCGTCGACATAGCAATCCACACTTGATTCATCGAGTTGTACGTGCGTATCAATGACGGGATCGCCGATAGCCAAAAGATCGAGCATACAAAAAACAAAGAAGGCTTACGCCATCGGATGGTGATGATGGCGGCCGCGCAGAATAGAAACGAATTCGATGAGACTCGCGAGCGTAAAAAGTCCGCTAGCAATGATGAAAATGTAACTTTTGACGAGCAGAGCGAATACCAAGAGGCATGATCCGCCGAGCAAAAAAACCGCATCCTGGCGTTTTTCCTCTTCCAAAAAAACACCGTAGGCAGAAAGAATCGCTCCCAGCATTCCGACCACATGGATAATGATTTCCGGTAGCGTAAGGGAAGGTACCGTAACAAAGAAATAGTCAAACATACTTATGAAGGCGATGACGGCGGACGACGGGCGAGAACGCGCCATTCGTACACGCTTGAAACAATAAAGACGAGTTGCAGGAGGATGAACACCGTATCGCGCAGATACGCACTGTACAAGATGAGAAAGCACCCGCCCAGCGCGAAAATAAGACACTGCGTGCGCCGTGCGCGCACGAAGATGCCGCGCGTGACCACCAAGAGTCCAATGATGCCCAGGAGTTTAGCCACGATCTCGAGCATAGGCGGATAGTTAATGCTTAGGAGGCTTCTTGCCACCGATTAAGATATTCGATGGCCGAGAGCGCGGCAACAATGCCTTCGCCGGCCGCGATGCCGATTTGTTTATAGGGAATATCACTCACGTCGCCAGCAGCGAAAATTCCCGGGATAGTGGTGCGGCAGCGCTTGTCGGTGATTATTTCTCCGGCCGCGTTTTTATCGAGTCCGACCGCGAACTGCGAGTTAGGAATCATACCCACATGCACCATCACGCCGTCGAGAATGAGTTCGTTGGTTTCGCCCTGGATTTTGTAGCGCAAACCGCTCACTTTTTTGTCGCCAAGGATCGCTTCGGTCTGTGCTTCATAGATGATTTCTACGTTGCCCATAGTCTTAAGCTTGTCGACGAGCACGTTTTCTCCTTTGGGAAAGCCGAACCCAGCTTCTTTGGTATTGGGATATTTGGTGAGCACGTACACTTTTTGCGCAATACCAGCCATCATGAGCGCGGATTCGAGCGCGCTGTTGCCGGCACCCACCGTGGCCGTAATTTTATTTTTGTAGAGCGGACCGTCGCACACCGTGCAGTAGGTAACGCCTTTGTGCATGAATTCCGCTTCGCCCGGAATGTTGAGGTGGCGCGGGTGGATACCGCTCCCGATAATGACGCTTTTAGTAACGTATTCGCGCGTTTCACCCTTTGCGTTTTTAGCCACGACGATATGGTAATTTTTTTCTTGGCGGATGCTTTCTACACCCCAGCCATTGTCGATATCGACGCCGTAGGATTGCACGTGCTTGGTGAATTGGGCCGCAAGCTCAAACCCCTGCGTGGAAATAATACCCGGCCAGTTTTCCACGACGCCGGAAAGCGCTACTTCGCCGCCTAAATCTTTCGTAACCATTTTGAAATTAAGTTTACGCCGCGCTGCGTAAATCGCTGCCGATGAACCGACGGCCGCGCCGCCGATGATAATGAGGTCGAACATAAATTTTCGGAATTGGAAATTAGTGTGATGGACAGCGGGGCTTATTACTCGTTCCAGCCATCGTAGCTGTCTTTATACTCCTTTTCTTCTTCTTTACTACGCTTCTCTCGCTCTTCCTTAGCGCGTTGAATAATTTTTAGCTCATCCGCACCATAAAATTCTTCTTTGAGTCTGAACTTTTTCGGATTATCTCGAATGGTACTGCACGCTTTCTGAAAATCCTCATCAGGAATAATGACGCCGATCATAACGGTTTCTCCGGTGTGGAATTTCATTGGCTGATTACGAAAGAAAGAGGCCTTGAGCTCGTCTGCCAAAGCCTGAGCCCGCCGGCTTCGGATCGCGTAATCCACATGCGGCTCCCAATCACTATAGGCGTATACCTGCTGGACGTCAAAAACCATCAAAAAATGCCCGCGCGGTAGAACGTCCTCATCTCCGATAACGTCAGCATCGCTCAGAATCGAAAATTCCGGCAGGCCGTATTCCTCGAGCGTTCTTTGTTCTCGTACCAGATCAACGATAATATCGCTTTCGTTTTTACCCATTTTCTTTGCCAAACCAACAATACGGAGGTGTAGGGTATGGCGTTCTGAATCGATGGCAGCAATTTTATTTTGAGCACGCTGATCGTATGATCGGGTCGTTAAGTTTTTAATTTTGTAAGTTAAATCGTGATGCTCTTTCACCATCTGTTTATATTTCTCGACCATCTGCCATTCCGCCTCGCTCGAGGAAGTTTCCGCAGGCGATGCAGGCAGCTCTTGCGGTTCTGATTCAACAGGACGCGGCTGAAATGAATCAGGGGTTCTCATACTATGAATTAGGATTTTTAAGGATCTTTCTTAGTTCAAGCAACGCCAAGGGGATATCTGCTGCTTTAGTAAAAAACCCCCCAACATTCACGATCTCCGCACCCCATCGGGTAAGCTCACCAATCGTTGTTGGGCTGACTCCCCCATCAACGCTCACGCGTGGCCGTCGGGGACGCGAAGCAAACGCTCGGATCTTTTCTCCTACCTCGGGCACAAACGGCGCACCCTGACGACCCGGATGAACAGTCATAAACTGCACCACGTCAAGTTCTCCCACGTAAGATTCGATGACGGATATCGGCGTTTCAGGGTTAAGTACCACACCGACTTCGAGGCCACGCGCCCGTACTTCTTCGATGACTTTCGCTGGCTCATCGGGCGCTTCAGCATGGAATAAAACGCGCGAAACATTGCGCACGTTGCCCCAGCGCAGAAGTTCGTTATAGGGATCGTTCACCATAAGGTGAAGTTCGAAACGCAGTCCGGTGCCTATATCATTAATCTCAATCCGTTCCGGAAATGATACTGATGGTACGAATTTTCCATCCATCACGTCGATCTGCGCGTATGAAAAAAACGGTTCGTAACGGCGGACTTGAGCGACGAATTCATCGAATGATTCGGTGAGAATGGCAGGTGTGATAAGCGGCATGTGGGCGTACAGATTAAATCAGCGGATTACAGTCCGCTTTTCTCATAATCACTGATCTTTTGAACGCGACGGACATACTTTTCGGCAGCATCTTTGCCGGTTTCAATAAATTTTTTGGCGATCGCGACCGCATGCTCTTCGCTCAAAACGCGCCCAGCCAAACAGAGCACATTGGCATGATCGTGTTTGCGTCCCCATTCGGCCGACTCGATACTGTAACCGAGCATGGCACGTATGCCCGCGACTTTGTTGGCCGCAATGCACATTCCCTGGCCCGAGCCACAGATAAGAATACCGAGACTGCCTGGTTCGCCAGCGACTTTTTTTGCCAACGCAAAAGCAAAGTCCGGAAAATCGTCTTCTTTGTCGTACTCTTTAGCGCCCAGATCGACGAACTCGAGTTTGAGCTGTTTTTCAAGGTAGCGGGCAAGATATTTTTTGAGAGCGTGTCCGGCGTGGTCGGCGGCAAGGTAGAGCATACAGGGTTGATAGATGCTGGGATTATAACATGCCCACCCGTCTTGCCAAGGTTTTTAAAATTATAAAAGGCGTCGGGTACCGTGTACATCGACGCCTCTGGAGGGCGACGGACTTCATTGTCTTCATCATCAACGTCCTTTACCGAAAAGAGCGGGCGGTGGAGCGGGAGCAGAACTCTCCAGCTCATAAATCGGGTAGTTCGTGAGATGGCTGCGGCGATCAAAATCACGTACCACCTCTTCTGTCCTATCTGTCCAGGCCGTTTCAATATCGTCGAATGAAGCGTCTTCAAACCAGCGGCGCTCAAGCTCGACAACACTCATCATCAAAAGCCTGCCAAACAGACTCGGCGGATTGTACTGCCAATCCATCTGCGGATCAGCAATCTTCTTGCGCCACAGAGTCTGCGGTGTATGACTATCCTGACCTTCGCGATACGGCGGCGCCTCATTGTCGCTACGTTCGCTGCGACCACCGGTTCGCGCCGTCGAAGGTGATGGCACGTGGGGTGCGGGGCTAGCTGCGGGCTGACTATTCCGTCGAATGACGGTGCGGGAGACATTTCTACCCGCCACACCTTCGCAGAAATCCTGGCCTCGACTTCTTCTGGCTGCGGTTTCCATGACACTTCTCCTTGAATTATCGCTTAAAAAGACCTTTTTTAAGCCCTTTTCAAGCATCATTCAAGACTCCGTATACTACCAAGGAAAGCACTGCTTGTCAAGTGCACCTGTGCGGACAGCATATCGCCCGAATGAACAAGGGGAACATCAACGGTTGGGATTTCTAAACTGCACCGACTTCGGTACAATACCCCTCTATGAACCTTGCCACTCCCCTCACCGCAGTGCCTCGACTCGGCACTAAAGCCGCCCAAGCCCTGCGCACCCTGGGTCTTACCACGGTTAAAGACCTGCTTTGGCATGTCCCTAGCCGCTACGAAGACTTCCGCCAGGTGACGCCCATCAAAAATATTACGCCAAACGTTCCACTCACTGTCAAAGCGCGCATCGATCTTATTGCCAACAAACGAGGTTTCCGTTCGCGACTTCTTGTTACCGAAGCGCTTGTGAGCGACGAGACCGGAGCGCTGCGCGTAGTATGGTTTAACCAGCCGTTCATCAGCAAAACACTCGCACCAGGCGACGTGGTGTATTTGGCTGGTACCGTAAAAAACGAACGTTATGGATTGCAACTCGCTTCGCCATTATACGAAAAGGAACACCCCGACGCCGCACCCACCCACGCGGGACGTCTGGTTGCACTCTACCCACTCACCGCTGGAATCACCCACAAACAATTGCGCTCCTGGATCGCGACAATCTTGCACAAGCTGCCGCCTATTCCTGATTGGCTGCCGGAAGAATTCCGGAGTGCTTATAACCTTATCTCGCTCGACCGGGCAGTGCGCAGCATCCACATCCCTTCTTCGCCCGAGGATATCCAAGCGGCGACTACACGGTTTAAATTCGATGAACTCGCTCTGGTGCAGCTGCGCATTACCCGCGCTCGGCGCGTGCAGCTTAGTACGCCCGCTACCGCGTTTGAGTTTCATCAAGCCGCGGTACAGGATTTTGTCAAAGCACTCCCCTTTGCTCTCACACCAGGACAAAAAAAAGCTGCCTGGGACATTATTCAAGACACGACGCGCCCCGTACCTATGAATCGCCTGCTCTCGGGTGATGTCGGGTCTGGGAAAACAGTAGTAGCTGCGCTGGGTATTTTTAACATCTTCAAAAACCAGGCACAGGCTGCACTCATGGTACCCACCGAAATCTTGGCCGCCCAGCACTTTACATCACTCGCCAAACTTTTGGGCCCCTATGGCGTACGCGTTGGGCTCTATACGCGCACGCAGCGGCGTCTCAACGAACTTGGCGACGAAGAACACACGCCCACGGCCGGTGAAATACCCAAAAAAGCGTTTCTCAAATTTCTGCAGGAAGGCCGTGTTGATCTGGTCATCGGCACACAGGCGCTTCTTACCGAGCAGGTCGACTTTAAAAATCTTGGCCTTGTGATCGTGGACGAACAGCACCGTTTTGGTGTGGAGCAGCGTCGTATCATCCGTGAAAAAGGTCGACACGCGCATTTTCTTTCCATGACCGCAACACCCATCCCTCGTTCGCTCGCACTGGTCGTGTACGGAGATTTGGACATTTCGGCCATCCGTGAACTACCACCCGGACGTAAACCCATCATCACCCGTCTTGTTACCGAATTCGACCGGTCACGGGCGTATGATTTTGTTCGCCAAGAAATTGCCAAAGGCCGTCAAGCATTCGTACTCTGCCCGCTCATCGCCGAAAGCGACGTGAAAGAAGCCGACGAAGAGGAAGAAATTCCAGCCACACGGCCCAGCACCGACGACCGCGCCGCAGTGATGAGCGAATACGAAAAATTACAGCACAGCGTGTTTCCAGATCTGAAAGTAGCTTTTGTACACGGCAAGATGAAAGCCGCCGACAAAGAAGCGACTATGCAGGCATTCGCCGCAGGCGTTGCGCACATTCTCATTGCTACGTCGGTCATCGAAGTAGGGGTTAACATCCCGAACGCCTCCATCATGCTCATCGAGGGCGCCGAACATTTTGGTTTGGCGCAGCTCCACCAGTTCCGCGGCCGTGTGGGCCGCTCCGACCATCAGTCATACTGCTTTTTGTTTTCTAATGCGCAGAGTGCTGCCACTACAGAGCGCCTTACGTTTTTTGCTGGCTGCACCGACGGGTTCAAGCTGGCTGAAAAAGATTTGGAGCTGCGCGGCCCGGGCGCGGTGTACGGCACCGAGCAAAGTGGCATGGACGAACTGCATCTCGCCAAACTCACCGACATTCCGCTCATCGAAATCGCACGCGACTTCGCGCAGAAGGTGGTGCCAAAGTTAGAACGCTACCCGACGGTTCTTGCACACCTCGAAGAATGGAAAAAGACGGTACATTGGGAATAACTTTGCAGTGATTAAGAATTTACGCTTTCTTTTTTTGGTTTGCTTTTGAAGATTCGGCCAAGACCTCTTCACTCGCATGCTGGAGCGGCACCCAAAAACCAAACTCACTCCCCCGGCCCGGCCCTGGACTTACCGCCCAGATGTTGCCCTGGTGCCCTTCCACGAACTTGCTAGCCACGAAAAGGCCAAGACCAGTGCCGGTTACGTTCACGCCTTCCACGTTCTTGCCGCGATAAAATTTCTGGAAAAAGTTGGCCTGATCAACCGGACCAAAACCAAGTCCGCGGTCTTTGACGCGCACAGCCACGCCGCCTTTTTCGCTTTTGACCGTAATAGTGATGGCACCGTGCTCGCTGTACTTGATGGCGTTGTCGACGAAATTAAAAATAACATGGCGGATTTTTTCGCGGTCGATCGTAGCGATAACTGCTCGCTCCGGCCGCCGCCAGTCAATTTCGAGATCCTTGTTCTTAAGCTGCGATTCAAGCTCGCGCGTTACTTCATCGACAATATCGCGTACGTCAGCCGGGGCGAACGTAAACTTGGCGCGCCCTTGCTCAATATGGGTGATATCGAGGAATTCGTTAACGAGGCGGATGAGATGATCGGTATTGTTGGTGATATTTGCAAACACACCAAGCGCAGGCGTAGGCATCTTGCCATAACCGCCGTCGGCCAAGAGTTCGATGTAACCGTTGATGATGGAAAGCGGTGTGCGCAGTTGATGCGACGCGATGGAGAGAAACTCGGTTTTCTGATTATCGAGTTCTTTAAGCCGCAGATTAGCCGTAGCGAGCTGCTCGTTGGAAACTTTAAGCGTAGTGTTAAGGTTGGCGAGTTCGATGCGCTGCGCGATTTCTTTCTTGACGCTTTTGACGAGTAAGTACCCAAGCCAGAGCACGAGGCCGGAGAACAAGTATTTAACGGCCGCCGACAAAAGCGATTCGGTTCTCAAACCTTCAAACAAAAGCGTAAGAACGATGATGGCGACCAAAATTTCGGTAGCAATGAGTTTGATATCAAACAAGTGGTAGCGCAAGATAGCGATTGTCGTAAGCGCAATGAAAATAAGCGCGTACAGAGGTGCCAAGCTGATACCGCCATCGTATTGAAAAAAAATCACCGGAATCATGATAGTGGAAATGATGAGGCCAAGCAGAAGAAGAATACCGGTCATCATGAAAACAAGCTGGCGACGGACGGTGCCGGCGCTATGATGGATTTTTTTGATGAGCGTAACGAGCGCGGCGATGCTCAAGATGCTGACGAATGCGACAAAAACTGGCATACCAAACCCCACGGCGAGCGTGCCGCGGCCACCAGTAATTACTGCCGAAGAAAATACGAGCGGCGTAAGCGTAAGAAACATCACGCCGATCGTGGCGACAATCAGAAGGCGGAAACGATGGTGCGACAGCACAAGATTTTCAGACGGCAGGGTATGCGCGAGCAAAAAAAACAGCACGCTCTGCGGTACGGCACAAAAGATGGTGAGGCGTGCCGTAAGAAGATAGTAAGTAAGAAAATCCGGCAGAGCCGACAGGTGCGTCAAAACCAGCCATGATGCTGTAACGAGCGACAAGGCAAAAAATATCCGGTGCGTAGCGCTTCGCATGTTCTGGCGGATCACGATAAGCGCCAAGGCCACGATGGATATGACGGCCAAAACCAAAATAGCAAGCGATAGATGAGGCGGAATAAACATCATACGCTATGAGCGGCAAGAAAAGGCAGTGTTTCCTCAAGTACGCGCGCTGGATTCTCAAGCGACGGAAAATGTCCGACACCCGGCACCACGACGAGGCGGGATTGGTTTAGACGCCCGAGTCCGGCACGTTGATGCTCGAGTGGCATGATGCGATCATGCTCGCCCCAGACGACAAGGGTCGGAATGGTGAGTCGAGCGGCAGTGTCCGTCACGACCAATTCTTCCGAGCAGGCCAGCATGCGGCTGATAAACAGAAGATTGTGCGAGGTAAGGGTGGTTTCAAAAAAGTAATCCAGAAATTCGGGGACGAGCGGCGTTTCTTTGTTGAAAAACGTGGAACGGATGAATGCATCGATGCGCGAGCGCGAAAGACGAGGATTAAGGACGGTTTTAGAAATGAGGCGGGCGAGCGGATACCAGCTCAAGCATCGGTCGGCCACGCTCTGGCGCGAAGAAAAGCCAACGCTATTAAAGAGCGCAAGCGCCTTTACGCGGGCAGGAAACTTCTCCGCCAAGCGAATCGCCAAGTACCCTCCGATGGAGCTGCCGAGAATAGTAACCGGACCCTCAATTTCTTCAGCGAAGAATTCGGTCAACGGCCCCATGAAGTCGCGCTCAATGTTGAGGGTTTGATAATCGAGCCGGGTGGAGCGCCCGGCGCCGGGCAAATCGATGGCTATAACGCGGTATTTCTTGGCAAGCTCTGGCAATATGGTATACCACATCCCCCACCCGATATTGGCGCCGTGGATGAAAAAAAGCGTTGGTCCGCTACCGCCTACGCAATAATGAACGGTAAAATTACCGCAAACGCGTTGGCGCACGGCTAAAGGGGCGTTAATTGTGGCTAAGAGCGCTCCTTCGGTTGTCATAGGCGACGATCCGTCTCACATAGTGTATCAAAGTTTATGAGCCAAGAGCCAGAGAGGGTGGTGTCGCCGAGCAGAATACGGCGCGTCAGATAGCCACACAAGCCTGTTGCAACGGTTACTGTAGAAGCAAGCTGCGGTCGGCCAACGAGGGTTGTGCCGATTTCATCGACCGAAGCGAGAGCTCGGTGGGGTATGTGTTCCTTGCCAGCCAAAGCCACAGCATACTGATGCTTGAGCTCGGTGGAGACATCGGGATTTTCGATCATCGCAGCAGGCACATCACCGGCTCGGCCATTAAAGTACGGCGTTTGCAGGTCAACATCGTAGCGTTCTACATCAAGAAGTACGCGGTCGCCTAAATTGGTAACCATAATGACCGGCACACGGCGCAATCTTGCGCGGTTGCGGATATGGATTTTCATCTCAAAACTATCGATGATCTCGAAAATAACATCCGGACACTTTCCAGGCTCGGTAAAAGCATCGAGCGTTGCTGACGTAATACCCTGATCAAAAGCACGGATATGAGCGAACGGATTGACGGCGTAGATCTGTTCGGCTAAAAGTGTGAGCTTGGACGCACCAATCTGATCGACGCGAGCGCGGATGCGATTGAGGTTGGTGGTTTCGAGCGTATCGAACTCGGCTACCGAAAACGTGGCCCCGATGCCCAAATACGACAACGTCGTAGCTACACCACTCCCAACGGACAACCCGATGAGTCCAATGTGGGCACGGCGCAGCTTTTCTTGCTCCACGGACGTGACTAGATTGCGGTTACGGTTAGTGCGCAGGCGGTAATAATCTTCTTCACCCACCATGTGCACCAAACGGCCGTCGGCCGGAAAATACACCCAGCATCCGCCGAGGAGCCCGGCTTTGGTTCTAGCAAGCTTTTCGTTGATAAACGTTTTTTTTCGCTCTTCGCGGTCACGAGCGTAGAGGAGTTCGGGGTGCGTTATTTCAAATACTTCCGCCAACTGAAGCGGGTATATATCATATTCCTGCCAGATCTTGAATTCGCGCTTGAACGCCGCGAGGTCGGCAAGGGTAAATGTTCCTTCGGAAAGAATGCGAGGAGTTGGCAACAAGGTCATACAAAAAATTAGCGAAGTACCCAGCGCTGTTTGCGGCCGGATTTGAAATAGGTCGGATCTTCGTACGTACAGAGCTCGACAACCGGCAGGATCTTATGACGAATGGATTCGTCGGCATAAAAATCGCGCCATTCGGAATTTTCTTCGTTGAGTTGGCGCACGACACTTGTTTGGATCCGATCAGCGAGCGTAGGCGGTGCAACAATGCCGTTTTTAAGTTCCACATATAATCTGAGCACCTGATTCTGCTCGTTGTCATAGCCGACCGTGAGTGAAAACTTAGTGGTTAAAAACTCCTGAAAATCGGGTTTCTCGAGTGCGCGGCGTACGGATTCGGGATAGATATTGACGCTGTAAATGCTCACGGTTAGATCAGCACGTTCGTACACGTACACAAACGGTACGTTCCAACGATAAAAACGCAGCCCCGCTTGTTCCGTAAGCCATCCCATGTTTTTGCCCTCAGCCGCAAAAGCACGTTCGGCATCGCCCCAGGTAAATACGCCGCCGCGGTCTTTGAGGTCATAGCGTATGAGCGGCAACCCGCTCCCGCTTGAGCAGAACAAGCCGCCGTCCACCTCTTCGAAATAAAATAATTCCGGTAAGTACTGACAGATCGTCGGCTGTTTGGTTACATCCGGCAAGAGCCGCGCTCCGATGGCTGGTTCGGCAAACGCCTGTCGCCGCATAAAAATCGAGAATGGCGTTTCGTGCGCCATCGTGCCCATATCCGCCGTACCGTAGTGGTTGAACGTATTGACGTAGGGATTATCGAGTCCGACTTTGCCGAGAATGTAATCGCGGAACGTCTCACTAAACCCTTCGGCAGCAAAGAAAAACCGCGGTTTGAACGCACGCCAATCCACATCGTGACGCACCGCATCATCGAGCAGATCTTTGACGAGCGGTGCATACCCGCCGATAATTACTTGATCGTAGTACTTTCCAAGACGTTTAATGGCCTTAATCGCTTCTTCTTTATACGCGCCCGGATTGACAACCGTAAGGCGGTACTGATTACGGTCGAGCACATACTTGAGCGCCTGATACATGTACATCCCGCCGATCCAGATGCCGAGCGCAAAACAATTGACGAAAAGCGTGGAACGTTTTTCGACAGCCCAATAATCGCGCAGCAGCACATCGAGCGTAAAAGCAAATTGTGCGTCTTGCACGTGCGAACGGGGAAAATAAAACGGCTCGCCGCTTGAACCTGAAGTTGCCGCAACCACTTGGTTGCGCTCGGCAATAATTCCATCCCAGGCCAAATCTTTGAGTTCGTATGCGCGCAAATACGAATTTTTGTCCGTCGGCGGTAAGTGTTTAAGATCTGCTGGTGCAGTTATCTTATCCGAATCAATACGATGTTTAACCAGAAAATCGCGGTACGCTGGTACACGCCGTGCCATGGCATGAAACAAACGCAACGTACGCACTGCACCCCGATGCTGCCACCACGCTTCGGGTCTGGTTTTGAGCGCGCTAATGAAAGCGGTTGTAGAAGAACGAGCTGGCGACATAGATGATTATAAGAGTGACAAACGCTCACGCACGCGTTCGTCGGCTACGGTTAAGGGCGGCACTTGGCGCCGGGCGCTTTCTTCGAGCAATGAACGGACGCGCGCGCGGAGTGTATCGACACTTGCAGCAACACGCGTCGCGTCGTATGAACCGAACTGTAGCTCATCGACAACGCTCAAAAGCCCGCCGGCATTGACGATATAATCGGGAATATAACGTATACCGCGACGATGCAACGTTTGTGCAAGCCGTGGATCGGTGAGTTGATTATTCGCCGCGCCGACAATGGAGCGAAACGGAATATGATCCACGTTCGCAGGTGTAATAGCTCCGCTCACGCCGCAGGGCGCAAAAACATCGCACGCAATAGTATATTCTTCGCCCGGCTGACACAAATCCAGCTCAGGCATAAGTTCGCGTGCCCGAGCAACGACCAACGGATTGATATCCGTCACCACCACGCGCGCCCCCGCCGAACGCGCGAGGCGCGCCAGTTCCAAACCGGTTTTACCTAAACCCTGGATAACGATCGTACGGCCCGTAAGCGCTGGATCCTGATACAGACTCTGAAGCGTTTCTTGCATGGCGAACATCACGCCAAGCGCCGTGTAATACCCGCTTGGCACACCCGTGCCGATGATATGACGCGTAACGGTTTTCATGATTTCCAGATCATCGTCGCTAAGCCCCACGTCGGTGCCGGTCACAAAAACGCCGGACAATTCTTCGACTGCCCGGGCATAAGCTTTCAATACGGCAGCCCGACTATCCCCCTGAGACGAAGCAAAAATAACGCCTTTGGCGCCACCATAAGGTAATTCGGCACCTGCGGCTTTATACGCCATGAGTTTGGCAAGCCGGAGTGCATCGGCACACGCTTCTTCTTGCGAAGAATAGGTCCACCAGCGCGTCGCGCCAAGCGATGGAAAACCAGGCCTTTCGTTATAGATAGCGATAAAACCGATACATGTCTGATGGTCATCTACGACAGGTATGACGCGAGCATGTCCGTCATACTCCGGAAGCATCTGCCAAAAATGAGCGGTCATACGCGCGCGTTTTCACACACATCGGGAAGTGCCAGGCGAGGGCTCGGGTAGTGGGTGGCAGCCACGGGTTGGCCGAGACGGAAAAACATCTGTGGCCGCTCATTGCTGGTAAGTCCTATTACTTCTCCGAGCTTGACTGCCCACTCATCGCGATCGATGGGCGAAGCCATAATATTAGCCGCATAACCTCTACGCGTCGCAGCCAAGAGCGCACGCTCAAGCACCTTCCCAACCTCCCACCAGGCGGCCGGTGTGTTCTCGGACGTGCTAAGCACTACAAAGGCCGGTGTTGCCACATTCATCAGGTCTTCATCTTTCTGTCTCGTCATACGCGCCACGTTGCGCCGCCGGATAACGAACGGCGTGATAAACGAAAGCGCCGTAGAAAAACCCATCGTAAATCCGGGCATGCCTACCCCGTCACGCGTCAGGTTATGACGTTTGTACGCTGCCAATTCATCGCGAAACGAACGCTCGTCCATAAGTTCGTCGCGAGCATCAAGTACGATACGGGTAACGCACAAACGCTCAGAAGCATCTTCAACGAACGTAATTTTTACTCCGGATGTAACCAATGCTGCCATTTCTTTCTTTAAATCCTCCGCAAGACGCTGTATGCGGTAGGGCCCGCGCTCGCAGTGACGTTTAGTAATGCTATGAAAAAGATGGTCGGGATTGGAAATAATCGGCCCCCGAGACGTGCAGGCCAAACGCCATTCATGAGATGAAACCTGCTCTTCGGTTGCCGCATAGCCGAAATAGTCGGCCGCCAACTGGCAATTCTCCGCTGCTGCCGCGACAGCGATAGTGCTCAACCGGTTGAGTGGATCCACAACCGGGAGCGCGCGTTCAGACGCAATTTTGAACGTAATAAAAGGCGGAGCTACGCTCAACCGCCACGGCTGACTGTTATGACTTGAAGGAGCGAGCAGCGCGTAACGAAGTAAAAAACATAACCGCTCTTCTTCAGTTCCCGATACGGGGAAATCGTCGGCGCGGACCTGCCATGCCGCGTAGTTACGTTGACGGAGCAAACGATCAATCTGCATACAAAAAATAAACCCCCCTTCTTCCCTAGATTGTTGAAAGCGCAACAGGAACCTGCTGGCGCCATTATACACCACCGTGCATTCCATATCCATAGTTTTCACGGAAACGAGTGTACAACTGAGTGGCGAAGGCGGAAAAATTAGTTTATACTTTTACACGGGTCTTTCATCGAGGGAACCATGCCTGAACAGTTTGCCGACCTTCTCGCCTTTCCGTTCTCCCGCGCCGAACTCATGGACAAGCCGCCCAAACCGGCGCTTGCTCCTGAGTACGGCCTTTCGCTTTGTCACGCTACCACAAGCCCACCGACCGCAAAACTCACCGAAGCAATCCTCGGTGAGCACAACTGGTTCGTCCGCTCAGTGCACACCGCTGGCGGACGAGTGGTCAAACGACCGGAAGATTTCGACTACACTGGGCTCAAAGTAGTGGGCGGATTGCAGCATCCACCACTCGATGCCGCAACACCCAAAGACTGGCAGATGCTCAAGCGCGCCGGCATCCATCTCACCACGCTTGCCTACGAACAGGACACTCCGTTTGCCGGCGGTTTCGCGAGCGATGGTCCGCTCACCGAAGCCGGCAAAAGAACCTTGCGCTACCTTTCCGCAGCCAACATCGGCCTCGACCTGTCACACATGGGAGTAAGGAGTTCTTACGAAAGTATCCGCTTTACCATCCGGGAACGTCTGCCCCTACCGCTCGTCATCTCCCACTCAGCCTGCTTCACGGTGCATGCCCATGGCCGTAACGCACCAGACAATCTCATCCGAAGCGTGGCTGAACAGGGCGGCGTTATCGGCATTCCGCTCGCCACGTTCATGCTCCACGATCGGGATAACAGCAGCATTCACTTCCTGCGCCACATCCAGCACGCTGTCTCGATCGCCGGCGAAGACCATGTCGCGCTCGGCAGCGACGCCACCTATAAGTACATCGATCCAGCAGATGACGCCGCGCTCATCGAACGGCTACGCCGTACCGTGGATCGTAGCGGAAACTTTAGGGCCCGAACGCCCAGCATTTCACCTCGTTTCAATCGGCCGGACCGCCTGATTGCTATCGCCGACATGCTCGGCGAGATCGGTTTCGCTACTCCCGTCATCGAAAAGATTCTCTGGCGGAACGCGAACCGCCTCCTGCGCTCCCTCGTCGGATAAAAAGCCAAAAAGCCCTTACGGGCTTTTTAAAATTCTTATAGGGCGAAATTTATGTATGCTTGATAATCTCGTTTAAATTCCCGATCGTGACGAGCTGGAGCGGACCTTTCTTGAGTTCTAGCTTCGCGCCGGGTAAAAGCACGCGCTTGAGCCCCAGATGTTCGCATTCTTTAAGCCGTTTGTCGGTTTGCGCTACAGGCCGGATTTCGCCGCCCAAACCGATTTCCCCGAACGCTGCCAAATCATTACCCAGTACTTTATCCTTATAACTGCTCGCCACCGCAAGCGCCACCGCCAAATCCGCCGCCGGCTCATCGGCTTCAAGGCCACCGACGATATTAACGTGTACGTCGTATTGCTCAAGCGGCAGTCCGGCGCGTTTTTGGAGCACAGCAAGAAGCACGTGCAGGCGATTAAGGTCAAAACCGCTCGCTTTGCGTACCGGATACCCGAATGCCGTACGCGTCACGAGCGCCTGCACCTCGACAAGCATCGGTCGTGTACCCTCCATAAGGCACGTTAATACGCTTCCAGCGGTCGCTAAGTTACGCTCAGTAAGAAGGGCGGCAGAGGGATTTTTTACTTCGGCCAGACCATTTTCATTCATTTCAAACATACCCACTTCGTCGGTAGCGCCGAAGCGATTTTTGGTAGCGCGCAGCAGTCGATACGCATGATGCCGGTCGCCCTCGAAATAAAGTACGGTATCAACCAGGTGTTCGAGTGTTTTGGGACCAGCCACGCTGCCGTCTTTGGTAACATGGCCGATGATGATGATCGGGATATGATGTGTTTTGGCAACTTCGAGAAGTTTCACCGTCGAAGCGCGGATCTGGCTTACACTCCCCGCTTCGCCTTCAACGTCGGCAGTAGCTACCGTCTGAATGGAGTCAAGAATAACAAGCGGCGGTTTGTGTTCGATGATGGTTGCAACAATCGGATCAAGAGCGGTAGCCGCAAGGAGCCGCACATCGGAGGGTATGGATGCCAGGCGTTCAGAACGGAGTTTCACTTGTTCTACCGATTCCTCGCCCGATACATAGAGCGTCCCCGGGATAGACAACGCGATTTGGAGCGATAGAGTGGATTTGCCAATACCGGGACTTCCCCCCAGAAGAATCAAGCTTCCCGGCACGATACCTCCCCCAAGCACACGGTCCAGTTCGGACACATTTGTACTACGGCGCGCCACTACGCTTTTCGTTACCGCAGAGAGCGGCGTAACTGCAAGACTCTTTACGCCGGGCGCCACCACCGGTTCGGTGCCAGATGCTGCCGCGCTTTCTTCTACTGTTCCCCAGGCGCCGCATTCCAAACAGCGCCCAGTCCATTTCTGGAACTGGGCGCCGCATTTGGTACAGGCAAAAAGAGGAGTTATTTTTTTGTTTGCCATACGTTATGAGCGTGCTCATCCTACTCTAGCGCTTATCCACGTAGACGGCAATAACGTAGTTATCAATGATATTTTTAAGCGACATTTTGCGGATGCGATTTTTTTCATTAGCACCCGGATCGTTAACGCCGACGTATACTTGGCTCGGGTCCATGCCAAGCACATCGCCCTGGGTAATGATATGGGTAAGTACCATATAGTGACCGCGGTAGGTGCGGCCCGGGTTGTTCTCGCGGTTAAGGCCGGCGCACGGAGCGCAGTTATAAACGAGTGGTTTACCCTGCGAAAGATACTGCAGCACCTTCTGACGGATCGCTACTTTATCGGACTTGCGCACTTTGAGAATTTCCATCTTAAGGCTCGGCCATTTATCCGAGAACGTCTTATACGTATCCCATGGTTGCCAAGCACCAGTACAACCCAACCCCCAGCGGCCCGTATCAAGCGGCGTCACTTTTTCACCGTAATAGTTCATCACCATCGCCAAACTTGTCGGACCGCAGCCACGCTGCTGAATCGTCGTACAATCGGTACGCCCTTGCTGCGCCTGGCTAAGGGGCCATTCCGGATCACCGGGTTTTTTCTTGGCCCATGGACCTTCCCACTGCGCGTAGTACGGCACATTGCTTTCACCGTTTCCAGGCGGAACAAAGACGCTGCCCGTATAATTACGTCCGCCCACGCTATCCACCGCATCTTCAGCCGCCGCATCAACGACGATCGGACCGCCTTCAGCGTAGCGCACCTGGAGCGGTTTGAAACTCACCAAATTAGCATTGACGTTGTAGAGGATAACATACGAGCTCCAGGCCAGAATAACACCCGCAACAATGCGGCCGATATTGCGGTAACCCTCGATTTTTCCGTCTCCACCGCCCGACATAATGATGCGCACACCCTCGCGAATGACAAGGATAACAGCCAAAATGCTCGCGATGGATACCGCCAAACTGTAGAGCGCAGCCACATATTCGCCGATCCACGGAATCTGCACATACCCTTCATCATCAATCGTACTAGTACGAATATCACTAAACGTGAGATTGGGGATGAGGATGTTAAGCACCGGTTTGCGAATCTGAAGCTGTTGGGCCTGATTGGCACGAGCCTCTTCCTGTTCGTCTTCGAATTCTTTTTCCTTCTCCGCATCAGCATCAGCTTCTCCGGCAATAGCAGCATCGTCGGCAGATTTCCGCGCTTCGGAACAATCATTGCTTACGCTGTACGTACAGGTATCGAATCGCGCCTCTACTGTCACCGGAGAACCGCTAGCCTGATAGGTTTGCTTGAGACCATTTTTCTTAAAATCAGCACAGTCTTCAGCTTTAGTAACCGGCTCCCCGCCTGCAGTTTGACTAAAACAACGCTCGTAAGGACTTTCGGTGCACTGGTTATTTTCGGTGATGCAAAGATTCTGTTCTCCCACGCAATAACACCCGGCCGCATCAACAGCAGAAGAAAAACCCGCGACACCAACCACTGCACCGAGCGCGATAAGGATTCGAGCCACTAGCGTACGTGTACTCATACTCGTCGAGACACAAAAAGATTAAGGCGCAATCACTTCTTCGAGCATGCTCTTCAGATCCAGCCCATCCATAAGCGTGATGCGTTTGTTGTTGATGAAAATCTCCGGCACGCGACTAATACCCAGATCATCGGCCGCCTGACGCCGAAGCCTGAGCGTATCATGCGTTTCAGTTAATGCCAAGCAGGTGGTGAACTGTTCTACGTTGAGCCCCAGGTTGGTCGCAATAGTGGTGAGCGCTTCCTGTTTTACGGCTTGGCGAGCGTAAATTTCATCGGCCATATCCCAAAAACGATCTTGCTTTTGCGCGCAGTAGAGCGCTTCGTGCGCTACGATATGGTCCGAAAAAAGGCCTTTTTTAGGCATATCTTTCCATACGAGGCGCAGCGCTCGCGGATTGCGTCGCACCACTTCGCGCACGGTTTGCACCACTTCGCGACTGTCATCGGTAAGGGCATCCCCAAAAACCGCCACGGTTACCGGCGCGCCCGGATTGCCAAACGCCGGTTCGCCGCGCGGGTAGGAAATAGGATACGTCGCTTCGCTAACGACACGCTCTTCGGTGCGAGTTACGGCAATGGAACTCGTGCGTACGATCTGACGTAAAAAAATAATAAGCAGAATCGCTACTAAAACCGCACCGGCAATATAGAAACGTTTGTGTTCGGAAGAGAATTCCATAAAAACGAAGAGCTAGGCTAAGAAGGCTATTCGGTCAAACCCACCTGAAAGACGCCACCAAAACCCACGTCGGTAAAGATAAGGCGATTGCTCTGGCGGTCAAAGTTGATGTTCGCAATGCGATAGTCCTGCTCACCAAGATTGATAACGGAGCGCGAACCGGTTTTGAGATCGATCTTGAAAACATCGTCAGCCGAAGCCATGGCCAGTTCGGGTGAAAGACCGGCCCCGTCGGGCAATTCACGTGGTACTGCACAAAACAGCGTAGTATCGTCGCCGCCAAAAGCGCATTTATTGGCCCAGGTATTGAGCTTGAGTGATTGACGGTTATTATCGATCGAATCGCCGTAGGCATCGGTGATCCAGAGTTCTGGTTTGAAGTTGGTGCGGACACTGTCGATGCTGTAGAGCAGTTTGCGCCCTGTCGGCGACCATGACGGTTGGAAGTTAAGGCCTTCCACCGTGAGCGGCTTGAAATTCTCTCCGCGTTGACCAATGAGGAGAATCTGGCGACGGTCATAGCCGATCGGCTCGCCGGTCTGCGAAAAAGCCACGGTCTGACGGCTCGGGGACCAACTCACGGTAACGCGATCGGCAAAATCGCCGAGCGGTTCGATAAGCTGCGTGCCCGTACCATCATCGTTAAAGGTTACAAGCCAGCGGTTTTCACGCGAGAGTCCAAGACTTTTGGCAGCGATTTGCGAACCGTCCGGGGAGAATGAAAAATCGGTCCAGTGTTCTGGCAGGGTTACCTGGCGCTGAGTTTCAAAATTATAGAGCGTTTTGAAGCCATCCGGATAGGTAATGACTGCCTTATCGCTTGACGGAGCCCAGGTGACGCTTTGGACATTGAAAAATTCTTTGTCCGAGAGGGCGCGGACGCTGCCATCGGGCAAAATGCGGTAAAACTTGCCGTTAGTAAGATCGTGGTAACGGGCGCGGCCGCTTGGCGTAATGGAGAGGAAGCTAGGTGTCGTGGAAGCGAGCTGGCGTACCGGCGTGGGCTGATAAAACGCACCGCCAGGCGTGGTGGGAACCGTAGTGCCGCCTGTACCAGGGGTTACAGGTGTGGTGGGTGTGCCGACATCAACCGTTGAGGTGCGGCGCGGTGCTGTGGGCAAACCAGTGCCGGTACCGGGGGTGACCACTTCGCCAGGCGCTACGTCCTCTTGGCTCGGGCGCACGATGGCAAAATAGTAAATACCATATCCAATGAGACCGGCCACGGCCAAAAGCCCAACGATAAGGAGGACGCGTTTGACGGTTTCGGACATAGTAACCGAGTTACGTTAAGTTACGTTAAAAGAGATGAAGATTACGAGGGTGGAAGTTGCTGCTGCTGTTGTTGTTGCTGTTGCAGCATCATAATCTGCTCCATGAGCACGGCCCGTTCTTGCTCAAGAGCAATAACTTCTTCTTCGGCCCGCGCTTTATTTTTTTCGAATTGTTTAAGGCGATTCTGCGCGAAACGGTAATCTTTGAGCGTGGTGCGGGTAAATTTCCCTTTGGCAGCGCCCGAAAAATACAAAATGATGATTATCGGAAATACCGCCAGGATATCTATTATAGCACCGATTATGGTCCACCACCACGTCGGTACCGCAAGCCCCGTATAGTTGCGCAGCGCGCGTGCGGTATCGATCGCGACCGAACGAAGCATAGCCCGTTTAAGCGGTTTTACGGTGCGATTGTAATAACTATCACGTTGTTTGGAAATACGTTCACCAGCTTCCTGCGCGTCTTGTAGACGCTGCTCCACCTCCTGCAGGGCAGGTAAGAAATTCTCGGGTGAGGGCCCGGTGGTTTGTACCATCATTTCATCTTCATCATCATCTTCGCCATCTTCGTCGAAAGAACGGCCTGAACCACTTTCTTCATCTTGTTCGTCTTCATCAGCGTCCAATCCACCGTCTCCACCGTCGATGGGCGTAGGGAAGAACAAGGGGTCTCCCTCGCCTTGGAACGTGGGGCCTTGGTAAGCAGCGGAAAGACCGACGGGGGCGGCATTGTCATTGGCAACAAGCGGTACGTTGGCAGCGCGGGGCGTTCGGTTGAGCTCATTAAGGTAGTCGGCGGCGGCAGAACCGGAACGTGGTGCCGCAACGGCATTATCATTGGCTGGCACATCATTATCGAACGCATTTGCCGGAAGCGCGTTATCATTAGCCGGAGTTTTGCTGTCAAAAACACTTTCTTCGGAACGACGCGCCTGCGCCAAATCAGCGGCAATCGCCGCTTCGTCGTCGGGCGTCCGGTTGTTGGCACGTTGAGGTACGGTAGCCATGGCACCATAATACCATGGAATACAGATGTTGAATATGCATTACTGGAGATATATACCAACCAAAAATGAGTAAAATTAAAGCAGCCCGGGAGGGCTGCGGTGATGCAGGGAGCATCAGACGAATGCAGGGCGCGGTCTAGGCCGAGAACTCGGCCTCGAGCGCCTTGAGCATGGCCGGGACGCCCGCATATTGCACGAGAGCGTCGCTTTGCGCATCAATGCCGTATTGACCCTTGACGCGAGGCAGTGCTGCCGGGAAGTAACGATTCACAAAGGCATGCAGCGGTTCGTAGTCCTTGAAGTTCCACCGCAGCACCATGACAAGATGCCACTCCTCGATT
The DNA here is from genome assembly GCA_964596525.1 of uncultured Gammaproteobacteria bacterium. Taxonomy (GTDB): domain Bacteria; phylum Patescibacteriota; class Patescibacteriia; order Magasanikbacterales; family GWA2-37-8; genus CAZQUL01. The sequence goes on along the minus strand of CAZQUL010000001.1, from coordinate 380,305 downwards.
TTCACGCTTTGGAGCATAAGGCGGTAGACCTCGCGCAGACCGTGTTTGTCAACCAAAAAATTCCTTTTCTCCAGAAAATCAACAGGAAGAAGTTGATGCGTCTGGGGAAAATACTTGGTAACAAAAGCATCGAAGTCGTCATTCAGCTGCAGCGCAGTCCCGAGCAAGCCTAGCACCAAGGAACGAAACGCTCTTTTTCCCTTGGGTAAGGATACCGGAGCGGGCGGCACCTGGGGAGACGGCGGCAGCTGCATGTCTTCGACCCGGCGGGTGGCCTGCTTCTTAAAGTTGACTGCCGCCAGCGCCCACGCCTCGAGCTCGTTGAGGGTGGTAAGATCCGTATCGAAGAGCTTGGCGCTCAGGCTCAGGACGGCACGAAGCGGCTTCTCTTCGTACGTGCGCCGCTGAGTGCTGAACACCGCACCGACGAAGTACGGCAGATCGTCCGGGACGACGAGCCCGAAGTGCTCCATCACCTCTTGCACCTGATGATGAAGGCCACCGCGATCGTTCAGACGATTCATGATGGCCGCGGCGCGGGTCACCGGGATGTTGCTGCTGCCGATGGTGAGGATATGGTTGTCATCCGTGTCCGGCACCATCTCGAGCTTGTACCAGTTGAAGGTCACCGCCACGGTCGCGCGCGCGGTAAGGACGCGGCCGCACTCCGGAATCGGACAGGTCTCGCCGACGGACCGCACCACCAGGGCCCCGCTCACACGCCAAATCGGTAGGCAGCCGCACTCCTTGCAGATGGCCATGCCGGGACGGAAGAGATTGAGGACAGGAATGGCATCCTTCAGGAAGTGCCGATTCTTCACCTCCACCTTGGCTTCCTTCAGAGCCCGGGGTAGCTCATCGGCCATCTGACCGATGACGTGCTGGAACTCAGTCCCTTCAGGGAAGATGTGGGCGGTTGCTGCTTCAGCAGCCTTGAGATCGAGCCTCAAGAGTCGGCACAGAGAAGCGCCGAAAGCCTTCACGTCCTTCTCCGGAACGACCAGATTCTCGAAATTCGTGCTCATGGTTCACCTCGTGTATCTTCTCTCAGTGCGTGTTGTGAAAGAACGTTTCCCTGGATACCAAACACCAGGGAGGGTACTAAAGACCGGCACAATGCAGGAATACTGCACTCTACGGATCTTTCGTACCGACAGAAGAATATATCAAAAATCATACGCCCTGTCAACGATAGGGCGTATGATGAATTCTCGCTCTCTTACAATAATCGGTCATTTAAACTTATTTTAACTCCAAAATCCCGTCTTTTACACCAAGCGTATAACGGGATTTGGGTTTTTTCTTAAGAAGTTCGCCGGCCACCAAACCTTCTACGCGCGAACGTACGCGGCGGCGGATTTCGCGCGCTCCGCCCGAGGATGCAAGGTCGGCGATAAGTTGCTTGAGTGCCTCATCGCTTGGCACAAGGCTTGCACCGTGGGTGGCGAGGCGCGCACTCAAACGTTCGATTTCGGCACGGGCGATGGCAGCAAAATCTTCGGCGGTAAGATTGCGGAAGAAGCAAACTTCATCGATGCGACTCATGAGTTCCGCGCCGAAGTAGTCTTTGAGGCGTTCCAGCCCGCGTGCAGCACTGCTCTCAGCCGAGGAAGAGGCAGCGAAACCGAGCGCGTTTTTATTGGCCTCTTCGGCACCAAGCGTCGTGGTCATGATGATGATGGCATGGCGCAGGCTGATGGCGCGGCCCGTAGCATCGGAGATTTCACCGGTTTCGAGAATGCCAAGCAACAGCCGCATCACATCGCGGTGGGCTTTGTCGAGCTCGTCGAACAAAAGAACACAGTAGGGATTGAGTTTGATGCGATCCGTGAGCGACGTACTTTCTTTATAGCCCACGTAACCAGCTGGCGAACCGAGAAGTTTAGAGACACCGAACGCTTCGCTGTATTCGCTCATGTCGAGCTTGATGAGCGCGCGGCGGCCTGGGTAGAGCGTATCGGCAAGCGTGTGGGCAAGCTCGGTTTTGCCGACCCCGCTTGCACCGACGAACAAAAAGGAAGCGAGCGGCCGGTTATCACTGCCGAGCCCGAGCGTGCCCTGGCGAATGAGATTGACGACTTTTCCCACCACCTCATCTTGGCCGATAATGCGCTTCTGAATCGTCGGCATAAGTTCGAGCAAGCGATCGCGCTCGTTGGTCATGAGTTCCGCCGGAGCGACACCTGTGATAGCCGCGACGCGCTCGGCTACATCCACTGCGGTAATTTCGCCGAGAATAACGGCTTCATCTTTAGCCGCCTCTTTTTCCATTTTTTTGAGCTCTTGGCGCAGGCGGTATTCTTCATGCTTAAAGCCGACCGCATCCATGAAGCGATCTTCGCTCGCCGCTTTTTCTTTGGCCGCAACGGCTTTTTCGAGCCGCTGTTTGAGGCGCACTACTTTGTGCTCACGGGCCGTGCCTTTTTGCGACAAGCGTTTGGCAGCACCAGTTTCGTCGATGAGGTCGATAGCTTTGTCAGGCAGGAATTTACTTACGATGTAACGACGCGATAAGGCGACGGCAGCGGCTACGGCTTCATCGGTGATTTTGACGCGATGGAACGCTTCGTAGCGCGGACGGAGTCCTTTGATGATTTCTACCGCTTCGTCCGGCGTTGGTTCGCCCACGATAACCGGCTGGAAGCGGCGCTCGAGCGCGGGATCGTTTTCGATATGCTTTTTAAACTCGGGCGGCGTGGTGGCGCCGATGAGACGCACCTGACCGCGGGCGAGCGCAGGTTTGAGAATATTGGCTGCATCAAGCGTACCTTGGTTTGAGCCAGCACCAACGATATTGTGGAGCTCATCGACAAAGAGAATGATGTCTTTCTCGGCCATCACTTCATCGATGACTTGCTTGAGGCGCGACTCGAATTCGCCGCGGTACATGGTGCCGGCGATAAGAAGACCCAAATCAAGCGCATAAACTTTTTTAGTAAGAAGCACGTCTGGCACTGTGCCTTCGGCAATGCGCTTGGCCAGGCCTTCGACGATGGCGGTTTTACCGACACCCGGATCGCCCAAGAGCATTGGATTGTTTTTGGTGCGACGCGATAAAATGTGGATCACGCGGTTTATTTCACGCTCGCGGCCGATCACCGGATCGATCGTTTCGGCCACTTCGGGCGATGTTAAGTTGACCGCAAAATACTCGAGCGCATTGTCTTTGCGGCCGCGGGGTTTCTTGGCTGGCGGATGATCATGCGCATGCTCGTTGGCGGCTTCAATCTGGTCTATACCTTGATCACTCATTTCGGTTACCTCAGTGAGTTCTGGAAAATGACTGGCATTGGCAAGCACGGTATCGATCTGCTTATTGATATCCGCGATTTTTATATTCTCACCATCAAAGAATTTGACGACGGTTTCATCACCAAGAGCGATGAGCGCTGCCAAAAGATGCTCAGTGCCAACATAGGTATGACCGCGCTCTTCGGCAATAAAAAACGCTTTTTCGAGCACGGCTTTGGCCGCAGGCGAGAAGGCGACTACGGTTTCGGTGCGGCTCGAGCCAGCGGGCGGTACGACGGCCAAAGCGCGCTCCAAACTTTTGTTGCCAAGACCCAAACGGCTGATAATTTCGGCCGCTACGGAGCCGTGTTCGGCGTACAAACTAAAAAGAAGGTGCAGAGGAGTCACTGCATCATGCGATAGCTCACCGGCCACGCGGATGCTTTCGGTAAGCGCATGCTTAAGATGAGCGGAAAAACGATCCAAAATATTCATACGAGAAGCTAAGGGTAGTGAGGTACTAGTATAAGGAGGACAGGGGCGGAAGTCAATGAAGAAATTCTTTTTAAACACTGTCATTGCGAGGAGGAACGACGAAGCAATCCCTCTGTAATTCAGAGCCCACTCTGATATCAAGAGGATTGCCCGCCCGGCACGCCTTGCTGCCATGGCGGACGGGCTTCGTCGCTCGTACCTCGTTCTCGCAATAACCCACACAAACTTTTAATAAAAAATCCCGGTTCCAAGCTTGCGCTCGAAACCGGGCGGTTCACATCCAAGGCATGGGCACGGGACGCGGCACAGGCGCTGCCGCGGTCAGGCCGCTACTTGCCGAACAGGTAGCGCCGCTTGTAGTCCCCTTCGTAGGTGATCTCGACGGCGCCGAGGTTCACCTTGAAGTTGCTCCAGTTGGGCGCGGTCACGGACTCAGTGGACGAGCCGATGACGTAGACCAGGCCGGGCTGCGGCGGGGTGGCCGGGCACATGGCCGGGGCGACGGCCGCGAACTCGGAGCAGTGGGGCGGCACGAGGAAGGCATCGGGGTTGTACTGCTTGAGCACGCCCCACTTCACCTCCGCGTCCTTGATGCAGCGCGTGCCGGTCCCGTCGATGACGAGCTTGCTCCGGCGGCAGCGCACGGGCGCGTTGTCGTCGAGCATCCAGGCCTGCCAGCGGCCGTTCTGGGGGGCGTAGCCGGGCTTGGGGAAGTAGGCCGGATCGAAGACGATCAGATCGTACTCCGTGGGCTCCGCCTCGAACCAGGCCTTGCGCGCCGCGGCGGTCTTGAGATCCGAGGTGCCCGGCGAGACGAAGAGGTTGAGGTAGCCGGGGCCGGTCGCGGCGACACTCGTGGCGCTGTCGACGCGGGTGACGTACTTGACGCTCATGATGTCGCCGACGCGGGTGTAGTTCTGGCCTGCGGAGCCGGCGTAGGCCTTGCCACCCAGGAGCTGCGCGGCGTTGCCCGGGTCGACGAGCGACGGGCCGGTCTCGAGGCGCAGGCTGGAGGCGACGGGCAGGCCGGGCAGAGCGAAGCTCTCGGGCGGGTAGGCGTAGTCATCCGCGAACACGACGCGGTTCATGAAGGCGCCGCCCATGCGGAAGGTCATGAAGGACCAGCCCTGGGTCGGCGCGAGGGTCCCGGTGACGACGACGTCGCCGGTGCCGTTGGTGCCGGCCGGGCCCATGGTGCCCATCATGCCATCGGCGCCCGGGGCACCCATGGCGCCGGTGTCTCCCTTGTCGCCCTTGGGGCCAGCCTGGCCCGCCGGACCGGCGGAGCCGACGACCTCGCCCTCGTCGCAGCCGAAGAGGGAGACGGTGGAGCACAGGAGGAGCGCGGCGGAGATGCTGGACAGGAAACGCTTCATGGGGAACTCCTTTGGTACGTTCTGCTCGTACAGTTGTGAAGGCAATCTCGCAGGCACGCGAGACCCCCTTGGTATACGGCATTATGTATTGATTGTCAAGACTTAGCGAGCTATAGATGTACACTATCCTAAAATATTGACAAAGCACCCAACCCATGAAAGCCTGAGGAGGTGGAACTTCCGCATCTTATAAGGAGGACTCGATGATTCCGAAGACGTTCTGGTTGGGATGTGTTCTCATGTATTTCACGGGCTGTGCCACGACCCTACAGCAGACCGCGCCTGCACAGCCCGCACCGGTGAAGGAGACTGACCGGCATAACAGCTCCACCTACACCGTGTGGCAAGACACCATCGCCATTAAGCCGCCCGGACTGCCATCAGCATTTACCGTCGATGGCAAGGAAGTGACGGTGCGGTTCGTGGACATCGTCGTCTTCGATGGTAACAGCGGTTCGTGCCTGCCGCGCACGCCCGATGCCAAGCGGCGATTCAACTTTTTCAACGGTCATGCGGCTGACGACCTGTGGGTTCTCGAGGCTCCCACCGGCGTCGGCGTCGGTTTCACCATCCGCATCAATGGCGATCCGGAAATCACCTGGAACGAGCCGACCGCGACGGTGGAGCGCAACAACCGTCCGGTCGCGGTGCGCCGCTTCAAAAGCCGGATAATGGGAACCGGCTTCCACTTCGTCGCCGACGGCAGCGACATCTCATGCAGCGAGTTCTTCGAACCGTTAGCCACTCGTCAGTAGATATTTCGACGACCCGGCGGCGACCATCTGGTCGTCGTTTTTTAAATAAAAAACCGACGCTCGTGCGCCGGCCTCTACAAGGACTTTTATAAGGAACCAACATCTTCACCAAGGGCTTTTTGGAGCTTAGCGAGCGCCCGGTGATGCAGGCGGCAGACCCAGGACTTTTCAAGGCCGATTGCTTTGCCAATTTCTTCGAGCGTAGCGCCCTGAAAATAGCGTAAAGCAATAACCGTTTGCTCGTTAACGCTCAACGTCGCCATGCAGGTCTTCATCCGCTCAAGAAGTTCTCGGCGCACCGCCAGGGTTTCCGGGCTGGCTTGGTTCAAGACAGCTTCGCTCATTCCGGTTTGATCTTTGTCTGAAAACGGATCCCGTTCGCCCGAAACGTGCCGACCGGAAAAGAAAAGATGGCTCAGGCGATGACTTTCTCCTATAAGGACAAGGGGGGTGAGAATCTTTGTTTGACGATTCCAGCCAGGTACCTGCCGCAACCGGTCAAGCATGCCACCCCGTATCCGTGGTGTAGCGAACGTAATAAACGTAACTCCTAACTGCTCATTAAAGCGCGCAGCCGCTTCGGTCAGACCAAACCGGCCAGCCGTCACGAGCTCTTCAAAGCCTAAAGCTCTGGCCGCGCCATTTTTCTTGTGCAGCCGTTTGGCCAGATAGTCAACGTATTTCAGCATTTTAGGCGTAATGAGCGCCTGTTGATCGGCAGTTAATACCTCCTTGGAACCTTGCTTCTCCACGACCCTTTACCTCCTTGGTAACCACGACAAGCTAGCGATGATCCCACAATTCATGCAGTCCGTCAAGCCGGATAGTTGATGAAAGCTGATGAGCAAAATTACTCGGGCAATGATTGACATTTTAATGGTTTTTTGGTATTGCTGGTGCAGCCAGAACCACGCCGTACACGAAAGGACGCTCATGGAAACCACCATAACTCCCGGCCGTCGATTCGTTTTCGCCATCGAAGCGCTGGCACTCTGCGGTCCAACGCCAGCGGAGATTCTCATCGGGTCGCCTTACATGATCGATCCGACCTATCTTGAACTCGTTCCAGCGCTCGTAAACCGCTTTGATGCCGAAAAAGTTTACCTACTCGGCGTAGAAAAAGACGAAGTAACGCAGCATCTTCTCGGCCATCTCGAAGCAAACGATTTTTATGCCAGAACGCACCTCCTACGCGAGAACGTGCGCTACTTCGAAAAGACCGATGACCTGCAAGCAACCGCGACCGAGCTCGGCGTGACGCATATCATCTGGCTCAGAGCCGGCTTCGACAAGAATGTACCAACCGCAACGAACAAGTACCGACTCGGCCGGCGTGGATATACAAACTGGAAAAAAGTTTTTGAAGATATCTGCGACGAACTGCGTACCTGCTGGTGCCCGTGTGACTGCGCTTGCAGTGAGCCGCGAGAAGCCCTCAATGACCGCGGACTGTGCCTGTGCTGCGCTGAAGGCCGTCACGAGATTCCGCCCGAAGGCGCGACACCCAGCGTCGAAGACCTGCTCACCCAACACCGTTCCATTACCGCGCACTTCGAGCAGGTGCTCGCCGAGCGCGCCGCGGCGAAGAAGTAACCCTACCACGTAAGCCGCCCACCGCGGCTTTTTGTTTAAACCTCAAAATACATGTCATTGCGAGGAGCGTAGCGACGAAGCAATCCCCCTGATAACAGAATGAACTCTGAAGTACAGAAGGGTTGCTTTCCCGATCTAATCGGGACAGGCTGTCAGTCGTCTGGCTCCTTCCTCGCAATGACAATACGATTTTCCTAACGAGCCACTCTCCTACCACGCTAACTAGCTAAAAAGCTACCAACTCCATCTTGTCCTTTTCCCCTTCCCCCACTACACTTAAGCCACTATGGCCACTCTTCTCACTATCACCAATCTTGCCAAATCCTTCGGACCGCACATTATTTTGGACGACGTAAATTTTTCGCTCGCTGAAGGACAGAAAATTGGCGTCATCGGCAGGAACGGCGCTGGCAAGTCTACTTTCTTCGCACTTCTCACCGGGCAAGAAGAAGCAGATCATGGCACGATCATCGTGCATGATGGGGCTCGGCTAGGATTTTTGGGGCAGCACGACGAATGGCAGAGCGGCGAAACCGCTTTTGAATATCTGGAGCGCTTGACGAACGCCGAACCGTGGCGCGTCGGCAAAACCGCTGCAGCATTTGAAGTAAATGCCGCACAACTCGCCACGAACATCGAACAGCTTTCAGGCGGCTACCAGATGCGCATTAAACTCATCGGCTTGTTTCTCGCTGATCCGAACCTGCTCCTTCTTGACGAACCTACCAACTATCTCGACCTTGATACGCAGCTTTTACTGCAAGAGTATCTCACCACCTTCCGCGGCGCGCATCTCATCATCTCGCATGACCGTGAATTCCTCAAACACACCTGCGAGCAAACGCTCGACGTGGCGAACGGCAAACTAACATTTTATCCCGGCGGACTGGAAGAATATTTCGCCTACCGCGAAGAAGTGCGCCTTGCTGCCGAACACTACAACAAAAACGTGGAACGTGAACGCGCGCATCTGCAAGAATTCGTCGACCGCTTCCGTTACAAAGCGAGCAAGGCCAAGCAGGCGCAATCAAAACTCAAGCAAATCGCCCGGCTCGAAACCATCACGATTGAAAACCCCTCCGCAACCGCGCGCATTGTCATACCGTCCGCACCCGAGAAAAAGGGGTTGGCCTTACGTACTGAAAATCTCACCATTGGTTACGGCGAAAAAACCATCGCGGAAAAAATCACTTTCGATATCGACCGCGGCACGCACGCCGCCATCCTGGGTCAAAACGGCCGCGGCAAAACTACGCTCCTCAAAACACTCGCCGGTGAACTGCCCGCACTTGGCGGTCGCTTCAAATGGAGTCACAACATTTCCGTCGGCTACTTTGCGCAACACACCGCTGCCATGCTCGACCCAGACAAAACCGTTTTCCGGCACCTGGAAGAACAGGGTTACCACCTACCCCACGAAGAACTGCGTGCCATGGCTGGAAATTTTTTATTCTCCGATGATGACATCGAAAAACCGATCCGCGTTTTGAGCGGTGGCGAACGTTCGCGTCTTGCGCTTGCCGGACTTTTACTCTCGCGCCATGACGTACTCCTCCTCGACGAACCGACGAGCCATTTGGATCTTGAAACGGTGGAGGCGCTGGCCGTAGCGCTCCAGGCCTTCAATGGCACGCTGCTATTCGTAAGCCACAACCGCACCTTCGTGAACGTCGTTGCCACGACGATCCTCGAAGTGGCCGAAGGAACCGCGCTGCGCTATCCATACACGTACGAAGAATATGTCTATCACCTCGGCGAACGAAGAGAAAAACCTGCGCAGGTTCTACCGAATGAACCGGCAACTACGAAATCGTTTTCCAAGGCCGAACGCTACCAAGAAATAAAAAAGCTTGAGCGCGAGCGCGAGCGTGCCGAGCGCGAACTGAGAGTCCGCGAAGAAGAACGCGCAAGCATTTTGCGTTACTTCGAACGCTATCCCACTTCATACGCGCCCGATAAACAAAAAGAGCTTGCTCTCGTTAGCGATCGCATTAGCGAACTCGAAACACGGTGGTTTGAACTAGAAGCAGAGTTGCATGCGTTGCGTAAAGTTTAGCAACGTCAGTGTGAGTGCAGTGAAGCCCGTCCGCCATGGCAGCAAAGGCGTGCCGGGCGGGCAACCCCCTTGATATCAGAGTGAGTTCTGAAATACTAGAAGATTGCTTTCCCGATCTAATCGGGACAAGCTGTCAGTCGTCTAATTACTTCCTCACAATGAAAAAAATAAAAACACGCTCGATGAAAATAATTCCAAAAAAATTTACCGACGCACAAAATTTTTTCTCCTGTGCATAACTTTCGCGCAAAAACATTTATTTATCTTGCGATTCGTTTTATAATAATCACAACAAGGTCGAATTTTACCGACATGCTTGTCCGGTAAAAAAACCTCAACACTTCTGAAAGCTCGATGCGCACCACTGCGCATTACCTTTCACAACGTTCTTTAAGCATCATTTGTATGCCTACTAAGAAAAAGAAACCAGCGAAGAAGACAATGAAAAAGAAAGCGACGAAAAAGAAAGCCAAGAAAAAAACCACGAAACGGAAATAAATAAAAAATCCTTGCCGCGAGGCGAGGATTTTTTAATCGCTCTAAATAAATGAGTCCTATAGCAAGCTTTGCTGCCGGTACATCGGGAGTTTTTCTCCTTTTGAAATCACTTCGATAACACCAAAGATGCCGTCGTAGCCAGGCGTGACTCGGACGTTGCCGTTACGCATATTATCAACCGCATCAGCAACGCGTGCATCAAGCGCTTCAGCGTGGATTTGCTCTATGGGCGTTGTGAGAAGAAGCGTGAACTCATCGGCGACGCGAGATGTAAGGCGCTCATACTCGGCAGCGACTTTTTTACTTGCGACACCGATGTTGTACACCTGCGCAATTACTTCGCGCAGCGGAACGATGTAGCGGTGAGGAATGAATTTTCCGGTCGGAATTTCTTCGATCGTGCGATCGGCGAGTTTTGCCACGCGGTTGAGTACGCCGATGGTGAGCGGTTTTTTGCATACCGGACACAGACCATCAAGCTTAAAAGATTCTTCGGGTGCGAGCGATACCTTGCAGGCTGCGTGGCCATCGGCATGATACTTTCCTTCTTCCGGATAAAACTCTATTGTGTACAAAAAATGCTTCTTATCCCCCGCTTTGATAGCGTTCATCACTGCATCATAGGTAACCATGGCGTCGTTTTCAAAGGCAAGCACGTTCGCCTCGCGCCCCAAGTTATCGAGTCCGTGCGCATCAGAGTTGGAGATGAGGGTAATGTCGTCGAGAAGAGATAAGCGACGGTTCATCACCGGGTCACTCGAGAGACCGGTTTCGATAGCGCGAATATGCGGCGTGAGCTCTTCAAAACAATCCGTGAGCGAATCGTAACCAGATTTGGAACCGAAGACCGCAAACCACGGCGTCCAGGCATGCGCTGGTATCATTACTGAGCGCACATCAATATCGAGCATGAGTTGGAGCAAATCTTTTGCCGAGAGCCCAAGGATCGGGCGGCCATCGGAGGAAATGTTATAACCTCGTCTCACGAGCTCGGCCACCACCGTATCGAGAGTTTCAAACGACGGAAAAAACAATAAAAGATGCAGACGACGCGTAGCGCCGCGGTGCTTGTAGATGCAGGCGACCTCGGTGCCGAGGATAAAGCGCGTCGGCGAAGTGCCATCTTTGACTTTAAAGATACCTGGCGCATCCTCAACTAAAGTTTCTTTGAGATGGGTAAGCCAGGCAGGGTGCAAAGCATCGCCGGTAGAAATGATGTTAATACCTTTCTTTACGCACGCTTGAGCGATGGCAGGAATTTCGAGATTCTTGGAACAGGCGCGCGAATATTTGGAATGGACATGCAGATCGACGATGTAGGAGCGCATATCACTAAGGTCAAAAAAAGCGACGAGGGCGTCGCCAGAAATTAAAGGAAGAGATATAGGGGTGCGCTTCAGCGGCCGCGGTCGCCGCCGGGCGTGGAAATAGGCCCGCCTTGCGTTCCGTCCGTCGGCGCCTCACTGGGATGCTGCGCTTGAATCTGGCTGAGCGGCTGGTTGTAATCAATACCACTCAAAGTGACTCCTGCCGGCAACGGGGAATCGCTCGGACTCGACCCCGAACAAGGGCCGGCTAAACACACGGCACATAAGCCAACAAGTAAGCTACGTCTCTTCACGGTGCCCTCCTTTACAAAAACAACGTTACACATCTTTTATAACAGACCCCTCAAAAGGGGTCAACTAAATTCGTCCATACTTCATACCGCCTGCATGACGTACCACGCCTTTGAGTTCGAGCATGGTGAGCATGGTTGAAACAAACGCTGCCGGCCGCGCCGCTTGTTTAACGATCTGATCGATATGGAGCGGCGTAGTGCCAAGCAGCGCGATGAAAGCTTTCTCTTCATCAGACAACGAAACGTGTGAGGTTTTTTCTCCAACGCTCTGACGTTCGATATTGAACGCTTCGGATAGATCGTCGATCGAGCGAAAAATACCGGCGCCACGCTTGATGAGCGCATTGCACCCTTCGCCGGCAGATGAGGTAATGGGGTGCGGCACGGCGAGCACGTCGCGATTATAGTCGAGCGCAGCATACGCCGTAAGGAGCGCCCCGGATTCGAGCGGCGCTTCGGTGACGATAGTGGCGCGCGTCAGGCCAGCGATGATGCGGTTGCGCGCTGGAAACGAATAGGTCGTCGGTTTGAAACCGGGCGGATATTCGCTCATAATCGCTCCGCCCTGCTTGATGATTTCTTGCCCAAGATTGAAATGTGCGCGCGGATAGATGGCCACGTCGTCAACGCCGCCACCAAGAACGGCCACCGTGACACCCTCTTTTTTAAGCGTCGTCTCGTGCACCATGCCATCAACTCCAAGCGCAAGCCCGCTTACCGCAACGAGTCCGCACTCAACCGCGGCGGCAGTGACGATCTCGGTTGCAGTGCGGCCGTAGGGCGTAATGCGTCGCGTGCCGACAATCGCGACCGCGGACGAAGAAAGTTTATTCACGTCACCGCGCACGAATACAACGAGCGGCGCATCAGGAATCTGTTTGAGCAGATATGGATAATCCACGTGAGACAACTCGAGCGCGGCAATTCCGGCGCGGACAAGCTGCTCCTCGCACTGCGCCGCCGGATTTTTTCTGAGCCACGAAAAAAAAGAGGCCTGCACCTCTTCTTCCCACCCGGCACGCATAAGCTCCGCCGAAGTAAGTTCGGTTAATGCCGGGAGAGCGTCCGTGATTTTCGTAAGCCGGCGCGCGCGGGCAAGAGTATATGCAGGAAAAAAAGCAAGGTGAACAAGAGGAGACATACAAGATATGGCAGCAAAGAATAAACCTACTTCACCTGGCCACTACCGAGACAACCATCCCTGCCTCCTGTTGTTCATGATTTCTTTTTTTTCACCCACGTTTCTATCTCGCTCACTAATGTCGGCAGATATGCATCAAAGGCTTTCCGTTCTTCGCCGCCAAATGGTGCCAGAACGTAATCGACGATGGTAAAAGGCTTGGGTTCGGTAGGACCAACACCAACGCGCAGACGATCGAAGGCGCGCGTAGCCAGGCTTTCAAAAATCGAATCTACACCATTGTGGCCCGCAGCGCCACGGTTATGGTGGATACGAAAACTCCCAAGCGGCAGATCTTTCTCATCATGCACGATAAGAACGTCAGGCAGTGCGATTTTGTAATACGCCATGATGGCTTGCACCGCCTTACCCGAAAGGTTCATGAACGTAGTCGGCTTGGCTACAATCACGTCGGTATCGCCTATGCGGATGCGTGCTACGTCGGCAAAACATTTGTCCATCGACTTAAAACTACCAGCGTGTTTTTTGACTACTTCATCAACAACCAAAAAACCGGCGTTGTGACGCGTTCGTTCGTATTCTTTTCCCGGATTGCCGAGACCAACAAGGAGTTTCATAGTCGAGGTATGGTAACGAACGAGTGCCAAAAGTGTCAATAAAAGCGAATTCCTTGCCTTAACGGCAAGGAATGTAGCGCTTAAGCGCGGATACTGTGGCTTTGGCACGCTCGTCGCGACCATGCCAACAATGGATCCTGCGGAAAAGTATGGCCTTTGTTGCTTTGTACGTATGCCACCATCTTAGGTGAGAGCGGCAAGGTTCCGCCGCTCGGAACGCGCGGGAGTGCAAAGTACTGTTTGCACCCAAGACAACCTTCGTCCGAAAGATAGTGGCCGCAACGCGCACAGTTAAGCTGCACGAAACTTCCGGCGCCACCGAGCAACTCTTCCCACTCGAGTGGGTCGACCGTCATCTCGAGAATCGCCCGGTCCACCATTTCCGGCGTGAGGTCGCAACGCGAACTTAGATTAACCCAATCTTCGACCAAACTCACGCCGAGTGTGAAAAGAAGTCGGGGATGTTCTAGTGCTGGCTCCTGCAGATTACTTCCCACAGGCTCAAGAATACGGAATTCTGCTAGCCGTTCCATGGAGCTCGAATGCGTCATAAGCCGATCTCCCCAATGCTCTTGGGCAAAAGCGAGCGCACGGGCAGCGCACGGATTTTCGAAGTGTCCGACACTGTGATCGATGCACGGCGGATATACAACACCTTCGGCGTCATCGACCCAACCAGGATAAAACTTGAGTGTCGGAAATGCCCCGGTTGCCTTAAGCGGCGGGCGGCCCACGCGTGCGCCGCTTTTGAACGCCGCCACTGCTTCGTCGGGAGAAAGATGCGGACAGAGCGCTGCCATATCCTCCGGGCGCGGATGTAAGAGCGGCAGTGTTGAGAGCCGTTTGCGGTAACGGGCAAAGTCCATCGACTGCTCCTTTTTTGCCAGAAACTACGTCTGGTGAGAATGCACACCCTCTGGAAATTTCCCCTCTGCGGCTTTGGGAAACCCAGGATACCGATGCTACCGGACTGAGCATACCCTGTCAATGATAAAGAAAACATAAAACCGGCACAGAGTGCCGGCAGGGAGCTACAATTTAAGGTACGAAACACTCAATTCTTTGAGCGGATCGGAATCGGCGTTACCAATAAGAACGGTGTGGAGACGAATACGGTTGCCGAACTGCCTTTTGAGCAGCTGGGTATCCAAGGGACTTTCGCCATCCGAAAGAAGCAGGATCTCGGCTTGAGCGCACGCGTGTTCCCGCTCGCGAATATCCTCAACAGCCGTTTCGAGCGCTTGTTGGATGTTGGTGTTGGACTCGGTAAAACCCAGATCGAACAGGTTGTTGATAATGGCTTGGGCTTGAGGGACGGTGGTAGCCTCGTAGAGCCGCCCGGGCACTCCCGCGAAATAGCGCAGAAAGTACGTCGCCTCACCGCGCAGCGCCTGAATAAGCTGCTTTATAGCTACGCCGCGCGCCCAGATGTGGCGCATGTACGACCGGCCAAAGAGCGCCTCCTGCATCGACGGCGATACGTCGAGGAGCATGTACATCACTTTGCGCCCGGCGCGCGTTTCCGTGTAATCAAAGACCCGGAGCTCGTCGGCAGCGAGACGCGCGTAGAATACATCATCATCAAGTGCCAGATCTTCCACGAGTACATCCGCCAGACGGCTCGGATCGCGGCAGAGTCCCAATTCCACATCTCCCGTTGGAAACGGCACCGGAACTTTTTCTAGGACCCGTCGGCAGTCGATGTCGACCTCGGTCTGCGTCACCGCCACGTACAGGATCTGGAAGATATGCTCGGGAATCTGCTGAATCACGCGCAGGAGTTCCTCCCACCGATCGAACACATCATCGGGTCGCAGATGGCCTAACCCGCTTTTTTCGAGTGCGATCTGGGCCAAAAGAGGATCGCCTTTTAGGATAAGGGCAACCGACTCTTGGTTGATACCCGTTCGCACAGGTGCCGGCGAAGGAAGGAGTTGCACTTTGATGCGCGTCTGTTCTTCCAAGAGACGAAGCCGCTCGCGGCGGCGAGAGCGCAGATACCGGCGGGAATGGTAGATGACTGAGAGCGAAGCAACGAGGGCAAGATATATGAAAGGCCCCATCTTACTTGGCCCCACCGTCAACTGCCACCACGACTTCCGCCAGCTTTTTTTCGATCGCTGTTTTTACCTGCGTGTGCAAAAGGGCGTTTTCGGTCAACGGAGCTTTTACGCTATCGTTAAACTTCTTCTGCAGATCGAGCAGCTCTCGTCGCACCCGCAGAAGCCCCTCAGCATCCTTTGGAACCGTAACAGAAAGCTGGGAGCGCATCGTCTCCAAAAGAGTGCGCTGGAGCAATACCACATCAGGCTGGCGCTCCTTAAGGAACTTCTCGATTTTAGGCTGGCACCTCGCCTTGAAAGCATCAACTGTTTCCTGTCCGGTTTTTCCGCCCGGATCAAGCGCGTAAGCAACCGCGAGAATGTCGTGTGGCTCGAGCTCAATTCGCCCTTCGAGAATGGCCGCGGCCTGCATCACCGCGAGCATCTTACAGCGCCGACGATCAGACATCACAAGATTCTTCTGCGCCGGATCGTTCGCGAGAAAGTCGGTCAGAACATCATCATAGAGGCCGAGCACCTCATCGCTTACGTCGATGACTCTTTCCTTCACCACGCCGCTTAGAAACTTTACATCATCACAGGTGATCGTGGTTGTAGGTTTGCCACCGCGCAAATGCTTGCGGTACATCACCACCCGCTCTTTCTTGTCGGCCAAATACGCAACCGGCGCGATAAACAAGAAGCGGTCGATGATCGCATCGTACTGCTCGTTCGATTCGCGCTTTTTCCGCGGATCGGCGTTGGTAGCTGCGACTGCCGTGTGGAGCGGCAGCTCTACGCATTGCTTGCCACGCAAAAACTGCCGCTCGTTGAGAATCCTAAGAAACGCGCGCAACAGTATATCGTTAGCATCGAAGAACTCATCGAGTTCGGCGAGGTGTGCGACAAAGAGCCCTTCATCGGTTCGGTGATGCATCACGCCCGTTTCTTTGAGCACCTTAAAATCCGGGTTGCCGACCGCATGACTTTCGGTCATGGACTTGGTCAGCGCGATACGGAACTGCGTGCTACCGGTAATGGCACCGAACAACGCGGAAACGACATCGGATTTCGCTGCACCGTAACGCCCGAAAATAAGCACGTGCTCGCGGCACAAGAGCGCTAGGACAAGCTGCCGGATTAGCACAGTGCGCCCCGGAAACAAAGCACCAAGTTCGCTCTCAAGCTGGCGTAAACACTCTGCGCTAGCCGTAACGCGCACGGTATTCAATGAATCGAACATGGCTCTTCCTCCCCTATAGTTTGACCTGAATTGTCAGGAACAGTGTCCGGCACTGCCGGAACGCGCTACTTAACTATAAAACTAATAAAAAAGCAAGACGTGCGGATACATATGTGCCTAGCCTTTTTCTCAACCTGCGTTATACTAATCACACATCCGACACCAGCTCGTTCGGGTGCACCCTGAAAAAGGAAGAGTCCATGCACAGCCGCATTGCCTCGATCGGAGTCCGCCGCGCCCTCGAACTTCTTCTCCCTGATATCCTGCGTGCCGGCAAACTCGCCCAAAAGCTCCAACCGATTCTTTGCGAACACACCGACCTCGCCATCCCCGGCAAAGGCGGCACCGCGTTTGCGAACGCCGTGACCCGCGCCGACCGGCTCGTGCAGAATTTTCTCGGCGCGATGATTTTTCAGAAGTTTTCCGATTGCTCGTTTTACGGCGAAGAGGATGACGATATTTCCGCCATCTTCGACAAGCGCGGATCGCAGCCGTACCAGGTTACGCTTGACCCAGTGAACGGAACGTACTATTTCCAGAACGGTCTACCGCTCTTCGATGTCATCCTCACCATCCGCCAAGACAACCGCTATCTCGGCGCCATCGTCTACGTTCCCTGTCGCGACGTGTGCTACATTGGGATCGGCGAAAACGAACAGGCGCTCTACTGCACCACGACAGGCGCCATGCCGGGCGGCCACATCTGGCAGACGCACCGTATCGTGCCGAGCAACAATCTGGTGCTCGTCGCCAAAATTACAAGCGCCGAACGGTACGCGCTGGAATACGTCGGGCTTGAAGTGATTGATAACCAAGACATTACCGACCCTGCGCAGTTCCGCCACCACAGCACGCAGCTCCTCCAAGGCGAGCTGTGCGGGCTTGTGCAGAACCGCCGACATTTCATCGATACGGGCGCGGTCGCCTGGATGGCCAGCCTCGGCGGCGGCGCGTGGAGCAATCCCACGTTCGAGCGGGACGGCTATACCGATATCATCGCAGCCGATTCGGATGAGACTTATCGGCGCCTGCAGAACGCGCTGCATCGCGCACGCTGACGCATCAAATAGTCGCCCACGGGCGGCTGTTTTTGAAATTAAAAACGCCTCGTTGATAACAGCGAAGCGTTGGTTGCGAAGAGTGCTCTAGGCGCTAATCAAGCTGATCGAGCATCCGCTCGAGATCATCCTCATCCAGCACTTCCTTCTCAATGAGAGCATCGGCCACGTTCTTCCACTTGAGCTCGTGCTTCTTGAGGAGCTCGAACGCCCGACCGTAGGCAGTGGTGAGTAGTTCGTTCACCGTCTTCTCGATCATCTGAATGCGCGCTTCGGAAGCGCGCTCGATATCGGTGAAAAAACTGACCTCGCGCTTCATTCCCCAGGTGGTCACCATGTACCACGCCAGCTTCTCGGCCCGCTCGAGATCGCTTGCGGCGCCGGTCGAGAGACCGCTCTCGCCATACTTACTGACCTCGGCGGCATAGCCGGCCATGGTCATCGCCAGGATATCCTCGAGCTGCTCCTTGGTATGCGACGGATCATCATGCTCGGGCGCGACCATGGTGAAGCCGCCGGCCTCGCCGCGCGCTACGATGGAAACGCGGCGCACCGGATCGCAGTGATCAAGTGCATACCCGACGAGGGTGTGACCGGCTTCGTGGCAGGCCGTACGCTCGCGCTCTTCGGGCGTGAGGATCCGACCGTTGCCGACGCCCATGAGCACCTTGTCCGTAGCTTCGGCGATCATCTCGTTCGTGATCACCGTCTCGTTTTGGCGCAGCATGAGGATTCCGGCTTCGTTCATCAGGCTCTCGAGCTGCGCGCCGGACACGCCAGCCGTACGAGCGGCGATGTCGAGGAGCGAAACGTCTGGGGCGAGCGGCTTCTGTCGGGCGTGGATCGTTAGGATATCGAACCGCGCCGCCCGGTCAGGGAGCTCGAGATGAATCTTGCGATCGAAACGGCCAGGTCGCAAGAGTGCCGGGTCGAGCATATCCGGCCGGTTGGTGGCCGCGATCACGATGATGCCCGCCTGTTTCTTGAGTCCATCCATCTCGACGAGCAGCTGGTTGAGCGTCTGATCCCGTTCCGGATGGAACGACGGATTGTCGCTACGCGCGCCGCCGACCGCATCGATCTCGTCGATGAAGATAACAGCCGGATGTTTCTTCTGTTCCACGGCCTGCCGCGCCCGGGCGAACAGATCACGCACGTTGCGCGCTCCCAATCCGCCGAACACGTCTACGAACTGCGAGCCGCTGGTGGTAAAAAACGATGCCTTGAGCTCGCCGGCGAGTGCACGGGCGAGGAGCGTCTTGCCCGTCCCCGGATCGCCGGTGAAGAGAATGCCACGCGGCAGCCGGATGTTGTGGCGCTCGAACGACTCCGGATTCTTGATATAGACGATGATGTCGCGGAGCTCCTCCTTGGCCGGCTCGAGACCGGCCACATCGGCGAAGGTCGTCGCACACTCGGTCGCCTCTTCGATCTCGATTCCTTTGGGATTGAGAGCTTCCTTGACGCGCTGGAAGAACCCTTCCAACCCGCGCGGCTTCTCTTTCTTGTCCTTATCGTCACCAGCATCGTCTTTCTCTTCCTTATTCTCCTCGGACGACGGAGACCGACGGCCGAATAAGAAGTAGAGAGCGAGCAGCGCTCCCGGCGAAAACAACACGTCGCTCGTCGACGCCGCGCAGCCACGTTCGCCCTTGTGAGCAATCGTAACCCGATCAAGATGCGATGTCTCGAGCTTGTAGCGCATGGAGAGCGTTTCAAACGTATCGTTATCCTTGCTGAGGAACCTCGTTACGCCGCCGGACTTCTGGACCGTCAGGCGGTTCGGCTCTACCGTTATCTTGAGGACCTTTCCAGCGCGGATGTCATCCGCCAGCTCGCTGAAATTGTTATATGAGTTATGTGGTAACTTCCACATCTCGACATACGTGCTACGGCCGAGCGAGATCACAAACAAGAGCAGAATCAGATAATCCATCCGGAACTTGAACTTGGGCACCTTCACGACAGCCTCCTTTGTTAACGAACCGCCCTCCACCGCGGAGGGAACAGGATACTAAACCTTAAGAAGGCAAAAAAGTCAAGCTTTAAAGAAACGCGTAATGGTCGGATCGAACGCAATTAAAAACGCTCCGCTGATATACAGCGAAGCGTTGGTTGAATCACACAGTACTAACCAAGGAGCACGGTGAGTTCTGCCTCGTTGAGCGTCTCCTTGTTCATAAGCTCATGGGCGAGACGCATCCAAAGCGCGCTATGTGTAGCAAGCAGTTCAGCGGCGCGATTTCGCGCCTGCGTGAGCAGGTCTTTCACCGCTTCGTCCACCCGCTCTCGCCGCTCCTCGGACACGCCCTGCGCCGGGGTGAAGAAGCCCACCTCCGGCACCATTCCCCACCTCGTCACCATGTACCGCACCAGGGAATCCGCACGCTCGAGGTCGTTAGTGCAGCCCGTAGAAAGGCCGCTCTCGCCATACTTACTCACCTCGGCAGCGTAGCCAGCCATGATCATGACGAGCTGCTCCTCAAGCTCGGCACGGGTACGCAGCGAGTTCTCATGCTCCGGTGTCACCATGGTGAAACCGCCGGTCATGCCGCGTGGCACGATGGAAACGCGGCGCAGGCCTTTGCAGTGCGGCAAGAAATGCGCCGCGATCGCATGTCCGGCTTCGTGATAAGCGACGCGTTCCCGCTCTTCTCCCGTTACGACCCGCGCGTTGCCCACACCCACGAGCACCTTGTCCATCGCTTCATCCATGATGCGGCCCGTGATGTGGATCTCTCCGGCACGGATCATGAGGATGGCCGCTTCGTTCACCAGACTCTCGAGCTGGGCGCCCGAAAATCCGGCGGTACGAGCGGCGATGGTATCGAGCGCGACGCTCGACGCGAGCGGCTTCTCGCGCACGTGGATCTCGAGGATGGCACGGCGAGCCGCACGGTCCGGTAGTTCCAGATGGATCTTACGATCGAAGCGGCCCGGACGCAGGAGCGCCCCGTCGAGCATGTCGGGCCGGTTGGTGGCCGCGATGACGACGATGGCGTTGTCGGAGACAAGACCATCCATCGCGACGAGGAGCTCGTTGAGCGTCTGGTCGCGCTGGTCATTTCCTAGCGGATGATCTGTCCTTTTCACACCCACAGCGTCGATCTCATCGATGAAGATGATCGCCGGGTGCTTGGTCTTGACCACCGCAGCGCGCGCCGCATCAAACAGGTTGCGCACATTGCGCGCACCCGAACCGACGAATGTATCCACGAACTGCGACCCACTGACGGTGAAAAACGCCGCTTTCGTCTCGCCGGCGAGTGCTCGGGCCAGAAGGGTCTTGCCCGTACCCGGCTCGCCGGTAAACAAGATACCGCGCGGCAGCCGAATATCGTAGCGGGCGCAATCGTCCTTACGCTCGAGGCACGCCGCAATGTCGGTGAGCTCGGCCTTAGCCGGCGCAAGTCCGGCCACATCGGCAAAGGTGACGTTGCATTTCATCACCTGCTCAATCCTCATCCCTCTGACCCCTGTCCTTCTCAAGAAGAAGAATGCCCCAATTGGGATGGCGAGCGTAATAAGGAACGTCAGCAGATCGAAAAAACCTTTGTAAGATTCGTTCACGATCTTGATGCCAGCGAGCATCTCCGGCGAAATCTTGTAACGCTCCGCCAGATGCTCAAAACTCTCAGCACCTTCCTTGGGGTACAGGCGTTTCGCACCAGTTGTGAACTTCACCTCCAGCTTTTCACTCTGCACAACAATCTCTTTCACCTTGTGGTCGCGGATATCCTGCGCCACTTCGACGAAGTTGGCATACGGATCGTGCTTCACCACTGCCTCGTGGTAATACAACGCTCCGGCCATACACGCAGCGACAACAAAGAGAATATAGTCCTTCCAGGTCAATTTCTTCATTTTTTCTCTCTCCTTCTGCCCTTCAAGGAGCAGGTCAACGAACATCCGTAGCCAGTTGCAGCGCACCTCACGGAACAGCGAAATGTAACAGAGACCGCGGAAATGGTCAAGATAAAACCACACTTTCCGAATTTTCTTATGGAAATCAAAAAACAGCCGCGCGGCTGTTTTTTGATTTTGTGGACCAACGGGGATTTGAACCCCGGACCTCTTCCATGCCATGGAAGCGCTCTAGCCAGCTGAGCTATTGGCCCTCGGGACACTCGCATCTTATTTTGCGAGTATTCACAGCCTACCAAAGAGGATTTTGCCTGTCAATCCCACCTCTTTCCCTAATACACCTTCTCCACTTCTGTTCCCGAGTAATAGTGCTTCAAAATAGTCACGTAATCCCACGCATCGTAGCGGGCGCGCTTTTCGGCGTCGTTGTTGCTCATGCCAACGCCATGGCCATAACGGGTTCGGCCTTTGTCATAAACAGCCTCGACCGGCACGAGCCAGGGTTTATTAGTTCCGCCCCAGGCCTCTTTCCAAGTGCGGGTCATGCCGTTGGTGCGGGCCGAGTACGGAGTAACCACCGGATTGCCTTGATACGTCACCATCTGACCGTAGGTTTCACGCGCGGCACGGGCAACGTTTGGCATGGAGAGTTCAGCGTGGTATCCCAAATAGAGCTGATCGACCGTAGAAGCGTAGACGTCGAAAAGTTTTTCGCGCGGCGGCGTGCTGTTGAGATGGAAGTACGCGTACGAACGCGCCGCGACCAAAAGCGCCTTAAGATATTCATAGGGCGCCCCATTCGACGCTTCAGTAATGCCCGACACATACCAATCGAGCGGCAGCTCGTTAATGACGACCGTCGTCGATGACATACTCGAAAAACGGTATTCCAAAACGCCACGGTACGCATTAAAATCAAACGGTCGCCCCGATATTTTCCGTTTATTAGCCGGCAGCACAAAGTAATCCGTCGGCGAGACCGGCACAAGACGCAGGTACACCGGCGACTCAGCTACCACCATACCATCTACAGAAAGAAAATGCTTTCCGTTTTCAAACGAGAGCGTGCCCCGCGTAGAAGGTGCGAGCACGGTTGCAAAATCGCTACCGGAATACACATTAAAAGCGAACGGCAACTCGACGTTTACACTACTCGTAGTTTTAAGAAGTCCGACCCGTACAATAGGCTCCGTAATGAGCGCACGGCTCGTTACCACGGTACTTGTACTAACCGCACCAAGCGGTATTGAGGCAGAAGTTGCGTCGCCCGAGAGGCGTATTTCTTCATCATCATTTACAATAGGCTCGACGGCATCGGCAGCATTCGTTGAACTCGGTGCAGCGGTCACGACGATATCGACATAAAAACGTCCGCTGCCCACCCAGGTATACTCTTCGCTCGCCAAACTAAACCATTCGCGGTACGTGCCGGGCGTTACCGGTGCCTTAAGCTTAAACGTCACCACACCGACTTCGCCGGGTGCTGTGGTACTCACCACACTCGCCGGTTGCCCAGGAGAAATCCACGACGGGTGGTAAAACGCGCTGGTACGATATTTCTGATTGACCGTAAAAATAACGACGCGCCCATCCCCTTTCGGCCGCCACGTTGCTGTGCCGGTATTTTTGAAACGCACGCTAAAAACCCGTTCCTCCAATGTTTTCATCGGCACCGGATCAGGCAGTGACTGGCTTACGTACTGGGCTTTGTAGGCCGGATTGCTGATTTTAAGAATTTCTTGTGCAGCTTCTGCTTTTATCGCACCACCCACGAGGGTAGCGATAACCAACGCTCCGCCGAACGCACGTACTATTCGCATTATAAAAGAAGTTTGTATCATACTTCAGTAGTGTAGCAGAAGATGCCAAAAAATGTTACGTTGATCGGGGAAAATAATTTAATATACAAGTCATTGCGAGCTGAGGTACGAAGCGAAGCATTCCCTCAATAATCACAACTCACTTTGTCAACAAGAAGCAGAAGCGCCACGTACTGAGAGTGACAGATGACGGAGCAGAGCGCATATGCTAGATTATCTGCACTACTATCACTATGAACAACCACCCGAAAACCACTTCCTGGGAAAACTCGAGCCGCTGGTACAACGAACTGGTCGGCGCGCGCGGCCACTACTACCACGAACACGTCATTATTCCTGGCGTCCTGCGCTTGCTTAACCTTGGCCGCGACAGCAGTCTGCTCGACGTCGGCTGCGGCCAGGGCATCATGGGCCGCCAACTTTCCAAACACCAAAAATACTGCGGTATCGATATCTCGAACGAACTTATTAAAGAAGCGCGCGAACGCGACCAGAAACGCGAACATATCTACCTCGTCGCCGACGCCACCAAACCCGTCCGACTACCCGAACCAATCTTCACGCACGCGACCGCGATTTTATCATTACAAAACATGGAAGACCCGGCTCCGGCTATCGCGCTCATCGGGAAACATCTTACCGCAAACGGCCGTGCCGTACTCGTGCTCAATCATCCGTACTTCCGCATTCCGCGCCACTCCGGCTGGGGGGTTGAGCCAGGCAACAAACGCCAGTACCGCTGGGTAACGAGCTATACATCTCCCCTTTCTATACCTATTACTACGCACCCCGGCCAAAAAAATTCCGCACGTACATGGTCGTTCCACCAGCCTCTCTCGGCCTACACTACGTTTCTGGCCGCAGCCGGACTCGCCATCGAGCGTATCGAAGAATGGAGTTCTGATAAAAAAAGCCAAGGCCCCCATGCCAAAAGCGAAGACCGAGCGCGCAGCGAAATCCCTCTCTTCATGGCCATCGTAGCCAGAAAAATTTCTTGAATTATCTTATAAAAACAAAGACGCCGTACGGATTTACGTAGGGCGTTTTTAAATAGGGCGCATGCAGAGATTCGTGCAGTACACGAAGAAAGGGGATCGAAATGAAAGAGCGAGTGACGATTCGGACTAGCGGGTGGGCGAAGCTTCGTCGCGGTGATAGCAAGCATGCAACATTTTCCACCGACGCTCACCCTCTACCTCTTCCGGGATCGATACGGGCGTAGTACGGAGCTTGAACGGTGCGATGGCATGCCCCTCAACCGAAGCGATCTCATACTTGATGAGCTTGTCGCAGTGGCCCACGTCCGAAGGACGATGTTTGCCGATCTCTTGGTAGATCGCATTCGTCGGCATAATCAGGTCCCAAGCCGCGGGCGACGCTGTGCTGGTATCCAAGGAAAGCGCGACACCCAATTCCCACTCGCCCCAGGGCGTGATGATGCGCTGCATGATGCCGCAGTACGACATCAAAAGAACTCCCTGCTGAGCCATGTGGGTAAACATGATGTTGTCATTATCGAAAGACGGACTCCTGGGTTTCCAGCCGGTCGCTTCGATACGCGCCGCCAGATTCTCTGCCATACGGTGCACGGACCGGAAAAGATCGTACTCTTCCTGCGGCAGATCTCCGCACGTACCAACGGTTGACGGCGCAACCATCGGCTTGGGCATGGTCGCGCAGCCGGTCGCAGTAACGAGTGTCGAGAGAAACAGGGCGTACAATACAGTCTTCATGAGCGCGCCTCCTTCAGGATTTCTGTCCAGAAACAACTCGGAACTATACAATCCGAGCTCTTACATGAATCGAATCGACGTATATGTATACTTTATTTTCTCCGTTTTGTCAAGCCTATGAAGGAACAAATATTTCCGCTCTTGAACGCCAAAAAACTACCGGTTTAAGGGTAGTTTTTTGGTTTTACTGATGAACTTTATTTAACCGCATCATGACACGCGGCTTCGATATTATTCCCATCTTTGTCGATAACAAACGCGCCGTAATAATTCTCATGATATTCCGGACGGAGTCCTGGCTTACCATTATCCGTCGCACCAGCTTTGATAGCCGCCTCATAAAACGCGTCCACCTGCTCGCGGTTCTCAGCGCGGAAACAAATGTGTGTCGTAAACTTCGCTTCCTTGCCTTTGGCGATCACCCACAAATCCGGCTTGCCATCCACGCCAAAACCGCCAACATTCGGGAATTCCATCACAAGCGCGTACCGCAGTGGAGCAAGTGCTTGCGTAAAAAATTCCTTGGCCCGGGCATAATCTTCCACGTAGAGCGAAATATGGTCGATCATATGCTACGATTAAAAAATAAATTATACGGGTAGTATACACGCCACACGAAAGCGGACAATAGTAAAAGGCTCCGCATACGGAGCCTGTGATTTAGGGACAACGGCAGACACGGGCCATCAAATAATCTTCTTTCAGGTACGCTTTCCGATCGGCTAGATTACGTCGCGCACGGTCGAGATCAGCCAGAAGGAATTTGTTCTCGTATCGTGCGTGATCAGCAGCCTGAGCACAATCATTCGCGCGCTCCTTATCACCCGCTGCCTGAAAATAATCGCGCCACACTTCCGCCACCTGAATGTCCTGGTTATTATTTTCGATCTGCTGCCAGGTCCAAGCAGCGAGCCGTGGCAACTCGACAGTTTCGCTATAGTCCAACTCGCGAGCACGCGCCGCCCGATCTACCACGAGCTCACACGCCACTATATGAATATCGCTTTGCGGGTCAGCACATTCCTTTGGAAAAGCCTGCCCTGGTTGCTCCGCCGCTGACGGTGCTGCGAAAAAAAGACAGCAATCACTACCATCAAAATGCGAGTCAGTTTTCTTTTCACCATGTTCTACCTCAGGTGTTTACCACCTTAAACTCAGACATGAGGACCGTCAAGAAACGTAAAGCCCGACATACGTCGGGCATTCTAGCAGTTGCAACTCTCGCGCATGCGCTCCAGATTCTCTTTTTGTTGGCGATAATACACTAGCACATGTTCTGCGCCACTGAGCAATGCGCAAACAGTTGCAATCTCTTCCTGCAGCGCGTGTGCTCGGCCTT
This sequence comes from uncultured Gammaproteobacteria bacterium, assembly GCA_964596525.1. GTDB lineage: Bacteria > Patescibacteriota > Patescibacteriia > Magasanikbacterales > GWA2-37-8 > CAZQUL01. Next base: position 353,823 of record CAZQUL010000001.1, on the reverse strand, counting down.
CGGCAGCGACAGCGTACTTGTACTGTTTCAGGCGATAAAGACGCTCCGCGTCCAAAAGTACTTGCGCGATAAGCGGATCATTCACGCGTACGGTCTCTCTGCAAGCCTCCTTCAAGGAAGGAATTTTATTGCGCGAGAGCGCTTCTATCTCTCGTCTCAGCCTGCTTATTTCGTTATATGTAATGCGACATAGATCACCATGTTGCGGCTGCATGCCCTGCTGGACAGGGCAGGCAACTTCAGCTTCCTCAGCTGCTACTGGAGCAGCACACAGCAAAAGCAACAGAATCACTTGGGGGCATTTCACGACATCCTCCTAGGTTGTAAACGAGTGAAAAAACTCTGTCATACCAGCACACTGTTGTCAAGGTTATGACAGGATAAACAAAACACCCTACGTTTCCGTAGAGTGTTTGAGGAGAAGTTCTGGCTCTCTGCTCAAATCTTCGATGGTTCAAAGAGTTGAGCAGAGGAGAGCCGGGGGGCTTCTCCTGGTTCAAGGCGTTGTGCCTAGTCGGTGACCGCTTCCTCGCAGTAGCTCATCCCGCTCTTCGGCGAATAGTAGCAGATGTCCTCCGGATCGCAGTCACGATCCGTCTTGCAGGGCGTTCCACGTGCGACGCTCGTCGCGATCTGCGTTACCGCGGGCTTCGCGATCGGCTTGGCCGCCGCCGGCTTGCGCTCGGGGATGCCGAGGACCGCGACCACGAGGATCGCGAGGAGCATCGCGAGGATGCCCTTCTTGTCGGCGGTGGTCGGGGTGGTCGGGTAGACGTTGCCAGAGCCCAGGTTCTTGTTCATAGGAACTCCTTCGAGTCGTGCGGTTGATGGATGCAGATGAGCGCGGTGAGGACTACTTCTTCTCTTCTTTTTCCTTCTCTTCCTCTTCGGCCTTCTTGCGCTCTTCCTTGAGCTTCTTATAGCTCTTCGCGTACTTGGAGAAGTCGCCGCTCTTGGCGCCCTCCTGCAGATCCTTGATCACCTGATCGCGCGCCGCATCAACTTCCTTCTTCCCCATTTCCTCCGCTTGCTCGGAGCCGCTCGCGTCAGCGAAGGCTACCGAAGAAAACGAGAGGACGATGGCGATGATGAAAGTCGGCAGGCGCAGCTTGTTAATGATCATGTGCTTTCCCTCGATTCTGGTTAACCCGGCTTGTGCCAGGCATGTCTAGAACTCAGTCAGTGTGGAGAGATCTTCGTAAAGATCTCTTTCCATCGTCTGATTTCTTGTGAGCGTTCCACGGCTCTCTACTTCAATTCTCAATTTCTTGAGTTCTGAAGTAGAGTGAGAGCCGTGGAAGCTTCACTCCTGCCGGGTCCGAAGACCCGGCGTGGTGGACGAAGGCTACTTGCAGACACCAGACGTGCAGTCGCTGCTGCAGCACTCGTTGTCGTGGAAGCAGCTCTCATCCGAGTACTTGCAGTACGAAGGCTCCTCCGGGTCGTCGCAAGCGCCGCCCTTGCAGACCAACACTCCAGCGCACTCCGTGGAGGAGCTGCACACGGCACCCTTGGGCTTGTTGCCAGGGCCCGGCATGGGCTCGCTCTCGGCAGAGGCGGTCTGGAAGGTGAGGCTCGGCGCGCCATTCGTGTTGCTGGTCTTGAGCGAGAACTGGAGGGCGATCGAGAGGCCAGCGGCGAAGAGGGTGGCGACGAGGCTCTTGTTCTTGATCATCTAGGGTCTCCTTGGTCTTGGTTATGACCGCACTCTTTATAAGAGCGCGATCTCGGTTCGGTGGAGGCGAGTAAGAAGCTTTTCTTCTTCACCTTCACCGAACCGACCTTGTAATGAACACTTTGGTGTACTTGTCAAGCTAATCTCGGGATAACTCAGTTTCTAGCTTAACGAATCAGTATACCATACTTTTTGAGTCTTGTCAAGATTATCTCGGTCGCTATACTTAGCGGACTCTTTTTTAAACCGCCCGTTTCGTATGGTGGCGGCTCAAGAAGTATGGGATACCGATGTTTGTTGTAAGGTTCGCTTCGGTTCTTCATTCTCAACAGCATAGTATACCATATTTTTACGGTCTTGTCAAGGGTAGAACGGGGCTAACATTAGCCCAAAAAGACTCCTAAATCTTGGCTAACATATGCAATAAAACAAAATAATGGCTTAGCTAAGGAAAATTGAAGCGTTTTCTATTCAAAAAGCCTGGCGTTTTCACACCAGGCTGAATCGGACCGCTTCAAACGGCTTGTTACTGCGGCGGGGTCACGTTTGCCCAAGGAGTGCACAGGCCGTTGGTGCCCGGGCAAGACTCCATAATGACCTGCCGCTTCTCAAAGTCGATACGCTCGCGGAACCAGGGCAGGTACGCATCGTTCTCGGCGAGACGCGAATAGATGGCCGTCACGTTCTCCCCGAACTGGTAGAACGTGTTGGACGACTGCGTCAGGCGCATGTCATTGCCCGGCATGAGGCGCCAGCTGCCCACTTTCTTCTCATTGGATTCCTGATACACCAGCACGATCGGATGCTCCGGATCCGCAAGCCCCCACACGCACGACTTCGACGAAACCGGCGAATTGTCGCTGCGGTAGCAGAAGGAATCCTTGCAACGGTCCGCATCCGGGTGAAAGCCGGGCGTCGAGCCGGTAGCGTGCATGGGCGGGCAGGAAACCGGCTTCAAATCTTCGCCGCCTACACCCATGTCCGCCTGCAAGCGAACGGTCCAGTCGGCACCGAAAACAGGGTTCGCTTCCGTGCACGCGGCCAAACCGGCCGACAACATCATAAGGGACATCAATCTCTTCATCGCAGACCTCCTCTTAGTTGAGTGCCTTCAAAACCTAGTTGAGGATTCTGATTCTGTCAATGTTAAGGGGGAAAACTTGCACTCACCCTAGCGCCCCCGCAGTTTTTTAATAATATACCGGTCGCACGATTGGCCGATATGCCGCAGCATGCCGACAAACTCCCGCGTCAGAAGTTTTATTTCATGCCAAAACGTAATGTTAAGCAAAACAAGAAGAGTGATGATGATAGCGTCATAACTTTGCCGTACCCAATAATTATCTTCAAGCCGGATCCACATGCCGAACTCGTCGAAGGTGAGGCCGATCCCTACGCCGTACGCCACCGTGAGTATGCGAAACAGCGCTGACCCGACAACCGGCCGTTTGATGAGAAGAACCATGCCGCAGATGGAGAGCACGAATACGCCGTACGTAAAATGATGCACATGCACACCACCGATTTCCAAAAAGAAATTCGGCATCAGGTGCCCAAGCACGAGGTACACGAAAAGCCGCGATACGATGAACGTAAAGAGAAACACGATAAGCACGGTAGCGATGATCGGTCGATTGACGCGCGACGACGGAGACATGGAGTACGGCAATGAAATCTTTTTCATTGCGGGGAGTGAGTCAGACGAACGACGAAGCAATCTCCTTGATCCAAGAGTGAGCTCTGAAGTACGAAGGGATTGCCCCCCGGCACGCTGTGCTGCCATGGCGGACGGGCTACGTCGTTACACTCCTCGCAATGACAGTATTAACAAACTTTTAACTCTCACTCTCAACCTCTTTCTTATAATCACATTCTTTATTACTACATTTCACCACACCCTTCGCATTCTGCGTTAAAGGCGATTTGCATTTCGGACAACTCTCACCGTTGGGTTTTTCCCAAAACGCTGCTTCACATTTTGGGTAGCGGTTGCAGCCGTAAAAAAAGCGTCCGCGTTTGGTTTTGCGTTCAATAAGATCACCCTCTTTACACACCGGGCATTTCACGCCGATTTTCTTTTCGATCGGTTTGATGTTCTTGCAATCAGGATAGTTGGAGCAGCCAAGAAACGGTCCGAAGCGGCCGTGCTTCACCTGCATCTTCGATCCGCATTTTTCGCAGACCACATCCGTAAGTTCCATTTCAGGAGTGGTTTTGCCGAGCGCGGCGTCGAGCGGTTTGGTGCTCTTGCATTCCGGGTAACCCGTGCAGGCCAAAAATCGTCCGAAGCGACCGGTTTTGGCAACCATCGGTTTGCCGCACTTATCGCATACTTCGTCGGTCGGGATTTCGGTGAGTTCTTTTTTATCAATCTCTTTTTCTTTCTTTTTTAAATTATCGTGGAAGGGAACATAGAATGCTTTGATGACCGGCCGCCATTCTTTGGTGCCTTCAGCAATATCGTCGAGCTCTTGTTCCATATTCGCGGTGAACTGAAAATCCACGACATGCGGAAAATGTTCGACAAGCACGTCGTTGACGATGTAGGCGATGTCGGTCGGGCCCAGGCGCTTTTTTTCATCACGCACTACGTAACCGCGGTCTTCGATGGTGGCGATGGTGGGCGCATAGGTGGACGGGCGACCAATACCGTATTCTTCGAGCGCTTTGACAAGGGTGGCGTCGCTATAGCGGGCCGGCGGTTCGGTAAAGTGCTGTTCAGGCGTAAGCTTCGTGCACGTAACCGCTTCACCTTCAGTGAGGGGCGGCAGCAAATTCTCTTTGCTTTTTTCCGGGAAGAGTTTAAGGAAACCGTCAAAGACGATAGTTTGCCCTGTGGCGCGGAATCCGTAGTTATTGGCACTCATGAGATCCACGCTCTGGTTAAGGAGTTTGGCATCGGCCATCTGGGTCGCCACCGCACGTTTCCAAATAAGTTCGTACAACCGGAATTCCTGCGGCGCCAAAAACGGTTTGACGAGCGCCGGCGTGCGCTTGGCATCCGTCGGACGAATCGCTTCGTGCGCTTCTTGCGCGTTCTTGCTTTTATTCTTAAAGCGGCGCGGTTCGGGCAAGGCGTATTCTTTACCGAAGTCTTCGAGCACTACGGCTGCAGCATCGTTCAAAAAATTATCCGACAAGTTCACGGCGTCGGTTCTCATGTAGGTGATGAGACCGATATGACCTTCGCTCCCGAGCTCCACGCCTTCATAGAGTTTCTGCGCGATGCGCATGGTGAGTTTGGCCGAGTACCCGAGCTGGTTATTGGCTTCTTGTTGCAAACTGGACGTAGTGAATGGGGCGTTCGGAGCGCGCGACGTATTTTTTTGTTCCACGCTCGTGACAGAATACGTTTGTCCTTTGAGCGCTGCGACGATGGTGTCCGCTTCGGTTTGGTTTTTAATGTCGAACTTGTCAAGTTTTTTACCCGCGATCGACGTGAGTTTGGCCGCAAATTCTTCTTTGCTCTTCGGCGAGAATAATCCTTCGATGCTCCAGTATTCCTGCGGAATAAAGGCGCGGATTTCGCGTTCGCGTTCGACAACGAGGCGCACCGCAACCGATTGCACCCGGCCGGCCGAAAGCCCTTTGGCCACCTTGCGCCATAAAAACGGCGAGAGTTCGTACCCCACCAACCGGTCAAGCACGCGACGGGCCTGCTGTGCATCAACGAGTTTAATATCGAGCGCGCGCGGGTGCTCAAAGGCTTTCACGATCGCGTCTTTGGTAATTTCGTGGAACGTCACGCGTTTCGCGTCGGTTGGTTCAATACCGAGTAACGCACTCAAATGAAACGAAATCGCTTCGCCTTCGCGGTCCTCATCAGTTGCAAAGAGTACTATGTCGGATTTTTTGGCCGCCTCGGTTAATTCTTTCACCACCTCTTTTTTATCCGTGCTTACTACGTACGTTGGCTCAAAATTATCTTCAACATCAACGCCGAGTTTGCTTTTCGGCAAATCGCGCACATGGCCGAACGATGATTTGACGATGAAATTTCGGCCCAAAAATTTGCTGATAGTTTTGGCCTTGGTCGGCGACTCGACGATGACGAGCGTTTTCATACGCAAAATAGGGATAAACGTTGCTATTGTAAGGAAGAGAGGGTGATCGTGTCAATCAATACCCTGCGAATCTAAAAAAATAAAGGCCTTCCATGAGCGTGGAAGGCGTTATTCTACATTAGTGGGAGCCAGGCGGCGAAGCGGCAAGCATATTCCAATAACCGATGCAGTAGTAGGTATCAACGCTGCCCTGCGGATCCGTTATCTCGCGCACGCCCTGAACCATTCCCAGACGATCGGCCTGAACGCCGAAATACGTAGCTGCGTTCTCCGCGATCTGGCCTTGGTGCTGCAGCACATAAGCGCGGGCTACGCCGGCCGGCTTGCCGCACTGGAAGTAGACATCCTGGCGGCCGCGACCATCAATCAGCTCCGCACGTGTCGTGGTGTGTGTCGTAATTGAAGGCTCACCACTGCAACGACCAATCAATGCATCAGCAGAAACCAGAACCATGAGGGCGGAAAAAGGGGCGGCAGAAAGACGGCGGCGTAGGTTCTCAAACATGATTTCAACCTTTCGTTGTTGTGAAGCAAGATAGATACTAAAAAGGTCGGTCAAACATGTCAAGGATACTACGGGATGAATAGCATAACACAGCCGGAATTAAAACAAAAAAACCGCGGCCAACCGCAGGAAGCAACCTTCCCGCAATTATACCGCGGCGGACTACCGGACCTCGACGCAGGCCCGGTTTAGGGTCTTGTCATCGACGACCACATACCGATTTCCAGGATGGTCATCACAGCCGACTCCCGACGCACCGCGACTGCATGCTTCTTGCAGGCGATTCGCCATAGTGGTCGCCATACCCATCTCGATTTTGAAGCGCTCGCGGCAGCTCACCACCATCGAGACAAGGCAGAGAACCTTGCCATCCCTCGCCTCATCCATTTCTAGAAAACGATCGCCGGGATTGTTGCAGGCCGTCTTGGTCGCGGTGGTGGCGCGGATAATCGTCTCGCGCAATTCCTCCTGCGTGGGCGGTGCCAGAACGGAAGGAGTGGTTCCCACCGACGGCGCCGTGTGTGCGCAGGCACAAAACAACAAGGAACTAAACAGCATGGTACGTATCTTTTTCACGATACTCTCCTTATCACTGTATTCTTTATCTTACGACTCTTGTTTCACCTACTCACGAGGAAGCGAATCCCGGGAATCGATCGCGATGCAGGTGTAGTTTTCCGTGGGATAATCCCTAACCGCCACGTATACACCATGCAGACAATCAGTCCGGGCTGACGCGCACTGAGTCATTATGTCCATGTTAATAACATCAGCGACCCGGTGCATCTGTCGCAAGAGAACCAATCGGCATGATTTTTCATCGAGCGTCATGCACATACGGGGCCGCTCATCAGAATCCGGGGCATTCTCAAGGCGACGCGGATCGTAACTGCATTCCTTCTTAACCGCGAACATCACGCGCTTGTGGATTTCAGCATCCACACGCGACATGAGCGTGGAGCGGGTAAGCGGCCGGTAAAACACCTGAACTGGCGGCGTGCTCGCGCAGCCAATAAACGAGCAAGCTCCCATAACTACGGCGCCTACTAGCATCTTTCGCTTCATCTTCAGACTCCTTTGGGGTTTCAAACATCCGAAACGGCGTGCTTCGGATGGCACAGACTGGCATGCCTACCCTGTTCTGTCAACGGTCGGGTGAATATGAATATTATTGAAAAACAAACCAACCACCGAGCATGTCGATGGTTGGTTTGAAGATTTCGTGCATCCACTAGGAATCGAACCTAGATTTTGGGTTCCGCAAACCCATGTCCTATCCATTGAACGATGGATGCAACTCAGTACGTGACGTACTGGTTGTACCCCACTTTAGCCCCGACGTCAAGAGTTACTGTATCTTAAAGATACGGGACAACCGATCCGAGAGCGGCTCTTCGCCATTCACGTCTTCGCGCACGAAGCGGATAAGGAACTGGCGGATCGGTCGCGGGTCATTGCCTTCAAGCGGAATCGTGACATTTTTCTTCACAACTCCTTTGAGCACAAGATAGAGCGCCTGCACGTCACCCGGCTCATACACGATCCAGAACCGTTCGGCTTCGCGGTAAGTGTACACTTTTTCGCCAAGTACTATGCCAGCATCCGTGAGCGCAAAGTTAAGCTCGAGCGGCCGCTGGTGCTCATTGAGATACAATATAACCGCAGCAAGCACGATAATAACCGCAAACGAGTTATTGTTACTAAGAAGCGCGTACGCAAGTAACGCCGCCCCGATGAGTCCGACGATGAGGTACCACGTCTTACTGCGCTCGTACTGACGGTATTCTTTAATAATCCACTGATGATGAATCGTGCCGAGCGGCACATCTTCGCGACCAAGATCACGCGGCATACGACAAGCGAAAGTAATTAATGATCAAATGAAGGCAAAAAATGTAGTCGTGACTGGACTCGAACCAGTGACCCTTGCAATGTGAATGCAATGCTCTAACCAACTGAGCTACACGACCATGCGGAAAGAGCGGATAAGCTGCTATCACAGTAACATAGGGTGTTTGGAGTGGCAAGGGCTATGAAACGCAATATATGTAGCACTGTCACTGCGAGGAGGAACGACGAGGCAATCCCCTTAATATTAATGTGAATTCTGAATTACTGAGGGATTGCCCGCCCAGACGAGTCGCTCGTCTAACTCGCTTCACGCAACGGCGAAAATCCGTGCTTCAATTCTTTTTATTCAAACATTGAGCCCCCTTCCCAAGTGTGGTACAATTCCTCCATTCTATGTTGCGACGCTATTCTTTTGGAACTTCTTCAGCCACCTTCGAAAAACCGCCCTCCCCCGCGCGGACAAAAAAACTCCTCATCGCGGCGGCGGCTCTTTTTGTGATTGTACTCGGCATTATCATCGGGAGTTTCCTTTTATATAAAGATGATTCGGAACCAACAGGGTTGCAGACCGAAGACATTACTCTCACCCCGCAAAAGAACACTATTTTCTCTTCGCTCAAGAACTTCTTCTTCGGCGAACGCCTGCCGCTTGTCGGTGAAGAAAATGATCGCATCAATATTTTACTCCTTGGCATTGGCGGCCCAGGCCACGAAGGCTCTAATCTAAGTGACACCAACATTATCGCGAGTATCCGTCCCACCACCAAAGACGTCGCTCTCATCTCTATCCCGCGCGACCTCATGGTAAAAATGCCGGTCTACAATTACCAAAAAATCAATGCAGTACATGCATATAATGAACTCCGCAACCCCGGCCTTGGCCCCGAACTCTCCCGCCAATTCTTCGCTGAACAGTTTGAAACGCCGATCCCCTACTACATTCGCGTGGATTTTAAAGCGTTCGAAGACATTATCGATGCGGTGGGCGGAATTACGGTGAATGTCGGCAAAAGTTTCGTCGATTACCGCTATCCCAACCCAGGCAAAGCCGAGGGTGCTGATTGTGTGGGCGAAACCGAAGCGAGCCCGTGCCGCTACCTCAAAGTCTCCTTCACGACCGGCGAAGAAAAAATGAACGGGCGGCGCGCCCTCATGTTTGCCCGCTCGCGGCACGGCTCAAACGGCGAAGGATCGGACTTTGCCCGCTCGCGCCGCCAGCAGCAAGTACTCCTCGCGCTTAAAGAAAAAGTCTTATCGCTCGGCACGCTCGGCAACCCGGTAGCGCTCAAAAATATCATGGACTCAGTTGCAAACCATGTCAGCACCAACCTCACCTTCAACGATCTTCTGGCCATGGCCGGTTTTGCCCGAACCATCGAATCCGAAAAAGTAAAAACCGTCGTGCTCGACGACAACGGCCGCGATCTTTTAACCGGCGTGCGCAACCAACTAGGTGATGTATTAGTTCCTCGAAGTGGCTCATTTAAGGCCATAAACGAACTTATCGCCAACGTCTTCAGCCCTTCTACCACGCTCACCAGAATCACGGTCAAAGACGTCTCTACTCCAGCCGCCACTTCCACCAAATCCGCGCCGATCACCGTCAAACCCACTTCGCTCGCCGAACGCCTCGTTGCGCTCGAAATCCAAAACGGCACCTGGGAAGTCGGTTTGGCCGCCAAGCTCAAAAAAGATCTTGAAGGGCAGGGCATCCCGGTTCGTTCTATCGGCAATACTACGGAACGCCCCATTGGCGCCTCTGGTCTCTACGTAATTAACGAATCCGCCACGCCGACCGCCCGCGCTTTAGCCCAAAAACTCCAGCTCGACCTCATTACTAAACTCCCCAACTGGATTCTCGAACCCTATACCAACCCCTCTTCTTCCGGCTCGTGGTCGGCCGCGTCTTCCACCCAACCACTTACCCCGCCCGACCTTATTATCGTCCTTGGCACGGATTTTGCCACAACGACCCGATAAAATTCACTGTCGTTGCGAGTTGAGGTACGAAGCGAAGCAATCCCTCTGTATTTTGAACTCACCCTGGTATCAAGGGGATTGCCCGCCCGGCGCACCTTTGCTGCCATGGCGGACGGGCTTCGCTCCGCTCGCAATGACGATGTTATCTCGCCAGGCTTTTCCATTCCCTTGCCAATTCACACCCGGCATGGTAGATAGTCTAGACTACATACTTCTATGCCTACTCCCGCCCGCATCGTCGATCTCAACATCCCGACCGTCGCCCTCGTCGGCCGCGTTAACGTTGGCAAATCCACCTTGTTTAACCGCATTGTCGAAGAAGAGCGCGCCCTCGTTTCTTCTATCCCCGGCACGACGCGCACCCGCAACATGGCCATCGCCTCGTGGCGCGGCGTGGAGTTTCGCATCGTGGATACCGGCGGCCTCACGTTTTCAGAACGCGTCTTGCTCGAAAGCGACATCATCAAACAAACTGAGCTTGCCATCGCCGAAGCGGATATCATTGTCTTCGTTACCGACATCCAAGACGGGTTATTGCCCCAAGAAAAAGAACTGGCTCGCTGGCTCAACAAACATTATCCCCACAAACCCCGCCTCTTTGTCGCCAACAAAGCCGACACTGCCGTTCTTAGCCAACGCGTCCACGATCCGGAATGGCGCGCACTCGGACTCGGGGTACCCTTCGCGGTTTCGGCCACGACCGGTTCCCACGTGGGCGACGTGCTCGACAAAATTTATACCGATTTGCGCAAAATCAAAAAAAATCCCAAAACGCTCACGGATTTCGACCCCATCAAAGTCGCCATCATGGGCAAACCGAACGTGGGCAAATCGTCGCTCTTCAACAAACTCATCGGCGAAGATCGCGTAGTGGTGAGCGATATGCCGCACACGACGCGCGAACCGCACGACGTGCTCGTTGAAGTAGAAAACGATCCGGACGAAGAACCGATCGAAAGAGCATCTGACGATGAAACCGATGAGAAGCCAAAAAAGAAAAGCAAAAAAACTTCCTCTACTCATCTGCTCTTCATCGACACAGCCGGTATTCGCCGCAAATCACGTGTCGCAGGCGAACTCGAAAAAAAAGGCATCGGCAAAAGCATCGAAACCATTGACCGCTGCGATGTGGTACTGCTTGTTATCGACGCCACCGAACCGGTTTCTGACCAAGACCAACAACTCGCAGGGCTTTTACGCGAACATACCAAGAGCGTTATCCTCGTCATCAACAAGTGGGATGAAAGCGATGATAATTCCGATGAATTCCGCAATCAGATTAAGGACAAGATGTACGGTCTTTTCCCGCATCTGTCATTCGCTCCCATCGTGTTTGTAAGCGCTAAAACCGGTTATCGCGTGCACCAGATTTTCCCGCTCATCAAGCAGGCGTACCGCGGCCGCACGACAACCGTGCCGCAAGCCGAACTCAATCTGTTCTTGCAGCGTGCCACGCGTCATCATCGCCCCAGTTCCGGCAAAGGCGTACGTCACCCCAAACTGCTCGGTTTCAAACAGGTGCGCACCAACCCGCCCATGTTCGAGCTGTTCATCAAAAGCAAAACGTCGGTCCACGTCTCGTACGTCCACTATCTGCAAAACCGCTTGCGTGAAGAATTTGAATTTTTCGCAACTCCCATCATTATCCGCCTTACGAAGAGCAAACGAGTATAATGACGCGTCGTATCGTCAAGAATGTTCTCAGTGCTTAAACCAAAAAAACACGGCTGCCCGTGTTTTTTGGTTGAAATTGAAAGACGCCGCCTGAATCAGGTGGCGTCGAGACGGTGCAGTGGGTGTGTCGTCTAAAGAGCGATGCTCCGGGCAGCGCAGGTGGGAGCAAAATCCGGTGTAGCAAGTGGCAGGCGGCAGGTCGCAACCTGCGCGGCAACAACGGTCAACGTGGGCAGATAGGTTGCCGATCGGCGCGTAGCGGCAAGCGCGCGCTGACGCAGAAGTGCATCGGTATGGACAGCGAGTGCCACCACCTCCGGCATCGTGAGGCCTAAGCGAGCATCATCGGTTAATCTTGCTTCGTGCACGTCATACAGATAGTACGGCGCTACGTTTACCTCATCCACCTCGTTGGCAACCAAAACGCAGTTGAGCCGAGTGAGGGCAATCTGTTCGCGGGCCGGAACCCAGCCAAAGGGCACTACCGGCATGCCGAGGTGAATCCCCTGGATGGAAAGAAGATCAGGCGGACCGTAATCGTACGCAGCCCACACCTTCTCGAGTTCCGCGATGATTGCCGCACGGCCACGAACGAAATGTTCGATAGTCGGCTCCGCCGCTCTTCCAAGGCGACGAAGCATGTCGAGCTGGTTGGTAAAGAACATTTCCGTGCTGAACATTCTTTTTCCTCCGGTATGTTGGATGGATCGCGTGCGGTCAATGCGAGACAGGACAAGCTACTATGCTCTCTTTATATGATTTTGTCAATAATATGACGGAAAGATGCTATAGTACACCTAAAAATGAATAACAACATAAATTACAAAAAAGGAGTCGGTAAGACTCCCGTTCAAAATGAATTTACGAGCTAAGCTGCTCGGCCCCTTCGAATGCCACGGTGATGGCATTGGCTTCGGCAGTGGCGCAGATGTTCGGATCAAGAATCGACTCACTGCTGCGCCGCTCGGCTACGACGCCGCAAACGCAACCCGCGCGGAATCCGTAGGCCAAGCCAGCTGCAAAGAGCGTCGCCGCTTCCATTTCAAAACACAGCACCCCGAGCTTCATGCACATCTCAATTCGACTAAAAATCTCGGGACGCGGACACCTATTGAGGGTGTCATCCTGCCGTCCCTGGCCTTCCTCGAATGTATCGGTCGAGGCTGTAAGACCAAGGTGGATGTTTTCCTGCTGAAACAACTGAGCCGCTTTAAGCAGCACACCTGTAACGTTAAAGTCGGCGACACAGGGAACTTCCACGGGGATGATATCACGTGCCGCGCCTTGGTAATTGACGGCAGCGGGCGAAATGACGACATCGCCGCCTTTGATGTGCGGCTGGAGTGATCCGCATGTTCCGACGCGGATGATCGTATGAATTCCCAATTTAACCAACTCACTCACGATGATCGCAAGCGACGGACCGCCCATGCCGCTCGTTGCAGCCAGAATCCACGCTCCACACCGGAGCTTCACTAGATAGGTATCTAGCCCGCGCTTGGACGCCACCACATGGAACTCCCTCCCCCGCTCAGCAATCCTTTTGGCCCGTGCCGGATCGCCGCACAATAGCGCGATCTTAGGTTGATAGAGCGCGATATCGGATTGATTGAAACCCAGATGGTAAGCCTTAAACATGCGTTTTCTCCTTTTTCCTACCCGGGATCTACCGCGGGACCAACGACTATACAGTAAAAAAAGAGTGCCCGTCAAGCAGGCACTCTCTTATTTTGTCTGTTGTTTATGTCTTGAGCAGGGTACGCAGCATTTTTTCCACCACCACCGGATCTGCGCTTCCTTCGGTTTCTTTCATCACCATACCGATGAGGAATTTCATGATCGGCTCTTTACCCGCCTTAAACTGTTCGACTTGCTTGGGGAATTGATTGATAATCTGCTCGACCAACGGTTTAAGCGCCCCTTCATCGGCAACCAGACCGTACCCTTTCTCTTCCATCACGTGGCTCGGGTCAAGGTCCACGCCAGCATCAAGCATTTCGTTAAGGATCTTAAGCGCGTTGGTGGCGTTAACGCGGTTGGTATAGAGCAGGTTGATAAGCTCGGCAAAATTCTCGGGCTTAACTTTTAGAACGCGGATGTCTATCGCGCGCTCGGCCATAGCACCCATGAGTTTGGTGGTGATCCAGCCGCCCGTGAGTTTGGCAACTGCGCGGAGTTCCACTGCCTTATCTGCCTCTTTGCTTTCATCCACATCGGCCTCGAGCCAACCATAAATTTCACCCATGACCTGCTCGGTAAATTCCGCCCATGCGGCCGAAGCAGTGAGGAGGTACGCGTCAGAGGCCGAGAAACCAAACTCTTCCACAAATCGTTCGCGGCGCGCGCTCGGGAGTTCCGGTATGGAAACTTGGCCGCCGACAAGCGTAAGCGGCTCAAACGGCGGAATATCCGGTTCGGGGAAATAGCGGTAGTCGGCTGCAGTTTCTTTACTTCTTTGCAGCACCGTGACACCTTTCTCGTCATCCCAGCCGCGGGTCTGCGAACTCCATGTTTCGCCGCGCTCGATAAGCGCGGTTTGCCGCTCAATTTCGTGTACAATAGCCCGCTCTACGGCGCGGAAAGAGTTGATGTTTTTCACTTCTACCTTGGCATTGAGCTGAACGCCCGGTTCGGGTTTGACGATGCCGTTTTCAATGGTGAACGTGCCGGTCTTTTGCACCGAAATATTTGCTTCGCAACGCATCTGACCCTTCTCCATATCCGCATCGCTTACCTTAAGGTAGCGCAAGATAAGTTGGAGCTCTTGGCAATACATCTTGGCTTCTTCGGCGCTTTGGATGTCTGGATCAGAAACGATCTCAACAAGCGGCACGCCGGAACGGTTGAAATCGACGAGTGTCGTACCGTCCGCGCCATGGACAAGCTTTGCCGTGTCTTCTTCGAGGTGCACACGCGTTACGCCGACCGTTGCTTCATTGCGATGGTTTTTACCGCTTGAGAGCACGAGACGAATGGTACCGTGCTCGCCGATCGGTTGGTCGTACTGCGAAATTTGGTAGCCTTTGGGCAAGTCGGGATAAAAATAATGCTTGCGGTCGAATTTGCTGAGAGGGGCGATGGTGCAACCGAGCGCCTTGGCGATTTTGATGGTGGATTCAATGGCTTTGGCGTTCGGCACCGGAAGCGTTCCGGGGTGTGCCAAACACACCTCGCACACGTTGGTGTTTGGTGCGGTAGCAAACGGGTCGTTAGGACACCCGCAAAACATCTTGCTCGCGGTTTTGAGTTCGACGTGGATTTCCAAACCGATGATCGGCGTATACATATAAAAAAATCACGGATGAGCTGTGCTCTTAAAAAGGCTCGAGATGCTACCCAGAAGTCTTCTAGACTGTAAACTATTTTTGAGATTCTGACAACCAAAAAACCGCCGGTTGGGCGGTACTTTTGGACGCTCGTGTTTAGAGAGTTTTATCGGCCGATTTCTCGGGAGTAGGCGCCGCCGGGGCAGGAGCAGGGCCGCTCGCTGCGAGCTCGAGGTATAAGATAGTGATGGAAATGGTGCTGAGCGGCAGCACGATAGCGTAAAGGATGTAAACGATAATTTGGTTAAACAGCAATCCGCGCAAAGAAAGTGAGGGTTCGAGCAGATTTGGCCACATTGCGGGGGCTAAAATGACATACTGCAAAACTGTAGCCATAAGCGCAAAGGCGAGAGTCGGCATAACGAGGCGCCAGAGCACGGGAAAGAAACGATTGACTACCAAGTCTTTACTCGAGCCAAGAGCCATGAACCCGCGCTCGTCGTGGAATACAAGCCGCTGGAATGCGAACGCATACCAGGTAGTAAAAATAATACCCGGCACGATGAGAAGCAGGCTTCCCAGAGCTATAGCAATAACCAGCATGACGCTAATGAGAAGTGCGGCCCAGACCTTTTGCCGCGCGGCTTTAAAGATCACGCCAAGAGACGTTGGTTTCTCTCGTAAAAAAATCTCCTTAGCGACGATCATGCTCGCCATGGTCGACCACAAACTTAGAAGACCGGCCGCGATCATGGTAACCACGAAAATGACGAACCCCACGCCGGGCCGCTGACTGAAAAACCCGTCGATAAGAATATCGCGCCCCCAGGTAACGAGAAAATACATCACCACGTACCACACCATGAGGAGTGTGAATTTTTTCCATGCCGCGCTGTAGACGCGCCAGGCTTGGTGCATTATATCGACGACCGAAGTAAGCATACATGACACATTAAAAGAGGTGGGAACCATGGTTCACCACGTCTTAAGTATACCTCTTTTCGAGCTCGCGAACAATCAGCGCCCAAATTTTTTCATGGATCGCTTCGGGCGTCGCGATCTGCTGGTTTTCCATACACTCAACAAACGTGAAATCTTCCGGGAAAAGCCGGACAATCTCTTTGTAGGTTTCTTCGGCGCGCTGCAAATGATTAAGGTCGGCTTCATGGATATCGCGTTTAGCACCTTTAATGTACTCGCGGGCCGCTTTTTTATCGACAAGCTCCTGCGCCACGGCAGCATCCACGTGCAAAATAAGCTGGAAATCAGGTTTCGGAATGGCGAAAATGCGATATTCAAGATCGTAATTCCATGCGAAAAAACGTTTGCGTTCCTCGGGATCGATAATTTTACCGCCCTGGTGGCCCATATTGGAACTGACGTAGCGGTTGGCGACGACGATCATTCCTTCATCAAGACTGCGGCGGATATCTTTGGCCGCAGCAAACCGATCTACGGCGTACAATATTGATCCGCGGTACGGACCAACTTCTTCGGCCGTGCCATACACACCATTAAGATACTCCTCGATCGGTGCCGCGGATTTTTCGCCGTAGCGCGGGAAACTCACCAGCTTGACAGGTTTTCCGGCTTCGGCCAAGCGTTTCTGGAGAAGCTCGGTTTGAAGTCCTTTGCCACTACCGTCAATACCGTCGATCATGATAAAAAGGCCTTTGTTCATATATATCTTGACAAATGCAAGTAGTTTGATAGGGTCTTAAAACGTTCATTTCCGGACATTCCGGAGTATTAAGCAAGGAGAAACACGTGAAAACACCGATTTTGACTTGGAAGATGAACTTTATTGTTCTGCTTGGTCTTAGCACCGCTTGTAGCAGCATACCACATGCTCAAGACCAGCTCCCCTTCGTCAAGGAAAGCGAACTCAAGCTCGAAAGCACCTGCATACCGTCTCCGTGGTTTGGCATGGACCCAAGTCGTAGCGTGTATGATGCGCGGAGTGGTACTCTGTATTATCCGCATATTACAGAGAATCACAGTTCCAACAACGAGCATCTCGAATACTATCTCCGTTGTAATCGCGGCGAGGATCCACGGATCATCCTGGCGTACAATCAGGCAGATACGTGGTTGTGCGGTGATCCGGTCGCCTTCTACCACTTCTGGTGCGGCAATCGCCGAGAGGCAACTTTGACCCTGTATCGATTCTATAGCACTACCCGCAATACCGTTGACCCCAAAGGTGTCGGCGTGCTGGTGCTCCAAGCCGGTCCCGCGACTATACAGCTTTGGTAAAGATCTATCTTGCCCGCACTTTAGCAACGAATTGAACTACCCGACGCGCCCCAACGGATCTCGTCCGCTAAAATCAAGTTAAACCACACCCTTTTTAGCCGCTCTCTTGAGCGGCTTTATGTTTTTCGGGCAGCCGGTTCCGAACGTGTTATATCATATTTTAGTGCCACTCATATAGATTTCAATCATATCTGAATCAAAAAGCCGCACCTTAGTGGCGCGGCAGAGTAGTTCGGTTATTTGATCTTCGTACACTTACCTTTGAAACAGACGGATTTCGGCAGGCA
Organism: uncultured Gammaproteobacteria bacterium; assembly: GCA_964596525.1. Classification (GTDB taxonomy): domain Bacteria; phylum Patescibacteriota; class Patescibacteriia; order Magasanikbacterales; family GWA2-37-8; genus CAZQUL01. The sequence goes on along the minus strand of CAZQUL010000001.1, from coordinate 336,265 downwards.
CGGGTCTTTCTCTGTTTCATTAAAGATACACGAGTCGCGCTCTCTGAGCTTGGCGCACGCACCCGCGTAGCACTTAAACTTCGGTGCGCACGGATCGAACGATCTATCGTCCGGATCGCACAGGGACCCTTCCGTGATATTATGACCTGAATATTGGGGCGGCGGGACCGCCTCCATGCTCTCGGTCGAAGGCGTGGAAAGCTGCTGGGTCGACGTGGCAGCGCACGCGACGAAGGAAAATCCGGTCAGTGCGAGCGCTAGCGTTCGTGTCATGGCTCACCTCCCTATTGTCGAAAAAGAACAACGCTCACGTACTGTGGAATATCATAAAGGGCATGTCAAGATATTTTCTGGGCAATTTTCGCGGCAATATAAAAACCTCTCAAGGTTCATTCTGAGAGGTTGTGGGTGGGGGTGATGCGGCTACTGCGTCACCGCATGGCCCATGATGGGCGCGGAGCTCGAATCGAACTTGAGACCCTCGCGGGTGCCATCGCTCCATTCCACGCCCAGGAGCTCCGTAGCGAGTTTCTCCTGGGGGCTGGTGAGGGCCGGCGTGAGCGCGCGGGTATCATACTCGATGATGAAGAGCGCCTTCTTTTCCGTGCCCGGACCAGAAGATTCCAGGGGAACCGCGGCAGGCTTGGCTCCGGCGCGAGTCACGGCCGGCGTGAAAGAACCACGGCAGTCCGTCACCGTAGAGAGCAAAGGAACGGAGGAGGCGCAGGTGAAGTTCACCGCACCAGTCGCCACCGGCTCGAGCGTACCGCTGGCAGTGGGCGAAAGTACCCGATACGGCACCGACGTTACGTTCTGCGGGTTTGTATAGGTGCCAAGCAGCGCGAAGTTGAACGGCATCTTCATGACGCTCGGCGCCGCATCGTCCGAGGCCGGAGATGTGACGACAAACGCGCTCGCGCGCACCGCTGCACCAGAAACCTGGGTAGAAAAGCCCTCCGGCGGATTGTTCTCGGCCGCCACCGTGAGCGTGGTGCGCAGGATCTCGAAGATATTCCCGGGCACCTTCTGCGTGGAAAGCGAGCGGCCCGTGGCGCCATGGCGCACAAACTCGAAACCACTGAAACGCACGGCAACATTCAGGTTGGAAGCCGCCTGATGCAACCCGCTCATCGCGATCACAGAGTACTTCTCCACATCGCAGACGGCGTATACCGGCACTTCAGTATCCCGCGGCACGAACAGCATGGTACCCGAGATATTCCGGAGTTCCTTCCAGTCGAGCTGGTACTGACCCTGCTGATCGAGCGTGAGATTCACTGCCGGACCATACTCTACGCCAAGTGCCTCGACAAAGCAGTTCTTGATGACCTGCGGCGCCATGCGCGACACGGATGGATTCTGGATATCGACTTCGGCACGAGCAGCCGGAATGTCGAAATCCTCGGTCGCCGATCCCTTGAGTGTGGCCACCACGAACTTCGCCTTCTTCGCACCCATAGCAAGCTGCGTGCCAGGCAGCTGGTTCTTGTTCAGCACGATCAGCGACGTTTGAGGCGTGTCCGGCCCGGGCGGCAACGACTGGTTCGTTTCTTCCGCGGCTCCGCACGCGGCAGCAAAAACAACGCAACCCACTACGCGCAACAGTTTCGTGTGCATGATGTCTCCTCGGTCTATTAAAGAACGCCGCTAGTACGGCGAACGAAAGGATAGTTTCTTTTGTTAACTTTGTCAAGAATTTGAAAGAATAACAAAAGAATATCTTGACCATCGGCAATGACAGTGTTAGGGTAAATTTCCTCTCACCAAGAGGGTTTTTCACCTACTGCCGTAAAGAGGTTGCTCATGCCCCTACGTGAACAGGCTATCGACGGACGCGCCTACCACCTCGTTCATATCCGAAATGAATTCGAGGATAAGCTACGCCAACTCGAACTAAAGAGCACAGATCCTACGTTCGAGGATCTCAGGCAGCATCCGGAGTTCGGTGAGGCGAGGCGGATCGTCAATCGTTTTGTCAGAAAAAACCGTACCTTTCTCAAAAGACTGGCACGGGAAATTCTTGAGCGGGTGCAGCACGGCGGACCCCGCGCCCGCTTGCCCCGCCAAGGCATAGTGCTACAGCCGGACATGAGTGAGATCGAAGATCATGGCCACCGCGAAGGTGGGCGATGGTTAGCCGTAAAGAACAGCCGGCTCGAGCTTATCATGGATCTTCTTACCTACGAAGGGTTTAAACCGCGCATTCTTGTTACCGTCGAACCCGGCACAAGCATTCGCACAGCCGAGCTCGTTGCGGCGTTCTGGTAAACATTCTCACCTTCCCTTCACGGGAAGGTTTGTAACTTAAACACTCTTAACCATACAACTCGTTTACAGGCATGGTTTTGCGGGCATGCCACCACCTGTAAGATTTAGGTGTAGCGGGAATACGCCGCGTCGCGCCGACGTAGTTTTCTTTGCACAATGTCGAACTAACTCGGGTAATGAAAAATCCGTACTACACAGGATATATTGACTAAAAGAAAAAAATCCTGTAGAGCATGGGAGCATCGACTTACTAAGGAGGCCCCATGCATACCACGCACGTACGGACATTGCTGCTTTCTTTTGCCCTGCTCGCCGGCTGCGGAGGCCGCACCGGAACTGTCGTCATTCCTGACACCCCACCCGGTCAAGACGATCTGCTTCCTATGCCGGATGAGCTGAAGGCGTCAGAAGAAACCGCCGAAGAGATTCAAACATCGAACCGCCAGGACGGTACCCGATACCGCCTACAGCGGGCGCCGCACAATCACAATGTGCGGATCAAACCGTCTGATAACGGAAATCTCCAGGTGGACGTCAGCTGTCCGAGCGGCACGAAACCGGACTGGAAAGTAACCTGCAATCCGGATGCCCCGCCCGAAAAAGCCCACATCCGATACCGATTTTCCTGTGGCAAAAAGTGGGTCGGCACCCTTCGTTTCTACAGCAACCATAACGAAGCTGCCCGCATATGGGAGAATTCGCAGCACATCAGCTTCGACTTTGAGCCGAGACTGCCCATCATGTGCGCATTCGTCGACTAGAGACGGCAAATCGTCCAACATCCCGCTCTGTGCGCTATAAACGCGCGGAGGCGGGATTTTTAATTATGCTCTGTATTGTTTTTATTCTTCTCTTCCCACAACCGCTCCTTTACGCGCTGGCGCGCTTCACTATCACCGCGCGCACTGTCGTACGAATTATGATCAACGAAGTTCATGATACTCGCACGCCACGGATCAATCTTTTCGATCGCACGATGTATCTCCTGGCAGATTTTGCGGTACTGCGGATGGCCTTGCTTGGTAGTGCGCAGCTCCAGCATGTGCATGAGAGCGCGGTCATTCATCCCCATAATCCAACGTACACGATTGCCATGGAGCGTAACGTACGCAGCTGAGGGCCCAACGACAGGCACGAGCTTGTGATATAGCGCAACTACCCGTTCATGACACGCCATTATTTTTTCGGTGAAACCGGCATCTTGCACATCTTGCGGCAGGACTATGCCCAAAAGCGGGCTAAACGCCTGGCGCAGCTGTGTCGACATGCGATGGCGCATAAGGTCTTTGTACGTTCCAAAATCTGCTGTCAAATCGAAGGTGTATGTATACCCACTCTCAAGCGCACGGCCTGGGCGGTCGCGACGCGACGCGCGTTCGCCAACGTACGCAGCCTTGATCCGATCGCGCGCTCCACGGTCGAATGTGCCCGCAAGCCTAATAAGTTCGGCGAGTGAGCGATCAGTGTATGCATACAGCATCGTTGCAATAAGATATTCTTCGGTATTGCGCACATCAAGCGGCACAAGCGCCACCGATTCAATTGAAGTCGCATCGCTCTTCACCATTCCAACAAGTTCGCTCGCCACCAGCTGCATCGCCGCGTCAATCGATTGCTGATACGTTTTCTCTTTGGCGCGATGGATGTACTTGGGAATAATTTTCGAAAGTTCGGTAAACATGCTGCGGCCGATATCCTTAACTTCGGCGTACGGTGTTGTAAGAAGATGTGCAATGAGCGTCTGGTAGAATCGTCCGTTGCCGAACAAACCAACGTTGGTCTTGGTAGAGATCGGGAGGAGGCAGCGCAGCGCATCGCAGGCTTTGGTCTTAAGGTCGATTTTGTGAGTTATCTTAAACGCTTTCTGGTCTTTTTCGTTTTTTAAATCCGCGTACTTTTGCTTCTCACCCGTACCCAAAATATCGTACTCAGCTTTTTCCAACGGAAAGAGCTCCTGGTAAAATTGCTGCATCGGTTCGATGAGATTCTTGTACGTATCAAACAAAAAATCCATTGTCGCTTCGTACTCCGCGGCCAAGGGTGTTGCCATAATGTCTGCCGGACGGACGTATTTATACTTTCCGTCTTCATCCTGCTCATCGAAAAAAATGTAGCGCGTCGATTTTTCGATCGGCGATCCGCCGATGCGTCGATCTTCCACTTCTTTAGTAGCCAAGATAGAAATATTTTCGAGCGACACATGTGCGCCCTCAAGCTCGCCCACCGAATCGTCGCCGTACGCGATGAGAACGCGTTCGATAAGTGCGGCGGCATGTTCGGCATTAATCATGCCTTCTTGCACAAACTCTTTAAGGAGCGTTTCCTGAAAACCCGTTTTAGCGCGTGAATAGCGCGCATACACCGCACCGACAATCCCCGGCAGGTTTTTGACAGCAAAAATATCGCCTCCGACGTTGGTAACGTACTGTTCAAGAATTTTCTTTTCGGCTTCGCTGAACGTTGGCATACGCGCAAGAATAATGAAACAACGACACGCCGCCCTGGGGCGACGTGCGTAGTATAAAACTAACTATTCGTTTTTGAAAGTCCGCTTTAAGCAGCTTTGGTCTGAGGCTTTTGATCATCAATGCGCTGCAGTGGTTCAACCCGGCGAGTCGGACGCAAAGGCGGCAGAGTTTGGCCCACCACCTGCCGGAGCGACGGCTCGGTCTTACGTTCCGCAAGTGGCGCTTCGCCGGGGCGGAGCGTTGTGCGCAACGAGTGGTCGGCCTCTGGGTTAACGGCGATACTGCCCTCACTTGAAAACATCGCTTTGGCTTCTCCAATCGCCCGGTCACGGGCCGCAGCCATAGTTAAAACGATCTGTAGAAGCGCTTCGACTTTCTTTTCGGCGCGGGCGCGTTCGGTTGGACTGGCACCGGTAAATCGGGTGTATTCCTGAACTTTTTTCATGATCGGCCGGGTGTCATTTTCGAACTGGCGATGCAGTACGGCCACAACTTCGCGCGCGCTTGGCTCGCTCGGCGCAAGCGTCTTCGTAGACTCTTCGAATTCACGGGCGGCGATAGCAAGTGCCGTATCGCGCTTACGGCGTGCCGGTTCAAGTGCCAGAGCCAATTCTTTCAACCGTGCGTCATAGATTTTAGCCATCGCTGGATTTTTTCCAATCTGATCCAGATGATCATTCAGCTCACGCAGTTCAGATCCACCCACGGTTTCGAATTCAGCATTAATATCTCCGACGCGGCGGTCGTAAGCGCCCACGTGTTTTTGCATCGCGTTAAGCCGCGCTTCGCGTTCAAATCGCAACCGCGCCTCCTCGACAGCAGTCGCCAGGCTATCTTCTACCAGGCGCAGGCGCATCTCAAAAACGCGCTTGGTCGACGCGAAAAAATCTTTCATGATCGTACCTTGAGATTCGAGCGAACGATACTTTTCTATTTCGCGGCGCAACGGTGCAATTTTTGAAGCATATTCGTTCTCGATAGCCGCCACTTCTTCGGTGAACGTTCGCGCTGTTTCCTGCGACGTGCGGCCATGCTCAGTCGGACGCAATTCTTTGGCCGCCTCGCCAGCTTGGCGACGTGCCGTAGTTGCTATGCTTTCTTGTTCTTGACCAATAAATTCTATATCATCATCGCCTAGTTCCGCGATATGCTCATAATCCTGAGGTACCCGAGCCGACGGCAACTCACTGACAAGCTGACTAATCTCATCCTGCTGACTACGGTCCAATTTTTTGGACGATTCCGGCATATGAACAAAACATTAAGCAGCTTTTCTCGTCGGTAGTGGGGGTGGGGTCGCACGTGGACGTAGAGGGGTGGGTGGGGGTGGCGGAGAGTTTTTTGGCCTGGCGGCTGGCGTGGCGGATGGACGAGTAGGGCGGGTCGCGCGAGCGCGTGAGATCGGGATGATATTCGACGGCCCTTCCTCGACAATCATGCTTTCATCAACCGGAACTGCTTCAGCTTCAGTAGTTGAGGCAGCAGCAGATTCTTCAACCGACATTTCTGGTGCAGTTATTTCATGCTCATACTCTTGCCGCGCCGCCTCAATCTTCTTACCACGCTCTTCCTTGAGAATCGCTGCCTGCTGGAGTAGTTCTGTCATGCGCGCGCCATACAAGGAACGCACGCTCGGATCGCGGGCAATAAAATTTTGATAGCGAGTGTATTCGCTTTGCAAAGCGGCCAGGCGAGCGCCGTAGTCCGCATCGATATCTTTTACCGCTGTATCGTATTTTTTGGCCGCCGCCCGATCGGAGCGCTCAAGCGCCCGCTCAGCCGCGCGTTGTGGCGAGTCCTGCGCAATCATGAATTCTCCGAGTTGTTGCGCTTGTTCGGATGACATGTCGTTCATGAGCGCCTTCACGTCTTTAAGGCTGGCTTGAATTTCGGTTTCACCATTAACTTCATCTTTAATTTCGTTCAGCAACTGCTTCAATTCCGAGCCGTCCTCGGATACATCGTTCATAAGTTCAGCTTCTTCGCCGATGAGCTCGATATCATCCTCGGTAAGATCAACCACCTCATCCCAACCCTTCTGTATCTCGGCCACCTGCTGTTTCACTCCTTCAATCTCGCGGCCCTGCTCCTGTTTTTTGCGTGCTTCGGCCTCGGCTTGCAGATCACTATCAACATCGGACGTATCGAACGAATATTCCCTCCCTGGCATATAAAAAGGTAAAAAATAGTACCTATAGTCTAACACGCGCTCATAAAAACGCTCAACCTCCCGGCTAAGGGAGGTTGAGACAAAAAGTTGGGTTTACGCGGCGTTCTTAGTCTGCGTCTCGGGTCCGCTTTTTTTATATGACTCTTTTCTAAACTCAGGCGCCGGAGCAGAAGAAATCGGCGTATCACCGTACGATTGTTTTTTAGTTGATGTCCACATTTGTTCGCCGGTCTGTTTAAAAAGCTCAGCATCATTTTCCGCCTTGGTTCCTTCCATGCCTAAAAAGGGATTGTGCGCTTCAAGCGCAGTATCAAGTGCGGTTTCTGAATCCGCGGTGCGCACTGGACGGGCCGCTTGCGCTTCACGGTCAGCAGCTGCCAAATCTTGTCGGCTCGCGAACTGCGGGCCTTTAGAATCAACAAACGGATCTTTGGCCATTTCAGCACGTTTTAAACCTGGATCAATAAAGCGCTCCGACATAGATATTTAAGATATTAAAGAAAGGCCAAACGGTTGCGGAAGCGGACATCGTATTTGAGACGTTCGCTTGAACCCGGCTCCTCAGCAAGATGTAAGGCATGATGCACGGCCGATTCATCATCATACTGAACAGTGACCGGGGCGCACTCAAACAAGGTGTCGAACAGGCGTTTTTCGGCAGGTAAAGGGTCGTCGTCGCTTTTCTCAGTGGACGCGGCAGTTATGGTACTACTACCATCAGGGGTAGATGTTGTCATAAAAAAGTTAATTGATACTCGGAATTTAGAGTATCACAAATATGCCGTGGTGTCAAGTTATTTTTATTGCTTGTTTTAGCCTAAAAAGCCCCCGTACTTCCAAAGGCGCCCACACCACGATCCGTATCTGAAAGATCAGACACTTCTTGGAGCTCAGCAATAACGACGGGCATGATGAGAATTTGGGCAATTTTCTGGCCGGTTTCGATGATTACACTCTCTTGACCCAAGTTTATCAGCTGGACATTGTATTCCCCTCGATACCCTGCATCAAAGACGCCGCCCATGGTGTGGATTCCGTGGTTGCGCGGTAAACTGCTTTTATCTTTAACGAGCGCTACGTAACCGGTCGGAAACTCCAGTGCAAACCCAAGCGGTACTACACGGCGCTCGCCGGGTATAAGGGTAAACGCCTCCAGTGAATACACATCCATCCCCACATCACCCGGATGCGCATAAGTGGGAATTTTAGCTAGATCATGCAGTTTTTTGACATTAATTTTCATAGGGGGCGTAAGTAAAGATATCTCAAACAATCAGCGTAAAACCTCAAAGCGCCTACGTCGTATACTTCTTAACTAAAAGATCAAGCTGCCGTTCTAGTTCATGTCGGTCTCCATTATTATCGATGCGCTCAGTGGCAATAGCCATAACCGGGGGAATGGTGATTTCGGTCGGACGTTCTTGGTCGGCCAAAAACTGCTCCCACGTTTTGGTGGCATCATCAGGATTTTCACGACGAGCGCTGAGACGCTCGTAGCGTACGCGCAGGTCTGCCTCAATAGCCACCAGGACAAAATGCGGTAGACGTTGCAGATAGGCTATATCTTCTAGTCGTCGGATACCTTCGACCATAATGATCGGCGCACCGGCATGACGAACATCTTCAGCCATGACTTTGGCTAAAATATCTTGGCCAAAGGTGATGCGCAACGCTTCAGAGAGGCCGACAAGTGCAGGCCGTTCGGCTGGAATAAAGAGTCGATTTAAGATGTCGCGCAATATAGTAGAAAACCGAAATGTGGCTGCGCCATGACGGGCGGCTAAATACTCGGCTGCCGCGCCCTTGCCCGAGGCCATGCGCCCGGTAAAGCCAAAAATGACCTTTTTATTGTCGGTCATACTGCTCGATTCCTTCGTCAAAATAGCTGAGCCCGATTCCGAGCTCGCGGAACATTTCTTCGGATTCAGCGCCCGCGTGGTAGCGTTTTTCGCACACAACCCGCACGATTCCGGCGTTGATGATCATCTTGGCGCAGGTCGAACAGGGGGTCATTTTGCAGTATAACGTGCCATCTTCGATAGAAATACCCATTTTAGCAGCTTGAACGATAGCGTTTTGCTCGGCGTGCGTGGTGCGCAGGCAGTGCTGGGTGACATGGCCATCTTCATGGGTAACAGTTTTCATTTGGTGACCCACTTTGTCGCAGTGCGGCAAGCCGCGCGGTGCACCAACATAGCCGGTAACCAAAATTTGCTTATCACGAGCAATAACCGCACCGGAGCGACCCCGGTCGCAGGTGGCGCGCTTGGCTACAGCTTGCGCTATTTCCATAAAGTACTCGTCCCAGCCAGGACGATGGTAGGGTGTCGTTTCCATACGGTGAGGTGTTAGATGGTTTCATAGTACTGGGGACTGACAAGTTTCACAAGTGAGGAACTAATGGGGATTATTCGCACTGCAGGTTCTTTATAAACAAAAGTCGCTCTGTGGATACTCCTGTTGATAACCTGGTGATTATTCTAAATTTTGTATACACTAGTGTATACAAAATGTTGATGTGCGCTTTGAACTGTTTGTGGATAACCAGGGGTAAACTGTGGAAAAGAGTGCGCTTTACATTGTTTTCTAAAGGTATATACTATTGCACTTTAAATATATCTAAAGACATATAACAAACCTGCCAATAATGCTTTCCTTCATCTGACAACAAACATCTTACTTACCGAGAACTGACAAAAGACACGGGTATAAAGTTTTCAATTGTTTCATGTGGAACATTTAAAATTAGGATTGCAGTATACTGATACGCTTGAAAAAGCAGCTTGCAACCTACACAGGGGAATGAAAATTAAAGACGAAGCAGATACTATTTCTACCATTACTCATAAATATATTGTTTCACATGAAACAATATATTCCATAAAGTATAAGCATACGCACTGTTCCACATGAAACAATAGATCAAAAAAATGAAGTTAAAACTACGAAGTGCCATTGATTTGTTTGATTAAAAAATAAAAGGTCAGAAAAAAGAAATAGGTAACCAACTGCATACGATGTATAGCAAATACTGAACTATGTTAAACAGCATACGCATGGCAAGCATTTTTGAACGATCAAGATTGTGATGGGGAAAGAACTACTTATTGTAGTATGTACAATAATAAGAAGAGCTTAAAAAGCAGCCTCGGAAGCTGCTTCAACGTTAGCTACACATTTCTCCTAATCACGGAAATAACCCGAACCATCTGCGCGGCGGTGCCGAGTCCCGCTTTGGACGCAAGCATCCATTCCCCGCAGCAGAAAGTGTCGGGATGTCGCTTAAAGAAGCGTTCATAGAACTCGTTCACCGGCCGCAGAACGTGAGGGTTAATCACATACCGTCGAGCGTCGACCTCAACCGAGATGCCCTCGACGTGCTCTACGGAACACCTAGCATTCTTAAGGGTTTGCGCTTCCGCGCCGACAAAATCGACGCGCGCCGCTCTCTTACCCCAGGGGTATAGCCACAAAACACCGTTACCATCGTTATCTTCATGGGCTTCGCGGGTAAATACGCCACGGGCGATTGAGCTGCGCTGTTTGTCGATTTGCCACGAATGAAACGATTGAAAGAGCGGCTCTTGGTTGCGAAAGGAGAATCTTTGGTAATGCGTAACAAGCAGCTGAAGCTGGCCAAGCATACGAGCAGCATCAGCTACTACGAACGGCTGAACGCTTTCGTGCTGGGTCGCACGCCACCACAGAACACACCGCCGCTGCCCAGGACGACCTGGGTACGGCGCCGTGACGCAATGCAAAACATCTCCCACCCGCGGCATGAGCGGCACCCCGCTTGGAAAACTACCGAGGTGCAGGCCGTCGGAACGCACAATTACCTGCCGTCCCGTATTAATATGGAAGGTTGTCGCCGAACCTTTACTTCCTTCGATTTCGATAAAACCGTGGTTGTACGGTCTGCGAAAACCAAGCTTTACCACCCGGCCGCGCTCATAATTAACAGGCATTTTAGCCATTGCCGTCTCCCTGGCGCAGTACGCGCCCACTATGGTACTACCTTGGTACTACCTTAAAAATCATACATAGTCAACGTAGGCGCCTCAAGACTCAAACGACTAACGACAATCCAAGGCGCTTGTGTTAGGATAAACACATCATATATATGCCTTCTTCACAACCACTTTTTGTCATTATCGATGGCAATGCCATTGTTCATCGCGCGTTCCATGCTCTCCCGCCCATGACTACCAAAAACGGCACAGTTGTTAATGCCGTGTATGGCTTTACCTCCATGCTACTTAAGGTGTGGCGTGAACTTAAACCTGCATACCTCGCCGTTACGTTCGACGTGGCTGGCGGCACGTTCCGCGATGAACTGTTTACCGACTACAAAGGTACGCGCACCAAAGCCGACCAATCGCTCTACGACCAAATTCCGCTCGTGCACGAAGTGGTAGAAGCCTTCGGGCTTAAAATTTTTGAAAAGAAAGGATTTGAAGCCGACGATGTAATCGGTACGATCACGGCCGTAACCACCAAAGCATCGATCCCAACACTCATCGTCACGGGTGATATGGATACGCTGCAGCTTGTTGATAATCATGTAAAAGTGTACACGCTGCGGAAAGGAATTACTGATGTAGTAGTATATGATGCGGCCGGCGTAACCGAACGTTTCGGTTTTGGACCCGAGCATGTTATCGACTATAAAGCGCTGCGCGGCGATGTGTCGGATAATATTCCAGGTGTTCCCGGTATCGGCGAAAAAACCGCAACCGAACTCATCAAAAAATACGGCACCATCGATGATCTCTACCACGCGGTAGAAAAAAAGAATGCCGCGGATGAATTTAAACCCTCCGTACTCAAAAAACTTATCGAAGGAAAAGACAAAGCACTCATGAGCCGGGAGCTCGCCACCATCCGCCGCGACGTGCCGGACTTGAGTTTTACATTGGAAGACTGCCGCATTCGCCCGTTCGAACGCGAACGCATCATGGAATTATTCCAAAAATTTGAATTCGTTTCGCTCCTTAAACGTTTGCCCGAACTGGGCAGCGCAGGAGCATCATCCGAAGAAAATAAATCCAAAAAAACTTCTAAAACCAGCCTTAAACCAACATTTTTATTTCATGAGGTTGCAACAGAAAAAGATTTAGAGCAGGTTAAGAAAAAAATTCGTGCCGAAAAAAAATACGTTGCCAGAATCATCACGAGTGGAGAAAATCTTTTCGCCACTACTATAACGCACCTCGTCGTTATCATAAAAGACGAGGCGTACAGTATTAACGGAAATCTAATCACAGGGTTCTCTGATATATTCGCTGACGCTTCACTGGAATTCATCGGGCATGACCTCAAAACGAGCATCAAGCATTTGAGCGTGCACGGAATTAAAGTCGCGAACAACCTTTCCGACATCATGATCGCGAGTTACTTGTTGAACCCCGGAACGCGCACTACGGATCTATCAAGCATCGCACTTAAAACGCTCGGCAAAGAACTTGTCGCACCCGAAGGACAGGGGAGTCTCTTTGGCGTGGATACGCGTGTCGTAGCCGAGGAGCTGTGGTACGTACATAAAATCGCCGAGGCGCTTGCCAAAGAACTAGCGGCGATCGATGATTACGGATTATTCAAAAAAATGGAAATGCCGCTCATTGCTGTTTTGGCTTCCATGGAACTTAACGGGATTACGCTCGATACTGAAAAAATAAAAGCCATCGCAGCCGAAGTGGAAGCGGACATCAAAAAAACCACCGCAACCGTCTATGAACTCACCGGTACCGAGTTTAATATTGCTTCGCCCATCCAACTGCGCGACGTGCTCTTTGATAAACTGGCCATTCCGGTTGAAGGAGTGAAGAAAGGCAAAACCGGCCTCTCCACCTCGGCCGAATCGCTCGAGAAATTGCGCGATCTGCATCCGGTCATTCCCTACATCGAACAATTCCGTGAACTTACCAAACTGCAAAACACCTACATTGACGTGCTGCCGACCTTGATTAATCCGATTACGCACCGCATCCACACCACTTTTAACCAGGCGGTCGCCGCTACCGGACGCCTCTCAAGCACGGATCCGAACCTACAAAACATTCCCGTGCGCACCCGCCTTGGTCGCGAAATCCGTACCGCGTTTACCGCCGCGCCGGGCAATATTCTGGTGTCAGCCGACTATTCACAGATCGAACTGCGTGTCGTAGCCTCGCTTGCGAGTGACGAAAAAATGATGGAAATTTTCAAACGGGGCGATGATATTCATCGTGCCACCGCAGCCGCCATCCATGGCGTGGCGCAAGAGGACGTCACCAAAGAAATGCGCTACGCTGCCAAAGAAATTAATTTCGGCGTACTCTACGGCATGGGTACCTACGGACTCAGTTGGCGCGCCGGCATTCCGCATTGGCAAGCCAAAGAATTCATCGAAAAATATTTCGAGGAATTTAAGGGTGTCAAAGAATATCTCGACCGCACGCTCGAGTTTACGCGCAAAGAAGGGTACTGCGAAACACTCTTCGGTCGGCGTCGCTATATCCCCGAACTTGTTTCGAGCAACTATCAGGTGCGTAGCGCTGCAGAACGTATGGCCGTAAATCACCCTATCCAAGGTACGGCCGCAGACATTATGAAGCTCGCGATGATCGAAGTGGAAAAAAAGCTGAACGATCTCAAACCTCAAACGCCGAGCTTTAGCGTAGAATCAACATTTCGTCCTCTATCCCCAAAACTATTATTGCAAGTGCACGACGAATTAGTGGTCGAGTGTCCGCCCGACGAAGCCGAAGGTGTCGGGAATCTTATGAAACAAACCATGGAGAGCGTGGTTGAACTGCGCGTACCCGTGAAGGTAGAGGTGAAACAGGGTTTCCGCTGGGGCGAACTGGAATAAAAAAACGCCTGAGGCGTTAGAGGAAGGATCTAGTAGTGGCCGCGACCGCCGTGCTTGGGGGCGATGCGGTTGAGGATGCGGCTAATGATTACGTGATTCACGCCGTCCTCGCCGGTATTCTCCGCATTAATGTCCGCGACTGATCGCGTGAGTTTAGCCTTACCACTCGCTTCGTAGCGCCGCCAACCTTCTTCTTGTAGGGCACGATCAAGCTCAAAAATCACTTCGATGAGGCGCGGCCCTTTGATGAATGCGACTTTGCGCGGGCTATTCGGCAGCTGACGTTTATCAACTCGAGCTTTTTCCCCGAGTACGGATACGGCTGTGTCCCAACCCATCGCGTAGGCATCTTTACCCTGCTGCAGTCCGCGTGCGAGTGGTTGCTGGTACGTTTTGTCGCACTCGACGATTTTCACTAAGAGCCGTACACCGCGTTCAAACACAGCGGGCGTAACGATTGAGAGTTGGCACACCCCGCTTCTCATGACCGGCGGCGGGGGCGGGCTACTGCGCACCTCTTCTGGTAAAAGTACGACGAGCTGGGTCCAGGCCAGGAGATAGTTTTTTTGTTGGATAAGCTTTCGGATGAGTCCATACCGGGCCTCTGGGGTTGCAGCCAAAAGTGTGGCGAGCGGGTATTTCTCGCAGAACATCTTTTTCCACCACGCATGTTCAAGCAAACGATCAAGCTCGCCTGGATTTCGCGCTATATTTCGTATGCTGGCGAAGATTTTTTTGGTGCGGGCGGACGTGGGATTATCGACAAAACCTCGCCATGCCTTTTCCCATTCTTCGGCCCGTTTGAGTTGCGGCGCAGTGAGATATACATCCGTAAGATACAAGAGGGTATCCAGCGGTTGTTCCTGCTCAAGCGCGCAGCAAATGCGCTCTTCCACGTTTTTTTTGCCCTTAATCGCTGCGAAGACCGTAACCGGAATGGTGAGCTTCGGGGACTGAGCGGTCAGTGTCATGCACAACCTCCGTGTAGGGAGTATGCCTAACATCATCAGTACTGTCAAAGTTATCGGAACAAATTTCCCGAACGAACGCTCAAGCAATGCAGTGTCCAGTCGATGGCGATACGAATTTTACGCGACAAACGTGGCATATACATAAGATACACCGTGCGGCGCAACCACCACGCTAAGCGACCCTGCCAGATCAACGGACCGATTTTAGCAACACCATACCAATCACCGACCGGCATGAGGAGCCCCTTCGATACGAATGAAAACGGCCGCAGCGAGGCTTTTTCCTTAAGTGTCGCAGCTAAATGACGAGCCGCGTACTGCCCTTCGTGATACGCCACTTCGCCTAAAGGGGGGAACGGCGTGGTAGCGCCACGATTAAAACCAAGCGCCAAATCACCAACGACATAGAGCGTGGGGAATTGCTTGTGGCGTAAAAACTCATCAACCGGCAAACGACCTTTTTCGGTAAGATTTTCGGCAAAAAAGCGCGGCCCCACATTACCAACACCTGCAGACCAGACAGTCATGTCTGTCGGGATGACTGCGCCGTCTTTAAGAACAACTTCTTCTTTCTTGACTTCGGCTACCTGGGCGCTAGTGCGGATAGCGACGCCCATCCGTTCTAAACGGCGCGTTACGAGTGTCTGGATCTTCTCGGGCAAGCCATTCAGTATGCGCGGATTCGACTCAACCACGGTAACGCTGACCGTGGTGCGCGGGTAAAGCCTCTTTAGATCACCACGCGCCCAATCGGCGAACTGGCCGGCTACTTCGACACCCGTGTACCCACCACCGACAATCGTGACTGCCACTCGCTCACGCTCCTTTTCGAGCAAGCTCAAAAAGACATGCTCAGTATGTTGTGCAGCAGAAAGCGTGCGCACGTTACACGAAAATTCGGCTGCACCCGGCGTACCGAAATAATTCACGCCGCTACCCAACCCGACGATAGCGTAATCGTATGCAAAGGTTCCCTCAGAGGTCGTAACGGTCTGCGTGGTTGGATCGATGCTTTGAACGGTCGCTTCCAAAAAACGATGGGGCGTGCCGCGAAGCATTTCGCGGATCGGCACAGTGAGATGTTCGGCCTCTACCGAAGCGGTCGCCACTTCGTGCAGCATCGGCACAAACGTGAAATAATTGGTCGCGTTGATAACGAGAATAGTTTCGCTACGATGAGATCGTTTAAGAAGTTTGATAAGCGTAGTAAGCGCCTTGAAACCACCAAGGCCGGTACCAGCAATAATGATCGGGTAATGACGGGAATAGGACATAAAGACAAAAAGGGGACAGGTTAATCTTCGTTAGACAGCGGCCGTTCGAGCGCAAGCGCTTCAATACTTTTTTCGCCGGCAGTAATGCGTACCACGTCTTTGTCGATTTTACCGAGCTCTTTGTAGGCCGTATTGTAACTATTGACCGTGGTAGCGAGGTTATTACCGAGCTTTTTAAAGTATTCGTCATACGCAGCTAGATGCCGACCCAGATCTTCCACGCGCTTGCGAATTTCTTTGGTAGACTCTTCGATCTGAAGGGCTTTGAGGCCTTGCAGCACAGTTTGCAAATAGGCAAGAAACGACGTGGGCGAGACGATAATGACGCGTTTGTCGCGAAAAGCGTATTCGATGAGCGCGGCAGTATTTACTTTAAGCGCGCCGACTTTATTGATGAGAAGATCGTAGTAAATGCCTTCGGCCGGAATGAACATGAAGGCGAAATCGAGGGTGCCTTCGGCAGGTTTGATGTATTTGCTCGTTTCATCGATGCGTTTTTTAAGGTCGTTCTTGAATGCGTCTTCAAACTCAGCACGACGTTCTAGATCGGTTTCTTCGATAGCGCGGTTGTAGTTTTCCAGGCTGAACTTGGAGTCGATAGGAATGATTTTATCGCGCACAAAAACAGCTGCGTCAACGATGGTGCCGTCGGAGAAAGCATGCTGTAAAGCAAAACTCCCGGGCGGTAGAACATTTTTGAGCACTGTTTCTAGATAATATTCACCCAAAATACCGCGCTGTTTTGGACTCTGGAGCAAATTCTCCAGGCTCTGCAACTGCTCGGCAAATCCCATCACCTGACGGTTAGTTTCGTCGATTTTAGTGAGCCGACCGGTCACGTCGGCAATGATTTTGGCGCTTTGACCGAAGTGAGTTTGGATGGTTCGGTTAAGGCTCTGCTGCGTTTCACCGAGCGATTTTTCGAGCGTCACGTGCGTGGCCGTAATTTTTTGGTCTACAGTACGTGAGAGTTCGGTGAGCTGGTTTTGTAAAAGCACAAAAACCGAAGTGTCATCTTCGACCGGCGCGGAAAGTTTGCGGTACACGAGAAAGAGCATGATCGCCATAAGGAGAAGAACGGCGATTGCGGCACCCAAAAGAATGGTTTCCATAAAATTACAAAGAGGGATTCGGCGCATTCTTCCTGTACTACTGCGAATTGCGCTGCGCTATTTCAAAGGGAAGTGGTATAAGTATAACGCACAGCAGGCATTTTTTCTATGCTTATTTCGAGGAATTGCGCTCTACCAGATGCCAAAAAGTCAGTGCTGAGACATGAGCGTCGTAGAGCGGATGATGTTTGCGTCCTGCGACGCGGCTTAGGTCGTCGCCGATAAAACTCGCGCGCGAAATTTCAGGGTCGAGTCCGGCTCCCAGGAGCATACTAGCCACATCAAGAAGCGGGTGCGGACTTAGCGCATGGCGGCGCGGATCATCCCCGTGGCAGGCAGCCAAGAAATGCATTTCTACGGGATAGCCGGTATCAACTGTTACATATACGTCAGCAAAACGCTTCATGGAGTTCTCGAGCCAGCGCCAGAACTGGTCACGCAATTCGCGTTCGGTGGCCGCTGTTTCAGCAAGAGAAGCAATCGCAGGCACCACATGCTCCGCTACCCACGGATCAAGAGTTCCCGCAACCGGACAGCGCGCGACAAACGAATCAACAACGTTTTTTTCTTCATCGATAATAATGCCCGCAGCGGCAAACGCCGCGCCGAACAAGCCGTTAGTTTCAATATCAAAAGAAATAATCGGATGAAGATGTTTCATAGACCACATGCTGTAAAAAAAGGAGGTTCTACCTCTTAAAACTGTAAAGTAAAACGTGAACGGCTTCCTGCAAACGCGCGATGTTCCGGCGAAAAAGCTACTTTCAGTGTAGGAGCAATTGCCAAGTTAATCAAGATATGCTAGCTTTTATCCATCCCGAGCCCTTGTAGCTCAACGGATAGAGCAAGCCCGTCCTAAGGGCGAGATGGGGGTTCGATTCCCTTCGGGGGCACACAACGTAGAGAGGGCCTATGGTTCAGTGGTAGAACGGGGCATTCGCATTGCTCAGACGGCAGTTCGATTCTGCCTAGGTCCACACGGTTACAAAGGTTCATCATGCAGGGCAGTACCGCGAGGTTGCCTCGCCCGATGAACCTTTGTGCGTTTAAGAAATTACCCAAGGAGCGCGTATGGCCCAAAAAACCCGCATTCTGTATACCGAGGAACAGGTTACCACCGCTATCAACCGCATGGCAAGCGAAATCAGCGCGGACTACGCCGGACGCGACATCGTGCTGGTGGGGGTCTTGACCGGCGGATATTTTCTGACCGCATACCTGGCCACAGCCATCGAGCGGTTAAGTAGGGTGAGGAGTTGCAGCCTGGATTTCGTGCGGACCTCAAGCTATGGCCACAACATGACCGGCGGCGCACTCAAGATCGATGATTGCCTGCAAACATCGATTGCCGGCGAAAACGTCATTATTGTCGATGATGTGGCTGACCGACTCGTTACCATCGGCGCGTTACACGATCTTTTCTTGACCAAAAAACCGCTGACTCTCAAAACCGCCGTTTTGGTGGAAAAACCCGATAAGCACGAACGCCACGACGTGCCGCTCGACTATGTAGGCTTCTGCGAAGAAAATCTCGGCTTTCTAGTCGGAGGCGGTATGGACGATAAACTGGATGAGAGAAAGGTCAGTCGCGGCAAACCGTTTATCATCGAGATCACGGAACAATAAATAGAAGCAGCAACAAACACACAACGTCTGGACAACCAGACGTTTTTACTACCCACAATCTTGCCCAAATTCTTCTGCCCTGCTAGTGTGACAAAGTACCCAATGAGCGGAGAACGAACATGACCTACATCGGTGTCACCGGAATCATCAAAGCCGCACACAGCCAGATGCTCCTCGATCTTTTACCCGCAACGCCGCCGTGCCGCCTCATGATCGGCGCGCTCGCAACCGCTAAGTCGGTGCGCGGAATTGCGATGCGGTCTTACTGGCAAAACCAGACCCCACCGCTTAACGAGCTCGCCAATGTCTTCGTAGCCGACCCGCGGCTGCTCAATCTCGTCCATTACAGCGTAAGCCACGACATTGAGAGCACGGAAACGCTCCAGGACCTTATCTCGCTAACCAGCCACGCCGGAGATGCGTGCCACGGCTTTCAGATCAACGACTGTTGGCCAGATATCAAAATCCTGGCCAGATACCGCGACTGGCTGCATCTCAACGACGCACGCGCACGCGTCATTATCTTGCAGATACCCGATGAAGCGGTGAGCGAGGCCGGCGGCACGCCATCAGCGGTGGCAACCCGCCTCAAGACGTATGAACCGTTCATCGACGGCATTTTGCTCGATCCGAGCGGGGGCCGCGGTCGACCGTTCGATACCGAGCGAGCCCGGGATTTTATCACGAGCATCCGTTCGAGCGGCTCGACGCTCGGCGTCGGTCTCGCGGGTGGACTCGGTCCTGATTCCCTCAATCTAGTCGCGCCGCTCCTGAAGACGTATCCGGAGTTAAGCTTCGACGCGCAAGGAAAAATTCACAATAACGACGGCACCCCGAACGAAGACTACATGAAGCTTTACGTTGAAAGAGCCTTCGCCCTCCCACGCGGCTAGCCTCCGCCCCCCGCCTCTGGCGGTTTTTTGTTTAAAAGCCGGTTGACAACCCGTTTCTTCTCTGCGAATATAAGCGCAAACGGGTGTGAGGGGTGCTATGGAAACAATCACGGTTGAGGAACTGTTTTGTTACCCCGTCAAATCATGTCGGGGTATTGCCATGCCGTTCGTTGAAATTGAAACCATGGGTATCCGCTACGACCACCAATGGATGATCGTGGATAAAAGCGGCACGAGCGTGGTGCAACGGAAAAAAAATGGACACGGCATCGGAGTAACATCCGTATGCCTCATTAGAACCGAGATTATAGTCAATGCGACCGCTCGAAACCTTGCGCTCTGCGCACCGGATATGGAGACGATCGCTTTGCCGCTCGAAGGCCGCGCTGCCGGAGAATTACTCACAGTAAAAATCGGCGATACGTCCTGTCAGGCGGTTGATCAGGGCGAAGAGGCTAGCGAATGGCTCACCAGATTCATTTCCCGCGAACGACCTGGATCATACCGCTTGGTGCGCATGAACGGCGGCGACGAAGGGGAACGGCTCACGCTCGACAACATGGCGCAAATATTCTTCGTCGATAACTATCCGCTCCTCGTTATTTCGCGTGCCTCGCTCGAAGATCTTAACCGGCGGAGCATACACGGAAAAATACCGATGAACCGGTTTCGCCCCAACATCGTTTTGGACGGCTGCGAACCGTACGCCGAAGATCGCATCGGTTCATTCCGGATTGGTAGCATCCAATTTAACGGCGGCCCACGCTGCATACGCTGCTCGCTCACGGCCATCGACCAGCGCACCGGCACTGAAGACCACGAACCGCTACGCACGCTCGCCACCTATCGAAGCGGGGAGGGCGGTGTGTTTTTCGGACGGTACTTCTCGTACACCGGTGCCGGCATTATCCGCGTCGGCGATACCGCCCGTACCGTGTAACGCATGTCCTACAACC
This sequence comes from uncultured Gammaproteobacteria bacterium, assembly GCA_964596525.1. Taxonomy (GTDB): domain Bacteria; phylum Patescibacteriota; class Patescibacteriia; order Magasanikbacterales; family GWA2-37-8; genus CAZQUL01. Next base: position 315,674 of record CAZQUL010000001.1, on the reverse strand, counting down.
ACAACACCCCGGCTTCGGTCGGGCTGTTTTAATTCTCCTCCTTTACTGTTTTCCGCCTACTGAGTACTCTATCAATCAGTTTTCTTATCTTTTCCTATGCTGCGCTTTCTTAAAAATACCGTTCATCTTCTTTCTGGCTGGGCCGCGGTCATATATTATCGCTTTCCTGCACGCCGCCTCACTGTGCTAGGGATCACAGGCACTGACGGAAAAACTACGACCACCAGCTTGCTCTACTATATCTTAAACCGCGCTGGCCTACGCGCCGCCATGATCACCACTGTTGGCGCCGATATCGCCGGCACAAAATACGACAATGCGTTTCATGTAACGACACCGAACGCCTGGACACTCCAAAAATACCTGCGTCAGGCCGCAGATACCGGTGTAACCCATGTTGCTCTAGAAGTCTCATCGCACAGTCTCGATCAACACCGTGTCGTTGGCATTCCCTTTCGCGCCGCCGCACTCACCAACGTGACGCACGAACATCTCGACTATCACAAAACGTATGAAAATTATGTCCGTACCAAAGCGCGGCTTTTGCGGCGCGCCAAGGTTGCCTTCGCGAACCGTGATGATGGTTCGTTCGAACTCGTAACAAAACTCGTCCCCACCAGCCGCCTGCGCACCTACGCCATCAAACAAGCTGCTGATCTGACACCAGCAACATTTCCTTTCTCCACCAACCTTATCGGCGAATTCAATCGTTACAACGCGCTTGCCGCCATTGCACTCGCGCGTGAAATCGGAGTTGACGAAGAACTAATTCGTGATGCTCTAACGAGTTTCGAGGCTCCGGAAGGACGCCAAAAAATTGTCTATAATAAAGAATTTAAGGTTATCATTGATTTTGCGCACACGCCGAACGCCTTCGAGCAGATCTTGCCCGCGGTACGCGCTATGACTCCCGGCCGTCTCATTCATGTTTTCGGCTGCCCAGGACTACGCGACAGCGGTAAACGTCCGCTCATGGGGGCGGTCGCAGCACGCTACGACGATATCATCGTCCTCACCGCCGAAGACCCACGCGGCGAAAACGTAGAAGACATCAACGCGGCCATCCGCGCGCCGATTACGGATTTCGAGTTTAGAAAAGACGCGTTACTCAACGCGTCCGATAAAAAAATCATCGGTTCGGTTCCCGATCGTCGCTCTGCCATTCAGCAAGCTATCGCGAGCGCTGTGCCCGGCGACACCGTACTTCTCACCGGCAAGAGCCATGAAAAATCCATGAATTACGATGGCACGCACGAAGAACCATGGGATGAAACGAAAGAAGCGCTGGCGGCGCTTCGGAGATGAGTTGACCCGTCATCTCGGTCGGGGTGGAAGATTGGGCTTAGCGGGAAATGATCTCGCGGAACAGAGTCTCGCCGCAGACGAACTTCACGTCGGCGAAATCCGATTCGAGCATCTGCTCGAAGGTGGTACGGTAGCCGGTGACCACTACGGTGTTGGCGGCCAGGCCGGCACCCGAGCGACAGAGCTGGTCGAACATCAGGTTGTCGGAGGCAGTCTCCGTGCATACCTGAGTCCGCGTTGTTCCTACTAGCTCGCACGCCGCGCTGAAGGTGCCGGGCCGGGAGCAGAGGTACTCAGTGTAGTACCGCTTCTTCACCTCACCCTTAGGGTTGTCCGGCGTCACCGCGCACCGCGTCGCGGGCTTGGCGGTCAGCGGGCGCTGGCTGGTCGTCGCGCAGCCACTCCCCAAAACGAGCGCAAGGCAGAAAACCTGTCCGATCTTCATAGTGTCTCCTCCGGCCATACGGCCTTTGTGCGTGGTTCAAGGCATCCAAATGCAAGATCTCACTAAGAGCTTACATCTGCTTACCTTAGCCAAAAGATAAGATTTTAACTAACGACGATAACGATATACTATAGCAAAACTTTCATCAGTTGTCAAGATTATCTTGAGAACATAAAGAAACTACGGAATAATTGAAAGAAGCGCTTGTGGCGCTTCATATAAACTTTCAGGGGCGGAAAAGGGAAAGAATCAGGCTAGCGCGTGATCGCCGAGAATGGGGGTGGGGTGCCGCAGACGAGCTTCACACGGTTATAGGGCGGCTCCGCCTGAGCCAGGACCGGATTCGACTGCACCTGATAGACGCCGGCGATCACCTCCTCGACCGTGGTGTAGTTACCGAGGACGACGAAGATGTGGCGATCCGGCGCCTGGTCGCAGAGCTTGGCGCTCCGGATCAGCTCGCGCGCCTCGTCGAGCGAACAGACGGTATACCACATATCGTCGTGAAGGGCATCCTTCCAGCAGCGGTCCTTGTCGCAGACAAAGCGGGCGAAGTCGAGCTGCCACCGCTGCGCATCAGGGTTCTCTTCCGTCTTCGGGCACGCTGGCGCGCTCGCAGTCGGCGGCTGCGCACTAATCACTGCCGACGAAGTTGCAACTGGCGTGCGGCAGCCGATTCCCAGAGCAAAGAGACCAATCATCACCATTCGGTTCTTCATAGGTTCCTCCTTCCCTCGCGTCTGAGGGCAGCTTAACTTAGCTAAAAAAGCAGTTTTTGTCAAGGACTGTGTGTACAACAAAGAAGCGCGCGAAGGCGCTTCGTTGGCAAAGGGCGCTACGACGCCGTAAAAAACCTATTTTTATTCTATCTCAGCTAATCCCAGAGCCGGCACGCCCACGAAATTCTGTATCATAAAACCCGCTTCCCAAAGGATTGCGGGTCATAAACACAATGGTCCCGAGCAAGCGCACCCTACTACTGCGGCGGAGTGCAGACCCCATTCATCAAGGCGCAGGGGTCGCTCTGGCGGGTGCCGTTAGGCTGGATGTAGACCAAGCGGACCTGGGCGCTCGAGCCGACCTTGACGGAGGTGTAGTAGTCACCCGGTCGGCCCACGGCGTAGCCGGTCTTGTCCTTGCCGGTGATGGCGGTGCAGACGTTATGGACGGTACAGAGCTCAAAGGTGCCTGTCCAGAACGAACCGCCGTTGTCGAGAACGAGGATGCCGCTGAAGACACGGCCAGTGCCCTTCTTCACCATGATGCCCGTCTCGGGCTGGTCAAAGATTCCCTGGTCCCAGGTGTAGGTGCGGATCGTGCTGGAGGTGGAGGGGTCCTGGACACAGACCGTGGTGGGATCTGCCATGTCGCGGACGAGGGCGCTGCAGCGGACGGCGGGGGTGGTCGGAGTCGGGCAGCCCTTCCTGTTGGGGTCGGGCATCGCGCCCTGCGCCTCGTCCGGGCACAGGTCGTCGGCATCGACGACACTGTCCATGTCGCGGTCGTTTGGCGTCGGGATGACGATGGGCGTGTCGGTCTTGATGCCGGTGATGACGTCGATGGTCTTGACATAGGCCTTCCCGGCCGCGGTTCCCATGAACTCGCAGAATGGCAGGATGGTCTGCCCCAGCTCGATGCGCAGGACATACTCATTTCCCTCTTGCCGCTTCTGCTCCAGGCACGCAATCTGCGCGTCCTTCTCGCCATCAGGGCAGCACGTGTCGTAGGCTACCCAACCGCCAGTCGTGGCGCACTGGCTGATGCCCTGGGTTAGCCGGTCTTCATACTTGCGGCCAAACCCTTCGGTTGCCTTGCCTTCGTGACAGATGGTGCTTACTCCGCAGCCCGAAAGAAACAGGTAAAAAACAACGAAAGCAGCCAACATCATCCGAGTAATCATCATTCGCGCCTCCTTTGTAGCCCCATGGGCCCTCAAAATACCATCGTCCTACACAACTAGACGACGCGAATAAATTAGTTTATTTTAGCAATTTTGTCAAGATACCGATAAAAACAAAGAAGCGCCTTGAACGCTTCTTGGTGGAGTGGGGGTGACCGTTGCCGACATCAACAAATCGCTAATCCCAAAGCTGGCATTCCCCGGGGACGCCCGGACAGTCCCCCACAACAATCTGACGCGTCGCAAAGTCGACATGCAGGCGCTTCCAGCGGAAGTAGGTAGGGACTCCGGATTCCGTACTCACAAAAACCGGCTGCGGCGTGTCCGGGTCAGCAGGGACATCGCGCGTAAACGTGTACCAGAGATTCCACTGTCCTGTCAGGTCAACCGCGTTTCCGTTGTCGAGCCACATCCGAAACTTTTTGAGAGGTGGCGCAGCCCGGCCCTCACCAGCCATCACAGCCACATACTGCCGGCCTTTTGCGCCATGGATGATCTTGCACAACGGGCGCTCCTTCCATTCACCATCCTCCGGCAAACAAAACCAATCGGCACAACGCGCCGCGTCGGGGTGAAAACCGGACTTCAAATCTTTCGGTACATTAAGAAGGCTGTAGCCTCCAACCCCCCAGTCGGCTGTACAGTCAACGTATACCATGTCCTTGGGAGAAGGAGCCGCACCAGCATCAATCGACACCGGAGGAGACGCTGGGCACGTCGCCATGTCGGCACTCGTGCCAGATTCGCTGCACGCCACAACCACTACCAAAACACTCGTGCACAAAAGACCTGTTTTCATGGTCACTCCTTAGGCTTACAGAGCCAAAATTTTTGTAACACGCTTTGTAGGCACGGTCAATTATCAAGTTCTTAACTGATTTTACGAAAAAACTCCTCTTTCATTTTTTTCCAATACGTTTCCTGTCGGCAGAGCTTGGCGCGGTCAAGCGGATCGCGCAGAATAGCTGCCACCGCCTCTTCGAGAAAAATAGTATTCTGTGATCCTTTTACGAGAACGAGCGCATGCTCAGGTAAATGCACCTTCAAAAAAGCGCCAAGCTCTCGCGCATCTTCAAACCAGCGGATGTCTTTAAACATTGTGCTTTTACCCGCAGCCGCCAGATGCTCCACCACGTAGCGTTTACTCAACTCGCCCACGCAGTACACATAATCAAACGCACCAGGGAGCCGATCAGCCAAAGAAGCATGTTCGCGCGCCGCATGCTCACCGAGTTCGCGCATATCGCCCAGAAGTATCACCCGTGGCGGCTGCATTGCTTCGGCTAACGTTTTGAACAAAGTCAAAAAACTCACCATCGCTTCGGGCGAAGCATTATAGCTTGAATCAATGATCGTAGAGCCGTTGATACCAAAAAGAAGCGACGAGCGTCCCGGCGGCAAGACGAAATTATTCATGATGTTTTTGGCCGCCGTCGCGATCGGCACGCCCGCCGCGCGTGCGGCTACGAGCGCCGCTGCAAAGACTTCGCGATACTCTACAGGCACGACGAATCCCGGCAGCGTTATGATGATTTCTTGATTATCGATACGATAAACAAATGACGTACCGGACAAACTAATGGCATGACGCTCATACACAACATCATTCGCGATCGCGGTACCAAAACGCACAATAAGCTTTTCTTTAAGCTCTTCTTCATGTCGCTCAAGCTCTGCAACAAGCGGCGCATTATCCGCACACACGATGCCGATACGGCACCCGCTTTCGGTAATAATTTTCCCGTCTTCCGCTGCGATTTTTTTGACGATTAGCGCCGCCTTTTCTTCTTCGGGAAGGTTCTGCTCTTCACGCGTCAATCCTTTACCGAATTGTGAAAGATGGGTGGCGTAGACATTGAGCCACACACTCACGTCAGGTTTAACGATCGTGAGCAAATACTCCATGTTTTTGGGCGCAGTCAGTTCATCAGTACCCATCTCCACGATAAGCACTTCCAAATCTTTGAGTTCCGGTGACGGAAATAAACTTTTAAAAAAAACGCTTATCCAGCCGCCCACCGTATACCCTGGCTGTTTGATATTCAAAATCCCGAGCGGCACGCCGGTTTCGGAATTGCCAGGCGTAAACCGCACGCGCCGGCTGCCTTGGAGCGCCGCAAAAATAGCCTGCACTGTCGATGATTTGCCGACTGCACCCGCGACGCCGATGATAAGGGGACGATGATGTTTGAGCGAACTACGCGCCTGATGGCGGAGCCACAACAAGAGCGGCCAGCGCACGAGTGAAGTAGGGGACATACGAGATAAAACAGAAGACGAAGGTGAAAACACTGATACCTTATCACGGCCTTTCAAAACGAAAAAGGAGCGGTTAGGCTCCTCTTCCTCCTTTTGCAAACCAATGAACCTCTTCTTATTCCACCTCTTTAACCGGGCGGCTACAGGAGAGAGTGACGCGTACCCAGGGCTTGTTGGCGGGAATCCATACTTGATGCAGCGAACGCGCCTGCGGCAGCTCAAGAGCGTATAATCGCGTCGGACCGTCGTTAACGGTGAGCAAAATGCGCCGACCGCCGCAATTTTTCGCATAACGCGAGCTGGGATATGCCGTGTCAATGATTTCATAGGCCTCTTCCGGCGCCAAGCTGTCTGGCTGACGGAGGGGTGCTTCTTCTTCCGACCCTCCGTACGCTTCACACCCTACCTTAACAAAAGTGTCATGCGGGTGCGCGGGACTCGCCACCAGACGGACAAACCACTTCTCCCAGATGTCCTGGAACAAACGGCAATCAAAGCTCGTGGCATCCCTCATATCGTCGAGCGCGCGCGAAATAGTCACCCTACGGCCATACTCTTGCGCCTCGGGACTTGGCGTATAGTTATTCCAAAACACCACGTCCTGTTTCATACCTCCGGCACACCCGGCCACTACCACTAGGGCCAGGCCAGCACACACTCTTCGAACCATGGTCGCTTCCTCCTTATTTTTCTCAAAGGAACCCACTATCAGCAGCTAGTAGATATGATTTTACTGATTATGTCAATAATACGACGGGATAATCATCTTTCCACCCTCATATTCAAATAGTAGTTGCCAAAACATCGCTTTTTAGCTAATCTACGACTCGTATAATCAGAAAAGTCCTCAAAACCACCTTTTATCATCACTTCGTACCTGTATGTCTCTCTCTATCGGCATCGTCGGCCTTCCGAATGTCGGCAAATCCACCCTCTTCAACGCTTTAACCCGCAGCAAACAAGCCAATGCCCAAAACTACCCCTTCTGCACCATCGACCCCAACGTCGGTGTGGTTGAAGTTCCGGATGAACGCTTGGCCAAACTGACCACCACATCAAAATCCGAAAAAACCATCCCAACCGCCATCGAATTCGTGGACATTGCCGGCCTAGTGAAAGGCGCATCGCTTGGCGAGGGGCTCGGCAACAAATTCCTCGCGCACATCCGTGAAGTTGCAGCCATCGCTCACGTGGTCCGCCATTTTTCCGATTCCAACGTCACTCACGTCCACAACCGCGTCGACCCGCGCGAAGATGCCGTTATCATCAACACTGAACTGTGCCTTGCAGATCTCCAAACCGTCCAAAAACGCCTCGATAACGCCAAAAAATCCGCCAAAGGCGCAGCCGCCAAGGATTTCGTTGTTGAAATCGCGGTCCTCGAAAAAATCTTTAAACACCTCGAACAAACGCTTCCAGCACGCACCCTCGAGTTCACTGCCGAAGAACTTGAAGTTGTTAAACCACTCCAACTCCTCACCATGAAACCCATGCTCTACGTGGTTAACGTGGACGAAAAACCGACCGCCGAACTCATCGTACCGACGATCGAAGCCGGTACGCCGCAAATCGTCATTTCCGCCCGCCTTGAAGCTGAACTCGCTGATTTAACGCCCGACGAAGCTGCCGGGTACCTCAAAGACCTCGGCATCGCGGAAACCGGCCTCGACAAACTCATCAAGGCCGGATACGAACTCCTTAACCTCATCACGTATTTTACCTCCGGCGAAAAAGAAACTCGCGCCTGGACCGTGGAACGCGGCACCAAAGCCCCGGATGCAGCCGGTGTCATCCATACCGATTTCGTCAAAGGGTTCATCAAAGCCGACGTCATGAACTGGGCCGATTTCGTCGCGATGGGCGGCTGGAGCAAAGCGCGCGAAAGCGGCAAACTCCGCCTCGAGGGTAAAGATTACGTCGTTCAGGACGGCGACGTGGTGTACTTCCACGTCAACGCTTAAATGAACAATAACGATTGACAGAGCAGCGACGTGATGCTACAGTACGCCGTTCCCCAACGCACAGGAGGCACCCATGGGACCGTTCATTATCATCGGATTTTTTGGCGTTGAAGCTGCCAACGGTACCACCACATTCTTGGCTACCAGCTGGGACAGCCACCGCGTCTTCCGGCCTTCTCTCTGCGATGTGCTGGCCAATCTCGCCATCTGGCCGTCACCCGGAACCGTAGCTCAAGATCTCTGCGAGGGATTGAAAGAATGTTCGGAGATCCGCTGGAAGAGCAACCGCCCTGCCGCTACCGACGTTCTCGCCACTTTCGAAGGAATGCTCCATGAGCGTTACGAAGACACTGGAGACACCGCCATCTGGTCGAAGTCGTTGCGCGAGCTCTTCAATCCGACAACGCCCCGTGCCGATGTCTCACCCGCTGGTCGCTACATCGGCCACATCCACCTGTTTTTCGACACAGGCTCGTGGGAGCTCGGCATTACGCATCCAGTTATTGCCGCTCGTATGAGCTCGCTTAGCCTCCCAGCATGGTCGGCGGACGATATCGAAACGCTCCTGCCGGCAGCCGAGCTTGGACCGGTCCAGGCCACCGACATCAGCTCCGGTGAATTTTTTACGAAAACCTTGGAAGACTCGATGGCCCTGCGTATCGAGGGCAATCATCGGATCGTGCCCTATGATCGGTTCATCGCGCTCCTCAAGCTGTTCTTGAGCCCAACCTGGCTCACCAAGGAACACACCGCCGCTCAGGAGCTCCTTACCAGTCTGGCCGAGCAGAGCAACCGCTACCGCCACTTCCGCGGCACGACCGCGGAGTTTCTCGCCACACAGCCCTAGCGTGTCTTTCCGCCAAAACCCCACCACGGGGTTTTTAAAATTTACACTCTTTCCCCGTCATTACAAGGAGTGAGTTAGACGAACGACGAAGCAATCCCCTTGATAGAAGAGTAAGTTCTAAATTACGGAGGGGTTGCTTCGTCGGGTGCCTCCTCGCAATGACGGAAGATGTGCTAAAAACTTCCAATAACCTTCTTGTCTTCATACGCGCTTCATGATACGCTCGGTTCGATAGCTCGAAACATCAATCGGTACCGTAGCCAAGTAGTAAGGCAGAGGTCTGCAAAACCTTTATGCGCGGGTGCAATTCCCGCCGGTACCTCAAACATAGCAACGGATTTTGGGAGTCCGTTGTTTTGTTTTTATTTACACGGCAACGTCGAGCTGACTCACAATACCTTCCGTAATTAATCCACAACCATACAATAAAAAGTTATTCGATTTCATCCACATATTTATACACTACTCTATACAAAGAGAACCTTTTCTTTCCTTTTTCACCACCTCATCAACAACTTATGCACTTACTTATCCACACTATGTGCATAAACCTTCCTGGGTATTCACCTTCGTGGTTTCTTTCTCGTCTAATTTTAGTCAAAAAATCACCGGTGAAGACATAATGTATACACTGTTGTTGACAATGACTGTGGACAATCTTAAACTATACATGTGGTTGTTTGTGAAAGTTCTTTACATGACAGGCTGACCTTCTCCCGGCCAGGATGTACACATGGCCGCTTTGATACGCTTTACCACCTGCGGTTTTTCTGCGAAACGCGTCGTTTCCAGAATCATGCGCCCACGCTGATCACGTGTCGCGCTCGTACTTTTGACTCGCGTGGTACATCAAAGCCATCCAGTCCACAGATGCAGCAACGAGACCTTCGTACCCGCACCTGGGTGTCACCTTCTTGGTGCATTTCCCTCTAAGCCTCGCGCTACCCTTCGACTCACTCACGAGCGGAGCGGTGAAAGTGCCCAGTCAACTCTCTGAGTTACGACCGGCATAAGCTTTCTTGGGAACTGCCAAACCACAAGAACCGCACCTACGAGATTTTTCTCGCGTGTCCCGCTCTTTCATAGTCCAGGACCAACTCACTCTTTTCCTCTTAGGCAACCCGAAGAGAAAAGATGCGTCCGGACGTCGACACGCTGTGCTTCTACGTACGAACATTCTCGCCTCGTGTGGCGGGCCATTACCCGCCAGACCGCCGATCTTTGGTTTTTCATCCTGCAACCCTCCGGGAACTGTAACCCTCAGCAAAAAAGAGCATGAGAAGCTACCAGGCTTCAGTGATTGCTCTTTTTGAGAGAAGGCCAGTCCGCCGTAAACTACCGCTTTGGAAGCCTCAATTTAGCTTATCAAGAGTTCGCTCAGCGATAAGCGCCGAGGTCGCTCCTTGGCAGTGGTGACGGCCTGGATCACCGCCACAAAGGCGGGGAGATCTGGCGATGTGTCCTACGTCGCTACATCACCCCCCCTTTGTGACGACAAAGTTTACCTGCCGCATGATGCGGCACTACCTCATTTCGTCTGCTCTGGACACGGGCCCGTGCCCAGAACCACGAAATGCCAACCCCAGAAGCCTGCGCACTTCTGGGGTTTACTGTTTTTGTAGGAATTTTCCAGGTATGAGAAGCTAAAAACTTCGTCATTGCGAGCATAGCGAAGCAATCCCCTTGATAGCGGAGTGAGCTCTAAACTACATAGGGATTGCTTCGTCCGCCGTCTAACTCCTTCCTTGCAATGACGATAAATCCAGATACAAAAAAGCGTTGTAGAAAACAACGCTTTTTTCTTTTCTTTCTTTAAATCTAGCGATTTTACTGTCGGATCGGCATGATGATGTAGAGGAATCCATCACCCTCAGGAGACGAGAGCACGCACGGGCTATCGGCATTGACCACCGAAAACTGCGCCCGAGGCGACCGGAGCGCGCTGAGGCCATCAAGCAGGTAGCGATGACTCAAAAGTACTTTTACGTCGACGCCCGTGCCTTCTACAGGCAATTCCGAGCGGTATTCACCAGCCTGTGTGGAGGCCGAAGCGAATTGCATCACCCCCGTCCCTGGTGCGAAGGTAACTTCGACCGCATTGATGCCTGAAGTAGTAAAGATGCCAGCAGCTTTCACTTCTTTGCCGAGCGCATCAGCCGCGCAGGTGACCGTGGTTGAAAACTGGCGAGGAATAATTTGCGTATAATCGGGGTACGAGCCTTCTACCAAGCGTGAAATAAGCACGGTTTCACCCACCACGACCGCAAGCTGGGTTTCGGTTAAGGTGAGTTCAGCGCTTTCACCTTCGCTCGCGCTCAAAAGCCGCGTCACTTCTTGGGCGGTTTTACCCGGCACTATAACACTCCAAGGCACCTCACCTTCGGGGAGGTTGAGTGGGATAACACGCTCCGCCAAACGGAAGCTGTCGGTTGCCGCAAGCGTAATGCCTTTGCGCTCGTGTACGCCGACGCCAAAGTATACGCCGGAGAGTTCCGGACGGATTTCGGTACGCGCGACCGCTGGCAATACGCGAGTAAACGCATCTTTGAGAAGTTCTTTGGGAACCGTAAGTTTTCGTCCGGTTTGTAATTCAGGGATAATCGGGAACTCTTCAGCGCTCGTACCCTTGAGTTTGGTGCGTGTTTTTCCGGCCTGAATAACCAGTTCACTGCCATCGAGTTCAATGGTTACGGGGCCATCAGTCAAAAAGCCTACGGTTTCGGTAAACGTCTTGGCTGGTACGGTAAAGGTTCCTGGCGCATCTACTTTGGCACGAAACGACGTGGAAAGCGCTATTTCTAAATTTGTTGCCGTAAGTGACACCTTCTGTGCATCGACACGGAGAAGTACGTTTCCCAAAATTGGCAAATTGATATGCTTACCCGCAACACCGGCAACCACTCCCAAGGCACTTTGCAGATTATCGTGCGTGCAAGAAAATTTCATATCAGGGGTTATTTAATTATCTATATATAAAGAGATAATAATACTAATAAGGGGTGTGGACGCCGGGGATAGTTACGAACATTGTTATCCTTTAGCCAAAGAATGGCACTATTTTATCCCCAAGAGCCGGGGACAGAACGGGGATGGATTTTACCGTGCGGGGATAAAAGAAGAAGCGGGGTGGGGGAGCGGGGATAAGGTGGGGATGGAGCTCCTTGTTGTGCACCGAGTTATCCCATCCGGATTGACGGTTGTCCTCAGGTTATCCACCCATTATTAACAGTCCTTCCTTGTCTACTCCCTACGTCCTACGAAATCACTTCCTAAATATTATTGATAAAGAGCCGTTGTTTGATTGAATCGATTTCCTGTTTGAGTTTGGGGTCTTGCTCCACTTCGCCGGCGATCTTCTCATAGGCGTGAATAGCGGTCGTATGGTCGCGGCCGCCGAGTTCGCTCCCGATCGAAGGGAATGACATGCCAAGCTCTTGGCGCAAGAGGTACATGATGATCTGACGGGGAAAGGAGATCTTTTTTTCGCGGCTTTTACCGACGATTTCATCAATCGTGAGGTTGTACATCTGCACCACGGTCTCGATGACTTGTGCGGCTGTGATAGTAGTTTTGCCGCCGCCGGTTTCGGCGCTGCCCAAAAGAAGCGCTTTAATGGATTCCGCGGTCGGTTCGGTGTTTTTGAGATCGTGGTAGACGATGACCTTGTTGAGCGCGCCTTCAAGTTCGCGGATGTTACTCTGCACGGCCGAGGCAATGGCCTGCAAAAGCAGTGTATCGAGATGGTAGTTCTTCTCCGCGCATTTTTTCTCGAGGATGGCGGTACGGGTTTCAAAATCCGGTGGCGCGATGTCCGCGATCATGCCCCAGCCGAAGCGTGATTTGAGACGGTCTTCGAGCGCGGGAATGGCCTTGGGCGGACGATCTGAGGTGAGGACAACTTGCTTGTTTTGTTGGTGTAGTTCGTTGAAGGTGTGGAAAAACGATTCCTGCGTGCGATCTTTGCCGGCGATGAATTGGATATCGTCGATGAGAAGAAGATCGATGTGGCGGTATTTGTCCTGGAACTGTTTGGCCGTACCTTCTTTTACCGAACCGATGAAATCGTTGGAGAATTTTTCGGCGCTCACGTACATGATGGCAATGTCGGGTTTGCGCTTCATGAGCTCATTGCCGATGGCTTGGATAAGGTGGGTTTTGCCCAAACCCACGCCGCCGTAGATGAAAAGCGGGTTGTACGATACGCCCGGGCGCGATACTACCGCTTGCGCGGCCGCGTAGGCAAGTTCGCTGCTTTTACCTACGACAAAGGTATCAAAGGTATATTTGGGATTGAGGACAAAGCTGCCCGAGGTGGTGGTGGGCGTCGGTTCGGGCGGTGGGGGAGAGAAGGGATCCGAAGAGGGAGTATGGTCGGGCGTTTCTATATAGGATGGTTCTTCGATGGTAGCGGCGCCGAACTCGAGCGTGGGCGATGGTTGGGTTGGTGTGGCGGCAGCCTGCTGGCTCAAGACTTTAAAGTTACCGACGCGGTATTCTACGCGGCGGATAGGTTTCTCGGTAACGCGTTCGAGGGATTGCACGACGGTTTTGTGGTATTTGTTCTCGACCCAGCTTTTGGCAAAAGCGCTCGGCACGCAAATGATTGCTTGTCCGTCTTGGAGCGACAGGATGCCGGTCGACTTGAGCCAGGTGTTGAAGTTGGCTTTCGAGATAGAGAGCTCAAGCTCGGCGAGAACAGCCTGCCAGATTTCGTGGTTCGTCAGCATAGGGGAAAAAGTGTGGACAAGTAAGCGTGCGTGGTGTGGATAGGCCTAGTATACGCAACTTGTTTGTAAGATAAAAGAGGGCTTTTTCCGTATTTCTAGGGCTTGACAGGTATATGTGGATAAACCTGTGGATAAGTCAGGTAATAGGTGGATAAGTATGGAAAAACCCCGTGGGGACGGGGTCGTTATCGGGTGGTGGTCTCGAAGGTTTTTAACGGAAATCGACCGTTCTCACGCGGCCCAAACACGAAGCGATAACGACTTCGGGCGTTAGTAGGGTACAGAACTCGGTAGTAACGCGTAGGCTCTTCATCATGCCGTAGCGAACGAAGGGTGGCAGTGAGTGATGGTAGTTCTTCCGTAGCGCTTTGCGTGAGCATGTACCAGAGGCGGACGGAATCCGGAACGCTGTTGGGGAAGTTAAAGACCTCGTTAAGGTGCCGCTCGGCAAAGCGCTGCTTCGCGTGTTCGGTGATGAGAAGGCGGGAGGGGTTGAATTGCCTGCGATCCCGGTAGGGTGGAAGCCCGAAGTCACGTATGCTCACTATGTCGAGAATCCTCGTCCCGCCTTTGGTCTGATGCTGCAGGAGAAAAGCAAACGAATCCGCCACTACGCACCGATCAGTAATTTCGAACCGGTGCACGGGGAAGAAAAATGTAGAATCACTTTCTTCGAGGGTGAAACCACGCTCGACGAGTCGCTGCAGATAATGATGTAAATTACTGGGGGTGTATTCATCACGTGGAAGAATGAGAAGAGTCTTTTTTACTATTTCGTGCGAAAGCGCTAAGCGTTCATGTTTGTGCCGCGTCATTATAAAGAGCTCCTTCTTCGTCTTGTTGATCTTTTGGTCGAGAAGAGACGAGACTTCTCCGACAGTACATACTAATAAAAAAACCCCCTTGCGTCAATACTGAAGGTTTAAAAAGCGTTTATTCAACAATCTTTTTCACCAAATCACCAAGTTCTTCATCCGAAAAAAACGAAACCGTAATCGTGCCGATGCCGCCCTGTGCGTTGATGCGCACTTTAGCACCGAGCTTGGCGCGTAGCTCGTCTTCGAGGTAGCGGATCGCTGGGTTGGCAGCTGGCGTAGGTTTGCCCTTGCTTACTTCACGCTCCAGTTCACGCACCGTGATTTTTTTGCCAAGGAGCGAGGCGAGCATGTCGAGCTGTTCGGTTTCGGTTTTGAGGGCAAGAAGCGTGCGCGCTTGGCTCATGGAAATGGTTTTTTCGATGAGTGCGGCCTGGATGGGTTTGGGAAGCGCGAGCAAACGCAGCGTGTTGGCAATGACCGGGCGGCTTTTGCCCACTTTCTTGGCGATCTGCTCTTGGGTTAGATCGAATTCGTCGATCAGGCGTTGGTAGGCAAACGCTTCTTCGATGGGGTTAAGGTCTTGGCGTTGCACGTTTTCGATGATGGCGATAGCCAGCTTCTGGTCATGAGCGACGTTTTTGACAAGCGCGGGAACGGTCGTGAGTCCGGCGAGCTTGGCCGCGCGGAAACGGCGTTCACCGGCGATGATTTCGTACGTGCCGTTTTTGGTTTCGTTAACGAGAAGCGGCTCCAACACGCCGTGTTCCTTGAGAGAAGCGGCTAGTTCTTCGAGGGCGACTGGATCGAAATGCTGGCGCGGCTGTTCGGGGTTGGCGTGTAAAAGAGATAACGGAATATCGAGCACGCGCGTGCCCGCGGGCGGCGGTTCGCTCACCGGTTTGGGAGAAGCAGGAGGAACAGGGGGCGGAGTGGAGATGAGGGCGCCAAGACCGCGGCCGAGTGACATATGCTGAGATAAATAAATAAAACACCTCGAGAAAGGCTAATTTTAGGAGGAATGGGAAGGTTCTGATTGTTGCTGTTCTTGCTCGTGCGCCAAAAGTTCTTCGACCAGGCTGCGGTAAGCGCGGGCGCCTTTGCCGTTGGGTTCATACTCAAAAATGCTTTTACCAAAACTGGGCGCTTCAGCGAGACGCACGGTACGGGGGATGATGGATTTGAAAATCTTGCTCGGAAAGTGCGTGTTGAGTTCGTTGAGCACTTCTTCGGACAAGCGGTTGCGGCCGTCGAACATGGTGATGACGGCGCCAAGAAGCGAAAGAGTCGGTTTAACCTGCTTGACCATCTCAATGGTTTTTAAAAGCTGACCCAAGCCTTCGAGTGCATAATATTCGGCCTGGACTGGAATGAGAAGATGGTCGGCGGCGATGAGGCCGTTGAGAGTAAGAATGCCCAAAGACGGTGGGCAGTCGATGATGATGTAGTCGTAGGCATGACGCACTTCGGTGAGTACGTCGGCGAGCTTTTTTTCGCGACCCTCGACGCTCACGAGTTCTACGTTGGCGCCGGCCAAATCGGGCGTGGCCGGGACAACGCGCAGGCCATCATGGCGCGTGTTGAGCACCGTGGTTGAAAGCGGAGAGAGGCCGACAAGCGCGTGGTAGAGCCCGGTTCCATCGGGTGCAAGGCCAAGGCCAGAGGTGGCGTTGCCCTGCGGATCCAGATCAACGAGTAGGACAAATTTGCCTGATTCGGCTAATCCGGCAGCGAGCGAAACAGCGGTAGTGGTTTTGCCGACCCCGCCTTTTTGGTTGACGACCGTGATAATCATAGCAGGTTCATTTTAGCACACAATTGACAGACCACCAACGGTTGGCTAGAATGCTAGAAGTTTCTCCCAAACTTTTAGGCCCAGATGGCGGAATTGGTAGACGCACGGGACTCAAAATCCCGCGACCTCACGGTCATGAGAGTTCGATTCTCTCTCTGGGCACGATGTAATAAAATCGTAGAAGCCACCAGTGGCTTTTTTAGTTTAATTAAAAGCTTGATTTTAGTATGTTTATTCGCTAAAATTAGCAGTTATCCCTGATAAAGGAGGTGTCCATGACGCAAGAATGGGAGGTTGCGCGCAAGCAGCTCGCTGATAAGCTCGTCGGCGATTTTTCCGGCAAGAAGTTAAAAAACATTACTCTTGAGGAGTGGGGGATCGAGCTCATTTTTGAAGATGAAACCCGGCTATCAGTCGGGCTTGATGGTGGAGATTTCTACGATGCCTACCTTACGATACAGGGGGAAACCTTGATGCACGGCTGAACCAGCAGGTAATCTGCCGCTTGATCTATTGTGGATTGAGCGGTTTTAATTTTTTAGATTTTAAAGTATTTCCACTACTTTATACCGACTACGTGCTCCGCGACGCAGAGTGATGCGGCTTTTGGGAATGTCGTAATATTCGCAGAGAAGCTGGGTGAGGGCGGTGTTGGCGGCGTTTTCGATCGGTCGGGCGCGAGTGTGTACCACGAGGCTGCCATCAGCTTGGGGTGTGACCGCGTTTTCATGCGCGCCGGGGATAAGTCGGATCTTGATGAGCATAGCCAAATCTATATACTAGGCGAGGAAGAAAAGAACTGGTTTAGGAGAGTTTCATGGAAGAAACAGCAGAATCGAATGAAGCGCAGCGTAAAAAGTATTTTTGGCTCGATACGGCCGGATGGATAGCTGTAGCACTCATCATCGGGGCGTACTTTGCCAACACCACCGGACTTTTACCGGTCACATCGTTGGCGTACGGACTGCTCAATTTTTTTGGCGCGTTGGGCATTGTGGCAACGAGTTACCCCAAGCGCAACTGGCAGCCGGTGGCGCTCAATACCGTGTGGGCCCTCATCGCCATCTACGGCATTATGCGGGCCGTACTCGCTCTGTAGCGCAGCAATCGACCTTCCAGGCAGGAAGGTCATTTTGTTTCCCGCAATTTTTTGAGGAGTGCCAAATCTTCGACAATCTTATCGTGTTCGGTTTCGGCGATGAACGAGAAATCTTTCAATCGTTTATCAGCGAATATGGCTTTGAACCCTTCAACCCCGATGAATCCGTCGCCGATGTGTTCGTGGCGGTCTTTTTTGCCACCGAGCTCGATTTTAGAATCGTTGCAATGGAACATCTTGAGGCGTTTTAAGCCGATCGTTTTGTCGAAAGCATCGAATGTTTTTTTGACGTCGGCTGCGGTACGTAAATCATATCCGCTTGCAAAGGCATGTTCGGTATCAAGACACACGCCGATGTCGTATTTTTTCAGTTTCGGGTGATCCATAATTTCCGCGATTTCTTCGAACGTATCGCCGACCACCTCGCCGGCGCCGGCCGAATTCTCGATAAGAAGCTGGGTTGAGCCATTGTAGCCATCGAGCACATCGGCGATGCCGTTCACGACCGTTTCAAAACCTTCATTTTCGCCAAGATCTTTGTAGCTGCCGATATGGAACATAACGTATTTTGCGCCGATCAGCGAGGAGCGTTCCAGTTCGCCGCGGACAATTGAAATCGAACCGTGACGCGTGCGCGGATTGGCGGAGGCGAAATTGATGATGTAGGGTGCGTGCACGTACCATTCCTTAAATCCATGTTCGGTGCAGAGCGCTTTGAACTGCTCGGCTGTCGTGGCATCGATCGGTTTGACTGGTCCGCCCTGGGGCGAGCGCGTGAACATTTGGAATACTTCGCAGCCGATTTTGGCCGCGTTGAGAGGAGCGTTCGGAAGGCCGCCGGCAATGGAAACATGAGCGCCGAAGAGCATAGATAATGCTGGTAAAACTTATAAGTAAGCAGAAATATCGTCATTGCGAGGAGCGAGTTAGACGAGCGACGAAGCAATCTCCTTGATAGAAGAGTGAGCTCTGAATTACCGAGGGATTGCTTCGTCGTACCTCCTCGCAATGATGGGTTTTTACAATCCCACAAAAGGCTTGATTTCGAGATAAAATTTTGATAAAATCCGCGCGGCCCATGTGCCAGGAGGAACCGACATGAAACGAAAGATCGTTGTTCTTTATTTTGGAGTTATGGGGTTGAGTGCGTGCGGTGTCCAGCCGCCAGCACCGTATCTCGATGAAGAGCGCTGCTCCCAAACCATCGCATCCTGGACCGATGGTCCGCTGGATCCGGGTCCGCGCGGCATGACCGCCTGCTTTTTCGATGACCGCGCCGAGCCCTACGATTGTAACATACGCGAGGAGATCGTCGCGAATCGGCGTTGCGCCGTGGAGCTCCAGTGCGGTGAAGACACTTTTTACGAACTGGGTCTGCGTACCGACGGCTCAGTGACTGTCGAAAAGTACTCGCGCAGCCGTACTGCTTTTCGGACAGCGCGCTGTGAACAGCGGACGTTCTTTGCGGCGTCCGGCTGCCACGCTGAGCTTACGCGCCGCTACGGCGGGCCGTACGAATACCAGAAGTTCTGGTGCCCGCTGCGAAATAAAGCCACCGGTGAGGTTACGGCCCTGCAGATCGATAATCCCTCGGCGGCTCCGAAGGTCACATTTCATTACAGCTATCCCGAGCGCCGCTGTGAAGCCTGGTTCCCGGTCCCCGGACTCACCATCATGAACAAGATTATCTACGAGATCGGCAAGGATGCGCGTTTTGCCGTAACGCTCGCCGTTGACGGACCGGATGCCGAGCGTTACGAGGCTGTGCCCGGGATGCCCTGCACCCCAGCAAAGTAATCGCCCCAACAACCTTTTATACTCGACGCCCTGAGGGGCGTTTTAGTTTGCGCGATTATCAGGTTTATTGAAGCCAAAAAACCAGCCGTTAGGCTGATTTTTTAGTACCGAGGATGGCTTCTTTGAGGTAGCTCATCACCTTGCGGTTCTGAATAGCGGCTGCGAGCGTATCGATGACCTCGTGACGTTTGAGATTTTCTTCTACTTGCGGGTTGTTGGGGTAGCTTTGCCGAATGAGTTCGATTTCTTTATCGAGTTCGTCTTGTTCGACCGCGATGTTCTGCTCTTTGGCAATGGCACGCGAAATCAGCGCGGCTTTGGCGCGTTTCATGGCCCCGTCTTTAAAATCATTGAAGATTTCTTGTTCCGTTTTTTTGAGGTTGGCGAGATATTCGTCAAAGCTCAATCCGCGTTCTTCGATATCGCGTTTGAGTTCATAGAACATCTTTTGTTTTTCGGCGGTGATGATAATGTCGGGAATTTCATCGAAGGTGGTTTTTTCCACGATGGCTTCAAGAATGGCGGCTTCAACGCGCTGATCTTCGCGTTTTTCGTTTTCGGTCGAGATGTTTTTGGTAAGGAGATCGCGCAGCTCGGTAAGGTTTTTCTGGCCGAGTTTTTCGGCGAATTCGTCGTTGACTTCGGGGTACTGAAGTTCAAAAACATCATTCACTTTGACTTTGAAATCCACATCCTTGCCGGCCAGATTTTTCTGGTAATTGTCTTTAGGGAAAGCCAACCGGAATTCTTTCTGTTCGCCTTTTTTGAGGCCGACGAGTTGTTCGGCGAGGCCCGGCACGTAGTGCGGTTCACTCAAATAGATCTGGTGATTATCAGCATGACCGCCTTCGATGGCGACGTTGTCGATGAACATGTCGAGTGTGACGACAAGTTTGTCGGCTGCGGTTGAGGCGCCGTCTTTGGCCACTTCTTTGGCGTGCATCTTGCGCACGTTTTCTACCACCGCATCGACTTCTTCTTTAGAAACCGAAATTGTTTTGCGCTCTACTTTGATGCTATCGAGTTTGGGGAGTTTAACGCCCGGCAAAAGCGCTACTTTGGCGGTAAACACCACGTCGTTGCGTGGCGCGATTTTTTGGATGGTCACTTCTGGCATGCCGACGGTTTCGAGATTTTCGGTTTTGACAGCCGAAAAGAAATTTTTTTCAACGATGGTTTGGAGCGCTTCTTCGAGCAAGCGGATGTCACCAACCTGCTGGCGCACGACCGAAAACGGGGCCTTACCCGGGCGAAAACCCGGAATCGTGGTACGTTCAGCAATACGGGTGGCGGCTTTTTCTAGATCGGTCTGGTATTCGGCCGGAGGAACGGTGATGGTGAAGGTGATGACGGAGCCAGGGTCGCGCGTAAAAGTGTAGGACATACGAACTATAAAAATAAGTTTCCCGTAGGGAACTACCTCATGGTTTCATGTTTTTCACCGCCTGTCAATAAAAAAATAGCACCCCTTCGGTATGCAAAATCTTTTCCGAGAGGAAAAATAATCAACCTATCACAATAAATTATTGACAAGGTTTTAAAAATAGATTAGGGTCCTAAATAACCTAAAGTACATCACTTTGTCATGTGCATAGGTAAGGAGGCCCCCATGAACCTGGCACGGATCGCTGCTTTGGCAGCTGTGTTCTTCGTTTCAATGACAGACGGTGTGCGGGCGGATGAACAGATTACCCGCTACTTCCTCGCCCCATCGAAGGATATTTCGACGCACGTTTGCCGCCCGGGTGAAGAAGTCGACTTTGACGGCGACTTTGACCTGCGGCGGCTTGGTTTTTCCCGCCTGACGATTACGTGTTTGGGAGTTGCTCCCTCTGCCGGCATGGTGGTCGCAGAAGCTATGCCCGCGGCTGTGCCCTCCAAGGTTGTCGTGAGCACGACGGAAATCGTTTGTCGGCGGGGGACTATTTTTCAGCTCTCTACCTCGAACGATCATAGAAAGACGGCGCTCATGTGCCTGGAGCGCGAGCCGCAGAAGGTACGCTCGGCGCAGCGGACGGCGAATGTGCGCGGGCAGTTTCCTTCCAACCTGCGCTTGCTGGCAGATAATCAGCCGTACGCCGTTGTCTGCGCAGAGGAGGAGATAGTGACCGATCTTCCGCCAATCCCGTCTCCGACTGATCGGCGCAGCCGATATGAAGCAAAGCTCGGTCGGAAGGTACACCGGGTGGCCTGCGAGACCATGGATCCTGAAGTTGGAGGTTCGGATGTCACTCTGGAGCGTTTTCTGGCGTGTCGCAATCCGGGATCGGTTTTGACGGCGACCCCGTTTCCCGATGAGGCCAACGGTATTGGCCGAGTCTGCATTCCTTCTTCTCAAGCTCGTTAGAATCCGCGCTCGCCGCGGATTTTTTAATTCATACTTTACTTTTATGTGCGCTCGTGTTACCCCACAAGCGTAACGATCCACAGGGGAGTACAATGTTCGAACCGGTAGTACCGCACGTTAGCCACGTGGTTAAACTCTATAGCGAACTTTTCACCCTCGTGGGGCCCTTTGGCGTCATACCCATTTATCTAGGGATAACGCAAGAACGTTCCGTGGAAGAAAGGAAGGTAATCGTCAAAAAAACCGCTCTGTGGTTTTTTATCATCGGCGTTTCCACGATGATCGTCGGCCAGCCGCTCCTGCATCTCTTTAAGATCAGTTTAGATTTTTTGAGCCTGGCCGGTGGAGTTTACGTAGCGTCTCTTGCTTGGAAGCTCGGCTCGGGCGATCCTGGGAGCTTTAAGCATACGGAGGAAGAAGACAAAGAAGCCGCCCAAAGAACCTCGATTGCTATGGTGCCGCTTGCCATGCCGCTCCTCATCGGCCCGGCGACCATGAGCAAAATCATGGTAGAGCAGACTACCTGGTGGAGCGTTGTTCATCTGGTGGCAGTGCTCTTCGCTCTTTCCGTTACGGTCTACGCCCTCCTCTGTTTCGCCGATCCGATTGCACGGCGTCTCGGGACTGCAGGCTTCAAGCTCATCAACCGTATCACCGGTCTTTTGAGCTTTGCGGTTGCTCTCAAAATGATGTTCTTCGCTGCTGTTAATATCATAAAGGCAACCGATCTCTCTGGTATCTGCCGCTAGGCCTAAACATCCCGTTCCTCCCCGCTGCCTGCCAGCGGGCTTTTTGTCAGCGTGAAAGCGGTGGGCGAGAAAAACGTCTTAAGCGTTGTCCAAGGGACGATGCGTAGCGCCACGGTGACACCGGCATACACCACGATTCCTCCTGCAAGTGAAACGTAGAGTGGTAGTTGCCGTGCATACGCCAGCGCCAAGCACATTATAAACGTAGCAAAAATGATTTTGCTGAGCGTGGCAAAGGGGAGAGAGATGGGCATATACCGAGCGCACACGGCAAGAAGCCCAAGCCCGGCGAGCCATTCGGTGGCAATGCTTACGCCGGCCGCGCCGTTCGCATGGTATGACGGGATAAAAAGCAAATAACCGATTAGACCAACAAGTCCGACGAGTGCAAAAATACCCATCGCTTCTTTCTGTCGCCCGCCCGAAAGTGCCACGTGGCCGAAAATCATACCGAGCCAGATGCCGCCGATAGTGAAAGCGAGAAGCCGGATGAGGGGCGCTGCGCCAGCAAATTCTGGCCCTACGAAACGGGCGATCGGTTCGGCGAGCATCACTAGGCCGCCGAGTGCCGGAAACAACAAGAGCGCCATACCCGTTATGGCGAAATGCAGGTGCTTAGTGAAAGCGGCGCGGTCATTGAATGTGCGGGTAAGAAGCGGTAAAAACGTGCCCATAAGCATGGCGCCGAGCTGAGTGACGATATCGATGATACGGTACGCCGCGCCGTACCACCCCACGACGACCGTGCTCGGTTCAAACCGCGGCAAGATGATTTTGTCGCCCTGTAAGTACACAGCATTGCACATGACGCTCACCGCGGTTGGCCACATCTTGTGCCACATGGCGCGCGAAACATCGCGGTCGACGCGTAATTTTATGGTGCCATGGCGGAAAAGCAAGATGCTGGTATTGATGAGAGCGGCGAGCGTAATGACCGTCATGAACGGTATGAATGCCTGGGGAAACGGCCTGAGAAGGAGAAGTCCGATAACAAGTGCCGCCCGGCCGATGGTTTCGGCAATAATCGGAATATGACTCTCTACCCGCGCCTGGTAGTAACCCCAGAGTACTTGGTTTATTTGCGCTGCCAAAAATGAAATGCTTAAAATGACAACTGCCCACGAAATTTCGGAGCGATAACCGAGAATGAAAAAAATAGCGCATGCCACGGCTTGCGTAGTCACGGCCGAGACAAGCCGCCAGGTAAAGAGAGTGTCAAAGATTTTGTCGGCCGCAAAACGCGCTTCGCTCAACATGACGTTCGTAACGAGGATGAATCCGGCATCGCTTGCGATACCGAAAAACTGCAGATATCCGGCCGCAATAGTGTACCAACCAGTACGTTCGGCACCCAAAAATCGCAGCAACAAAAGCGTAGCTACGAAACCAAAAACAGTGCTCAGAAGTTTTCCGAGTACTTGCCAAGAAGCGACGCGAGCGACGCGTTGCCAAGAGGGGAGGTGCACACGATTTATACGAATAACGTTTGAACGAGAGTAAAAATTTTCTCTCGTTCTCCTTTAAGAATGATGCGGTTCGCGACCAGGCTCTTAAGCGTTTCGTGAGTCTGTTGCAGTGAAATGTCAGCATCAGCGCCGCGTTTTTCAAGAAGTGCGGCGAGCACGGCTTCTCTTTTTTTAATCGGGATTTCGGTGAGTTTGTTGATGGTCGTAGCAAGCTCTTGGCGGCTGACCATTTTTTCGTTCTGCGAAAAACGTGGTTCGGCGGAAAAGAGGGCCATATGAAAATCGTTAAGGATAAACTGAACCGCTTTCAAGTGCTCTCTATGTCCCTTACATCATAACATGCCCCCTGAGAGCACCGTTCGATGGGTGGATAACTGCGCGATTATGCACTCCGGGGTTGTCGCGGTTTGGTGAAAAGAGCACACTATGAGCGGAGGTGTCTAATGCTTTATTTACACCCGGAAAAAACGTTGCCCCGCCTTGAGCGGCTGCCTCCGGAAGATCGGGAAGCAGCCTTTTCACTCTACCACTCGCTAAGTACGGTGTGCGCTCTGTGGGCATGGCCCCGCATATACGGCATCGTCGCGGTGGTCACCATGCCGTTCCTGTTCGTCATCATGTTTGCCAAGAGCTGCTCGCTCGCGCTCGCTTTCGCGGCCGGCTTCCTGTTTGCCCTTGTGGCCAACTGGGCGCTCTGGACGTATTTGTTCCGGCCGGATTTCGAAATTGAGCGGGAGCGTATTTTCGAGCGCATCGTCCGCGACATCAGGGATACCCAGCTCTATTTTATGCTGGCGCGCGAGGAGCCGGCGTTCAACCAAATTCTCTCACCGCTCTTTAACCGGGCTGCATAGATTTCTCCTAAGCTCCGTCATCCACGGAGCTTTTCGTATTCAGACATCATCACCCCGCTCTAGAAGTTAGACGACTGATTAGGCCCGCCCTTCTCCTTGTAATGCAGTAATATTCAGGTTTTTAAGCAGCTCTTGACAAACGCAACACAGTTGCATTAACATATTCTCATGTTTACCACCTACCTTCTTCCTTTCGGCGCTGCAGCGTTAAGTGCGCTTGGCGGCGGCGTATTGCTGCGAGAAACCCATCACCATCCGTTCATCTTCGCTGTCACGTTTTTCGTCGTGTCGTTTTTGATCGTACCTGATGACCATGACGATCATCACGAGCATCCGTCGCGCCCAACGCTCCATCACCGCGTGTGGCAGATGCATCATGTGAGCGATGCGGTCCTCCTGGGTGCCGCGCTCGCCCTCAAAAACCCCGTACTCGTTGTGGCGATCATTGCTCACGAATTGGTTTTTGTGCGGCATATCGTCCGCGAAGTGCGCCGGGCCGGAAGGGCCTGGTTTGCGGCGCGGATCGGTTTGGGCGTTATTGCCGGCGTTGCGGGTGGCGTGCTTATTGGTCCGGTAGCACAGACCTACGCCGAAGCAGTGCATGTCGGTGCCGCCGGTGCGGCAGCGGCAGCGCTTTTTGCTACCGCCTATATCGAAGCCGGTATCATCATCAAGCACTCTGGCAAGCGCGTGCCGACCGCGGTGAAATTCATTGCGTTAGGCGCCGTCATTCTTGTCGGTTGGGCGGTAGGGATGTTTATTCCGGAACACTAACTATATGAAACAGGCGGTCGATCGTTTGGAGCGTGTGCTTATCTCTTTATGCGCGCAGCTTGGTGCGGCGCACGACGCTCTGCCTCACGTTGCCGATCGCCTGTTTTTTCGTTTCCGGAAGGTATGCTTGGAACGCCGGCCGGAAATCGTCCGCGCGCTTCTGGAGCGGCCGGTCATAGAGCGCCTTGCACCCCGCTTTCGTGCCATTTCCGCGCATATTGAAACGCTCTCCGAATGGTACTGGTCAAAAAAAATTCTCGCATCCAGAACCTCGGGCCGCGCTGCTTTGCGCGGTTACACCTATTATCAAGCTTTTGCCCGTACCGCCTCCATCAGCTTCGATGATCTTAAAATTCTTTTGGGCGGGCGTCCGGCCCGACGCTGTTTATTTGTGGGCGCTGGTCCGCTACCCCTCACTGCAGTTCTTATGGCCGACTATTTCGGTGTGCGCGTCGACACGCTCGAGATCGAAGAAGCAGCCTTTCACCAAGGACGTGCGTTTATAAAAACGATTGGCTATAGTACCAAAGTACGCTTCATTAAGGCCGATGCGTTCACGTTCGACTATCAGCCCTATGATGTCATCGTCGCCGCATCGCTTGTTGGCGAACATGAGCGTGAGAAAATCCGTCTTCTGCGCCGCATCGCCCGGACAGCGCCCATGGGAGCGGTTGTTCTTGCCCGCACGGCCCATGATCTTAAGACGCTCATGTACCAGCCAGTACCGGAAAAAGATTACGGACCGCTCAAAATCCAGCTCACGGTTAAGCCCTATGATCCGGAATTGATGGCCAATTCGTACATTATGTTCAAGAAAAAACCCTGATCATGTCTTGTATGTCGCGTATTCCTTTGTATCTTTTTCACGGCACGCTCGGTAGTGGCAAAACCACTGTGCTCAAAGAACTTCTCAAAACCGCTCCGTTCCGGGGCTCGTTTATCATCGAAAATGAATTCGCGCCCGAGAATATCGACCAGCTTACGTTGGCCGAAGATACGCATGACAGTGAGCTCGCTGCCATTACCGGCGGGTGCGTCTGCTGTTCGTCCGAAGAAGATTTAGAAAAAGTTCTCGCCGCTATTGCCGAAAAAAAATGGGCTAAACCTGTTATCATCGAAACCACCGGCGTCGCTTCTGCAGCCGAACTCCTTACCAAGCTCTATCTGTCGCCCACGTTTGTGCTGCAGTTCGAACTCAAGCACAGCGTTTTCGTTCTCGATCCGCTGGTTGTTTCGGTAGAAGATGTTTCTGCAAAAAGAAAAGCCGATATTCTGAGTTCCGATATCGTTGTCGTGCACAAAATCGATAAGATTGGTCCGGAGCGCGTGGCTACGTATCAGGATAGTGTTGAGAATCTGCTCGGACCAGGGTCAGTCTGGGCCGTAGAACGCGGTCGAGCACCCTGGGAAAAATTGGCCGAAGCATCGTCAAGCGCGGTCGAGCGGCGTTTGGCTGCCATCCTGGCGTTGCCGCGCGCGGCGGCACATGCAGTGCGTTATGCGATTCATTATCCGTCTCATGCTGCTTCGCGCGCGGCCCTAGAGGACGCTGTCCGTGCCATGCTAAGCGACGCCGCCACCCGTCCCGACCGCCTGAAAGGATACCTGCCGCTTGTTGACGGTACCATGGCGCACCTCGAGGCGACCGCCAATCATTATGATATAGACATCACCACACGGTCGGTTAAAGCTGTTGTAGTTGCGCTTGGCCCCAGCGTAACCCCGGAACTTATTCAGCGCTTTTTTCCCTGATATGGATTTGAAACACTCACAACCGCTTTCAACTGAGCGTCTGACCGAAGAAGTGCTCCGCCTTTACGCAGTATACGCAGCGTATGAACGTGAGAAAACCATGGTTGAAACCGCACTTCTTTCCGCTGCCTCGCTCGAAGCGCAAACCGCCAACACGACGCTTGCGGCAGTTTTGGCATCACCTGTGCCATCCGTCCATCGTGATATGCTCATACGACGCCTCGCTTCACTTACAGCGCGCCTCAAACTCCTGGGCGACGCGATGCAGTACGACACGCCTGCCGTCTGGATGAACTACAAACGTGAAGCTTACCGCGGTACCCCGCAAGAAATCGCGACGATCGCTGATTTTCGTACCCACTGTTCAAAACCCGGCTATATATGCACTAAGCGTTTTACGTTTTTAAACGAGTATCTGGCTCGTACGAGCGGCATGCAACTTACCGACTCTGCTGCGTTTCCCGGAGCTGCCGATATGTCCACGCTCATCAATCATCCGGCAGTGCGCGCGCTCGAGCATGATGAAACGTTTTTGCAGGAATGGTCCAAGCATGAGTTTTATATCCGCGATGGCCGCGTGGCAAAATGGGAGGATATGGCGGGCTAGTTGGCAAGAGACCGCTGCTTGTGATAAGAATCACCGGTAGCCGATCTTTCTTACTATCGTGCCAAGGAGCTGAACATGCGCACGCTGCTCATTCTCGGCCCGCCCGGAGCGGGCAAAACGACTTTCATTCGTGAAACTCTGAACCACAACGTCCTGCCAGGAACCGTAGCTGTCGTCTGCAACGACGATGGGACGCGCGCTACCACTGACGCGACCGCGCTCGTTGGCAGTGCCGATATCGTCA
This sequence comes from uncultured Gammaproteobacteria bacterium, assembly GCA_964596525.1. GTDB lineage: Bacteria > Patescibacteriota > Patescibacteriia > Magasanikbacterales > GWA2-37-8 > CAZQUL01. The sequence goes on along the minus strand of CAZQUL010000001.1, from coordinate 287,931 downwards.
CCCTCAACAGCGGCTGCTTTGGTTGCCGTGATGAGGAGTCTGCGCGGCGGGTTTTTCGCCACATCGCTGCTTCCGGTCGCTACGAATGGCTCATTGTCGAGCCCTATGGTTTTATCGCGGGTGACGAAGCGCCGTCCGTGCTTCGGAGCGTTGGTCTTGATCCGCTTGTCATCACCCTCGTGGATGTGCGGCACTTCGCTGCCAACCGCGAGCTCGGCGCGATTGTTCCTAGCCAGCTCCGGGCTGCCACGCTCGGCGTCGGCTTCACCAAGTTTCCTTCGTCGGTCGCCGCGATTACCGATGCTGCGATTGAGGAAATGGTGGAATACGTTGCGCACCATGCCCAGGGCATTCCTTTGTTTCTCATCCCCTCGGGCCACGGATTGCCGTCCGAGCTCCTTTTGGAGCGTCCGGTAGCGAAGGAATTGCAGTGCCGCATCGCGCACTGCGCGCATCATCACCACGACCCGCACCCGTCCTCTTCAAGAGAAGATCATAACCACGGCGTCTTTACCTATAATTACGTGCTCAGTGATACGGTGACACTTACGGATCTGCAGGACGCGTGCTGTGCGCTCGATGAAACCCCCTGGCGTGTGAAGGGTGTTATCGCCGGCAGGCAGTTCCATGCGTTGCGCGGTGAATGGACCGAGGGAATGCCTCATGCGACGCGGAATTTTATCACCATCTACCACCCACGTGCACTTGATATGGGCGTGTTTGCCCCCCTGGTGGCATCGGCAGAAAGAACCGAATCTGCTCCTGTCGCTCTTTCCACCAAAGACCTGCTGCGCTCTGCAGCCGATCTGACACCCGAGCAGTGCAACCGGATCGTCGAGCGCCTCATCGCCGAGGTCCCGGTAGAGCCCATCACGACGGCAGAAACGCTCCTTACCAACCCGGAGCTGCACGAGATACTCAACGAGGTGCGCAAGCGGCCCGGCGTTGATCCAGAATTGAACGCCGCCGCCATCCGCCGCCGCGTGATGTATTACCTTAGCGTCGCGCCGCTCCTTATGCCCGGCAGCCCCTACGCCGACAAGCCCGAAACGCCTCGTTGGAAGCGCGATATCGCTATTGGTATCGGGTGGTTCGCCAGTGCCAAAGCCACCGAGCTCGGCCCCGAGATTGTCACTGAAGCCCTGCGTGTCGATCTGGAAGGCTTCTTGGCTGATGGGCTCTTGGGAATCTCCGAGCATAATTCCAACCTCACCCGGGCTCTCGAGTTTGTCGATGAGGTGGGGGAGGTGCTCAAGGTGCTGCGGCGCCACTATCCTTTTGGAACACGTTTGCGCCAGGCGCTGCGCCATGCTTCTCAGCGTGCCCGCCACGATGGCCGCGAAGAGCTGGTCAAGGCATGGCGTGGCCTTATGGTCGCCTGGAGAATGTAGTTTTTTAGCCAAAACGGCCCTACCGGCCGTTTTTAAATTGGTGCTTCCCGCAACATTTATCCCGTTATATTCTTGACATAATCATAAAAAAAGACTATAATGGCGCGTCGTAGTTGCCATAAACGGCATAAATCTACGGCGCCCATCAACGCCTTTTGAAAAACAGAGAGAAAGAAAGAGAGGTTCTCCATGTTCATCGCTCGAAGCCTTGCGTGCCTTTTCACCGTGCTTTTCATGGTGGCTCTGAATGGCTGCACCGCTGATCTCTGCGACATGCCCGGGAACGCTCCCGAGCGCGCGGCCTACGAGAAGAGCGCCAAGGAGTGCAACGCCGCCTGCGCCACCGATGGCGGCTACTGCGTCTGGACCATGAAGACCGGCGCGGTCGCGTGCTGCTCGGACAAGAACGTCCTCGACCAGCGCGCCTGCCTCTGGAACCGTACGACCCCGGAGTACTCGCCCCTCGTGCGGCGCGTGACGAAGGGTGAGAGCGCGCCGACCTCGTGCCTGGCCCACCCGAACGACCAGGACATCCAGACGGTCATCGCCTCGCTCGATCCGATGAACCCGGCCGCGGACCCGGACAAGGACGGATACCTCGGTGAGCACGACCAGTGCCCGATGACGGCCGGCACCCTCCAGGGCTGCCCGGATCGTGACCAGGACGGCGTGCGCGATCAGGACGACGTCTGCCCCGACACCGTGGCCGGTGCCAACCCGGACCAAATGCGCCGCGGCTGCCCGGGCACGACCATGCCCATCGAGACGTGCAGCGCGCTCGGCTGGAGCAATGACGGCTCGCGCGCCTGCGTGCAGAACCCCTCCAAGATCGGCGTGCTGCGCACCACCTCGTGGACCGCGCCCTACGCCTTCGATCAGGCCGCGAGCGGCACCTGGCAGATGGTCCAGGGCAAGCGCATCATCGCCGGCATCATCGTCCTCGACAGCGGCGGCTCCTTCCTGAGCGGCTCCTTCCAGGCCTGCTCCGCGAACGGCGTCTGCAGCTCGTTCACGAACAAGGCCAACACCATCTTCGCCATCGGTCGTCCGGGTGACGAGTACGTCTCGGTCCGCCCGGACGTCGCCGGTACCAAGTTCCGGATCGCCTACTACGAGGATGGCGTGACCAAGAGCATGGTCTGCACCACGCTGGACAACATGATCACCGACTCCTGCCGCCCGTCGGGACTGTAGCTCTCATCGTCTACCGACGTACATTCTGATTCCGATTCGAATTCTCTTTTGCATTGCCAGCCGTTACCTCGTGTGACGGCTTTTGTGTTTTTAAAGTAAGGATGCGAGATGAGCGGGCGCACACTACAAATCGACCACAGTTGGTCGATTCTTTATATAAATACCATCTTTATTTGCAGAGAAAAAAGACCATAAACCCATTCCGTTATTATCTTGACAAAGTGACAAAAATATGGTATCCTGATACTTGTAATCGCCTGGTGAAGCCAGTGCGAAGAAGTTCTCTAAAACGGCTCAACAGAGCCTAGACAACAGGAAAAGGAGTGTCCAGATGAAGAATTCCAAGGGCCTTGTGGTCGCCGCTGTTGGCCTTGCTTCCTTCGTGTCCGGCTGCGGACTGCTGTCGGAGCGCGAGATCAGCTACTGCACCGAGGGCAAGCCCAGCTCCCTGGCCGGCATGTACATCCAGGAAAAGATGGACAAGGCTGGCACCGAGGCTGCCAAGACCGGCGGCTGGATCAGCTTCTACGGAGCCGACATCATGTTCGAAGCGGTCGTCTGCCCGGATGGTGACAAGATGCTCCAGGTCCAGTGTCTGGAGAAGCTCACCGCCCAGCATAACATCCGGTATGTCTACCGGATCGAGCAGGGTCAGGTCATTCCGGCCTGGTGCGCCTACCTGGCGACGCCGGGCTTCGAGGGGACCTTCAAGAAGATCGACGAGGTCGTCCTGGGCATCAAGAACGACATGCCCATCGTGACCCCGATGCCCCAGGATCGCGACATGGATGGGGTGCTGGATGCCGACGACCAGTGCCCGGACGAGGCGCAGGGTGCCACGCCGGATCCGAACCGCCGCGGCTGCCCGTACGTCGCCCCGATCATCCCGTGCAGCTCCGCCGTGCGCGACATGACCGACCCCACCCTCGTGTGCGTCCAGGGCCCGTCGACTCTCGCTGACCCGCGTTCCCTCTCTTGGAACGCGCCCTACGCCTTCGATCGGACGGACAGCGGCACCTTCGTGAAGAAGGGAACGAGCCGTGTCTACCTCGGCCTCATCGCCCTCACCGTCGTGAGTGGTAACGTCAACGTCTGCAACGCCACGGGCACCTGCGTCACGGTTCCGGCCGCGCCCAACAAGATCTACACCGTGGGTCGTACGGGCGACGAGGTCGCCGTACTGCGCACCGGCGCGAACGTCCAGGTCCGCAAGGCCTACCTCCGCCAGGACGGCCAGCTCGAGAGCGATCCCTGCACCACGCTCTACATGGGCGAGACGGGATCCTGCCTCGTCGAGAACCTGTAGTGCCTACCGCTTCTCGCCTTTAGTTCGATTCCAACTTTCATTCCCTTTTGTTCATTCTCAGCCGTTACCTCGTGTGACGGCTTTTGTGTTTTTAGGGAATAGAACGTCGGAGCGTAGGGAGTAGATAAATGATTGACATAACGAATAGTCCGTGATATGGTGACGCGTACTTTGGCTGCCGATTTTTGTTTATGCGCTAGCAGAAATCGACAGCTGAAACCGTTCTTTTCCGCCTTCGTAAACCCGTACGTGAGAGGTAAAATCATGAACGATACGTCGTGCGTTCCTATCCTGCCTCAACCCACCGTGTTAACCAACCCTTCGGAAATCAAAGAATTCCGCGAAAGATTGGAAAATGCTTTAATCACCGGCGGCTTGTCGGTTGAGGAGATGATCGAAGCTATCTGGACCGATGATGAACGCGCTCATGCCCACGATCTTTCGATCGGTGGTGACGTGCTCTGGCGCTTTCCCCATGACTTTAAGGGTCTTATCGACGACCCGCTCGCGTTTATCCGATCGTATCCGGCGGCGCGCGTTTTCCAGATCTATATGGCGGACAAGCGCACGTTCAAGATCCTTTTCCCCACGCCCGCCGCGGCGAAGGAATTTGCTGACGAATACTTCGTGCGCTGGGGCAGTGCGCAGCATGTCGGTGCGCTGCTTCACGCCGGCATTCCCCGTCAGCATGTTCTCGCGCTCGTCTGCCAGAGGTTCGAGAGCGTCACGCCCGAGCGCGGTAAGACCGACTGCATCGTCGAGACTATCAAGAACTGGCCGCAGTGCGACTTTCACAAGTTCCCCGGTGAGTGGCTCGTGCCGCTGTTTGAGGTCGCGCTCCGCAAGCATCCGGAGATTGGCCTTATCTACCCGGATTACATCGGAGCCGGGCTCGGTTCCGGAGAAAATGCCCGCCAACTCATCGAACATGCGGTGCAGTCGCTCGATGATGTCGAATCACTTACGATCAGTCAGTTGCGCTCGCTCGAGATTAAGACGCAGTGGCAGATCGTTCATAACGTCCGCCGCCGTGCGGGAGCGAAAGCGCCGCTCTTGTGGCTGTGGGCACTTCGTTCGCACGCCGCAACTCCAAACGAAGCCGTGGCCATTGATGAACTTCTCGATCGTGAAACGGATCTCGTCGGGTTGTATCGTACGGCCTGCATGAGATGGGCTGATTTCCCGCCTAACGTTAAGGAGTATTTGGAAAGGCGGCTGGCCAAAGCAGGGTGTGCCGTGGGTACGGTAGAAAAGATCACCAAGGTTGAGGGCGATGAAGGGGGACCGCCCATCTTCGAAGCGATCGTCGTCGTGGGTGAGGCGATTTTTCTGTACAACATGAGGCAGCTGACAGAAAAAAGCCCTCGTCACGGTGATCGGGTGATATTCAGGCGAACCGTTGCCGCGTTTCGCACGAAGGATCTTGCCATCCACTACACCGTCTTCCGTAAGATCTAATACGCTCGCCGCTACACGCGAGCGCTCCTCCCGACCGGCTCAACGCCGGTCGTTTGCTTTTAGTTTTGCGCCTTTAAACCTTGACGAAACGCAAAAAAACACGTAGTATCCTGCCCTGGAGGTGTACATGTCTTCGTTTCGAGTTTCTAAAGAACCGTCTAGGCCTGACGACGAATCGTTTTCGCGCAATCGCCCGCTGTCCAAAGCGGGCATCGCACTTCTATTCCTCATTATCAATGGGATCGTCGGCTATAGCTGCAACGAGCTGATCACGGCCGTTGAAACCCTGCCCCGCCGCAGCTTCTCCGCGCGCTAGCATTTTACGGCGCATATTCGCCCCCACAGTGAGGTTGGAATTTCCAGCCTCCTTTTTATTTTTCCGAACGGATGCAAAAAATGCCTTTTTCGTTCGCTACAAAGCCTTCGTGTACCAGCTGTCCAAGCAAACGCTCCACGCGCTCGTTGTCGGTATCGGGAAAGTTTCCAAAAATGGTTTCAAGCGACGCCTCTGTCATTTTTAATAACAGTTTCAAAATTCCGCTCCGGATTTGCCGGTCCGAACCTTCGAATGCGGATTGTCGCGCGTGGTGCGCACTGCGCCGTGCGGGATTTTTGTGGAGTTTTTTAAGATACACGCCATAATCCATAAGCGCGTAGTACCATTCACGCGCACGTTCGGTAACGAGCGCGGCTTCTACGATCGGCAGTAATTCTTTGTCGTGCACCTTGGTTTGATCGGCAAAAAAATGATGCAGAAATACCGCGCGAATATTGGTTTCGATGAATACCGTCGGCGCGTTGAAGGCAAAGGCGCAGATGGAACCGGCGGTGTTGGGTCCGATGCCGGGAAACGTTTCGAGTATTTCCGGATTGTTGGGAAGCTGTCCTTCAAATTCGTTCACTACGCGCACTGCGATTTTTTGAAGCGCGATGGCGCGGCGGTTGTAACCCATGCCCTGCCACACGCGTAAAAGGTCGGGGAGCGGAGCGTCGGCAAGTTTTTTCCAGGTCGAAAACGCTGCCAAGAATTCCGGGAATTTTTTTGCCACTCGCTCGGTCTGCGTTTGCTGCAGCATGATTTCCGACACCGTTATCTGGTACGGATCCGTCGTCTCGCGCCAGGCGAAGGCGCGTTTATTTTTGTCATAAAAATCCCAAACCGTTCGCTGGAATTTTCTGAGTTCACGCAGGGTAGGGGAGGGCATAGTGCAACTAGCGTACAAAGAAAACGAAAACCGAGCAACTGAGTGCTCGGCTTGATATCTGGCGGGAAGGTGCGCTACCGGAGCGGCAGGATCTGCGGCAGACCGGAACGATCCAGGCTGTTCAGGAGTTCCTGAAAGGCGCTTGGTCCCAGCTTGCGGTTGCCGAAGCGCTCGGTAATGACACGTTCGCCCTGATGCCGCGAGCGGATAGTCGGAAAGTCGATCTCCGGCTCGGCCCAGTGCGGCCACTCCCACGGCAGAATGTGGGCGTGTCGGCCCTGCGCCGTGTCAGCGCAGCGTTCGTGCCAGCAGGGAATGAGCGCGAACCAGCGATTGCAGTACGCAGCATCGGCCATTTCCAGCGCAACGTATTCCGGGTGCCTCATGACCTCCCGCGATGGGAGCTGAATGGCTTTCCTGTAGCTCGAACGGAGCAGATCCTCGACCAGCACGGTCGCTCTCTCTACCTCATCGGCCTTGCCCTGCATGAAGGGGCTCTCGAGGCATGCCCGGGCGAAGTTGATCGTCAGGCAGAGCACGTTCGTACTGGGATACGCAGCACGCAGGTCGTCGGTGGTGAACGTACGCGAGAGCTGGTGAATCCGGCAAGCTTCGTACCATCCGGCCCATGCAGCGCGCATGGTGGGCTCGTCCACGGTATGAGTGCCGCCCTCCGTCACGAAGGTGTGGCACTGCAGGTCCTCTTCCGTGTCAACGACCAGGTATTTGTCCGCCAGAGTACGTGTGGTTGCAATGAACGGATCCCAGTCCAGGGACGTGCTACCGCGCTTTGCGAGAAATGCTGCGATATGCGCGAGTCCCACGACGAAGCGCCGGTGCGGAAAGGTGGCGAGAAACGTCTTCCAACCTTCTTTCGCAGCCTGATCGGTCCAAAAGTTTGCACGTCCCATGGTTTGTTCCTCCGTAGTCTGAACGGTTGATGAGCTTTGACACCAGAGATACAGGTGCCCAAGACAGCAATCGTTCTCCAGAAATAACTCCAAAGTATAGCTATTTTACGTCATTTTGTCAAGCTGTAACTGCGCATGTATTTCTTGTCCACACCAAAGCCTTGCGCACATTTTTTCACGCTGTACAATTTCTCTAAACATCGACTGCGCGTCGGTGTTTTTGGTTGGGCTGGTATACTAAAGTCATTCCAGTCATTTCAAGCGTCTTGTATCTATGAATCTAACACAGCGCATTATCTTAATCGGTACAGGTTTTGTCGGTATCGTTGTTATAAGTATTTTTATCGCGTTTGTAGGGCGAGATTCTGTGTCTGTCCCACCTCGTAATGTTCAGCCTCCCGTCCCACTCCCTCAATCCGTAGAGTCTGCTGCAACGGCAGCGGATTCCGCACCTTCATCAATACCTGAAACTCCCGACCCCCGCGTGCTCCCACCGGGGGCCACCGTTATTTCTGCTAACGGCGCCTCAAAAAATATCATATATAGTGAAGACAGAACGATCTGGCGCGCGGACATTTCATCTTCAATACATCTGATAAAGATTTTGGACGAAAAATTCCCTATTCGTCATCTCGTTCTTTCACCTAGTAAAACATGGCTCGCCTATACATACCGGGCTAAACCCCTCGATTTTGCTTCTCTTTCCGGCATGGCCCTCGACTGTACAGACCTTTCCGGTGACACTCTCGTCCTCTACAACCTTAAAACCAAACAAAGAAAAATTGTCTTCCAAACCAAAAAAACCAATGGCATGGTTAGAAGCGTACAATTTTTAAAGCCTCACGAACTCTTTTTTATAGCCGACACCGGAAAAGTATATAATACGAACTCACAAAGATTATTCACGCGTCCTGAATTTACCGTAAGCGCGTGCTTGTCATACCGCTTCCTGGATTGGACGATGGACCGGCGTTTTGCGCTTCTTCAGCTAGGATACTACGAAGGGGGAGGATGGAGTGTTTATGATAATCAGAGAAAAGTCCTTAGTAAAACGATTAATACTCCGAGTATCGAAGGCGGGCTTGATGTTCTCGGTTTCTCTGACGCTCGGCATGTGCTCGCTTTTCGTACCATGTGGGATGAAGCTTCTCCGGAAATAGATCCCATTCCCCGGCTCGAACTTTACGATACGAACTTTATGCGTACGGCTATAATTCCTCTGGTAGTGAGTAGTAGCTACCCGTGGGTTGGTGATTGGAAATTAAATCCCTCAACTGGCCAACATATCATTTCAATTGATATCGATACTCAAGAGCAGCTTCCCGTCATCGTTAAAACATTCCTCGTCGATACCAACAAAAAAACAGCCACGTTTGTGTCTTCATCCGTGCGCTATTCGTATATACGTGAAGAAGTTTTATCGGGCGGTCCAGCAAAAGGATTCAGTATTGTGCGCGAAGGTTACGGAGCCTCGTCTACTCTATGGCGTGTAGAAGGAACCTTTGATCGAAAGGAAAAGATTGCGAGTGGTGATTTGGGAGAAGTGGTAGCTTTTTGAGATGAAGAGGATTGGTCATAGTAAGAACCGTAGAAATATTTTAAGACAATTTCATAATGCCTGTGATATTAAGTCTAAGTACAACACTACCAACACTATGAAAAAAACTAACTTGCTGGCTATAACCGGACTCATCGGACTCATGCTTGGAGCTAGTTGTCTGTCCAAACCGTCTTCCGAACAGCCCGATACAATGACTTCTTCGAGTTCTACTCCCGCCGTAATTGTCCAATCTTCAACAACTTTTAATTTACTGATAGATCGTCCGGTCAGTGAATGGCCTTTGTATGAATTCCAAGAATTGGGATTTGAGATGAGGTTGCCATTTCGCGATTTAGAAATACGGGGTGGGCTTGAGGATTGCGCAAAAGCTGAAAGCCGTTGTGATGGTCCTCATATGAAATCGTATGTTTCTGCTGCCATGAATGATCAGGTGCGCGTAACCGTAGTTGCGCGATCACCCGATTTTTCCTATGATGGAGCTTTTTCCCCATTTGCTTCAACCAGTCTCATTGTATCTCCGTTGGGAATTTACAAGTTCAAAAGTTTTAATTTTCTTGAATCCTTTGTCCTCGGTCGAAGGACGATTTCTCTATACCGAGATGGTGTGCAGTTTTTTTACGAATGGAATGAGGGAAGGCCCCGTTTTATTACCGTTTTGATTCCTTTAAAAAATGCTTCGTTCCCCGTCGCCGCACTTGTCTTTGATGAAACGAATTTTTCGTACGATCAAATTAAAAAAATAGTACAGACACTTACTTTTAGCCCGTAATGTTTTGATCACAAGGTTTTCTTATTATTAAAAGGAAGCCTTGATGGTCTGAGTATTCAGGCCACTGCAGTAAACAACGTACCAAGGGGTATGTCATGTCAATCCGTTCGTTCTTTGGTGGCATTGCTATGATAGCGCTTAGTTTCGTGAGCGCGTTTCAGTTGCCCGGCTGTGGAAATGAGATTCCTGATGATGTTTTTGAACATCGTCAATCCTCAACATATGCTGGACCAAAACTTTTCATGCCACTTCCGGCTGGCATACGATGGAAAGTGAACACGAATCCCGGCTTTTGGTCTCTTCTCGTCACTTTTCACTCGGGAGTTTATCACCACGCTATCGACTTTGGTGATAACTTCTACGTCGATGGTCAGTTTTTCGACAAAGGCGATGGTCAGATTGATGTTTTAGCTGCGGCTGACGGAAAAGTTAGCTTGGCTACCGAAGCGGGTGATTGTGGTAATGGTCTGCAAAATGCTGCTTGCAAGGTTTTTATTAACCACTCTGGCAGCTCCAGGCGGGGGAGTGGTTATGAAACCGAGTACACCCATCTTACGCCTGGAACGATTGTGGTCGTACCAGGGCAAAATGTCGTTCGTGGACAGAAATTAGGAAAGATGGGATGGAGCGGGACAGAAAGCCCGCACCTGCACTTCAGTATCCGTTATAACAACGATAGTTCTAAGAACAATCCCGCGTTGGCTAACGTGAAACTGGAAGACGTTCCTTTTCTTGATTACCAGGTTGACCGTTTCTACCCCTCCACCAACGGTTTCACCTACAACCCCGCCAATAACCCCACCCTCTGCGCCACCGAACCGACCGGCGGAGCGTCTACCAACTGGGTGTACTCCTGCACCCCGAAGACGGTATTTCGCACCAAAGAACCGGTCTGGGGCATGTTCCGTATCGACGCCATTCCGCACGATTTTTCCTACCGCGCCGAAGTCCGTTTCGGGCCGCGCGCCGAGCAGATCGTGAATACGCAGGAATGGCAGGCGACCGGCGTCGACCCCTGGGGATGGGAGCGATCCTACTTTTGGCCCTGGGTCTACCCTGACAAGCCGGGGAACTGGGAAATCCGCTACTACGTGAAAACCACGGATCAATTCCCGAGTTTCCCTGTGGCCAAGGCCGCGTTCACGGTGGCCGAAAGCGCGCCGTTCGTGCATAACGGCAACGGCGTAGTGTGCAACCGGCCGCCCCAAGGCGGTGCGGACACGAACTGGACATACACCTGTCCGGCGGTAACGACGATCAATCCCTACGTCAATCCGACCGTTTACGGCATGCTGTACGTAGAGAACATCAACCGCAACTTTAAGTTCATTACCCACGTCTACAAAAACGGCCAGCTCCAGTGGAAAGACGAACCGTATTCTTATACGGTCGTTGAACCCTGGGTGTGGAGCCGGGCCTACGCTTTTCCCCAGGCTCGTCCCTACGACGTGGGAAACTGGAGTTTTCATGTCTATCTCCAGTTGAACGACGGTAAGCCTGCTATCAAGCTCAAAGAAATTCCGTTTACCGTGACATTCTAAATCCGCCGCCCCGTAGGAGAGGGTGGCTTTGGGTTCGTGGATACTTTTTGAAAAAATTGTTAATGATTTCACTCTGGCTTTCGGTCAGTTTTTTTGTTTTTTATCCCCATTTTTATCCACTTGCCAGAGTAAAAACCTTCGTTCTCCAGCTTAACTAGCAAAACTACCCGTAGTGTTTATCCACTTTTGCAAACCACTACTGGTAGTTTTTTTGGTGTGCTATACTCTGTCTACGTCGGGTTGCGGGGCAGGAGAAAGGCTCCCCAAGCCGGACGCTTTATTTACTAGGCTTATCTATGTCGAGTTCCATCCTCCAGATCGTCAAGCGCGACAAGTCGGTCGTCGATTTCAACCCCGATAAAATCGCGCTCGCCATGCAGAAAGCGTTTCTTGAAGTGCGTAAAGGCGCTGACCCGTCCGTTGTTGCTGCGCTCGCTGCCGAAGTCGTCAAAGGACTCGAAGCTGCGTACCAAGAAAAAACTCCGACTGTCGAAAACGTGCAGGATGCCGTAGAAAAACAGCTCATGCAAGCCGGCTTTTTCGACGTAGCGAAAGCCTACATCCTCTACCGCTACGAGCACACCAAAGAGCGCGAAGAAAAAAAGCGCGCCACGCTCGAAAAAATGGACCATAACCAGCTCTGGGTTCTTAAGCGCTCGGGTGCCAAGGAACTCTTTTCCATGGACAAGCTCCGCCGTTCGCTCTCGTTCGCCGTTAAAGGATTCGAGAATGTGGTCAACACCGAAGCCATTCTCGCCCAGTGCCGCACCGAACTCTACGAAGGCATCAAAACCGTGGACATCGGCAAAGCGCTCATCATGACGGTGCGCGCCATGATCGAACATGATCCGGCCTATGCCAAAGTCGCGGCACGTCTCCTCCTCTACATCAACTATAAAGAAGTCATCGGTCCGGACGTGATCGATTTCGCCAAACTCGAAACCCAATATCGCGAAGCGTTCGTGAGAAACATCAAGCGCGGCGTGGAAATTGAGCGTCTCGACCCCAAACTCCTCACCTTTGATTTGGAACGCTTGGCCAAAGAACTCGATATTTCCAAAGATGACGAGTTCCAGTACCTCGGTTTGCAGACGCTGTTCGATCGCTACTTCGTTACGGATTATCCCGAGAAACGCACCCTCGAAACCCCGCAAATGTTCTGGATGCGCATCGCCATGGGCACCGCGCTCGGCGAAAAAGAGAATCGTCACGAGTGGACCGTCAAATTCTACGGCATCATGGCCAAACTCCTCTACACGCCGTCCACCCCAACCTTGTTCCACGCCGGCACGCACAAACCACAGCTCTCTTCGTGCTACCTCAACACGGTCGGCGATTCGCTCGAGAGTATTTTTAAAAGCTATTCCGACAACTCGCAGCTCTCCAAATGGTCGGGTGGCATCGGCACCGACTGGACCAACATCCGCGGCACCGGTTCCTACATCAAAGGCACGGGCGTCGAGTCTCAGGGCGTCATTCCGTTCCTCAAGATCGCCAACGACGTGACGGTCGCCATCAACCGTTCGGGTCGCCGCCGCGGCGCTGCCTGCGTCTACCTCGAAACCTGGCACTACGACATCGAATCCTTCCTTGAACTGCGCAAAAATACCGGTGACGAACGCCGCCGCACGCATGACATGGACACAGCCAACTGGATTCCGGATCTCTTCATGCAACGCGTCCGCGAAGACGCCGATTGGACGCTCTTCTCGCCGGATGAAACGCCGGATTTGCACCACATCTATGGCAAACGCTTCGCCAAAAAATACGCCATGTACGAACAGATGGCCAAAGACGGCAAGATCAAACTCTTCAAGACCATGAAAGCGCGCGATTTGTGGAAAAAAATGCTTGCCATGCTGTTTGAGACCGGACATCCGTGGATGACCTGGAAAGACCCCTCGAACATCCGCTCGCCGCAAGACCATGTGGGCGTCGTGCATTCGTCCAACCTCTGCACCGAAATCACCCTCAACACCTCGGACGACGAAACCGCGGTCTGCAACTTGGGTTCGCTCAACCTGGCGCGCTTCATCAAGAACGGCCAGTACGACGTGGCGCTCGCCGCCGAAGTGGTGCCCGTCGCTATGCGCATGCTCGATAACGTCATCGACATCAACTACTACCCGACCGAAGACGCCAAGCGCTCCAACATGCGCCATCGTCCAGTTGGTCTTGGTTTGCGTGGTTTCCACGACGCGCTCTACCAGCTCAACATCAACTTCGATTCCGAAGCCTGCGTTGAGTTCGCCGACTACAGCATGGAAGTCATTTCGTACTATGCGTTCCTCGCTTCCGCGAATCTTGCCAAAGAACGCGGTGCTTATCCCACGTTCCGTGGCTCCAAGTGGGATCGCGGCCTCCTTCCGCTCGACACCATCGCGCTCCTTGAAGACGAACGCGGCGAGAAAATCGACGTCAATCGCACCTCGCGCCTCGACTGGTCGGTCGTCCGCGAAGCTATCAAAGACTACGGCATGCGCAACTCCAACTGCTTGGCTGTTGCCCCCACTGCTACCACCGCCAACATCGTCGGCTGCATCCCGACGGTCGAACCGATCTACAAGAACATCTACGTCAAATCCAATCAGGCCGGTGACTTTATCGTTATCAACCCGTACCTCGTCGAAGACCTCAAGAAACTCGGTCTCTGGGATTTCGAGATGATGGGCAAGATCAAATACCACGACGGTTCGATCGCCGCCATCAATGAAATTCCCGAACACATCCGCGCCAAATATAAAGAAGTGTTCGAAATCGACCAGCGCTGGCTCGTCAAATCGGCTGCCTACCGCGCCAAGTGGATCGATCAGAGCCAGAGTATCAACCTCTACTTCCGTTCCACCTCGGGTAAAGAATTGAGCGACATGTACTTCTACGCCTGGTCGCTTGGTCTCAAGACCACCTACTATCTTCGAACACTCGCGATTTCGCAAGTGGAAAAATCCACCGTCGACACGCAGAAATTCGGCGCGACCCACATGCGCCAGAACACTCCGGCCGCAAGCGCTCCACAAACCCAGCCATCCGCACCGGTCACTCCGCCACCGCAACCCGCTCCAGCCCCGGCACCTACACCAATGTCTACGCCGGTCAGCATCCCGGTCTCCATCAAAGCCCCGAGCCAAATGAAAGCCTGCAGTATTGCGGATCCGACGTGTGAGTCGTGTCAGAGTTAGGAGATAGTTCGTAGGAGCGTAGGGAGTAGGGACTTACGTATGCAGCAAAATATTATTAATTCATACAGGGATTTAAAGGTTTGGCAGAAGTCTGTAGAGTTGGCCACCGAACTCTATGAGTTGACCGAAGCTTTTCCAAAATCAGAATTGTATGGATTGACATCTCAAATTCGTAGAGCGAGCGTCTCTATACCCGCCAATCTGGCCGAAGGATATCGTAGAGGAGGAAATTACTATACTCAATTCGTATCATTCTCTTACGGTTCTGGTGCAGAGCTGGAGACTCATCTCGAGATAGTAAAACGGCTATCCTGGGGAAAAGATTTAGTGCCGAAAGCCCTAGAGCTAAAACTCGAAGAAATCATGAAAATGCTAAATGTCCTCTTGCAAAAAATAAAATCACCCTAGGTTGTAAAAAGTGGGGAGTAAAGAATTTTCTCTACTCCCTACACACCTACAACCTACGTCCTTTCATACTTATGCCCATTTCCAAAACCTCCCAAAAAATCGACATCAACCAACGCCGTGTCATCAATGGCACCGATGCGGACGTGATGCAACTCTACCCCATGCGTCATAAATTCGCGTGGGATGCTTACAACACCGGCAACGCCAACCACTGGCTCCCCACCGAAATCAGCATGCAGAAAGACATTGAACAGTGGAAATCACCGACGCTTCTTAATGACGATGAACGCAAAGCGCTCAAAACCGTGCTTGGATTCTTTACCACCGCCGATTCCATCGCGGCCAACAACATCGTGCTCGCGTTCTACCGCCACATCACGTCGCCGGAATGCCGCATGTACCTCTTGCGCCAGGGTTACGAAGAAGCTATCCATACGCATGCCTATCAGTACATCGTAGAAAGTCTCGGTCTCGATGAAGCCGAGATCTTCAACATGTACCGCGAAGTGGATGCCATCTACAATAAAGACGCCTTCATCCTCGGATTCAACGAAGGCATCTTCAATCCGCAGTTTAAAACCGGCACCTTCGAAGCCGACCAGAAATTCCTCGAGAACGTCGTCGTCTTTTCCGTCATCCTCGAAGGTATCTTCTTCTACAGTTCGTTCGCGGTCATGTTCGGATTCCAGCGTATGGGCAAGATGTGCGGTGCGGCCGAGCAGATCCAGTACATTATGAGAGATGAAAGCCAGCACCTCAACTTCGGCATTAACCTCGCCAACACCATCAAAGAAGAACAGCCCGAACTCTGGACCCCGGATTTCCAAACCCGTATCATCGATCTCGTGAATCAGGCGGTAAAACTCGAATACACGTTCGCGCAAGAAGTCTTCCCTAAAGGCATTTTCGGCATGAACGCCGACGGCTTTAAACAGTACATCGAATACATCGCCGACCGCCGCCTCACGCGCATCGGACTCCCGGCGCAGTACAACGTGGCCAACCCCTTCCCGTGGATGAGCGAAGCGGTCGACTTGAGCAAAGAAAAAAACTTCTTCGAAACGCGCGTCACCGAGTACCAGGTGGGTGGCACGCTCGATTGGTAGGTGGTAAAAAGATTTAGAAAACCGCTCAGCTCTCGGCTGGCGGTTTTTGGTTCAAGACATATTAGAAATGGCTAATGACCGTTTTGTCATTAGCGCGTATATAATAAATGCACAGGACTATTGACCATCCTTTAAAAATTCCCTATAGTTTTACGACCTTAAAATAAAAAAGGAGGCCCTACATGCGTTTATGTTCTTTCATGGCGCTTATACTTGTTGCTGGTCTTTCGGGTTGTGGTGAAGATGTTCGCTCCGGGTCCAACGGAACACCGATTATCCGGCTTCCGATCGGCTTGCCGGATGCCGGCGCAGGAAATGGGGACCTGATTGATGATGTCGTCGCCGGATCTATATTTCCTTGTCCTAAGGTAGGCGATAAAGAACCGGTTCGGATGATCGCCCGGCATCCCAATCCGGCATGTTCTTCAATGGTCTGTTTCCCGATGCAAGACTGGGATTCTGTCGAGCTGTGCCGATGGGAAGACGTGCCTCGCGGCACGGAGTGGCAGCATGTGCTGATCGAGATAAAGGCGGTTGCGGCAGGCACCTTCGAGCTCGCAGAACTTAATTACCTGCTCAGCAGGATAAACGATGACTGGTACAGCAGGTGGTGGTACTTTAACGCCTGGAAGCGTTACGACTATAGCGTTGATTTACATTATAGTGTGCGCCGTATTACCACGATATCCGGAGACAGCGGCACGACGCGGTTCAGGCGTTTGTACTTGAATAGTCAGCGAATCTTCGTCGAAGACGATTGTGCAGCGCAGGCGATGCCGTCTCCTCCGGTAACCGCCATATGCGACCTGTGGTTCTGGCCTTAACAACTATCCCGACGTATCGTCGGGTTTTTATTTGAAGAAAAAAAACCCCGCCCCGAATCTTCGGAGCGGGCTTGAGGAGCTGACGCTTCTACACGAGAACGGCGAGCGGTGCCCAGGTGGCGGGCAGAGGTGTGGATCCGGCGGTAGATGTGGCTGTGTTGGTGTGGCGGAAAAGAAAGCGAGGATTCCAGCGGCTGCGATTAGATACGTGCGGATGTTCTTCGTGAACATACTTCTCCGTTTCAGGCATGAGGAGCCGGTGCGAACTGAGCGCTTTTGTCACGGGTAACAGCTTAGTTTTCTCCAAAAGCCTTGGTATTTTTTAGGTAGATTTTTCTGGCTATTCAACTATTTCATCCGTTTCATCAAAATACTTCCTCCATGCCACAAACCCGCCCACGCCACCCGCAACTATAAGCAGGTCAGCAATATTGATGACCGCAGTATAGATAGCGATGTAGTCGACAACGGCACGGTAGAGTAGTCGGTCGATAAAATTCGACAGTGCCCCGCTGAACATCAAGGTTAAGGAAACCAATACAAGCGGAGCAGCTTCCGGCGGAAAAGGGTGCGGTGCTAGGGCGGAGCGTATTTTTTTGGTGGCGATGAGGAGAATGCCGGCTCCGGCTACAACAAGAAACGGCACCGTGGCGAGTGCTACGAGCCAGGCTGGAATCGGGATGCTGAAAGCGATCCCTTCGTTAAGGAAGGGTTTCCAGCCGAAAAGTCCGGCGAGTGGTGGAAAGTCGGTTGCGATGGCCTGATTCTTAAAAAAACGGTCGACGCAAAACATGATGATTCCGCCGGCGAACGTAGTGTGCATGAAAGCACGTGGAACCATGTGATTAAAGTTCTTGAGTAATGGCTTTCTTACATTCTACGCACGAGCTCGATTCTGGTCGTGCCATGAGGCGCTCTTCGACAATAGGTTTCTGGCAGTATTTACAAATGCCGTAGGTGCCGTCGTTCAAGCGCTTAAGCGCGGATTCAACATCAGCCAAGCTTTTTTTGAGCCGCAGGTCGATAGAAAGATTGGTTTCAAAATCAACGACTTCGTGGGCATTCTCTTCCTCATCGCTTCCGTACTGGGGAAATTCCGTTTCACCGGACGGAGTTTCGAGCGTGGCAATTTCATGCTGGAGTTCTTCGTGGAGTTTTTCGAGTTTGGCTTTCATTTCTTTCAAAAACGTAGCTGAGAACGTGGTCGAGGTAGACATACGCGCAACAATTAAGAGTCCTAGTACTATAAATATGCCGACGCGAGAGGTCAAGTTGAGGTGTGGGGAGAGTTGTTGCGCTGCACTGCATCTGTTACTATGGAAGCGATATGAATTACTTAGCACGAATGAAATTTTTTTCCGCCCAAACGTATGCACTGGAGCGTACGCTTGTAGGGGCGGTTCTTGCGTTATGCCTTATAATTGCCGCGCGTTCGGCCATCACCGGCAACTGGCGTTTTTTATTTTTACTCTGGAACATTGCGCTTGCCTATGTGCCTCTCGCCGCCGCTCGCCATGTCTGGCGAATCCATATTGACGGATCAGCCGCGCACCTTGCAGGCTGGTCAATACTGTGGCTGCTGTTTTTTCCCAACACGTTTTATCTGGTTACCGATTTTATACATCTCAAACAGCGCGGCACGGTCGTTGTATGGCTCGATATGCTGCTGCTTTTTTTGGCCGCGCTGATCGGCGTTGTTACCGGTGTTGCTTCGCTCCAATGCATGGCGCGCGTGTGGGGGCGTATGGTTACCGCAGGGTGGCGCTTCGTTTTCGTGCCTTCGATCGCCATTCTTACGGCATTTGGTATTTTTGTCGGACGTTTTTTACGCTGGAATAGTTGGCACATCGTCACCAATCCGACTGTCATTGTGCAGGATCTTAAAGCGCTCTTTTTCTTGAATTCGGCCGAATACGGGGCGGCAGCACTCTTTTTAAGCGCCACTGCACTCGTTATCGCCACATCCTATGCGTTGTGGGAAGGGATGTGTGCTGTACCGTGGTTAAAAGATGAAAGCAGAGAAGAGTCTGTGCCAGATTCAAAACAAAAACCGCGTTAAAACGCGGTTTTTGCGCTGCGGCCCGCTCGCGTTCCTCGCGCGCGGACTGCCGGAACTCGTACTACCGGAGGGGGTGAAAAATCTGTGAAGGATTGGTCTGTGTGGGGACGTTCGACAGATGTTGAAAAGGATCGGTGTGGAATGGTGAGATTGTATCCGAGAGTGGCGGCAAAGAGCGGCAAGCTCAGAAGCGTCAAGGCGGGCAACGGTGCGAGCGAGCTGTCGAAAAGGAAAATACTGACCACTAAACCCGCAAGTGCAGCTGTAAACGAAACAACACCAGAGCGCTCGTCATGGATGAGCTGCCCTGCGAAGTACACGGTGCTCCAGCCGCCAATCGCGCTGCCGATGAGGAGTCCTAGGAGTGCCCCGGCGGATTCTCCGCTCCAACCGGCCCACCATAGCGTATCGTATACAAAACCGAGATAGCTGCCCACAACCAGGCCCGGCACGCCAACCAAGAGTGCGCCGCCGGCACCGGCGATGAGTTCGACTAAAAAATTGTAACGAGTGAATTGATGAGTGTGATGGCGCATACTCATTAAGTATACCACAACCGTTTGTTGCTTTTTACAGTCCGCTCACGATACGTTGCACATCTGCTGGCGAAAGCAGAGCTGAAAACAATTCGCTGGCCAAAAGGGTGCGGTCCGGCAAAGGCAAGAGCGTCACTGGATTCGTCGTGAGACGGGTGAATGTCGGCGCGTGCTGCCAGGCGGTATACATATCCTCCAACCGTTCAAAATCCATAAAAACACGCGTCGCGGTTTGTCCGTCCTGATCAAGCCGGCGCAATTTTTCTTTCCAGGAGAGCTGCGTTACTTCGTAATTCTTGAGCGTTTCGGGGAGGCGTTCGCGTTCTACGACTATGCATTTGTTGAGCGCGGCAATGCTTTCGGATAAGCGGTCGATAATAATATTGACCGCTGTAGCTGTGTCAGTTCGGGTTACAATCGCATTGAGATGATAAGCTACTTCTTCGATGGGGTGCGCGACCCGGATTTTTAGATCAAGTTCTGGAAAATCATATCGGATGCTGAGCAGGAAACTACGCAGCATTTTTTCGGCGATCACGCGGCCGCGATCCGTGGGTTCAAGTGGTTCGCCGGTTTCTACGCTGTAGCGCGCGCGGAAACGGTTTCGATATTCTTTCACCGCTTCGGCCATTTCCGGTCGCTCATCTTTACACGCGTCTGCCAGGAGTTCCAAAAGCTCTTCTTCGGTATCCAAAAGATGGACGCGATGCTCGTAGAGGCGCTTGAGGTATTCTTGGCGCTCAACGAGTGAAAACGTTTCATGGTCAAGAGTATATTCGACGCCCCATTCGTAACCGGTCATGATCGTCCCCCAATTGACGGCCGTGCTTTGATGATCGGCTGTTCGCGCTTCAAGCAAGGCGCCGGAGCGCACAACTAAAATTTCATCGCGTCCTAAAGCTGGTAGTGGTTGTGAGAGTGCGGCCTGCTTAGTCAGGTATGCTTCATGGAGTGCGACACGCTGGCGTACAACGTGTTTCTGCGCCGTGAGGATCTTTTGCCGATTACGTGCCAAAACGCGGCGATATTCATTCTGTTTCTGCATCGCTTCTTCGACCTCGGTTTTTTGGTGAGAGAGACGTAAATCTTCAAAGAACGAACTGCGCTGCGGAGCTTCGGAATCCGCACCGTCGAGCGTAAAAATCTCTTCATCGTCAGGGAGAAATTCGCTGAGTTCCCAGCCCTTTACTCCCTCCTTATCATTCTGATCCTCAGGATCGTACGTCATAGTAAAAGGATTACGCCGTAGCCCTACGCCGCCTTTTGACGCGCCAGGCCTTCCGGAGAATATTTTTCGTCACGCATCGCTTTCATTTTAGCGAGTGAATCAAGGAGTTTTATTGCTCGCTTCTGCACTTTAATAAAGTAATCGGCCTGCGGTGCTTCATCTGCCGGCAGCGTCGCCAAATTTTCGGCCTGCTCGGTGAGTGAAGCGATGAGCGCGTCAAATAAACGCACTTCGGCATGACTCGCCTCGGTTTTGGAAGCACCGCGTGCGGTCATTTCTTCGATTACTCGTTTGAGGTCGTTGCCGTACACGCTGGCGTAGAGAATAGGTAAGTTGCGCACTTTGCCGCGGTATAACTTTTTCTCTTTCGTCGCCGGGTCTTCTTTAAACGTTATGCCGTGGGCGAGCTGCTTGCCGCCGCGAACGTTGTCGGAAAAGGTTCGGTGCTGCTTGAGTGATTCACGTTGGCTTTTACCGACTCCACCACCAACAAGAAAAGCTTGCGCGCCGCGCACTTCGTCGAGCGTGCAGATTATCTCGCCGGTTTCTTTGTCGGTCAAAACCGTGTCAATATGATTACGCATGTCATCGTACTTGGATGACTTGCGCACCAAAAAACGATCACCGACCATTTTGTTGAACAAAACCATGACTACGGTTTCAAGTTGTCGGCTCGGTTCAAAATTTTGCTCTTCACGGAAGGCGCGCAACAATAAGTCGTTAATTTGTTTGTGGGCGGCGGAATCATTTTTCGGCGTGTTTTTGTAAAGTTCGAAGAGGCCATATTCCTGTAACCTATTTTCCCTGAATTTAGCATACGCTTCTTCGTCCATGCGCGCGTTAGGGGAGCGTTCTACTCCGGCGTCGTTTTTCTCCCATTCAAGAACAAATTTGTATTGCGCGCGCTCTTCTTCCGGGGTATAACCGCCTTCGCCAGCGTGAAACTGGTTAAACTGTTTTATATCCACGCTTCCTTCATCGTTGATGAGATTTTCAACACCGAAGGTATCTTTAAGCCACTGGTTTTGTTCGTCTGCGGCGTGGTGAGCCAATTCTTGTAAGCGTTCGGATTGCTCGTATTCACGCGGCGAATGACGATCTTCCAAAAAACGGCCGAATTGCTCCTTGGTCGGAACTTTTTTCCATTGAAACGATTGATTTTTTTCGATGTTCGCCACGGTAGCTGGCCGCCTCGTCTCGACGCGCTTCCCGTTTCCGCCAATACCTTCGGATTCGTGCGGGGCACGCGGGTAACGATTGAGCATACGCAAAAGATTAAGAAATGACTTTTACGCCTTTCCAAAACGCAATATAACCAGCCACCTCAGGTGCCTCAGGAGACGGTTCCGGAAAATACCACGCGGCGTCCTTATTGACCGCGCCACTGATCACGATATCGTAGTAATGTGCTTCTCCTTCGCGTGGCGACATGCTCCGTGTCGTGCTCGGCACGAAATATTCTTTCTTAATGGAATCGAGCGGAAAATAATAATCTCCCTCGATAACTTTTACATCATCGCTTTCGGCTACGACGACGTCTTGCCAAACTGCTTTCATAAAAACGAAGTTAGTAAGTTATTCAAAATGTACCAGATTTTGACCTCTGTGACGAGGAGCTGAGGCGACCGCTTTGAAAAAGCGTATAGAGAATGACTGCCACGTCGATACCTTCTTGGATAAGCGCTCCAAAAACCGGAGGGATAAATCCAGCGGCAGCGATAATCATGCCGGCTAGGCTCAGCGAGATACCGAGCTGGATAGCCCGCCGGGCGGTAGCGATAGTTTCTTTGGCGATCGTCAGCGCACGTTCTACCATGGTGAGTTCGCCGCCCAGGAATACTACATCCGCAGCTTCGGAAGCGGCTGTGTGTTCGTCGTGGCTAAAAACCATGCCAACATCGGCCTGTGCCAGACTCGGGGCGTCGTTGATGCCGTCGCCAACCATCGCCACCCGTTCGCCGTTTTGTTTGAGCGCTAAGAGGAGTCGGGCTTTATCCTCGGGCGAGCAGTTGCCGTGGATGCTGATCGGTTGGGTGAAATCCGCAGTCAGTTCACGAGCTACGGCCGCGCTATCCCCGGTAAAGATGCTTAAGCGGTATCCTGAGCGATTCAATCGTTCAGCCACATCTTTAGCCTCGGGCTTAAGTTCGTCGCGAAACATGATGCGGGCAAGCAAATCTTCGTTTTCATAGAGCGCAGTGGCCATACTCGTTGTGCCCCGTGCACGAGTGAGGGAATACTGTTTCTTGCCGATCCGTCCGCTTACGCCCCAACCCGGTTTCTCGGTCAAGTCTTCGGCGGTCCAGAGCTGCACTTTTTCTTCTTCTGCGCGGCGCCGCAGAGCCTGGGCCAAAGGATGAAGCGAATTCTGTTCGAGTGCGCGGGCAATAGCCAAAACATCGTTTTTGGAATAGCGCGCGCTACGGAGTTCGATGTGGGTGACGTGCGGTTTGCCCCACGAAAGCGTGCCGGTTTTGTCGAATGCGAGCGAGTTAACCTGCTCTAATTGCTCAAGCGTGGCCATACCTTTGACAATGATGCGCTCGCGCGCCGCGCGGTTCACGCCCGAGAGTAGTGCGATGGGTGTGGCGAGAAGTAGGGGGCAGGGCGTGGCCAAGACCAAGACCGCTAAAAGGCGCTCAGGTGCACCGCTTATACCCCAAGCCGTAAGACCGATCGCAAGCGCGACTGCGGTGAAAACGAGGCTGTAGCGATTGGCGAGCCGCACGAACGGCGAATGTGCTTCTTGCGCTTTGGCGACAAGCAAGACGATGCGTTGGTATATGGAGTCACCTACTGCCGTAGAAGCTTTGAACGAAAGCGTTTGGCCGACATTCACCGTACCGCTCATTACGCGCGCTCCGGAGCGTTTGGTAACCGGATATGGTTCGCCGGTAAGCGATGATTCGTCGATGATCGCCTCGGAAGTGAGCAGTGCGCCGTCGAGCGGCACAACTTCGCCAGTACGGACCCGAATTACATCTCCGGGTTTGATATCAACAAGCGGAACTTTCACTGTTTCACCGCGCACTTCGCGCAAAACATGCGTCGGAATACGCTCTGTAAGTTCTTTGAGCGACCGCTCCGCCCTTAGACGCGCTACATGCTCGAGCGCCGTACCACCCGAAAGCATGAGTACGATAATCGCGCCGGTCAGATATTCGCCCATGATGAGCGAGAGCGTAATGGACATGAGCGCCAGGTAATCGAGTGCAAACTCGCGGCGCCATAGCGCTCGCAGCGTCTCCACGACCAACTCCAAGCTGCCAACGACAATGGTGGCTACAATGATGATGTTTTGAAAAATGGCTGGTGCCTGCAGCAGCACGGCCACGCCGTAACTTATAAGTCCGAGCAGTACGAGTGCCGGAAAAAGAGCGATCTGATACAAATTTTTTTTCATACCTTAGTATTGTAGTCTTTTTAGGTATTTAAAACAAAGCCCGCTCACTGGTGAGCGGGCAGAAGGTGCACTTGGCTAGAGGGGCACAGAAAACAGTTCGATTGGGAGTCGTACCTTTCGCTGCTTGAGGAATTCGTAGAGTTCCCCATGCGGCGGGTGACAATGTGCAGGCGATTGGCGGGGTGAAGTGTTCCAGAGCACCCGCCCGCACTCATCAGAGCGTTGGACTAAATATCGAAGATCCGCCATGGACCCCTCGATGGCGTGCAGCTGATGAAACGCCTGCTCGTGCGAACGCGGGTGCATCCAGCACAGGCTGCAGGAGCCAGGGCTCTTTGCGGTGCACCATCTCTCAAAGTCGCCCTCCAGTTCTTCACGGGTCATACCCGGCCAGAAATACATTTCGGATGTTCTTCCGCTGGCGCAGAACAAGGCGAGCGCCGCGGCACTGCAGATGAGCACCGGACGTGGCGTGGTAATGATGGGCAAACCTCCTCGCTCCTGAAACCTCTTACGTTTCTGTGCTTCTACTGCCGAAAACATGGTGCTGTTCCTCCCCTAAAAAACTAGCAAGGCTTCTCTTAAATTAGCACTTTTATTGCCCGATGTCAATCCTAGTCCCGGTACTTTATAGGTATTTATTTCTAGTTCCCCAGCGTATTTTTTGTTACACTAGGCCCATCTCATATTATACGTTTTTTGTATGCCTCGCCCATCCGTCAAACGCGGTCCGCCGATCCTTAAATACAAAGGCAGAATTTTTTCTATTTTTGAACGCGAAATGACGTTTCCCGACGGTTCGGTTAAGCAGTACGAATATTGCGAGCGCCCAAACAGCGTGAGTGTTCTTGCCTTTGATGCACGCGGACGGCTTATCCTTATTCGCGAGTGGCGCGCGGGCTACAAACAACCGGCCTGGTTCTTGCCGGGCGGGCGAGTTGATACGGGTGATACGCCGCGCACTGCCGCTATCCGCGAACTGCAAGAAGAAGCTGGTTTAAAACCCAAAACCATTAAGCTTTTATATAAAAAATCCCCATCCAATACGCTTTTGTGGGATATTTTCGTCTTCGCCGCCAAAGATGTGCAGGTCGCTCCCCGCGTAGGTGATGAAGAGTTTCCGATCGAAGTCGTACCCACATCGCTTTCCCACGCCGTAGCCATGGCCAAAGACGGTACTATCGAAAATGAATTTATTTCCTACGCCATCATCCGTTTCGCGGAAATGAAAAAACGCGGCGAATTCCGTTGGTGAAATATGGCCATCCACCTCATCGTTTTAGGTAAACTCAAGGAATCGTATTGGCAAGAAGCGGCGCACGAATACGAAAAACGGCTCAGTGGGTTCGGCACGTTCGTCACGCACGAACTGCGTGAAGTATCGTTTTCCGCCAAAGACCGCAGCGAAGACATCAAACACCGCGAAGCCGAAAAAATCCAGGCCGAGCTTGCCAAATTTTCTGCGCCGCACATCGTTCTCCTTGATGAGCACGGAAAAAATTACAGCTCGCTGGAGTTCAGCGAGCTTGTAACCTCGTGGCGTACCACGTACCGTGAGATTGTGTTCGTGTTGGGCGGTCCGCTGGGACTTGACGAAACGTTTGCTTCGTCCATCCGAACGAAACTTTCTTTGTCGTCCTTCACATTCACCCATCAGATGGCGCGGGTCATCCTCCTTGAGCAGCTCTACCGCGCGTTCATGATCGCGGCCCATCGGCCGTATCACTACTAGGTTTGTTGTTCCAGGTAGCGCACCACATTGTCGACCGTTGCCACGTCTTCGCGGGTCAGTGAGCTGATGGCGAAAATTTGTTTTTGTGTTTCAGCATTTTTGAGCCCGGCAACAAACACGTTAAGCGGAATTCGGATCGTGTCTTGCCCGGGTGCAGAAAACACGACGGCGTGGTTGGCTCGGTCATAGGCGAGCTGTTTGCGGTCAAAAACCGGGGTTTCATCCTCGAAAAAGAACCGTTTAGGGTTTAAGAAGAAGGCGGTCGGTTGTTCAAGGTTAAGCGCCTGCAGCTCGTCATCGCTTTGACCGATGCTTTTAAGCCAGTTTATATGTTCTGGCTTAATCGTAAACAAGGCCTGCTGATTGAGCTTTAAGTCGATATAATCCTTCATTTCTTGTGCCTCAGGCAGAAGATGCTCTGCCGTCTTAGAACCCTGCGAAGGTTCTCTCGAGGAGCTTAGCATAGGGGTAGAAAAAGGGGTAGATGAGGTGTTCTTACTTGGCTTTTTTCTTGGCGATTTGGTCCATTTTCCGAGCAATATCTGAAAGATCGCCACCTTCTTTTTTTAAGATAGCGTCATCGAGAATTTTGATCGCCTCACTCGAATCACGTCGTGCTCGACGGGTAGATTGTTCAACACTGGGACGCGGCGTTTCCGAAGAAGGCAGATTCTCTCTTCGTATAGACATGTTCATATGAAAGTGCTAAAAATAAAGTATTATTAGGATAGCATATTCCTTATACACAGAAGAAGTTGTATGTCACGAGCTATTATCGTGTCGGCCGTGCAGCCGACCGGCAACCTGCACATCGGCAACTATCTTGGCGCGCTCAAGCAATGGCAAACCATGCAGGCGGCAGGAGATAAAGAGCTCATTTTTTTCATCGCTGATCTACATTCGCTCACCGGCACGTTGTCGGCCGAGCAGCTCCGCCAACAGCGCCTCACGTGCGCAGCCGAAATTCTCGCGCTCGGTATTGATCCTTCTCGTGTCACGTTTTTTGCCCAGTCCGATGTTGTCGGTCATGCCGAGCTTGCCTGGATTTTTTCGTGCGTCACGCCCATCACAGAGCTTTCCCGCATGACCCAGTTTAAAGACAAGTCGCAGAAACAAGAAAAAAATATTACTGCCGGCCTCCTCACGTATCCCATTTTACAGGCTGCGGACATCTTGCTCTACCACGGCTCGCTCGTACCCGTCGGCATCGACCAGGTGCAGCATGTCGAAATCACGCGCGATATCGGCCGCTGGTTCAACAACCGTTACGGCGACTATTTCCCCGACGTGCAGCACCAGCTCACCGACGTGCCCAAAGTGATGGGTCTTCTTGAGCCAACCAAAAAAATGAGTAAAAGCGATGGTGAAAGCAATGTACTCTTTTTGGCGGATGAACCGGATGCCCTTCTCGCCAAACTCAAACGCGCGGTAACTGCGACCGCTCCGGGCGTGGCCATGGCTCCGGGCGTGGCCAATCTCATTGCGCTGCTTGGCTGGTTCGGTGCGCCAGAGGCGGCCGCGGATTTTACCGCGCAAGAACAAGCCGGCACCATTCGTTATGCTGATCTAAAAACCAAAGTCGCGGAAGTTATCGGTGCCCATTTCGCCGATTTCCGTAACCGTCGCCGAGAGTTGTTGGCCGAGCCCGAAAAAATCCACGCCGCACTGGCTGTCGGAGCTCACAAAGCCCAAGCCATTGCCGATCGCACCATAGCTGAAGTGCGTAAAAAAGTCGGTCTCACCTTCTAGATCTTAATTTTCTGCATATGTCTGAATTCGGAGTCACGCCGTTTATTATCATTACAGTCGTCGTACGGTTTGCGCTTATGCTCGCCGTACCGATTGGTGGTTTTTTCCTTATTTATTATTATCTTATACGTCCTATGAACGGATCCACCGCCCCCGCTCCCGAGAACGCTTCCGCCGCCGTGTCGCAGAGCAGCCCGCGCGGAGCCTTGCAGAGCCTGTACTTATACGGCATCTGTTTTGTCATGCTCATCGCCGTCGTTTTTTCTGGTGCTGATTTGGTGAGTGCTGTTCTTAAGTCCACCATTTTCCGAGAGGCCGACACATCGTACTACGCCGGCTACCCCGACCTCATGCGCTGCGACGACACGATGTTGGCCGCACAACCGGGTGTCAGTAAGGAAGCGTGTGAAAAACGTTTGGCGTACGAAAAGAAGTCCCGCGAGACCTCCCGCCTTTCTTCCCTCCATGGTAGTTTTGCCCAGGACATCGCATTCCTCGTTATCACACTGCCGGTGTTCCTTTACTACATCCGTTTGGCACGCGCCAAATCTTAATCTCCTCGTATATGAATAATTCCTCCTCGCCACGTGTTACCATTAAGATGCTGTACCTCTACGTGGTATCGCTAGCCACGCTCATGATGGTCGTCTTCTCATCGGTTTCGGTGCTTAACAATCTGCTCAAAATGTTCGTCTTCACCAAAGCCGGCATGTACTACTCAAGCTACTACAGCCCATCCGGCTGTGAGAATATGGTAGCTCCACCTGCCCCGGTCGTGACAAGTGGCGCGGTCGCTACTTCCACCAAGCTTACTCCGGAGCAGTGCGATGCGCTTGCCCAGGCCGACCAGGAACATCAGGAGAAAAACCGTCGCGCCAGTCAGCAATCGAGTTTAGTGTGGAGTTTGTCGCTTCTGGTTGTTGCCGCTCCGCTGTTCTATCTCCACTCTCGCATGATCAAGAAAAGCGTATCGGCGTAGCAAGCGGTGAGTACCCTGGTTTCTCTATAAACTCATAATAAAAATAAAAGCTCATCCTAGAATCAGGACGGGCTTTTATAAACAATGCAGCCGCCCCGAGAATTCGGGACGGCCGATGGCGCTAAGGGCGCCGGCTGGCGATGCGGTAGGCTTCTTGGCCGCTCGTGATGATGCCCTCCCCGATCTTGTAGGTGATCGTGAGGAGGAACATGATCATGAGCAGTACGAGGCCGACCGGCGGGCAGAGCAGCAGACCGACGGCGGTGACTACCCAGGCGAGCTTCCACAGAGCGCGAAAGATCACGCCAATCGTACCGACGGTCAGCTTCCACACGAAGACTGCCAGAAAGATCACTATCTGCTTGAGCATTCAATCCTCCAGAACTTGGGGTTCGACGGTGCCGGTAACATATTTTTATACCATACTTTAGAACTTTTGTCAAGAGTTTAATTAAGCGACAAAACACCTTAATTTTAAACAGAAACTGTACGTATGGCATAAAAACCTTCGTCAGCTTCCAGGAATTTGCTATACTAAAGAAGCGTTACTTTTTGTTCTTGTTGGATATGGCATATTTAAGGAGGGGTCTGTTGTGGTTGATCATGATGATCGGCTTTTTTGCGTTTTTTTCGCCTGTGCAGGCAACTGGTGGTGCCTGGCAAACCATCGGCGGAGAGCATTATTCGTCCAGTACTGTTGCGACTACGCCCATTGTTGTTGATGCGCGGGGCGTTCCCTATATTGCATACCAAGATGGTTCAAACGGCAACAAAGCGACCGTCATGAAATACTCAGGTTCAAGTTGGACCGTAGTTGGAGATGCCGGTTTTTCACCAGGCCAAGCCGGCGGCCTTTCGCTTGCATTGGATGCCCTGGGCGCGCCTCATGTGGCATTCGCCAACGGCGCCAGCAGCAGCCGCGCGATGGTCATGAAGTATGACGGTGCCGATTGGATTACGGTGGGTAATGCCGATTTTTCAACCACATCTATTTCGGGCACGAAGATTGTTTTTAATACCGCAAGCAATACTCCCTATGTGGCCTTTACTGATGGAAATTACCACATTACGATCATGCGGTTGAATAGTTCTACCTGGGAAAATGTCGGTAGTCCGTATACGGCGGCGCTGGGCGCAGTTCCTATTCTTGCGTTTGACAGCGCCCAAACGCCCTACGTCGCGTTTTCTAACATTAGTACCGGCAATCCCACGATCATCTCGTTTGACGGCTCAAGTTGGAATCTGGTGGGCAGTCCCATTACGAGCATGAATTTGGCGGCGAATGTTTCTTTTGCCATCAGCGCAAGTGGCACGCTCTACGTCGGAGCGATCGATATCAGCGATTATTATCTAAAAACTTTTACCTTCAACGGCTCGGATTGGGTCCAGTTTGCCCGGACGGGAACAGTGGTTACGAACGGTGATACGGTTATGGCGTTCAGTCCGAGTGGTACGCCCTATATAGCCTTTGAGCACAGCAATACGAGAGGTGAGGTTATAAGCTATAACGGATCCGATTGGGAAACCGTGGGCGAAGCGCAGTTTTCAACCGCTGCCCTAAGCATGATGTCGCTCGCGTTCAGTTCAAGCGGCACGCCGTATGTGGCGTACTCGGATTATGACAATAATCATGTCGTGGTGATGGCTTTTTTACGCACTGTACCCGGGCAGGTCACTGGTTTTTCAGCTGTGGGTTCGGCGCCGAGTGCGGCTGCTCTCTCGTGGACCGCGCCGGTAAATGATGGCGGCTATATCATTACCGGTTATCGCATTGAACGTGAATCACCGATCGGTAATGGCTTTTCAACTATTGCGACGAGCAGTGCGTCGTCAACTTCGTACACTGATACAGATCTTGCTCCGCGAACCGTTTATAACTATCGAGTTGCGGCAATTAATAGTCTCGGCGCAGGTGTTGTTTCGTCCGCGCGAGATGCTACGACGTATGATCCGGGTGGTGGTGGAATCGTTGCCGTGCCTGCGGCATTTATCCCTACACCAGCGTTGGTGCTCCAACCGAATCCGATTATTGCTTTACCGCTTTCCACACCGATGATTTTTAGCCAGCCGGTAGTGGCCGCCCCACCTTTCAATGCAGCAATGGCGAGCACGAGAATACCTACATCTTCAGCATATATCTTCAAACGCGTTCTCAAACCGGGGAGCGAAGGAGCTGATGTCAAAGCTCTGCAAATATTCTTGAATTCGCACGGTTTTCTTGTCGCTCGCTCGGGCCCTGGTTCTCCCGGAAACGAGACCTCTTTGTACGGCAAATTTACAGCCGCAGCAGTCATCAAGTTTCAGGAAGCGCACGCCGGCGAGATTCTCGCCCCGCTCGGCTTGACAAGAGGAACCGGAATTTTTGCAGATGCGACTATGAAGGTGGTCAATCGAGAAAATTAAAATACGAGGAGAGTTTTTTTGATGTTAAAAATCTGTTATTCTACTAAGAGAAATTATTTTTATTTTCATACGGTATGTTAAGGAGGGCTTTGTTTTTTTTGATCATAGCAGTCGGTTTTTGTGCGTCTGCTTCTTCGGTGCACGCATTAAGCGGCGTGTGGCAGACGCTCGGCTCTGCCGGAATTTCGGCCGGCAATGCGCAGTACGTGTCATATGCAATCAGCCCTTCGGGCACGCGATATGTGGCCTTCAAAGATGATGGAGCGAGTTCCAAGGCTACGGTTATGATGTATAACGGCACGAGCTGGAGCGCTGTCGGCACTGCGGGTTTTTCGGCTGCCACTGCGCATTATGTATCGCTCGCCATCGGTCCCACGGGGACGTTGTATGTAGCGTATCAGGACACGGGCAACAGTAACAAAGCGACCGTTATGACCTACAACGGGTCGAGTTGGGTGGAGGTCGGCAGTGCTGGTTTTACGACCGGTACAGCATACTACACGTCTCTGGCCATCAGCCCGAGCGGCACGCCGTACCTTGCTTTTACCGATGATGACGAAGCGCAGAAGACGTCGGTTCTCACCTACAATGGCACGAGTTGGCAGGTCGTTGGCACACTCGGTTTTTCAGCCGGTTTAACGCTGTATAATTCCATGGCGATTGGTCCAACCGGTACGCCGTATGTAGCATATCGGGATAATGGGAACAGTGGTAAAGCGACGGTCATGTCTTTCAGCGGCACGAGCTGGAGCGCTGTCGGCACCGCGGGTTTTTCGGCTGGTATTGCCACGCGCCCGTCGTTAAAAATAAATGCCAGTGGCACGCCGTACCTTGCTTTTACGGACGAAGGCAATGGGGGCAAGGCAACGGTTGCGGCTTACAATGGAAGCAATTGGATGGCGCTCGGTTCCGTTGGTTTTACGACCAGCACAGCAACTTTTCCTTCGCTTGTTGTGGGGACAACCGGCACGCCGTACCTTGCTTTCAGAGACGGAAGTGCAACGGGCAAAGCTACCGTGATGAGGTATGACGGTGCGAACTGGTTACTCGTCGGCGCTCCCGGCTTAACGAACAGCACCTCTTCCGAAATTTCTCTCGCCCTAACACCAGACGGTGCGCCTTCTCTCGCTTTTTCCGATAGTGCCGTGAGCGGCCGGGCGACGGTAATGGAATTCGTTTCGTCCACTCCGGCACAGGTGACCAACCTGGCGGTCACGCGCGTTTCGTCAACCGCACTTTCTTTATCATGGTCCACTCCCGATGACGGCGGATCGACGATCACTGGTTACAAAATCGAACGCGAATCTCCGGTTGGAGGCGGCTTTGCTACGATCGTAACGAATACCGCTTCAATCGGCACGAGCTATACCAACACCGGACTCGTCGCTTCAACGACGTATAACTATCGCGTCTCGGCCATCAACGCGCTTGGAGCCGGAACCGCTTCGGCTTCGGCAGCGACAACAACACCGATTACCGCTCCGCCCTCGCTGCATTCTCCGGTTTCTACCACCACGTATTCCCATAACGGCAATTTCCTCGTTGATTTCTCGTTGCCGCAAGCGATGCTCGCCGGCAGTCTCAAGCTGACCTTTACGCCTTCAAGCGGCACGCCCGTCAATACCATTGTTTTAAACGACGTTGCTACGGGCCGCCATAGCATTTCCTTTGTTCCCACGGGCGGCATCCAGACTGCTTCTGGTGTAGCTTCCGCAACATCCGATACGCTTCCTGACGGCACGTATACCGTCGCGCTCCATTACCAAGATATCTACGGTGATCCGGCGGCAGGCGCTACCTCGACCGCAGTAATCATTGCGGATCCGTTAAACGGTGGTGAAACTTCGTACGGCGGCGGAGGCGTGCGTGTCATCATATCCGAACCCTCGTCTTCAGGTGGTACAGCTCTGGTTTCTGTACCGACGTCTACCGTATCCGCTCCCTCCACCACGCCTAGCCCGGTTATGATCTTTCCGGCAAATCTGCCGCTTCCGGTTTCTACCCCATCGGCAGTTCCAGTTTCTGCTCCGGTACCTAAACGCGCAGCCTTCGCCCGTGTCTTGCGACTCGGCTCAGCCGGTCCGGACGTACGTGCTCTGCAGCAATTTCTTAATGCGCAGGGCTTTGTAGTAGCGGCCCGCGGCGCCGGAAGTTTGGGCAACGAAACTACGATCTTCGGTCCAGCGACACGCCGCGCGTTGATTGCCTTCCAAGAGGCGCACGCGGCCGACATCCTCAATCCTAATGGCTTGGTAAAAGGAACCGGTATTTTTGGTCTCAGCACTATGGGTTTTATTAACGCCATGCCCTAAGTCACTCCGAGTATAAACAAAACATCCCACCCGGTGAGGTGAGATGATCGGTGCAAGCGCAACGCAGGGAGCCTTAGATGCCAAAGGTGATATTAAGGCCCTGGGCGCCTGCCCTATGAGTATAGCGCACCTGCCGATTTTGGCAAGTGCGCTTTTGTTCTAGTCAGGAAGCTCTTTCATAAGCTCGTAGCGATCGTTGCGAAGCCGACGAATATCATCGACTTTATCTTGGAGTGATGATTTCCAGATGGCGTGGAAGAAGAGCGCTCCGACCCCAATGACCACGAGCGCTGGGGCGAGATGCCAGTGTACAGCTACACAGACCACCCCCGTGAGCGTAAGGTCAAAGAGCAAGACGCTGCCGTAAATTTTGAGAAGACGACGTTTCTCTTCTTCGTGCAAAAGATCGAGTGTGAGAAGCTGCTCACCCTCGGCGAGCAGGCGTTTTTCGTGGGGGGTTAAAGGGTCGGCAGGAGCATAAAGTGCCGAGCGAACTGAAGCGAGTGCTTCTATCCGGGATGAACACTCTTGGCTCTTGGGTGGCGGTGCCGGCAGCACATCGCCCAAGAGCTGGTGGTTCAAGTGGCGCTCCGCCGCGCGCAGCTTGCGATGCTTTTTTGCATCTTTTCTGTTAACCGCATGCCGGAGAACGTAACGTAAAAAAAGTATTATTACGTAGCCGAGGAGCCACCAAGCTTTAAATTCTGGGAACGAACACACCAGGCCTAGAGCCCCGAGAACCGTAGCGATTTCGAAGGCTATGGCTCGGCGTTCCATGCGCTGCTCGAGCGCGTTTTTTTCTTCATTTACCACATCGCGCGCCACGGCGATTTGTCCGGCTAAGAGAATGTCCTGTTCTGCGGCCGAGGAGGTTAGGGTCCGGGCTTCGATGATTTCGGCCAGAGTTTCTTTGTTCGACATGTTCTCCCTCGCTCTTAGAGCCTGCATGCTTAAGTGACGCTATCGTGCCTGCGCTGTTTTGTCAATCAAAAAACCGGCGCGCGGCCGGCGTTTCACAGATGACGTACCCACGTCTTCGGAGCATTTTGGTGAGTTTGGAAGAGCTCAGGCAGCGCCGTGTTTTAAGCGGAGAGAAGGCGGCGCAGTTCGGCTCGGCGTTTTTTGAATGCCACGTATTCGCTGCGCTTGAAAAACATGAGCAGGCGATGGAGCAGCTTGCTAAAAAGATGCACCGTCAAAATACCTAGAACCGCCGCTCCCGTGGGGATATGATAGGCGAACTTTGCCACGACAACGGCGGCAAGAAACGGCATCTCGATGAAAAAACTCCACCAGCCGAGTCGCTTCGTCAGCTCTTCCTTTTCGTCGTGGAGGGCGAGCAGTGCAAGGCCGATGCGGCCGCGACGCTCGAGTGATTTCTCTTCGTTGGAGTTATCTTCTTGGTCGGTCGTTTCGGACATGGGCGGTCCTTTCTGGCACGTAGTGTACCGATGAGCGCTGAATCATACCTTGAAGTATCAAGCTGTGAACCGGCGTCACCGGTGTGTTAAATGAGCGCTGTGGAACGAGAAACAGTGCCACGACTTTGCGATTCTGTCAAGAAAAAATGACAGAGCAACTTTCGTTTTTAATGCGAAGCCCCCTCGGGGGCGAGGGGGTGGTTACAGGAGATTCCTGGACTGATCGTTGAGGCGCTCGGCGAATGAAGTTATGTCGCCGCAATTCTCAGCGAGCAGGTGGGATCTGTTTTTCAGCAGGAAGAACCAGTGCGTGAAGAGCTGTGTCATTTCAGCGTGCGCTCTGAACTCGCCGCGGAAAGGGTTGAATTCTGGAGAGAACCAGCTGGTGACTGGATCGTTCCAGGATGGATGAAGAGATCTGGTGTAGTCTGCCAGCTCATACGCTACGGAAAGTTCGGCTTGCTCTGTCGGCCCGACCTTTCGCACCACATTTTTTCCGCCATCGATGACCTGTCCGGTACAGAGGGTGATTCGGGCACCATCTTCGCGCCAGGGAGTTTCGGTAGTGATTTTTATTTCATAGCGCGACAGGATGTGCCACCAGGCATGTCCACGCTTATTTTGAGGCTGTACGAGGATCCGTCTCCGACCCATGTGGTCGACCGCCCACCAATCCGCATAAGGGTCGTAATCTTCTCCGTCCGTCGACTTGTTGTTTTCGATCTTCCAGCCCCGTGGGAACACGATTTTGACCGAATCGAACTCCGAGTTTTCAGAGTTGGCCAGGTAGGACGTTAACCATTCCCTCTCTTCATCTTCGTCGGTCGAGGCGATCTTTGCTCCCCAGAGCTGCAGGATCCATCCTTTTTTAATAAGTGCCTCGCGGTCTCCGGTGAGAGGGAGGATGATGATGTTATTATCTCCATCGTTAGTGGTTAGGTGTGTCATGGGTGGTCCTTTCTAGTACGTAGTGTACCGATGAGCGTAGGTTCACATCTCGAAAAATCAAGAGGTAAATCCACGTCATCGGTTTGTTGAAAAGAGCTCAAATTTAACAAAAAATAATACCATAATTCTGCGATTCTGTCAATCAATAAGTCTTAAAAATAGGATAAAACCTTATATTTTACGCTTAAAAACAGCACACCCCTGCGATTACTCGTAGGGGTGTGTGTTTGGCTTGTTTTACTAAGGATATCCTTAATATCACAAACATAGTATACCACAGAAAACGGGTTTTGTCAAGGCCGAAATTTGGCCAATTTAAGCTATTCTGCATTTGCAGATGTCGTGAGTTTGCTGCTGACGATGATTTTATTCGGATACTTCTGTCATCCCTGAGCACAGAAGGGTTTTAATAAGAAGGTTAAATATGTTTTTAAGCTGAAGATAGAGAGGTTAATGATTGACAATAAAAGTAAGGGATGATATATTCATCTGTTCTTAAAAAGAATATCTCGCGCTGGAGTAAAGAGCAAAAAATATTTTTTCCTCTTTAATCCGACGTGACGAGTGCTGCGTTTCGGCAGCGTTCGGGCATGGCGGAAGGTTCGCTATAGGAGGCATTTCATGTACATTCCTAGCAATCGGCGTATCGCGGACAACGGCACGCAGCTCACCTTCACCGAGGAGGCGACCGGGCTCAAGATGGTTCTTCAGATTCTCTTCGTGTCCGTCGACATGGGCTCCGGCAAGCCGACCAAGGGCGTACGGATCAAGACGGTCGCGCCGCTCCCCGCGGGAGTCCAGCTCCTCGACTGCGCGGGTCAGCCCATCATGCCCAACACGGACGACCACCTTGTCGTGAAGGGCCTCACCGAATGCTCGGTGACCTGCGGCGACAACAACTACGGCCTGTTCGCGGTCGAGCTGGTGGACGACGGGCAGGACTCAAGCCCGCTCAACAAGGCTGGGGGCGTCCTGTACTTCCACAGCCGGGACGTGATCCCGCCCGAGCTCGGCGGATCGGGACTGCTCAGGGATCAGCCCAACCGCTTCCTCGAGTAGACCTGCCGCTCTGACTCTGGCGTTCAGCGCTGGAGAGCCCGCTCTCCCTACATAGGGATGGGCGGGATTTTATTATAAAAAAGAAACACCGTCCTGCATGCGCAAAACGGCTGAAAAAGAGTGTTGGCTAGACGCCCATGAGTCGGCGGTGCTGCGCTGCGACGCGCTCAAAGAGCGAGGCGTCGCGTAGCGGGTAGGTTGTTTTCACCAGATACTCGCGCACCGAGTTCCCGAGCAGCTTGGTCCAGCGCAGCAAGAGACCGCTCGTCACGAGGTAACCAGGCACTCCGCCCTCGAACGGATTGGCACCCGGCTCAAACCAGCTCGTTACGGGGTCGTTCCAGTCTGGCATGGTATCGGCGGGTACATGAGCGGCAATCGCTTCGTTGATGATGCGGTCGCATGCCGCATTGATGAGCCCTTCCCGATCTTGGGCGTGCGGGTATTCTTCCTCGCTGAAGGAAGGGATTCTGAAGATGTAGTTCTTTGCCACGCTCGTCCCGCCTTCCAGGATCTGGAACAGCACGCGGCGCGGAGCATCTTTGGTTTCGCGGTAGTATCGATCGGCAGAGGTGGAAAAACGCGGCAGGATCCTGAGCGAATATTCTGCCTCTTTTCGCTCGCCGTACTTGCGCACTTCGACGCGGTGGCGTCCACGGTCATCAACAACCCAGTAGTCGACGCAGGACTCGCTTGCGTAGCGATCCAAAGATCGATCGTTCTTCTTAGTTCTCCAGCCAGCGGGGAAGAGGACGGGGAAAGTGGGTGGGATGCTGCCTCGACCCGTAAGTTCGTTCGCGAGCCAGGTTTCGTCCATCTGCGCTCCCCAGAGCTCGAACACCCAGCCAAAGATGGCTGCAACGTCCACGCGGTCGCCAGTGGCAGTTGCGAAACGGGGCAGTTCAATCTTTTCAGCATTCATGGCAATCCTCCTGTAATCTCGTGTGATTGAAGGCGTGGTGCCCAGAAGAACAGCGTACGCTATCAGATAAGCGATTATGTGTCAATTGTTAAGCAAAAATAAAACACCCGGCTTGTTTGAGCTGGGTGTTTCTCTGTAATCGTTTTATTCTTCGGTCGGGAAGGGGGCGTCGTCAGCGGCAGGAGCAGCCGGAGCGTCTGAAGCAGCTTCTTCTTCGGGAGCTTCGCCGCGCTCGGCAACGGTCCAGACTTCATCGTAGATGGTTTTGAGGACTTCGGGGTTGTCTTTGAGGAACCGCTTGGCCTGTTCGCGGCCAACGCCTAGCTTGGTGTCTTTGAAGGTGTAGGAATTGCCTTTCTTGTCGATGACTTTGTAGAGCGTGCCGGTGTCGAGCACATCGCCTGGAACCGAAATGCCTTCGTTGTACATGATATCGAATTCGCAGGTGCGGAACGGTGCCGAGACTTTGTTCTTGACGATCTTCACTTTAACGCGGTTACCGATGATTTTGTCGCCTTGCTTGATTTGCGCGGCGCGGCGGACCTCGATGCGCACCGAGGCGTAGAACTTGAGCGCCACGCCACCAGTCGTTGTCTCCGGATTGCCGAATACGATGCCGATTTTTTGGCGGGTCTGGTTGATGAAGATGACGACGGTTTTGGATTTGCTGATGATGCCGGTGAGTTTGCGTAGTGCCTGGCTCATGAGGCGGGCTTGGAGACCCATGTGCTGGTCGCCCATCTCGCCTTCGATTTCGGCTTTGGGGACAAGAGCTGCGACCGAGTCGACGACGACGACATCGACAGCGTTGGAGCGCACGAGCGTTTCCACGATTTCGAGCGCTTGTTCGCCGGTGTCGGGCTGCGAGATGAGGAGTTCGTCGGTTTTAACGCCGATTTTTTTGGCGTAGTCTGGATCGAGCGCGTGTTCGGCATCGACGAACGCGGCAATACCGCCGAGTTTCTGCACTTCGGCCACGATGTGCTGGGCGAGCGTGGTTTTACCAGAAGCTTCCGGACCGTAGATTTCTACTACGCGGCCGCGCGGTACACCCTTCACGCCAAGCGCGATGTCGAGCGAGAGCGAACCGGTCGGTACGGCTTCTACCTGCATGGTCTTGGCTTCGCCGAAACGCATAATGGCACCATCGCCAAAACGGGTCTTGATCTGGTCGATCGCGGACTCGGCGGCCTTGAGTTTGTTCTTCACTTCATCGCTCACGGAGTGTTTGGGCATACGACAAACGTTAATGTTGAGTGTAGGGGTGTTATACCGTAAGCTCTCAGGCGGCGCAAGGGTTGAAGGAGGTGGGAATCAGAGATCTCGGCTCTTAGATAACAGACCTGCCTTGTGGGCCTTTTATAAGCTAAGAGTATGGCCTGGGTCTTAGGTCTTTCGGAGCTAAAACACACAAGAACCCGTTGACGAGTTCTTGGTTGCCTTACGTCTCGTAAGGTTGGTATTATTGTTGTTTTTTGGCTTCGTCCTCGATGAGTTTTTTGAACCCCGCATAATCTTCGGGCAAGTTGATGAGGCGGCGGCCGTTGAGGAAGAAGGTTGGCGTGCGATCGACGCGGATCGAGGTGCCGTCGGCAACGCTTTGTTCGACGATCGTTTTGAGGGCGTCCGAACGGTAGTCGGCGACGAACGTGGTGGTGTTGAGGTTGAGGAGTTCGGCGTAGGTAAGGAATTTCGCTTCTGGATCAGCTTCGCTGCCCCAAAATGACTGGCGTTCAAACAAGAGATCGTGCATTTCCCAGAATTTGCCTTGTTTGGCAGCAGCTTCCGCAGCGCGGGCAGCTTCATCGGCGTTGGGGTGGCCGGTAAGCGGGAAGTGGCGATAAGCAAAGACGAATTGATTGCCGAGTTCTTGGGTGAGCTGTTTGACGAGCGGGTGATAGCTGGCGCAGGCGGGACATTGGAAGTCGCTGTATTCGATGAGCACTACTTTTTTGCTCGTGTCGCCAATAGTGTGGTCACCAGCGCGCAGACTCGTGATGTTGGTGAGTGAAGTAGAAGAAATGAGTCGGACGAAACCGTAGATGAGGAGGCCGATGACGATGAGCGCGGCCACCCAAAACCCGGCGCGTGAAGACGCTGCGTTCTGCATACATGTGGTAAGATTAGGGAATATGGGGCTAGTATAACGTGGTAACTGCCGAAATGCCAAGATGTAGGTTGGGGAAGAGTTGACGCTTCAACCGGCGGATGGTAGGCTGATACTTGCTTACTGCTAGTAAAGAAGGGCCAATAGCTCAGTTGGTAGAGCAACGCCTTTGCAAGGCGAAGGTCTGGGGTTCGAATCCCCATTGGTCCACTACAGAAGACTGGTTTGAAGAAAGCCAGTCTTTTAGTTGGAAGACTAGCGCAGTTTCGGTGGTTCCAAATATTTTTCCGTCAAAACTCACGCCACGCGGAAATTGGAACCGTTGGAGTTTGAGCTTGCTCGGCAAAAGCGCTTTCTTCCAGACCGAACTCGGAGAACGCAGATACTCTTCGGCGAACGCGACCGCTTCTTCGACGTTTATCTCGTTCTCGTTATAGGCGGTTAAAGCGGCATAGATTTCGTCGGCTTCTTTATCGATCAAATCGAGCTGTTGTTTAAGGACTACGTCGTTGATGATGCCTTTCAAGTTTTTCTGCACCAGAACGTTCTGCTGCTCGACAAGCTCCTGTTGACGCAAACGGAGCCGGTGCGCCTCGTTTCGTTCATTCTCGGTCGCTTTGCCGAATTTCTCGCGTACGGTCTGTTTGAGTTTTTCGATCTTTTCCTCGTCGAAAGCGTAGCTATCCATGAAAGCCATATACTCCTTCTCGAAATCGTCACGACGGTAATTGCTTCCTTTCATACCGAAACGGTAGAAGGGGTATTTCGTGCCCGAACGGCCCTTCGACCAACTGCCGGTCAATTTACGGCCTGACGGGTGCTCGACGAAGCGTCGGAGTGGAAAATCGGGGTTATCGGCCTTGTAGGCGGCTATCTTGCGGCCTTTGTTCTTGAGGACGCGTTGGACCTGGTTGAAAAGCTCCTCGTCGATTATAGGCTCGAACAGCCCTTTGTGGCTCTCTCCGAATTTTTCGATGTAGCCGAGGTATACCCGATTCTTCAACAAACGGTAGAAGTAGCTTTTGGAAATAGGTTTACCTTTGTATCCCTTGAGCCCGGCCTCGTTCATTTTCTTCCTCACTTCGTCGATATCGTAAAAACCTTTGGCCACCGACTCGAAAGCCTGTTTTATAAGCGGGGCCATGACGGGGTTCTGTCGGATGTTCGGTTTGCCTCCGACCTTGGCATTCTCGTAGCCCACCGGAGCCATCCAAACGAACCGTCCTTCGCGCATGGCGTCTTTCATGCCTCCGGCGCATCGCTCTGCACGAACATCGTTATCGAACTGCGCGACGTTGGCGATGATGTTTTCCATGAAACGACCCGCCGGAGTGTTCTCGAAAAACTCGCTCGTCGAACGTATCTCGACCCCGTAACGCTTGAGGAGCAGTCTGAGTTGGCTATAATCATCGGTATTGCGCGAGAGGCGGTCCAGTTTGTACACGATAACCGCACCGATCCCTTGTTTCTTGTCGGAGCAGTAAACCAGGAGTTTTTGCAGCTCCGTACGATCGGCGGTCTTGGCGCTCTCGCCTTGTTCGAGGAATACCTGCGCGACCTCGAAACCGTTTTTAGTCGCGTATTCACGACAGACTTTCTCTTGGGTAATGAGACTGCTACCTTCGTCGACCTGCTCACGCGTCGACACCCGGCAATAAATCACCGCTCGTTTGGTTATGGACTTGTTTTCGAACATACGTTTTTCGTTCTAAGAAGGCTTCGACGAGGGTCTCGGCCAAGTAGTCGATGGCGTCGTCCTCGAAAGCGAAAGGGGGAGGAGAACCAAAAGAGGGGCTCCGAAATGACTTGTTGTTGCTACACAAAAGCCCTCGTCGCCCCTCTATTGGCCACGACTTCACGTCATGTTTCCGGCTTTTGTGTAGCCCCTTAAGCATACCATTCTTTAGAAAAAGATCCGAGAAAGAACGTTATGACGAATGGGCCGGTAGCTTCTTCAACACTTCCGCGACGATAGCGCCTATTTGCTCGTTAGATACGGATAAATTCGCTCCTGCGTCCGTTTTTTCCAGGCTCATCGTACGGATAAGCTCTATCTGCCGATCTTCGCCGATGGCACCGTAACCGTACGTGCCGAACGTCGTTCCTACGTGCTCGTGACCCAGATTCTGGCTGATAGCTTTCTTCTGTTCTTCGGTTAACGGAAGTTTCGAGATCTCTTTGACCAACAAGTGCCTGAACGTATGGGGATGATAGTAAGGCAAACCCGCGTTATCGAACCGCTTCTCGAAAATCTTTCGCAGTGAACTGCCGCTTTTCCAAAAGACCGGCTCGACCTCTCCGTTGCTGTAGTAACCCAAAGATTCCCGGCCGTTTTCTACCTTGGTCGCGGGAAACAACGGATCGGACGGGCCGAAGCCCTTCACGTCACGCAAATAACGGGCCCAGTCGACGAAATAATCGCAGGCTTCCTTGTAGGGAAAAGGCATGAGGGCGGTCACGATCCGTTTTGAAAACTTGGTCCTGACATTCAGCTTGGGGTTTTGATCGATCGTCATCCGCTTTTCATCGAAACTCTCGAGCGGGAGACTGCCTAACGCCGAAATGCGGGCTCCGGTAAGGAGTGTAAGCGAAAGAAGCGCCCGGTCGCGTCGGTCTATCTCGTTCTTGGGCTGGATGGTCTCGATCACCTTTTTCACGTCTTCGAGAGAGGGCAGTTTCTTGGGTTTCGGCATGATAGCCATACGAGCCTCTTTCTTGGAAAGATTCAGGTAGTGGATATCCACCGGACTGATTTTCGATTTATAACCCGGCTGTTCGGCGAGCCAGGAAAAGAACGTCCGCAAGTAACGGAAATTATCGTAGCAGTACGAGAGACTGACGAGCGTTTCGGAACGGTTTTTCTTCTTGTTTTTCAACCACTCCTTGAACCCCACCGCCTGTTTTTCGCCGAAGGAACCGTAGTCGGCATTGCCGGTAAACTCGTCCCAGAGCCAGAGCGCTTTCTCGATGCACTGGACGGAAATATCCGAGAAACCTTGAGCGTCTTTGAGATAAGTGAAGAACTTCCTTTTGACGATTTCGTTTTCGTAGGACGAATTGTTTGCCATACGTTTATGGTTAAAGAATATTTAATGGTTAAGTGTATATACGGACGTCTCTATCCAGTATCACTTAGTGTTTTCGGGAGACGCGTACGAATCTCCTTACCGGCGTTCCGCATTGCCCGCACAGAGCGTGACGGACGAGCTGCGGATCGGAATGTTTGCCGATCTTTTTTCCTGTTTCCCTTATGGTCTCGGATTCTGGTCGGGCCATGACCGGCGAGCGGCACCGAAGGCAATAAAACTCCTCTTCTCCCAGCTCGCATCCGAACTTGGCCTGTTTTTTCTTCAAGAAATCTTTCAAGATATGACCCATGACCAGGAGCGGACGGGCACCCTCGCGGACCGGTTTCAAGCCTTCGGAAGAAATCCAGCGTAAGCATGTCCGTACGTCGAGGGCCAAAAGCCGGGCGATTTCCGTAGGGGTGTAACTTCGTTTGTTTTTGATTAGGTTTAGATGGTATTTTTTCGACATAACATTAAATGATTTTTTCTTACTGAATCCAGAATATAAAAAACCTCATTGTCTGAGGCTTTTTGTGACTCATTTGTGATTTTTTCTTTACTACGTCGAGACCTAACAAGTAATTATATAAATATTCACAAGTTATTTATTTTTCTTGTGAAAGCTTTTTTCTCTGGCGAGCACGTTCTCTATTGCATTGCTTATTTTCAGGACTACTCAAACAATACTTACCTTTATAATTAAAAGGCAAACAAGCAGAGCAGTTTTTGCAAAACACTGAACTACGATATAAAGATAATATTTCCTCTGTAAAAAGAGATACCCAATTTCTGCATAAAACAATCGTTATTTTTGGCTCGTGCATTTTTTCTTTTAAAGAAACGGATCTTTTATCGAAATCCTCAATTGGAAGCTGCTCAATAAAACTTTTATATTTTAGAATATCTAAATAGGTAGGAACTACTCCTTCCAAATTTCCTTTATCGAGAAAACTCCACAGTGATGAATGAGGAACTGTTAAATAAATAGGCCGTTCGTATAACTCTCCCATTTCATACAAAAAAGATTCTGTTACTTCTCCTTTCATCATTCTTTCATATAAGCGACTGCGGCTAAGGATCGCACCGAAATGCTCATGAAAACCAAATCTCTCCCCCAAAAAATTTTTATCATCATAC
Organism: uncultured Gammaproteobacteria bacterium; assembly: GCA_964596525.1. Taxonomy (GTDB): domain Bacteria; phylum Patescibacteriota; class Patescibacteriia; order Magasanikbacterales; family GWA2-37-8; genus CAZQUL01. The sequence continues at coordinate 244,015 of CAZQUL010000001.1, read as the reverse complement.
TTCTGATACATTTTCCAGAAGCTAGGAATCTCTCCGGCTCCAGCATAACTATATAACCCCAGGTTATAAGCATGCCCACGAGTGGTATCAGTAAGGACTAGGGCCTCGGGATATAATAAAGAAATATACTTTTCAACTTCATTGATCCACTCTTCTCCTGCGTTTAATTTTGCACCTTCAAAAACTTTTAAGCCTAGGGATCTGCATAAAACGGACACTTTACTCAATTGAAGTATAGTCCGATCAAGAGGCTGTTCTTGAAGTAAAAGGATAAATTGTCGGAATATCTGTTCATCTATTAATTTTCTCTCTGAGGTTCTTCGATTAGAAAAATCATCGTCATCATCTTTAAACTCCCTCAAAATAATAGCGTATCTGATAGGAAATCTCTCTGGAAAATTTTTAACTATTTTCATACCCACCTTTTAATTGTCGAAATCCTTTTAATAAACTGAGTCTTTTGTTAGTATAAACTATACTTAAAAGTATCTTTAATGTCTCTATTTAAATAGATTTATCACAATTTAAGCCTAAACCTGCGAAAATATCAGCAGGCATGGCACCAAAACCGACCAAGGTAGTAAGCCTCTCGCTTAGATACCTTGGTCGGTCATACCCTGAAAAGGGTATGGGTGGTCTCCGGACCATCACTAGCGGGAGGCTTTTTGCCTTTTCGCTCGACATATTATTAAACCCGACCAAGGAATATGTCAGACCCTCATTTTAGTATTGCCCAACCCTTCCTCAAATGGGTTGGTGGCAAGCGTTCTTTGCTTGCCGAGTTGCACTCCCACCTACCGGAGTCGTTTAACCGTTACTACGAACCGTTTATCGGCGGAGGAGCATTGTTTTTCTCTTTAGCCGACCGTATTACCGAAGCGGTTCTTTCGGATAACAACCTGGAACTGGTTTTGACCTGCCAGGCAGTAAAGAAAGACCCGGAAAGATTAATAAACCTCCTCAAAGAGCACGAAAAGCGGCATACCAAGGAATATTTCTACAATGTCAGAAAAGATGAATTTTACGATCCTATCGAAAAGGCTGCCCGCTTCATTTATCTCAACAAGACCTGCTATAACGGTCTCTATCGCGTAAACAAGGCTGGTAAATTCAATAGCCCGCTTGGAAGTTACAAGAACCCCAGCATCGTCCAGGAAGAAAATATCTGGGCCTGTCATCAGGCATTACAAAAAGCCAAGATTGTTTTGGCTGATTTTGAATCGGAAACTATCACCCCGCAGAAGGGTGATTTTGTGTATTTTGATCCTCCCTACCATCCGACGGTCGAAGATTTATCGTTTACCGCCTACACTAAAGACGGTTTCTCCGAGAAAGATCAGGTACGTCTAAGGGATTACATCGTTAGACTTACGAAAAAAGGAGTCCATACCATGCTCTCAAACTCTAAAACCATGTTTATTGAATCCATCTATACACCTAAATACTTTAACCGCCATGTCGTAAAAGCCCCTCGTTTCATTAATTGCAAACCAGGAGAAAGGGATGAAGTGGAAGAATTGCTTATTACCAACTATTAATTGTATGGAGCAAGCACAACCAATCATGCAGCAAGGAACGAGAGCTAATTATACTGGTGATGGGTTAGAAGCGGTTATCCAGAATACTCTAGAGCGTAAGGGGTACAAATACGTTGAACGAAGAAACTTCAATGCGGCTCGGTACTTAGATCAGCCGGTTTACAGCAAACAATACCCGATAGCTAAGAGTGTGTATGAAACTGATCTTTACTGCGATTTCATTATCTATCATCCTACCAAGCACCCGAACTGCTTAGTTATTGAGTCAAAATGGCAGGAATCTAGTGGTTCAACAGATGAAAAGTTTCCTTTTATGGTTCTAAATATTCGGCAGCAGTACCCGTGCGCGACCGTGGTTGTTTTGGACGGTGGCGGGTACAAGAAAGGGGCTGAGAAATGGCTTAGGAAGCAGGTCGATGCCAAACTGACGCATGTCTTCAATATGATGGAGTTTCAGAAGTGGTCGAATGGGGAGGGGGTGTAATTTAAATCAGACCGTCGTTATGTAAATTTTTATAGAAATTATCAAAACTTTGCGAACGCGATCGGGCATTTACCATATCAAAATACTGACCCATTACCTCAGCCAATTTTATAGTTCCGTGGATTTCTGGAGAGATAATTAATCTTAAGTTAGTTTTAGGATCTGAAATACACTCAGGATCTTTTTTGAGAAGATCTTTACAGGCTTGACTTCCTGGATTTATTAGATAGGGGAAGTTCCTGTTTAGTCCCGCAAAATACCAATTTTCTATCTCATTTTCAACAATTTCTACTCGATATCCACAATAAGAGACGCTCGAATTTTTAATGGCCTTCTCAATTGCTTGTTTTTTCTTTGCCTGTCCCTGCTTATCCGTATAAACATGATCCACTGCAACGCGATAAAAGATCTCTAACGGTTCGGTAAAAAGATAAGCATTATTCCGAATAAATGCATCAACTTGTTTATATGTACTAGGTCTTTTAAGCCTATCTTTTCCACCTTCTGGACTACTGATTAAAGGGGGGAAGGGAAAAAACCAATTGGGGTCAAGATTATTTTTTTGAAAAAAATGAGCATTTTTATCAGTAAGCGGAGAAAACCCCATCTGATGTTGGAGTAGGCTAGGTAAAAAATATCTCTCACTATCTCCTTCGCCAATAAAAACACATAGCCTAGTCATATTCTTTAGCCGGAAATATCTGATCAATGAAGCCGTTGACAAAAAGTTCTGAGTTTTTCATTTCAGAAAACACCTTCCGATCTTTTGCGGGCAAAAGAGATATTATCTTTTCATAATCATAAATATTGCAACGATTCGCAAATATTCTTTTGGCGTCAGGGATCGAAGAAGTATCCTTTAAAAGGAATATTTCTTTTTTTTCAAAACCATCTATAAAGTACGGCGAGTGACTTGACATAAAGAGCTGCACCTCTTCGGACAGAGATCTAAGCACCTCTTTAAACTCCGACATTAAACCTGGATGGACTAATGAATCTATTTCATCAAAGATCATTACCTTAGGAGAGATATAGCTTTTTTGATGTTCCGGTATTCTCACCCAATTTAAGAGCAAAATAAAGAAGAGGAGAATAGAGGTGCCATGAGAGATGGTCCAGATATCTTTTGGCCCATTTGGAGAATCAATATTTATTTCACCTTTATTATTACCTCTTTTGTTAATAAAGATATTGGTTACTATGCCCTTTGTATAAATTTTTAAGTCGTTTTTAAAGTTTATATATTGCTTTTCACTACTTTGGAGGTCGGCAAGAAGAAAGATAAATTTTGCTTTACTAAACAGAGTCCTCCTCAAGGAGGAGCCCTGTTTAATACTTCTCTTTTTCAATCTCTCAACAACTTGGTCAAAAATTTCTCGATCTCCCTTTTCTGTTACAAACCGGTGTATTTCATCGGTCTTTTCAACCCAACTCACCAATGACCGATTTAGATCGTTAAGAGAGATCAGATATTCCTCTTGATGAGGAAGTTGTTTCTTAGAAAGCTGAACGACTTTTGTAATATCTTCCTGAATTTCTTTAAAGAATTTTTCTTCGTAAACCAAATGATGTTCTGATTTCAAATAAAACTCATCTCTTTTCTTTCTAAATTCAGACCAGGTTATACCGTTGCTTTTTTCGCTATCAAAATAACGGCCTGTAAAATACACTTTATGGACTTTTGAAAAGGCTTTTTTATTAATTTCCTTTTCAAAATAGAATTCTTGAGGACTAATACAAAAAAACTTTTTATCCTGTAAATAACAAGCTTCAGTGTTCACACCACCTATCCTTGTTCCTATCGTAGCGTAGTCTTTACCAGGACGAAATGTAACTACATTACTAGAAAAAATTTCAGAATAATCCCTTTCTTTGGATAAAGATTGGCTAAGAGCAAGTAAAAAATTAGATTTACCACTTGAATTCTTACCAGTAAGAATATTAATTTTTTCAAAATTAATATCAGCCCTCACAATATTTCTAAAATCTTTAATTTTTATATTTAATATTCTCATAGTCAGATTTTTTATCTACGGTAGATATACCTGAAACTAATTATTTTTGCAAGTTTAAATATTGACTAAAATACTATTTAAAAATGGTATAAATTCATTTTTTTGGCTAATTTTAATATAGTATTAGCAATTTAAATACCATTTAATTCAATATTAAAACAATAGTTTATTTTTTGTTTATTTTACTAGTAGAACATTGTAAAATCTCAAATAAATATTGAATCTCAAGTCTAAACCGGTTCCAAAATCCAATCTCAAAGTCCACTAAGAACCAAAAACGGCTTTTTAAGCCGTTTTTGGTTGATAACGCTTTATTCAGTTGAAAATTTTTGTAGCACCGATGATCTGTGTAAATACTCCTCGGCTTCGCGTTTGCAGTCGGTAGCCTGCTCTCTAAGCAAGCGAGCAATGTCTTTGCGTTCAACGGGATCTTTAACCATTATTAATAATTCTCGAAAAGAATCTCCTTGTTCTACTATAGCTTTTTGCAATGATACCCGACCACTGCTCTGCAAAGAGCCAATAAGGAGTTGGCCGATATATTCCTGAAAATTAAGCCGTCGCTCACGACAATTTTCTAATTCTTCTTTTGCGAACTCACCGCGGTAAATGGGGCTTGGAAAAAGAAGCATGTTTACAATCTTCGTAATATGCTGTTCTCCTTTAAACGGACCTTCTGCCGTTCCATCGATAAGTTCGTTAACAAACTCTTTTTTAAGATTCTCTGGAATTCGTTTAAAAATTTCAGAATTACTAAAGACGCTCTCAACGTAGCCGTACCGCATAGCATGTTGTGCGATGGGCAAATAGTCTTCTGGCGGGATTTGAAATTGATCGTGCAGTTTAAGGGCAGGCGCGACAATTTTGTCGAACGGAGGTCTACCTATAGAAGGGTCCATATAACCCTTTGAAATCAACTTAGGCACTATATCTTTATTATACTCTTCAAAGTAAGGCTCTGATTCCTCAACTTCTCGTTTTAGAATTTGATACATTCGAGGAAAATTAAATTCATGATGGTCCTTAAGATCGGCAAGCCAGTCTGTTTTTAATAAAACAGGCTTAGATCGGAAAAAATCACTTTTTCGAGGTTCGTCTAATTTTGAACGGGCTGCGTCAACCTGGGATTTAAAATTGCGAGCAATCTGACCCAAAAATGCCTCGACTATGTTCTCACGATCTTCCCGTCTGAATTCTTCCAAAAAAGAGGCGTCAACTTCTTCTAGTAAAAGCTCCCCTGAAGCCAACATGTTCTGAAAATCTTGAAAGGCACGTTTTCTTTTTTCCGTGTCTTGCTGAGGTGCATATTTTTCGTGATTCATCATAGTCACGGGTTGGTTAATGGGCATGTAGTACGCGCAGATTACCTTACGTAAAAAGATGTGTAAATAATTCATTTTTTGTCTCAACCAGTTCCAAAATCCGATCTCAAAGTCCACGCAGGCAAAATCAACCCTACCAGAGGTTGATTTTGTTTTTATTTAAGATATCTCAAAAAGCTTCCAACCCTGTTAACTCTACCAGCTCTTTATTCATATTCAATAATCGACATAAACGGTATTCCGCCTTAAAATTTAAGGCGTTCTATTATAGACTTGTAAGGTGCTATTCGTTATAATTTTGCTAGATTATTACCAAAAACCCTTTGAAATATCACGTATAAGAATATGGACCGAAATCGATTCAATCCAGTAGAATTCGACCAGGCCAAAAAATACGCCGACGAAGAAAAAAGACGCCTTAAAGCACGCCAAGCCGAGCTGCTCCGTTCGCGCCTCAATCTCAGCAAAGAAACTATCTTACACCTTATTGCCGAAGGTTCTGGCGATGTTATTTTTCATAAACTGAATGAATGCAAGGTTTTAGATAACGATGTGTTTACGGCTTTGTTAACGGCGACCCCCGATAAATTCGGGCAGCTAATCAAGAACATTAACAAGTTCTCCGGTCTCGATAACCGAACCGCTCTTTATTTAGCCAGAATTGGCCAAGGAAAAGTTGTTCTGGATAACCAGGCTGTTTTTGGCAAAGTTTCTGAAAAAGAATGGGAGTATATCTACAAGATAACCGACCCCACCTACGACCCAGAGACTGAGTATATGTACGAAGAAATAGATCGCGAAAACGAATGGATAAATCAGGTAGAGAAAAGCGATAACCCGAAAAATCTTTTGTTGCAGGCCATCGACAATGGCAATCACTATTATATTCATAACTTTTTGAATAGTAAGGAAAATCGAGAACAAAGAGCTTTCCAAGGCAGAAATGGGTGGAACGATGAGGGGGAGCATGAAGTTGCAAAATCACCTTTACTCCCGGGCTTCGATAAAGATGTTGCCATCGCTCTCATTGAGGCACATAAAAGTGAAGAGCTGGTCCGTCACATGAAGAGATTTTCCGGACTTGATAAAGAAGTTGCGGAAAAACTCATGAAAACTGGCACTGACATCTGGAAAATCTACCAAAAGATGGAGTATTTTCCAGAACCGATTCCCGAGGTGCTTGGCCGATGCTTAGAAGATCTGAAGAAATGCGCCGATTCTATTCTGGCTAACCGTCGAGCGTATCGGCAAACATATTTAAAACCATCGTTTGACGGCAATACAGCGGAAGAGGTTAAGTTTAATTTTGACCTTGATCTACTGCTCGGAGGCGATAAGCTGAAGCTATTCAAACAGCTCGATTCATCCTACATGGAACCGATACTTACTGCTATCGGCCAGGCTTCTAGCAACGAACTTCGTCGCGACGAGTTTGTCAACGGACTGTTTAGTCAACTTTCAGTTTTTAAAGAACTTAAAAAAGATTCGTGGGACGGTTTAGTAAAAATCGCAGGAAAGGATGGAGCTCTCTGGAAACAACTTTTAAGCCAGGCATCTTTTTTAGAACCGAGCTCGGAAGAGCGAGCTCAACAGGTACGCAAAACCATTGGGGATGATTTTCTGATAAGTTGTCTACAGTACTTTAAAGATCTCCCGCCGCAAGTAGGGCAAGAGCTTGTTAAATATAAGCTGGGAGAGCTGCACACCATTGATGCCGAAATAAAAGCGGAGATTGAAGCGGAAAATTATCAAGATGAATTTTATGATGATGATTATGATGATTACGAAGGAGTGGGTACTACAGAGTCGTATGGAGATCGTTTCAGTAAAAGAGTCGGCTCGATCATTAAAAATTGCCAGGAAATCACACAGTATTTCGGAGATAAGGCGGATCGTGCCTTCAGCCGTGTTTTGGATGAGTGGGGGGAAACGGAAAATTTTTTGCGGTTGTACACTGCGTACACGAGTTTGCTCGAAGGAAAAATCACTCCCGAGCTTTCGGCTTTTGGTATCGATAAATCAGGTCAGGATGGCATCCGACAATTACGCGAAAAAATTACGCAGCGCGTTGAGGCGGTTCTCTGGAAAGGCGACGTCGAGACTATCGAAGAAGTAGCGGAGAAAAAAGATGGCTTTGTCCTCCCTGTGGCCATGAAAAAGGTACGATTTAGAGAGTCTGAGTGGAGCAAAGGTACAGAGACGGGCTTTATTTCAATGCTTAGAGAATACGTCAAAAGAAAAGAAAAAATCCATCCTCTCCGCGAGATTTACCAACCAAGCAAAACACTCTCCATCGCCAAAACCGACACCAGCCCAGAAGCTGAAAAAAATATTACCTTTACCGAGGATTTTACGAACCGTTACACACAAATCGTTGATTCATTGCGGTCGGCCCGGCGCATGCTCGCCACCCCCGAAGGCTTTAACCCGGTGCTTAGTAGGATTAAAGATAAAATTAAAAATGTCCGTACTGAATTTGCTCAAAAAAAAGCGGCCATTGATAATGAAAAGGGTAAGGCGGCAATTCAAAACAACATCGACAAGCTCGATGAAGTCCTTAAAGGAGAACTCTCTCCTCAAGAGCAATTTAATGCACTGCGTCAGTTCAAGGGGGAGTTCGACAAAGAACTTCGCGAATTAATATTCTTCTTAGGTTATCATTTTAATCCTTCATACGCGGACAAAGACTTGGAAGCCTTCGACCTGAAGCAACCCTCGCTTGAAGAACTAAGCTGGACGCTTAATTTTGTTGATCATATTGTCAACAAAGAGACGTTCAGCAAGTTTTTTTCGGATAAAAAAGCCGCACAAAATTTCCGCGGCCTGCTTAATCTCACCCCTCTCGAAGACGCAATGAAGCAGTTTAACAACACCGCAACCAAAGGAACCATGTCCATGAAATTCGTACCGGATCGAGGTCCTCTGACGGAATTTTCCGGGCATATTTCCGATGCGTGCTGGGCTTCAGAATACAAAAGTATCCTTGAAACTTTCCCTAACTTTACGGGATTGGTCATGGTGCAGAATCCGGATAATAAATTTGAACGCCTGGCCGGCGCAAGTATGCTCATCGAGACGGAAAGTGATAAGGGAGAAAAGCTCCTTGTCATTCGGGGTCTCAACCCCCTGGAAAATGTTATCAACCAACTCAGTCCAGCTGATTTCTACAAGCAATTAACCGATTACCTTAAACCGATTGCGCAGAAAGATGGTCGCAAGCTAAGTATCGTCATCGACGATCATTCAGGAGGCGCAGCGACAAATCGTCCAAAACTGTTTAGTTATTTGGAAGAGATTAGGGATAATTTAACGCCCGTTAGGCTTAGCGCAAAAAGCCTAACGAAATTTAATGACTATAACATAGTAAGTGATTGTTATCTTGTTGAATAAAATTCAGTAAGATACAGCATTTCCAGTCTAAACAGGTTCCAAAGCCCGATTTCAAAGTTCGCTCTAAAAGACCGGCTTTCATGAAGCCGGTCTTTTAGATGCTGAAATTAGATGCTGAAAATAGTTTTTAATTCTAAACGAAAAATTTAAAAACATCAGTACCGGGAAGCAGCTTCTTCATTCTTCCTTGGTAGGCCTGGTAGCCTAACCATAGGTTTACGAACAGGGTAACTAAAATACAACTCAGTGCCCCAATGAACAGTCCGCGCGCTATTGTTGTTGAAACATTAAACACGGCGGGCAAAAGTATTAAAGCGAGCGGAAAGAGGTAGAAAAACCTTGATTTTTTAGTTAGAAGATGGCGCCTGCCTCCAGGCTTTCCTTCTAAACTCAACCATTGACATTGCTGTGGTTTAAAGCTACATCTTCCTTCATCGCACACAGAAGAGGAGATAGTGATGACTAACAATCTTGCGCTGCTCATGATCGTGTCCGGACTGCTTTTTGGCGCCTGGCCGCTCGTTATGAATAAGAGCGGGCTTACCGGCTGGACGTCGGCGTTCATGCTGGAGGTGTTTGCCTGTCTGGTGGTGCTCGCGGTGTCGGGTTGGAAGGGAATTTCATTCACCGGCGCGAAGTGGTGGTTTGGGGTCGCGGCCGGGGTGATGGGCGGCGCAGGCATACTGCTTTTCACCGCCGCGCTCTCGAAGGCGAGCCCGGAAAATATCAGTCGGCTCTTTATTATGAACCTGCTGGCGCAGATCGTTCTGCCGGCCGTCTATGGCGCACTGCTCGGCGGCCTCACTCTTAAAACGACTATGGGGCTTCTCGCCGCGGTGGTGGCAACACTCCTCTTGGTGTAGGGCCGGTAGTGTACCTCTCAGATTATGGTGGTACTCAAAAACGAGGCTCGGGAATTCCCGAGTCTTTTTATAATTGATATTTCTCGTGAAGTTTTTTCATGAGCATGTTTGGTGGGTATCGTGTAGCCTTTCTTAAAAAATATATTCTTAACAAGTTTAGTTTCCTTGGTTATACTTCAGTCACCATGATTTTTTATGAAAAGATTTAATGTTTCAATGCCTGCTTCTCCCTACCGTATAATTGACATTACGGATCCGGGTAAAGATTTAGATGATGAGCACAAATTTGTACTCTGTGCCGGACTGGCGCGTGCCGGATTCATAGATATCTCTGCGGTTATTGCCTGCCTTGAGCCAGCTCGCGCACGCGCTCGTTTAGCCAAAGGGACGTTTAAAGAGCTTGGTTTTTCGCACGTTCCAGTTGGTGTGGGAAGTGATTGTTTTGTGGGTGGAGATACCTCCCATCACGAGACTGACGTAAGTTATCTGGCTCATGAAAACGAGGTAGCTCATGATGGATATAAATTATTGGTTGATACGCTCCTTGCAGCTCCCGATCGTTCTCTCATTCTTATTCTCAATGCTGGCCTTACTGACGCCGCGCGCCTGGTGCGTGAGGAAAAAGAATTGTTCGTTCGTAAAATAGCGAATGTGACGATTATGGGTGGTGTCAAATCTGTGAATGCGACGACACCATTCATCGCGCATGGTTTTTTGGTGCCTGATGACGCGGCGAATAACGCGTTCGATATGCTGGCCGCGGAATTTTTGTACCGCGAACTCCAAGTGCTTGGTGTACCGATGACGGTTGTGATGCGCTCTGCGTGCTATGCAGCGCAGTTTCCCATTCGTCTCTATGACCAGTTTGCGGCCACCGGTTCGCTGGTGGGGCAAGCGCTTAAAGATCGCCAACGCAAAAGCATACAGCAGCTCTGGCAAGCGGCACTTTCGGCCGCTGGTTCATCGGTGCGAGGCGCCCTACCCTTGAGCCGCGATCGTGCCTGGTTCATACAGGTGTTTTGCGGTGGGGTAGACCCGGGTGTGGGGTACGATGATGAAATCTGGCCGTTTGTTGGTACGTACAACCAGTATGATTCCTTAGCGGTGATCGCGGCAGTGCCCGAACTCCGCGACCATTTTTTTGATCCGCTCACCGTTGAAATTAACGGCACAACGCATCGTGTCATTGGCCTTTCGTCCGAGATGACAGCCGTTAAAAACAAAGAAGACTTGATTGATTTTGTTGCGCAGATGGAGCTCGCGGCGCTTAAAGGGACTGCGCGCCAAACGTGAGTAGAAGTTTAAACCGCTGCAAGAGAAAGCTATAAAAAATGAAAGCCCTGCCTTGGAAGACAGGGCGGCCTAGGTGAGGCCTTCAGTTTTCATGCGGACAGGTAGGAAATCAGTTCGTTCCATTCCGCATGCGCTTTTTTAGTGGTTTTCGCAGCGCCGGTGCGAGCAATGTCGAGGAGGGTAGTGCGGTGCTCTGTCGTAAGGTGCAGCCGCTCGATGATCCCAATGACTACGGCTGGGATAATGGCAGAGCCATCGGTGTAATCCTCAAGCGTCACGCGCAGATCATCAAATGTTGCTTGGTTGGCCGCGCTCAAGCGCTCGAGACTGCGGAAATCCCAGATACCGTCCGCTGGTTTCTGCAGCTCAGGTTCTGTGATGTTATAAACGTCGAACCACCGACCGGTTGAACGCGCTGCCATCTCGCACTCCCGGGCAAGCTTGAGGGCCTCTTTAAAATCGAGGATCGGCTCGCGATTGACTCGGCAGCCGACACCCGAATCGAGGTTTTGAGACAGATCGAGATGGTTATAGACGAAGAACACCGGGTACTGCGGGCAGTTTTTCGATACTTCGTCTAATGAATCGAACGCGAGCCAGACCTCTTTGCGGATAACGATGGACGATCCGCGACTTCCGTTGCGCGTCCAGAGGAATACGACCACGTACTCATCCGGTTTAAGCTCGGTCGCAAACTGCTCTTCAAACGCGTGGACTTTCTTGCACCGTGGGCATTTGATGCCCGCGGGTGTAGCAAGAAGCTTGTCGCATTCTAAACAGCGGATATCGTTTAGCGGGCTGCTGATGCTCGTCGGCATTCTGAACCTCGTGTGTGGCGGACACTGTTTCCAGAGCTATTGTGCAAAGAACAAGCACGTTTGTGCCGAGTCTAGAAAAGCATGGAACACTTTTTTTGTCAATGATTGTGCAATGAATAGAGCGAGCGAATATATTCAAAACCCCGCTTCATTCAGCGGGGGCGTTTCGTACTTATTCGTCGATCGACGAGAACGTTAAGCCAGGGAGGATAGTGCCGGCGCGCACGTCGTCACGGCAGTTCTTGTCGAAGAAAAGGTTGGCTCGTGACCCTTGGATTTGCTCACCGTATAGCCACTGGCTATAGGTACGCGGCGAACCACTATAGTACATGGCGCAAGCCTTATTGTTGCAATGATGGTGGGGGTGGTCCGGATCTTTGTCTTCGTGCGGCATAACCATCGCAAGCCCGCTGTTTACCAAGCCGAGCGTATGTCCAAATTCATGGACAAGGATTGTTGCGAGCGAAAAAGCAAGCGTCTCTTGTATGTAACCAGCGTATTCTTTGCCCGAAGCCATCCGTTGATATCCCGCTGACGTTACAAGCTCAGGAAAGAAAACGGCGATGTCCGCTTCCGACCCGTAGCTGCTTGCCTGCGCAAGCGCGCATCTTTTATGAGGCTCTTCCAGGCAGTAGTATTTGGATTGCCCGTAGAGTATGACGACGCGGATATTGGTTTTGTCGGACGATACCTTTTCGGCCGCGGCCCGAATATCTGCACCGTCGTAGTAATCCTTGTGCTCTACCTCGATGGGAACAAGATCCTCGCGCCGCTTCGGGCCGCTGCATTCCCGATCGGGGAGAATATCCCGCACGTTGTCGCAGAAGAATTGTTCGAGTGTCACTCCAGAGCCGAGATCGAGTGACGGTTCGGTCTTGCCACGAATGTAGCCGATCTTGAGCTTGAGTGGTTTGGCGGTGTGCAATACATGATGCGCAAACGTTCTGAACGGCAGGATTGTTGCCGTCTCCTCATCTTGCCCGCACGCGCCGAGCATTCCGATACAAAGAACTGCTGCCAAGAACCGTGTTTTCATGATCCGCGCCTCCTTTCGGGTAGGAGACAGGAGAACATGGTTGGTGATGTATGTCAATAGTATATGTAGGTAAAGGAGGGGTGGGAGTTGTGAAGAGAAGCCTAAAAGGTTGTTTTCGGCTGTTTAGAGCTTTAATAATCGTTTAAATTCCAGCTTGCGATCATATTCTAAGACTCCATGTCGAAACGCCCGAATAGCCAAGAAGAACGCCAGTATCCCAAAGACGAGCAAAATCGCGACGCCGAGTACCGTCTCGAGCGCCGACAAATTGCCGATCGCGTTGCGGAGCATTAACGTCACGGGCGCGGTGAGCGGGAAAAAGCTGAAGACTTTGACGATGAGCTGTCCTGGATCGTTCATGATCGCCATGAGCGCGTAAAACGGCACGAACATGAGGAAAATGATAAAGCCGAAAAACCCGCCTGCTTCTTTGGCCGTGGGTGTCATAGCGCCGATCATCACGAGAATCCCGGCGAACAAAATGAGTGAGCACAGAAAGAGCAGTGCCCCAACGGCGATTTTAACCGGATCAAAATTCAAACTTCCGAGATTCAGGAGAAATGATAACGTTCCCGGCCGCACGAAGCGTAAAGCGATTACGGTCGGCACGACGAGTACCGCGATTTGGATGCATCCGAGTATGGCGGTCGCAATGATTTTGCCAATGATGAGCGTGCGCGCTTTTACCGTAGTGAGCACCATCTCGATGACGCGGTTTTCTTTTTCTTCGGTCGTGGAGGTGAGAAGCTGGTTACCGAGAAGGAAGATGAGGAAATAAAACAAAACGAGGAATAATCCCGGTACGATGGCACTCGCGATGCCCGGCGCTTCGGCCCCATCTTTGTAAGCTCTCACGTCGGTTCGCACCCCTTTTTCGAGAAGTTCGGCCTTTTGGGTCGATCCGATGCCGGCGATGATGCTTGAGCGCACCAGATCTTCCGCAACCGGAGCGTAGCGATCGTTTTTACCAAATCCCTGATCGCGCGCATGAATCTCAATCACGTCCCGAACAGGATCGTTGGGAATGTGAATGAACGCGTCGGCTTCATCAGCATGGATGCGACGCAATCCTTCCGGCGCGGAGGGTACTGTCGTGATTCCAAATGATTGAAGGGCGGCCGGAGTAACAATGCCGGATTCATCGAGTGCTACGATGCGCCGCCCCTCGGCAGCGGCGGAGAGCGGCGTGGATGTTGAAGTAATGCGTAAAGAATTTTCGGTTTCTTCGGCTGCCCTGCCGGAAAAATACGAAATACCGAAAACGAAACCAATGAGGACAGGGAATGTCAAAATACTGATCCAGAACGATTTTTTGCGCACGGTCTTTCCGATTTCGAACGAGATAACGGTAGCGAGATTGTGCATATGCGGAGAATTATTCCTGATAGATTTTGACGAAAATATCATCAAGCGACGGATAACGCAGTTCAAAAGCGGAGATAGTAAGACCGGGCTGCTTGCTGAGCGCCACGAAAATATCTTGCGTCGTGATGCTTTGGTGCGGCGTGAGTTCTGCGCTCGTCGGTGTTTGCGCATTGATCGTGTATAGATTCTCTTGCGGAATGAAGTTTCCAGAAAAACGCACATACACCCGTTCATGACCATACTCTTTTTTCACGTCATTGATCGGTCCGTACACGCGGCGCCGGCCGTCTTTGAGGAGTACGATGTCGCTGCAGAGGCGTTCCACCTCTTCCATATGATGCGTCACGAGCATGACGGTCGCACCATCTTTTACGCGCTCGGCAATGATATCCATCATCAGGCGCCGGTTCACCGGATCGAACCCTTTGGTCGGCTCGTCGAGAATAAGGAGTTCCGGCCGGTTCATGATCGTCACGCCAAGCTGGATTTTTTGTTGCTGACCACCCGAAAGTGTTTCAATTTTTTCATTCGCTTTGTCTTCGAGTCCGACGCGTTTAAGGTATGCGAGCGCTTCCGAGCGGGCAGCGGTGCGCGACATATTCTTGAGTTCCCCGAAATACATCATGACGCTTAAGACTGTTTCTTTTTTGTAAAGCCCGCGTTCTTCGGGTAGGTAACCTAAGATCTGTCCTTGTTCGGGCGTAAAACGTTTGCCGCGTACGAGGAGTTCGCCTGCACTCGGTTCATAGATACCCAAAAGCGCGCGGATCGTCGTGGTTTTGCCTGAGCCATTGGCGCCGAGGAAACCAAAAACCTGACCGCGTTTCACCTCGAACGATAAATCTTCGATAACGGTTTTGGTGCCAAAACGCATGGTGAAATTACGAATAGAGACGATGGGGTCGGACATACAGGGGATCGGTTAAGCGGTTTATGGGGGTATAGTAGGCTGATGTTTGCGCTTTTTATATGAGAAAGTGCATAACCGTTACCAAAAACAAATCCCCGTCTTTTGAGGACGGGGCGATCATGGAGGAGATCGAAGATGCCGATCAATCCTCGCGAGGGATTCTATCGATTTCCCCGGTCTGCGGCGGAGGAGGTGGAGCAGACTGGGCAGCCGGCGGACACTGGCACTTGCAGACCACGGTCCGCGAGGCGGGGCCGCAGGCCCCCAGGGTCAGGACAAAAACCGACGCGCCAAACAGTAGCTTTTTCATGGGAATCTCCTTTTTGAGGAATGTTAGCAAGGCTGCATAAGTATAGGTTTTTTAGGGTATTTTGTCAATAATAGTGCATATTTGATAGCCTTAGGATAAGGATTTTTTTCGTGGTTCGTCTTGGTGTACTACATAATTATCCCCACCTTGCTTTTATATAAAAATATAAATGGCAGAGTGCCTGAATGGCGCGAGCTTACGAACGAAGAGCGGAAGCGGTATGGAATAACCTGAATCGCCCTTAACACGCATGACGCGGTAGTATAACCCGCGTCGTTTTTATTGATTTAAAAATTACGATCATACAGTATATATGCTCATAACAAAAAAACTACCCAGATGGGTAGAATCCGTGTAAAAAGTACGGATTTTGAGGTGGTTACTTGGTTGCGTTACTATCCTGCTGTGCCGGAGCCGGCTTTTGTTCCGGTGGATCGGTGTCAGGAATTTTATTCTCGGGCATGCCGCGCGCCACTTGTTCGGCGGTACGCGGCGCTGGTGCCGGTGGTCCGTCGCAGCCCCTCTCGTCGGTAATGCTGCTCGCTATGGTAAAGGATAAAAAAAGAACGCCGCTGACTCGCGTAAGCTTGCTCATGATAGGTCCTCGTTAGTAAGGTTGAGCATACTAACTATAAAATAGCTCGGCACTAGTGTCAAAAGACTATGATGATACACATTGATGGTGTTGAAAAGAAATTATAAGTACCCGCAACGCTGCGTGATATTTTTTATTTTGCGCCCTTTGCTATATGATTATAGTGCTGCCTATTTTTTAACGTATATATGTTTAGTAGCCGATCTATTTTTGCCGCAGTGGTTGGATTTATCATATTTTGCAGAGCGCTGCCGGCGCATGCCGCCATCGAAGAAGCAACCTCGCTCTCGGTGCAGATGAAACTTGCTTCAGATGCGCGCTTGAGCGTGGTAGAAACCATCGATTATAATTTTGGTCCCCTCTCTCGCCACGGTATTTTCCGTTCCATTCCATTTCGGTATCTGGGACCGTGGTTTTTCTTTTACAATCTCAAAACGCGGGTTGACGACGTTACGATGGACGGCGGCAGCGTGCCGTTCAAATCTTTATATGAAAACAATGATCACATCATAAAAATCGGCGACCCGAACCGTACCATCAGCGGCACGCGTGTATATAGTGTTTCGTACACTATCGACCGGGCCATCCGCTGGTACAATGGCGAAGCGGAATTGTATTGGAACATCGTCGGGCCACAGTGGGAAGTGCCAATCGCGAGTTCAAGCGCGATTATCGAACTCCCGACCGCGGTTACGCTTAATAATGTTAAATGTTTCATGGGCAGCGCTGGTTCAACCAGTACCTGTGGCCGCGTAACGCTCGCGAACGACCGCACGGTTATTGTCGAAGCCCTCCGCCCGCTCGATCCAGGAGAAGCGCTCACCGTTGTGGTGCGCATGCCGGGCGCCGCTGTCCCGCCGCCGAGCTCTTTCACGGCAGCGCTCCGTTTTGCACTTGATAATGCCCTTTTCTTCTCGCCAATCTTCGTCGCCCTTCTATGTTTTTTCATCTGGTATCGTTACGGCAAAGATCCGCGCGGCCGCGGTACGATCATCGCGGAGTATGAACCGCCGGAACATCTCACGCCCCTTGAGATCGGCACCATCATCGACCAGAGTGCCGACAGTCGCGACGTCACCGCACTCCTTCTTTCGTGGGCCGTGCAAGGTTTTATCGCTATTCGCGAAGTCCCGGGTAAAAAACTCACGTTTGAATTCGTCAAACAGAAAGAAGCATCGTGTGCTTCTTCGGCTGAGCAGACTCTTTTCAAAGAACTCTTCGCGACCGGCGATGTGTACAAGCCCGCCGCATCGAATGGCGTCTTTAATGCCATCGCCGAACTCAAACGTTCAACATACGACACACTGGTCAAAAAAGGATACTTTGCCACAAATCCGATGAACATACGGGTGGCTTTTGCCGTAGCTGGCGCGATTATCGGATTCGGCGGTGGTTTTCTTTTGTCAGCGACTGTCTTTAGAAGCGGTGCTCCGGCTGCGGCAGCGATTATTGCGATGGTTTTAAACGGCTGCATCATTGCTTTCACCGGCTGGTTCATGCCGCGTTTCACGCGCGAGGGTGCTATACGTGCCGAACACATCCAGGGTTTCAAACTGTTCTTGTCGGTTACCGAAACCGAACGTCTCAAATTCTTCAATGCGCCAGCCAAAAAACCGGAGCAGTTCGAACGGTTCTTGCCGTATGCACTCGCCCTTGGCGTAGAAAAAGAGTGGGCCGCGCATTTCGCCGACATGCATCTTGCGCCACCATCATGGTACCAGGGTAACTTCCGTACGTTCACGCCGATCATGCTCGCGAACAATCTTTCGTCAGTCAATTCGGTGGTTGCGCACTCCATCGCGGCCGCACCGGCGGGCAAAGGCGGTGGGTTCGGCGGAGGAGGATCAGCGGGCGGCGGGTTTGGAGGTGGTGGGGGAGGGAGTTGGTAAGTTGTTGAATTAAGAATTCGCAGCGTCATCATCAAACGAATAACATTGGGACTTATTCCAGATTACAGTTCTTAGAAGTAAAGAGTAGGTATGCGTTGGTTTAGACGGATATTTGATTCTGGTAACAACGTGCATAGTACCTGACCGGCGACCTCCTTAATGTGCTATACTGGGATAATTTAAATAAGAATTCTACGATGTAGCTTTATGTCAAAATTAGTACTTATATTCGCAGTTATTTTCATGCTTGGTGCCGGTTGTCAGAATTCTGTGCCGGTGGCACCTCCCCCGCGGCTTGTTACGTTCAATACTCCGGAAGAAATTTACGCCTTCGGCAGCCGTTCAGTCGGATTGGCTTTTTATTTCCCCGAAACGTATGCCTCGCATGTCGAGTACCAAATGTTGCAGCAAGGTTCGGGTTACGATATCCGCATCAATAAAGGTCAGATCGGTCAGATCCGTATCTTTGAAGCGATATTGCAGCCCGTAACAACCGGCTTTAGCGGCGATGAATTCATCGACGTTCCGGAAGATAAACGCGCCGACGCGATTGACCGCGCGTTCCCCAAAGAAACACTGCGGAAAAAGTGGGGGAGCAAAGAATATCTCGTCGAGCTGTATTACCGGAAAGATGATGTTGCAACGAAGCGTGAGTTGGAAGCAATTTTGAACACGGTCCGCGCAACGAAATAAGCGAATGAAAATCCAGATGGGGACATCTGGATTTTTGATGAAAAAATTTTTGGTATACTGATCGCCCAAAATACGTTATGATAACTTTGTTCCTAATTTTCAATGTATGCCCACATCATTTTTCGTCGTAGCTCTATTTTTCCTTCTTATCACGGTGGCCGGCTGCTCGCACACGCCTTCTCCAGCTCCGGTATCCACTTCAACTCCGTCGCCTGCTTCTGCCTCCACCGCCGATGCTAAAAATATTGATCTGCTTCTTAGCACGAGCACAAGAGAAATCACCACTCAAGCGGACGTGGAGTATTTCTCCGGCGCGAAAGGTTACTTCGCCCGCCCGAAAGCAGAAGGAAAGTATCCGGGCGTCGTGATGATCCATGAAAATCGTGGTTTGCGTCCCGAAATTAAGAAAATGGCCGAGGAGCTCGCCAAAGAAGGCTATCTTGTTCTTGCGGTCGATCTCTTGGGCGGCGTAGCCGAAGACCAGAACGGTGCGCGTGAATTGACCGCGAAATTTGACCAGAAGAAAGGTGTCGAAAACATGCGCGCGGCGGCGAAATTCCTGCGCGACAATGGCGCTTCGAAAATGGCGAGTCTCGGCTGGTGCTTTGGCGGTCGTCAATCGGTCGAACTTTCCGTTTCGGGCGAGAAGCTCGATGCGACCGTCGTGTACTACGGTGGCGGTATGGCGACAACCACGCAACGCCTTGCGCCTATCAAATGGCCGGTACTCGGTATCTTCGGTGACAAAGACCAAGCTATTCCTGTCACCATGGTGAAACAGTTCGAAACGTCACTCAATACCCTTGGCGTCGAGAATGATATCTATATTTATCCGGGCGTCGGCCATGCCTTTGCCAATCCGTCGGGTGCGAATTATGCTCCGGATGAAACCAAAGACGCGTGGGGAAAGACCGTGGAATTCTTAAGAAAGAATTTAAAGTAAATCCATCGTAGAAAACACCGCACGGCCAATAATCCGTGTGGTGTTTTTAATTGCTCTTTTTTTTCGGCAGCTTGTTCGGCCACTGGACGCTCGCTTGGCTTGCGTACCGCGACGAACAGAATATACATGGTGCGCCAATTGTTATCAAAGAATTTTTTATTGAGGTTGGACGTGATACGCTCGAAAATTGGCAATCGGAATTTTTACAACTCGTTTGGCAGGTTGCGGGGCTGGCCATTCTTTGGTGTGTCGGCTCGCCGCAATCCAAAGAAGCCCAAGAGCGGACCGAAGAGAAGCTGGATGGGATTTTACGCATGCTTGATCCGGAAAAAGCAGCCGCGCTCCTTGCACAGCTCGATGCTAAGTATCCTAAGAAGTGATGAATGGGTTATGCACCTTTCTCCTTGCCCCATGCTAATCCTAGGCATAGGGTAACAAAGTTGCGGGCACACCTGCCCCACGTCAAACAAAGGAGTTGAGCCATGAGCGTTTCTCTTCTCAAGAATCTTGAAGCGATGGAGCTCGAGCTGCCGCACCTGCTCGCCGACGATGAGTCCTGGAGAAGTATGCTCCTTAAGAATCATGCGCCTGTTGTAGAACAGGTCTTCAGGCGCTGGAACGAATTTTTCGTTTACCTGCAGTGTGCCCACACGTGCCGCCCGGGCGACATCGTTTTCGCTCCGAATCCTTGGCCATCGGCGTTTAAGCTGGTCGTCGGTACCGCCCAGCTGCTCATCGGCAACAGCCTGGCGGACAACAGCGAGCCACCGGTCGATGCCCGTTTAACGTTGGCCCCTGGCAGCTCGGGCGAGCTTGCCGAACCGAACGGTTGGTACGGCCTACGAGCCACAAAAGACCAGTGCTTCTTGCTCCTCATCACAGACGAACCGTGGCACAGACGATCGCCGCTCGCCGCTTCGGTTGAGGTTGGCAAGCGACTCGATTCGCAACGAGTCGCTGAGATCCTTGCGGTCTTCCGCAGACATTATCCGGTGGTTGTGCTGCCAAAGAAGAGTGGTCGAACGATTCCCCACCTTCCCGCCCGTCAGCCGCTCGCTCATCACTAGCCAACAACAGTGCTTCATGCACTGTTTTCGTTTTTCGGTAAAGTGCTCCAGGATTTTTTAGAGAGTTAATCACCAGCGCTGTTGTACTCTTGCTGTTCGTGTGCCACCATACCCACACCATGTGCCTATGACCATCACAACTTCCGACACACTTCGTAGAATATTGAACGTTATTTTTTCAATCACTCAAGTCGTGGCCGGATTTTTTACGCCGCTCTTTGGCGTGGGTACGAGTATTGCTGTGCAGTCGAACGCGTTTCCCACGCCTCTTATTCCTGTGGGTTATACATTTTCAATTTGGGGTCCGATTTATCTCTTGTGCCTCGGATATGCTATCTATCAGGCCATGCCAGCGCAGGCCAGTAATGACCTGCTGCGCCGTATCGGGTTTCTTACTGCCGGAGCTTTTTTCTTCAATACGCTATGGGGGTTAGTTACCCAGCTCCTCAGTTTCAATTGGCCTACCCTTGTTATCATCATCGGCGTCTTGGTCTGTTCCGTTACCGCTCTTGTCCGTATCGCACGATTCCCTAATCGCCGCACCTCCCGCGAGCTGTGGCTTGTCTACGCTCCCATCGCTCTTCTCGCCGGATGGATCACTAACGCCACGTTTGTAAACGTTTCTTCTGTTTTGGCGCAACGTGGTTTCGGTTCTTCCACGGTGCTCTCACTCGTACTGCTCCTGCTTGACGGCGCGGTAGCCCTTATAATCATACTGTTTACTCGCGGTGCGCTCGTGTACGCTCTTGCGGTTATGTGGGCGCTCCATGGAATTCTAGTGATTAATCTGACCACCGGAAATAATCGGGTAATGGTAGCGGCCGCTAGTGCCCTTATGGGCACAATTGTGCTTGTGTTGTGCTCTCTCGCCATACGCAAACGCAAGCGTCCGCTCGCGGAACATGTTGTATCTTAATTTCATACCTATGGAACCTGTTTCCTCACCTCTTCCGACGGGGGAAGAAAGAAAAGGATTACCAGCCCAATTTTTTGCTTTAGAAGGGCTTAAGTTTCTCGGTCTGTGTCTCGTTGCGGCGGCATTAATCATAGCCATCGCTATCGTCTGGCAGGCAAAATTCAACCGTTTCAAACCGTTTTCAGACGAGGGTGGGCTTTATATTCTTGATAGCCGTACCGGCATGGTCTACCGCCGGTAAAAAAGCTTTAGTAAGCAAAAACATCGGCATTTTGGGAGCCGATGTTTTTGTAAGTACAGAGAATGTTGTTGACGATTAAAGATTCCCTCTGTAATGTCCAGCCACCTATTATCGTTACCAGGAGTGGCTTTATCAATCAAAAACCCGCATGAGCATAGCTCCGCGGGTTGATTGTCAGAGGCACCACTGCTTTATCATGCAGCCGCCGATCGACGTTTCCAGTCCATAGACCTGCCAGGTACCGCTCTTTTCGCAGAATGCGTAGCTGACCTGTTTAATCTTCAATTCCCTGTCGCCGCATCTGACAGTGTTCGGGCATTCGGTGATTACGAGATCGCATAAACGATCACCGTCTGCCGTCGTAACATTGCACGATGCTGCCGGTTTTTCCATCACTTCGGCGCACCAGGCAATCGGGTCGGTGGGGTAGGGGGGTCGGCCGCACTGAACACCTAAGGCGGCGCAGGCTATGACAAATAGAACGTTTCGCTTCATCGCTTTTCTCCGGCTCAAAGGGGGTAAAAGGCCGGTAGAGTTGTATCATGCTGCCCGGGGTATGGCAAATTGCGCGGTTCGCAGGTAGATGGTCGAAACTGTTATACTACATGCAAAATAATTAAAGTTTTTATTTTTTATCTTTCGTTATGAAACGAATGTTGGTAGGAGGAGTGCTCGCCATGCTCATCGTGGTCAGTGGTTGCGCTCAGCAGAGCGCAAAAAAGCCCGTGTCGGGCGCGGGTGATACTAAGATGGACATGGCATCGAACAGTTTGCAGGACGAATCGTTTAATTTTGGAAAATTAAACTTGAAAGAAGTCGGATCTTTTCCTCGCTATGCTGTAGATAAAGATCAAAAAAAGATCTATCTTTTCAATTCTTCCGTGTCAGCTGGAACGTATGTCGAAGATCTCCCAAAAATCGATCTTCCATCAGGGCGCACGCTTTCGTTCTGGCATTCTTCTTATAACAACCGCCTGCTGTTCTTCCTCGAAACATCCTTTGATAAAGATTCTGGTGTATACAAAGACGTGGCGTTGTGGGTGTACCGCCTTGATGGTCGGCAGTTTTCAAAAATGAAGACTCCCTACCGTGCGTGGTGGCGTGGTTCGGATTATGTAGGTATGGATATGGTGTTGGGCTTTGGAAGCCCGGACCTGAACGGTGAAGTGCGTTTTCTATATGAACTCGATCTCGTGAATGACAAAGAAAGAGTTCTTGTTCGACTGCCGAACCGTCAAAGTTTTTCTGCTGCACGCGGTACGGATGGCGCGCCAATTATACCGGAGCTCGAACTCGAAACAAATTCTATTTCTTTGCCGATTTTTGACGCCTCAGCTCCTCTACCGCTCTGTTCGTTTGATTATCTTCCAAGCGGTGAGTATTGCACTAAACGTGTTCTTGCCTGGGAAAAAACTCTCCGTTTTCCGCAGTAAATCTAGTACTACAAAAAGCCGTCTGTTGTGGCGGTTTTTTGTTTATGAAAAACATGCTAAGCTTATGTATAGAAATATTTTTTTATGCCGACCTACAAAAAAATCGCCGTCGCTTCGAAAGCCAAGCAGAAAATAAATGCCGTTGCCGAAGCGTGCCGCGAACTCGGGTTTGGTGATGTAGAAATCACCGGTTATACAGCAGCGTCAGGTATTAACGAGCAGCCGCTTGGCGATCGCGAAACCACGCAAGGCGCTAAAAATCGTCTCGACGCCGTGGGACATGCAGCACCCGATGCCGATCTATGGGTTGCCATCGAGAACGGTATTCGTCCCGATGAGCATCATCGTTGGTTCGACTACGCCGTCGTTATTGTCCGTAATCGTGATGGGCAAGAAGCGTCTGCGCACTCCGCTGGTATCATTTTTCCAAAAAATATCATCCAAGAAACTATCAAACGTGATTTCAAAACCACCACCATCGGTAAAGTCTTCACCGAAACGTACGGCGGCGATCCGCAGGATCCGCACGCTCTGCTGACGCATGGCGCGTTTCCGCGGGAGCGTATTTTGGCACAGGCGGTCGTTATCGCTCTGGCACAATTACCTCGTGAGTGATGGTTGAGCGCCGCCGGGGATACGTGTCGACGTACAAAAAAATCGCTCCACGTTTTGATGAACATGCAATCTCCGTTTTTGTTCATTATGAATAAAAAGAAACATATTATTTTTGAGCTGCCGCGGCGTTCTATAGGCTGGAGCACGTGGTGGTTTTTTTTATTTTTCACTCACGGCCGTACTGCACCTACTTAACGTTATCCAAGCCGACCCGGTGATGATCCTATTTCTTGCCTTAGGTGTCGGCTTTCCTGTGACAATTGCCGGGCCCCGTCGTGCGCGGGCAGAAACACTGCGCCATTGCTTTGCGGTCATAGCAGGCCTCCTGCTTTTGTGGTATGAAAGTCGGCTTCCCTCGGTTGGCACGATGTGGAGTTTGGTTGCCCATAAGAACATGCGGTTTTCGCCTTCGTTTGTTTTTAGCTTTGTCTACCGTTTGTTTAGCCTCACGTCGGTTCTCACACTGCTCACTATACTCACGAGCTGTTTTTTGCTTGCCACCACACGCTTAGCCCGCTATTACGCGGTAGCGGGCGTGCTCTGTCTGGTTGTTATTAGTGGAGGCGCATTTTTTTCAAGATCAGAGATTTCATCTGAATTATTGGATAAACCGACCCCTATCCCTTTTGCACCTCAAGCTGTTGTTAGCCAATCCGGAGCGCCCGCGATGCGCACCCTATCTCCCGATGAGAGTTTAAATCTTTTTTTTGCCGACGAAAAAGATCGCAGTGTCCCGCTAGCTTCTCCAACGCGCCCTGATTTTGACATTATTCTTCTGCAACTTTGTTCTTTTGCATGGGAGGATTTTCACGTTGTTGGTCATAGTACCGATGCGTTTTTCGGTCAGTTTGATATTGTATTCACCCGGTTCAATTCCGCGGATTCCTATAGTAATTCCGCCGCGCTGCGTTTGTTACGGGGAACATGCGGTCTTACTCCTCACGATGAACTGTTTAAGCCTGCTTCTGAGCGTTGCTATCCATTCGAGATCTGGCGTAATTTAGGTTATACAACGACTGCTGCTTTTAACCATGATGGAGTATATTCTGATTTCACTCGTACGTTGCGCGAATGGGGTAAAATCGACGAGCCGTTGGATATTTCTTCGTTAAAAGATCGGCGTACCAGCTTTGACGATACGTGGGTCTACGACGATCACGCCGTATTATCGTCGTGGCTTGCGCGGTATGCGACAAGCACAGCCCCTCTCGCGCTGTACTACAATTCTATTTCGCTGCATCCCGGAGTGCACGGTAATGAAAAAGAGTGGTGGAAAAAAACCCATCAGGCAGTGTACCGCGAATCGCTTGGCCGCCTCACGGACAGTGTGGAACGTTTCTTCGCCGAGCTGAGAGCTTCAGGTCGCAAAGCCGTTGTTGTCGTAGTAGGGGAGCATGGCACGGCCCTCCAAGGAAATGCGCTCCAGCCAACCATCGTCCGTGATATTCCTTTGCCCAACATCACGTTTGTGCCGGCGGCTATCAAGTTCTTTGGACCGGGGTTTAATACACGTTCCGAAGGTATGCGTATCGCGGTTGATACTCCCGTGAGTTACAGGGGCCTGTATGCAACACTTGCACAGTTTATGCGCCAATCTCCTTTTGGAACTTCGCGCGACTTTCTTAAAACAATGACCGAAGATCTTCCGACCACGCCCTTTGTGGCGATGAGTGAAAATGGTGTTGTTATTGAAAGCAACGGTAGATTTCTTTATAAAAAAGGTTCACGTCCTTGGGAGGTTTTACCTGATTTTGTTAAAGTCCCTGACGTCGACTTGAATTTTATAAAATAGCAGCCCTCGCTTTATTGGTCTCAAAAAATGAGTAGAGCGCATGGACCTCGTCTCATTTTTGTATACCTTACTAGAAGACCTGCTAGCCGCTGCGTTCTGTGGGAACTTATCCACCCTCCGATTTGACCACACTTCTATAAGTGTATATATAACACTTACTATCCTTCACCACGAAGGAAGTAACTCGGCCTCGGGCCGAAAAAGGAGTCTGTCATGCTGAGCTTCAGCTCGTTCGCTCGCAAGCGCCGCAACCCCATCCTCCTTACTGACAGTTACAAAGTGTCGCACTGGAAGATGACCCCGCCTGGCATGACCCATATGGAGTCGTTCTTTGAAAGCCGGGGTGGGGCGTTTCCTGATACGCTCTTTCACGGGCTACAGTACTCGCTCAAAGAGTATCTCACTGGCGAAGTGGTTTTTCCCGAGCATGTTATCGAGGCGCGCGAGTTTTTCGCTGACCACTTTCACAGCCGCGACGTATTTAACGAAGCGGGGTGGAATCATATCGTCAATGTACGTAAAGGCCGTTTGCCGCTGCGCATCCGCGCGGTGCAGGAAGGCACGATCCTGCCTGTCCACAACGTGCTCTTTACGGTCGCCAACACCGACCCAATGCTCAGCTGGCTCCCTAACTATTTCGAGCCGATCTTCTGCCACACCTGGTATCCGACCGGCGTGGGCGGTGTAAGCGGCGAAATGGTCGAGGCATTCCGCCAAGCGCTCGAAGAGACCGGAGATCCTAACTTAATCTTATGGCGCGTGCATGACTTCGGTTTGCGCGGGTCTACGTCCATCGAGTCGGCTATGATCGGCGGCGGCGCGCACCTTATCAACTCGCGCGGCACCGATACCATACCGGCGCTTACCTACCTGCGCGACTACTACCACGAACCGATGGCCGGTGATTCCATCCCTGCGGCGGAGCATGCCACCATCATCGCCTGGGGCCGCGACCGCGAGATCGACGCGTATCGCCACATCCTGCGTGCCTACCCCACGGGGCCGCTCGCTATCGTTTCCGACAGCTACGATATCTATCATGCCTGCCGCGAGATCTGGGGCAAAGCGCTCAAAGACGACGTGCTTGCGCGTGACGGCGTACTCGTCGTGCGCCCGGACTCCGGCTACCCGCCGAAAGTCGTGGTCGACGTGCTCGAGATTCTTGGCGCCGCGTACGGCTGGACCGTTAACGCCAAGGGCTACCGCGTGCTCCATCCCAAGATCCGCGTCATTCAGGGCGATGGTATCGACATCGCCATGCTGCGCCTCCTTCTCGCTGCCATCAAAGAGCATGGCTGGTCGGCCGACAACCTCGTCGTCGGCTCGGGTGGCGGGCTCTTGCAGAAGATCAACCGCGACACGCAGAAGTGCGCTATGAAGTGCTGTGCGGTCAAGATCGATGGTGTCTGGCACGCGGTGATGAAAGATCCGATCACCGATCCGACAAAGCGCTCCAAGGCTGGCCGCCTCGCGCTCATTCGTGAAAACCGTCTCTGGCGCACCGTCACCGTGGAAGAAGCCGAACGTCTTGGTCTCCCGTGCGAAATGGTTACGGTGTGGGAAGACGGTTCGCTCATCCGCGATTGGACGCACGCCGAAGTTCAGGCGCGCATGCGTTCCTGCCGATTAAACTAAGCTACCTTCTCCGTTCGCCTCCTCGTGAGGTGGGCGGATTTGTGGTTGGTATGGATGGGAAAGAGGATAAATGCTATAACACCGATAGAATTTCTAAAAACTTATGCATGTTGCCATTCCTTCATTCGGTTTAGGCTCGACCGGTGGTGATCGTATGCTCACGGTCATCGCTAATGCTCTTGTTAAGCGGGGACACAAAGTTACTATTATCAATCTAGGCTCAGCACCCATTTTTTATTCGCTCTCACCGCGCGTCAAGTTCATAACGGTTCCTTTCAAAACCAGTAAGAAGGACCTCAAGAAATTTGTTATAAACGGAATTGAAAAATTGGCCGATAATCTTCCTCCGGCCGATATCTATCTTGCCAACTGGGTATTCACCGTTCTACCGTGCATTGCGAACATTGGGCGTGGGACCACCGTTTTTTTGGCTCAAGCCAACGAAGCATACACATTTAAACAATCATCTCTAAAATTTCTTAGCTATTTGTCATTCCAAGCTTTCGCCTCACGTGTCAAGCTTATAACCCCATCACAGTATCTGCGGACTTTATTTAAAAATCGTTTCAATATTTCAGCTGCTGTCATCCCTCCGTGTGTCGATACTTCGGTATTTTTTCCAAAAAAGAAAGTGAGACCGATGCTAAATACTCAACCGTTGCGTTTGTTGTTCGTAGGTAATGTTATGAATCGTAATAAAGGTTTCGATATCCTTATTAAAGCATGCCAAGGATTGCGTGATATTAATTTCGAGCTCCACGTCACGACACAAGGGCCGGTTCCTCCGGTCCGTAGATGCACGATCGTAGTTCATAAACCAAGCAGCGATAAAGAGCTTGCTGCGCTTTATCGGAAGTGCGACGTATTCTTCCATCTTTCCAAAGAAGAAGGTTTTGGACTCACGTTGCTCGAAGCTATGGCAAGCGGACTTGTATGCGTCGCGACCGACTCCGGTGGTGTTAGAGATTTTGTGCGTGACGGAAAGAATTGTTTTGTTGTGGAAAGGACGGTGAAAGCACTTCGGCACGCGATCAAAAAAGCAGCCGCCATTCCATACGAAAAAAGGGATATAGTATCAGCGGCAGCAATTACCACCGCTCATCGTTATACTGAAAAAAAGTTTATCGATAACATCGAAAAAGAGCTGTCGACTATAAACAAGAAGAGGAAAAACTTGATATAATTCAAGACTAACCCTTACTCTTTTGTATATGGAACACCCCAACCCCCACTCCTTCGCCGAGCATTCAGAACTTCCCGAAGACATCGACTCCTGGGCTGATTTGGAAAAATTCGCCGCGACTTCGCTTCCGTCCGTTGAAACGGAAATTTCTGACGACGACGCACTGGATCTTGCGTTGCCTGCCGATCGTGATCTGGCCAAGCTTCATGTTGAAGCGGTGAGTAATTTGGATAACAAAGTTTTGTGGAATCATTTGGATGGTCCGGCGGACGCCTGGGAAGCGAAACGTGCTGCCATGGAATATCAAGCTCTCAAGCGCATTGGCGATCTTGAAGGACTGATCGGCAAAATTCTTCGTCGTTTGAGCCCGCAGAAAGCTGCTGTATGGGAAACCGCTCAAAAAACACTCCAACAGATTCAAGCCGTTGATCGTTATCGATTGCAGAAAAAACATCTTCTGGCCGACCAAGAACCAAAAAAATCATGACACATTAAAAAAGAAGCTGAGAAGCTTCTTTTTACATTTCATAAAAATTTTATCGCGTAGTTGACAGTTTTTCCCGGTCGGAGTTAGTATGATTCTCGTGGATTCGAGGAAGGGGGATGTGATGGCCGAACGTTTTTTCATTCTCAAGAAAAATCCCGCTCCAACCACTGCCCGCGCCTGCATTGACTGGCTCACGTGCCGCGCGGCTGCTCTCCTCGCTACGGCCTACAGTTCCGGACGATCGGATCGAAAGTGGATCTGCCCGTTGTGCCAAAAGATTGTCCCTAAGGGAGCATACGAATATGGTTCCGATACCATCTCGCCCGGGGCGGTCCACCTTATGGCGTATCATCGCCAGCTCGTCACTGACGATGATCAACGCTGGCTTATTAGCTTAACATACATTTCCGGCCAAGCGCCGTCGTCCGAACTCCTTGGTTTGTAAACCCGCCCGAAACCGGCGGGTTTTTGTATGGTTGGTTAACCAAAAACGCAGCCGAACGCTGCGTTTTATCGTAAAAAGATCAAAATAAATCATACATCTTAGTCCCAACGCGGCGGTGCCCAATCAATAGGCACGCTCTGGCGAAAGATGAGCAGCCAGCCGTCGAAAGCGTTTGAGGCGAGGAAGATGATATTCGGGGAAGCTTCGGGATCGAGCGCCCCGAGTACTGTTGCTTCAAAACCTTGCTCCTCCAGAAAACAGGCAGCATTCACGGCTGCACGCTCCGGGTCGGGAGTGGTGAGTGCGATGCCGGCGCCGCAATTGCCCATGATTGCGCGTAGTTCATGATCGGTTACGGTCACTACGGTGCCATCATCGAAAAGAATGCGTTTAACAAGAGTAGTGTCGAATCGGTAGCGCGGTTCGATATGATATTGGCTGACTATTTCCGCCACGGCACGCGCCGCTGCATTCGATGGGCAGTTGAAAATTCGCGAGCCGCGGTCGATTTTCTTTCTGGATCGTATGAGCAAAACAACGCTCAGAAACACCCAGCCAACCAGTCCCACGAAGACCGAAACGGGAATGTGCATGATCGCTCCTCCTTAACACTTTTTCACTATAACAAAAAGCTTTTTACTCGGCTATGCGTGCCGCGGATACAGGGGTTTGAACTGTATGGTTTTAAAAAATCAGACGATAGGAACTGCAATAAAAACGACCTTTCCGTTTTTAGGAAAGGTCTTTTAGGTGAAGATACCGGCGATGCAGGCCGTCATGAGCGTCGCGAGCATGCCGCCGAACATGGCGCGGATCGCGAGCGGTGAAATCTCAGCGTGGTTCTTGCCGGTCAGAAAGGCAAAGGCGCCGATCTGAATGCCGATTGATGCGATGTTCGCGAATCCGCAGAGCGCGTACGACGCAATAACAGCAGTGCGCGGCGAGAGGGGATGGTCTCCTGACATAAGCGTGCCAAGGTCCATGTATGCCATGAATTCGGTGAAAACCGTCTTCGTACCGAGGAGCTGCCCCACCGCGTATACCTCTGAAATGGGTACACCGATTATGGCCGCGAGCGGCGTGAAGAGCCAGCCCAGAAGAACACTTAGCGAAAATCCCGTTCCGCCGTAGCCGACATGCCAGCCTGCTGCGTCGCGATAAAGCGGGATAATCGCGCTGAGTGCGCCATCGACGACCGCGGCAGCGGCCACGAATACGAGAAGCATGGTGCCAACGTTTATGGCGAGTGTGAAGCCTTCTTGTGCGCCGCGCACGAGCGCGTCAACGAAATTGGCGTCAAGCTTTTCGTGGTTTGAAGGCACGCTGCGCCCTGTTTCAGGCTCCTCTGTTTCCGGAAACATGAGCTTCGCCACCACCAAGGTTGCGGGCGCCGAAATGAGGGATGATGTGACGAGGTGCCCGGCGATGCCTGGAATATTCTTAAGAATCATCACGTAGGCAGCAAGCACCGTTCCTGCGGTATTTGCAAACCCACCAAGCATGATGCAGAACAACTCCGAACGCGTAAGCCGTGGCATAAACGGCTTGATCGCGAGCGGCGCTTCGGACTGCCCGAGCACGATATTGGCGGCAGTAGAAAGCGCTTCAGCGCCCGAGATGCGCATAGTCCAGTGCATGGCGCGCGCGAGGAGTGCAACGAGCCGCGGCAAAAGCCCGATGTGGAAGAGCACTGCGAGGAACGCCGAGTATACGACGATCGACGAGAGCACCCACGTCGCGAACGTAATGATCCCAGGTGATGCGCGACCGGTTACCGCGATCGGCATCTTCCCGCTCGCGTCGAGGACCGTGTGCGGTGCGAGTGTTTGAAACAGGAATTCCGGTCCCTTTTCAATGCGCTTGGAAAGCCACTGGATTCCGCCGTCGACGATCGTGAAGAAAAACTGCTGCACGCCCGGCGAAAGAATGATAAATCCCATGAGAAGTTGCAGCGCGAGCCCGCCCACAACCACGCGCCAGGGTACGATGCGGCGGTTTGAACCGAGTATCCAGGCGAGCGAAGCTAAGCTCAAAAGACCGAGCCCTGAGACGATCCGTTCATGGTGCGGAACCACATACCCGACCGCAAGCGGCGCCAAAAAAACGACGACTGCAAACAGCCAAGAACGGTGCTGAGAAAAAGAACGCATGGTTTTACTCCTTGTCTTTCTAGTAATACCGAAAAACATTGTTACTTGTCTAAGACAAAGAATGTCATGTGTCAAGAATGTTTTTAAACTAACGCTTGAAGCGGACACTGCTTTCTGCTACCATCCCTGTACTTGTTTTTTTCGCTAATTTTTTAGCTATGTCGCCCGCTGAACAGTCGTTTCACGTTGCTATTATCCCCGACGGTAACCGCCGTTGGGCCAAAGAACGCCACCTGCCGGGTTTCATGGGACATCAGGAGGGCGCCAAAGCTATGGAGCGTATCTTGGAGCACGCTATTACCACATCCGTTACTCATCTTACGCTGTGGGGATGTTCGATTGACAACCTAAATAAGCGCACGCCCGAAGAGATCGGTTTTCTCATGAAAATTTTTGGCTCGCATTTTACACGGCTTCTTGAAAATGAAACACTTATCCGCGATCAGGTACGGGTGCGCATTGTGGGTCGGTGGCGTGAGTTTTTCCCCGCCGATCTCATTGTTACGCTGGACAATCTAATGGCTAAAACCGCTTCGTTTACACGCCGCCATCTTACGTTCCTCATGGCCTATAGCGGTATTGAAGAAATGACGGCAGCGGTACGCACCATTGCTTCTCAGGGTGCCAAAGCGCTTGATATTACCTCCGAAACGATCAAAAAGCATTTATATACCGCGGATTTACCCGCAGTTGATCTGGTCATCCGTACCGGCGGTAGTCCGCATCTTTCAAGCGGTTTCATGATGTGGGACGTAAGCGATGCGCAGCTTTATTTTACCGATACCTGGTGGCCGGCCTTCGATACCGCTGAGTTCGACAAAGCCTGTGATATCTATCATGCCACCGAACGTCGCAAAGGAAAATAATCTACTAATTTATCCCGATTGCACTTCGTTTGCCAAGTTATTATACTAAGAGCGAACTCGTCCTTGCGACGAGAGGAGGACCTTATGCGTAGACTGTTTCTGATTGGGATTTGCCTCGGACTTCTCGCCACCCAAATGGGAGTCGGTGAGAACGAAGGTGCGGCGGATGCGACGGTCACGTCTTCTTCGACCGACGCCACTGTCAAGCCCGCAGTGAATACCGCGTCCAGCAAGGGGTGCGGCCAGTCCACATTTAGCCAGTGCGGTTTTGGGCAGGTTGTCGGTGTTGACGGCACCTGCCAGGGACCCCCGCCCTAGCCTCTTTTTTGAAAAGACCCGCCCCCGGGTCTTTTTGCATTAACAGCTCTGTTGCGTTCTTGAAGCGCGCTGTTTATACTAAATAATCATAGTTATATATAAACTTTTTCGTCTGTGCGCGAACTGTTTCCCCCTCATATCACCATCGATAAAGTTATCGATGAAATCCGTACCTATCATGCTGGCGACGTGGAGCTGGTACGTTTGGCGTGCGAATTTGCCGCCAAAGCCCACGAGGGACAGTTCCGTAAATCAGGCGAACCCTACATCGTGCATCCACTTGCGGCTGCCTACCTTCTTTCAACCATGAAAATCGAGGTGCCGATCATCATCGCCACGCTTCTGCATGATGTGCCCGAAGATACCGCGGTCACACTCGAAGAAATCGAAGCTAATTTCGGTGCTGATATTGCCGGCATGATCCGTGGTATTACCAAGCTTGGCAAGCTCAAATACCGCGGTGTCGAGCGCTATATCGAAAACCTGCGCAAAATGTTCGTCGCTATGGCCGAAGATGTGCGTGTCATGATCATCAAATTCGCCGACCGCGTGCATAACCTCTCCACTCTCGCTGCGCTTCCACCCGAAAAAGCCAAACGTATTGCGCTCGAAAGCCTCGAAATCCTTGCGCCTATCGCCAATCGCCTCGGCATGAGCGAATTCCGCGGGTACCTCGAAGATTATTCTTTCAGCTATCTCTACCCCAAAGATTTTGAGCGTACCAAAGCCATCCGCGACCGCCTCATCTCTGACCAAGAAGCCTACCTCGAAACCGTCATGGAGCGCATCCGTGACGAGCTTAAGCGCGCGGGTATCAATTTCGTCGAAGTGCACGGCCGTAAAAAACAGCTGTATAGCTTATATCAAAAACTCGTCAGCAAAAACTGGGAGAAAGAGGCTATCTACGATATCATTGCTTTGCGCGTCATCGTTAAAACCGTAGCCGATTGCTACGCCACGCTCGGCATTATTCATCACCTCTGGAAACCTCTGCGTGGCCGCATCAAAGACTATATTTCCCAACCCAAGCCTAATGGTTACCAATCGCTCCACACCACGGTATTCTGCGACCAGGGCAAGGTAGTCGAAATCCAGATCCGCACCCTTGAGATGCACCAAGAAGCCGAGTACGGCGTAGCTGCGCACTGGCACTACGATGAAAACGGTTCACGCATGCCAGCTCGCGACGTAGCCTGGGCCAAAGAACTAGTGCGTATCCAGCAGGAGGTGCTTCAAGATCTTTCTGATGTCGAAGAGCTCAAAATCGATTTTTTTCAAAACCGTATCTTTTGTTTTACGCCACGCGGCGATGTTATCGATCTGCCGGAATTCGCCACTCCAGTGGATTTTGCGTACCATATTCACAGCGACATCGGTAACACGGCCACAGGTGCGCGCGTCAACGACCAGATGGTGAGTCTTTCTACGCCGCTTAATAGCGGCGATATGGTAGAGATTGTCGTCGATAAAAACCGCAAAGGTCCAGCGAGCGATTGGCTCAAGTTCGTCAAAACTCAGCACGCCAAGCATCATATCAAAGCGGCGATGAAAGCCCGTCGCTCCATCGGCACCTGGATTAAAGACATGCTGCCGCAGAAAATAAAACGCCTTGAAGTTAAGTAAGCCGTGTTGTGCCTCATTATTATTGACAGGTGTCGTTTTTTCGCTTATCCCTCCTCCTAGGAGGGATCATGCGTATATACAAACTGTGCTGCGTTCTCGTTCTGTGTTATGTGCTTTGTGCCGTATCTTCGGTCTGGGCAGGGCTAGTCTTAATGCTTCCGCCGGGAGAAATTATCCTTCACCCTGAGCAGGTAAAAGATATTTCAATTGTGGCCGCCGAGTTTCACGAAACAATCGTTACGCCGCTCGGCCCAGCGTTTCTGTTTCTCTCTAGGGATTATAACGATGATCTGGTACGAACCTACATCTGCTGTAAAGGCGGTAAGCTGGAATTAAGCGCTGTCTGCAGCACGTTCCACTCCGATGGTAGTTGCGAAGTAACATGGGGTGTCCGTGTGCACTGTTCTCCCTTAAAGCCACGAGATCCCAAATCTCTCCCCCCGCTTCGCCCTTAGCCCTTCATGCGTTTGTTTCGCTTAGATGACCGTCACCTGCTTCTGTGGGTGATTTTTAGTCACTTTTGATTTGATCTTTTATCGAGAGAGGGCTAGTATGCTCCCCATAAGGAGGTACGTATGATCAGGTATGGAGTTATCGGACCTGGAGACAAAGAGCGCATTAAGCACGTCGTGCGGGCACATGTTGCCCATTGCCGGTTTAACAGCTTCATGCTCTCTGCGTTGTACGACCCTCTGCCCGAGAATAGAGCTCTAATCAGCGAAACAGTTGTATCGCCGCCTGTGGTATGCGTATCGCCCGAAGAGCTCATTACCACCCCCGCCGTCGAGGCGGTTCTTATTGCTTCTCCCGACGAGCAGCATCCGGCGCATCTCTTAGCAGCAGTAAAGGCCGGAAAGCATGTTTTTGTCGACAAGCCTCTTGCTGTTGATAGACCGGGTATGGCGCTTGTGCAAGAAGCTTTGACCATTGCTACCGAAAAACGCCTCGTTGTCTCCACCTGTTCGGGGCGGCGCTTTGATCCGGCGCATCTCTATATGAAGCAGGTCGTTCAGTCTAACGCTCGTGCCGATCCCGGCTACGGCCGGCTCATTTCCGTTCATATCGATTTTTCCTTCCAACGCCCTGAAAGCACCGTATTTCTCTCTCGCAACTTGCTTATTGATCACCTTCCCCAGAAACTTGATTTCCTGGCAGGTTTGCTTGATCCGTGTCCGTTCCGGGCCGTGTGTCTGGTGCACGAACCGCTGCGCTATTCAGTTGCCGGAACCCGTGCCGACGGTGTTTCTTTTCTCTTCTCCGGCACTCGTCTGCTTAAAAATAGTCCAAACCCGCAAGAGATTGCACTCCGGTTTGAGCGGGGTGCAGCGCGGTTGTGCACTAAGACCGGCATTCTTACCCGTCATGATCACGATACGAGCGTGTTCAGTACGCGCGTCGGTGAGCGGATCAGCGACGACCTGCGTTATCCTGCCCTTATGCAGCACTTTAGCCAGGCGGTGCAAGGGCACACAAAGTATGATTTTTCTCGCCATGAGTTCGCGACCAGTATGGCTGCTGCGATAGATCTCGCAACTCTCGGCGTCTACACACCTTAGTTTTCCCATCCCTCTTACCCCAACCCGGTAGGAGTTTTTAATTAAGAATATAGGCAAGGATGCACCCATCCATTGACAAACACACTCCACTTCTTTATACTATCAATACTTTTTTATTGTCTTCCCCGAAGTCTCTATGCCCAAGAGAACATACCAGCCCAAGAAGCGCAAACGCGCTAAGGCGCATGGTTTCCGCAAACGCATGGCCACAAAACAAGGTCGTGCCGTTCTTGCTCGCCGCCGCGCCAAAGGCCGCAAGAAACTTACCGTTTCCGATGAAGTGAAAGGAAAGCGCGCTCGCAAAACCCGCTAATCCACTCATCTCTCGCACAACCGCCTTTTACGTTAAAGGCGGTTGTGTTTAAAAGAGTATGCCTTCCGCTGTTTTTCGTCTTGCCAAAAAAAGGGATTTCGACCTCCTTCTCGCTCAGGGGCGGTGGTTTAATAGTCTTCATTTTTCGCTTAAATGCCTCCATTTAACGCGTTTACCTGCCCATCTTTTGCCGCCTCACGAAGATCCTCGTCGTTACTCTATGCAGATCCGTTACGCAACGAGCGTTACTATCAAAGGAGAAAAGCGCGCCGTTGTGCGTAACCGCCTGCGCCGTCGTGTTCGAGCTGTTGTCTATCCGTTGCTTGCCGCTGGTCAGATCACGCCGGGCGTATTTTTTTTAATTATCGCTAAGTCAGCAGTATTAACCCGACTGCCGTTTTCCGTGGTACAAGCTGAGCTTACGGAACTTCTCCGGCAGGCCCGCTTGGTGGTGGCTAAACACGTATGAATTTCCGGTTGGGCAAGGTCGTACTTCTCCCTCGCTATGTGCTTGCCGGGCTAATACGGGTCTATCAAGCCACCTTGTCTCCTGATCATAGTTGGCGAAAATACCGTTATCCTGGGGGTTACTGTCCGTTTTACCCTACATGCAGCGAATATACGCGGCAGGCCGTTATGGCCTACGGAGTGATCCGTGGGTTAATGAAGGGCTTGCGGCGGGTGGCGCGCTGTCATCCGTGGCAACAAGGGGGGGTCGATCTTCCCTAGAGAGGCCTGTCTTCATGGTTAGACTATCCCATCATAGTCTTGACGACACGCAAAAAACGTGCCATCGTACCAGCATGGAAGTCCATAATCCCCTTAGTGCCCCGAGAAAGGAGGTGGCCGATGGGTAATGGAAACGGAAGTGGGCGAGTGAAGGGCGTCCGGAAGGTGAACGGCAACCTCCTGACCGATCGTGCTGCCCTTAAAATCTTTTTCGTGCCTGCCGTGCCATCCGATGAAGGGCGCCGACCCCTTCTCGTGACGAGCGGTCTTGGCCTGGATTTGACCGAGACTGGCATCTGGGATTTGCGTAAGCCAGAGCTTGCTCCCGGAGAATACCGCAAAAACGTGGTTTCTCGCCAGAAGATCGAAAAAGCGGTCGGACATCCTATTCCGGATGTCCCTCCCGAAACGACATTCGTCGCTGCTGCCACTCCAGAGGAGATTGCGCCGGATAATATCGAGCCGGTGCGAAAGCTCTTAGTGGAGATTTTCAAGGAATTCGACGTCGCCCGTTTGGGTGTTGCTGTCGGCTGGAGCTGCGGATGCGGCTTGACTAACATCGATGAAGCCGTGCGCCGTGCCGCCGAATATTTCGGCACGCTGCCAGTCAAAGTCCGTATCTACTACGGCTAAGGCTACGAACTTCGGTTCCTAGCCTCTTTTGTTTTTAAACGTCGCGAATTGGCCATCCCCGGGTCTTGGGTGTATAGTGTCAAGAACATATCGCGTATGAATTTTTTCATCCCTCCATCGCACGCGGCCGACGAACCCTCTGAGCGCCTTATCGCCCCTACGGCTGCGCCTGAAGAAACCACCGAACAGACGCTCCGTCCCGAGACGCTCAAAGAATTCATCGGCCAAGCCCACATCAAGCAAACGCTCACCATTGCGCTCGAAGCTGCCAAAAAACGCGCCGAGCCTATCGAGCATGTGCTTTTGTATGGCAATCCCGGACTCGGCAAAACAACCCTTTCGCATATCATTGCTAAAGAAATGGGTTCAAATTTCAAAGTCACATCCGGTCCAGCGCTCGAAAAAGTCGGGGATTTAGCCGCGATTTTGTCCAACCTGCAGCCGGGTGATGTGCTTTTTATCGACGAAATCCACCGGCTCAATAAAGCTATCGAAGAAGTGCTCTACCCGGCACTGGAGGATTTTGTGCTCGATATCATTATTGGCAAAGGCCCCTCGGCGCGTACGCTGCGCATGCCGCTCCCCAAGTTCACGCTCATCGGCGCCACCACCAAGCTCAGTCTTATCGCCGCACCTCTGCGCGACCGTTTCGGCCATACGTTTCATTTGTCGTTCTATGAAGTAGAAGAATTGGCCGCTATCATCGAGCGCAGCGCGCGGGTTTTGGATGTTGCGATCGATCCTTCTGCGGTGCGTCTTATTGCCGAGCGCGCCCGCCGCACACCACGTATCGCCAACCGCCTGCTTAAACGCATGCGCGATATTGCTGAAATCGAAGGGGATGGTACAATATCTGCGGCAATCGCTGAGGCAGGGCTCGCGCTTCTTGCCATCGACCAGTACGGTCTTGATGAAGTAGACCGTCGGCTCCTGACCGTTCTTATTGAAAAATTCGGCGGCGGCCCGGTAGGCATCTCTACGCTCGCGGCAGCTTTGGCCGAAGAAACCGCCACCCTCGAAGAAGTCTACGAACCTTTTTTATTGCAGATTGGTTTTCTGGAACGTACGCCGCGCGGCCGCAAAGCTACGCGCGGAGCCTATCAGCATTTAGGCCTTACGTTCCGTGAGTTACCAACGCTTCTCTAAGTATGATCCAAATTCCTTTCACCATCTTTTTGGCCATATACGGTCTTTTCGTAGCGATCTTCCTTTTCTTTTTCGTCGTTAATATCGTCCACCTCGTAGCCACGGGTTCTATAACGGCGGGTAGCCTTTGCGTTACGGCCGTTCTCATCATCCTTACTATCATCACGTTCGAGATTACCTACGAGTTTGCCCACCAAATCAACTGGTCGCACAGCCTGACGATTGGTGCCGAAACTGCTAGTTATTCGCAAAATTTAGGTATATAAACCTATGAGCCTCGCTGCGTTCATCCACGAAAAACCGTACGAAAAGATCGTTGCGGTCATCCGCCCGCATCCCATTACCTTCGTAGCAACAACCGTTGGGTTTGCCACGCTCGCTCTCATGCCGCTCATTTTTGTGCAGATCATGGGCTTTATTTTCCCCGAAGGAATTAGTATCAGCGAGCCGCTGTATGCCGCGGCTGTGCCACTCGGGAGCGCGTACTACCTCATGCTCATCGTATTTTATTTCTCGGCTTTCACGAGTTATTATCTTGATGTCCTTATTGTCACCAACGAGCGCCTTATCGACGTGGAGCAGCACACGTTGTTCGCGCGCACCGTTTCCGAGATGGATATGTACCAGGTGCAAGATATCACGACCGAAATAAAAGGCATGGTCGCTTCATTTTTCAACTACGGCAATTTACTGATCCAAAACGCTTCCGCTGTCACCAAATTCCAGGCGCACAATGTAAAAGATCCGCAGCGCCTGCGCCAACTCATCTTGGGTCTTGCCAACCAGGATCGTTACCAAGAAGAACATGGCACCCGCCCGCTCGAATCAATGGAGGAGAGCGAGTCCTCCGAAACGACGGAGGTCAAGAAAAAAGATACTCCGCCCGAGACCCCCAAAAACGCGGCATAATCCAAAGTATTCAAAACTAAAAACAGCCTTCCGTAAGAAAGCTGTTTTTAGTTATGCCCGATGCGGATGAAATCCGCTCGGGCAAAGAGTTGTCGCTTGTCGCACGTCTCGATTGATGCTCCGCAGGATGTTTAAGGGTTTCCCCGCCTGCTTCTTAGCCATCGAGGTGCCTACCTTGCATCAAACAATCCTTTAACTCTCGCCCACGGATTGTTCGGATCGTTCGCGACGCGATCTTTGTACGCGGACAAGGATCCGCGGCGGTCAGGAGATTCACCCCTCACGTAGGGTCTCTAGCCTCCCCTTAAGGCCCGACCGCTGACCGGTTTAAGGCCAAACCAATTGACGAAGATGCAATACATCCTCAATACCCCCCCTTTCCAACAGTGGGTGGATTACGCTGTCAGCTCGACAGCGGGCGGGTTATACCGCCATAGACGTGTTTAATGAGCGTCTCCTTCTCTCCGTTTCCGACGTTGAGCGGGCACGATGTTTGAATCCTTTGTGCTAAGGATCTGTTGGGTCAGATCAGGAAGCTGATCTTCTCCACGATAGTTCTTCCGCTCGGGAAGCGACCTCGTGACGGTCGGCGTTTCTTTCCTGGCGCGCCCGCAGCCGGTTTTTGGCGGCCAGTTGTGGCCGCGGGGTTTGCCACGGTGTGTGCTGCAAGGAAGCCGTTCCGTCGCGGGCATTGTCGTAGCTGGCGCTAGTGGAACGATAACCTGTACGCTGAAAATATGTTCTGCGTGCCACCAGATGGCACGCGCGAACATGCCGAATATCTCAAGCATGGCGTGCCTCCGGGGTTACGTGCGGTGAAAGAACGACCGCACTTTATACCACGGCAGAGAGCGTTTGTCAAGATAACAAGTGAGAAATAACCGCGCCGTACGCTTACTACCACAACCGCCCTGCGGGTGCAGGGCGGTTGTGCTTGCGAAGATGTTATTTGCGAGCCAAGTCTTTCTGAGCGACCGTGCTCGTGGTACGAGTACGGGCCGCGGCAAGAGCTTTGGCAGTGGCTTTAGAGCCTGGGTAATAAATTTCGACGGTCGCGCGTTTTACGCCAAAGGCATTAACTACGTGGCGCGGCGCATCCATCCAGATGTCGAAACGGCCAAAACCGTAGCGAGCGTTCATGCGGTCTTCAACGACGAAGACCTTGTCGCCGAAGAGTTCCGGAATTTTGATCTTAGTGCCAAACGGCAAGCCGTTGGCGGCGATCATGCCATCGAACACTCGTTTGCCCGAAGCGGCCGTAAACGGGTCGGAATCGGTCTGGTCCGGGGTGCTGGAATAAGCAGTCAGGGTTGCCTTGACTTTTCGGTCCGGTATGACAACATCAGGAAAGAAGAGGCGGCCTTCAGTAGTTTCCGATAACGTCGTTTCTACTGTAGATGTGGCTAAAACAGCGGGTTCTACAGGTACCGAGGTGGTCGCCGGGGTAAGGGGTATAACGAGCCCTCCGGCCAAGCCGAGCGTCATGATACTGCAGGCGATGCGTTGCGAAACCGTGGTAAGGAATAACGTGATACAATGGTTCATAGCGAAGGGGTTATGTACGCCCCTTTAAAAAACCAAAAGGATACCTCTAAGGTATCCAAGCCGACTGAGCGTAACACGAAATGATACCAGAAAACGAGGTTTTTGTCAAGGGAAACAGCCTCGTACAATCTTCTTTTTTCTTTATAATTAGCCAAAAAAGCATTTTATCGTATGACCAGAAACTGGCGTTTTTCCCGCCCTCGGACCCAGGTCACCCCGCCGGCGCCCCGTGAAGGCTGGCGCAAGGTGTGGTACCGCGTGCGGCGATTCTTCGGTACCCATCGCCGTGAGATCTTATGGACTCTTGTTGGCGGTTTTGTTGTCATGATTGTAGCTGGCGTTACCATTGTCCTCCTTGTCACCCGCGACGGCTTATCGCTTGAACAGCTTTCTACGCGTCAAGTAGCGCAAAGCACCAAAATTTACGACCGCACCGGCACGCATCTTTTGTACGAAACCTACGGCGATCAGAAACGGACTATCATTCCGCTCGACCGCATGGCCACTTCGGCGGTGCAGGCAACTATTGCCGTAGAAGACAAATTATTTTACGAGCATGGCGGCGTGCGCGTGCCTAGTATCCTTCGTGCCGGGTTTAATAACATTTTGGGTCGTTTGGGCTGGCACCGTGCTGGTTCGGGCGGCGCCTCTACGCTTACTCAGCAGCTCATCAAGAATGCGCTGGTCGGCAACGAGAGTCGCGGTTTCGCTGGTTATTTCCGCAAAATCAAAGAAGCCATTCTGGCTGTTCAGCTCGAGCGCCATTACACCAAAGACCAGATCCTTACCATGTATCTCAACGAGATTTCGTATGGCTCCACCAACTACGGCATCGAAGCGGCGTCGCGCAGTTACTTCAATAAGTCGGCCGCAGATTTGACGATCGCCGAATCAGCTACCCTTGCGGCCATGCTCAAGCAGCCGAGCTACTACCTGCGCAACCCGGAAGCGCACAAAGAGCGTCGCAACTTGGTGCTCTATCTCATGGCTGAACAGAACTTTATTACCCAAGAACAAAAAACCGCGGCCCAGGCCGAGCCGCTGGTCTTCGAAAAAGCTCAAGGCATTCCGCATGCGCAGCATTTTGTCTTGTACGTGAAAGGCCTTCTTGATGAGCAGTATGGCGAACGCGTTGTTGATACGAGCGGCTTCAAAGTCGTGACCACGCTCGATTACGACAAGCAAATCGCTGCCGAAGCGATCGTTAAAGAAAACGGTGATAAATTCGCGAAAGAATCGAATGCCAACAATGCCGCGCTCGTTGCCCTTGACCCCAAAACCGGCGAAGTCCTCGCCATGGTCGGTTCGCGCGACTTTTATAACAAAGAAATCGACGGTCAGTACAACGTCATCGCCCAGGGCCAGCGCCAGCCTGGTTCATCATTCAAGCCGTTCGTTTATCTTGCAGCATTTGAAAAAGGTTATACACCCGAAACGGTAGTTTATGACGTGCGTACTGAGTTTGACCTCACAGGCCGCCGGCCGTTCGCTCCGCGCAATGCCAACGGCCGCGAGTACGGTCTCATCACGTTCCGGTCTGCCCTCCAAGGTTCGCTCAACATTCCGGCCGTCAAAGCGATGTATCTTGTCGGCTACGAAGAAACCATCGACTTTGCCAAACGGTTCGGCTACACCACATTCAACGGTGATTTGGGTTTGAGTTTGGTGCTTGGCGGCGGTGTGGTAAGTCCGCTTGAGCACACAGCTGCCTATGCTGCGCTTGCTAACGGCGGCAAACGCCTGCCGCCAACGAGCATCTTGAGCGTCGAAAACGATCAAGGTGAAAAGCTCTATGAATGGCGTGCCGGCGAACCCACCGAGGCAGTGAGCGAAGAATTAGCTACGACCATCACCAACGT
Source organism: uncultured Gammaproteobacteria bacterium (assembly GCA_964596525.1). Lineage (GTDB taxonomy): Bacteria > Patescibacteriota > Patescibacteriia > Magasanikbacterales > GWA2-37-8 > CAZQUL01. The sequence continues at coordinate 201,090 of CAZQUL010000001.1, read as the reverse complement.
TTTGGCCGACAATAATGCCCGCGCCTACATTTTTGGTGCCAAAAATAATTTGGTGCTCCCAGATCGTCCGGCTGCTGCCAAAACCGGTACCACGCAAAACTACCGCGATGCTTGGACGCTCGGCTACGTACCCTCGCTCGCGGCCGGTGTATGGGTGGGTAATACCGACTACACCCCCATGAAAGCTGGCCAAGGCGGTGAAAAACTTGCTGGCCTTATCTGGAATCAATTCATGCGCCAGGCGGTTTCGGGTACGCCGGTTGAGAAATTCGCGGTACCTGCTACCACGACGCCGCCCGATAAACCCGTGCTGCGCGGTGCTGATCGGGGTATCAAGCTCAAAATTAACACCCTTACCGGCCGCATTGCCGCCTCCACCACGCCGGCACATCTTGTAGAAGAGCGTACCTATCTGCCGCCGCATGATATTTTGCATTATGTAGTGCGTACCGATCCCCGCGGTCCAGCACCTGCCGATCCGACCGCTGATCCGCAGTATGAAAACTGGGAAAAGTACCTTCAGGAATGGGTAGTGCGTCGTCAGACTGCGGGCGAAACCATTGTTCTTACCGATCCGCCCTCCGAAGTGGATATGCCGCAGGATCCGGCGCTCATCCCCTCGGTAGACGTTGTAAGCCCGACCGCATACCAGACGTTCACGGCGCGCGCCCTTAATTTTCAAGTAAACGCAGCCGCGCCGCGCGGCGTGTCTCGTGTTGAATACCGTATCGATGGCTTGTTGGTCGGCACAAGCTACAACGCGCCGTTTTCCTTCAATTACTACGCGCGCGATCTGAGCCGGGGCCAGCACGTGCTTACCGTGGTTGCCATGGACGATCTGGGCAACTATGTTCAGAAAGAAGTTCCCTTCACGCTCGATGTCGAACTCGATCCGCCGTCCGTGTCATGGTTCGGGGGGAACACTGTAACCCTTAAGAACTCCGATTTTCCACGTGCCATGTACCTCACGCCTTTCCGTTTCGATGATATTAAAACCGTTAATATCTACCTTGTTGCCCCAGGTCAGGAGAAAAAACTTATCTATACCTTCTTGCCTGATGAGAAACTCTTCAACAACAATCTCATCTTCACTTGGAACCATAGTCCAGGCCCGGGCGATTCAACACTCATCGCCGAAACCATGACTGATGGCGGTCTTGTAACCGAACAGGAGCTCAGTGTGCGTGTAACCGAATAGTATGGAGGTACGCTCGGTTCGGATTGAAGATGATGCAATGTGGGACGATTTTACCCAGTACGCGGGCGATCTCTTGCCGCTCACGCAGACGAGTGAGTGGGTTCGTGTGCTTGTGAGCGAGGGTGAGCGTCTCGAGTGTTTGGTGGTGGAAACTAATGGTAAGCGGACCGCTCAAACGCTTGTGACATATCACGACACTCCGTTGGGGACGTATGCCTATTCGCCCTACGGACCGGTTTTTGCTTCTTCACTGTCAGATGGAGAAAATAATGAGGCATGGTCGTCATTGCGCACCTATATTAGTCGTTCAAGTTTTTTGTGGCGTGTCGAGCCGCGGACGGTGCCTAGGGGCATCAAAATGCAGTCTGTAACGATGGTTCAGCCAGCGACAACCATCACCGTGCCCCTCACCAGCCCCGAAGAGTTGCTTGCTCGGTTTCATCCCAAGACGCGCTACAACATTCGCCTCGCAGAACGCAAGGGAGTCACGATAACCTGGGAAAAGAACGAAGAATTATTTTGGAGTATCAGCCAGGAAACAGGTAACCGTGATGGATTTCGCCTTCATCCCCGCGCTCATTACCAGGCGGTCTTAGCTGCATCGTCCGCCGAACAAGCGACTGCCTGGCATGATGGCCAGCCCATCGCAAGCGCTGTGTTCTGGAAAACGCCCGCAACGTATACCTATCTCTACGGCGCCTCGCGCTACCACTTCCGCCAACTCATGGCACCGCACCTGGTACAGTGGCAGGCACTACTGCGGGCTCGCGCGTATGGTTGTGCGCTGTATGACTTTTTCGGTATCGCCGAGCCGCTCGGTCCGCGATCACCGAAAACAAGAGTGCTCTCCGTGGCGGATTATCGGTATGATGAGCGCAGTTCAAAAGCTGGATACACGCGCTTCAAACTCGGTTTCGAAGGTGATATCCGCGTGTTTCCCGGTACGTATGAAATTATTTTCTCACTGCCGCGTGCGCTGACATATCGGCTGCTGCGTTTAGTGCGGAGGGTCAAATCAAGATTTTTATAAAGTTAACGATCATACAAATGTCATTGCGAGGAAGGAGTCAGACGACTGACGAAGCAATCCCTCTGTACTTCAGAACCCACTCAGCTATCAAGGGGATTGCCCGCCCGGCACGCCGTGCTGCCATGGCGGACGGTCTTCGTCATTATTCCTCGCAATGACGAATTGCATCTATGTCTTTGTTCACGATTCTCAAGCAAGACCCTCACACTCCGGCCCGCCGCGGTCGTTTAACGACTGCGCATGGCACCATCGAAACGCCGTGTTTCATGCCGGTTGGCACGCAAGCCGGCGTAAAAACGCTCGACCAAGATGACATGAAAACACTTGGTGCCGAGATTATGTTGGCTAATACCTACCACCTGCACCTGCGTCCCGGCGAAGACCTTATCGGTCGCCAGGGCGGCTTACACAAATTTATGAACTGGAACGGCGCGCTTCTTACCGACAGTGGTGGGTTTCAGGTTTTTAGTTTGGGTTTGCAAAAAGCACGCGCTGGCACGGGCGACCAAGGCAAACTCGTCACGATCGATGATGAAGGCGTCACGTTTAAAAGCCATCTCGACGGCTCAATGAAACGCTTCACGCCGGAAAGTGCCATCGACATCCAACACAAGCTCGGCGCTGACATCATCATGGCTTTCGATGAATGTACGCCAGACGACGCGACCACCGCGTATGCCCGCACTGCGCTCGAGCGCACGCACCGTTGGGCCGTGCAATCTCTGGCCGCGCACGAAGCTAATCGTCAGTATCACGGTTACGAACAATTCGTCTTCGGTATTGTACAGGGTGGTACGCACCGCGAGCTACGCGAAGAGTCCGCTCGTTTTATTACAAATCTCGCGTTCGACGGTTTGGCGATCGGCGGCGAATCCATCGGTTATAACATGACTGCAACCGCCGACATCCTGGATTGGGTTGTGCCGATCCTCGACCCGAACCGACCGCGCTATACCATGGGTCTTGGTTTAAATCCGTATGACCTCCTTATTGCGGTGAGTCATGGTGCGGACATGTTTGATTGCGTGGCGCCAACCCGTTTGGCGCGCCATGGCATGATCTATATCAAAGATCCGTCACGTCGCCATCGACTTAACATCAAGAACGCGGCATTCAAAAACGACCTTGCAGCACTCGATGCGAATTGCACCTGCTTTACCTGTACACGGTACACGCGCAGTTATATTCATCATCTCTTCGTTGCCGAAGAAATGACGGCAATGCGTCTCGCGAGCATCCATAATCTAGCCGTGATGTTGAATCTCATGCGTGATGCACGACGGGCGATCGAAGACGACCGACTGCTCGAACTTATCAATGAATGGAAAATTCCGAATTAAAACAGAATCCCCACGACCGAAGTCGTGGGGTTGTTTTTAGGGAATCTTGATTACGGAAAAGAGCGGAACGCCCATCTCCGCGAGCCGCTCGCGACCCTTGAGCGCAGTAAGCTCGATGAGGGAGAGGCACACGACGCGCGGTGTGCTGCCGTCTTTGTTCCGACGATTCCGCACCATACGTGCGGCAGCGATCTGCGTGGCGCCGGTCGCGGTCACGTCATCGAGAACGATCGTTACGCCGTCCGGTCGCGTTTCGACCGTCGGCATTGCGGCCATCTCGAGAATCGCGGTGCCATACTCACGGGCATGTTCTTCGGATCGGATCGTCGGCGGCGGCGTCTTGCCGACCTTGCGGATGAGATCCACCGCTGCGCGGTACGGCCGCGCGACATCGCGAACGAAGAGCCAGGCCCGCGCTTCGATGGCTGCGACGCGGGTGATAATGAGTCGCTTATCGATCGCCGCGTGCAAGCTCGAGATCGCCAGGTCAAACAGTGCCGGATTCTCGATGATCGGTCCGATGTGATAGAACACCGGGCAGCTCGCATCGGGAAAGTGCGGGATCTTGAGAATGGCTTCCTGAAGCGTATCTTCAACGGTCTTCATGGTCTACTTCTCCTCGTGCCCATTGAGGGCGCTGAAGCTCGCGCTGGTCGCCATGTTATGGATGGCCTTGGCGAGGCGCGGCGCGATATCGACGACGTGGATGATCCAGTCCGCGTTTGCGGTGTAATACTCGTCCGAGCGCGGAATGGTGTTGGTGGTCACAACCCTGAGGCCGGCTGCACGACAGCGATCGGCCGCGCTCACGCCCTCATGCGAACTGAAAACGCCGTGCGTCACGAACATACCGAGCACGTCCATACCAGCCTCGGTGAGCGTTTTCATACCCTGGCAGGCTGTGCCCATCGTGTCACCGATGTCGTCGATGAGAACGGCCTTCTTGCCATGATAGTTGCCGCTCAGCGGGATGAAGGACTTCTCGACTTTGTTGGCCTCTTTGCGGACCTTGTTAAGGAACATGACCTCGATGAGCGTGCCGAGCTTGCGGCTCAGGTAGTCGGCGAGGCGGGTGGCGCGACTGAGACCGCCAGCGTCAGGAGAAACCACAACCAGGTTGTCGCGGTGCTCCCCCCATCGTTCGCAGATCATTTCGCCGAACATCTTTACGCTGCTGAGCTCATCGAGCTCGCCGTCAAACACCGTGCCGAGCTGCGAGAAGTGCGGTTCGCAGGTAATGATGCGATCAACGCAAGAATGGGATTTAAGAAGCTTTTTGACGACAGAGATGCCTGTCGCCTTACGCTTGCCTCCCGTACGATCGGCGCGCTGGTAGGGGATATAAGGCAGAACCAGCATCACATCCTTTTTGACGGAGGAGTTCTGCAGGGCGTTGATCGCCAAGAGAAGTCGCATCAAGCTCTCGTTGGGATTGGGCTTACCGGTACGGATGTCGAGTGCAGGTGACGCTAGAAGATATGCATAGCGGAAGCGGACCGAGTCTTTGAGCTCCACTTCGAGCGATCCGTCGGCATACGAAGTGCAGTCGAGATCGACGATGCGGAAACGATGGTCTCCCATTCTTTCGAGTTCGGATAGAATTCTTTTGGCCATCTCCGTCATCTCCGGCAAAGGGATGATGAGCAGTTTCTTCTCGTCAGACGCGTTGGTTTCCATGATGTACCCCCAGTGGTTTATCCGCCACCACCATAGCTGGTTTTGAGCATTTCGACAACTGTCCCGTGGTCATAACCCATATCCACAGCCGAAACGGTGCGCAGCGGCAGTGTTTCCACCGCGGCCGCATCGTCGCCGGCTTGTGGTGCTACGTCGTGTCCGCGCCGGTCGACTAGGTATACGACCGACACCCGATCCACGCCGTCGCGCACGTCGCGTCCCGGCGCATCGAGCACAGTAAAGAGCTCGAGTTCGTCGAGTTCGATGGTGAGACCCACCTCTTCGCCGCCTTCCCGCTGTGCGGCGCGCTTGGTGGTTTCTCCTTCGTCCACGTGTCCGCCGGGCAAGAGGAGCTTGCCTGCGAGGTACGGTCTGGTGCTCCTGATGAGCGTGATGTTCGGGTCTGCATACGGACCGCTGAGCACCACCACATCCGTGACAAGTAATTGTAATGAACGGCGGGGTTTCGTGTGCATTCGCTTCCTCCCTTCGTCCACATCGTACGCGCTGCTGCATATTTATTACATACTTTTTAAAGTAAAAAACGTGGATATGTTGAAAAATGTTATATATATGGTAAAATAAACCATATATAATTTACGAAAAATATCGTAAATAAGTAGTATGATTGATGCTGATGCTAAACAAGAAATCTCCGAAGTGCTTGCCCGTTACGGTTTAAGCGTGCCCGAACAATCGGTGTACTTGGCGCTTATCGCTGAATCGCCCCTTACGCTCTCGCCGCTCGCGACGCGTCTCGATGTGCCAGTCTCGACAGTGCAGTCCATCATCAAACGCCTTATGGAAAAGGGGATCGTGGTCGCCACTAAACGCGGTTCGCGGCATCACTACGCCGCGTTGCCGCCCGAGACACTCAAAAAACAAACCGAGCGCTTACTCGAGGAGCTGGCCGGAATCATGCCGTTTCTTAAAGAAATTCGCGAAGAGCCCTCTGCGCGCATCGGCGTGCGCGTATTGTACCGTGAACACGTGCGCACCGTTTTCTACGAAATCCTTGAAGCTAAAGATCGGATTATCTATGAAATTGTTTCACCGCGCGATTTGCAGCGTGTTTTGGGCGAGAAAATGCACTTTAATCGTCGTCGTGTGGCCAAAGGATTGGCTCTCAAGAGCCTGCGTGTCGCGAGCGAAGAAATCAAAAATTACACCAAAGAACGCAACCGACTCGAACGCCGTGAGGTGCGGTTTTTGCCGCCGAGTTGTACATTCGTGACATCGCTCTTTATTTGGGACCAATCCGTCGCATTCTTTAGCCGCAAAGAAGAGGGGATTGGGGTTGTGATAACGAGCCCGTCCTTGACGCTCATGCTCCGCCAGTGGTTTGATATTTTGTGGAGCGTCAGTAGAATACAATGATTTAAAAAAACACCGTCATTGCGAGGAGGAACGACGAAGCAATCCCTCGGTAATTCAGTGCTCACCCTTCTATCAAGGGGATTGCTTCGTCGCTCGTCTAACTCGCTCCTCGCAATGACACTACTACTATGCCTATTTTTGCCCTTATCTACGCAGCTCTCATCGCCGGTGTCGCCTGGTTTCGTTGGCGCTATGCTGTACTGTGGTTAGCGTTTACGTTGCCAAGCTATCTGATTCGTTTTCATATCGGACCCTTGCCGACTACGCTGCTCGAAATTACGTGGGCTGCGGTAGTGGGTGTATGGCTTCTGCGGTATGCCAAAAGCGACCTGCCGGTTCTTAGAGCATTTGCCAAACGTCGGCCGTTCGCGGCAATTCTACCGTTCGTATTTCTTGCTTCGTCTGTTGCTAGCATCGCGGTGAGTGACATGGTGATTCTCTCGTTTGGGCAGTGGCGTGCGTACGTGCTTGAACCGCTCATCTTCGCCATCATCTGTATCGCTCGGGTGCGTTCCATCAGTCCGTCCAGCGTTGAGAACGCATTCGTGGTGCGTACCCATGTTTTTTACGCGCTGGGCGCGACAGTTCTCGTCATGGCCCTCTACGGCATTGCACAAGCGCTTACCGGCTGGGGTATCGCGACGCCCGAATGGATGGCAGCTGCCACGCGGCGCGTAACGTTGTTTTACACCTCGCCGAACGCGGTGGCGCTCTTTATGGTACCGATTATGCTGTTCATCGTTACGTACCTTGGTGAAGAGTGGTCCGCAGTACGCACGATCGCGCTTGCGTCCCGGCGTGAAATTCTTAAAAGAATGTCGCTCCCAGTCATTCTTGCGGTCGTTACGCTTCTTCTTTCGCTCGTATGTCTTGCGGCTACTAAATCAGCGGGTGGTGTCGCGGCTTTGGGTGCTGGACTTTTGGTAATCGCTGTCGGCCTGCGATGGTACAAACTTGTTCTACTTGGTGTCGTTGGGGTAGTGGCGGCCATCGCCTTCGTTGCCCCGGTGCGCGAGCAGGTGCTTTTTCGCGACCAAGCCGGTAAAAACCGTTTTACGCTGTGGAGTTACACTACGTCCTATCTTACCGCATCGCCACAAAACTTCGTTTTCGGGCCTGGTTTCCGCCAGTTTTTTCGCAAAGTGCAGAAACCGCATTATGACGTGAAAGCGCTCGAACGCCTCATCTATCCGCACAACATCGTACTCAATTTTTGGACCGAAACGGGGCTTTTGGGTATGTTGGCAATGTTTGCCTTACTTGGGTACGCGGTTGTTTTGGCTATGCGTCAAGTACTGACTCGCGCATCATGGCCCGCGCTTGGCGCTGTAGCAGTAGTTGCCGCATTCGTTATGCACGGTTTGGTGGATGTACCGTATTTTAAAAATGATTTGGCATTTCTGTGGTGGATCACGCTCGCGCTGGTTTTTGCCGCCGATCTCGAAACCGCCTAATTTTTCCCATGCGTTTTCTCTCTATTATTTTTTCCGCGCCGGGCGTAATCGTGCATGAACTCAACCACGCTCTGTGGTGCGTAATGCTTGGAGTCAAGATTTATCGTTTCGTACCGCTGCGCTTCCGCGATCCGCCTGGTTTTGTAGAACATGCCGAACCGGAAACGTTTTCGGCGAGCCTTTTTATTTCTCTCGGGCCGCTTCTTGGCAATACGGTTGTCGGGCTCTTCCTTGCTTCGTTTGTCACGTCGCGTGCGTTGAGCGGCTACACTCTCTTGGCACTGTGGCTTGCTGTGAGTATCGCTCGCTCAGCTCCACCCTCAGATGGCGATGTGCGTACGCTCGGCGCGCTCTGGAAACAGTACGTGCGGCGCAACTGGCTCATGGTTATCACCTGGCCGCTCGTTGCGGTGGCGTGGCTCATTTCACTCTTCGCTCGCCCGCTGCCGTCGCTACTCTACGGTATTGCCATTACCGTGCTCGGCGCCTGGTATCTAAAAACACCTCTTATCTAGAGGTGTTTTTAGTTGAGCGCTTTTTTGTTGTGCGCGGTGGCTCCGATTCGGGCAGGGCATGCGAGCCCAGGAGCCAGCGATCTGGGAAAAATAAAATTCCTAAAATGATAAAAGTAGCAATGAATGCAAACGTATAGAGGCGGAGTCCGGCCAAGACGCCAAGTGCAGCCGTTACCCAGAGGCCAGCCGCAGTTGTTACGCCTTCTACCTGTTCGCCGTTCGTACCGTGGCGGAAGATAAGACCAGCGCCGATAAACCCGATACCGGTGACGATCTGAGCGATGATGCGGGCTTGTTCGGCTTCGGCACCTGGCGTGGGAAGAAACGCTTCGCCAGCTAGAGTAAAAAGGGTGGCACCCACCGTGACGAGCGTGTATGTGCGTAGCCCGGCAGCCTTGCCTTGCATGCCGCGCTGCCAGCCCAAGAGCCCGCCGACAATAACCGAAACGATAAGAGGCATGATATAAAACAATACGAACGCGGCGAACGTATCAGGGAGAACGAGTTGCGTAAGTAATGAATTGAGCGGATCGCGAAAGAGCATATGAATAATGATGGGTACCTTTAGTATACTACGCATCTTTGGCAGCGGACAATGATCAAGCGTTATTCCTGCCTGGATCGCAGTTGCAGCGCCTCAGCCACATGAGGAAGGGCGATACGGTCACTCCCTGCGAGATCCGCGATGGTGCGTGCCACTTTGAGCAAGCGGTGGTACACGCGTGCCGATAAATGCAGCTGCGTCGTGGCTGTGCGTAGAAGTGCCATGCTTTCTTCGTCCAGTTTGCAGTATTCTTTGATTTCGCGGTTGCCCATCTCGCTATTGGTGAGAAGGCGCGTGCCCTTGAAGCGGCGTGCTTGACGCTCGCGCGCAGCAAGCACCCGCTCACGGATCACCCCGGATGTTTCCGCGTTCGTTTCCGCGGTCAGTTTGTCGAATTGTACGCGCGGCACCTCAACATGCAAATCAATGCGATCGAGCAGGGGTCCGGAGAGTTTTTTCTGGTAGCGCAGTTTTTGTATAGGAGAGCAGGTACAGGCGCGCTCCGGATCGCTCGCGAAACCGCACGGGCAGGGATTGAGGCTCGCAACCAGAATGAACCGGGCCGGGAACGACAGTGTCCCTTCGGCGCGCGAAATAGTGACGATGCCATCCTCGAGCGGCTGGCGTAGGTTTTCTATGACGGTCCGCGGGAACTCCGGAAATTCGTCGAGGAACAAAATGCCGCGATGTGCGAGTGATATTTCACCGGGCCGCGGCACGCGCCCGCCGCCGACGAGCGCCACACCCGAAGCCGTGTGGTGCGGTGAACGAAATGGTCGTTCGCGCACGAGATTGTGTTTGAGGAGTCCGGCGACCGAATAGATTTTGGTGACTTCGAGCGCTTCGGTTTCGGTGAGGGGTGGTAGGAGCGACGGAAGAGTCCGGGCTAAGAGTGTCTTGCCCGACCCGGGCGGCCCGCTCATCATAATGTTGTGGTTGCCGCTCGCCGCGATCTCGAGCGCGCGCTTGGCGAACTCCTGTCCTTTCACCTGCGCCATGTCATACTCGTATGAAACCGCCTCGGCGTCGTCAGATCCTTGCGCGGTTTGGAACGGTGCGATAGACAAAGTGTCTGTTAAATGATCCACGAGTTCACGGAGCGTTTTTACCGGGTACACGTCAATGCCCGATACCAGTGCGGCTTCGCGCGCGTCGGGTGCGGGCACAAACACTCGTTTAAGCCCGCGCTCTTTGGCAAAAAGCGTGAGCGGTAAAATGCCCGTGACATGCCGCACGCTGCCATCAAGCCCAAGTTCACCGACGATAAGCGCGTCATCCACTGCCAGGTTCAAACTGTGCGATAAAGCAATAAGCCCGATCGCCATTGGCAGATCATACGCCGGACCTTCTTTGGCCAAATCCGCCGGCGCTAAATTAATGACGATGCGGAAATTAAACGGGTACGAAAATTGCGAGTTTTTGAACGCGGAAAAAATGCGATCCTTAGCTTCTTTAATGGCCGTGTCGCCAAGCCCAACAATCGCAAATGAAGTCTGACCTTTGTTGAGATCCACTTCCACATCGACTGCTGTGCATTCAAGCCCGATGACCGCACCAGCGCGCAATGAGAAAAACATAAAGCAAGAAAGAAAACCAAAGTCTTCTATTGTGCCCACAAACGCGCGCTTAGGTAAAGATTGGTGTGTGGTTGGCTAACAACTACTAGAGCAAGTCAGTACAAGTGTAGTGTGATTAATGCATTGTTTTTTCGTTGCAGCCTTTTTTTCGAGCTCCGTGAACTGCTAACCGAAATTTTCTTCACTTATCCACCCGAACCTTGTCAAATCTCTCGAATCACCGTACGTTCCGGCTAAGGAGGTGAGCCATGAACTATTATGTGGCTCTCATGCTTGTCGTGGTGTTCGTCGTTCTGTACTTCATCGGCCGTCCGCCGCCGCGTATGCGCCGCCTCGGAAGAAATCTCCGTCGCAGTGAGGAGCGGTTGTGGGTCTGCCCAAGCCTAGAGGCAACCCGTTCGGGAAGCCTCTTTTGCTTTTATACAACCTTGACAAAAAATGAAAATTCATGTAAGATTTTTGCACAATCTAAAGGAATAAGAGGGGACCTTGCCCCTCGTTCTTTTTTTTCTTACCCTTACCTTAAGGAGGCAAGGATGGTGGCGATCAACGGTTTGGTGGTGGCTGCGGCGCTCAAGAATGCGTGCGGGCGTTTTGCAGTGCAAGAAAACGTTTCGTTTAACGGCTCCCTTCAGGTGATTCCTCAGATTTCCGACTCATGGCCGAATTGCACCGAACTCACCTTGCCGTTTGAGCCGCTCGCTGACACGTCACGCCCCTCCGGTGCCATGGTCGTCGACTTTCTAGAGGGTGATGATCTGCCGTGGGCAGTAGTGACATCATCCAAAGGCGCCTGTGACCGCTGTACCGCCGTGGTGAACCGCTTCATCGACCAGGCGCTCGCGCGGGCCCAGAGCGATTACGATGAGGCTGTGCTCTTCGCCGCGGCCGCCGCGGTGCAGAAGTTTCTCTCCGGGCGCTTTTTCAACCCGGCCGAGCGCTTCTGGCGGCGCCAGACCGAGCTCGAGAGAGCGGATTTCGTTCGTGGCATCATGCTGACGCTCGAGCGCAAGCGGCGTCTCGAGCTCGTGATACCGTACGGGTTTTATCACTACGAGATCCTGGATCTGCTTGAGCTTTTGCCTCGCGCGCCCGAGCACATCCAGAAATTTCGCCTCAAGGCGAACATCGAGCACGGAAGGTCGCCCTATTTCGAAGTGGGCACGGAGGGGCCTGACCTTGCAGCGACGCGCCTTCTCACCGGGTTTTTTGAGGCCACGCTCTCTGAAACGCTGAGCTGGTGGATCTAGCTTGGAGCCTATCACGGATAGGCTCCTTTAATTTTATACGTCCCACGAGAAAGCCATTTTTTGGCTCAAAAGAGGGATTATGGTCGACAAAACAGCGGCGCGATGGTACTATCACCAATACCTATGAAATACCGTTTTTTATTAGTTTTTTTGCGCTTCCTCATCGCCCTTAAACGGCTGGTATGGAAATGCGGCGCTCTGCTTGGTAGTGGCGCTGGTCGCGCGTTCGTAGGGTTCTGGCGCGTTCAAGGTTCGGTCCGTTACCGCGTGGGGTATGCATTGCGCAAAATCGGCATCTCGTGGGGTAAAGAATGGTGGTATAAACGCGCGGTAGTGCACACCGCCATGCTCGGCATCTTGGTTTTGATCGCTTTGCCGCACACCTCCTTTAGCCGCCAACTGCTTTTGGCTTCGCCGGGTCAGAAGACTTTTTTATACACGCTTCTTTCCGAAAACGCCGAAGCGACCGAAATCTACGAAGAAGCCGTGGCGAGCGATGAACCGGCGCTCTCCGAATACGCTCCCTGGCGGGCCGGCGCTTTCCAGCGTGACAGCGTGGTTGACCCTGTACGTGAAGCCCCGGGCTACGATGTTTTGGCTGAACGTGCTGGTGGCTTAGCCGTACTTAAGCCGACTATCATGCCGGGCGTCTACTTTTCGGGTCGCTCAACCGTGGAACTTTATACCGTCGAATCCGGTGATTCGCTCTATAGCATTGCGGCCGACTACGGCGTATCCATCGCCACTATCTTGTGGGAAAATAATCTAACTACGCGCAGTATCTTGCAGCCGGGTAATACGCTTAAGATCCCGCCGGTATCGGGCGTGATGCATACGGTCGCGCGCGGCGATACGATTTCAAAAATCGCCCGCCTCTACAGTGCCGAAGAAAAAGACATTGTTTCTTTCAATCAGCTTAACCCTAATGGTTCCAATCTTATCGCCGGCGAACGTATTATGGTACCGGGCGGAGCTAAATCTACGGCTATCGGTGTAACGCCGACGCGCCCCACCACGCCGAGCCGTCCTAGCGCGCCGCGTGTCACGGCTACACCGCCGCCATCGCGTGAAACCGCGAGCGTGAGTGGTTATGTCTGGCCTTCGGGCGCGCGTACCGTTACGCAGTCGTACGGTATCCGCCACCACGCGCTTGATATCGCCGGTCCGTTCCATACGCCTAACTACGCCTCAAACGCCGGCCGCGTCGTAACAGCCAACTGTCCGCCAGTCGGTCAGTACCGCGGCAAGACGCTCAACAGCGGTTATGGTTGCTATGTCATCATCGACCATGGCGGCGGCATTAAGACGCTGTATGGTCATAACGACGTGATACTTGTTGCGGTCGGCGACTACGTAGAACGCGGCCAGACCATCGGCCTTATGGGCAACACCGGTAACGTGCGCGGCGTCACCGGTATCCACCTCCACTTCGAAGTCATCAGAAACGGCGTACGCGTTAACCCGTATGGGTACGTGCGTTAAAAGAAAAATGAAAACCGCCTGGCGTAAGCCGGGCGGTTGTGGTTTAGCTCCTATCGACGAGGCGCTTCGTCTTCTCGGCAAAGGCCAAGAGATCTTCGTTCGAGAATGTTTCGCGAACGATGGGACGCCATTCGTTGGTAGAGAGCCGCGTATCCCATGGGCACACCGAACGGGTCCAGCCATAATACTCGAGCACTTCGTTCTGGTCTGTCGGGTTGATGCGGGTATATTCGATGACCTGGCCGTTGTAGATTTCGTCCGGCCCGTGATGCACCGCGTCGAGTTCGACGAAGCGGTGGCCAGGGATGCGCTCAAGCATGATACGCATGCCCCAGAGCACTTCTCCGTGACAGACGAGAATAGCGCGGTCGTTCGTTGCGCGGCGGTGCAGCGTGTCGATAATGCCGCTCTGGAGTCGTTCGCAGAGCCGGGCCATGGACTCGCCGTCATGCGGCGCCCAGTAGAACGAGTTGATTTTGCGTTGTGCCAGATTGCGCGCGAACGTCGTAGTGCGGTCTTCAACCGTCATCACGTCCATAAGGCCATGGTCGCGCTCGCGGAGCCGAAAATCCATGATCCATTGCGCGTTCGGCAGTTCGAGATGGGCGGCGGTCTCGACGGCACGGAGCGCTTCCGAAACCCGGAAGTGGGTATAAAAATTCTCGCCGTGCTCGGCTTTGAGCCACTCACCAACCGTTTTGACTTGGGCAATGCCTTTGGTAGTGAGCCGCCAATTGGTACTGTGACGCTTCAAGAATTCCGGTGGCACGGGGCCGACCTCGGGTAGCTTGCCGTCGCGGGCTTTGACGTACACGTTGCCTTCGGATTCGCCGTGGCGCACGAGTGAAAGATGCAGGGGAAGCATAGGACGTGGGTTCATGGGATGTACTCCGGTAAAAGTTCTGTCTCCACTCTACCAGGAGTAATATCCAAACTGATTAAAATGTATATAAAATAAACACTTCATATACACAGTACTATAATTTTAGCTTATTCTATATAATAATAGCTATTTGAAATATGATCTATAAAAAGATACTTTTAATAAGACAATAGTGAGTAGATAACAGTCAATAGGAAATTGAATCCTTTTGACTGGTCACTGTTGGCTGTTGTCTTTATATTATTATGAATAAACGTTATCGCCATCTTTTTGAACATCTCGGTCTTTCGCTCGATCAGGCACAGGTATATTATACGCTGCTTACCCGCGGGCCACAGACCATTGCCGAAATCGCCCGGCACACTGCATTCTCGCGTACCGCAGTATACCGTTTGGCGCCATCGCTCGCCGCCGAAGGACTCGCGAGCGAGGCGCGCCGCGGCAAGCGCACAGTATATGCAGCCGAGTCCCCGCATGTCCTCGAAGAACGGGCCGAACGTGCCAAGAGCGAGCGTGCCGAGCTTTTACCCGAACTGCTTGCCCTCTACCGCGAAGGCAGCGACAAGCCGACGATCCGCGTCTACAGCGGACCCGAGGGTATCCGCCAAGTTTTTTCCGACATGGTGAACCGCCTCGGTAAAGGCGAAACGTTTTATCGCTACGAGTCGCACAAAAATCATCGCCAGAACCGTTCGTATTTGCCGCAGAAATATTTTACGCGCACCGGTCCGGACGGAGATCTGAATCGCTATATCATCACTAACGAAGTGGCGGCTAGCCGTAAAAAACCACGCCTTGGTCGTCTTATCAAAAACGTTCCGGCGCGTTTCGATGTGTTCACGTATAACATTTCGCAGATCGTTTACGCCGACACAGTCGCGTTCGTCGATTACAACTCCATGACCGCATGGGTGGTAGAAAACGCCACCTTCGCGGAATTTCAGAAAAAATTATTTCGATTGTTATTTGAGTTGTTGTGAGATCGTATTTGTAGTACCTGGCAAGCCTCTAAAATGTCATTGCGAGGAACGTAGTGACGAAGCCCGTCCGCCATGGCAGCAGAAGGCGTGCCGGGCGGGCAATCCCTCAGTATTTAAAAGCTTGCTTTGCTAACGAGGAGATTGCTTCGTCAGTCGCTTGACTCCTTTCTCGTAATGACATTATGTTTCAGACCCGCGACTACTTTCGGATAAAGAAAATATAGAATCTTTATAATATTCCGATAGTGATTTTTCTCTCTTCTTCTCTTAATTGCGCGCTTTTAGTTTTTTTAGAGTTTTTTATCCACTCCAAAGCCTGGCGCTCCGATTTTAACTTTGCTACAGTCGAGCAATTTTAAAACTAAGGAGTTCATATGACTCGGTACGGAGGGTTACTTTTTGCTGTTTCATGTATCGTTTTATTTTTTAATGCTATTCAAACGCATGCTGCCTCATCGCTTGTCGTGAGCGAAATCGGTGCGTATCCTACCAGCACGCATGAATGGGTGGAGGTGCATAATACCGGCTCTATTTCGTTTGATATGAGCGGATGGAAGTTTTGGGAAGGAGGTGTGAAGCATGCTCTTACGGCCTTTAGACACGGTACAACAATCGCGCCGGGCAGCTATGCCGTCATCGCCCAAGACGCGGCGCAGTTCGCTATTGATCATCCCGAAGTGGCCGTGCCGATTTTTGATTCCGTGTGGACGAGTCTAAGCGAAAATGGCGAAGAGATCGGCCTCTACGACAGCGCGAATGCGGTGGCGGAGATCTTTACGTATCCCGCGCATCAGAAAACCTCGCTTGAACGGAAAAATTTCGCGTCAGCTGATTATACGCTTGCCAACTGGGGCGTACACCCATCAGGCAGTAGCGTGGGATTTGCGAATAGCGGTGGGTCTACCGCGCCTCCGCCTGATGATCCGCCGGGTACGGCCGACTGGAGCAAGCTTCGTTTGAACGAAATTCTTGTGGCGCCAACGGACGGTACCGAGCTTGTCGAGCTTTTTAACACTGGTTCAAGCGCCATGGATCTTACGGGTGGTACGCTCTGCGATGATCGTGCCACCTCGTGCCTCATCGCCACGCTCGAAGGAACGATCGCCCCCGGCGGATTCGCGGTTGTTACTATCACGGGCAGCAAGCTCAACAACGGCGGTGACAAAGTGATCCTTAAGGACCCTGCCGGAACTGTCATCGATGAACTAACATATGCCGACGAGCTCGTGCCATCGAGCAACGACGTGTTGGTCCGCTCGGTCGATGGTGGCGGATCGTGGGTGCTTTCAACGACACGCACGTTTGGTTCAAGCAATATTGTTACCTCTCCTGTAAACGAAGAAGAGGCGGCTCCGCCACCATCCTCAAGCGGCAGCTCCGGCTTTTCGGGTGGTATAACCAGTCAAACCAGTCTCAAAAAACCGGGGTATATTTTTTTCACCACATCAACGTCGCCTTTATATCTAAGTGAGGTTTTGGTAACTGACAGCGGATTTATCGAGCTATACAATCATACCGATGAGCGAGTCAGTCTCTCCGGCTGGCGTTTGGCCATGAATAACACGGTGTACGCGCTCGACGGGGTTATCGAGCGTCGCGCTTTTCGTACGTTCTATAACCGCACCACCAAACTTTTCGGCCCCACGTCTGTCAGCGGCACGCTCTGGCTTTTTCGTGATGATGATTCCGTAGCCGACATGCTCATTCTTGATCCGCTCCCCGAAGGAACCGAAAGTCTGCAGCGTCTTGTCGATACTACGTGGGCGCGCGGCGCGGCAACACCGAACAAACCAGCGCCGACCACGCTATCATCTGGCGTCATTTGGAATGTACTTGCGCCACGACATGTTCCGGTACACCGTGCGGTAACTTTCGATGCCTCGCGCACCTTTGACAAACGCGGCGGACGCCTCGTACTCACCTGGATCATTGACGACGCTGTTATTGGCACAGGTTCGCGCCTCACGTTTACGCCAATCGTAGCGGGCACATATCGTGGAGTCGTGAGCGCCGCCACCTCGCGCGGTTCGGTCGGTAGCTTCCCGTTCGTGTTCACGGCGGCCGATGGAATTCCCGCCGAACAAGGATTAGTCATGGTAACGGAAGTCGCGGCCGAGAGCGAAGGTGTTCTTCCGTCGTTTATAAAAATCATAAACAACGATTCGATCGCCATCGACCTCGACGGTTGGCAGCTCGCACTTGGACGTTCGCGGTTCACGATTCCAGAAAAAACCATTCTTGCCCCGCGCGAGACTGCCGTATTCTTTGCACCCGCAACCGGTCTTGAGGTGCCAAAAAGTGCTACGACCGTCGAGCTCTATAACCGTTTTGGTGAGCGCGTGAGTACGGTCAGCGTACCTCGGTTGAATAATGGTTTTTCCTACACTACGAACGGGACGGCATGGATGACTATGCCAACGCAACCGCCCTTCAGCGAATCGAGCGGGGATTTCGTCATCACCAAAGTTGCCCTCGAACAACCATCCGCCACTAAAAAAACAAGTTCCTCTACCTCAACATCAAAAACAAAAACCACCAAACCTGCCACCACCAAAAAAACAACGACGAAAACGGCTGCAAAATCTAAAACCGTCGTGAGTGCGCGTCTTGCCGATATTCGTCTTCTGCCATCTGGTACACCGGTTGATGTGCAAGGTGTCATTACCAGCGTACCCGGCATTTTTGGTAAACAAATTGCATACCTGAGTGACGAGAGTGGTGGCCTCGCGTTATTCCAAAGCAAAAGCCAGTTTCCGGCGTTAAAGCTTGGCGATGAAGTGCGTGTTCGCGGTACCATCTCCATCGCGCAAAGCCGCCCGCGTATTCTCATAAAAACTGCCGCCGATATTACCCGCGTTGGCACACGTTCACTCGCTGCTACCGACTCCTTCGCAATTGAAGATTTGTCACTCGATCACTTCGGCATGCTTATTAGCGTTCGTGCCGAACTCACCGAACGTAAACGCACGAGTTGGTATCTCGATGACGGTACAGCCGAGCTTCTCGCTACCATCAAAACTGGCACTGGTCTTACGAGCACTACGCTTGCCGAAGGAAGCGAACTTATCGTGACCGGCGTTCTTGAAAACGGCACGAAGGGTGTGGAGCTCTGGCCGCGCGGCGTGGCCGATGTTGAAGTGATAGAAAAAACTGATTCCAGTTCTTCGGTGATTTCATCATTAAATCAATCGACAAGAAGCAAGAGTTCCTCGTATCCGAAAACCATCATTTTTTCGGTCGCCGCCGTAGCAGCTGTCGGCATCGGAGCGGTGCTGCGGAAGAAACTATTCTAATTTATAAAATTTCGATAAAATTTTTGTTTCTTATCCACACAAAACTCTTTACATCATTTTCAATCAGAGTAGGTTACTCATCAAAGAGGGGACGAGCTATCGCATGCGTCGATAGTTTTTTGTTGCTTCTTGAGCATGACGCTCTTTACACAACTCACCAACCCTTCTACGATGGAGGAAAGAATTATGCCTCACCCCATTTCTCGTATGTCGCCATCACGCCGCTTCCTTTTCGGACTCTTTGCAACTCTTACACTCGCCGCGCTCGGGGGTAGCGGGTGTAATGGGTTTAAGGCAGGGGAGTCGGCCCCACCGAATTGGGCAGTGCAAAAATTCATCGATAACTGGCCGACAACACATGCTGATATGCTTGCCATGCTGCGCGCTGGCGTGGAAGTTCAGAGTGCTGCCAATCCGGAGCGCGTTGTAGTTGCTCAAATTGCTCTCAAGCGTGAGATTCCGGCCCGTGAAGTGATCACTTGGTTCAAGAGTTTCCCTAGCTCCAGTTTCGTTACGTGGTATACCCGCGCCGGTGAAGTCGGGGGAGGTTTCTACAACTTCAATCCTGAAATGCCGGCCAAAGACGAACTGCTGTCTGAGCTTGCAGCTGCCCATCAACAAGAAATCCAGGTTAGTAAGGATTCGTTCGAAGAGATGAAGCGCTTATGTGCCGAGGGTAATCAGATGTGTCGCCCAGGAGCGCTAGAGCGGGAGCAGAAGGATTACGCTCTTGAGCTCGAACGTCCTTCTCTTGTTGTGGTCGGCCTCGCACTCCGTGGTCCAGTGCGGGATTTAGCTCGAATTCAAAATGATTCTCGAGTATATTCCGTTCAGATCGAAGCCGGAAGTCAGCCGCAAGGTATTCCGTTCTACCAGAGTATCCAGGAGGTAAGCAGATGGCGTCCGTAAAAAAGTCGCGCAAGATATTTTCGATCGTGGTCGTTTGTTCGCTCATGATCATTGCGACCTCGAAAGCCGATTCCCCGCTACCTCCGTTGACTGAATGGGTCCCTGACGGAGTTCAAGTCACGGTTCCTGTTTCGCGCGCGAATCCTGCCGCCCGTCTCTTGTGGAATCGAAAACCGCTTTTCCGTTCAACACGGGAGCGCGAGATTCTGGGAATTGAGGCGGAGCTCATTTTTCCTCAAATGGAACGTTCGGGGAAAGAGAAGTATCTTCCTAAGAACAAGTTGCAGTTCGCGCGGAGTCCAGATCTGTCCGAGTCCTGCTACTATCAGGATTCGTACTTTCTGGATCCATGTGAAAACTGGACTCTAGGCATCGATACTTCCCCGGAATGCCTCTTTAGCGCCCTCTCGACGCCCCTTAGAATACAGTACCTCTCCGCTCCGGTGCCTGCTTTGGTCACCAGTGCCCGTTATCAAGTCCAAACCGTTGGAATTGACACCGGTCTCGGTCGCGGTTTTACTCGGCTCGACAAAATTGTCGGTCCGACTATGGAAGCTGAACTTATCGGGCATGCCTGTACCTTGTTTTGTCATGGCTGCTTGCGAGCGGCAGATGTTTATACAGAACGTGTCCTGGATGCTTGTGCGGCACTTTCTCAGAAATGGAAGCCGTGGGCTGATAAGGAATGGCTCCTCGCGTTTTGTGGAGAGTGCGAAGATGCTAGCGCACAAGTTCCGGCTTGGAAGAACTTTGAAGCTGATAAGGCGGTTTGCGCTGAACCGGTCAAAGTTCCAGGAGCAACGGCGACTATTGGATGTACCAAGCCAGCGTATCGTGAATGGTGTGATCCGATAAACGAACGTGCCCCGCAGCGCATCTGCTCTCCCGGCTCAAAGCGTTGTGGCGGAACTCAAAGCGTCGAGGAATGCGGGCCTGATGGTCTGCAATGGGTGAAGGCAGGGACATGTTCAGGCTGTTGTCAGGGAGAAGGTGAATGTGGGATTAATCGTTGTACCCCTTCCTCTTCTTTCTGCCTCAACCCCACCACGCGCCAAACGTGCAGCGCCGACGGATGTGCTTCCGAAGTCGTTTCCTGTCCGTGTGGTTGTGATGATGGGAAGTGTCGATCTAAGGCCTGTGCCGCGTCGTACTGCCGTGATGCCAAGACCTTGGTCGATTGCCCAGCTTCCGGCTGCTTTGCGAGCGTCATCGCCTGTCCTGGGGCATTTATCTGCAAAGATGGTCGGTGCCAAGATCCGCCCGTTGCGCCGCCCGACATGACCTCCTCACCCCCACCCGACATGTCCGCCCCGCCACCTATGCCCGAAACCTGCAATGGTCGCGACGACAACGGTGATGGCCTCGTCGACAACGATCCATCGTGCTGGCGCACCATCAATCGCTTCGTCAGTCCGGCGAGCAGCTACTGTTTTGGACCGAGCGGCACTGCACCCGCGGCCTGCGCCGGATATACCTTCCAACGCGCAGCCTTCGTCGCTGCTACGAACGCGATTCCGAGTTCGAGTCTCGTCGTGCAGTGCAGCAAAGGCACCGACCATGTGCTCGTATCGACCGCGGATGGCGACTATGGGTCACTGCTAGCCCTGGGCTACGATTGCTCACTGGCCCTCGGCTATCTGCCGAACCGCGGCACTGCGCCCAAGGACACGCCGTATGGCAACGGGTGTACGCTCTATCGTTTCCGCTACACCAATATCCTTGGTTTCACCAACCACGTTTTTACCCTGGGCGATGACGGTACGACCGGCATTATCTGCGAACCGCCCGATCGCTTTGAGGCCTACGCCCCTTCCGGCGGGACGTGTTTTAGCCTGCGCCCATCGGGTTGTTAAAGCTGCCGACCAGACATGGTCGGTTTTGGTTTTATATAAGCCATTTTTTGTCGCGTTTTAACCTTGACAAAAGCTCTGTTTTGTGGTATAGTATGATGTTCGTTTTGCTACCCAACCATTGTGAGGTGTCCGATGGAAACGAAGATTGGCTCCGTGGTCGCGGTTCAGTTCACGAAGAAGGGCAATGCCAAGATTTTCTTGGCCGGTGAGCCCAAGCCCATCAAGCTGCGCAAGGTGCAGCAGACGAAGCGCAAGGGCTTCCTGCGCCTCGAGGGTCGGAACGGCAAGCGCGCCATGATCGTCGAGAACTTCGATCGCACGATCGAAGGCGGCGGTACCCTCTGGGCGCGCGCCCACGCCTAACGAACAACCCATTCCGACTGCCCGCCGCGGCAGTCGCTCTTGTTTTTTAATACGAAATCCGTTGCCCGAAAGCAACGGATTATGTGTTTACCAGTGGAGCCGGTTGAAGAACAGCTCGCGCGTCAACTGGGCCAGGTAGTGCGCGTCATGGTCGGCTCGGTGCGGCTTCTCGCGCGTGTCGGGTACGAGCTCCTTTATGCGCGACGCTTGGTTGCCGGTGTGTCCTTCGTACATCGAAGGCAGGTGATACCCTTTCCATCCGAAGGGCGAGCGATAACCCTGGAGTCCGAAGAGCAATCCCACATGCGCGGCGTCGAAGGGCATCGCATCCGTGACGCCAACGATCATGCGCCCGCCGGCTACTCGGGCGAGCCAGGCGTTGAAACGTTTCAGCGCGGCTGCCGGATCTTCGCCGAGCTCCTGCAGGACTTTAATGACGAGGGTTGGATTGAACGCTTCGTTGCTCGTATCAAAGAAGGGGTGCTTACGCAGCGTCTCCAGGCATTTAAGTTCAGAACATCCCACGCGCATTGCTTCGCTATCCACGCCGCATGGGTCGGCTTTTATTTTAAGCTCGGTGTAGAAGGTTTTTCCCCACTGTTCGTGCGTGGCGAATGGCCCGAAATCCTCTCGTGTCACCACGCAGGCGCCGATCGATATGGTCGGCGATAGTCCCAAGCAATCTCCGGCAGCTTCCACGTCCAAGGCAATGAACACTCGGTCGTCGATCATGTCTGTCTCCTTTCGTTTCGGTTCAGAATCGAAGGAGAATACCGCGAATCGGGCGGTGTGTCAAGAGGTGGGTTGTTTCTGGTTGGTGGACGTATTGGAAATCTTCTAACATGAGGTCGTGGGTTTTATCGGCTTAAAACCTTGATTTTTATTCATGTTTCTGCTAACTTGATCCGGCGCAACCTGCGCAGGAGAAACCCGATGAAGCGATACATCAGCGCCCTGTGCTCCACCGCTCTCTCAATCGGCTTTGCTGCCATGACCGGCTGCGGCGGTCCGGTCGGAGGAGGCAGTGGTCTCGACGGCGATTACTGTGAAGATTTCCAGGAAGTCGTTGCCTCGATGCAAAACCTCGGAAACGTCGGAACCTACGAGTTCGAGGTCATGGCCAATGGAGACCGTTTGGCAAACCTCTTTATCAACTCTGCTAGTGAGCAGCAGATCAAGGTTTCCCTGCCGTTCAACGTTGAGTACCCCCGGACCAACTTGTGCCTTACGCTTGTTAATGTCGCGGGCGGGAATCTTCCGGTGCCGCTCAATATCCGCGCCAGTGGTCGTTCCCACGAGACGTCGCCGCAGCCCACAACGCTCTGGTTTGGAAAAACCGTGGAGCTCAATGGTGAAACCCGCTGCCTGCTCTTGGGCGGTTCCCGAGCTGAGGTATTCCGGCTCTGCCATATGAACGGCAAGACCTTTTCTGTTCCCCGGTAGTACTCAAGCTCTCTGACCCGCGCCGCTGTCCCCGAGGATGGCGGTTTTTTGATTCTTGAAAAGTACAGCAGGGTTTGGTAGGGTAAGGCGGTAAATGTCCGTTGGAAGGGTGGCCGAGTGGTTTAAGGCAACAGTCTTGAAAACTGTCGTGCCCGCAAGGGTACCGCGAGTTCGAATCTCGCCCCTTCCGCGATAAGTTTTATCTTCTTTAATTAACGAAGTGTAATATAAATGTACGTATAAGAGGGGTTGTAGAAAAAGGTGGCACGGCGAAGGAATTTTTGGAAGAAGTACATCCGAGCCGAATTACAATTATTGATAAGATTGGAAAACGTACTTGAGTTTATTAAAGTGATAGCCAATTTCTCAGTAAAGTATTCCTAAAATAGCAACTGTTAGCTTGATACTCTTAGTTTTTCTTAAATGGAAACTAAAATATGTTTTTTTTAAAGTTAATCTGGTCAGTCCTTAATTCTGAATTTTTTGCGGGCTTTGCAACCTTAGTGACGGCCTTTATTGCCTATATTATTTGGCTTCAACAAAAAGAGGAAGAGAAGGTAAAGGCAGCGAAGATAATTTTAGTGGAGATTATTGATTGTGAAAATTTATTTGATAACATCAAAATAAACGGAATTAACCTGACAAGTATTAGACAACTTCCTTTTGAAAATAGCTGGAACAAGTACAAGCATTTATTTGCTAAGACTTTTGATGGTAGGGATTTAAGGCTCGTTGATAATTTTTTTAATACATGCATTTTAATAAATAAAGAACTTTCTGAGGCTTATAGTTTGCCAGATCTTTGGCGAGAAAAAAGTCGTATTATTATAGAAAGATTTGTTCAATATAGCGAGGAGAGTCAAAGCAAGCAAGAATATGAATCTAAAAAACAAAAGATAAAATTTTTTGAAGAAGATGAATATTGGTGGCAACCTTTTGGACCATCAAAACTAATTGTTGAACAGGTAAAATTATTGCAATATATAACAACAACATCCGTTGGAGAGAAATTGAAGAAGATGGCGAAGTATAAAAATTTATGAATATTCTCTCTTTGCTAAAAATGACTTACTTAAAATCAAGCTTTAGTCGCTAATTTTAGTATATGGGTAGGTGTAATAAAGAGTCGGGCAGGATCGTTCTTGCAAGTAGTTGCTATTCATCTTAACTTTCCATATGTCCCCCAAAACCCCTCTCCTCACCGCCATCTTCGCCGTTCTCCTCCTCGCCGCTGGCTGCGCTTCCTCTCAGCCCGTCACTCAAACTAGTACGCCTCAAGACACCGCCCGCATCCCAGCCCCCACCACCACCGTTCAACAACCCGCCACCAAACTCAAAGTCGCTAACTTCACCGGTAAACTCCAAGAAGTAAACGTCGGCTGCTTCGTTGACGGCGAATGCTACGTCGTCGTCGACAAGAAACACGTTACGGTCCTGATGGGCTGGAGCCGCGACACTGTAGGTTCGGTCCAGGGTGCCGAGAGTATCGGCGATCTGGAGAAGCATATTGGTAAGAATGTAGAAGTCTACGCGCAAGACAAAGGCGATGGTACGTATACGCTCTACGGAAGTGAAGGATTCTACGTAAAAGTTAAATAAGTCTTCTCTTAAAAAACACCGGGATCTTAGCCCGGTGTTTTTGGTTGGTCACTCCCGCTATCCCCGACTTGGGCGTTACGTGCTACGGTAGTAGTGTCGTAAGAAACGCCTATGAAATTCACGTCTAAAGTTCTTCTCACGTCGCTCGTCGTTTTTATCCGCTCAACGTATCTTGAAAAAAATGTGGTTTCCGATACTGCCCCAAAGACAGCGTCCTGGCGTGATCGCTTTGCACCGATCGTTGCGCATGCCAAAAGAATTTCCGCGCTATGGTCATCGGCCAGAGTTGGTACATTTGGCGCATCGATTGCGTACTACACCATTTTTTCCATCGCGCCGCTTCTCGTTATCGCTATTTCTGTCGCGGGGATCTTTCTCGACCGAACAGCGGCACAAACCGCGGTGATAGATCAGTTCAACGCTACGTTCGGGCCGCGGGGCGGAGAATTTATTGAATCGCTTATTCGTGCACGGGCAACTGAAGGGGCGGATATTGTGCTGAGTATCGTTGGTTTTGTTGTACTTCTTATCGGTGCAGCTGGAATTTTTTCGCAGCTGCAAACTGCGCTCAACACCATCTTTGAGAACCTGCCCGACAAAACCGTGCGCCGCGGTGTATGGCTTTTTATTCGTCAGAAACTCTTGTCGTTTGGGATGGTGCTCTCCATCGGATTTCTTCTTCTCGTTTCGCTTGCGTTGAGCGCGCTGCTTACGGCCTTTGGCGGCGCACTTTCTCGAATGATGCCACAGGCTGTGGTGGTGGGGCATATCATTGATTTTGTGGTATCGTTTGCGCTCATCTCGGTTTTTTTGGCGCTGACGTACAAAGTGTTGCCGTCCAAACGTTTGGCGTGGAGGCCAGCGCTCATCGGCGGAGCGATCACGGGTGCGTTTTTCATGGTCAGCAAACTGCTTCTCGGGTTGTACCTCGGGTCAAGCACGGCGTTTACGGGCTATGGTGCAGCTTCGGCGCTCGTGCTCTTCGTATTGTGGTTCTATTACATGTCGCAAGTATTTTTGTTTGGCGCCATTGTGGTGCGGTTGTACGTGGTGCCGAGCGTTGACGGTGAAAAACGTGGTAATTGACCTTTTTCTTTTCGTCTGCTACGTTGTCCTCGGTTCTTGTAGTAAAGGAGTACGTCATGTCGAACACCTCACCTGCGACCGTGGATTGTGAAGCGTTGTGGAAGCGCTTTACGACCGGTCGCGAGCCAAAACTCAACAAAGATTCCGGCTCAACATCGAATGGTTCGCACCGGGGTGGGTATGGTTTCGAACTCGAAATCTGGTACTTTGACGAAGACGGGTTTACCATCCGAGCCACGAGGATGAAGATGAGTTCGTTTTGCCCGTCATTCGAAGATCTGAAGCATGACCGCGCCATCGAAATCATGAAAGACAAGGCAGTCGTTTTTTCTGCCTCCAAAGCCGAAGGCGGCCAGAGAAAAAATTTCGGTGTCGACGAGCGCTATCTGGGTATCGAAGACTATGCGGTCGAACCGTGGAAGATACGGTCTGG
Organism: uncultured Gammaproteobacteria bacterium; assembly: GCA_964596525.1. Taxonomy (GTDB): domain Bacteria; phylum Patescibacteriota; class Patescibacteriia; order Magasanikbacterales; family GWA2-37-8; genus CAZQUL01. Next base: position 174,804 of record CAZQUL010000001.1, on the reverse strand, counting down.
CGCGGTGCCGGAATTGTTCCTCCGACCTGCGGCTTAATCACTTCGTTCTTCGTGTATATCTCCGCGATTGTTGTCGCGGAGATTTCGTTTTTTTAAATGATTTTTGTGTGGTGCACGCAATCTGATTTTTTAATACCAAAGAAAACATAACCACAGATACGGTTGACTTTGTGCTAATTTTTTGCTAGAGTATTCCGTTCTGTCAACTACCAGAATTGAGAGGAGGTTGTCATGTCCGAAAATCAGCAGAATAACGGCATTCTTTCTTGCCAGGCTTTGTGGGATCTGGTCACAAGCCTTGGGCAGGATGAGCGTACCACGGATTCCGACAGTATGTCGTGCGGTTTCCGCGGCATGAGTGCGTCCAATGAGATTCGTACGTGGACGCTCGAGCACGGCGGTTATACAATTCGCGCCACGTCGTTCCTTGTCAAAACCAAGACTCCTCTTTTGGACAAGTGTACGGCGACGTTGCGATTGAGTATCCATTGTGGCGAAGAGGCGATCTTTTCGGCCAGTAAAAAGGAAGGGGGAACCTTGAAAAAGTTCGATGCCCACGGAATACCGAGCAGCTCGGAGGAGCTGCCGAGCGAAATGTGGCGCGTCGCCGAGGGTGTCATTCCGCCTGAGCTCGCGAACGCGGTGGCCTAGAAAGTCCCTTGAGTGCCAAAACTAGCTCCACGGTCATCTGATCGCGGAGCTTTTGTTAATAATTTGTATTCTGATCGTATCCACCGTTGACTTTTTGTTTCGCTGTGTTACGGTTCACACGAACAAAACGATCGAGGGAGGATGTCAATGTCTGAAAACCAAGACCCTGCTGCGTGTGAAGTTTTATGGCGTCACATCACAAGCGCGTGTTCGACGCCGGAGTGCGTTGCCCATTCTGCCGTTCGGGAGTGTGAATCGGGCTGCTGTTCGGGATATCGCCTAGAAATATCCACATGGACTTTCAAGCAGGATGACTACACGCTCTGTGCCGTGCAGCGTACCGCGGACCACCTGAGTCCCTTGGCCGATACGCGCACCATTATCCGCCAACTGGTAGTGCAGCGCGGCACCACGTGCGTTTTTATGGCTACCAAAAAACATGGAGGTATGGCCAACTCTTTCGATGTCGACGAATATCTTCTCGAATCGCGGGAGCTGCCAAGCGAGCCGTGGTGTATTGCTGAGGGGGTAGTGCCGCCGGAAATCGTAAAGGCGGCGGCCTAGAATTGATTCGTTGTAAAAAAACTCCGCGACAACCTGATCGCGGAGCTTTTGTTTATCGTTTACTTTTTGTATACTCCGTTACCGCTGTGCGCGTTGCGGCGCCGTAGTAACCGGTAGGAGAAGCTTTGAGAAAGCCTAGATTTTTAAGCAAGGTTTGGAGTTGTCGCACTTTGTCGCTTGTGGTGCCGAATTTGGTGGTGGCGATGAGTTCGTCGATGGTCGGCGTGGCGACAACTGGTTTTTTGGCAAGCGAGGCGCGGTATTTTTTTACGGCTGCATCCGTTGCTGTGCCGTAGAGCGTGGTGGGGGTGATGGATTTACTGAGGAATCCGAGTCGTTGTAATTCAATCTGTAATTCCTTTACCTGCGTTTTACGATCGCCGGGTTTGAGATTTTTGAGAAGCGTTTCGATGCGGGACGGTGGGGGAGCGGGGGGCGTTTCGCTGGTGACGATGCTTGTCGTGTCGGGTGTCAGCGGAATATTCAAAGGGAAGAATTGTCCAATCGGCGTCGGGCTTAGAAGCGGTGCAGTAAGCCGCGTGCTCGTAACGGCTACCGGAAGAGTGGTTGGCGCAGTGTACGATGGAGCCGAGTAACCTCCACCTCCGCCTCCACCCCCACCGCCCCCACCTCCGCCGCCTGGTGGAATGGTGACGTTCACTGTGCGCGTGACGGTTGCAATGTTGCCCGAAGAATCCGTGGCCGTGTAGGTGAGCGTGTAACTGCCGGCGTTCGTAATATTCACCGATCCGGAAATTGAAACGCTCACACTGCCGTCGACGTTATCGATGGCCGACGCGCCCGGGTCATTAAAAATATCGCGGACATACATGGTAATGACGCTCGAACCATTAAGGGTGATAACGGGTGCAGTAGTATCGGCCACCACGTTCACGGTGCGCGTGGCAAATGCGGTGTTGGAAGAGCTATCCGTTGCCGAATACACGATGCTGTATGCGCCTGCCGTACTGGTGGCAACCGTGCCGGTCACCGTAACAGCAACCGAGCCGTCCACGTCATCGAGCGCCGTTGCGCCTGGGTCGATGTAAATAAGACCGCGCAGGGTTGAGGTGGGGTTATCACCAAGGATGGTAATTACGGGCGCGGTCGTATCGGGACCGGTGGTAAAAGCGTGTGCGGCCTTGTCGGCTGCACTCCAGGGTATTTCCAGATTATTGCCGTCCGCATCTTTAACGCTCGTTGAGACGAAGAGATAATACGTTGTGCTGGGCGCCAAACTTACGCTTGGTACCACAGCGATCGTCGGGTTTAAAGTACTCGAAACGGTGGTTGTTACCCGCGCATCCGTGGCGTACAGCCGGAGTTCAATGCCGCTCGCGAGGGTCGAAGTGTCCATGGTTTTGGAAAACGTGACAGTCGGCACGGTCGAGAGCGCGACGCTGCTTGATCCGCTTGGAGGAGTGGATGTTACCGCGGTCGGCGGGGTAACGGAAACGAGCGCGGCGTAGGCATCGATGCGTTTGGCAGTGGTGCTTTTGCCGGTAAGGCCCGCGAGCGTCGTGCCGGTGTTTAAGATGGCGGTTTTGAGCTGCGATATGCTGAGGTTTGGTTTGTACCCGAGAAGGAGCCCGGCCAGGCCCACCACGTGCGGCGTAGCCATGGACGTACCGTTCAGGAAACCGTACTTTTCATCCGCGCCATCGCTGAAACTGACAAGCGTGATGTTATCGACCGCGCAGCCGGCATACGCGTTGTCCGTGCCGTTCGTGATCCAACGGAAACGGAACGTGAACGTGCTGGTAAGAAAGTGCGTGGGAATTTGCAGATTTTGAAAATGATACGTGGCCGTACCTGCCGGATTACTTACGCCATTGTAAAAATCGAGCTGGGCTTGATCGAAACGGGTGAATTCCGTAAACGTGGTGCTGCTCGAGCCAAAATCCAAGATCATGTAATCGCGCCAGCTCGTAGTGGCGTATTCGGTTTGGCAGCGGGCGAGAAAATCGAATGTCGCGCCGGTCGACGTGGAAAGATCGAACGATGAAGAAATGATGGACGAGCTCGCGTTGTCGGCGTAGGGATTATTCGGATCTGGCGTGAGCATAGTGCCAGAATCACTGATGTTGACGGTGGCCCAAGCGGCAGCCGTGCCGGTCGTGGTCCAGCCAGAAGGTAATGTCGGAGGCGTAAGACTCTGAAACGTTTCATTGAGTTTGGTCGACGAATCGATGGCGCTTAAAATGTTCGTGCCGGGTGCGCCTACATCTACACTCGTCGCGCCGTAGTTAGAAAACGAAGCGAGGCCATCGGTCTGCGTGGTGGCGGCAACGCAGATAAGGTTGGCAGAGGTAAAGTTGCAGGGATAAGTAGGCGTCGAATCGTTATTCGAAGCATCGTTGCCGGCTGCAGCTATAAAAATTCCAGGAAACGCATCGATCGCGGCTTTGAGCGCGAGATCATTCGATGGACCGCCCCAGCTGGCATTAATGATGCGTGCGCCATTCTGTTCGGCGAAATCCATAGCATTGATGATGTTCGTCGTCGTGAGGCTCGATTTGAGTGCCATGATGTGCACGTTCGGGGCAACGCCGATAATGCCTTTTGTATTATTTTTGACCGCCGCGATGGTGCCAGCCACGTGCGTGCCGTGCGTGTTATGAGTCGGTGCCGGATTTTTATCGCCGTCTTCATAATCATATCCGTGAATGCAGTTGCCGAGTGCGTTGCCGTTCGCGTCTTTGCAGTTTGTGCCATCCCACATGTTGGCCAGAAGATCTGGGTGGTTATACGCAACACCGGTGTCGATGACGGCCACGATCGTCGTTGTGTTCGTACCTTCGTTGATGGCCCAGGCTTCGGGTGCATTGATATCCGCGTTTGTTGTACCGGCCAAACCGTTTACCGTCTGCCCGCTGTTATCGAGCCCCCAGAGACTCTCGCGGAGCGTATCGTCGGTCGCGATCGCGCCGGGCGTGTAGATGTAGTTGGGCTGAACGAATGCCACGTTCGGGTCATTTCGGAGTTCGTTTACCATTGCTTCGGTTGTTTGTCCGCGGCGGCTCTTGAGTACGTTTATATTCTGCCGCCGGAATTCCCGCTCGACATTTAAACCTCGAGTTTCCCAAAACGTCCGCGAGCGTATCCGGCCGCCGACATCACGCAGATTGAACGATGAGTCGCGGTGTTTGACGATTACTTCGCCTTCCACGTAGCGATGGTGTCGCGGTGTTTGTTCAGCAGCTGATTCAAATGCAGAAATTTCACGCGCTTCAGCCGCGCTTAAACGAAAAAAACCCCTCCCGAAGATAGTGCAGATTATAATGAGAAAAGCGGTGAACACTTTGACGCTTCCTGCCAAAAAAGAATGAGGCATACGATTTCATAAATTATATCATGATTTATCCTACCCACTCTTCCGTTCTATTTTTTCTTGTGTTACGGTTACTTCACTCTACGCTCGAAAAGAATGCCTCTCTTTCCCTTTGCAAAGGTCGTTTAATTCACCTTAACGCCTTGGTATATGGAAGAAGTAAAATGCACGTCGTGTCCGCATGACCACGAATCCGGCAAGCCATGCCCGGAAGCGTCTTGCACCTGCGGAAAATAATCGAGTAAGAAGTTCTTCGGAATCCCGATTGTTCGGGGTTCTGAAGAATAGTCGTACGAGCTCTTACGGCCGCGGATTTTTCTGCGGTCGTTGCTGTAAAATTACTACATATCTTTGGATATGCCTGGTCGTCTTACCGTCGTCATCGGCGGACAATTCGGTTCCGAAGCGAAAGGAAAAGTCATCTCCTATCTCGCGCCAGAAGTTGATGTGGCAGTGCGGACCGGCGCGCCCAACGCTGGCCACACCGTATTCGTCGCGGGTGAAGAGTATCGGCTGCAACAGATTCCGGCGACGTTCATGAATGACGCGTGCGTGCTCGCTATTGGCGCAGGCGCCCTCATCGATCCGGAACTTTTAAAGAATGAGATCATTCGGACCAATACGAAAAAACGCCTTTTTATCGATCCTTCCGCCGGTATTATTGAAGAGCGTCATGCCGAGTCCGAGCGCGAATTGATGCGCGCGATTGGCAGCACGGGCAAAGGTTGCGGCGCCGCGCTCATCGATCGTATCGGCCGCCGTACCTTTAGGCTTGCCAAAGATGTACTGACCGGCGTGCAACTCGCTGATGTTGCCGAACTCCTTAACCAGGCTATCGATGGCGGCAAGCACGTGCTTGTCGAAGGCACCCAAGGCTTCGGTCTCTCGCTCTATCACGGCATATATCCCTTCACCACGTCGCGCGACACCACGGCTGCGAATTTTTTGGCCGAAGCCGGGCTCTCGCCGCGCTCCGTCACCGATATTATTCTCGTCATCCGCACCTTCCCCATCCGTGTTGCTGGCAATTCTGGCCCCCTGCCGCACGAAATTTCGTGGGAAGAATTGTCGCGGCGCATCGGCAAACCGGTAGTCGAAACCACGACCGTCACCAAAAAAATCCGCCGCGTCGCCGAATTCGATGTTAACATCGTCAAACGCGCCATCCGTCTCAACCGCCCTACCCAGATCGCGCTGCAGTTTCTCAATTATCTCTTTCCCCAAGACGAAGGAAAGAATTCCTGGAATGCTTTGAGTGCTCCAGCAAAGACCTACATCGAACATCTTGAGCGCGATCTCGGTGTGCCTATTACGCTTATCGGCACCGGCCGCGAAAACATCGCCATGATCGATCGCCGCACAATATGAAACAACTTCTTTTTGCAACGGGCAATAACGCCAAGCTCGCACAACTCCGTTTTGTCGTCGAACGGTGCGCTTTTCCAATTGATATAGTGTCCGCGCGGGATACATACGGGGTGGAAGCGGCATATGATGAAATCGGTATGACCGTCGCCGACGTGGCCAAAAACGGTGCCTTGTTTTTGGCTGCTAAACTACGTGTACCGATCATGACTGAAGATACGGATCTGCGCGTTGCCGCTCTAGATGATGCGCCGGGAATCCGCGCTGGGGAGTTTCTTAAACAGTATGGCCGCGATGAAATTCTACATAGAATGAATGGCATTGATGATCGCCGGGCCGTTATTAATTCCGCGGTTGCTTATGCCACACCCGACGGCGACTGTAAGCTGTTTGTGCATCATGTCAACGGCCGTATCGCACGTGCTGAAGTGTGCGCGGATTTTCCTTCATGGATTGCGCCATCTGCAGAGAATATCTTTGGTGGGGGTTATAATGCCATCTTTGTCCCGGACGGCTGGAACAAAACGCTTGCCGAAATTAGTCCAGAAGAAGCTTTGCCGTGGTCGTATCGCGAACGGAATTTTATCGACGTGGCGCACTATATTCTTGCATCCTGAAATATTTTTGTTCGCTTCTGTATACTATAGATATATGCATTTCAGGCTGCGCGCCCCTACGTGCTGCAGGTGGAGGTCAGTCGACAAGGTTTTTTAAGTCCCTAAAGAACGGTGCCGCTCTAACAGCGTTGGGGCATGAAGCTTTCGAGTAATTGCGTGGTGGAAGCACAACCTTCCTTACGATTTAATATCTGATACTTTTTCTCTTTTTTTATGAAGACGTCCACGTCTGCCAGAGCCGCAAAAGTTTCTCGATCAAAGAAAAAAACATGTTCGCGCGGCCACGTGTTCTACAAGTCGAGCGATTGTCCGGTCTGCCCGAAATGCTGGTCGGGTTATTATAAAAAACATCAACAAAGTGATTTTCCCAAACTCAGCGCTCCGGCCTTGCGTGCGCTATCTAATGCCGGCATAAAGAACTTGTCACAGCTTAAAAGATATACCGAAGATCAAATTGCCGCGCTTCATGGTATCGGACCAAGTGCGTTACGGGTGCTACTTTCCGCTCTTGATGGTTGATAAAATTTTTTTTTCTGATAAGATGAAAGGGTTAATATAACTATTTTCAAACGTATGAAAGGAGAACGTTTTGGTCGTGGTTCGGATCCGACTTTTCAAGAAGACCGTGAAATCCCCGACAAAATGTCGATGAAGGATTTCTTACGGAGCGTTCCGTATGGTTCAGGAGATACTACGGTGCAGTGGGCGCAGAGGGAAATTCTAAAAAAAGTCATGGATAAAGTGGATCTCGACGGGGAAACTACGCTTGCCATGCGCCATCCGCTCGTCGACGGTATTAATAATGAAGTCGCGGCACTGGCCAGCAAATTCGAACTCTCGGAGCGCTTGTTCGCCGATTCAGAATACGGTCTTCATCCCGAAGTGCAAAAAACAGTTGATAATATTGTGGCAAGAATAGCCCGCGTCACCAAGAAGAGAACCACCTAACAGATAAAGAGAACCGGAGAAATGAAGTGTCTCCGGTTTTTTATATGTAGACGAATCTTCTTGTCATAAATGTTTTTTTCCGGTACGCTGCGAGAGCTTCAGAGGTCAGGTTTTCGGCCTGATTGTAGAGTTAATTGTTTATGAAAGCTTTTTACCATCTGCTCGGCAACACTCTTCTTGCCGGCATTACCACGAACATAATCTGGTTTAGTGCTACGTACTGGGCGTATCTTTCCACCAAATCCGTCGTTACTACATCCGTCATGTCTGGCGTGTATCTTGTGCTTGTTGCGCTCTCCGGTTTCTGGTTCGGTTCGATCGTCGATCATAACCGCAAGAAAAACGCTATGCTCATGTCGAGTGCGGCGACACTGCTACTATTTGCATGTGCGTTCGGTGTGTACCTCACCGCTCCTGCTGGCGCGTTTGGGACGGTCGCGAGTCCGTGGCTGTGGGCTTTCATCACGCTTCTCATGTTCGGCGTCATCGCCGGGAATATCCGCGCCATCTCGCTCTCAACCCTTACAACCATCCTCGTCCCCGAGGATAAACGCGACCGCGTCAATGGCGCGAGCGGTACGGTGATGGGAATGTCGTTCATGGTGGCGAACATCGTCAGCGGTTTCGCGCTTACCTTTGCGGGTCTCACGTGGGTCCTCACGGGCGCGCTCGCACTTATCGCCCTCGTTATCGTGCATCTCGCCTTTCTTGTTATTCCGGAAAAAGACATCATTCATACCGATGCGGCGCCCAAAAAACTCGACATTCGCGGCACTATCGCAGTCGTCAAATCCATCCCCGGGCTTTTCGCGCTTATCTTCTTTACTACGTTCAACAACTTCTTGGGCGGTGTTTTTATGCCGCTCATGGATCCCTACGGCTTGTCGCTCGTGCCGCTCCACGTGTGGGGCACGCTCTGGGCGTTTTTGAGCCTTGGTTTCATTTTCGGTGGGCTCTACATTGCCAAGAAAGGGTTGGGCACGAAGCCGCTCAAAACGTTGTTTAGAGTCAATATTACCCTCTGGATCGTCGCCATGTTTCTTGCTGCACAGCCCTCCATCGTGCTCCTTGCGGTGTGCACGCTGGTTTGGATCATGCTTATGCCCTTCATCGAAGCGACCGAGCAGACCATCGTGCAAAAAGTCGTGCCGGTCGAACGCCAGGGCCGCGTGTTCGGCTTCGCGCAAAGTATCGAACAAGCTGCGTCGCCCCTCACCGCCTTTCTTATCGGTCCCATTGCCCAGTATGTTTTCATTCCGTTCATGACGACCGGCAAAGGTGTCGAGCTTATCGGCAGCTGGTACGGCGTTGGTCCGGGGCGCGGCATCGGGCTCGTGTTTACGTGCGCTGGAATAATCGGACTCATCGTGACGCTCATCGCGATGCGCTCCAAACCGTACAAGTTATTGGCCGAGCGGTATGAAAAAGAACCGGCTACTCCTGAAGTAAAATCGACGAATGAATAATTCGTTTCCATAACGGTTGTGAGCTCATCCTCAGAACCGTTTTTATTTTCATTCAATCGAAAGTAGAAAAAAATTCTAGAACATGGGATACTTCGTAAACATACTGCTTTTACGAGAAACACTATGAAGAAAAAAACTTCCGATCCGCAAAACCTTACCTCCATCCCCGGTGTTGGTATATCCATTGCCCGCGACCTGCGCGCGATTGGTATCAAGTCGGTCGAAGATTTAAAAGGGGAGGATCCGGAAAAGCTCTACGATCGTTCCAATCGACATGCCGGAGTGGTGCAAGATCGTTGTCTGTTATACGTTTTTCGCTGCGCCGTGTATTATGCAAACGGCGGGCGGGAAGCGGAGAAAATGAAATGGTGGTCATGGAAAGATGTTCGAAAAAAGCAGTGAATGTAATCGTGTATGTATGCGCCCTGCATCCTGGAAAGTCGCTCCGGCCGAAGCAATTCGGCAACAAACGGAACTGCGTAAAAAAATCCAGCTCGTCCCGCTCCAAAAGCCGGTAACGCTTATCGGCGGCTGTGATGTCAGTATGAACCGCTTCGCGACGGAAGGGTTTGCCGGATTTGTCACGTTGTCGTACCCGCAACTTGAGCTTGTCGATCATGCGGTCGCGAAAGATACCATTCCGTTTCCGTATATTCCCGGCCTTCTATCGTTCCGGGAAATCCCTATGCTCCTCAAAGCCTGGGAAAAACTTGAGCGAAAACCCGATCTTATCGTCGTCGACGGTGTCGGCATCGCGCATCCGCGCCGGCTTGGTATCGCGACGCATCTCGGGCTCGTGCTCGATATTCCGACGATCGGCTGCGCGAAAAGCGTGCTCACCGGCGTCTACGATGAACCAGGCGAAGAACCCGGTTCGGTTTCATATCTCTACGATCGCTATAACAAAGAAGAAATAATCGGCGCCGCACTACGCACCAAAGCGAAGGTTAAGCCCGTTTTCATTTCGCCGGGGCATCTCATTACTCTGGAAGAGTCTATAGGAATCATTAAAACATGCGTGCGCCAGCATCGTTTGCCCGAACCGACGAGACTCGCGCATGATACGGTGAATGAGTATCGCAGAAAAGATACTACCTAAACTTTTTTATGCGTATGCAACAATGTACGGACAATATCCACGTGATAGGCGTCCCCAAAAGACATGTTCAAAGTATTCTTAAAAAGTCTTCTGCTGCGCTTGCTGAAGTAAGAAATATTTTTTTGTATACAAAGCCGATTGAAGTTATCATCATGCAGGCTCAGGATTTTTACGTCATCCCTGAAACTGGTATCGTCGGCAGTGCGGTGGGCAGAACGGGCATCGATATAAAAATAGATTTCGATCGCATCGACGTAAAGAGAATTATTGAACGCGGTATGCCCTCCACGATTTTCCATGAAGCGGCTCATATTGTTCGCGAAAATTCCGTGGGGTATGGCACTACCTTGTTGGATGCGCTCGTCTCCGAAGGAATAGCCTGTTTTGTAGAGAAAACAACAGTTTCTCACACGATTCCTTATATCAAGAAAATTAAAGACGAAGATAAATTCTGGAAAAGAGTTGCAAAAGAATCAATGAGTACGACGTATGATCATGCTGAGTGGTTTTTCGGTAGTGGAAAACTTCCTCGTTGGATCGGATATCGATTGGGATATGTGCTGGTCGAACGTTTTATGAAACGCTCTCCCACGACGCTTGATACATTGGTCAAAATTGCTTCTCAGGAAATGTATAAAGAAAATAAACGGACCTTCTAGTTTTTTATGAGAAAACAGATCATATTTTTCGCTGCTTTGGTAATGGTGGTAGGTGGATATTTATTAGGAAGAGAGTATTATGAATCTATTGTACTTCCCACGTACAACAACCATCATCTGCGCCCTATCACCGCGGAGGAATTTACCTATAAACAGTACCATCTAGGGCCAACCAGTACGGTAGTGTGTGGCGAAGCCCGTTATGAACTCGATAGGCGCTGCTCGTTGGCCGGTGGGGGAATGATGGCCCCTTTTTTCGTAGGGGAGGCAGAAAAGCGCTACGGTTGTTTCGCCGCCGGCAGTGCCGCTGATGCCGGTAAGCCCTGCACCTCGGATGATATGTGTGAGGGACTGTGCAGTTCATATGACTGGGCGACTAAACAACGCACTGGCGTTACAACCTGCACGAATTTTAAAAAACCGCTGTTTGCTTCGCAGGAGGATATTCCTGTGTGGAGTGACAAGTGCGGGGCGGGATAATTGCCTCTCTTAAATCTAGAATTCCCTATGATGTCTAGTAATATCGTCAAAGAAGATTCTATTGACGTTGCCGTCAAAATAAACGCCTCGATCGTCGAATTCGGTGAGCCGTATGACAAGGCGTATTTTGAAACGAGATACGCCGATAAAGAAAAATTAATCCTCGTTGCATATCTATCCGATGAACCGGCCGGATACATGGTTTCATACGATAAAAACAACGACGGATCGTTCTACTGTTGGATGGCGGGTGTTGATCCGCGGTTCCGTCGCCAGGGTATTTTGCGGGCGATGATGAAGTATCTTGAAGAGTGGGCGCGTCAGCACGGTTATAGAAAAATCGGGATCAAGACGCGTAATAACCGGCGCGAAATGTTGGCGTTTCTCGTGCAGAGCGGATTTTATTTTACGGCCGTCGAGCCGCAGCCGCTCATAGAAGACAACCGGATCATGACGGAAAAAATTCTGACCTAAAGCGTTTTGAATAACGACGCGTTTTTGATACAGTGTAGGTGGTTAGTAGTTGGTCTTTAGTATTATTTCGTTCTTTATGGCCACAACGGCCCAAACTCCCGCCGCTCTTCCACGTGCCGTCCGTTTCATGGCATGGGCGCGCGCTGTTCGCTGGGCAGGCTGGGGATTCGGAGACGGGCTCTTGCCGCTCTTTATTTTTTTCGCTGCCGATACGTTTGCCGAAGCAGGGCTGTTCAAGGCGATGTTTGAAATCGTGAGCATTCTTTCTCTGCCGATCATCGGGAGCTACGAAGATCGCATTTCCGCTCGCCATCTTATCATTATCGCGCTTATCGCGTACCCTTTCGTCGGTATAAGCTACTTCTTAGCCGGGACGCTCGGCGCGGCCGTGTTCATCGTCATCGCCCGCGCGATTCACGGCTTCGCGGCGACGGTCGAATACCTGAGCGTAAATACGTATTTCCGTCGGTTCGCCAAGCGTGCCGAGCTTGGGACAGCGTTCGGTTACATCGATTCCTGCTCTAATTTCGGCTGGATCATTACCGCGCTCATCGGCATGGGGCTTGCTCCGATCGTTCCGATCCATTGGCTGTTGGCTGCAGTCGTACCGTTTTCGCTCGTCGCCCTCGTGCTCGTTTTACATGCGCCGGTCGATAAGCCGCGGGTCCGCGTTCCAGCCCTTACGTCGTTCTTGCGTTCCTACAAAAACGCTTTCGACGAGTGGCGTACGTGGGGAAGACGGCTCTGGTTTTTTACCGCGCTCATGTTTTTCGTTACGCTCCTCGATGACCTGATGTTGTTTTTCATTCCCATCGACGCCTATATCGAAGGAGCGCAGCCGACGCTTGTTATTTTGCTTATGGTTGTCGCTGCGCTACCATCGCTTTTCGGAATTCGTCTCGGCCGCCTTGTTGATCGTTATGGCCCGTTGCCGGTCGTGGCAGGGAGCCTCGTGGGAGTCGCTATCGTCATGGGTAGCATCGCGATTTTTCCCTTGTATGGCGTGAAAGTCGCCGCTAGTTTTGTGTTAGGGATATTGTTTGAATGTTTTATTATCGTGCAGCGCCGTGAAATCGTCACGCTCGGGCCGGCCGCTACGAGCGGTCAGCGCGGTGGTGCCTTTGAGAGTATCATGACGCTCGGGAATCTTTCGGCTCCTGTGCTTCTTGGTACCGCGCTTGACACCGTTGGGTTTGAAAGCGTTCTCGGCATTGTGGCTTGCATTGCTCTTTTCTTGTCGTTTACCTATATAGTCACACAGCGCCGCTTTCGTTTCGTGACTTCTTAACTATGAAAAAGATTCTTGCGCTCGTAGCGGTGGGTTTTGGGGTTATAAGCGTGGGGATACTCTTGATGTTTTTTTCTTCGCCTCCCGATCTTAGTCCGATAAATCACAACGAGTATATCGTCGACCGTCTGCCGCGCACAGGCGTTGGTTGCTTGCGCCCGAGTCCAACGCTTATCGAGCGCTGTGCCAAAGCCGGTGGCGTGCTTATTAATTATTTTCAGCTCGGTGGAGCAGGAAATGTTCAGCGTTATGGCTGCTACCCGGAGGGTGAAACGACAGATTACGAAACGCCGTGCGTTAATGATGCTGAGTGCCAAGGCCGTTGTATCTGGCAAGGCGGAGATTACATCGACCCCGAAGCGTCGAACACCTGCAGTGAATTCAAAAAGCCATTCTTTACGACTGTCAAAGAAATTACCCGTGATGTCTGGTGCGATGACGAGCGCACCTGGCCGCTTGATGAAAGAACGTGATAATGCGTATGGACCATCTTTGACGAATAATGCTAAGATTTTCTTATCCTAAATTTTTTCCAATAGTATGCCTATAGAACAGCAAGACCAACTTGAGCATATTAAAAAATCTTACCATGATTTTATGGTAAAAATGAATGAGATTAAATCGGAACTAAGAAATTTAAAGCATCGTCAAAATCAAGACCCTTCGTCCGGTTTGACAACACCTAGTTAAATACTATGGAGAAAAGATTTTTCCAACAAAGATCGGCAGCTGAAACCAAGCTTAAACCAGAAAAAATTGAAACTGACAACAAATTAACCGAGCGCGCCGCAGAGGAATTTTTTGATCAAGCACTCGCAGCGACCGCCGAAGTTTTTCAAGAAGTCAGCGAAATCGAGTCTTCAGCTGTGCCACAGAAAGCAGAAGAGGCAAAAGCCCTAAAGAAAAAAGCTTCTGCAGTTTTGGCTTCTTTTTATAAAAAAATACGTCCGGTAGTTCTGGCCCTGCCTTTTGCCATGGGCGGCAGTTATATCGGCTACGCGCACTACACCAAAAAAGAAGCGACTCACTACAATGACGGTAAGCATCTTGATCGCGGTAAGCTGCCTGCTGGAATGGCTATAGTCGACACCTATATCTCATCCGATCTTGTTGATACGTACAACACGTGCATTGATTTTCTCCAAGTGCGCAAAGACGGAAAAATGTCCCCTGAAGAAATTGCCTTTAAAGAAAAAATGGCACAACGAATGGATCCTTTCAGTTATGATGGGGTACCAATTATAAATGAACTTGGTCGTTTGAAGCAGATTCGAGAAGGTAAACCCTTTTATACTAAAGAGAGATTTTTAGAAATGAAAAAAGACGACGTTCCTCCGGATGTGCGTTATTTTAGTATGATGACCGAGATTCGAATTGACATGTTCAGAAAATATCTTGGTTTGGAGCAGTACTTTGACACGGTAAAGCCGGCTCGTTACCGTCCTGCACAGGCAAAAGACAGTCGCGCTACGTATGCCGAATTCGACAGTCGTGAAATAATAAAAAGTATAATTAACCCCGTTGGCTCTTTGGAAAAAGATGTAAAAGAATTGGGAAACGGAGTGAATTTTAAAGGAAAAACATTCGGTGACCTAGTTGAATTTATCAAAAAACATAAAAGATTCCCAAGTAATAGCTATACTCGCCAACTGGGCAAATACAAAGCTGATATCGGCTTCGATAAGGAGCGAAACGAGCAGTACGTCAGTTATTACGATGTGTGGGATATGGATCCTCCGCAACTGAAGATGCTGGGTATAGATGTGGACCAATTTAATTTCCCCTACGAAGTGTACGGACGCATTTACGAAAAAGAATTTCAGAGTTTTATCGCCAAAAATAAATAAAGATTTCCGCAAGCTACGTATGCCGACTACCCAATCTCCTTCTCGTTGCGCCTGGACTGGCGAGGACCCTCTCATGATCCGCTACCATGACGAAGAATGGGGCGTACCCGTGCATGACGACCGGAAAATTTTCGAATTCCTTGTCCTTGAAAGCGCCCAAGCCGGGCTCTCGTGGAAGACTATTCTGCACAAACGCGAAGGTTACCGCCGGCTGTTTGCTGATTTTGAGCCGAAGGAGGTCGTGTTGTTTACTAAAGATCATGTCGAGAAATTGCTGCTCGATCCGTCCATTATCCGCAACCGCCTCAAGATCAACGCTGCCATCAACAATGCCGCGCGCTTTCTTGGTGTACAAAAAGAATTCGGCACGTTTGCAAAGTATATGTGGGGTTTTGTCGATAATAAACCAATCAACGGCAAGCGAAAAACACTCAAAGATGTTCCGGCTGTCACTCGCCAAGCCGAAGCCTTTGCCAAGGATCTCAAAAAACGCGGTTTCAAATTCCTTGGCCCAACAGTCATCTACGCGCACATGCAGGCGTGCGGCATGGTGAATGACCATCTAACGTCGTGTTTCAGATACAAGAGCGCCTAGAACGCACCAGACCGCTTGAATTTTCTAGTAGTACGTTTATCGTACCTCAAAGATTCTTGTGTCTTTTTTATGAAGAAAATTTTTATACTTCTATGCGGCTGTGTCGCGTTGCTTATTCTCTTTGCTGCTCCCTGGCTGTGGCTTGATAACGGAGAAGATCTCATTGAACGTGAGTTTCGTCCGCGGAGCGTTGGGGAGGGGATTGATGAAGCATTCTTTAAGCGGTCGAAAGATGGTTGCACCTGCGATGGTTCCTGCATCAACGTGCGCTGGGCACCGTTCGGAGCGGTCGTTGATGCGTGTAGTTATGATTATTACTACGTGACGTTTTGGGGACAAAAATGGTACCGCAGCGGCAAATAAACCTGAGTGCGATGATACAAAACCGACTCTGGACATGGTCGGTTTTGTTGTCAAGGATTTTTTCGTATGGTATGCTCGTCGCCACCGGTAAACAAAAGGAGGCGCCAATGTCGAACATCGTCAGCAAGCCGCCATATTACTCGCTTGCAGATATTTTTACCGTTTTCGTCGCCCCGGACCCGCGTTGTGGAAATTTTCTTTGGCTCATAAGCCACAACCAGAGGCTCTTTCAGGAAACGCCGGGGTCGACGAATAACCATCAGGCCTGGCCCGGAGGTTTCTACGATCATATGGAAGACGGGGCGAACATTGCTCTCGTTCTGTATCCCGTTCTCAACGCCTGCCGTCCGCTGCCGTTTTCGCTCGCGAGCGCCATCATCGGTTATTTTTGCCACGACCTTGAGAAGCCGTGGAAGTACGAGCGCGGTCCGGACGGACAGCTTCATCACCGGCCCGGCGTCGACACCAAAGAAGAGTGCCAGCGGTTCCGTCTGGCCAAGCTCGCCGAGTACGGCATTACGCTCACAAGCGAAGAAGAAAATGCCGTGCGCTACGCTGAAGGAGAGCTCGGCGATTACTCGGGCCGCCGCCGGACCATGAACGAGCTTGCTGCCTTCGTGCATATGGTCGATGTATGGAGTGCCCGCGGCTGGCACAGTTTTCCGCTCGAGGAGAACGATCCCTGGAGCGGCCGCTCGCGGCGGCGCCTCTAGTCTCGTACCATAACCGGAGACCATTCTCCGGTTTTTCGTTTGTCGCTTGTACTAGAAACCGTTATGATACTCTCGCCTATATTCTCAACCTCTTATGACCACGTTGTACATCTGGCGTCACGGCGAAACTACGGCCAAGACAAACGGTAAAAATCTCGTTTGCGGCGTAACCGATGTTCCGTTAACCGCCCAAGGAAGAGAGCAAATGCGCGAACTCGGTAAAAAAATCTCTTCTAGAATTATATTCGATCGTATATATGTTTCTCCCCTCGAGCGTAGCAAGCAAAGCGCGGAAGAAGTAATGAAAGGAATGAACACGGTGCTGCCGATTGCTGTCGATCCTGAACTGCGCGAAATCGATTACGGTATCTTCGATGGCAAAGATGTGGAGGAACTGGATGCGGCCAAAAAAACGTATCATGCCGAGCGTCCCAGTATCGATTTCACCGTCAAATATCATCCGAGTATGGAAAGTTATGCTGAAGCGGCCCGACGATACGCCGCCGCTCTTATGCGCATCGCTGCCAAACATCCCAACGAAACCATCGGCATCTCCGGTCACAACGGCGTCATTAAAGCATTACTCTTGGTGACGCTCAGAGCCCGCGAATTTTCCGCTGTGCCGCAAGAACTTCCGTTCGGCGCGCTGCTCGTCGTTCAAAGCAATGGGAAAGATCTCTTCTTCGCATCTGTCGATTTTTAGCGGTATGAAATCATCACAGAAAAAAATCGAGCCGCCCATTCTTTCGTTCACCGCTGCCCGGGATTTCCGTTCATGGCTCATAAAACATCATGCCGAACCAGGCAGTATCTGGATCAGGATATTCAAAAAAGGTTCCGATGAATTATCAATCACGTATCCCGAAGCCCTCGATGAAGCGCTCTGTTTCGGCTGGATCGACAGCCAAGTTAAGAAATACGACGAGAAATCATATCTGCAGAAATTTTCCCCGCGCCGCAGCAAAAGCATCTGGTCAAAACTCAATATCGGCCACGTGGAACGGCTTATCAAAGAAAAACGCATGACGCCCGCGGGGCTCAAAGAAGTTGAAGAAGCCAAGCGCGACGGACGGTTCGATCGGGCTTATGAGCCGCCTAGCAAGGCCGAAATTCCGCCTGATCTGCAAAAAATCATCAACCGCAATTCTAAGATGAAAGCGTTTGTCGCCACGCTCAGCCGGGCGAACATTAACGCCATCTCCTTCCGTCTTGCTACGGCCAAAAAACCCGCAACCCGCGCTCGTCGCCTCGAAACCATCGTTGCCATGCTCGCGCGCGGCGAAAAATTCTATTAACGTTTCTGGTTGAATCTTGTCTCGCGGTTTGTTATCGTTACCCTATCATCATTCACTTACTTTTTTCGTATGCTCTGCGCGCGCTGCGGCCAGTCGTTCGAATCGTCCGCTAAAGTTTGTCCTCATTGCGGTTTTGCCAACACAACTCCTGTTGCCTCTTCGGCTACTCCTTCATCGGCTACCCCTGATACAACGACAAAACTAAAGAAAATGCTTCCCACCGTTGCCATTGGCCTTCTACTTATCGTAGGTGTATACGGCTGTTTTCAAGGCCGCGGCGAACGAGCACTCAACAACCTCAAAAATGAAGCTTACGTAGAAGCGACCCGCGGCAACGATGCAGCGGCACTCGCCAAATTTAAAGAAGCATTCGCCCAAGCGAAACCCGATTCGTTTGACCATCATCTTATTGGCGGCGAAATCGCCGTGCTTGAATCAAAACCCGAAGAAGCGCTCGCGCACTTTTCAACTGCTGAACAGCTTGAACCGGATAATTTCCAGATCAACAACGCGCTCGCGCTCTTCTACATGGATTTGAACGATACGCATCCACAGTACGTTGATTATAAAAAATCGCTCGTCTACGCCAAAAAAGCGGCCGACGCGACCGACCAGGATACGGCCAAAGAAAATCTGGCAGTAGCGCATTTCTTTAATGATCAGTACGATGAGGCAATCGCCATCCTGGAAAAACTCGATGACAACGGAGAAGCATCCATTCCGTACTTTCTTGGCCTGGCGTATCTCGGTAAAGAAGACGACGAAAAAGCCAAACCATACCTCAAGACAGCCCGCGACCGCGGTATGGACCTCGGTTCTCTCAACCAATTCGTTGATGCCCCTTAATACTAAAAACCGTCGGTTCGCCGATGGTTTTTAGTGTGCAGTCTTTCCTCATCCATTTAATACTCTATGCTTCTCTCCGATAAGGACATCCAAGAATCCATTGCGAGCGGCCGTATCACTGTTATGCCGTTTGACACTGCCAATCTCCGCTCTGGCAGCTACTCATTGTCCCTTGGTCCCACGCTCTACAAACTCAAGCCTGTTACGCGCATCGATATTCGCACCTCAAAGCAGGAATTCGAAGAAATCCCGCTCACGGACGAAGGTTACATCCTTGAACCAGGCGCCTTTCTGGTCTGTAAATCCAAAGAACACATTCGTTTGTCCGATGATATCGCGGGCATTCTGAGCACGCGCGGATCGCGCGCGCAAGCCGGGTTGAGCATTCTCCTTGGCTCGATGTTCATCGAACCAGGCACCGACAATCCAATCGCCCTAGAACTCCATAACGTGAGCGGTTTTCCGCTCCAGATTTTTCCGCACGTACCGGTCGTGAAGATCATGTTTCTTCCGCTGTCTAGTTTGGCTGACCAAAAAGGGCCGGGGAATGATTTTTTTAGGCGCCAGGGACTGGTTTGATATGCCAAAAAGTTCGCACACTCGTTGCGCCGTATTTCTCCGCGGCATCAACGTCGGCGGCAACGTGCTCGTCAAAATGGCCGACGTTAAAAAGATATTTGAATCACTCGGTTTCAGCAAGGTGCGCACTGTTCTCGCGAGCGGTAATATTGTATTTGAAACCGAGGAAACTTCGACCAGGAAAATTACCGCATCCATCACCCAGGCACTTGAGAAAAAATATCAACGAACGATTGTCGTCATCGTCCGCACTATCGATGATGTGCGCAAGCTCGCGGATACGAAGCCCTTCCAAAAAATCGAAGTAACTCCAGCAACACGGCTTTACATTACCTTCCTTTCCGAAAAACCAACGAGCGTACTTACAATTCCTTACGTATCGCCCGAAAAAGATTTTACCATCCTCAAAGTAACAGAGACTGAAATTATCAGCGTTCTCACCGTTACCGAAAAACACGGCACGACCGACGCGATGAACATCATCGAAAAAGAATTCGGCAAAAACGTGACGACGCGCAACTGGAATACGATCGAGAAAATCCTTAAAAAGGCCTATGAAAAAAATTGACCACAAAAAACTCCTCAAACATCTGTATAATCCATCGGCTAAAAGCGTCGAACTCATCACCGTTCCCGCGATGAATTTTCTCATGATCGACGGGCAAGGCGACCCGAACACGTCCCAAGAATACGCGGCTGCGGTCGAAGCGCTTTTTACGCTCGCCTACACCATTAAATTCATGATCAAGAAAACGCAGGAAATAGATTACAAAGTCATGCCGCTTGAAGGTTTATGGTGGGCGAAAAACATGAACGATTTCGTTACGAACGATCGCAAGAAGTGGCAGTGGACCATGATGATCATGCAGCCCGATATCGTGACAAAGAAGGTTGTTGCTGAAGCGCTCGTGCAGGCGGAAAATAAAAAAGGGTTTCCGAAACTCCACGAAATCCGTTTTGAAACGTACGACGAAGGTTTGGTCGGTCAGCTTGTGCACATTGGCCCGTTTTCGGCCGAGGGTCCGAACATTCAGAAAATTCATGAGCATATTCTGGAAAATGGAAAAAAGCTCTCCGGCAAACATCATGAGATTTATCTGAACGATCCGCGCAAAATCGCGCCGGAAAAAATGAAGACCGTGCTCCGGCAGCAGTGCGAATAAAAAAGTATGAAGAAAATCGTTGTTACCGGTGCGGTCCAAAAATTTCCCGGTCCAGGGGGTTGGCATTTCGTGGCTCTTTCTTCTGCGCAATCGGCGGAGCTAAAACAATCCGGACTAAAAGGCGTGTACGGATTCATTCCCATTATTGCCACACTTGGCAAAACCACCTGGAAAACATCGCTTCTGCCCGGCGGCAAGGGGATAGAGTTCCGGTATCTCATTGCTCTCAAAGCCGTGGTAAGGAAAAAAGAAAGAATCGCCGCAGGAGACAATCTAAGCCTTACTTTTGACTTGGCGGGCTAATTCTGGTACATCTTGATACACTACTCTTGTTGCGCAAAGCCGTATGCTACACCTCGCCGCCCGTCTCCACGAATTCTTCCACGCCATCCGTGTGGGCTGGTTTTTGGCGCTCCGCCACATCCGCCGCGCCAGCAAATGGACTACTGGGCTCATCATCTTCATCATGGTCCTGACCTTCCTCAATCTCGTCGTCGTTTCCGGCCTCCTCGTCGGCCTCATCAGCGGTTCATTCATCCAGTTCCGTGCACACTACAGCGGTGATATCATCATCACCCCGCCGAACCGCCAGACGTACATCAAAGATTCGCAAAATCTTGTTTCATTCTTATCGAATCATCCCGACGTTACGGGTTTCGCGCCACGTTACCTCGTTGGCGCTGGTATCCTGGGCACGCTCGATAAGCTCCCAAAAAGCGAAGAAAAGCTCAATCGCGCTAACTTGAGTGTTGCTGGCATCGATCCGGAAAAAGAAGAAGAATTGACCGAAATTTCCAAGTTCGTCAAATACGGCGAACCACTCCAGGCCGGCGATACACAAGGTATTATCATCGGTGCCAACATCCTCAAGAAATATTCCTCGTTCGCGGATGCCAACATCCCGGGCCTCACGCTTCTCGAAGATGTCGATATCGGCAGCCGTGTACGTCTCTCCATCGTCGCGGGCGAAGGTGAGCCAATTGCCAAAGAATACATCGTGCGCGGCATCATGAAGAGCAAGATCGATGAAGTTTCATCGCGTGCTTTTATTCTCGACGAAGAGGTGCGCCGCCTCGTGCCGGTCCGCAAGCTCGATTATCAAGAAATCGCGATCCGCGTCAAACCCGGTACGGAGCGTGGAGTCATCAATGATATCAAGAATTTCCTTGGCACCAATCCGGCCCGCGTGCAGTCATCGCAAGAAGCCATCCCGTCATTCTTGCGCGATATCGAAACCACCATGGGCATCCTCGGCAATGCGCTTTCCTCGATCGCGCTTGTCGTCGCGACAATCACCATCTTCATCGTTATCTTCATTAACGCCGTCACCAAGCGCAAATTCATCGGCATTATGAAAGGCATCGGCATCAGCCCGTTCGCGGTGCAGCTTTCGTACGTCATACAGGCGTTTTTTTATGGGGCGGTCGGTTCCGGCATCGGTGTCGCGCTCACCTTCGGACTCCTTAAACCGTTTTTCGAAAAAAATCCCATCGACTTTCCCTTCTCCGATGGCATCCTCGTCGTTACGCCGGACGGCGCTCTTCTGCGCATCGGCATCCTCATGGTCGTCGTCCTCTTTGCCGGCTTCGTACCGGCCTGGATCATTGTGCGCAAAAATACACTCGATGCGATTTTGGGAAGATAAACGAAGACCACCGGATCGAATACCGGCGGTTTTTCTTTTTATCTAAACCGTAAAAAATAAATCGGCACGCAGGAGACAGGCTCGCTACGCGCCGAAGGCTTTTAGACTATGTGGATGAGCTGTATGTGTTAGGCGCCCGACTCGAAGCGATGGTAGGCTGCTTCTTCTTGCCGAGGAAGTCCTTGATTGCTTCGCTTACCTTCTTGGTCGTGTCCCAGGCCTTGCCGAGGGCAAAGCCGATGCTCTCCTGGTAGCCGTGGCGGGTGCCGTCGACGAGCTCGAACAGGGTGGGGATGAGGAATGACAGCGGGATCAGGATCAGCGTGATGATGATTACGCCAATCGTATAAAGCAGTCCCAGAAAGATTTGATCTTCATCTTCCCAGGCTATCTTAAAGCCCTTCACGGAAAGCTGAGGTAGACGGAACAGAACGAGTGTTCCTATGAGTGTCGCACCGGCCACTGCACTCAGAGAGCCGGCAGCGAGACCGCGGATTGCCTTGAGGGGCGAGATGTCGAACGGCTTCGTGCCGGGGTCGAGTGGCTCGCTTTTGTAGGTGGCGAGGTCCTCGAGCATCTTCGCAATCTCCTTGCGGTCGAGTGTGCGCAGCTCGCGGTAGGCCTCGGGAAAGACGCTAAGGAGACTATTCCCTTCATCTTTCTCATCGCAAGCAATCTTGAAACCACGATAGACGCCGTACAAGCCTGCGATCAGACCCACCACTCCGGGCGTCAGGGCCGCAGCCGGAACCGAGACGACCGTCAGGACTGTCTTGAGATTGGGTCCCACCCGCTTCATGCGCCAAATGGCCCGCCATACATCGATCATCGCGCCGGAAAAAATGTGGCGCACGGTACGTGGAATGGCGAAGAGCGGGTAGCTCACGACACCCTGCGCAATGCCGCCCAGGCCGCGCACGAAATCAACAAGGCCGAACTGATCGGTGGTGGACATGCTCTCTCCTTCTCAAAGGGCTGGGGAATGCTTCAACCTAACGACTTCTGTCGCCGGCCAAAGACGTAATAATATATAATGCTTTAGCCCTTTTGTCAACTAACTCCTCGGGATTTGAAATATTAAAACAGCCCCATGTGGGGGCTGAGAATTTGATCTTTACTGCACCGTCATGGTGCGGCCGCGTGTGGCGGGCACCGAGATGCTCGCGAGCGAGATAAATCCCTGGGCGTAGGTGCCGCTGAGTGACACGTGGATTGTTCCTACTGCTCCGGGCACGAAGCTAGCTTCGATGTACACCGCACAGCTCTGATTGGCCGGCACGATGTAATTCTGATTCGTCAGCGAGATAACCGAGTTGATCAGGCCCAGGCTTGAAACGCTTGCTTCGAGAAACCCATTTGCGCCTCCCGGTATAGATCTGAGCCGCAGACTGGAAACGTGCTCGGGCCGAAGGCCGTTGCCGAATGTAACCGTAAGCGCGATAGAGGTTATCCGTACCGCCTCGCCGAAAGCGTTCAGTTCAAACCAGCCGATCCGCTGACTGGTTCCGCCGCTACCAACCGTATGGTCTGCAAAATCCGGCGATTCCTGGATCAGCAAACCTCCGGTATTGATGTTAATGCGTGAGAGCGGGATGGGGAACGAGCCGACATTCACCGTCGGTAAGCGCCGCGCCGTGCGCACCTCGCCCGTCACTTCGAACGCCAAGACGTCGGTTTCGGCATTGATCGCGAGCTGAAAGTAGCGGTTTATGCCACCGCCGATCGTGGCGTAGAAACGCACGGTGACGTTCTGTCCGTAAGTCAGCCGAAGCGGCGTACGCGGGAAAGAAAACGTCACACGTTTCCCGTTCATCTGACCGAACGCAAGCGATTCCGTGCCGCTCATAAGCTCGAAGGTGCTCACGTCGGAGGGTGATGCTGAGCCCACGAACGTTGCTGTTATCTCATCAATCTCGAGGAGATCTAGATGGCACGTGAAGTCGATCATGCCGACCGCGACACGAGAACTTCCGGCGCGCACACTGAGACCGTTCGCCGCGCTCGCGCCGGCTGAAGAATTCGTCATGACGAGCCCGCCCGGAATCACCGGATACACAATCGGCTCAGGGGGCACGATCGGCGGGGTGGGCGGGTCGGATTCCACGGCAATGGTGCCGGTGCCGCAGGCGCCAACAAGGGTGGTGATACCAAGACCAAAAATATGCAGCGCAGTTCGTCTGTTCATCGCTCTCTCCCGTGTGTAAAGTTGGAAAGGCTGCTCTTTTGGGGCGTTCAGATACTACCCCTCACGATGCTTTTTGTCAATGTATTAAGGAAAATAGTCCCTAGTTCAGTTTGGTTTTTACAAACCAAAAACCAGGCGCCGACTTTACTACCGAACAATTCAGTAGTAGAGTCGGTGAGCGCCTGGTTCAGGTCTCTGCCGACACTGTTTGATGGGGTATGGTCACTAAGTGTGTAAATCGATCTCTGCCTTTGGGAAGAAGACTTCTGTCACCAAGATGCGAACATGGTCTTTGTCCCGACTGCACAAGATGCGGGGGCAGAAAGGCGATTTGGTAGCTGTCTGGAGTCTGTTGAGATTCTCGTTGTAGATCAACAGATCTCCTTCCGGCGGAATTTCGATTTTGAACTCGATCTCCTTTTCATTCCATCGCTCTTTGAGGTCAAACGGCTTGCAGAATCCTGAAAATATCCGTGTAATAGCCGAACCGTAGTAACCGTCCATGAGGATCTCCTTATGCTTGTGTGCTGTTTGTTTGCTTGGCTATCCGTGGCAGGAAACGTTTAATTATAATGAGCTTTTGTTTTTTTGTCAATCCTATGATCTCCTCCCAAAAACTCGTCAAAAAATACATCTCTGGCGATGCCGAACTCACGGTTCTTAAATCCATCGATCTCGAATTCAAAACCGGCGAATTCGCTTCGATTATCGGCCCGTCCGGCGCCGGAAAATCCACGCTTCTGTATCAACTCTCGCTTCTCGATACTCCTTCGAGCGGTGAAATTTATTTTGACAATCTCGCCACCTCGAGTCTAAGTGAAGCGCGCAAAACCGCGCTCCGTCTCCAAAAAATGGGCTTCGTCTTCCAAGATTATGCCCTTTTACCCGAACTCAGTGCGCTCGAAAACGTTTCCCTTCCGATCCTTATGCAAGGCGCCTCAAAAAAAGAAGCCGAAGCGAAAGCAATCATTGCGCTTACCCGCGTCGGTCTTGCCGATCGCAAAAACAACTTGCCGAGCCAGCTCTCCGGCGGGCAACAGCAGCGTGTTTCCATTGCTCGCGCGGTCGCTCATGACCCGCATGTACTCTTCGCCGATGAACCGACTGCAAACCTCGACTCGGCAAGTTCCAAGCTCGTCATGGAAGCGTTCCTCGATCTACACAAAGAAGGTCAGACCATCATTATGGTCACGCACGAAATGGAATACGCGGAGCTCGCGAAACGCATCGTTGAACTTAAAGATGGTGTGGTGGTGAAGGATCGCAATAAGTAAACGTGATAATTACAATGGGAATTAAAAAATACCACACCTCTAGTATCCAGATTTTTAATTTTAAATAATAACTTTCAAATGGGCGGTGCGCAGTAACTGCAAAAGATTCGTATAGTAATCGATGCGTGTTATAAATTTCTAGTCGGCGTGCTATACTATAATCATTGCATTTAACTCCAAGGAGGGTATGAAATTATTTTTAGTGTCTCTTGTTGCAGTGCTTGCTGTAGGATTTTTTTTACTTCCCACTAGTGCGCAGGCTACTACGACAACTATTAGTACGTGCGCACAATTGCAAGCGATTCCGGCCGATACCACGTCTACCTATCAGCTCATCAACGATATTACGTGTTCGAACAGCTCATCGTTTACTCCCATCAGCAATTTCGGCGGCGTCTTCGATGGTGACGGTTTCACGATCAATAACTTCAGCATCTTCACCGGTATCAACGGCCGCGGTTTGTTCGGTACCGTCGATGGCGCCACTATTCGTAACCTCAAAATGACCAACGCCCAGGTTTACGGCAACTTCCAAGTGGGTATTTTAGCTGCGGTCGTTAATAATAGTACCATTACCAACGTTAACATTCAGGGTCTCGTATCATCGGGCGCACTTATCAGTATTATGGGCGGCGTGGTCGGCCAGCTTACCAGTTCAACCGTGACGGGTGTCACTTCCAACGTAACCATAAGCAGCGGTTATTCGATAGTTGGCGGCTTGATCGGTGCGATGCATGGTAGTAGCACTATTAGTCGTAGTTTTTCCACCGGTACTATTTCCATAGTCAAGAACGGTAGTGAGTCTACGCTCGGCGGCTTGGTTGGTTTGAGCACGAGCGGCACAATCAGTAATTCTTTTTCCCATGTCAACGTTACTGCTACGGGCGACAACGTCGGCGGCTTGGTGGGTAGCCTTACGTCTCCTGCCGTAGTCGACAAAAGTTATTCCAAAGGGTCGGTTTCCACGCCGAGTGCGGTGGTTGGCGGTTTGGTGGGTGTTACCACGACCGGCGCCATCGTCACCGACAGTTATTGGGATGTCACCAGGTCTGGACAGGCCAGTTCCAAAGGCGGTACGGGTACCACCACGCTTGCTATGCAAACTCAGGCTACCTACGCGGGATGGGATTTCGCCAGCATCTGGTCCTTTACTACGGGCACGTATCCGCTTCTGCAATATTTCGATATTACGCCGCCGACCATGCCCGGAGTTCCCACTTCTACCTCGCCGACCACGAACACGACTCCGACCGTTACTTGGTCTGTAACCCCTGATGGCGGCGAATTTCCGCTCATGCCATACCTGGTCCAGTGGAGCACGTCGAGCGTTTTCGCGGGTACGGTGTTCAGTTCGTCCACCGGGCTTACGAGTCTTACTGTTACCTCGTCCCTTCCCGATGGCACCTGGTACTTCCGTGTCCGTATCCGTGACTCGGCTGGCAACACCTCCGCCTTCGCCACATCGTCCGCTATCCTCATTGACAACGTTGCTCCCGCTCTCACTCTTCTTGGAGATGCCGAAATGACGATTACCAATGGTGAAACGTTCATCGATCCCGGCGTTTCGGCCCTCGATGCGGCGAGTGGCAATATCGCCGGGCGCGTCACTACGTCCGGTACCGTAAATGCCGCAATTAATGGTACCTACACTGTGGTTTATAACGTGACCGATCCGGCCGGCAATGCGGCGAGTCCGTCGGTCAGCCGCAGCGTCACGGTTCGTTCGGCAGCCGTGGTCGGTGTAGCTGCTGGCGGGGGAACGCCTGCTCCCTCTCCGTCTGGTGGTACGCCGCCCCAGCCAACCCCGGCCCCGTCGCAGAGCGCTCCCATTCCTTCGCCAGTGGTTTCCTTTCCGGCCTCAGCTCCTCTCGAGCCAATCTTCCCGGCCTCCACGCCAACGACCGGCATGCGTAGTGCCTACATCTTTACCCGCAACCTGCGTTTCGGCATGCGCGGTACCGACGTGCGCGAGTTACAAAAATTCCTCAACACCCGCGGTTTTCTCGTCGCCACTGAAGGCCCTGGCTCTCCGGGACAAGAAACCACCTATTTCGGCGACGGTACCTATCGCGCCGTGCTCCTCTTGCAAGAACGCTACCCTGAAAAAATTCTTGCCCCGCTCGGTCTCGCGCGCGGCACCGGTCTCTTCCTCGAAAACACACGCCGCTTCATCAACGAAAACACCTTTTGATTGCCAAATTGCATCACCACCTCGCATCTACGCGGGGTGGTTTTGTTAAGGGCGTATCATTGACAAAAATCCGTAAATTTCATATGATTTGGTATCTTTCCCTGTGCCTCTCAAGAAGCGTTTCTGGGTTATTTGAGGGGCATAGGTTGCCCTGTGGAGAAGAAGGATATGCGCCGTAAAACATCGTTGATTCCGGCTGGTTTTGCTCTTGTGCTCGCTGCTGCAAGCGGCTGCGACGATTACGAAGAGATCGAACACTGCGTGAACGGTGATGGTGTTGTTGTGGAGGAGCAGAGCTGTGCGGCTCCCAATAAGCGTGATGGGTTTTTGAGTGCGCAAGACGGTGGTGGCTCTCAGGGCCACTACGTGTATCACCCGACATATCATCCGGTTGGCAGTAAAATTTCCGGTGGCAGTCTTGAACCGAGTGAGCACGCCACGGTTGTGCCGCATACCGGCTACCTGCCGCGCAATGCCCGTCTCGGCTCCAACGGCCGCGGCTTCGGCGGCTCAGGAGGAACCTAAGCCATGGAGAGGACTCGTTGCGCTCCCCGAAACGACTGGCAGCGCAAAGTAGAAGCTCGCGGACTCATATACCACACCTCCGGTGGAGTTCCTTACTGGGACGAGAGTGTTTGTTACCGCTTCCACGAGACCGAGATTGCCCAGATCGAAGCGGCAACCGCCGAACTCAACCGTCTGTATCACCGCGCGGCCGAATACGTGATCGAGAAGCGGCGGTTCGCGGAACTCGGCATCGTGCCGGCTGCCATTCCGCTCGTTGAGCGCTCTTGGAACGAACGGTCACCCTCGCTGTACGGTCGGTTCGATTTGGCCTATGACGGTGTGAATCCGCCTAAGCTCCTCGAATACAACGCCGATACACCAACTGCGCTCTTTGAGGCCGCGGTAACACAATGGGATTGGCAAGAGGAGTATTACGGAGGTCAATTCGACCAGTTCAATACGCTCCATGAGCACTTGGTCGCTACCTGGCGGGAACTCAGAAAATCCTTGCGGCCGGGTCCGGTGTATTTCGCGCGGCTTCCGCATCCCGAAGCGGTGGTAACGGCCGCTTATCTTATGAGCGCGGCGCTTGCGTCCGGTTCGGGCCTTGAAGTGTCGTCGATCGATATCGGTTGCATCCGCTACAGCGAACGCCTGCGTTCATTCGTTGATACGGCGAATCGTCCGCTTGCTAACGTGTTCAAGCTGTACCCGTGGGAGTGGCTCACGCGCGAAGCGCGCGGTGCCCATCTTGAATCGAGCCTTGATGCTATGTGCTGGCTTGAACCACCCTGGAAGATGCTCATGTCGTCCAAAGGCATGCTGCCGATTCTCTGGGAACTCTTCCCGGATCACCCCAACCTCGTCGCTGCATACGCGGGGCAGCCGCGGCATCTTGCCGCGTACGTCCGCAAGCCGGTTCTTTCGCGCGAAGGGGCGAACGTTACGGTAATAGCTAGCGGTGGTGTTATCCAATCAACTGGCGGCCCCTACACCGATTCCGGGTACGTTTACCAGGATTTCGTGTCTACCCCGGAGCGTGATGGTTGTCGCGCGGTCATCGGCAGCTGGGTCGTTGGAGATAAGCCGGCGGGCATCGGCATCCGTGACGCTACTGGTTACATTACCGACGTAGCCTGCCGCTTCGCGCCCCACATCATCGTTCCGTAGCTGAGTGTTCATTGCTGTAGGCCGAAGCGCGACCTGTTTCCGCTTCGGCTTTTTTTGTTGGAGAAGAATGGTATAATTACAAAATTACTAATCCTTTATATATGTCCCGTGCTCTTTCTAAAAAATTTTTGAACAGCGCGGCGGCTGTGGCGGCTGTTGCGTACGCGGCATTCGCACTCCCAGCTTTCGCCGCACCACCGACGCTCTCCGCTACGCTTACCGGGGGTGACAGCGTGCAGCTTAACATTACCGGTGATGCGGGTGGTAGCGTTATTCTCAATTATCTCGACAATGCTGCAACGGTTAAAATGACCTCGCTTGGCGCTACCAACTCATCCGGATCGTTTACCATGACCATTTCCACGGCTGCGTATAGCATTGCACCGGGAAGCCTCTTTAATGTTTCGGTCAATGGTCAGCGTTCCGATTCGCTCGCGTGGCCGTACGGTGCGCTCACATCGGGGAGTGGCACCATTTCCTTGAGCCAAAGCAGCATCACGGTCGGCGCTGGTCAAACTGCTGTTGTCACCGTCAATAACACTACGGGCAATTCACTCTATCTCGCGAGTAATACGAGTCCGTCAGTTGCTTCGGTTTCTTTGAATAATAATCAATTCACTATTTACGGTTTAGCTGCTGGCGGTACTACGCTCCAGATTTGTTCGGCTGCCAATGCTTCTAATTGCACGACCGCGGTGGTAACAGTAACATCCGCCGGCTTTTCTTCGGGTGCGGTAGCGTTTAGTCAAAGCAACCCAACACTCATGCCCGGGCAGGTTGTCGCCGTTACGGTAAGCGGCGGATCTGGTTCGTACACACTTTCCAATTCCAACAATAACGTGGTGCAAGCTAATATTGTTGGTTCTACGCTCACGCTCTACGGTAATTCTCCGGGTTCAGCCACCCTCACAGTCTGCGCGGCAAACGGTGGTTGTGGTACGCTCGGCGTTACTGTGGCATCTGGCTCGTCAGCTACGCTTACGCTTAACCCTACATCACTCACGCTTAATGCCGGACAATCTTCTAATGTTACACTCACGGGCCTCGGCGGCTATGCCGTGGCGCAGAACTCCAATTCCACGGTTGCTTCTGCGGTCATCAGCGGTACGACGCTCGTTGTAACTGCTGCTAGTCCTGGTTCTACCACGATCACCGTGTGTCAGTCGGGTGGAAATTGTACGCTCTTGTCGGTTGTCGTTAATGCCGCTTCATTCTCGCAATCGCCAACGTCCGTTTCAGTGCTCAGCGCGCGCTATCTCCTTACGGTCGGCCAAGAACTGAAGCTGGCTCTCTCGGGCGGCACGGGCGTCTACACGCTTTCCGGCAATCCCGGCTCGCCTTTTGCCACCGAACTATCCGGTAATGTCCTCAAACTGCGTGCTGTGGCAGTAGGGGAGGCGAGTGTTAACGTGTGCGGCGGTGCATCATGTCTTGCGGTTGGGGCGCAGGTATCCCCGGCACCGGTCATTCCTGTTTCGGCCCCGGTCCCGCCGAACGTGGTTGCTGTATCGAAATATGTTTTCACCAAAGCCATTGCTCCGGGCGCCAAAGGAACCGACGTAGTGGAACTCCAAAAACGCCTTAAGGACGAAGGGTTTATGACCGATGAAGCTACGGGATTCTTCGGTGCGGCAACGCTTGCGGCAGTTAAAAAATTCCAAATCGCGAACGGTCTTGAACCGCTTGGTACTGTTGGGCCGGGTACGCGCGCGGCGCTCAATAAGTAAATCCGTTTCAAAACGGAATAATTGAAAAACGACTCGGTTAGAGCCGAGTCGTTTGTTTGCAATTGCCCTAGGGTGTGTAGCCGATCGTGCCCGACGGTTCCGTGCGAATTTGTCGCAGTACCGCATACGGAATTTCGAGTGTTCCTCCGTAGAGGATCATGATCGGCTTACCTGAATCTTCCTGGAAACGATCTGTCCGTTCCCACGTCCATATCTCTGCTTCCGACTCCGAACGCACCACTTCTACGGAAACGGCTGTTCCATCTATGCTAAATAGCAGTAGTTGCCGGAGAGGGTTGTCTGGCCAAGTAATGAGCGTGCCGTTCATCGAGTCGTCTCCTGCACTCTCCAGTGCCGGTATGACTCGATGGTAACCGGGCCTGTAAAGCAGGCGTTATATACAGCGTAATCATTCATGAGCTGAATTTTTTGGCCTGGCAGTGCGGGGATATCGCGGTACAGAAAGAACGTTTCGGGCGGCATGATGAGCTTGCCGATACGATGGGGGCCGCATTCGATTTCGAGCGCTGTGCCGTGGACGGATGCATCAGATCCCTGTTGGAGATCACGGAGATTGGCGAGCGGCGTATCGAGAGGGCAGCTTACCTGCATGCACCACACCGTTCCTCCGCCGTGCTCCGGTGCAAAGAGGCGCACTCGGCCCGACGAGGTATTCTCTGGTGGAAAAACCAGCTCCGGGGTACGAATGTTGTGCTGGCATCCGGCAAGCATGAATACAAGGGCGAGATAGCCGTAGATGGTGCGATATGCGTGCATGAAAGACCTCCGGTTGGGGATGTGGTGCGCTTGATTATGAGCCGTTCTTTATTTTTTTGTCAATGGTTAGAATAAAAAAACAGTTTGACGATCCAGCTCTTCCATGGTAGGTTTGTTCTGTTTTCAAAAACGACAGGCATTTTGCCTGCCCAAACTCGAGACGGAGGTTCCTTCATGGTCACTGTTTCTCCAAAAGCTCGCTATAAAATGGATGAGGCTTTGTGCCAACAAATAACCGGCGCACTTCATGGCGAACAGGCCATCCGTGCTTTCGCGGTTTTGGTTGGAATCGAACAGTTATCACACGAGGAGAGTTCGACCTTGTCAATTCCTGTGTCGCACACCGAGGAGGCGCGTCGTAAGAGAGAGCTCTACGGGCCGGCCTTCCAAAAGCTTAAAGACCTCTACTTGGTAGGTGTTAGCGCGCATCTTCCGGCGGGCGCTCCGACAGTCATTGTCAAAGGCCTGATTCGGAACCTCATTGCCGCTCTCGAGCGCGATGATATTCTTAGTCGCGCCTTTGCCGACACCCAGTTCCAATTGTCCAAGCCGGCATTCTAGTAGCCTTCTCGCAATGAGGAGGCTTTTCGTTTTCGATGAGTCCCTGTGTAGAAAGATTATGTGATGCGTACTATCGTGTAGGAAATTTTTTTGGTAGGCAGATCGATGGTCACAGTATCTCCAACTGCATGCCCTATGAGCGCGGCGCCCAGTGGTGAATTATGCGAGATTATTCCGTGCCCGGGCTTGGTTTCTACAGAGCCGAGAATCTGGAAAGTTTTTTGAACTCCCTCGCTCTCGATAGTAACGGTGTGGCCGATGTGCACAGTCTCTGTGTCGGCAGCTGCTGAAATAATGCGCGCGTTGATAAGCTGCTTTTCGAGTGCCACAATACCGTTGTTGATACCGCGCAATTTACCTTTGGCGAGTTGATATTCCACGTTTTCGGAAAAATCACCGAGCTCGGCAAGCCGGGCTACCTCGGCGGCAGCGTACGGGCGAGCGGCCTTAAGACCCTCCAGCTTTTTAGTAAGTTCGTCAAATTTCGCTTGCGTAATGAGCGGATCGGGTACGAGATGGGTGAATTTACCGGGTTTACGGTGGGGGACTTGCATAGAGAAAAATGTACGTTGATTATAACCTGAATACGTACGTTGTCCATATTAAAACCCTCGCTCTGGGCAAGAGCGAGGGCGGATCGTGGGCGGTTACTGGGTGCGTTCGAACACCTCATGGCAGTAGCCGTCTTCTCCGGCATAGCCCTTTCCGCACCCGGTACCCGGTCGAGGATTGGTAATCGGTGGGCTGCCGACCTTGTATCCCGGCGAAGCGGATGGGTTGATGTACTCGGGCATGGTCGGCTTGGGTCCGCAGGCTGCGATGATGACAAAGAACAGGGGAAAGAGGGGTGCCTTCTTGGGTGCTTTGTTGGTAGAGCGCATAATATACTTTCTCCTTTCGGAGAATATATTTTAGTTATAGCAGAGATGGTAGTCAATATTCTCTTAGGATATACACAAAAGCGCCCTTGGGGGCGCGGTAAGGTTTTTGCTTATTCCTCGGTGCAGAATTTGGTCTGTCCGCGAGCGGATCGCTCGAGAGCCTGCAGCTCGCCTGCGACAGGTCCGTTAGGCAGTGCGGCGGCGTAGAGCTCAGGTGCATGCCGGCAGAGGGAGTCGAGCTTCTCGAGGTCGGCCGGAATCAGGTTGCCGCGACGTGAACGGAGCTCTTCCAGGTACTGACCCAAGATCTTGATCTTGGCTGCCTGGACCAATGTCTCGATGTCTTTCATCGTCATGCCGAGCTTGGCGAACCCGATATGCTCGTGATTCATCTCGCGCAAGAGCTCTTCCTGGAGTTCTTGAGGATAGTTGAGCGCGAACCACGAAGCGTGAGGCCCGCAGTATCTTCTATAGATCTGGTCAGAACTGTCGCGCTCCGGTTCGCACCCTTTCTGACTTAACTCGCGCAAGAGCACGCTAGTTTTGTACGTCCACGTGTTTTCCCATTCTTCCCGTTCTTGTCGGAGCTTGCGTTCGGCCTTCCAGTGTTCATATTGGGGCGAATTCATCCAGCGCATCGTTGCCGCCGCGCCGAGCGCAATGACGATCCAAAGTGCCATCCATCCCATCATCCGATAGCCATTCATCCTGAAGAGTGCGCGCATTATCCTTCCTCCTGGTTAGAGCACCTTGACCTTAAATGATAGCCACAACCATGTCAAATAAGAACGTCCGTCATATTACAAAAGCACCTGGTGAAGGTGCTTGTTTTGGTAGCACGTCGCGCGGTGCACTACAGGCAGTTCGGTCCCGTGGTAATCACAGAGCAGTTCTTTTTGTAGTATCCGTCGTGCCATTCCGCGAACGGCACGTAACCAGAATACTCTACGAGCCGCTTAATTTGGTTTTGATTCTCAAGGGAGACGGGTCGCCAGTGACTGAGCTCCACCCCCCACATTCCCCACGCCGCACCGTTTTTGCTTTCGGCGCGGACGCTTTCAATGTCCTCGGGTAACACATAACTCGTGCTTTTCGAGACCCAGTCCGTTGCGCCGCTCGTTCCGTCGGTGAGCTTCCACACGAGTCGACCGTAGACCCGGACGGGTGCAGCGACCGGGAATACAAGAGTCGCAAAGCCGGGAAATTTTATATCTTCCTGTACCACCCAGGTACCCGGTCCATCGAAGTGACCCCAGTTGTCGATCGTCGGTTTGAAAGCGCGGGGATCTTTTCCTTTCAGATGAGGATCGCAGAATCGCCGCGCTGACCGGGGAATATGCGCGTCGCTGAATTTCCCCACATCAAAAAGGGTGCAGGGCAAATCTTTGAGATCGTGCGGACAGCCGGCATTGCCCGCCACACCCGGCAGATCGGGGCATAGATCGGTAAACAGCCGCACCCCGTCTCTATCCGCGTCGTAATTGGACGTGGACGGTGATCCGTCGTGTCCGCAGCTGGTCAGCAGAAATCCGGAAAGAAACAACATCGCAAAGTATCTCCGCATAGTGCTTCTCCTTGGGTTTTCCCACCTTAAAGCCAGACGCGCCATAGTAAACACTTAAACAGTCGAAAAGTCAAGGATAAAAAACACCCCTTGAGATGGGGTGCTGTAAGTCTAGCGCAAAGATCTTTTATCGAAAAGGAAGGTTGACCGGTGGGGCGTAGTAGCAAGCCCAAATTTTTCGATGACGAGATGTTGCTCCCTTGTCATCCCAACGTCCGATTCGCTTCCTAGGTGCACAAGTGCGCTCGGGAGTGCCATGCCTACCGGAAGCCCGCATGTAATACCCTCAAGCTGTGCTCCAGAAAAAATCCGCGCCTCAGACGGTAGGTCTTCAAGTCCGGTCCGATAGGCGCCATACTCGCAGCTTGTGTAGTCGTCTGTGCGGGCGCTTAACGCGCACTTCGTGATTTGCGTGCCGGAGAGCATTCCGGCACGGGCAAGGTAGCCGTAAAACTGATCCCAGCCGCAGGTGTTGCGACCTTTTGGTCTGGTGTCGTAACTGCTAGCGCGGATCATACCGCAACCGTCATTTGACCAAGAAACGAGTGTCATGGAGCTCACGGCAATGTCATCATCGCTCTGCGAGAATTTACCATCGCCGTTGCAATCGATCGGCAGGAAGAGGGTGAGGCCAACAGATGCGCTGTAGGCACCTGCGCGCTTCACGAGAAGCGAAGCCTCAATAAGATCTCTAAACCACAATGAATCCCTAAAGCTCTTAGGATCCATACCGGCTAGTCCATCTATGCCGATGGCGGGTAGGTAGTTTTGTTCGCGGATGTTCGCCGATTGACTGGCAACGCAGGTGTTGCTTGTGAACGAAGATCCGGCCGGTGTGAACACGTGGATGGCCCCGTCGGCACCCCGGCACCCATTGCCGATGATTGTCATTCCGGCAGGAAGGGGGAGTGGTTGTGCGCAGGCAGCGTCGGAAATATCGATTTGCCAATCCCGCTGCGCGCACTGTTCGAAGTAGGCGCAGGTAGATGCAAACGGGGTCAAATCGTCAACGCGCGTGCCGGACGCAATATCATTCTGGCAGGCCCACGGGTAGAATCGGTAGCGTTACAACCGCCAAGCAACAAACCGATAAACCCGAGCGTGGCCAGATGGTTGGTCATGGTTCTTCTCCGTATATCGCAGCGCAGTGCTGGATGGGTAATAGTAGACAGTAAAACAGGATAAAAGTCAATGGTTCGGGATAGCAATGCGTTTGGGGAAACATGCAAATTAGCCGTTCAAACTAGAATGATCAGTAGAAATCCGTTATAGTTACCCGGTAAGTGATTTATTCTCCTATGTACGACGTCATTGTCATTGGCGGTGGAGCTTCGGGCATGATGGCTGCGGGACGTGCGGCCGAGCGCGGAAAAAAAGTCCTTATCCTCGAAAAAAATCCCGCGCTCGGACAAAAGCTCGCTATCACCGGCGGTGGACGGTGCAATATCACCAACGCCGAAGAATCTATCCATCTTCTCCTCGCCCACTACGGAACCGCGAAAGGTTTTTTGCATGCCCCGTTCATACAGTTCGGCGTCAAAGATACGTTCGAGTTTTTCGAATCGCACGGCCTTAAGCTCAAAATCGAAGACAACAAGCGCGCGTTCCCTGTCACCGAACGCGCGCCGGATGTTGTAAAAATCCTGGTTGACTATCTCAAGCACGGTCGCGTTGAGGTCATAACGAATGCGCCGGTCACCAAAATTAATTTTACGGACGGAATCATCAGAAACGTGATCGCGCAGAATAAGGAATGGTCAGCGCGTTCCTTTATTTTCGCGACCGGTGGCGCCTCGCACCCCGAAACCGGCTCGACCGGCGATGGGTTTGCCTGGCTTAAAAATCTCGGCCACACGGTCGAGACCCCGACCCCCAATCTCGTGCCACTCGCAATTGCCGAAACGTGGATAAAAGATCTTTCGGGCGTTGCGCTCGACAATGTAAAAATAACGTTTTTCGTCGACCAAACAAAGAAATTTTTCCTCAAAGGAAAAATCCTCTGTACGCATTTCGGCATCTCCGGCCCGCTCATTCTGAACGCTGCCCGCCGCGTAGCAGATCTTTTGCACGAAGGTCCGGTTACGGCCGCGATCGACCTCCACCCAACGCTCGACGTTGGCGCGCTCGATCGGCATATCACCGCGGTGTTCGACGAACATAAAAATAAAACATTCGCGAACGTACTCCCGTTTCTCGTGCCGCCTGGCACGGCGCGTTCGTTGGCACGGCTCGTCACGTTCATCGACCCCGAAACCAAAGTCCATAGCGTAAAAAAAGAGCAGCGTAAGATGCTCGCCGAACTGTTCAAAAAACTTCCACTCACCGTGCAAGGGCTCATGGGCTATGAACGCGCGGTAGTTGCCGACGGGGGAGTGGTCCTCAAAGAAATCGACAACAAAACCATGCGCTCGAAAATTATTTCTAACCTCTACGTCACGGGCGATCTTCTGCATATCAACCGTCCATCCGGTGGATATTCACTGCAGCTGTGTTGGACAACTGGCTACGTGGCGGGAAATTCCATTGATTAATTTTTTCATATGACTATTTACAACAAACTCGTCCGCGACAACATCCCCGCCATCTTTGAGAGCGAAGGTAAAAAGTGCGTATCACGGATTTTAAATGATGACGACTATAAAATCGCGCTTCTCAAAAAAATCGTCGAGGAAGCAGCGGAACTCCGCGACAGTCGTGGTGGGCACGAAGAGATGGTAAAAGAAGTTGGTGACGTACAAGAAGTTCTTGAATGTATTATTGCCGCATTCGGTCTCGATGCGGCGGAAATCGCGCGTGTCAATGAAGAGCGGAAAAAAGCGCGTGGAAGTTTTGTGAAGAAAGTGTTTTTGGAATCGGCGGAATAATTTTTAACGTATGCGTATCATCATCTGCGGCAGCATGACCGCTGCCAAAGACATGCTCGTGGCAAGCGAAACGATCAAAAAACTCGGACACGAGCCTGTTCTACCGCTTTTTGTGGAAGATTATATTACAGAAGGTGCCGAGAAAAAACATGTTGAATCCGCCCAGGAAAAAGTGACGCACGATCTTATTCGCGCGCATTACGAAAAAATCAAAGCAGGTGATGCTATTCTCGTCATCAATAACGAACGCAAAGGCATTCCCGGTTACATCGGGGGTAATACGTTTCTTGAAATGGGCTTTGCGCATGTGCTCGACAAGCCTATCTTTGCGCTCTACCCGCTCCCTGCTATGGGATATGCCGATGAATTGCAGGCGATGCAGCCGCGAATTTTAGACGGGGATATGACAAAGATGGCTCATTTTTTAGGGTAAAACTAATCACCTGAGGTCTTGATTTTTGTTCGTAAGCGTAGTAATCTGAGCAGTTTAGTATATTTTTAGCGGTGCCAAACTGCGGCTGAATATGCTAAACTAATCTTACTATTATTAATCATAATCATATGGCGGGGGAATCCATTGATAACAAGTTTGATTTTAGCGAGCCGGATGCGGATATGGCCGCGGAGCGCGCGCAGGCAAAAAAAGAGAAAGCGCCGCAGAAAGCGGCTGCGTTTGAGAGTGAAAACGAGGATTTGGATTATGATTCTTTTGAGATTGTGAGTGGAACTATCGAGGATAAAAAACCTGCCAAGGATGCTGCCGGAGATGCTAAAGTTATAATTGACAAAGAGTATACTTTGTCACTTCCGCCACATGGCGATAAGGTAGTCGTTGATAGGGATTATCAGCTTACCGTCGATTCGCGCGCTGACAAAGTCATGGTTGACCAAAAATTCCAGCAAGAAGTCGACGAGTACGAAGATCTTCCGGAACTCTCTTCGGACTTGCTAGAAGTCATCGACGACGAAGACACTCCCGACGAAAAAGCCGACAAGCGTGATGCTGTGGCATACGATGCTCAGGTCGAGAAGATTCTTGTTGAATCGGACAAGAGCATTTCTTCTTTAGAAAACAAGCGCCAAGAATTGCTTGGTAAAGCCGTTGCTAACGCCGAGCAAGAACGCGCGCTCGAGGCTGAGGTGCGGGAAGTCAACGTTGAAATCGCGCGCGCTGAAAAGAAGCGCTCGGCCGACATTGAGCGCGCCCGGGTGCGTTTTGAAAAAAATATCATGCGCCGCAGCGATACCTTTGAACTTGATCCTGAAGCGCTCAAACAAGCTTTGGAGGATTTTGAATCACAACAAGGAAACATAAACACAGAGTTCAACAAAAAAATGGACGCTGCGTACAAAGAATGGGCTGATATGTACGAAAAGTTCCGTGCCGCTGGTTTTCCCAAGGTGTATCCGGAGCGCTCGCGTCTGGTGGAATTGCGCCATGAAATGGATGTAAAATTGCCGCGTGAACGCGATGCTAAATTTGCTAAAGCGCGCGGTGACTACGAAAAAGCCATTACGCCCACGGCTCTTGATCTGGAATTATTTGATTTGACGATTACGTTTGAGAAACAAGCGCTTAAATTGGAAAATAAAATTAGTGCTATCACGGACGTTCTTGAGCGCGTAAAAGATTTTCCGGTTTTGGCTGCTACATATCGTGAAGGTCTAAAGGGTCTTAAAGAAGAAGCTAAAAATTTAGCTCGCGCCTACAGCCGCGATGTCGATACGGTCAAAAAAGAACACGAAGCTATTAAGAATTCCAGAAAAGTCGCTGAACCTGCTTCTATGCCCGCTAAAAAAGCGTCGCCGCCCCAACAGAATGCTGCAAATGCTGGATTGCGCAAAGCTGCTTAATATCAGTTAAAAAACAAAAGAAGCGCTCTAACGCTTCTTTTGTAATTTATGTTAAGCGTGCAAACAAAAACGCGCCGCCCCGAAGGCTTATGGCCTTCCTGGGCGGCGCTTTGCTAGTACACGACCCGTACGGGAATCCCGAGCTCCTCGACGATCCGGCTCATGAGGGCAGGGTGGTATGTGCCGAGCGTTATACTGAGTCGGCTCTGATCGATGCCAGGCAGCCCATTCGCGATGAGCAGCTTGTGCACGTCTTCGTAGTGGCCCATGGTTCTCTCCTTGCGCCAGGCCACACGCCCCTCCTGCTCGGCCTTGAGAACGGCGCCCACCACGAGCGCGCGAACTTCGCGCGCGCGTGCTGGATCGTTGGGGTAGACGGTTCTCGTGAGTACGTCCAGGTCGTTCATGAGCGGTTCCCGGGCGCAGCCGAGGTAGAAGAGGGCGTTCGGATCCGTCACATCCAGCGGCGCTAAAGTGCCTTGGTTGATGGCCAGGGCGATCCCGGTGTACGAAACAAATAGCGTGCGCATGCGTTCTCCTTTCAATGGTCGGGTTTTTACGGAACTCGATATACTACCTTAAAAAGAGCTTTTCGTCAAGTATTCTGCACTTGTTTAGTGGTAGGTGTATACGATTAAGTTCGTGCCTGTTATTATTGACCATGGCTAGTTTTTACGTCATTTCTTATGGCTTACCTTCAAGGAGTTGTCGTGCGTGGCAAAGGCGAAGCACGGCAGATCGGCTACCCGACTGCAAACATCGCCTACGAGTCCTCCGTTTCACCCGAGTCTGGCATCTGGATATGCTTTGTCGAGTACGATGGAGAGTGGTTTAAAGGTCTTGCCGTCATCGATATGTGGAAGCTGCCGAATGGCCTCCCGA
Source organism: uncultured Gammaproteobacteria bacterium (assembly GCA_964596525.1). Taxonomy (GTDB): domain Bacteria; phylum Patescibacteriota; class Patescibacteriia; order Magasanikbacterales; family GWA2-37-8; genus CAZQUL01. The sequence continues at coordinate 134,379 of CAZQUL010000001.1, read as the reverse complement.
GCGTCGAGGTGCATATCCTAGATTTCGATCGCGATGTGTACGGTAGCAGTATGAATGTTGCGTTGCTTACCAAGCTGCGTGATCTCGAACAGTTTACGACGATCGAAAATTTAATGGCCCGCATTAAAGAAGACATAGTGTGTGCTAGACAAGAATTTGCTGAGCTTGAAAAGAAAAATCAGATTTAAAAAAGCGCGCCCGATGATGGGAGCTGGCGGCTCGGTCACGGGAGCGCTGTGATAGTTCAAGTTTTTTTGAAGCGGCACTTCGTTACTTTCCAAGATCCGGCAGCTTGCCATCCCAACAATGACGGATTGGTCGGAAGTACAATTCTTGTAGGATATTGGCACAAGCCTCGCGTGTACCGGGAAAGAGTTTGCGCCCCTGTCTCACTCCACACGTGCCGGTAATCGGGTCGGCAAAGCGATTTCTACTCTCAAGCGGAGCTTGGCAGTCACGGAATTTGCTCTTCTCTTGGTTGCAGGCATACCACCCCCAGAACATAACTGCGGTTAGGGAGAGAGCAATAAGGAAGCCTGTAATTCCAGTGCGAGAACGTGCGGGTCGATTCGGGCGTTTCATGGAACCCTCCTCGCTTGAAAACAACTTCGGTTCGGTATGGTGGATGGTGCAGTGCAACACCGCATCCGTTTCTTTGGAGACCTCTTGGAACCATACCATGCCCGTCCGGGTATTTTGAGGTACCTGTTGAAAAGATTTTGAGAGTTTCGGAAAAGACAAAGGATGTCGGTGTAAAAAAGCGCACCGGCTGCACGAGTGCAAGCACTCCGCCGCAGATGCGCGTTACAGTTTTTCTCCTCGAGGAGCGGTCAGGGCAGGCGCAAGTTCGTTCGGGTGCAAGCTCTGTCCCGGTGGAAGTTCGAGGAATCCTTGTTTCTCGAACGTAGCTACTAGCCGTTCGGCATTCTTCATGCCTTGCTGACGTAGGAACTGCTCGGCAAGATGTTCGGCTGCCAAACGGGCGTCATCACCGACGATACGAATACGGAGCTTGCTGCTTGCCCCGTAGCAGAAGCGCGTTAGCCGGAAGAATTCAGTGCCGAACACGCGCACATCGACCGAGTCCACGCTCACGACCAGGCCATCTTTGACAGCTGTGGCCATCTGTTCGTGGTATCTCACGCGGTCGAGTTCCGGGTCATTCGTAACGCCGAGTTGGCGTGCCAGGAGCTTTTCCGGATCGAAGTTGAAAGCCAGCTCATGGCGTTGTATGGTGATCTCTCGAGCCGCCATCGGTGTTCTCCTTTCGGTTTTTTACGGCATCTTGAGAATTTTTTCCGTTTGCCAATATATTAGCAGAATATATATGTTCTCCGGTATTGTCCAACAAACCTCACCTATTATAAACATCGCGCGCAAGCCCGGCCTCGTTACTATAGGGATCGATCTTGGTACCCTTTCGCATGATCTTACAATCGGCGCGAGCGTCGCGGTGGCTGGCGTCTGCCTTACGGTCACGAACGTCTCAGGCTCGATTGCTTCTTTTGACATGATGGCCGAAACGCTGACCAAAACAACGCTCGGCGATCTTAACGTCGGTGATCGGGTCAATATCGAACGTTCGCTTAAAGTCGGTGATGAAATCGGCGGTCACCACGTCTCGGGCCATGTGACTGGTGCAGTAACAATTAAAAACATCGAAACACCGACCAATAATTGGATCGTTACATTCTCGTGTTCCGCCGAATGGATGCCTTATATTCTGCCCAAGGGTTTTATCGCGCTCGACGGGTGCAGCCTCACCATCGTTGACGTGGGTAACGACTGGTTTACCGTGCACCTTATTCCCGAAACGCTCCGCATCACCACATTTGGCGCCAAACGAGTGGGGGGTAAAGCGAATCTCGAAATCGATGCGATGACGCGTGCTGTAGTGGACACCGTGAAGAAAATGAAAATTACTATGTAAGCCCTCGCATCCTTTTAATAAAAAACAACCCCCGATGGTTCGGGGTATTAGGCGGTCCAGGAGCTTAGTCGAGCTCTTCCACCTTGAACGTCTCAACGTAGGCGGGCGGTCTGGCGGGCGGAGGACCCTTAGCTGCATCGATGAGTTCTGCACCGCCCGTAGGGCCGCGCTTAGGCTGGGTGCGGCAACCGATCGCGGCGAGTATGCAGGTGAGAACGAAGATGGTGCGCAAGATCCTCATGAAGGGCTCCTTTTTGGCTATAAAACTGATGGATTCTGTTTAGCGACTCGGATATATTATAGCATATTTTAGCGCTTTTGTCAAGTTTTTTTACGAACTATTTTTTTAAAAATCAGAACGGATATTTCTTCGTATAGCACAGTTCCAAACTGTTTTTGAGAGCAGATTCTTGACCGATAAGGCTGCTGTGTTTAGACTAGACCGATCGATAATCTTTACTATCTATGAAATCCAATTCATTCATCTTGCCTGCCAACGCCGGTATCGGCGTGCGTTGCGCCGTGGTCGCGGCCCGCTTCAACGCCGAGCTTACCGACGCACTTCTCGACGATTGCATTGAGGCGCTCCGTTCCGTCGGTGTCGCAGCTGGCGACATCACTAGTCTGCGCGTACCAGGTTCGTTCGAGTTGCCGGTTCTTGCCGCCGCGCTCGCAGCCGAGAAAAACTACGACGCCATCATCTGCTTGGGTGTCATCATCAAAGGCGAAACGCGCCATGATCACTACATCGCCGATGCCGTGGCGAACGGTCTTACGCGTATCGCGATTGACCATCGTTTGCCGGTCATTTTTGGCGTTTTAACCACCGAAGACAAAGCGCAGGCCGAAGCCCGTGCGCTCGGCGGCAAGAAAAAAGGTTGGGAGGCGGGTTTGAGCGCGGTTGAAATGGTAGCGGTCCTTAAGAATATTAAAAACAATACATAGAGTTGGATTAGTGGTAGCCAAGAATATCTTGAAAAAAATCTTGATCGCTGCTCAGGGCCGTGGTACGCTTGCCGCGGCCTTTTAGTTCATTCGCCGAAAGGAAGAGTGCCGTGGAACATCCTGAAAGTGTTGAGCTGGTACCTACTCCGCCTCCTGTTTTTACTTTTTTATCAGACGAGCAGACGCTCGAATGGTTGGTTGGGACAGCTGGCATGATACCGGATCGAGCGCGCAATCTGGTGGAGGGGTGTCGCCGGTTGGCACGCCATGAATCCAAACCTGACGAGCCGCGCCATGTGCTCGGGCGGGTTGGGTCAACGCTGCGCCTTATTTCCAAGGCGACCCATATGCGGCTCATTCATACCGATGAAAAACCGCGCCCGGAACAGCTTGAAGAAATGCGGCGGATCGGCAATTTTCTTCCCGATACCGCGCTCGACATCGCAGGCCGTGATGATGTTGAAGCGCTGGTGCGCGCGATGCTCGCCGCTGGCATTTCCGATCCTTTGGGTCTGTGGACGGTATGCCTGAGCACTACGTGCGTGGCCGGCCACCCCCTCGTTCTTAAGTGTCGCAAAGGCACTATCATCATCGGCCACAAGAACTTTTTCGACTACGGGTACGGACCTTATTATTTCTCGGTCTGCTTTACGCATGTCGTTTCCGTAAACGTGGCGCCTGTCGCCTGAATCCTTCTGCTTTACGCAGGGGATTTTTTAAAATCAAGCACGCTGGGTGCATCATCAAAATTAGTATTTTGGTGTATTATAAAGCTATCGTTCTTATCTTTTTCTATGAAAACCATCTCACGCCTTCCGGCTGGCGCTGCTTTGATCGCCGTGGCACTTTTGGCTTTTGCCGAACCGACGTTTGCCATCGCGGGCGGCGGTGACCTCGATTATGGCTTGGGTATTCTCGGTGTCATCATCGTTATTATCCTCGCGCCGTTTTTGCTCGTCTGGGCCGTTTACGTCGCCATCCGGTTTTCACTCCGCCGTTTTCAGGCTGAGCGTGGTCTGCGCCGGAGCGAGCAGACCGATTCTACCTGGAACGCTGACGCGCTCAAGCGTGATGTAGAGAAAATGTTTTTTAAGGTGCAGGAAGCCTGGATGGAACGCAATCAGACCTTGGCTAAAGACTGCATGAGCGCAGCGCTCTTCGCTAAACACAAAAGCGAAACCGACCGCATGAAGAAAGATAAAGAAAAAAACATCATGAAAAATATTACCGTCGACCATGTCACCATCCTCGGCCTCGCTGATTACCGCGACAACGCCAAAGATTCCGTGAAAGTCTACATCGAAGGTACGATGGTCGATTACACTATCGATGAAACCACCAAAGCGGTCATCCGCGGCAACATCCAAAAAGCCGGCGAGTTTTATCAGCTTTGGACCCTCATCCGTGAGAACGGCGCCTGGGTGGTCGATCGCATCCAGTCGCAGCTCGACAAAATCGGCGCAGTAAAGCAGACCGAGGTGTTTATTGAGAAATAGAGGCTGTTGTATACTATGTCTTCTCGTTTGGAAAACCTTAGGCAGGCGGTTAGTGGTTTGTATCTGGCCCGTCGTGAGAAGCGCGCTGCCTGGGCTGATTGGCTGCATGATCACCATGTATTTGTCGTCGCGGACTTTGCCGGTATGATAGCCGAGCGTATTGGTGCCAATAAAGAGCTTGCTATGGCGGCCGGCATGCTGCACGACATAGCCGATGCGGTGATGAGCCGTTTTGATTCGAAGCATAAAGAAGAAAGTGATCGAATTGCCCGTGAATTGCTTCTTCAAACTGGTTACGGTCCGGATGAAATCGCTGTCATTGTGGATGATGCCATACAATTCCACGCTTGTTCCTCAGGTAACATCCCCGCAACTCTCGAGGGTAAGGCGATGGCTACCGGCGATGCACTCGGCCATCTTAAAACTGATTTTTACTCATTCGGTATCCACATGATGAAGAAGGAAAAAACCGTCGAGGAAATCAAAAAATGGGGTTTACCCAAAATCGAACGTGATTTTAACGACAAAATTCTTTTTGATGACATTCGCGAAGAAACCCGCACCGATTACGAGCGGGCTAAGGCTTTATTTACGGCTTTATAATATGCAGATCTACTTCGCCGGTTCCATTCGCGGCGGCCGCTCTGACCAGGGGCTCTACCTGTCTATCATCGAACTTCTCAAAACGTACGGTACCGTCTTTACCGAACACATTGGCGACAAGGCGTTATCTATCCGCGGTGAAGACGGACCATCCGACCAATCAATTTATGCACGTGACATGGAATGGCTTATGAGCGCGGACGTCGTCGTGGCTGAAGTGACGCAACCGAGTCTCGGCGTAGGCTACGAACTCGGTCGGGCCGAAGGAGTAAAACCGGTGCTCTGCCTCTACCGGGAGCAAGAAGGAAAGCGCCTCTCGGCCATGGTTGCCGGGAACAAGAACTTGGTGGTCGAGCAGTACCGTGCGCTTGAAGATCTGAAAGAGATATTCGAACGATTTTTTAATTCGATCCCCGCGTGACCTTAACGTTTAATCGAACAATTCGCATGCCTATCCTTATTCATCGTGCAAAAACGCGCGGCCATGCCGATCATGGCTGGCTCTCCACGTATCACACCTTCAGCTTCGCCGATTACTTCAACCCCGAACGTATGAACTTCGGGGTATTACGCGTCTTAAACGACGATACGATCGCACCCGAAAGCGGTTTCGGGATGCATCGGCATGAAAACATGGAAATCGTGACCGTCATGCTCCAGGGAGCGCTCCAGCATAAAGATAGTATGGGCAACACCGGGCTCCTTACCGCCGGTGATGTGCAGGTGATGAGCGCGGGCACCGGCGTGCGCCATAGCGAAGAAAATTCCGATGCGCGAGAGCCGGTTGAGCTTCTGCAACTTTGGATAGAAACCGCCCGTGCAGGCGTTGCACCGCGCTACGATCAGAAAACATTTTCTTCCGACGTTTCAAATGCCTGGCAAGAACTTGTTGTGCCTGGCCCGGTAGCGGGTAAACTCTGGATCCATCAAGAGGCGTATATAAGCCGTGCTCGCATCGCGTCGGGTGCGGATCTTGCCTATACGCTCCGTGATGCGCGCCATGGTGTATATTTTTTCCTTATCGAAGGTGGTGTTGAGTTCGATAATCAAGAACTACATCGGCGTGATGGCCTGGGTGTGTCGGGAGGCGGTGAATGGGTGTTGCGTGCACGTGAGTTAAGTGATGTGTTGGCGATAGAAGTTCCTGTGTAAGTTTTGTCATTGCGAGGTGCGTAGCAACGAAGCCCGTCCGCCATGGCAGCAGAAGGCGTGCCGGGCGGGCAATCCCCTTGATAACAGAGCAAATTCCGAGTTGCTAAGGGATTGCTTCGCTATCGCTCGCAATGACGGTTGCATGTCTGTGCTGGAAAGCAAAAGCCCTCAGCCTTTCCACAGTCATGCCGTTGTGGTCTGTATCCGAATCGCTCCTTCTTGTGTATAGTTATAGATAAACGTTCTGTATCGCTCTCTTCCTATGAATAAAAAAGCAGTCGATTCCCTGGTGCGTGATGGGGCGCTCATTGTGCTCAGTATTATCGTCGCTGTGCTTTTGGTGTACAGCAATACGCTGGATCGCCTTTTGGCATCCGCGCAGGGTCTTGGGTATCTGGGCAGTTTTATCGCAGGCATGTTCTTTACCACGGTCTTCACTACTGCTCCGGCCATTGCTGCGCTCGGTGAAATTGCGACTGTGAACTCTCCGGTTACAACCGCGCTATTGGGTGCGGCTGGAGCCGTGGTCGGCGACATGCTCATCTTCCGCTTCGTCCGCGATCGATTATCCGACCACATCTCTCTTCTTGTAAGTCATCGCACTAACAAAAAACGAAGGCGCGCTCTTTTTAAGCACCGCATGTTCCGTTATCTCACGTTTTTTATTGGCGGGCTTATCATTGCCTCGCCTCTGCCTGACGAACTTGGAGTTGCGCTTTTAGGATTTTCCAAATTACAACCGTCCTGGTTCGTGCCGCTGTCGTTTGTCTTCAATTTCATTGGTATTATCGGCATCGGGTACGTCGCGCGGATGGTATAAACTTCCGACTTTATGCGTCTCGATCCTATTGCCGTCGCCCGCACGCCGTTTTGGGCGTATGATCTCACGGCTGCGACCCGCCTTTTGGTCTCCGATCCGCATCGCGGTCTTGCGTCTGAAGTTGCTGCCGAGCGTTTGCGCCTCTTTGGTCCCAATATTCTTGAGCGCTCGACACGCGTTTCACCACTTATCCTTTTCGCGCGGCAATTTACCAATCCGCTCATCCTTATCTTGGTCGTGGCAGGCGCTGTGACTCTGTTTACCGCACATATCCGCGATGCACTGTTTATTTTTGCTTCGGTCATCATTAACGCTGCATTGGGGTTTTACCAAGAAAACAAAGCTGAACAAGCCCTTGCCGAGCTTAAAACATATCTTAAGCAGCGCACCCGCGTCATCCGCGACGAGTACGAGCAGGAAATCGACGCCGAGCATCTCGTGCCCGGTGATCTTATCCGCCTGGCGCAAGGCGATCGGGTGCCGGCCGATGCTATCCTTATATTCGCAAACGACCTACAGATCGATGAATCGGTATTGACCGGCGAATCGTTGCCTGTTACCAAAACCGTCGGACCGTCAGTGCGCGATGCGGCGCTTGGGGATCGCAGTGGCATGGTGCACGCCGGTACGCTCGTCACCCAAGGCGTCGCGACCGCCTTGGTTGCCCGTACCGGTTTCATGACCGAGCTCGGTTCGATTGCGCTCATGGTGGCGAATACGGCTCCCGAGCCCACGCCGCTTCAAACGGCGATTAAGCGCTTCAGTCTCAAGACGAGTGTCATACTCGTCGTGCTTACCGCCGCGGTGTTCGCCGTCGGTCTTTCTTCGGGATACCCGCTCTCCGATATGTTTCTTACGGCAGTCGCCATCGCGGTTTCGGCTATTCCCGAAGGCTTGCCGGTCGCGCTTACCGTTATTTTAGCTATCGGTGTACAGCGCATGGCGCGGCGCAAGGGCGTTATCCGCAAACTGCTCGCGGCCGAAGCGTTAGGGAGTACCACCGTTATTCTTACCGACAAAACCGGCACGCTTACCATGGCGGCCTTGCAGCTCCATACCGTTATTCCCTACGGTTCGGTAGAAGAGCGCGATCTAGTGGTCCGCGCGATCGGCAATGCCGATGTTCTTATTGAAAATCCGCTTGATCCGCCCCATGAATGGCGCATCAACGGCCGCATGGTAGAAACCGCGCTCGTGCGTGGAGCAGCGATGCGCGGTATTGATGTTGTCGGTCTCAAACGCGACGCTCGTCCGGTACACCTTCTTCCGTTTAATGCTGCCAATAAATTTTCCGTTTCCCTCAGCCGCGTGCAAAATGGCCCGTATATCCGCACCTTTGTCGGCGCGCCCGACGTATTGCTGCAGCATACCGCGCTCGACCCGGAGCGCAAACGTGCCGCCCTTGCCGATATCGAAGCACGGGCTGCCACGGGCGAACTCGTACTTGGTATCGCTACCAAAGAAATGCCCTCTGCCACGGATCCGGATATGCCGCTCGATGAGGGTGTTACCGATCTTGTATGGCATGGTCTGTTGGGTTTTCGCGATCCGGTTCGCCCGGGCGTTGGCGCGGCCATGCAAGCCCTTGAGCGCTCTGGTATCAAAACCGTCATTCTTACCGGCGATCACCAAGGCACAGCTCTTGCCATCGCTCGCGAGGTTGGTTTCGACGTGCCGCAGGGGAGTGCTGTTAACGCGCGGGATCTTGCAGCGCTTTCGCCTCTTGAGCTGCGCACGCGTTTGTCAAACGTGCGTCTCATTGCTCGGGTAGCGCCGCTCGATAAGATGCGTATCGTCCGCGCGTTTCAAGAGCTCGGCGAGACTGTAGCTATGACCGGCGACGGTGTCAACGATGCGCCGAGTATCAAGCAGGCTGATGTCGGTATTGCTATGGGTTCGGGTACCGAGGTGGCGAGAAGTGTTGCAGATCTTGTGCTGCTCGATGATAATTACACCACTATCGCGCATGCGGTCGAAGAAGGTCGCCGTATCGTGAACAACATTCGTAAAGTCATCGTCTATCTTTTTTCAAGCGTTCTTAATGAGCTTGTCCTTATCGGCGGCGCGCTTGTTTTTGGATTGCCGCTACCTCTTTCCGCGCTCCAGATTTTGTGGATTAATTTTTTCTCGGACAGTTTTCCGGCCATCGCTTTTGCTTTCGAGCAAGATATCGATGGCTTATCGCATCGTCCGCGGCGCCTTAGTCGTGGACTCTTGGAGCCCCCAACCGTGCGTCTTTTGGCGTTCGTTACAGGCACGACAAGCGCTGCGCTTTTTGCCCTGTATTGGTTTCTCATGGGGCGTGGTTTTGATCAAACCCTGGTGCATACCTTTATTTTTATGTGTTTCGGCGCTTATAGTCTCCTCCTCGCGTTTCCCGTGCGTAGCTTCGAAAAAAGTATCGGTTCATATCCTTTGTTTTCAAACCAGTACTTAGTCGGTGGCGCGGCTATTGGCATCACGCTTATGTTTGCAGCAGTTTACCTGCCGCCTTTGCAGAAACTGCTTGGCACCGTTGCACTACCTCTACCATGGCTTGGTGCGGTTTTTGGCGTTGGCATCGCTCTTGGCGCCGTGGTCGAACTCGGCAAATGGTTTTTCCATATTCGTCCTTCGTCCACGTAGTACGTAGCGCGTTATACAACAACACCACCTGCTGTGGTGGTGTTGTTTTTTTATGAGGAAGAGCTTACGGACACGTAGTACCCGCAGGCGGTGTTGCAGGACACGGCGCGGGAGTACTCGGTGTAGGCCCAGAACCACCTGTCGGCGGCTCAGTCGGATTGGTTACCGGCGGAGTCGGACCAGGGGTAGGGGTTCCTGGCGTGCCAGGATCAGTCGCGGTTGGTGTGGTGGGTTGAGGCCCTGGCGTAGGTACGGGAGGAGCCGGTGTTGGAGTCGGTTCCGGGGTGGTAGTCGGTGTCGGAGTTGGTAGGGGTGTCGGACCTGGGTCGGTACTTGTGGGGACAGGTGTGGGTTCCGGCGTTGTTGTCGGTGGTGTCACCGGCGGAGTTGGAGTGGACGTTCCAGGGGCCGGCGCTGGTCCTGGATCAGTACTTGTCGGCAGAGGGCTCGGTGTCGGAGTAGGGGACGGAGTGCCAGTCGGAGTCGGGGTTGGCACCGGAGTGGATGTCGGCGTCGGTGTTACCGGTGGTTCGGTGGGAGTAGTCGTGGGAGTCGGGCCAGGTGTCGAGGTCGGGGTGGGGGTCGGCGTTGGTTCAGGGGTAGAAGTCGGAGTAGTCGTGGGACCTGGTGTTGGGGTGGGTCCGGGAGTGGTGGTTGGTACTACTACCGGTGGTGTCGTAGTTGGCGTTGGACTCGGGGTTACGTTGCGGATAATCGCTACGTTATTTGCTGTAATCATGACCATATCCCGGTCATACGTCCCGCCGATCGTGACCGTGTCGCCGTAGCGCAGTTCGTTAAACGTACTGCTTTGTCCGTTAAGCGTTACAGTCGCGCCAGTTCCGAGTTGAACAAAGAGGAGGCGAGGAAGTTGCGCAGTTGGATTCTGCAGTTCTACAATGAAGCTGTTTGAACCGATGCCGCGCACCGCGCCTGAGTATTGTTCGACCACCGGTGCAGGAGCGCGTTTAAGCTGCACTACGAGCTCGGCGAAAATCCATCGGTCAAAGCGGAATCCGCGCACAAGAAGCGTGTCGCCTTTAACCAAACTCACAGCCTCATTGGTGCCGTTACCAGCGAGAATGCGCGCCCAGGAAACGTCAACGGTGTAGCGCTTATTATCTTGCGCTTGAAGTGTTATATCCGTGCCGTTGACTTGGCTTACAATACCCAAAAATGTTGTCCGACCGCGCTCAGGAAACTCGTAAGGAAGGAAAGAGTTTCCTCCGCCCGCGCTAACAGCTGAAGCTGCTGCTGCGGGAGGAAGTGCTGTGTCGGTTGTATCAAACGGTGCGGCGTAAGAAGGAGAAGCTACTGCCAGACCTACTAAGGCAAGGAGAGTTCCTCCTACTGCCACGAATTTTTTTGGTGTGCCCATAGGAGTTTGCTTAATGATTTAACGGAGAAAGGGTCGCGACCTCTCTAAGATACGGTAGCGAGGGTATAGCGCTACCTCCAAGCGGTCCAGGGGATAAGATGGTGCAATCATATTTTTCGGGACACGTTGCTCTCTTTTTGATTGTGAACCAAGGCCTTCATGGTGTATACTATTAAACTATTTATTAGCACTTTATCTTTAACCATCGTATCTATGATGGAAGACAAAAAAACCGGCATGCCTGACCAGCATCAGCATCATGGTGATAAGATGTGCGGCCCCACTACGTGGTGCTGTGGCACATCGATCCGTGCCCCGCTCAGCCGGGCGGTTTTCTGGGGTGTGCTTATCTTTGTTATTTTCTGCGGCGGCTATAAGATCGGTGAGATCGATGGTCGTTTCACGGGTGGCTGGGGTGGTAGGTGCGAAGCGCCGCGTGCCATGATGTACGGCAAGCCGATGATGAAAGGGATGGTCGGAGATCCCGAGCAGGGTATGAACCAGGGTACCTATCCAGCTCAAGACCGCATGTATCCTACGCCAACCCGTTCGACCCGTTAAAAAATATCACCGCCAGACAACATGTCTGGCGGTGTTCTATAATTAAAAAACTCCCTTAACAAAAAAGACTCCAGCCAGACATCTGGCGTGGAGGATCATGGTGCGCTGATTACAGCTGGTTGTCGTATCCGTTGTTTGAGCGCTCCGGGCTTCTCAGGTAACCGCGGATTCGTTGCCACATTGAGGGGTGGGCAGTGTCTGGTGCGGAGGGGGTAAAATCGCCAACCGGGTAAACAGTGCCCTTTTGTATCCATCCCTTTGCGGGGTGCAGACTGATCAGAAATTCCACCGGCACGGCGCCGCTTTCATCACGAATCAGTCCGGAGCCGCGGTAGTTTAGTCCGAGACGTTCAATCGGTCCGTTCAGGTCGATCTTCACCTCGTATCGCGGGTCAGCCACGGGAAGGCCGTGCACGTCATGAGTACGCATTGTTCTAAGTGTCAGCGATCCGCGCCACACCCCGGGCATCGGTTCGCACACCAGAACAACGAGGCTTTGACGGTAACTTTCGTTGAATTTTTTTGTAGCATCATGTGCGTTGAGACGCATGGTTCCTCGCTTTTTGAGAGAAGCGTCGGTAGCTTAGCCGTGTCGCGCCTTTCAGTCAAGATAGGGGAGGATAGTAGTGTGCAAGTTCTGTTTTCACTTGTTGTTCCTTTTGTTTTTGGTATAGTTAAACCATCATCTTCTTATGAATACTTCCGCCATCTTCAGCCGCGCCGTTGAACTCGCTATCCTCGCTGACCCGCGCGGCCGTTCTGGTGTCAAAAAATATCTTGATCGCCTGCGCAAAGAATACGACGATCTCAAACCGGCGGATCAGGAATTTTTCGACACCGCGCTGCTTGCTAATCCGTACCCCGACAGTTCCATCCACGTTGATACGGGTAAAGAAGTCCGCCGTGTCCTTGCTGGCATCGATATTTCCGGCACCGAAATCCTCCTTGCTTCACAGCTCGGTGAGCGCGGCAAGCCAATCGATCTTGTCATTGCGCACCACCCCAACGGCAAAAGCCTTACCAACCTGCAAGAAGTCATGGAGCTCTCCGTCGGCGTCTATGAAAGCTATGGCCTGCCCATTCACATCGCCGAAAAAATTATCGAAGAACGCGTGCGCGAAGTGGGGCGGAGCACTCACCCGGCCAATTATGACCGCGTCGTTGATGTTGCCCGGCTCCTCGCTATAAGTTTCATTGATACGCACACCATCACTGACAATCTGGTCGACAAATTCCTCACCGACCTCATCAAGGAAAAATCGCCCGAAACGCTCGGCGACGTGCTTAAAATCCTCATGGAAATTCCCGAGTATCAGCATGCCAAACGCCATGGCGCCGGTCCCAAAATCATTGCCGGTTCGCCGCGGCACCGCCTTGGTAAATTCGTCGTCGAAATGACCGGTGGTACCAACCCTTCGGCCAAGGTCTATCCGGAATTTTCCCGGGCCGGTTTTTCCACGGTTATCGGCATGCATATGAAAGAAGATGGTGTCACCAAAGCCAACGAATCGAGCATGAACGTCATCATTACCGGTCATATGGCCTCCGATTCGCTCGGTATGAACCTCTTCCTCGACGAGCTCGAAAAGAACGGCATCGAGATCGTAGCTTGCGGCGGTCTTATTCGCGTGAGCCGTGTCGCTTTGCCTAAACGTCCGGCCAAAGTCCGTGCCAAAAAATAATCGTATGATCGCCCACCTCAGCGGCCAAGTCCATTCTGTCGAGCATAACACCATCGTCCTCCTCACTCCGGGCGGCGTCGGTTACCGTATCTTTGCTACTCCTGCCGCGCTCGAGCTTGCCAAACCAGGTCACGAACTCGCGCTGACCACCCATCTTGTCGTCAAAGAAGACGCTCTTGATCTCTACGGTTTCGCAAGTCTCGTCGAAAAACAGCTTTTCGAACTCCTTATTACGGTCAGCGGCGTTGGCCCCAAAACCGCGCTCAACATTCTTGCGCTCGGGAGCGCTGCCTCCACCATGCAGGCCATCGCCCAAGGTAATGTCGCTTACTTGACGCGCGTAAGCGGTATTGGTAAAAAAACCGCCGAACGCCTGGTGCTCGAACTCCAGGGCAAATTCTCCGCTGCCGCCGCTGGTCCTGCCCTCGCCGCACCATCGTCTGCCGCCCAAGACGTTATCGATGGTCTTGAAGCCCTCGGCTACCCGGCGGCTACCATCCGCGCAGTATTCGAAGAACTCGACATAGAAGGAAAAACCAGCGAAGAATTACTCCGCGAGGCGCTCCGCATGCTCAGTAAGTAATCGTAATTCAATTTTTTCATTCAATCTTCTAAGCTTTCCGTATGCCCGGCTTTCTTCTTATTATCGTTTTCCTTGCCCTTGCTATTCTCATCTTGGGCATCCGCATCGTCCAGCAGTACGAAAAGGGAGTCATCTTTCGCCTCGGTAAAATCGTCGGCGTCAAAGAACCGGGCCTCAACTGGATCATCCCCTTCATCGACCAGATGCGCAAAGTCGATTTCCGCACCATCACGCTCCCGGTACCGAGCCAAAAGATCATCACCAAAGATAACGTTTCGGTTGATGTATCCGCCGTTGCCTATTACCGCGTTACCGATGCTATCAAAAGCATCGTCGCCATCGAAAACGTCATGGCTGCCATCAACCAGATCGCCCAGACCTCGGTGCGTAACATCGTCGGCAAATTCCAGCTCGACGAAATTTTAAGCGAACGCGAAACCATCAACCAAGAAATCACCAAAGTCCTCGATGCGCACACCGAATCTTGGGGTGTCGTCGTCTCGGTCGTTGAAATGAAAGACATCGAACTCCCCGAAGGCATGCAGCGCGCCATGGCCAAACAAGCCGAAGCCGAACGCGAGAAGCGCGCCAAAATCATCTCGGCCGAAGGCGAATTCCTCTCCGCCCAAAAGCTCGCCGACACTGCCGATGTCATGGCCGCCCACCCCATCGCGCTCCAACTGCGCAATCTCCAGACCATGTCCGAAATCAGCGTCGAGAAAAATTCCACCATCATTTTCCCGGCCCAATTCATGTCCACCATCTCCGACATCAAGCTGTTCATGGACAGCGAAGGCGCAGTGAAAAAATAATGTGAGAATCAAAAAACCTGCCGAGCGGCAGGTTTTTTGATTAAACATTTATGAAAGTACCTTCCTGTCATGCGTTCTACGCCGAAAATGATCGATTCCTTGGGCCACTGCTCGCCCCGCATAATCCACAAAATCCGGTACGAATTCGTGAGCCGATTTTGTGCTAAAACTATCTCCTATCGGTATACCGGCAATTTTTTCAGTCGCCTGTTCCAGCCGTCCGCGCAGTATGTGCTCCTGCTCTTTAAGCGGGGTGTTATTTCTCTTGAATCGCCGTGTTTCTTGCTCCACGACACGAACGAGTGCGGCTTTAACCATATTGCGTATAAGCGAACCAGGGATGCTGAATATCCGATCGTTTTTAAATAGTTCCGCTGCTTCTTCTGGCGAATTAATACGATAGACGCTTTCAAAAAAATGTACTATATGATGGCGGAGGCTTTTTTCGGGAATTGTGCGCGGATTAATCTGGTTAGCTACATACGTAGCGAGCCCTTTATAATCTCCACTATGCACAAATTTTCCAATTGTACCCCGCGCCTGCACTGCCTTATTAGACGTTTCGTCGTCAAAAGGAATGATTTCGTCTGATGTGGCATATATCTCAGGTCCGGTATTAAAACCGCGGTGCTGTCGAACTTCCTGTACATCACCACGCGCGGTCAGATGCAGAAAGAACGTTATAGTATCATCCGAAGCGTTGTAGCGGGTCTTCTCCGATTTTTCTTCGCCGCCGATCGAAGGATAAAATTCCGGCCGTAAGAGAAACTTAAGCTGAAGTATGGGCGGATAGTTAAAATCACCTTTATGCTGGCGCGCCGCGCTCGCAATGGATCGTACGCCTGCTTTCTCAAGCTCTGCTTGCACGTCTTTGTTGAGCGTAGCACTGCGTTCCCGTAGTTCTCGCAGGCGTTCGCGGTACGCTTCGTCTTCAACCACAGTAACGTATTCGTTATTTTTTTCGTCGAAGCGTTTTTTTTCGACGATATATTCGGCGTAACCCGGATGGCCTCTTTCCATAAAAAAAGATAAAAGTATATCGCTTTATTCTTATAGTATAACATTTCTAGTTTACTTAACGCTCCGGATGGCCTATGCTACAGAGTGCTGTTATATCCTTCTCCTATGCCTTCTGTTGTCAAGCAAAAATACCGCCACGTAGTCGTGGCTGTCGATGTCGCTGTCTTGAGCGTCCGCGATAACCGCCTCGAAGTGCTCCTCATGAAAATGTCCAAACGCCCCTACGAAGATTCTTGGGCCCTGCCGGGCGGGCTTCTTAAAGGCGACGAAACTCTCGACGACGCGGCCAAGCGTCACCTTTTCGAGCGCACGGGACTTTCACGGGTCTATCTGGAACAACTTTATACATTCAGCGCACTCGACCGCGATCCGTTCGGTCGGGTCGTCTCCACTGCCTACGCTGCCCTCGTTGCCCCGGAGTTTGAGGCACGCGAGCGCTATTTCGTCACCGACCAGGCCAAAGTCTGCTGGTTTCCGGTCCGCAAGTTACCGTCCTTGGCCTACGACCACGCCGACATGGTCCAGGTTGCAGTTGAACGTTTGCGCGCCAAACTCGGCTACACCAACATCGCCGCCAACCTACTGCCGCCCGAATTCACCCTCACCGAACTCCAAACCCTTTACGAAGTCATTCTCGGTCATGCCCTCGACAAGCGCAACTTCCGCAAAAAAATTCTCGCCATCAAACTTGTCGTACCCACCGGCCGAGAACGCGGCGGACTCCCCAGCCGCCCGGCCGAACTCTACCGCTTCGCCGACCGGACACTCAAAGTCATCAATATCCTTTAAGATTAAATCGCGTCATTGCGAGGAGGCACCCGACGAAGCAATCCCCTTGATAACAGAGCGAGCTCTGAAATTACTGGGGGATTGCTTCGTCACTCGTCTAACTCCTTCCTCGCAATGACAGAAGGGTGAATGGTTTTTCCGCCGTTCCACCATATTGACAAACGCCCTCAAACTCCGTACGGTACCGCCATACTCATCTT
The DNA here is from genome assembly GCA_964596525.1 of uncultured Gammaproteobacteria bacterium. Lineage (GTDB taxonomy): Bacteria > Patescibacteriota > Patescibacteriia > Magasanikbacterales > GWA2-37-8 > CAZQUL01. The sequence goes on along the minus strand of CAZQUL010000001.1, from coordinate 117,783 downwards.
AAATTCGTCCGAGTATGAATTTTTCCCATCTCGCGCGCCTTCTGGAGTTGGTCAAACGCACTAATGATCGTATCATTATCCCCGATACCGACTCCGATACGCTCTTTGTGCTCATGAAGATCGATGATTACGAACGCCTCGCTGCTGGTTCGTCCGGCGGGAAATGCGCTTCCTGCCCGTGCGATGGTAAAGAAGAATGCGCCGACGAAGATGCCGAAGAAAACGAGGAGTCTTCAGACGATGATGTCGACAGCGAATTGTCCTGGGACGGACAAGAGATGTTCGCTCCGCCGCGCAAGCCGGTAGCGCCTCGCCGCCCCGAACCTCCTGCCCCACCGAAACGCCCTACCGAAGAAGCTTGGGATTCCACCCTCTTTGAAGAGGCGGATGAAGAGGCGGATGAAGATGCCGAAGAGGAGCGCTTCTACCTCGAACCCGTTGAGTAAATTTCGTTCTCACCTCCGCTCGTTGTCCACAATTTTGCACTTGTCAAGGATAAATTCCTGTGCTAAGGTGTGAACACTATTTTTAGTCTTTATTTTATCGCGGCTGGGTATAAAACTGCACGACCACTCGCTGCAGTGCCGCCAAGTTCAATCGTTTATGGCTGAGTTTGTACGCTCCAAGCCACACGTTAATATCGGTACCATCGGTCACGTCGACCACGGTAAAACCACGCTTACCGCCGCGCTTACCGCCGTTTCCGCTGCCCGCGGTTTGGGTAACAAGAAAGAATACGCCGACATCGCCAAAGGTGGCACGGTGCGTGATGCTTCCAAAATCGTTACCATCGCCACGTCGCACGTTGAATACGAGACCGTCAACCGCCACTACGCGCACGTCGACTGCCCTGGCCACGCCGACTACGTTAAAAACATGATCACCGGTGCTGCCCAGATGGACGGTGCCATCCTCGTCGTTTCCGCCGCCGATGGTCCCATGCCGCAGACCCGCGAGCACATCCTCCTCGCCAGCCAGGTCGGCGTCAAATACATCGTCGTCTTCCTTAACAAAGTTGACTTGGTGCCGGACACCGAACTTGTCGACCTCGTCGAGGCCGAAGTTCGCGACCTTCTCACTAAATACGGCTACCCAGGCGACAAAACCCCGATCATCCGCGGTTCCGCCCTCTCTGCCCTCCAGAACCCGGGCGATGATACGGCTGCCAAATCCGTCCTTGAACTCCTCAAGGCCGTTGATGAATACATCCCGGAACCGGTCCGCGTCACCGACCAGGCGTTCCTCATGCCGGTTGAAGACGTCTTCTCCATCGAAGGCCGTGGTACCGTCGTTACTGGTCGTATTGAGCGCGGTGTCATTAAAGTCGGTGAAGAAGTCGAAATCGTTGGTTTGCGCGAAGAATCCATGAAAACCACCATTACGGGTGTTGAAATGTTCAACAAACAGCTCAAAGAAGGTTTGGCTGGTGACAACGCCGGTCTCCTCTTGCGCGGTACCAAAAAAGAAGAAGTCGAACGCGGTATGGTTTTGGCCAAAACCGGTTCGGTTAAGCCGCACACCGAGTTTGAGGGTGAAGTCTACGTCTTGAGCAAAGACGAAGGCGGTCGCCACAAGCCGTTCTTCAAAGGCTACAAACCGCAGTTCTACATCCGCACGACCGACGTAACTGGTGAAGTCGAGCTTCCGGCCGGTACGGAAATGGTCATGCCGGGTGATACTGTCAGCATCAAAGTTAAACTCATCGTTCCGGTTGCTCTCGAAGAGAAAATGAAATTCGCCATCCGCGAAGGCGGTAAAACCGTCGGCGCCGGTGTCGTTGCCAAGATCATCAAATAACAAACGCTTGAGGCGCAGCATTTCTGCGCCTCTTGAGTTTGGGATGTGATATTTCTCAAAATATTCTGTTAAGTTCTTTAGTTTTTTAATCACATGTCTAACGTTAAACCGACAACGCAGCAGGTCAAAAAGGAGGATGCTGTTTCGCGTATCCGCATCAAAATCCGCGCGTACGACAACCGCATCATCGACTTGGCCACCAAGACGATCGTCGAGACCGCCGGTCGTTATGAGGCCAAAGTCATCGGTCCGGTACCCTTGCCCACCGAAAAGCACCGCTTCACGGTGAACCGTTCCACGTTCGTGCACAAAGACGCGCGCGAACAGTTTGAGATGCGCACCCACAAGCGCCTTCTCGACATCATCAACGCTTCGCCTAAGTGCATCGATGCGCTTATGAGCCTCAACCTCCCTTCGGGCGTTGATGTTGAGATTAAAATGTAGCATCTACCCTGGTTACGTGTTCTTGAGCCAGGGGGTAGGTTATCGACCGTCGATGCCCTATCCGCCGCGCTCAAGACTTGGCTTGACAAAGCCGTCTTTGCCTGTTATAATCACGCGGAGTTAGGTTAATTAATACATGACGCTTTTTACGTAGAGACTCATAAGATCTGTGTGCTCAGAAAACATGAGGAGATATCTAAAGAGCGGAAAAAGGAGTTATTTTGAGAATTTTGACTGCCATTCTAACGGTAACAGAAGGGTTTTTAGGGTAGTTGTTAGAAAGGCTAGAAGCGCGAGCTGGTGAAACTCCACCGTTGACGCTTCTAGTTTTTTTATACAAACACCATCTTGCCCCACGGCAAGCACTGGTAAGCATACCAAAGGTATGAAATGCATTTTGGGAAAGAAAATCGGTATGACACAGGTGTTCCAGGAAAACGGCGACGTTGTTCCGGTCACGCGTGTTGTTGCTGGTCCGTGTCAGGTAGTCCAGGTCCGCGCGCTCGTCAAAGACGGGCAGAACGTGCAGGCTATCCAGCTTGGCGTCGGCGAAAAGAAAGAGTGGCGCCTCTCACAGCCCCTGCAGGGCCACCTCAAGGACCTCAAGCCGTCCGAAGCGCTCCGCGAATTCGTCAACGAGAAACCAGTTGATGTTGCGCGTGGCGACATGGTTTTGGTCAATACCTTCGCTCCCGGAGATACTGTCGAAGTCATCGGCACTTCCAAAGGTAAAGGTTTTGCCGGTGTCGTCAAACGCTATCACTTCGGTGGTGGTCCGGCTTCCCACGGTCATAAAGACAACCTCCGCGCCCGCGGTTCAAGCGGCGCTGGTGGTGTACAGCGCGTTTTTAAAGGTATGCGCATGGCCGGTCGCATGGGTGGTGACCGTGTCACGGTAAAAAATCTTGAAGTCATCCGTGTTAATCCCGAAACCAACGAACTCTTCATTAAGGGCGCGATCCCTGGTGGTCGCAACGGCCTCGTCATGATCATGGGTGAAGGTACCCTCACGGTTACCAAAGCGTCGAACCCATCGTCTACCGCCGCTGCCCCGGCTGCCGAAACTCCGGCTGCCGCCTAACGAAGAGCCCCTCTATTTGTATGAAAACAACTGTCTATAATATCAGCGGTCAGTCGGTTGGCGAAGTCGAACTTCAGCCTGAGCTTTTTGGAGTCAAAGTCAAGCCTGCTCTCGTCCATGAAGTATTCGTCGCCCAGACCAACAACCAGCGCGAACCATGGGCCAACGCCAAGAAACGTGGTGAAGTAAGCGGTGGTGGTAAGAAACCTTGGAAACAAAAAGGTACTGGCCGCGCTCGCCACGGCTCTATCCGCTCGCCCATCTGGAAAGGTGGTGGTGTAGCTTTTGGTCCGCTCTCGGAACGCACCTACAAGACCAAGATCAACAAAGAAGCTCGCCGCGTTGCGACCCTCATGTGCCTCTCCGACAAAGCCGAGCATAAAGCGGTTTTCGTTATCGATAATTACTCGTTTGCCGAACCGAAAACCAAGCTCTTCAACACCCTCATCACCAAGCTGCCGAAAGGTTTTAACTCATTCTTGGTGCTTGCTGATAAAGAGCATGGTTCTCTCTTCCGCATGACGCGCAACTTGCCGCAGGTAGAAACCAAGCAGGCTAAAGACGTGAGCGTTATCGACCTTCTTTCATCGCAAGCTCTCGTTGTCAGTTCCGCTGCTCTCGCCGAGCTCAAGGAGCGTTTTTCCTCCTCTAACTAGTTTGTATGGGATTACTTGAACGCTGGGCTAAAAAGAAACAGGATGCCGGTACCGAAGCCGCCGCCCCGGCCACGGAAAAAGCCGCTCCGACTGAAAAGAAAACCACTGCCAAAAAAGAAGGTGCTGCCAAAAAAACCCGCACCAAAGCTCCGGCTGCTCCGGTTGCTCTCGGCAAAGGCGGTGTCCACGAAAAGGTACTCCTTGCGCCACTTCTGAGCGAAAAGATCTTGGCCCTCAAAGCCATGAATAAGTACGCTTTCGAAGTCGCTGTAGATGCCAAAAAGAAAACCGTCGCTTTGGCCGTCGAAGAGCGTTATGGTGTCAAACCGACCGCCGTGCACTTCATCACGAACGAAGGCAAGAAGGTCCGCTCGGGCCGCGCCTTTGGTCGCCGCTCGGATTGCAAGAAAGCCATCGTCACCTTGCCATCCGGTTCGGCCCTTACTCTCCATGAAGGTGTCTAGAGTCTATGCCTATTTTGCAACACAAACCAACCAGTCCGGGCCGCCGCCTTTCAAGCGTTGATGCTTTTAAGGACATCACCAAATTCAAGCCGGAGAAAAGTCTCATCACCATCCTCAAGGCCAAATCAGGCCGCAACAACCAGGGTGTGATTACGGTTCGCCACCGTGCTGGCGGCGCCAAGAAGTACTACCGCATCGTCGACTTCCGCCAGGAAAAATTCGACATGCCGGCCAAAGTTATCGCTATTGAATACGATCCGAACCGCGGTGCCCGCATCGCCCTTATCGAATACACCGATGCCACTAAAGCGTACGTCATGGCACCGGATGGCTTGACCGTCGGCGAAACCATCCTTTCGTCTAAGAACGCTATCGAGGCTAAAACCGGTAACCGTATGCCGCTTGAATCCATTCCGGTTGGTCTTTTCGTCCACAATGTAGAACTTACTCCGGGAAAAGGCGGTCAAATTGTCCGCGGCGCTGGCGTATCGGCCCAGCTCGTCGCCCTCGAAGGCGACTATGTCACGCTCCGCATGCCGTCGGGCGAAATGCGCCTTATCCGCAAAGACTGCCGCGCTACCATCGGTACTGTCAGCAACCCGGACCGCCGTCTTATCCGCTGGGGCAAAGCTGGTCGTATGCGCCACCGCGGCATTAAACCCACGGTCAAAGGTAAGAATATGAACCCGGCTGACCACCCGCACGGTGGTGGTGAAGGTCACAGCCCGATCGGTCAGCGTCGCGGTCCGATGACGGTCTATGGCAAGAAAGCACGTGGTGTCAAAACCCGTGAGCGCAACAAGTGGAGTGACAAGTTCATCATCCAGCCGCGCAAAGGCAAATCCAGCCTTTAAAGAACGTAGCAGTAACTCATTACTGATTACCCATATCTTATGTCCCGCAGTTTAAAGAAAGGTCCGTATATCGATCCGCGTATCCTCAAGAAAGTTGAGGCGCTCAAAAAAAGCGGCAAACGGGCCCCGATCAAAACCTGGTCCCGTGCCTGCGTCATTTCTCCGGAAATGGTCGGCACTACGTTCTTGGTCCACAATGGCAAGGATTTCTTGACCGTCTTGGTAGAAGAAAACATGGTTGGCCACCGCTTGGGTGAATTTGCTCCGACGCGTAAATTCGTGCGTCATGGTGGTAAGATGGCCAAGGATCAAGAAGCCGCTAAGACCGCCGCTCCGGCTCCGGCCGCCGCGAAACCGGCTGCTAAGAAATAAGCTTGGCTCACTTTTATTCTCGTATGCAACAACACGTTACCGCTCACCTGCGCTTCCTGCGCATGAGTCCGCGCAAAGTGCGCCTCGTCGCCGATCTTATCCGCGGCCGTTCGGTCAACCGTTCGGTATCGATTTTGACGCTCACGAACAAGCGTCCGGCCAAACCCCTTCTCAAGCTTCTTCTCTCGGCCGTCGCTAACGCACGCCACAATTATTCTCTCTCCGAGAATAATCTCCGCGTGCAATCCATTACCGTCGACGGTGGTCCGGCTTTGAAACGCTGGATGCCGAAGGCTCATGGTCGCGCCACTCCGGTTCGCGAACGCACCTCGCATATCCACATTGTGCTCTCTGGCCAGGCTGCCGAAGGAACTCCTAAAGAGGAAGCTTCGGTCGAACCGAAAGCCCCGACTAAGAAAGCCACTAAAGCTCGTGCTCCGCGCGCTAAAACCGCGAAGAAGGGCGCGTCTACCTCGTCCACCTAGCCTTTTTTTATGGGACACAAAGTACACCCTAAAATTCATCGCACCCCACTCATCTTTCCGTGGGACTCGCGCTGGTTCGCCCGCAAAGAACTTTTGCCGACATTCTTGCGTCAAGAAATGGCTATTCGCGAATATCTCAATAAGAAACTCCGCGATGCTGAGCTTGATGCTATCAGTATCGAACGCTCGCCCAAAGAAGTTAACATCACCATCTTGGCCGGCAAGCCGGGCGTCGTTATTGGTCGTAGCGGCCAGGGCCTTGAGGTGATCCGCAAAGAAATTGAACGCACCTTCCTCCAGTTTAAAACCAAGGTCCGCTTGCACGTGCAGGCCGTCAAAAATCCGGCCCTCTCGGCCACCATCGTCGCCGGCAATGCTGCCCGCGAAATCGAACGCCGCATCCCGTTCCGCCGCGTTATGAAACAGTTGATGCAAAAAGTCATGGCAGCCGGTGCGCGCGGGGTAAAAGTCACCATGAGTGGCCGCTTGAACGGCGCTGAAATCGCCCGCACCGAAAAGCTCGGTGAAGGCAAAATGTCCCTCATTACGCTCCGCAGCAACGTTGATTATGCGCTCGCCGAAGCCCACACCGTGTACGGAAAAATCGGTATCAAGATCTGGATCTACCACGGCGAAAGCTTTGGCCTGAACGACAAGTTCACGAAGGAAGCCCAGGAAACTGGCGCCTCGGCACATCGCAAACCTGCTCATGCTCACAAGCCTAAAGAGCACCGCTCCTAACTCGTATGCTGTTACCTAAAAAAGTACAACACCGCAAATGGCACAAGGGCCGCCGTCGCGCCAAGGGTGTCGCCACCCGCATCAACACGGTTGCCTTCGGCGATTTCGGCATCAAATCCGAGGATCACGGCTGGATCACGAGCCGCCAGATCGAAGCGGTCCGCCGCATCCTTACCCGCTACGTACGTCGCGGTGGCAAGGTCTGGATCCGTATCTTCCCCGACAAACCGGTTACCAAAAAAGGCAACGAAACTCCGATGGGTGGTGGTAAGGGCAGCCCTGACCACTATGTCGCGGTCGTAAAACCCGGTACAGTTCTCTTTGAAATGGTCGGTGTCGCCAAGCCCGAAGCTCAAGAAGCTATGAAGTTGGCCGGGTACAAGCTGGGTGTCAAAACCAAGTTTGTCGAAAAAGTCTAACGCCGTCCTATGAAATTCGCTGAACTCAAAGACAAATCCATCGCCGAGCTCAAGGAGCTCATCGCTGCCGAAGAACGCCGCTTATCTGAATTCTCGTTCCAGGCTTCGACTCACACCTTGAAGCAGGTGCATCTCATCCGCTCGACTCGCCAGCTCCTCGCCCGCCTCAAGACCGCTCTTCATTCCCGTTCGTCTACTTAGTCACTGTTTTGTGTATGTCTCCCGCTACTAAAACCAAAAAACCGGCCAAGGCCCGCGCGCCCAAGGCTTCTACTTCGGTAGAAACCAAAACCGCCCAGGAACCGGCCAAAAAAATGCGTCGTTTCGTGGGAACGGTCGTTTCGACCGCTATGCACAAAACGATCGTGGTGAAGGTCGATACCATGAAATCCAACCCCAAATACCACAAAACCTACCGCTCGAGCGTCAAGTACCACGTACATGACGAAGAAGGCAAAGCAAAAGTCGGCGAAAAGGTTTCATTCGTGGAATGCCGCCCGATCTCCAAGACCAAACGCTGGCGCTTTACCGGGGTAGTTACTCAAGCGTAATCGAAGTGTATGATTCAACATCGTAGCATGCTCGTCGTCGCCGACAACACCGGTGCCAAACGCCTGCAGTGCATCCGCGTACTCGGTGGTTACAAAAAGCGCTATGCCGAGCTCGGTGATGTCGTCACCTGCGTCGTCAAAGAAGCCGCTCCGCGCGGTTTGGTAAAGAAAAGCGACGTTGTGCACGTCGTCATTGTCCGCCAGCATAAAGAAGTGCGTCGCACTGACGGAACCTACATCCGTTTCGACGAAAACGCTGGTGTGATTATCGACCGTGACACCAAGGAACCTAAAGGCTCGCGTATTTTCGGACCGGTCGCTCGCGAGCTGCGCGCCAAGGGTTTTCAAAAAATTATATCTCTTGCCCCGGAGGTATTGTAACTCGCGCTTTATATGAAGATTAAACGTAACGATACCGTAAAAATCATGACCGGCAAAGACAGTGGCAAATCGGGCAAGGTCATCCAGGTGTTCAACGAAGAAAACAAGGTCGTTGTCGAAGGGTTGAACATTATGAAGAAACACCTCCGCTCGCGCAAGGCCGGTGAGAAAGGCCAGATCATCGAATTGTCGGCTCCGCTTTCGGCTGCTAACGTTATGGTGGTGTGCCCGTCATGCTCCAAAACCGTCCGCGTCGGCTATAAGATGGACGGCGATGTAAAAAAACGGTTTTGCCGGAAGTGCGGCACCTTTATTAGCTAGCCCCGCTTACCGAGATTCCTATGTCCAATACTTTGTATCGCTTCTACCAAACCGACGTCGTGCCTGCCCTCATGAAGGAAATGAACCTCACGAACCGCATGCAGGTCCCGAAAATCACCAAAGTGGTGGTTAACGTTGGTGTCGGCCGCTTCGTCAAAGAACCGCACTTCGTCGAAAACGTGGAAAAGGTTGTTACCCGCATCACCGGCCAAAAACCGATGCGCACCAAGGCCAAGAAATCCATTTCCAACTTCAAAATCCGTGAAGGTATGGAAATCGGCGTGACGGTCACCTTGCGTGGCGAGCGCATGTACGACTTCCTCGAAAAGATGCTTAAGATCACCTTGCCGCGTGTCCGCGACTTCCATGGCATTTCCGACAAAGGCTTCGATCGCCAGGGTAACTACACCTTAGGTTTCAAAGAAAACATTGCTTTCCCCGAAGTTAAACTCGAGGAAATCGATAAAGTCCATGGTTTGCAGGTTATTATCGTGACGACTGCGGGTAACAAGACCCTCGGCAAGGCTCTCCTTCGTCATTTAGGTTTTCCTTTTGCGCAATAGTCTATGGCTACTCAAGCTCAAATCGCCAAATCGCTCAAGAAGCCCAAATTCTCGACCCGCATCGTGCGCCGCTGCTGGAATTGCGGCCGCCGCCGCGGTTTCATGCGCCGTTTCGGTGTGTGCCGTATTTGCTTCCGCGAGATGGCCAATGCCACGCAGATTCCGGGTGTGAGCAAGTCGAGTTGGTAAGTTTGTTATCTAAGTTTCCTAATAAGTCTTCTTATGTTGACTGATCCTATTGCTGACATGCTCACCCGCATTCGCAATGCTTCACTCGTGCACAAACAAGAGGTGCTCGTTCCGTTTTCCAAACTCAAGATGGCCATCGCCCTTCTTCTTGTGCGCGAAGGCTACCTTGTGAGCGCGGAAGAATTCAAGGATGTTCACCCCTCCATCCGCATCGTGCTCAAGTACGTTAATCGCGAGCCGGCCATCTCGCACGTTAAGCGCGTCAGTAAGCCGGGTTCGCGCATCTACGTCAAGCACGGTGAGATCAAATCCGTTTTCAACGGTTACGGCGTTGCGGTTCTTTCCACTCCGCAAGGCATCATGACCGACAAAGAAGCCCGTGCGGCCAAACTCGGCGGCGAGCTTCTGTGCGAAGTCTTTTAATTCTCTCTCCTATGTCCCGTATAGGTAAAAAACCAATCACCCTCCCGAGTGGCGTGAACGTCGAAATCGGCAAAGGCACGATTTCCGTCAAGGGGCCCAAAGGAGAGCTCAAAGAAAAGCTTCATCCGCGCGTTGCTGTTGCCCAGTCTCCGGAAGGGCTTATGGTAAGTGTCCCGACGACTTCGGACAAACTCGATCGTGCGCTCTGGGGCACCTGGGGCAGCATCATCAAGAATATGATTAAGGGTGTTACCGAAGGTTATAAGAAACAGCTCGAAATCAACGGCGTTGGCTATAAGGCAGCTATGAAAGGTGCGAACGCGCTCGTGGTCGAAGCTGGCTATTCTCATCCGGTCGAAATCGAAACGCTCCCGGGTGTTAAATTGTCGGTTGAAAAAAATATTATTACGGTCGAGGGCATCAGCAAGCAACAGGTCGGCGAGATGGCCGCTCGTATCCGTTCCATCAAGAAACCGGAGCCCTACAAAGGCAAAGGTATCCGCTATACCGACGAAGTGGTTCGCCGCAAAGCTGGCAAAGCCGCTTCGAAGGCCGCGTAAGCCATTACTCGTTAGTGTCTCACCCGTATGCAACGACTTACCCAAAGTCACAACCAACTTCGCCAGATCCGTCACGGCCGTGTGCGCGCGCGAGTGTCCGGCACATCGTCGTGCCCGCGCCTGTCGGTCTTCCGTAGCCTCAAGGGCATGGAAGTGCAACTTGTCGATGATGAAAAAGGAGTTACTCTCGCTTCGGCTCGTACCGCTGAACTTAAAGATGTCAAGGTGGAAGGAAAAACCGCCAAAGTCGCCGCGGCTCACGCCGCTGGCGAGCTTCTCGCCAGTCGTGCTAAAGAAAAAGGCATCACCCGCGCGGTTTTCGATCGCGGTGGTTACCGCTATCATGGCCGCGTCAAAGCCGTGGCCGAAGGCGCCCGTGCAGGCGGTCTCTCCTTTTAATGCTCTAAGCCACTTTATTTATGAACACCAAAGGAGCCTTCAAAAAAAATCCGGGCCAGGGCCGTCCGCACGCCGAAAAATCTGAATTCGATCAGTTTATCTTGGATATTGCCCGTGTCACCCGTGTCACCCAGGGTGGTAAACACATGAGTTTCCGCATCTGTATCATTCTCGGCGACCGCAAAGGACGCGTTGGTTTCGGCGTCGCTAAAGGCAAAGACGTGCAGCTCGGCGTAGAAAAAGCCGTGCACCAGGCCAAGAAGAACATCATTCTCGTCCCGATCGTCAACGAAACCATTCCACACCGCGTTATCAAAAAATTCAAATCCTCGACTGTCATGCTTAAGCCTGCTCCGCGCGGTTCCGGTATCATCGCCGGCGGTGCTGTGCGCACCGTGCTCGACATGGCCGGCATTCCGAATGTGTCGTCCAAGATTTTGGGTAAGACCAAAAACAAGATCGTTACCGTTAAAGCAACGTTTGAAGCGTTGAAACGCTTCAAAGGCGCTAAGGTGGTAAAGATCGATGCTCCAGTCGCAGCCAAAGAAGTTGAAGTCGACGAAAAGGTCAAAATCAAAAAGCGTCCGACCAAAGCCGCCGAAACGGCTGCTCAGGCTTAGTTCTTAGGTATTCACTTTTTACGGTATGATGTTACATCCTGGCAATATCAAACCCGCGCGCGGTGCCAAAAAAGCGCCCAAACAGATCGGTCGCGGTAATGCCTCGGGTCATGGCACCTCCGCCACGCGCGGTGGTAAAGGCCAAACGGCTCGCTCCGGCGGCCAACGCGGTCTTGCTATCAAGGCGTTCAAGTTCATGATGCAATCCACGCCCAAACTGCGCGGTTTCAATTCCCTCAAGGCCAAGCCTTCCGAGGTGTATTTGTCCGATCTTGAAAAGCATTTCGCTTCGGGCAGCGAAGTCACACTCGCCGCGCTCAAAGAAAAAAATCTCGTTAATTCGACGGTCCGCACCGCTAAGGTGATCGGTACCGGCGAGCTCACCAAAAAACTCTCCCTGGTCGGTCTTAAAACCACCAAACAGGTAGCCGAAAAAATCAAAGCGCTGGGCGGTGAGATCAAATAACTTCTCTTCAATATGTGGGAAAAACTTTCTTCCCTCTGGACGCTGAAAGAAGTGCGCAACAAGATTTTGTTCGTGCTCGGTCTTTTGGTGGTGTTTCGCCTTACGGCGCACGTACCGATTCCGGGTGTGGATGTTAATAGCGTCCGCCAAGTGCTTGAAGGCAACCAGATCCTCGGCCTTCTTAACTTGTTCTCGGGTGGTAGTATCCAAAATTTCTCGGTGATCATGCTTGGTGTGGGTCCCTACATTACTGCGTCCATCATCATTCAGCTCCTCACGATTATCCTGCCCAAGTTTGAAGAATTATCCAAAGAAGGGGAGCAGGGTCAGAATACACTCAACCGTTATACGCGGTACCTCACCGTGCCATTCGCCCTTATGCAGGGTTATGCCACGCTTCAGTATCTGCGCACGTCGGGCCAGGGTATTTTGGGGGATGTTGCGCCGCTTGGTGTTATTTCCATCATCCTTACCGTCACCGCCGGCACCATGTTCTTGGTCTGGCTCGGTGAACTCATTACCGAACAGAAAGTGGGCAATGGCACGTCGCTTCTTATCTTCGCGGGTATCGTTGCCTCTCTCCCGCAGGTAGTGCGTAACGCGTTCCTCAACTATACCTCGAATGATACAACCACCTTCATCCTCTATGCGGCGATGGCTGTGGGTACGATCATTGCCGTAGTATTCGTCAACGAAGCGCAGCGCAATATTCCGGTAACCTATGCCAAGCAGGTGCGCGGTATGCGCATGATGGGCGGTTCGTCCACCCATCTTCCTTTCCGGGTCAACATGGCCGGCGTCGTGCCGATCATCTTCGCTTTGTCGCTTCTTACTTTGCCCGCGCTCATCGCGCAGTTTCTCGTCAACTCTTCAACGCCGTGGCTTGCCGAACTTGCATTCCGCGTGACGCAGGCCTTCCAGAACACGGGTGTCGTATACACCATCGCGTACTTCATCCTGGTCTTTGGCTTCACATTCTTCTATACGAGCGTTATTTTCCATCCACAGAAAATCGCCGAAAATCTCCAGAAGCAAGGTGGTTTTATCCCGGGGATTCGTCCGGGTAAGGAAACCGAAGAATACCTGAGCTCTACCATGAACCGATTGAACTTGGGCGGTGCGCTGTTCCTTGGCGTTATCGCTATCCTCCCGCTTATCCTCCAGATCGTTACCGGAACGCAGAGCTTGAGCATCGGTGGTACGAGCATGCTTATCGCGGTCGCGGTAGCTATCGAAACTGCCAAGCAGATCGATGCGCAGATTACGATGCACGAATACGATGCGGTATAAGAACTAATCGTCTAAAAACAAAAAAGCGATCTTCTCTGAAGGTCGTTTTTTTGATGGGGCCGAGCGTCGAGACGCTCGGCGGATCCTCCTGTGTCGGTCTCCCTTGGCTAGGTGTGTCTGATGATCCAGCTGATCGCGGCCACGGCGGCTGCGATCGGCTTGGAGAAGACGTAGAAGAAAGCCATATTACGGATCGGTCCTGCGCGCATGTGCTCCTCCTCACCCCTAGCGGGGTATGACGACGACTAGTAATAATACTAATCTTCTTAACTGCTGTCAAGTGTATAATGGAATGCTACAAGAAGTATTCATCAAAAAAGTTTTTTACTATATCAAAAACCCCTGTACCGTACGCACTCTGTGCGCTTGGTACAGGGGTTGTGGGGCTACTCGCGCGCCGTCGCGAGCCTTCCCTAGGGGACCGGGATGAACCAGGTCTCCCCGACGCGGATCAGATCGAGGCCCTTGGGGTCCTCGGCGCTGATCGTGCGGCTCTTGCCGTTGGCGGCGGTCACCGTACGGCCGTCGTTGAGCTTGTGCAGCGCGGTGAGGCGCTTGCCTTCACTCTTGCCGAAGCGGTGCCGCTTGGTGATCCCGAGGAGCGTCGTCCCGAGCTCGATGTCCTCGGCCGTGATCGTGTACTTCTTGTACTTGATCCCGTCTTTCCCCGTGCCATCACCCACCATGACAAGATCGTCGCCAGCCTTCTCCTCTGCCGCCTTGTCCACGACCGGGGTGGTCGGGAGCTTGGTCGGCGCCGGAGTGGTGACCGCGGAGGCAGTGTCCGACTTCTGGGTTGCGGCCTTCCGCTGGTCCCAGTCATCGTCGTCGCTCGACGGGATGTGGTGGGTCCCCATGTCGACCGGCGCGGCCTGGTTCTCGATCTCCTTCTTGGTGCCCGCGTCGAGTTTGGCGTGGAGCATGGCGTTCTCCTCCTGCAGGTGCAGGAAGGAGCGGGTCATGTAGATGGCGATCGCCGCGAAGGCGATGATGCCCATCCACACGGTAGCCTTGCGGATCGTGGCCCGGCGTGCCTCGTTCTGCTTGGTCACAGCCTGCTGCGCCTCCTCTTTGTGGGCCGCGATGTACTCACCGATGCGCTGCTCGTGCTCGTCGTCGGTCACGTACTGCGTCGGGGCCGACGGCTGGTCGCGCAGCGTCTGTCCGCTCTCGGGCGTGCCTGTGGTGTCGGTTCGCTCCGCATCATCGCGGCTCGCCTCGCGCAGAGCTTCCAGGCGGAGCATCTCGTTTGGATCTTCGATCCTGGCGGTGGGGCGCTTCGTCGGGTGGAGCTGTGAGATCGCAGCGGCGATGGCCGAAGTGCCGGTCGAAGGGGTCTTGGTCTCGGCGGAGTTCGTCTTGTTCGACATCTGGCGTCCTCTTTCTCTGGTGATGGACGGGTTGTAGCCCATCCGGTGTCTGGGTGTTCTGGGGGCGTTTAGAGCCAGACTGTGGCCCTAAATGCCCCTAGAACATGAAAGGTGCGAAAGGTACGGCTTGTGCAGCACGTAACGAATAACTGTATCCTATTTTAGGTAAAATGTCAAGTGAGTATAATACGTATTTAAAAATCGCCGGGCATAGCGCATGCCGGGCGATTTTGTGCTTTTTTACGCGGTTTTATGCCGCCGAGGAGGCATGCTCGCGTGCATGGAGCTGGCGAATGATATCCCCAATCAGCGTGGCCCCATACACCGGGAAGCCAAGCTCGGCGCTCACCGCCTGCTCTTCCTGCGGCGTGAACGGATGACCGGTGCCGTAGAGATCATCGTTTTCCATCTCTTTGACGGCGGCGATTTCGTCGGCACTGAGCTCTTCCTCTCGTGCGGCGTCGAAACCTGCCTCGTATTTGGCAATACCGCGCTCGAAAATCTCTCGCTCCTCCGCGGTAAAGGTGTCCGTTCCGTACGCGAGAGCGCGGCTGTTGAGGAGTTCCTCTGGGGTCAGCTGATCTTTCATGCGGGCAATGAACACCTCTTCCGGCTCGAGCTCGATCGGCGGTATGCTGGCCGCAAGCATGTACCCGGCGAAAATGCTCAAGTTCATCTCGGGTACGTGGTTGGAACGATAGCGCAGCGTGGAGCCGAGGGCTCGCGAGACCGCTTCTTCGATACGGCGGAGATAGGGAGTCGGGTCAAAATTTCCGTGCGTGAGTTCGGGCATGACGGCCTCCTGTGGGCGGAAGTTTCCTTTTTTCTAGCATTAGTTACCTGAAAAGTCAATACGCGTAGTTTAAAACAGAAAGCCGCCGGGAAAGGGGCGGCTTAGTTGGCGAGCTTGCGCTGCTGGAGAAAGCGGGCGATGGTATAGAGGTACGTTTCGCCGGTGACCGTCATGCCAAAGAGTGCGCTGAGCGCTTCGAAATGATCTTGGGTGAGCTCAAAGTCATCGGCGCTGAAAATCTCGGTGATTTCAGCTTCGATGGCGGCCTGGTGCTCGGGTGAAAGCGGTTGGCTGCCTTCTTCTATGAATTTTCTGAAGTCCCCGAGCGCTTTTTCCTTGAGCGGTTTGAACCGTGCAAGTTCTTCGGCGGTGAAGGTGTCGGTGCCGTAGTGGAGACCGCGGTGGAGAAGGAGTAGGTCGGGTTTCCAGTGCTGGTTCTGTTCGATGAACTCTGCTTCGGAAATCTTCTTATCTTCATCTTCGCAGTCGTCTTCGTCATCTCCATCGTCAACATCATCATCTTCGATGTTGATACGATGTATGTGGGCCGCAAAGTTGAGAAGCGGCATGTTGATGACGGTAGTGGTTGGGCTCGTGATTTCAAACCCCAGGATGCAGGCGAGCTGTTCTTCGATAACGTTGACGAACGGAATGAGTTCGAGCGGAATGTACGCGTTGGACACGCGGTGCCTCCATGGGTAAAACCAGCTGTATCCATAGCCATTTTTTAAAAAAATGTCAAGATAAGTAATGGGTGATATCCACAGTTGCAGGAAAAAAATTGACAGAATAGTATGCTATACTATTTTTGTTATAAGCCAAAATATGATCATTGATATACTTAAAAAGTTAGGGATATCTGACAAATATTCCCAGGTGTACGTGACGCTCCTGCGTCTCGGGCCTTCCTCGGTGCGCGGGTTGGCTGAGACCTCGGGTATTAACCGCGGCACGGTCTATGATGCGCTTAAATGGTTTGAGGAGCGCCGCCTGGTTTCATTCTACGAAAAAGAAACTAAGCAGTACTTCGTGGCCGAGAATCCGGAGCGTCTGCAGGACGTTCTCGACGATCGTTTGAATGAGATGCGCGAAGCCGAACGGACGCTTAAAACTGCGTTGCCGGAACTCAAATCTCTCTACCACAAAGGCGGGGAACGGCCCGTGGCGCGGTACTTTGAGCGCGACGAGCTGCATTTGGTTCTCGAAGACGTGCTCGCCGCCTGCGAAGCGCGCGGTGAACTGATGTACCGAATTTATTCCGCCGCCGGTATCCGCGAATACCTCTATGATCAGTTTCCAACCTTCAGCGACGTGCGCGTGGCCAAAGGCATCGCGGTTAGGGTTATCGCGCTCGGGGCGGGTGGAGAACTCCGCGGTCTCGATGAGCGTCGGCCACTCCGCTGCAATCTTGCTACGCCGTCCTATACGATCATTTATCCGGGCAAGGTTGCCTCCATTTCGCTCGATGCCAAAGGTGAGCCGATGGGGGTGGTGGTTGAGAACGAAGGAGTGTTCGAGCTGCAGAAAACCGTTTTTGAGGAAGTCTGGGCGCGCTTAAAATAAGTTGGTCACAGGTGTTCCTACTGGCACAGCCCTATGAATAAGAAATTCGCTTATACATTTATCGATTTCGACGAGACGCTCTTTCGTACTGAGGAGTTGAAGAAATCTTTTTTTGCGGTGGTTCAGCCGTACGGCGTTACGGCCGAAGATTTTTGGACGACGATAGCGGTGGCTGAAAATCAGAATCATAGTGCGACATACTACGATTATACGTTTGACAAGCACATCGCTAAACTGCGCGCCAAAGGGTACGATGTACCAGATAAAGCCATTGCTGAACTTTCCGCTGTCGTTGTGCGCAGTCGGGCGTTCGTATTTGCCGATGCGTTCGATTTTTTGGATGCTATGCGTTGCGTAACGGAAAAAATGCTTCTGCTCAGCTCTGGCAATCACGGATTTCAGATGGCTAAGATCGAAGCTACCGGACTCGCTTCTTTATTCGACCAAATCATTATTGTGCATGATCGCAAAGAAGCCGTCGTCGATCGCGTTAGTGTGCAGGGAACGAAACCGACGCTCTTTGTGAACGATAATCTGGAAGAAAATCGGCGGGTGCAGAGCATGGTGCCGGGGGTAACCGTGATTTCAAAAAAGAATACCGTCAAATTCGCGCTCGATGAGTACGAAAAAAGCGGAATCCCGGTTTTTGAAAGTTTGGCAGATATCAAAAAGTGGATTGAGGCAGGAAGATAATTATCATTAAAAGTATACCCACTAATATCAACTGAAAATGTATGTCATCGTTATCTGAACTTCCTAAACATATCGGCGCCGTGATTCTTGCGGCCGGAAAAGGTACGCGTCTGGGTTGTACCGATCGGCCTAAGGTAATGATGGAATTGAATGGCCGCCCAATGGTTGATTACACCGTCGAGACGCTCGAAAAAATTGGCTTTACACCCGAGCGGATTGTGCTAGTCGTAGGTTTTCAGAAGGAAAAAGTAATGGATTATTTCGGGAGTCGCGTAACATTCGCGCACCAAACCGAACAGCTCGGTACCGGCCATGCCGCATATACGGGTATGCAAGCACTGCCAGAACACATCGAACATGTCATCGTGATGGGCGGCGATGATAGCGCCTTCTATGCGCCTGAAACGCTCAAAAAATTCATCGCGGACCACGTTGAAGCTGTCCGTCATCTGACACTCCTCACATCAGAACTTGATGATCCCCGTTCACTTGGCCGCGTGGTGCGCCATGCAGATGGGCGGATAGAAATCATCGAGAAAGAACTGCTTACTGACGAACAGAAAAACATCAAAGAAATCAGCACGGGCACGTTTATGTTGCATCGCGAATGGTATCAGCGTATTTTTCCGACCATGCCGAAGATGGAAAAACTCGGCGAATACGGATTGCCGACCGCGTTCACTTTGGTGCGCAGTTCTGGTTTGCCGCACGACGTGGTAAAGCTTGGTGATCCTAAGGAATGGTTTGGCGTGAACACGCCCGAAGAATTGGAGGAAGCGAGAAAGCGGAAGTTGGCAGCTCAAAATTAAAACTATTACATCGTCTTTTTTGCGAGATTTTATTTTTTAATTTTTTTCTATGTGCGGCATTATTGCGTACGTAGGTGCCAAGCCGGCATTACCCATTCTCGTTAAGGGTCTACGTCGTCTCGAATATCGCGGTTACGACAGCGCTGGGGTGGCGATTTTCGACAAAGATGCGTTCAAGATCATCAAAGCCGTGGGTAAAATCGACAATCTGGCCGAACGAACGGGCGCGGAAACAATCGATGGAACGTTTGGTCTTGCGCATACGCGCTGGGCTACACATGGCGGCGTAACAGAACCGAACGCGCATCCGCACACCGACGCTTCTGGCAACATCGTCATCGTGCATAATGGCATCATCGAAAACTATCGCGAGCTTAAAAACGAATTTTTATCTGACCACGAGTTTAAATCCGAAACCGACACCGAAGTGTTGGCGCATCTCATTGGGCATTTTTTTAAAGGTAATCTGCGCACAGCAGTCCTCGAAGCTCTCAAGCATGTGCGCGGCACCTACGGGCTCGTCGTAATGCACAAGAATCATCCAGGCACGTTCGTTGCTGCACGGCTCGGGAGTCCGCTCGCAATTGGGGTGGGGGAGGGTGAATATTTCATCGCTTCAGATACATCACCGCTTCTTCCGTACACCAAACAGGTTGTCTTTCTTGACGATGGTGAGGTGGCAGAAATCAACCGCAGCGGCATGGATATTTTTACGATCGACAACAAGGCTGTCGATAAAACTACCGAAGAAATCCATTGGGATGAGGCCGTAGCGCAGAAGAACGGTTTTCCCCACTTCATGCTCAAGGAAATTTTTGACCAACCCTCCGTTATTCAAGATGCATTTCGCGGTCGCATTGATCCTGAGTTCGGTGCGGCCAAACTCGGCGGACTCAACATGACGGTTGAAGAAATGCGTCGCGTGAACCGTGTGGTGCTCATCGCCTGCGGCACGTCGTCGTATGCAGGACTCATCGGTAAATATGCCTTTGAGCGTCTTGCCGGCCTTCCAACAGATGTAGAAATCGCGAGCGAGTTCCGTTACCGTGATACGATCCTCGACGAGAACACCCTCGTCTTTGCGCTCTCGCAATCGGGCGAAACGGCCGATACGCTCGCAGCATTGCGCGAGGCGAAACGTAAAGGTGCGTTTGTGCGCGGTATTGTCAACGTGGTCGGTTCCACCATCGCGCGCGAAACCGACGGTGGTACCTACATGCACGCCGGCCCCGAACTCGCGGTGGCATCTACCAAAGCGTTCACCAATACCGCAACGATTTTACTACTGTACGCCCTCCAGTTCGGCCGCCAGCGCCGCACGAGCCTTGCAACCGGTCAACGACTCATTCAGGCACTCGTTGAGCTGCCAGAAAAAATGAAGCAGGTGCTCGCGCAGAACGACGCTATCCGTGTACTCGCGGAGAAATATTCGGTGTACAAAAATTGTTTGTATCTGGGTCGTGGTGTCCAATTCCCCATCGCGCTCGAAGGCGCGCTCAAACTCAAGGAAATTTCGTATGTCCACGCCGAAGCATTCGCGGCCGGCGAAATGAAGCACGGCCCCGTCGCACTCCTCTCCAAGGATTTTCCGGTCATCGCCCTTATGCCCAAGAATCAACTCTACGAAAAAATGCGGAGCAACATTGAAGAAGTGCGTGCACGCAAAGCACCAGTTCTTCTTATTGCCACCGAGGGTGATACCGAAGCCGCGCAGTTAGCTGATGATATCATCTACGTTCCTCCTACGATGGAACTCCTCGAACCGCTCGTCACGAATATCGTTTGCCAACTCTTTGCATATCACACGGCAGTTATCTTGGGGCGTGATGTCGACCGGCCGCGCAATCTGGCCAAGAGCGTGACGGTTGAATAAAAAATGCACCCATGGTTTGGATGCATTCTATTGGCGTTGAAGAAACAAAACCGCGTCGGATAATGACGCGGAGGTTTAAGGGCACTGCCCGATTGCGTGAGACGCGGACGCAACCTTGGCTTGAAGCGGGTAGAACGAGGGGAATCCGGGGATCGGCAGTCGAATGTTCGGATCTGCCGGAGGCGGGTTGCAGACCATGATGTGCGGCGGCGGGGGGCGGAGCCATTTCTCCACATCCTCGCAGGCCCGCACCACGACCGAAATGGCGTACAGGACCATAATATAACCGAGGAGGCGAAGCATGAATGACTCCTTTCTTGTGGGTAGACTAGAACTCTCCGCGTTTCCTGTCAACTGCTCTTTAAAAAAGCGACCCCTGGCGAACCAGGGGTTATGGGAACCGTCGTGTGACGGTGAATTTTCAGCTGCCGCTGCCTTTCCTAAAAAGGAATAAGCTGCGGCTAGTGCCCGTTCAGTCAGTTTTCCAGTGACGTATGAGATGTTGTAGTAAGTGGCTGGTTGTCGCCACTGTCGGGGCCGCGGGATTTGCACCCGCATCTCCTTGACCGTGAGCTCCGTCAAGTCGCTTTACTTAAGCTAAGCCTCCAAAAAAAACATCTCTGCGTCATGCCCACTGCCCGTTACTTCGTTGTATAAGTAGCTTACAACGAATCCTTTCCAACCCCACCTCAGGCAGCTACTTACGGTGCCACGTCCTCGAACAGGTCCTTGCTAATCACCGCGTGCCAAGCAAGTATCTATCGATGACATTAGATTATATCGGAGTAATTATTTTTTGTCAATAGCTGTTATGCCTACATTAAAAATCGAAGCCATCATCTACGATCTCGACGGGACACTCATCGACAGCGAAGATCATTGGCAGCCGGTCAATCAACATTTTTTTGCAAAACGCGGCATGGAATTCACTCCCGAGCTGCATCGCCAGGTCGCTGGCGGGAGTATTCTCGAAACGATGCAGCGTTTTAAGGTTACGTTTGGGTGGAGCGAAACGCCTGAAGATCTCCGTGCCGAGCTTTTGTCTATGACCGAAGAAATCTATCGAGCTTTAGCACAACCCATTGCTGGAGCAGAAGAGCTCATCCGCGCCACAAGGCAGCAAATCGGTTCCCAGGCTATCGCTTCTGGTTCGAGCGCGAGGCGTGTTACTACCGTTGTCGACCGATTACGGTGGCAACCGCACTTTGACTATCTGGCTTCGTGTGAAGAGGTGGGCAACAAAGGAAAACCTGATCCAGCGGTTTTTCTCTATGCCGCACAAAAAATCGACGTGCATCCATCACAGTGCGTGGTGATTGAAGATTCCGAAAACGGAGTAAGAGCAGCCAAGGCAGCGGGCATGCGCTGCATAGCAGTGCCGTATAAAAAAAGCATAGGAAACTTTTCCTATGCTGACCTCGTGGTCGAATCGCTTACGGACGAGCGCTTGCAAGACTGGCTTGGTTTGATTTAGCGCTCGAAGCAGATGAGGTGCGCCCGCTGGTTGCACAGGAGTGGGTAGGCTTCGGTCCAGCGCGCATCTAGCGCACCGGTTTCACCCACGAGGCCCTGTACGGCACCCGTATCTGCATACCAAATTCGGTACGGCAGCTGTGAGAAGCAGCGGTCGACGCTGGCGGTTCCGTCGCTCTTTGTACCGGTCCAGATCGGTTCCCCGTCTGGCAGCCTTTCGCCCCTCTCGTTTACCGCAATGCCGGTTTCGGGCCGTCCGCTTATGAGTGCAGCCCGCGAAGAAAAGATCTGTGCTCCCGCGAGGTCGTACCACGGTCCGTGGCGGACAATGGTATCCTTGGCGTGAATCGGGAAAATTTCGTGACTTGAAAGCCAGGCCTGCCAATGACCACCGAGCTTAGCTTCATCGGCCGCTGCCTGGCAAGGTTTTTCGCCGGTATAGTCGAGCTCGTACGGTGCAAAAGTCCGGGCAGTAACGAACATCCGGTTAGGGACCGGAGTATCCGTGAGAGAGAAAACTTCAACTCCGCCGCAGCCCATGAGTCCGAAAAGCATGAGAGCGCCCGCTGTTCGCATGTCCATGTAGAGCCTCCTTGAATGGCCAGCATAGTGAAGAGCCTTTTTCGTCCTTTGTCAATGCGTTCTGTTAAAACATGGTTACCCGTATTTTTGTAGCGCGAAAATCGCAGCGAGCGTGGATGTGAGGAAAATGTGTCCGTTCAATAATGGTCGGTCAAATTCGCGAACAAACGTATGGACGCGGTTATTGTATATGGTAAGGTGATAGTACTTTATTGCGCCTGGTAAAACATAAACCCCTCGCCGAGCGAATCGGGGAGGGGTTGGGGAATGAACTAGGGCCTGATGCGCAGGGAGGCGGCGAGCTCATCGTCGGTCATTGCGTAGAGGAGCTGCACGGCGGCGGACTTCATCCTGAACATATCCGTGTGGTACTGGTGCAGGTTGATGATGTGCGGGTGCTGCGGATTCTTGGTCTCGCGCAGGATGGCGAGGGCGGTGGCTCCGGTGCCGGTGCCGTTGCGCGAGTCGTAGGCGCTCAGGTCGAGCTTCTGACGCGGTTCGAGGCCCAGCCCGACCTTGAGTGCCCTCCCGTACAGGTAGTCGAATGACCAGTTGGCGGTGATCGGCCACTCGCCGAGTACCTGGAAGGCCTGCTCGGCCGTCATGACGCTCGGCGCGTTCGGATCATTGCAGATCTGTACCGCGGCGTTGTAGAGCGCGGCGAGCACGCTCTCGGTGGTGAGGCCGGTGATGTCGTACAAGGTCGGAGTTCTTAGCATGGCTTGCACCTCCTTCTTCCGTTACGGTTGTTAGTATCGATACGCGAGCCAGGCTCGCGGAGAGTTCAACGCTACTCCCTTCTCAGTAGAGAAGGAGAGTGGCTGTGTCGTACTAGCGTGGATAGCGCATCTTAACCATTTAGACGAACGGCAAACGCACGGGCCGTTTACCATGCAGGATTCGAATCTGCGTCAGGCTCGCTTTCCGGTTTCGACGGTTGGGTATTTCAACCGCCGTGATCGAAGAGCGAAAATCGAATTTTTGATATAAACAGCACTGATATCTGAACAAACAATTATGCCTGAAATTCCACAATTTGTCAAGAAAAACGTGGTAGTATTGGGCGGTGGTAGTGGTGCTTCCGCGGTTTTGGAGGCGCTTAAGCCTTATGCCGACCAGTTCAACATTACCGGTATCGTTGCTATGAGCGATTCCGGCGGTTCGTCGGGTTTTTTGCGCCAAAAATACGGCGTTCTGCCGCCTGGTGATTTGCTGCGCGCCCTCCTTGCCTTGTCCGAGCATGAATCCGAAATGCTCCGGTCGATTTTGTACCACACCCGCTTTCCAGAAAGCCGCCATTTTGCCCCCTCTCCCGCCGAAGCCCCTAATCTCGGTAACTTGCTGTTGACGTTTTTACAGAAGGAAGGTGGGATCCTGCATGCGCTCGACATGCTTAAAACCGCGCTTAAAACCGTTGGCAACGTTGTGCCTATTACGACCGAACACGCGCATTTGTGCGCTGAGTTGAGCGATGGTACCATAACTTCCACCGAACACGCGCTCGACAAACCCTACTTTGCGCCGCATCTTACTATCGAACGGCTGTGGCTTACGCCGGCGCGCGCGGCTCACCCCGATGCGCTTACGGCCATCCGTTCGGCGGATTACATTATTTTTGGCCCAGGTGATTTGTATACGAGCATTGTCGCTACACTTCTTCCGGAAGGCGTGCGTGAAGCGTTGGCCAATTCTCCGGCCCGCCTTATCCATGTCGTTGCCAACGGCCGGCGTATCCGCGGTGAACCGTCGCCGCGTTCGGTGCAAGAAACCGTTTTCGAACTCGAATATTATACCGAACGGCATATCGACACGGTGCTCTATAACTTTCCGTTCATGACGCCTGCGCTCACCCAAGCGTATCTCGAGCGCGGCTGGGAAGTGCTCGACAAACACACTTCTGGACTTGCGCCTCGCCACATCTGCCCGCGCGACTTTGAGCTCCCGGAAGGCGGATTTGGCCCAGCCTTGCTTAGTCCGGTATTATATGATATTCTGCGCTAGTTTAGACCTCGGCGCTCAGGTGTCCTGTATACTATGTTACTAAAAACTCCTTCCGAACAACGGGCCATTAAACAAGGCGGTGAACTTATGGGTGCCATCCTCAATGAGTTGGTTTTGTTTACTCGTCCGGGCATGAGTCTCAAAGATATCGACGATAAGGCCGAAGAGCTCATTCTCAAAGTCGGCGGCGTACCAGCCTTCAAAGGTTACACTACACGCCGCGATGACCCGCCGTTTCCGGGTACCATCTGCGCTTCGGTGAATGAAGAATTGGTCCATGGTATTCCGCGCGCCGACGTTATCCTTAAAGAAGGGGATATTTTCAGCATCGATATCGGTATGGAGTGGCCACGCCGCCCGGGCGATAAAAAGCGTGGTTATTTTACCGACACGGCCGTTACCATCATGATCGGTACGGTCGACAAAGAAATCGAGCGCCTGCTGCGCGTCACCCAGCAAGCACTCGAAGTGGGTATCAAGGCTGCGCTCCCTGGTAAATCTGTCGCGTCTATTGGCCGCGCCATCGAAGCGTTCGTGCGCTCGGAAGGTTCCTACGGCATTGTCCGCGATTTGGTGGGTCATGGTGTTGGTCATGCTGTGCACGAAGATCCGGCCGTACCCAACTATTATGATCCGGCGCTCGAAAATATTATCCTCAAACCGGGCATGGTGCTTGCCCTTGAACCGATGATTTCTCTTTCGGGTGAAACGCGCGTCAAAACTCTGCGTGATGGGTGGACCATTGTCGTTGCCGACAAATCACCGTGCGCGCATTTTGAACATACGCTCATCATCAACCGCCGTGGCAATACGGTCGTGACGCGTCGCCCGGGCGAACTCGGCGCATAATTTTCTCTCCGCTCTATGAAAATGATGGCGTTGGACGCGGGAACCAAGAGAATGGGAGTGGCTTTTGTCGACACGACGATCGGCGTGGTTTTGCCGATCGGTATTATTCCTATGGAAGAACCGGCTCCAGCAGCCGAAGCGTTGCGCGTTTTGAGTAACGAATATCATCCCGAAAAAATTATCATCGGTTTGCCTCGCACGCTCAATGGAGTTGAAAGTACGGAAGCGGCGCGCATTAAAGAACGCGTCATGCCGCTTGTCGAAAATATTGGCATCCCGTGCGAATGGGTAGATGAACGATTTACGACCCGTCTGGCAATTGCCCACGGCGGTACCGTTTCGCGCGATGAACGCGCTGCCATGACTATCCTTGAAGATTATCTGACTGCGACGAAGTAACCTGTCGTATATGGAAGCGATCGTCCTGAACCGCAGTGCCTGGCGCGAGTACGACGAAGTCGTCACCCTTTTTACGCGCGAGCGCGGCAAACTCGAAACTCTCATCAAAGGCACCAAAAAAATCCTCAGTAAAAACAGTCCGTTTTTGGAACCGGGCACGGCCATCGAAGCGGATATTATCAGCGGCAAAGAGCGTCCGGTGCTTATCCGCGCTCGCTCGCTCGAGCCGGTTTCGTTTACCCTTGATCGACCTGCGCTTACGGCGCGGCAGTGGGTGGTAAATATGACTGCCCGTCTTACGTTAAGCTCTGCCCCGGAGCCGCGGTTATTCGATCTGCTTTTTGCAGCTCTCGAACACCTGCCGCGTAATCCCGATGTGGTTACCGCTTCGTTTATTTTGAACACCTTGGCGATTCTCGGTTTTGGTTTGAATATCGATCAGTGCTTGGAAGAGCATGCGTTTTCTAAAGACGAAAAAATATTTTTCAGCTTCTTTGAAAAAAGAGCGCTGTGCCAAGAGCATGTTGCGCTCCCTCAGCGTGCATCATTTTTTGAAATCAGCCCAGCATTGCGTCGCTTGCTTATCACCCTCGCGCAAGCTTCAGTTGAGGCAGTTGCTTCTCTTTCTACCTCTCCGGAGGCAGAAGTATTCATCCGTCGTTATGCCACTGAGTGTTTTGAAATCGCTGTTCCGTCGTGGCGTTGAGCGTGTGAGATCGTTACTTGTTTATTGTTTCGTCACCGTCTGTCCCGCCGTGCCTTTATCACTATTCAGTTCAATTTTATCGCCCAAGAATTTGGGTTTCGACTCGACCATTACGTTCCACCAGGCCTTGAGCCGTGCGGCGTTTTCGCGCAGATACGAATATCGTATGCCCCGGTAGTGATGCCGGTCCGCGACAACACCCTGTACGTGCAGGCCGAGTTTTTTTCCAATATATAAAGCACGTGGCAGATGAAAACGCTGCGTTACTACAATGGTCGACGTTACGCCAAAAATATCTCGCGTCCGGTACAAGCTATCGTACGTATCGAACCCGGCATAATCCAAAAACACGCTCGTCGACGGTACGCCGTTCGCGATGAGGAATTTTTTGACCGGGGTCACTTCATCGTAGTCAACCGTGCTATTGTCACCGCTTACAATAATATAGGGCGCTGCACCAGCGTTATAGAGGTCAAGCGCGGTCTGTGCACGATCTTGGTACATATCGCTCAAGCGACCATTCCTGTATACCGCTGCGCCAAGCACCAAAATAGCTTGCGAACGGGGGTTGTTGCCTTGGCTTACGATTCTGCGTGAACCGGAAACGAGGATGTGGAGATTGATATATAAAAAGAAAAGAAGCGCTGCGGTAATACCAATAAGGGAGTAGCGAATAATGCGCCGCGTGTTTACCTGCATAGATCTAGTTAGTTTTTTTGGAAGTTGGCATCCACCCGCCAATTCGGATCAACATCCAATTCCTTCCACTCAGTCGGACCCTGTTTAAGAAATTTATAATACCCCGCTACCGCGATCATCGCGCCGTTATCCATGGAATATCCCGGTGCCGAAAGTAAACACGCCGTGTCAGGTAACTCGCTCCGGGTCGCTGCCTCAAGCGTCTCGCGCAGTTTGCGGTTGGCACTCACGCCGCCTACAAGGAGGATGCTTTTAGGTTTAAATTCTAGCGCGGCTTTGAGGGTTTTGCCGACCAGCGTATCGACGATCGCTTGCTCAAAGCTGGCGCAAAAATCCTCGATGGTCGGTGGTTCGGATACGGTGCCGAAAATGCCGCTCGGCACACCGGCAAGCGGATTAACATTCATCGCGCTCAGTTTGTTGTCGCGCAGCCAGTAGAGCGCCGACGTCTTAAGGCCCGAAAAACTGAAATCGTAATTTTTTTCGTGGAGCATTGGCCGAGGGAACGTGATGGCATCGGTGCGGCCATTTACTGCGAGTTTGGAAATTTTCGGTCCGCCAGGGTAGGGGAGCTCTAAAAGTTTTGCAACTTTGTCAAAACATTCGCCAGCAGCATCATCGTGCGTGCGGCCGATAATCTGGTAGTCATCATGATCGTTCAAAAGAACAAGTTCGGTATGCCCGCCGGAAACAACGAGTGCCAGCGCGGGAAACGAAATACGCGGCGCCGATTCAAAAATCGTACCTTGTTTTTGGATCTCGACCGAGTGAATGTGGCCGTCAATATGGTTGGTTGCCACAACCGGGATATTCCAGGCGCACGACAACGTCCGCGCGGCTTCCACGCCGACAATGAGACCGGTGACGAGGCCTGGCCCAGCAGTGACGGAGATGAGGTCTGGATGTCCGTGTCCTTCCAACACCGTTTCGATGAGCGGAACGATGGCTTCGGCATGCTGGCGGCCGGCGAGCTCGGGTACGACGCCACCGTAAATTTTATGCAGATCGATCTGCGAAGCAGTGCGCTCGGCCACGACAAAACAACCGCTCTTTGAACAGTCGACAAGCGCGACGGATGTATCGTCGCAGGAGGTTTCAATGCCGAGGACGAGCATAGGAGAGATTTAGAAAACATATTTATACCGTCATTGCGAGGAAGGAGTTACATGACTGACGAAGAGCCCGTCCGCCACGGCAGCAAAGGCGTGCCGGGCGGGCAATCCCTCCGTAATTCAGAGGCCACTCTACTATCAAGGAGATTGCTTCGTCGTCCCTCCTTACAATGACGCGTAATATCTTTATTTTGTATCACGGATTAGTATCTCTGAAAATCGACTCAGGTAAAATCTAGATACAGGGCGTTATGATCTGAAACTTCGTCGGGTAACACTCTAAAATCATTAATCGTAATACCCTCGCTTACAAAAACGTAATCCGCGAATTTCTCTGGCTTGGTGTAAAAGCTCGTCCGGGTCGATGCAATGCCATACTCCGTAATCAGATTGCGCATACCGGAGCGTTCCAGTTTTTTGATGCTTTCGGTAGCTGGCGTGAGATTAAAATCACCGGCAAGCACGTACGGATGATTGAGAGTTTTTAGAAAAGCGATAATCCTATCCGATTGCGTCAAGCGTTCTGCGCTGTCGCCTTTACCCTGTCCATTCCACAACCCATGAAAATTAAGGATCGAGCGTTGTCCGTGCGGTGTCTCGATCGTTACGAACTGCATGTTGCGCGCATGCATGCCAATGTCTCCTGCCGGCATAAAGCCTTTTTCTTTATGTACGAATACGTCACCTTCGGTTACTAACGGGATATCTTTTCTCACTAACGACAGGAGGCCGTAATTATCCATAAAGTGCGGACGGAAATACGAGGTGTGGTTATCCAAAATATCCGCGATTTTTTGCCGTCCATGGACAAGGATGTTGCTGTGATCAATCGCCAAACCGCCGGCCGCGTGACCGTTTAGATGTTCGTATGGCGCGGCCCAAATCTCCTGTAAACAAAAAATAGCGGTTTCCCGATATCGTTCAAAGAATGACAGTAAGTTGGTTTTTCCAGCGCGTCCGCCCCAGGTATTGAGGGTGATGAGGTTCATACGAAACGGGTTCGGATGTGGTGAATTTTTGTGACAGGGGAGAGAATCGAACTCTCGACCTCGGGGTTATGAATCCCGTGCTCTTACCAACTGAGCTACCCTGCCTAGTATTGTATGAAATTCCTCTCGGGAGAGAATCGAACTTCTCGTCCTGTGGGTGCGGGTTATGAATCCCGTGCTCTTACCACCATCGCCACCCTGCCTGATTGAGTGAATTCTTGCCCATGATAACCGTTTCCCGACTCCCTGTCAATATAGTTTTATATTCAAAAACCCCGATCCGAGTTTTCCTCGGTCGGGGTTGAAGGCTAAAGAACAAAGGGCTTCTAAGCGGCCTGGCGCGGGTTCTGGTTGCAGATGGCGCGAACGTCGCTTGAGCTCAGCGGGCAGCGGCGGAAGCTGGTCTGGAGCGGCTCGAACATCTCCTCATACGGCGTGCCGATGAACGGCCGGACGAATTCACGGAAGCTCGGCAGGCGGGGTTCGGCGGGATGCGTGGCGCGTTCCACGATGTGAAAGCGAGCCTTGGCCGCGTAGAGCCGCTCGAGTACGGCCGAGACACCGCCGTAGCGCGCGCAGTGCGCTTCAAGAAAGAGGCGGGTGGCCGTATCCATACCGATCGCGAAGTCCTGCGTCGCAAAGTCGATGCCGGCGGCACGGGCTTCGGCGTGCGCAAGCTCGGCCTTATCGAGGAATGTACCGCACTTCTGCCGGATCAGAACCGGACGATGACCGTAGAACTGGAGTGCGCGCCGGATGAGCTCGTCGGTTGCGACCGTGCCTTTACGCGGATCCGCATTTTCGGCAACGAGCTCTATCACCACGCGCTTACCGATCTGCTCGGCGAGGCGTGTGGCGGTTTCATCGTGCGCGGCCTGGGCCGGAAAGAAACTCCCGCACATGAGTGCGTCGGTCGCGGGGTTGAACCGCGCGTTCGCGCCTTCGGTTGCGCCGCTCTCGGTGATGAACACACTCCCGTTCTTGATGAACTTCTCGCCGGGGAAGGGGATGGCAATTGCCTGGGGCGTGACATAGTAATAATCACCTTGGGCGGTGAGTCCCTGCTCGGCATATGCCTGGCCCATGAGCGCGCGGGGGATCGGTACCTGTTCGCGCCCGGTCAGGGCCAAGAAGAAGTTGAGTGCCACCAGGGTGGCAATCATCTCTTGATCGAGCCGGCTCTGCTCCTTGTGGGCGGTTACCGTGACCACGTAGCCCTTGAGCACGTGCTCCTCGAGCCGGTGGCAGACGATCGAAATGGTCGGTCGTGCCGGACGCTGGTTTTCTTTCTGGATGTAGCCGGCGAGGCCCATGCTCGTGAGACGCGGCAAGAGATCGATCTTGCCGGCCTTGGTATACGTTCCGGCCTGTTCAAACCACGTGGCGCTGCTCATGCCCGCGGCCGTAAACGGCGCAGCAAAAGCTTTTACCTCCCAGCCGACCAGACGGCGCGTGTCAGACTCAGGGTAGAGCTGACGGCCGCTCCCCAAGATGGCCGAGCTGCCGCCGCTGTTGTCGCCCCAAAGCGTGAGCGGAAACAAGAAGCCGAGTCCGGTATGCGAAACGCACGCCAGGATTGCTGCCTGCTGCAGCCCCTTGGCCGCGATCCGTACCTGCTTAAGGAGATCGTTGTACTGGCGGTTTGCGTTCATGAAAAGGTCGTGGAGCTGGTCCATAGGTCCCTCCTGTATTCTGGTGTGATTGCGTTGATTTTGGCTGCGTTGGCAGCCCTGGAAACGATCGGTTTCCACGGATGCCAATCCGACTGTTTAATATATTGTATATATCACACTAAGTAATAAAGGTCAAGACTTGCTGGGGAAGATAAAGTAGACGGGGTGTAATAGGTATCTTCGAAGAATCTCGTGGTGAGAAATTCTATGGAAGAGCCAAGCCCGCAGGCTTGGCTTGTAGTGGTAGGAGCGTCCGGGTCGGTACGCTTTAGGTAGGATATTCAGCGAGGATCTGATCGTACGTGTTCGGGTCGAGGCGGCCGACACGGATAAGCTCGAGGATCTGTTGTAGATACTCGTCATAGGAAAGAGTGGCTCTGCCCTCCTGGTCGGAAAGCTTGAGTACGATCATGTTATCGCGCGTTACAGAGACGAAGTGGGTTTCCTTGCACCTGCCTGTCTTCACGAGCTCGAACGTCTCGTATTCGGGCAGGAATTGCATGCTGCCGACCAGATCGAATGCGGTGTGGGTACGGTCGACGGACTGGATCTGCACGCGCTCACCGGTCACCGTGGAAAAGATTTCCTTGATGAGCCATTCACCGTGCCGTCGGCAGGCGAGGGTTTCTCCCCAGAGCTTGGGCTGTTCGATGTACCACCAGGTCGGCCACCGGTCGGGTATGAGTACGACCTGATCGAAGCGAGCGCTGCTCAGGTGTGCGCGCCGGATGCAGGACTTAATACGCAGCATATCGCGCAAATCCTGCCGTTGCTTCTCGGCACTGCTCGGTCGCCGACCCGCCGCTTCCCATATCGCAAGGGTGCTCTTCTTGTCTGCTCGGAAAAACATGTTTGCTATCCAGTGGACAAAGCCTTCGCACGACGTCTTGTAGCGGGCAGGAGCAGCCTGCACAAAGCATTCGGTGAAGAATGCCCCGGCCATGCTCGACAAGAGAACCGGGTTGAGCTTCGCATCCGCAATTCCTTCGGGGGGGCGGCTCCTCAGCGTGTGGCCAATGAGAATCAAAGCGCCCCAATCAATGTCATGAAACGTGTCTGGCATGTTGGGGATGACCTCGTTCAGAGTCACGTTCTTCCCTGCTTGCTCGAGCTTCCCAATCAGCGCGCGGTCTTCTGCCGCCGCAGTGAAGTCGTCCGCCGCCCGCGTCTTCAGAATCGGTGCGAACTCGTTGCGGAGGAACTCCTCGATGAGTTCTGCGATTCGCAAGGCGAGAAATGTGTCTCCTTCGGCTATTGAGCAGAGCGTGGTGAGATAGGCGGTCATTTGCTGCTCCAAGGCATTCTTCGGCAGCGTGTTTCGCATGGGGGTGTCTCCTTCATTTCATGGATCGATGGAGGGTTGGTAGTTCGCTGAACGTATCGCGATGACGTCAAAGATCAGTCGTAGTCAGAACGGCAAATAGTATCAATAAATGCTTCAAGTGTCAATGGTAAAGCGCGCAACAATGTAAAACACCCAGGAGTTCTGGGTGCCTAAAAGATTGTGTCAGAACCGCGCCCATAGCACCATCAAGATACCGGTCAGGATAATGTTCGTGCCGCAGCACCAGGTCAGAACGCGATCGGCGAAACAGGGTTTTTCGAGGTACAGAGCAAGATATGTAGTCCAGAATATCGCGTTGACAAGCTGGGTGCCGAGGAGTGGTAACGATATGACGCCGGGGTGGCCTTGGGCGATCATTTCATAAATCTGGCGCGTCACGCCAGCCAGGCCGATGACTGCACTCCCAACGCACATCCATCCGCTCCAAGCCGGTTTGGTATACGCAAGTATACCAGCGCCGACTACACTGGCGACTGCAATCCATTCGCCGGGGGAAAGCCCGCCGTAATAGGCAATACCCCCAACTACGGCCGCAGCAAGTGGTGCACGCAATCCGTTGCTAAGGAGCATCACTTTTTTGCCCAGCTGCGCTCCGTAAAGCGCGCCTGCTATAAAAACGAAGGTTACGGCAATAAAGAGATAGCCGGATAAACTTTGCGCGCTTTTTTTGCTGAAGATCTTGTATGCTTGATGGGCGTATCCGCAGCCCGAAATAATCGCGAGCGTTATAACACCGGCTTGGGTTATCAGTAAGGCCTGTTGCCGCACTCTCGTACTCATGAGACCTCCTTTTTAAGTTTGGTCGTGATCACTATTCAAGAAAAACAGGAGCGAGCGTCGACCGACTGTTTGCTGCGGATCCGTAATTTTCTGCCGGACTCTATGCCGCGCTGCCGGAATTTTTCCGTTCGTGTACTGGCTCAGTTTCTCTCCAGCGATCAGAATCACTTTTTCACGGGTGGGAGAGATGGTCTGCCAGTCTCCCTCAGTGTGTATCTCAAGCCCGGGGCAGTCTTCGCCTATAATGAGTGTCAGGAAGGAAAAGTCGTGGTGCTCGCGCCCGAGCGTGGCATATCCGCCCTCGCGGCTTGTCGCGGCGGTATAGCGGACAAACCGCAGTACCGAGTCGGGATGCTCTTCTATCCGCCAGCTCCGCAGTTCTACTTCCGGAAACGCGCGGCTAAGCTCGTGCAGGCATTCAAGCACCGTTCTTTTGGATGCTTTATAGAGATGGTCCGACCATTGGAGCAGGCGCACGAACGGCCGGTGGCAGAACGCGAGCAGATTATTCTCAAAGAGAAGCCGATTATAGTACGGTCGCCAGTGGAACACCTTTTTATGGTCGCTCGCAGGATGTATCTCAGGGCTCCGCTCCGACAAACCCGTGTCTGGCGGCCATCCCGCATGCACGAACCGATACGGCGTGGGTGGTGGTACAGTAATAATGTCTTCAAACAGCGCTAGAGCAAGTTCGATATCCTGCATGTCCTTTGGCCGCGGTATAAACGCGTAGCCGTGTCGTCTTAGATTTTCAAGCATCGTTCACCTCATTCTTCAGTGGTGCACGTACACTAGACCAAATGGCGGTTTTGTCAATACGACTTGCGGTTTTAGCGGGCTTTAAGGTACTGTACATCGTACCTTAACTTACTATTGTATGCCCCTCGTGCCCTCTTCGCTAGCTTCCTTAGTTGGTCAAACCATCACTATCCAAGGTTGGCTCTATAATAAACGCTCCTCCGGTTCCATTGCCTTTCTCGAGGTGCGCGATGGTGCTGCTTGGCGTTCCGTCGTGGCAGCTAAAGATTCTCTTCCTGCCGAGGTTTGGGCCGCTATCGAACAAGTCACCCAAGAATCTTCGGTTACGCTCACCGGCATCGTCACCAAGCATCCCAAGAAAGAGAATGTTTTTGAAATCCAGCTCCAGTCTTTCAACATCATCCAGCTCGCCGTGGATTACCCGATCGCCAAAAAAGACCACGGTCCGGATTTCCTTCTTGAGAACCGCCACCTCTGGCTCCGGAGTAAACGCCAGTGGGCGATCCTTCGGTTACGTGATCGCATCATGATGGCCATGCAAGAGTATCTACACCAAGAGCAGTTCGTCCGTGTCGACTCACCGGTCTTCACTCCCAACGCGTGCGAAGGAACGACTACGCTTTTCCCCGTACCGTACTTCGACGAAGGCACGGCATATCTATCGCAGTCCGGTCAGCTCTACCTTGAAGCCGCGATCGGTTCTGTCGGACGCTGCTATGATTTCGGCCCAGTTTTCCGTGCCGAAAAAAGCAAGACTAAACGCCATCTCACCGAATTTTGGATGATGGATGCCGAAGCTGCTTTTGTTGAGCACGATGAAAACCTGCGTATCCAAGAAGGCCTTGTCCGTCATGTCGTTCGCGCGTGTCTTTCTAGTTGCCAAGAAGAACTTGTCATCCTCGAGCGCGATATCCAAAAACTCCAAGCGATCGACGCGCCATTCACGCGCCTCACCTATGATGAAGCGATTGTCGAGCTTAACCGTCTCGGCTCGGACATCAAACACGGCGAAGACCTTGGCAACGACGACGAAGCCATTCTCACCAAAGAATCCGCCGTACCGATCTTCATCGAAAAATGGCCCAAAGAAATCAAGCCATTCTACATGAAGCGCGACCCAGCCAATGACAGTCGCGTCCTCAACGCTGATCTTATCGCCACCGAAGGCGCGGGCGAAATCGCCGGCGGTTCACAGCGCGAAGAAAACATCGACATCATCCTCGAGCGCATGCGAAGCGAAGGATTGTCTGAAGCAGAGTACCAATGGTACCTCGACACGCGCCGCTTTGGCTCCGTACCGCATGCCGGCTTCGGCTTCGGTCTCGAGCGCCTTGTGCGCTGGATCTCGGGCACGGAACATATCCGCGAATGCATCCCGTTCCCGCGCACCATTGGCCGCCTCAAACCGTAAGTATTCCAGCAATTAAAAATCCCCGTCGGAAACTTCCGGCGGGGATTTGGTTGTTGTTTCGAACTTCAGTCGATGATGATCGGCGTCCGCAGAAGCGACTGAGGACAATCCTGACGACTGATGAAAAGGTTGGTGTAATAGGCTACGTCGTCGATGTTGGTGATCGGTCGGCACGCCTCGACGTCATGGTAAAAAACGACCTGGCCGGCTCGTTGCGGCGGTGTCCAGAAATTTCCGGTTCGCACAATGTGATGACCGGGTAGGGCACGCTTCAGCCAAGCGTCGGCCTCAGCTATCGACTTCTCGCATACCGGCACCTTGGCTGGCGTGCCGCGGGACAAGTCGACGCAGCAGTTGAGCTGGACTTCGTAGTAAAAGAGCTGTCTCTCAGGCGCGCTTTTCACGGGCGTATCCGAAACATGCTCCGGGGCTGCGCACCCGCCGTTGAGCGCAATCACTGCCATCAGAATTCCCAAAATCCTCTTTACTGAACGCATCTCACCCTCCTTGATAGGTGGCACTGAGCCATAGGTTGAGAGACCATCCACGATAGGCGGTGGGCGGCTTTTTGTCAAGTTAGAGCGGGAAAAATGGCTTCAACTTGGTTCTGCACAGTTCTCCTCGTAGCTTGACTTTTAGTTGTTTTTGTGGTAGCATTACCTGTCGTAACAGACGCCTTTTTAGGCTCTGCTCTGCGCAAAATCTCCCAAACAGTACAAAAGGAGGAAATCGTCATGAAGAAGCTCATTGTTCTTTCCCTCGTGTTTGCGGGCTTTATTGCCGCGTGCGGCGATGAGGCAGGTATGAATGTAGAGCCCCCGGTGGGCACCGTCGCTTCGGGCATCCCTGAGACTCCAGGCGTAGTTACAACGACCGGAGCCGCCTCACCTTACAGCTACTCTTCGGATGGCAATCCGGCCCTCTGCGCTACGGCGCCGAGCGACGCGTCCGGTGCGGTGGTGTGCCCTACCAAGGCCGTCCCCACTGTCGGTACGCCGGTCACGGCGTATTTCACCTTCCTGCGCGTCGACGATCTCGTGTGCTTCTACACCCGCTACGGCTCGGATACCTACCCGCACACCGAGAGCGGGGAGTACTGCACTAAAGGCGTGAGCGCCACGCCCCGCGCCATCTGGCTCACCTACACGCCGGATCTTACGGGTCCTCACACGGTGGAGTTCTACATCCGCCGCCGCGCCGATTCCCGTTATTCGCCGCAGCCAGTCGGACGCGTGACCTTCACGGTCGTAGGCTCCTCCGTAGCGGATGGCGGTGTGACCGACGGTGGCACTACCAACCCGCCGCCGTCCACCACGGGCATGCCCCGCCGGCCGCCGGTGCCCCCGACGCAGATCGATCACTACGGTCTCTATAGCTTCCCTGGAGCGTCGAGCGTGTGTGCGGTGGCTTTCGTTCCGCGCTACACGAGCGGCGGCGCCCTCGATGGCTACGACTGCCCTACGCCGGGCGATCGTTCCATCTCGCCCACGCGCGGACTCTGGGCTGGTGTGCGCCTCGACCAGGTGGCGATGAGTCAGCAGGTGACGATACAGGTGTACAACGAGGTGTTCTACAACGGCGTATCTTACCCGGTCAACACCACGGGTCCGGCCGCCACCTTCAGCCAGAGGAGCGACGGCACCCAAAAGGTCTACTTTACCTTCTGGATCCCGCCGGCCAACCTGTCGCTGCTCAAAGTCGGCGAGCTCGTGGTTGCACGCATCTGGGTCAAGGTGACGCCGGCCGCAGGCCAAGTTTTCACCAACTGGATCGGCGACTTCGAGCTTCCAGTCGTCAGCAACTGATGACCCTTCTAGCCTTCATGGCGGACGCCTCGCGCGCTCCGCCTTTCTGTTTTAAAGTGCTAAGAACGAGTTTGTTTTCATTGACATTGCCTGAAAAGAACGATACTATTGTCTGTTCTACTGTTGCGCAGAGTAAGGAAGTTATCTCGCGAGGTAATTTCCCGCTCTTCGTACAAGAGCACTGTGTCGCTCCAGCGACTTTCACGCCCACGGGCAGCTGCCCACCGGGCCCGAAACGGAGGAACGCCATGAATCAGCAGTCGTTGAGTGTTGTTACCATTTCAAACGGTTCGGTTACGCCGGGTGCGGCCGTCAAGACACTGCATCTCAAGGGTGCCGCCGTTGATATCCCCGCCATAATCATCGGTGAAGAAGGCCGGGGACGTGAGCGTGGTGTGCTGCCGGTCGATAATCCGCCGCTCGTGGCGTGCCCCGATCGGGGGCGAGCGGTCTGGTCGTCGAGTGGTAGTGCGTGCGACACGTGTGGATGCCAGCTTGTCGCGGCGAAAGAAGTCGGTCATGCCTCCAATCATCCTGACGATGGAAAGGTGTGTGATCGGCTTATGTTCGCTCAGATTGGCAAGACCCGAGCAGGCAAGAATAAGCTTATTAGCGCGCGCGAAGCCTCCAGTCCCGACTTCATTATCGCGGTCATGGTTACCAAGATCGGCTTCCGGGGCAGTAATGCCCATACCGGCGACCGGGTCGGTTGGAAATGCAGGGCCTGCAGTACCGAAGGCGCTGGGATGTATGCGCCCGCTACATGTCCGAAATGTGGCGAGTCCACCTTCGAGACCGTCTTTGCACCGTTTCCAGCAGAGGTGCTCGCGCGCGGCATCATCGCCCAAGGAGATGCGGGCCGTATGGGGAGTGGAGAACAGTTTATCGCGCTCATTCCGCGTAACACCGTCTTCCGCACCGCGTACACGGGTCGGCTCTACGGAGAGCCCAAATCTCACTATTACGCGTGGGACGGACAGAAAGTCATAGCTGCCACGTGGGAAGAGCGCGCGGCCGCCGATCTCTTCTAGTCCGTAATTCCAGAAATACCCAAGGCCTCTGCGTCACCATTGCACAGGCCTTTTAAAATTAAAAATTTTTAGACCGTGTTAATCTATTAAAAAATTCCGCACGGGAAAGCGGTTTAAAACATATCGAAACGATAGGTGTGCCCAGAGCGGGAGTCGAACCCGCATGCCTTTTGGGCGCAGGATTTTAAGTCCTGAGTGTCTACCAATTCCACCATCTGGGCAATAAATTTCATGGCCATCCTACCATACCAAACACCTCGTCGCAAGCAGCCTTTTAACTATAAAACCGCCTAGAGAAGGCGGTTGAGCGTTTCTTTGTTACGGAGTACCGGGGTCGCACACGACGGCGGGGCCGCCATATTGCGGTTCGAGCCAGGCAGATGCGTGGCCCTTCGGGCACTCTACCGTGGTAAAAACCTTGGCTAGGCCAAACTGCGGGTGAAAGTAGGGCTCTCTACGCTGCAGCACTATCTCGCGCCGCTCGCGCACATCACCCAAAATCCACAGCGAAGCGCCGAGCTGGTAATCTGTAGCCGCGAAGGTGGTCTTTTCCGTAAGCGTAATCCGGCAATCGATGGTTTTCTCCCGCCCTGCATCCGCAGGCGCTACCGGGAGCGTCCGAAAATGGCAGGCGTTCTCCTTAACGTCTTGCGCCGTCGCCCGCTGCAGGTGGTCTTCAACATCTGCCGGTGTCCAGTTTAGGGGTTTGCGCTGAATTCCTGCGCACCCTGCCAGCATCATTACTGCCAATCCCGCTACAAGACCGTGATGTGACCTGTTCATGAATAACCTCGCTT
The DNA here is from genome assembly GCA_964596525.1 of uncultured Gammaproteobacteria bacterium. Taxonomy (GTDB): domain Bacteria; phylum Patescibacteriota; class Patescibacteriia; order Magasanikbacterales; family GWA2-37-8; genus CAZQUL01. Next base: position 79,195 of record CAZQUL010000001.1, on the reverse strand, counting down.
TCCTGTGAAAGGCGAGCTCATTACACAAGATACCTGCCGTTTTGTCAACTATAGAGGTGTAGGCTGGGGTGAGCAGATATTTCGCTATGAGAAAAGCCGCCAGATGGCGGCTCAGAGCGGTATCTTTGTATGATTTCCATGGCATTCACCGGTGGGAATCGTTCCACCGGTCAGGTCTGCGATCGGCGCCGCGCTCGTCGTTTACTCGAGCTTCTTGCAGACGAGCTGGTGCTCCTCGCCGTCCGCGGAGGTCCTGGGCGCCAGGTGGCTGTCTTCTCTGCGGTCATCGCCCATGCAACGTACGCCGAGCTCGACGGCGACCGGCTTGCCCTGCCGCATGATCGTCGCCCTCATCGCTATATAGTTGACACTCTCTTGGTGGAGGGTGGCGTGCCTCCACGTTCGGGCATCCAGGGGGAGCGAGTACCCCTGCGGGATCCGTACGAAGCAGCTCACGTAGTCGAACGGCACGTCGTTCTCGATCTTGGTGATGAGCTGGCACGGCGTGCCATACTCGCGCGTCGCTGTCGCCACCTCGTGCCGGATCTCGGCATCGGTCCAGTTCCGCACCGTCCATGTGATCGTCGAGGTCGGTGCGTGCGCGCATGCCCCAATTCCCCAAAGGCTCAGTCCCACCAGCAGCTTCTTCATGGTCGTTTCCTCTTTTCTGGCCGTCAGGCCGCCCTCATTGGGCCCTAAAGTAGGAGTTTTGTCAATAGTTACTGCGGAAAACCACGATTACTATAAAAACCGCCGAGGGGCGGTTAGGTGATAGCTATTTTGAGTTCGGCTGGACTAGTGCTTTTCGCATTCGATAATGGGAATCGTGCCGCCGAGCGATCCTTCGGCTGGAGAAAGTCCGCGGGGACAGGTTGCGATTACGTCAACCTCTTTTTTGCCAAAGAAATCATGCCAAAAAGGCTGCTGACGTCGCAAGATAAACGCTTTTTGCTCCGTGCCGTCCGGGTTCTTTATGTGCGTGTCGGTAAGAACGCGATACGTTTGCAAGATGAAAACGCTGTCGGAGCGCAACGTGATATGGCAGGTGAATGATTCCGCGTACCGCGCGCCGGTTTCGACGCGGCAGGCTTTGTCCATGTCTGATCTCGTCGCCATGGTTTCGAGCTGATGTTCAAGGAGTTCTTCGGTCCACTCCCGGGGTGTAAGCGTGGCAGGTGCGCAGCCGGCACCAAGAAAGATGTGGCTGAGCACCCCGAATCCCGCAATGAGTAGATAACGCACGGTTAACCTCCAAAACCCAAGCCTGGGTCGCCGATAGATGTGCCTAAAAATAGCGTTTTCGTCAAGTCCTACTGAGCTCAAAACTAAAAGCCGCCTCATGCGGCGGCGTAATACCTGGATGATTCGCCCATCGCCTACAACGGCTCTTTCAGACAGCGGATCGTCTTGATGCTCACCTTCTTTGCCCAGCGCTCACTCCAGAGACGTGCACCATGGTCTGCTGGGCACACGATGTTGAAAAACGTCGGCGGCGTGCCCGAGCGCTCGAGCACCATTTTTTGTAGATCCGCCGAGCGGCGCAAGTTGATTTCGGCATCGGCTACCTCAGCGCTCTCGCCGGCTTTGAGCCGTAGGGTGCAGATTGTGTGCCCCTGACGCGAAGTACGGCATGGATTGTCCTTGTCCGCATTACCGTTGGCCAGAGCCGCCTGTTTCTCTAAGGTCTGGTATGAAACCGTCGCACAGCCGCTTACTAGCAAGTTGAGCGTAAAAGCAGTGGTAGCAAAGACTCTTCGGTTCATCGGTTATCCTCCCCTGTGCACCCTACAAAGCCCGAAAATAGCGTTTTTGTCAAGCCTAAATGCAAACGTCGCCGGGGTCCGACGACGAGTTAGGGATGGTCTTTACGGCGTTGGTGCGTCGGCATACGGCAGGGGCGGTGCGCTATGCAGGCAGGTGGCGACGTGGGTTTTTTCGTCATGACTCGGCAGGTGGTTTTCCGGACAGTGCAGGGTGATTGCCACTTGGACACCGTAGTACTGGCTGTCGGCAGGCACGACAAAGTCCTCATAGGATGACCCGATAGAGTACTTCCAGGCACGCTTGGCACCAAGAGGAAGCTCAAGGGTGCCGTTCTCCTTCAGATAGAAATCACAATCGATGACCCACCCCCGATATCCGGTCGGTTCGGTCTCGATTACGCTCTTGCAGTGCCTGCTGCGTTTGTTCGTCCCAGCCTCCACAATCTCTTCGTGAACGCTCGAGAACGAATAGTGCCGTTGCGGGATGTGTGCTGTCAGTGCGCAACCGTTCGCCCCGGCGCTGATAGAAAGACCAAGCAGAGCGAAAATTCCTCGTGCGAGACGCGTCCGTTTCATGAGTCTGCCTCCTGTATAAAAGGGCACAATCACCTTGGCACGGCTCCAAAACTATGTCAAGATATCCCGAACTTTGTTCGTTTATTGCTCGTCGTTCGTTTGTTTGTTAAACTTGAGCTATCTTTTACTGCCTTCACTATGTCTTCCGTCCGCAAACTCATCATTCCGGTCGCCGGCCTCGGCACGCGTTTTCTTCCGGCCACCAAAGCCCAGCCCAAAGAAATGCTGCCCATCGTCGATAAACCGACTATTCAGTACGTGGTAGAAGACGCCGTTAAATCCGGTATCAAAGACATCATTCTCGTCACCGGCGCCAACAAACGCGCCATCGAAGACCATTTTAGCCCCAATTCCGAACTCGTTAACTGGCTCAAAAAACAGGGCAAATACGAGCAGGCCGAAGAGATTGAGCGCATCACCGATCTGGCGAATTTCGTCTTTATCCGCCAGAAAGGTCCGTATGGTAACGGTACGCCCGTTCTCTGCGCCAAGAACCTCGTCGGCGACGAACCCTTTGCCGTCGTCTGGGGCGATGAGTTTTTCTATTCGCCCAAAAAACCCCATTTGGCACAGCTCATCGAAGTGTATGAGCGGTATCAAAATCCGGTTTTAACCGCCTTTAATGTTGATGATGAAGGAACCAAGAAATACGGTATTATCGAAGCCGAGCCTGTTACCTCCAAAATCGCGCAAGTTTCGAGTCTCATTGAAAAACCCGGTCCCGAAAAAACCGCCTCGCGCCTCGCGTGCCTCGGTGGCTACATCCTTACGCCCGATATTTTCCCTGCACTTGAAAAAACCAAACCCGGCAAAGACCGCGAAATCTGGCTCCCCGATGCGATTGCCAAGATTATCAAGCAGCGCGCGGTATATGCGTGCAAGGTAGAAGGAATCCATTACGACACTGGTTCCAAGCTCGGCTACCTCAAAGCCAACGTCGATTTTGCCCTCCGTGACAAAAAGCTAGCTCCCGATTTTAGGAAGTTCCTAAAGAGTGTGATATAATAAGCCCACTGTTTTTATCTTCCGTATTAACGCTATGCTAAGGCATCAAAGCGTTAAGAAAAATTCTCTCCTTGCCATCCTTCTCATAGGCATCCTCGCCTTCACTGGTTTGGGCTGCAAATCCACGCAACAGGCCGAGCAGGCGGCAGCGGTCAAACCAGCACAGCTCGAATACTGGACGGTCTATGACGATGTGGATCAGCTCAAAGCACTCGCAGCTGCGTTCCAGGCTGAGCGCCCCCACATCTCCATTACTATCCGCCAGCTCCGCCCCGAAGAGCTCTACCAGCGCCTTATCGAAGAATTGGCCGAAGACCGCGGTCCAGATATCGTTTCTCTGCGCAACCGCTCCCTTCCGCTCATGCGCTCCAAGCTGGCCACCATGCCGCTCGAAGTTCCGGATAACCGCGTCATCAGTTCTGGCAGCTCTTTTGATAGCAAATCTACGGTTGTTCCCGGCGCACGCCGCTTGCTCACGGTTCCACAGCTCGTTAATGAATATGTTCCGGCTGTCGCCGAAGACGTAGTTTTTGATAATCAGATTTACGGTTTGCCCTTATCGCTCGATTCTCTTGCGGTCTATTATAATCGCGACATCCTCGATCGCGCCGGTATTCCCGAAGTGCCCAAAACCTGGTCCGAACTGCAAGCCGCCGTGCAAAAAATCAGCAAAATCGATAAGGACGGCAAAATCCTCCAGTCCGGCGTAGCGCTCGGCACCGGCAACAATATTCCGGGTGCTGACGATATTCTGTTCACTCTTTTTGAGCAAAACCGTCTTAGTTTTGTCGACAAAGCCGGCCGCCCTACGTTCCAGCTGCCGCCACGCACGCTGGCCTACGAAGAGCAACCGCCAGCGTACAATATCCTCAACTTTTACGCCGACTTTGCCAATCCGGCTGCCGAAACCTACAGCTGGTCCTCCAGTTTGCCGAGCGCCCTCGATGCGTTCACTAACGGTTCCTTGGCGTTCTTCTTTGGATATAATTATCACTTGCCAGTCATTAAGGCGCGCGCCCCGCAGCTCAATTTTGGTATCATTCCGCTCTTCCAGATCGACCCGGATCGGGCCCGCAACGTAGCTAATTACTGGGTCCAGACCGTTACCAAAAAATCTCCGGACCAAGAAGCAGCCTGGGCGTTTATCGACTACATTGCCCATTCACCGGCCACCAAAGAATACCTCGACAAAACCGAGCGCCCCACCGCGCTGCGCACCTATGTCGGCACCCAGCTCGAGAACCCCAATCTTTTCCCGTTCGTCACCCATATCCTCGTTGCCCGCAACTGGTACAAAGGAACCAATTATGAAGCTGCCGTCAAAGCCCTTTCCGACATGATCAACGAATGGCAGGTACCGCTTCCCGAAGGCCAAGAACCGGGCCGTTGGTATCAGGCCATCCTCAATCGTGCCGCCGCCAAAATTGATCAGACCTTCTAATGCCTATGTTTCTTCTTCGCCGTTTAGTTTCTAGTTCTCTTCTTGCCTTCGCCTTGTTGGCAGGGCTGTTAGGGAATGCTCAGGGCGCGCAGGCAGCCGGTTCCTGTTATTGCTATGTCTTTAAGTTTCCCGAAGATGCTGTAGTCCAAGAAACCGACGTGAGCATATTCGATGATGCCAATCGTTTTGACGCGGAATGTTTTGAAGCCGATGCCACTTCGTGTGCTCCGGGCAATCCGGCTATTAACAGCAAATACACCACCTGTGAATTTCAGCCTAACGCTGAAGCGTGTTCGGTAAAAGTCCGTAACTTTAAAACCGCCACCTTGCAAGATGCTGCCCGGCTCCTCGTGAGCAAGAAAAACCAGACGAACGTTGAAGCGCAAAGTAATGGTCAAACCGGTATTTTGCAGCGCATCATGCCTGCCTGCGTATTCGAAAGCACGGTCCGTGGCGAGTGCAAAGACGTGCGTATTTTCATCAAACTGGCTATCGATCTGGCCAATTTGCTGCTCGGCCTTGTCGGTGGCATCGCCCTTGTCGCTTTCCTCATCGGCGGCTTCAAGTTCATTCTTTCGCGCGGCAGTTCTGACATGATCGAATCGGGTAAGAATACCATGGTGGCCGCGGTCATCGGTCTCGCGGTTGTCTTCGGTGCGTATCTTCTCATTACCATCTTGGCCGATGCTCTGGGTCTCAGCCAACAATTCCGTTTGCAATAATTATATGGTACAACGTCTTGTCAGGTTGATTGTCATCGTGGGCCTATTTTTCTTGATCGGCGGTTTTTTCAAACCACAATCTATTCAGGCTGCCTACATCGTTAATGACCTGTCAGGAGTTAGAGAGGTATACGACGATGAATGTCGGGATCCGTCAACCTGCGTCGGTGCATGCTATTGTGAAATTGACTTTAAAATTGATGGTGGTGCCAAACGAAGTTATAAATGGATGAGTTTTAATACTTTTGACGACCTGCCTCTCTTTGAAGTTTTGCGTAAGTCCGTCGATGACAAACCGTATAATCGATATCCACTCCTCTATTCGTCTAATGAAAATGGTTGCGACATAAAAGTAGGTGAGGTGCAGTGGTATGGTGGCAGCCGAGATGGAGAAGATTTTGCCAAAAAATGCAACTATCTCGACCCGTTCTGCTGCTGCCGAAATCAAGGTGGGCGTTTATCAGATTGCAGCAGAGCTGTCGACTATGATCAAGAGGGCGATGCCCTTAAATTTACGCCTTCCTGCGCTTCTTTTGGCCAAGATTACCGTCCGTTCACTGGCACGACATATCCCAAATATAAAGACGTTATCGCCCGCGGTGCTGGGTGCCAGGCCTTCCAAGCGCGTGTCAACCAAGAAGAGAATCTCCGCGACGCCGAAGATCAAACCCAGCAAGATGCTTTGCAGGGGAATATCAACTTAACGCAAGAAGCAAGCGTACTTAATCAAACCAAATTCCGCACGATCACCGAAGTTATTGCTCAGATCATCAATGTCTTTTTGGCCTTCATCGGTTCTTTTGCTCTTGCGCTCTATGTCTGGGCCGGTATCTTGTGGATGACAGCTGCAGGCAATGGCGATCGCATCGATAAAGCGAAAACGATCATCGTATGGACAACGCTTGGCGTAGTGGCTATGCTTGGCAGTTCGCTTATCGTTAAGTTCATCTTTGATACCGTTGGATAATTCTTACTTTATGCTATCTTTTGTGCATCGCGCACCCCGCCTCTTCATTACCGCGCTCGTTTTTGTTGGTGCATTATCCGGCTCCGCCGTTCTGGCACAGACCACGTCGCTTCCGAATGCCAATACGCCTGGTTTCAACGCCACCAATAGCGCACCGTGCCCTGATGGTGTTGGCACATGCACCACAATTCCCAATCCGCTCCAGTCGCGCGGCACTAACATCTTTGCCCAAGTCGGTGGTTTTATTCAGTTCGTGCTTCTTATCATGGGTTCCTTAACGCTCATGATGGTGGTATGGGGCGGTTTCATGTGGCTTACTGCAGCTGGAAATAGCGACCAGATTGCGCAGGGGAGCAAGACCATGATGTGGGCCGTCATTGGCGTGCTCGTTATTTTAGCGAGCTACATCCTGCTTGGCACCTATCTGGATTATCTGACTGGCGCGAAGTAAAAAAACATGCTACAATGAGGACGCTTCTCAGGATACTTGACAAAATTACTAAATCATGCTAGCATAGGCCGTTTAGATCATCAGAAACACCATTGGCACAAGCTCAAAAGATTGTGTCAGCGGTGTGTCGGATGACGGCATGCCATACCTAGCTTTATCACGAAGGGAGGTGACAGTATGTCCACAACCAAAAAACTCATGACCGCTTTCGTAATGGGTTTGACGCTCGTAGCTTCCGCTGGGACGTTTGTCTCGACGGCTTCCGCTCAATCGGTAACTGCTGACACCTTCGGTGTCTCGCAGATCAAGGCTACGGGGCTCCCGGACCGTGATTTCCGCATCGTGGTTTCCAACATTATCAAAGCCCTTCTTGGTCTTATCGCTACCGTCATGGTAGTTATCATGCTCTACGCCGGTTTCCTTTGGATGACCGCCGGAGGCAACGAAGACCAGACTGCTCAGGCTAAAGCTTGGATCACCGGATCGGCTATCGGTTTGGCTATCATCCTCATGGCTTACGCCCTTACCAGCTTCATCATCAACCAGCTCGTAGCGGCAACGACAGGTACCGGTACTACGGGCTCAGGACTCTAAAACGAGAATCTCTCTTATGTTCGAGGGGGTGTGCGGCCGCCACTCCCTCGGACTGAGGGGTTTGAAGAAGAGAGTGCTTCGCAAAGACCCAACTTTTCGGGGCATTACCTTCTTCATTTAGGACCTTGTACGGTATGAAAAAAATGCTTGTCATCGGCAGCCTTGTGGTAGGGCTTGCCTCACTTGTCCTGCCGTTTTCTGGCGCTCATGCGCAACAGAAAAAAGATTACGGCCTGTCTCTTACGGTCCAAGAAGTTAATCGCGGCAACGCGAATCTTTTACCTTCTAAAATAGCCGGCGCAGGCACCGTTCCCGAGCTGGTCGGTACGTTGGTTGGTGCGGTGTTGGGCTTTTTGGGTATCGTTTTCTTTGGACTCATCTTTTACGCCGGCATTCTCTGGATGACGGCTCGCGGCAGCGAAGACAGTATCAGCAAAGCGAAAAGTATCATGGAAGCTTCGGTTATCGGTTTGGTGATCGTTTTGGCTGCGTACGCTATTACTCAGTTCGTCTTCGATCAGTTATCCCGTAACGCTGCTGCCTCAAGTGCGGCTGGAAATAATGTCTCGTGTGTCATCAACGTTACGCGTGATTCCTGTCTTGCCGAAAACACCAATGCGAATGCTTCGATATGTGCGTGGATAAACGAAGGAACTGACAATGCTCGTTGCGTTGATGTGGGAAATTAATATCTCTTAGCCTGCTTTTACTCCTCTTCATTAGTGTTAATTATATAACTTTTTATGCGCCGTTTCTTCTCGTTTCTCACTGTTTCGCTCGTAGCCGGTATTATGGCTTTAGCTCCGGTTTCTTTTACCCACGCCCAGCTCGACAAGGCAATGAGTAATCTCGATAAAGCTGTGGGTGATAAAAGCGGTACGGGCTTGAGCCGTGATTTGACCGGTACGATAGGTACCGTGGTGCGCGGTGTGCTGGCGATTACCGGTACCATCTTCTTCCTGCTCACCATTTACGCCGGCATTCTCTGGATGACAGCTCAGGGCGATGAAGGAAAAATCGAAAAAGCGCAGTCAATCATAAAGGCATGCGTCATGGGTCTTATCATTACACTGTCGGCCTACTCGGTAACCTACTTCGTCGGCAATCGCTTGACCCGAGCGGCTGCTCCGGCCTCTTCAACGGCCGCTAAATAATTTCTGGTATGACAAAAGTATCGCGCCTTATTCTCGGTGTTGTAGCTACGACCGCCTTCGCTTTGCCGGTCGTTTCTCTGGCTCAGCCGGACATTATGAGTTTAACCGAAGAAGTGGCTGGAAAAAGCGGTTACGATGTTAAACAAGTGACGGATACGACCTTGTCCGAAACCATCGGCCGCATCATCCGCATCGCCATGTCGCTTATCGGTACTATTTTTTTCATCCTGCTCGTATACGCCGGTTTCTTGTGGCTCACGGCGCAGGGTGATGAAGGTCAGGTCGATAAGGCAAAAGATATCATTAAGACCTCTACTATGGGTCTTGTCGTGGTAATGGCGGCCTATGGTTTGTCGGCCTTCTTGGTAGGTGTCGTTGCGCTTACGTCGGGTGCGCCCTCAAGTGGTTCCGTTGGCCCGGGCTACGGTACAGGCGGTTTTTGGACTAGTTTTGGCAAATCCTTCAAAGATAACTGGTGGAATTACGTTTTCTAGATCTCGTTTCTTTTACCTTTCTTCATTTTGTATGGCTACGTTTGCTCGCCGCGTTCAACGCACCCTCGCCTTCCTTGGTATGGCAGTTTTGGTTGCGCTTCCAATCGCTCTTCCGGCTCTGCCTGTACAAGCGCAAGATACCGGCGTAGGTGAAGACATTGGCGCGCAGCTTGCTGCTGCTGGCGGCAAACGCGGTGCTGGTTTTGGTGATCCGGTGGATCCACGGGTAACCATCATGCTTTTGGTGCGCTCCATTCTGCGGCTCTTGGCTATTATCGTCTTTTGCTACATGTTGTACGCCGGTTATCTCTGGCTCACGGCCGGTGGCAACGACGAACAGATCGATAAAGCCAAACATACCATCCGCAACGCTACGATTGGTCTCGTCATTATTCTCTCCTCGTATTCGTTGACCAGCATGGCGATCAATATCGCCATTGGTCGGCCGACGAACAGTTTCGTAGCCCTCTTTTTGTAAAGATACACTCATTACGTACAACACTCTGGGATACCCCAGAGTGTTTTGTCTCATATGAATATCTTCTCGCGATGGCGGCGGTTTCCCTGGTATAGCGCGCACGGTGTGGTTGTTGTCTTTTTTGTTACCTATATCGTTGCGATCGGGTGGAGCACCGTAGCGCCAACTGTGGTTGCCGCGATAAGTTTTTTGATACCTTTTGCGGTGATCGGGTTGTTATGTGCGGTAAGCTTGTGGTGGAGTAGGCCGCAGTTGCGTTTGTTGATAGCCGCTGGTTTGGCAGCTACTCTTGCCATCTGGCGCGTAGAAACCGCGACGCCGGCTGTGGCGGTAGAACGTATCGCGTCCGCGGTAGGTAAACGGATTAATATTGAAGGGGTGGTCGTGCATGATCCAGATCGCCGGTTAGACCGAACGTACTACCTCGTGCAAATAGAACGTCCCGAAAAACTACAATCCGTCGCGCTGCGCGTTCGTGCGCCGCGTGAGAGTGGGCCTCGTTACGGAGACCTGGTGCGGTTTGCGTGTACGCCGCGTATCCCCGAGGCAGCTGTCGATGAAGCTTTCCGGTATGATCGCTACGCCTGGATCAACGGTTTTGTAGGCGAATGCACGGCTTCAGCTATTGGAGTTGTGGGGAAAGGAGAGTCGTCGGTGTTTTGGCGTATACTTTTTGCAGTGCGTTCCCGGGTGGCTCGCGCTATCGATGCAGTATGGAAAGAACCGGAGTCGAGTTTTATCGCGGGCATTCTCTATGGCAGCCGATCCGGTTTGCCACCGGCTTTAACAGATTTATTTGCAGCAACCGGGGTAACGCACCTCATCGCAGTTTCGGGTGCGAATCTCAACATTATCATTGTCGCGGTGGCGCAGGCGTTTATATGGGGCGGTCTTTCGGAGCGTAAAACCTGGTTTATCACCGTGGCGGCGATTATTGTGTTTGTCCTTTTCGCCGGTGCCTCGGCTTCGGTGGTGCGGGCTGGTATCATGGTGGTTATCACCCTTATGGCGCGCCAGATGAGCCGACGGCTTAATCCAGCTCTCCTTATAATGTATGCCGTGGCCGTTCTTATCACCTTCAGTCCGTATAGCTTGCTTTTTGATATCGGTTTTCATCTCTCAGTGGCGGCAACGCTCGGTTTGCTGTATGTGCAGCCGCTCCTCGAGCGGTGGGTGCCGAGGAAGAGGTTCACGGGTGTTGTGGCGGCTCTTGCCGAGGCTGGCCTTACCACGTTATCTGCAACCATCAGCACCTTGCCGTTCATTATGTACTATTTCGGCCGCGTGTCGCTTGTTGCTCTTGTAGCTAATACCTTGGTTGTGCCCCTCACGTCGTTCATCATGTTCTTTGCTTTTATTGCCACTCTTGTTGGTTTGGTGCATGAGGGGTTGGGAAGCGTAGTGGGTGTTGTAGCCGGCGGTTTAGTGCGGATCATTTTTTATCTTCTGCGCTTGTTGGCTCGTGTGCCGTTTGCTGTGGTGTCGGTAGCGATGGGCCGCTTCGGCATGTTTGCCGCGTATGCTGCGCTTATCTTCGGTATTGGTTATACACGTTTAAGGATTGACATGCATAAGCGAACTGTGCGATAACCCCGATATAGTTTGCTATGTCCTCAAAACGAATACAATTTCTGCCCTCACAGGCTGGATACGAAGCGGTGGCGCCCCTGTACCGGCGCTATGAGGCGTATCTGGATTCTTTTGAGCAGGGCATGCTTGGGGCGCTTACCGGCGACATTTCGGGTCAGCGTTTGCTTGATGTGGGTGGTGGTACCGGCCGCACAGCGGTTAAGTTTGCGGCTACTGCCCGAGAAGTAGTTGTGCTTGATCATTCGCCGGCCATGCTCAAAGTGGCACAAGGGCGGAGTGCGCGGCTTACAACTGTCGTGGGAGAAGCCGAAAACATACCCTTTCCCGATGCTTCATTCGATGTGGTGACCGCGCTTTTCCTTATCGTGCACCTCAAACGGCTCGATTACTTCTTTGATGAAGTGCGGCGCGTACTTGTGCCTAACGGCCGTTTTATCGTTTCAGCTATCAACCAGAAAGATCCGCCAGAAATCAAGACAGCCCAAGGAATTGTTAAGATCGAGTCGTACTATCACCGTCCCGAAGCAGTGGCTGAAGCGCTCGAAGAAAGCCTTTTTACCATCTTGCGTCGCGAGCGCATCACCGAAAACGGACAGTGGATCGCCGAACTTTTCGCGGCACAGATTAATAAATAGTGCGTGTGTCGTTTTTTCGCCAGTGCGTTATCGTCGCTGTGGTTGTCATGACTATCCTGAGTATCGGTGCGTTCATCGCCCATTCAAAACAAGGTTTTTACGTCGATTTTCTTGATGTAGGGCAAGGCGATGCAACTTTTATAACGCTTCCTTCCGGTAAACGTATCCTCATCGATTGCGGCCCTGACCGCCGTGTGCTTGCCGAGGTGGGGCGCCTTTTGCCCTGGTACGACCGTTCTATCGATTTTTTGGTTATCACACATCCCGATAGCGACCACTATGCCGGGTGCCAAGGAATCGTCGAGCGCTACGCCGTACATGCCGTCATCATCAATGGTCACGATAAGGATGATGCGGCTTGGAAAGAGCTATTGCGTTCTTTTGAGGAACGGGCAATCCCGCTTGCCGCAGTAACGGCGCCGGACGTCTGGGAGATAGATGGGTATGCGTTCGAAATTCTTTCGCCGCACCCACGTTTTAGCGGTGAGTCGGCAGACAGTAATAACTCATCGATCGTCTTTCGTTTGGTGGACCCGGAGCGCAAACCGCTCGTGCTCTTTACGGGTGATGCGGAAGCGCCGCTTGAGCAGTTTTTGCTCACCACGTACTGTAATACTGATCCTGCAACGTCCGTTACCTCAACTGTCAAACAGTTCTCCTGCCCGAAGCTTAGTGCGCCGATCCTTAAGGTCGGCCACCATGGCAGCGATACGTCAAGCAGCGAAGATTTTATTGCCGCTGTTGCGCCACGCGAAGCCATAATTTCTGCGGGCGAACAGAATCGGTTCGGCCACCCCTCACGCCGAGTGCTGCGCCGTTTGGAACGTGCCGGAATACCTGTTTGGCGCACCGACGAAGCTGGTAGTTTCCGGTTTGACGGAAAAGGTATTTTCAATCACTATTAATATAATCTTACTTACATAGTACCCTCATGAGTCTCTGACTAGAGGTAGAAGGTATGCATATGATGAAGAATATTGTGCTCGGTTGTGCGGTTGCAACTGCACTGCTCTGCGCCCCCTCAGTTCAGGCGCAGGTGTCAGCATTTGATGCTGATGGTGATAATTTGTTCGACCATGAGGAAGTAGCCGTGTATCATACTGATCCTAAAAAAACCGATACCGACGGCGACGGTTTTTCGGATGCAGAAGAAGTTTTTGCCGATTACTCGCCGCTTGCCGCCGGCAAGCGCCTCTCCGAGGTGGATACTGATAAAGACGGTTTAAGCGATGCCTTAGAGCTCAAGCTTGGTACCGATCTGGGCAAAGCCGATACCGATAAAGACGGTAAAAATGATGGCGAAGAGGTTAAAAAAGGCGGCAATCCCCTGGAAGCAGGGCGCGATACAGCGCTGCCGCGCAAAGTGATTGTAGACCTTACTACGCAACGGCTTAGCTACTATCTCAACAATGTCCTTGTTGGGGACATGCCGGTTTCAAGCGGCAAGCTCAGTACCCCAACGCCGCTTGGCACCTTTAGCGTCATACGCAAAGTTCCGGTTGTGCACTACATCGGCCCAGGCTACAATTTGCCCAACACCAAATGGAATCTGGAATTCAAGCGCAGCTACTATATCCATGGCGCGTACTGGCATAATCAGTTCGGCATCCGCCCGATGAGTCATGGTTGCGTAAACGTGGCGTACAAGGACGTAGAAGCGTTATATGCATTCCTCCAGGTGGGTGATACGGTAGAAGTGAAGGGCGCCACGCCCCGCAAACCACTCGCTACCCCGACGGTAGTCGGTGTCACCCCCGGAGTTACTTCTACGCCTATTCTTGCGGCCCGCTAGCAAACTAAAAACTACCTCGTCCATGCGAGGTAGTTTTTAGTTTTATGATTATCGTTTGATGAGCGTTTTGCGTACCATCCAGTAGATGCCACCTAAGACAAGTGCGGCGAGCGGCAGGAAGATAACGAACCAGATGAGAATGTCCACCAGCGCTTGCGCAAACGAGATAAGCGTACGGATCGCCGCTTTGAATGTCGCAAGCGGGCGCCATTTTTCGCCTTCTTTTTCTACCACTGGCAAGGTGCTTGGGTCGGTTGTAAGGGTAACGGTGAGCGAGGCGTAATCAGAAGTCTGCTTCAAATAATTCATCTGTCCTTGTATGGTCTGGATCTGCCCGCGCGTGTAGGTGAGCTGGTTTTGTACTTCAAGCACGTCCGAAATGCGCGTGGCTTTCTTCATGATGAGAAGAAGTTGTTCTTCGGTGGCGCGCAGGTTGCGCAGATTAGAATCAAGATCGACGTACTGGGCGGTCACGTCAACGCCCTGGAAATTCTCGTTCACGAGTTCGCCCATGGTTTTTATTTCCGCAACGACTGCGTCGAAGTTTTTTACGGGAATGCGCAGTGTGAGCGTGCCGATGAGTGCTGTCCCGTTTTTATACAAACTGCTGCTGCCGATAAAACCGTTCGAGCGCGCGACCAGGCTGTAAATGGCATCAGCCGTAGTGGAAACATTTTTAACGACTAAAGAAACAGTACCGTTACGCACTACCATGCGCTCTTGTACGTCCGGTGCGACGCCCGGTTGAACGCTTGGCGGCAGCGGCATACCGGTTGGTACCGCGTTGCTCATAGCACGTTGCTGCGCCATACCCTCTCCGTTTTTGGCATACGCTGTGTCAGTGAGCGCTATTGAATCGGCGGCGACATCGTATCCGCCGCTTCCTCCGCTTGAAGAGTAAGAAACCTCTTCAGAGTAGCTATGGTTTTTTATTTTCTCGGAAAGAAGATAGCCTGATGAAGCAAGAACTAGTACGATAACGAGGCCGATAATGATGCGTTTATTCATACGGTTAAAAACAACGAGGGACAGACACATGGTCTGCCCTCAGAGAATTACGCAAGATGTTTATCGATGAGTTGCTGGAGTGTTTCTTTCTGTGTGCCGCCAACGACCTGGTCGACCGGCTTGCCACCCTTGAATACGATGAAGGTGGGGATGCTCATCACGCCGTATTCGGACGCGCTGTTTGGGTTTTCGTCAACGTTGCATTTGCCGATAACGATGTTTTTGCCGGCGTATTCCGCAGCCAATTCCTCGACGATCGGACCCATCATTTGGCATGGTCCGCACCAGGGTGCCCAGAAATCAACGAAGACGGGCGTGGAAGAGTTAAGGACTTCGGCTTGGAACGTGGCGTCCGTGAAGTGTTTTTCCATATGAATAAAAATGTTAATGAGTGAAGGTGTATCTTGAAGAGTAAACGGTGGGCGGTAAAAAGTAAACAGTGGCTTGGCATGTGCTTATCTACCGGTGCTGTTTCCCTCTTTAGTTCAGTACGAGTTTCTTTTCTTTCTTCTCTTCACTATAGGCTTCAAGCACATCGCCTACTTCTACTTTCAGTTTACCATGGTATTCGACGCCGCACTCGGATCCGGACTGGACCTCGCCGAGCTCCTGGCGGCCAAGCTGGAGTTTAGCGATTTTTCCGACGCCGATGATTTCGCCAGAACGTTTGACGCGCACCTTGGCATCTTTGCTGATCTTGCCCATTTCTACGCGACCGCCGATGATCTGGTTATTCTTTTCGGTTTTGAAGAGGGCAAGCACTTTGAAGTTGCCAAGTTCTTTCGTGATGAGCTCGGGGTTGAGGATTTTTTCGAGCTCGACTTTTATTTTGTCGATGAGATCGTAGATGACGCGATATTCAAAGTAACGCACACCGCTTTTGTTGATGAGTTCGAATGCGATCGGGGTGGTAGTGACGTTGAAGCCGAAAAGTAGTGCGTGCGCGGCTTCCGCGCGATTAACGTCGTCGGCCATGATGTTGCCGAGGCCTTTACTGACGATTTTAACGCCAGCCTCGTTGTTCTTGATGCGTTCAAGCGAGCCAACCAGGGCTTCGAGTGAGCCAAGCGTATCGGCTTTGACGACCACATTGAGAATGGCAGTCGGTTCGTCCGTGTCACGATTGACATCAGCGACAATGCTGCGTTCCGCACCGGTTTGTTCGGTGCGTTTGGTTTTGAGGTTAACAGCACTTGCGCTACTTGCGGCAGCGACATCAAGTACGTCACCGACGCGCGGAGCGATTTTGAAGCCCAGAATACGGGCCGGCGTACTTGGCCCAGCCTCTTTGATGGTTTCGCCGCGGTAGTTTTTAAGCGCGCGCGCCTTGCCGTAGATCTCGCCGTTGACGACCAAGGGGTCGTTCACCCGGAGTGTTCCTGTTTGTACGAGAATGGTAACCACCGCACCTTCGCCTTTGTCCACTTTGGCTTCGATGACCGTGCCGGCGGCTGGCAGTTCTGGGTCGGCCTTGATGCTTTCGGCGTTAAGGTCGGCGACCAAAAGAAGAGTGTCGAGGAGCTTGTCGATATGGAGTTTTTGTTTGGCAGAAATTTCAACCATCGGAATATCGCCGCCCCAGGCATCGGAAATGATGTTGTGCTGCGCGAGTTCGCTTTTGACGCGTTCGATGTCTGCGCCTGGTTTGTCGATTTTATTGATAGCGACAACGGTTGGTAGTTTGGCAGCTTTAATAATATTTATGGCTTCGACGGTCTGCGGCTTCACGCCATCATCGGCGGCAACGACCAGAATCGCGATGTCGGCTACTTTGGCACCGCGGCTTCTCATGACAGTGAACGCTTCGTGGCCCGGCGTGTCGATGAAGGTGAGATTGCTTTCGGCTTTGGTCTTGGGATTTTTCCAAGCTACTTGGTAGGCGCCGATATGCTGGGTGATGCCACCGGCTTCGCCGGCTGCTACGTCAGCGCTCCGCACGGCATCAAGAAGCGTGGTTTTACCGTGGTCAACGTGACCCATCACGACCACGATCGGAGCGCGCGGCGTAGTGAGGTGTTCGGTAAGTTTAGCGGCCAGCTCTTCAACGAATTGCGTGTCCTGGGGTGTTTGGGCAGTTTTGTCTTGGGCTTTAACGGTGAACCCAAGCTCGCTTGCGATGATCGAGGCCGTGTCGTGGTCGATATTTTCGTTTTGAGTAGCCAGAACGCCGTTTTTCATGAGTTCCACGATGAGCTTGTTGACCGGAAGCGATAAGCGCTGCGCCAAATCCTTAACCGTTATGAGGTTAGGAATTTCTACCAATAAGCCGGCTTCTTTGCGGGCCTGGCGCTCTAGTTCGCGTTGCTTTTCACGTTCAGCACGTTCGCGCTGTTCAATGATGAATTTGATACGGCGCCACTCCTTTTTAATCTGTTCAGCCACGCGGTCATCAATTTTTACCGCCCGAGCGCCAATATCAAAACCAAATTCCGGCAAGATCTGCAGGAGTTTCTGGGGCGGGTGCACCCCAAGCTGGCGGGCGAGTTCTGAAACATTCATACGGAGTAGAAGAGAAGAGTGATGGGGGAAGTATAGGTAAAAAGCGCCGCGGTGTCAATAAGTTTGGCTTATATGAGATAAAATTGCACAACCATCAGACTTCCTTACCGTCATATTAATTCTAGTTCGTAGGCAATTCTTAAACAAATAGAAGCACACAAGGTTTTTTCGCTTATTTAAATGAAAAAAGCGTCTCTACATAGTTCCCGAAATAGTCTTGACAATAGGCAGATTTTGTGGTATGCTAATCATCGTTATATCGTCCCAATGAGGAATGGTTCCAAAATTGGGATAGCCTTGAAAATCGAAGTGCATAGGGAGGGAATCGTCATGAGCAAGAAGATTGGCAAGAATGTCTATCGCTCGGCTGGCGTGCTGTGTCTGAGCATCGCAGCGTTCTTCGTGAGCGGCTGCGACTCAGTGTTTAGCAGCTGGCTCAAGGGCCCGCCGCAGTGGTGCAGCGATCAGTGTGCCCAGAAGGGCAACGGCCTGTGCCGCGGCGGAGCCGAGGTCTTCGCCGACAAGCAGAAGTACTGCCCCAACACCGGCGACCAGGCGGCCTGCCTCGATGGCGAGGACATGTCCCAGTTCGCGGCGATCAACTGCGAAGCCACGCCCGACAACGACAAGGACAAGGACGGCTTCCAGGACACGGGCGACCAGTGCCCGAACGAGGCCGAGGACAAGGACGGCTTCAAGGACGACGACGGCTGCCCCGACCCGGACAACGACAACGACGGCATCGCCGATGCGAACGACCAGTGCCCCAACGAGGCGCGCGGACAGTACGAGGATCCGGCCCGCCCCGGCTGCCCCTACGCGGAGCCCATCGGAGGAGCCTGCAACAAGATCGAGAGCGATCCGGTCGTGTCTGACGTGGTCTGCGTCTCGCGCCCTTCGACGTTCGCCATGCCTGTGAGCTTCGACCAGAACTCGCGTGCGCTCGCCCCGGGTGGCGGCATCTACGTGAAGGCGAACGGTCCGCGGGTCCTCGTCGGCATCGCGGTCGACGGCCAGGGGACGATCTCCGGCAACGTCGATGTCTGTGATGCGGGTGGGAACTGCCGCCCTGTTCCCGTGGCGAACAAGACGGTCTACGTCGTGTCGCCGGGCGGCATCACCACGGTTCGGACGCGCAATGCCACGTTCAGCGTGCGCCCGGCGTACTGGGACGTGGCCGCCAAGGCGATCGTCACCCCGGACCCCTGCCCCGCCCAGTACATGGGTGAGGCGGGCTCCTGTGTGCTCAT
This sequence comes from uncultured Gammaproteobacteria bacterium, assembly GCA_964596525.1. Lineage (GTDB taxonomy): Bacteria > Patescibacteriota > Patescibacteriia > Magasanikbacterales > GWA2-37-8 > CAZQUL01. The sequence continues at coordinate 60,776 of CAZQUL010000001.1, read as the reverse complement.
GCCATAGTGAACCGCCTTCTGCCTCCACTTTGATTCTGTAATTTCCATTTGATCTTTGATTCTGGCCTGCCAACCCTTCGGGGAAGGCAGGTTTTTTATTCGTTCCGTCTTATTCTTGACGGGTAAGATTCTTCGCGCTACCGTCCCTACGGCAGTGTTGCCCGAATGTATCGGCTGCAATGCTGTAAAACTACGGAGGTAGATAATGAAAGAATTTTTTCGGCACAGGAGTGGTGGTTTCGGCATTTTGCTTGCAACCGCTATCGGTTGCGGCACTGCTTCGCCGCCACCCGAAGATTTGATCTGTGGTGCGTCAGCTGACAAAATCTTTTCGATCAAGATCGATCAGGCGCTCGAAGGCTGTGCTAGAACCGGTGGCTACGTGGCGCAGAAGGCTCCGGATTATGCGGCGTGCTGTCCGGATGGTAATGCTCCGGATCAGATCGCCTGCCTGGAAGGCGTGCAAGCCCATTCCACGGACATCCATTCGCTGTATCGGGTCAACAAAGGAGCGGCGCTGACCAGTTGGTGCGGCTTCGCTTCCGGCGATGCCAAGAGCCGTTACCAGCTCAACGATGTCATGGCTGGTCTCACAGGCACGGGCCCGACCGTCAAGCCGGACCGTGACCGCGATAGCGTACCGGATGCAGATGATGCCTGTCCGGACCAGAAGCCCGAGCCCTACCCGGACCCAGATCCTAAGCGTTTCGGCTGCCCTTATCCGATTCCGGACGGGGAGTGTGGCGAGGTGAAGGGGGATAACGTAGTCGTAAAGCGCGCGTGCATTCCCAAACGCTCTACGCTTGCCATGACGGTCAGCTTTGATCGTGAGACCCGTCTGTTCGGTTCAAGCAGTGACGGTCTGTGGACCGATTTGGTCGGCGACGTGCTTTTGGGAGTGCGTGTTGCGACGCCCAACCTGAGCGGCTCGTTCGACCTGTGCACGGCCGCCGGTGCGTGCAAGCAAGTTGGGGCGAGCAGTACCCGCGTATTCGTGGTCGGACCAAACCACGAGATTGCCTCCGTACGCACAGGTCTTGCGAGCGCCACGCTCGTTAAGACGTACTACTCGCTCGTGAATCGCGCAATCTACGAACTGCCCTGTGACACCAAGGACAACGGCGCGAGCGGCAGTTGTAAGCCCTAACCCTGCGGTTTCACACAACTTTTAAACAAGCCTGTTTTCTCTGCTGAATAACGGGCTTTTTTGTTTCAGGCCTATCAGCTTATTCCGTCATACTGTTGACAAGTAGGCAAAAAAGTCATAGGATTTTTTTATCAGTACTTGCCGGTATCATATCGGAATAAGTGCTGTTGTTTATGAAGTAGCTGCGTAACAAGGAGTCTGAGCATGCACACTTCTCGCTCTCTCATTCCTCCCACCTTCATCCTCACCCTTGTTTCGACGGTGCTTTCCGGGTGTGGGCTCGGTCTTTCGGCGCGCACCGACCTCACCTGCCAGAGCGATACTCCGCTGCGCCAGAAGCTCGACGAGGCCATCGATATGTGTGGCCAAGGCGGCGGGTATGTGGTCTATCAGTATAGTGCGCAAGCCGCGACCTGCTGCCCCGACGGCGATGCCAAAGCGCAAGCCGTCTGCCTCGTCACCGAGCAGAGCAAGGGAAGTCTTGAGGCTTACCGCATCGAGGCGAGTGCTGTCGATCAGGCATGGTGCGGTCCGACCGGCTGGCCGCAGTTCGTGGCAAAGCCTATCAACGATGTAGTCGCCGGACTCGGCGGCACGGGATACGACCCGAACGACACCGACGGCGACGGCGTGTCCAATGCCACGGATCAATGCCCCACCGAGCCCAACAGCGGTCCCGGCATCGTTCCCGATCCCAAGCGTCCCGGCTGCCCGTACAAGCTGCCCTCGGGCCCCTGCTACCGGCTCGAGCGCGACAAGACCATCGGAAGCTACGGCTGCGTGCCCAACAAGAGTACGCGCGACATGGTGGGAACCGCCCTTTACCAGGCGCCCTACACCATTCAGAACGGCGGTGTGTATGGATCGCTCGGCGTCGCGGCCAATGCGAACTTCCCGTTAGGAGTGTTGGTCTTGAACGCCAATGGCCAGAACATCGACCTGTGCAGCGCCGACGGGCAGTGCGTGCAACGGACGGGAAATGATACCGTGATTCACTTGGTCGGCCGCTCGGGCGACGAGCTTACCTCGGTGCGCGCACCCGCCGGCGCTCAGCTGCGCCGCGCTTACCAGCGTCCGGACGGTGAGACCGAGAGCGTGCCCTGCACCACCCCGGAGCCCGGCATCCCCAACTCCTGCAAGCCATAACCGGCCAGCTCCCTCGCTCTTTCCTCTCGCTTGAGAGTACCCGCTCCTTCTGGTAGCGGGTTTTCTAATATCTACATTGACATTTCGCCTTACCGCGTGCTACCTTATAGGCACTTTATTCGTATCCCATACGATCAGTGATCCGTCTTCCGTGGAATGCCTGCTCTGCCTGTGTGCTTTTGCCTGCTGCCGCCGACCTCCCTATTTATGACATCTTTATCTACAATGCGCGTTTCGAGAGCCCTTGTTTCCCTTCCTGCAAGGGATGTTTTGCTTGTACGAACGTCTTTGGTTGTTAGCTAGCGCGCATGTTGGGCTGTCCGCAAAGGCCGTAAAGATTTGTCATACAACCCGGAAAACCGCTTTCACCGACCGTCTGGTTAGGTGTTTTTTGTATGAATCCATGGTTAGTGGTGCTCGCTCTCCTCGGAGGTGCGGCACTGGGCGCTGCAATCGGCTACGTAGCGCGTAAAAAAATCGCTCAAGCCGAAGCCAACTCCCTCGAAGCCAAAGCCGATAAAATTTTGACTGAGGCCAAGACCAAACAACAGGAACTGCTCCTCGAAGCTAAAGAAAAAGCCGTCCATATCGTAGACGAAGCTAAGCGCGAAGAAAAACAGATCCGCCAGGAACTCCGTTCCGTCCAGGAACGTCTCGAGCGCCGCGAAAGCACGTTTGATCAGAAAATTCTCGAGCTCCAAGACCGCGAACAAAAACTCCAAGAAAAAATCGAACGCGTCAAACAGATCAAAGAAGAAGTGGAAAAAGTAAAAGACGACCAGCTCAAAAAACTCAGCGAAATTTCTGGTCTCACGACGGATGCGGCCAAGATGGAACTCCTCACCATCGTGGAAGAAGAAAGCAAGACCGATATCTTGGGCCGTATCATGAAACTTGAAAAAGAGGGGAGTGAGCAGTTTCAGCACAAAGCGCGTGAACTCGTGGTCGATTGCATGCAGCGCTGTGCTGCTTCGCACGCTGCCGAAACCACCGCCACCGTGGTGCACATCACGAGTGAAGACATGAAGGGTCGCATCATCGGTAAGGAAGGTCGCAACATCAAAACCATCGAAAAACTCACCGGCTGCGAACTCATTATCGATGAAACGCCTGACTCGATCGTTATCTCCGGTTTCTCGCCGATCCGCCGCGAAGTGGCGCGCATCGCGCTTGAGCGCCTTATCGCCGACGGTCGCATCCAGCCCGCGCGTATCGAAGAATTCGTCGAACGCGCCAAGCAGGATCTCTCCGCCGAAATCAAGAAAGCCGGCGAAGAATCGCTCTATAAAATGGGTATCACCGGCATTGACCCCAAACTCGTCACCATCGTCGGCCGCCTCAAATTCCGTACGAGCTACAGCCAGAACGTGATGAATCATTGTATGGAAGTGGGCTATCTCTCGGCCATGATCGCGGCTGAACTCGGCCTTGATGAAGCCAAAGCCAAGCGCTGCGGTTTCTTCCACGACATCGGCAAATCCGTTGATCACGAAACCCAAGGCTCGCATCCGCAGATCGGTTACATGATCCTCAAAAAATTCAACGCCGACGAGGATGTGTGCCAGGCTGCGCTCACGCACCACGACGACAAGCCGTACAACATCTACTCGAGTATCGCCAAAGCGGCCGACGCTATCTCTGCCGCCCGCGTCGGCGCCCGTCGTGATACCTACGAACAGTACATCGCCCGCCTCGAAGATCTCGAAAAAACCGCCAGCGGTTTTCCGGGCATCGATAAAGTGTACGCCATCCAGGCCGGCCGCGAAGTGCGCGTCTTCGTCAAATCCGGCGAAGTGGACGATTACTCCGCGCACCAGCTCGCCAAAGATATCGCCCACAAGATTGAGCAGGAACTCCAGTATCCGGGCGAGATCCGCGTCACGGTTTTGCGCGAGACGAGAATCGTTGAGTACGCACGTTAATCTTCATACCAAAAAAGGGCGGTATGGTCCGCTCTTTTTTGGTATGTAAATATTTTCAAAATTTGGTACAGACGAGCTTATAGCGATAGTTAATTAATGAGGAAAATTGGAATAATTTCACCTCTTCTTTATCCACATTTTTCACAATTTGACATTTTTTCTTCGTTTTGTAACAGGTCTGTGGATAATTCTTCGCTGAAACTAGCGAAGAAATAAGCACCGTGCTATACTCACCGTGTGGTTATCACATTTTTGCTCCGCTTAACGTAGCGTGTATGTACAGAATCATGTTCCACGGAAAGGGGGTGACGTTATGAACAAAGCAGAATTGGCCCAGGCTCTCGCCGAAAAAATGAACGTTTCCAAACGCGAAGGTGAAGATATGGTTAACGCCTTCATCGACACCATCACCATGACGCTCAAGAAAGGCGACGAAGTCGTTCTCACTGGTTTCGGCGCTTTCAGCGTGAAAACGCGCGCTGCTCGCACGGGTGTCAACCCACAGAAACCGACCGAGAAAATCACCATTCCGGCCGTCAAGGTTCCGAAATTCAAAGCCGGTAAAGGTCTCAAAGACGAACTCAAAAAGTAACTCTACCGTTCCTGACCAGAAATCTCCTTACTTGAGGAGGTTTTTGGCTTTATTAAGCGGGCTCTGTTGACAATCTGCGCCTAGTATTGTAGGGTAGGTCCATCCTAAGAACCGGGAGCTCTGCTCCTTCGGGCACTCTATTTCCTGCCACTCTTACCTATCCCTCATCCCGTTATGCAAGAAACCGCACTTAGCATCATTCAGATCATCTTGAGCATCATTCTTATTATTGTGGTATTGCTGCAGCAGAAAGGCGGCGGTACGAGCGCTCTTTTTGGCGGCTCAACCAACGTCTACAGTACCAAGCGTGGCATCGACAAGATCGTCCATTACGTTACGATTGTCGTTGCCGTTCTCTTCTTTGGTTTGTCCCTTGCCCGTCTCTGGCTGTAAGTTCTTCTTTGGTCCGGTGGTAGTAGTCTAGAAGCTCCCGATTAACTTTTGTGTCCCATGACACCTGATCGTCCCCCTTCTAGTTCGCTGCGTTCCAAGATGACCGAACGCGCCGTTCTTCATACTAAAAAGCTCGATCGCCGGCTCATCGCCCAAACGCGGGCGAGTTTTCTGCCGTCATTGCGCCAGCTCAAGTATGTGGGTCGTTTTTTGACAGCTGCAGAAAAAAGGCTTGTGAACTGGGGGATCGTATTTGCAGTTATTTTCGCCGTTCTTACTGGCGGCACGTTTGTATATGAACGTATTGAGCATATTCCCGCTCAGGGCGGTGTGTACCGCGAAGGTGTAGTGGGGCAGCCTAAATACCTCAATCCGTTGTTTTCATTGCCAAGCGAAGTCGATGCTGATGTGACGAATCTTATCTACGCGCGTTTGTTTGCGTACGATGAAGGTCGTCAGATTGTCGGCGATTTGGCCGAAAGCTATACGCTTTCGAGTGATGGCAAAGTATATACTGTTAAGCTCAAGCCAGATTTGATGTGGGCTGACGGCAAACCGATCACCAGCCAGGACGTTGCCTTTACCATTGAAATGATCCAGAATCCGGAAGTAGAAAGTCCACTCTTGCCTACGTTTCAAGGTGTTGCTGTTGCGGTCGTTGACGAACGTACGGTGCGCCTTACCCTTAAGCAGGCTTTTGCACCATTCATCCACGCTCTTGCGCTTGGTATCATCCCCGAACATATTTGGGAGACCGTAGAAAATCCAGCGCATCTCAAACTCAGCAAATACAACATGGAGCCGGTTGGGAGCGGTCCGTGGAAAGTGTCGCGCATCGTGAAACGCGAAGGTAGTGGTGTGGAAATGCTCGAGCTTACCCCAAATGAACGCTACTACGGTCCCAAACCACACATCACGACACTTGCCTATCGGTTTTATTCCGATTACGGTACGCTCCTCGAAGCGCTGCGTACCGAAGAAATCACGGCGACGAGTTTCCCGCCGCGTCTTGCTACGTCAACGCTCAGTCTCAAACAAGTCGTTTCTGCACCGCTTAAACTGCCGCAGTACACCGCGCTTTTCTTTAACCAAGAAGCTCAGACCGAAGTGCTCACCAAAACCGTACGCCAAGCTTTGGCGCGTGCACTTGACCGCAAGCGCATCGTGAGCGAAGGGCTCCTCGGCGAAGGTGAAGAGCAGTACGGGCCGATCTTGCCGGGCATGACCGGGTTTGCCCTCGCCTCGAGCTCGCTTACGTTCTCGGCTGAAGAAGCCGAACGGCTCCTCGACAAAGAAACCACGCGTATTACGCCGGAGGAATATTTTTCACTCCGCTACGATGCGGTGCGCAAGGCCAACCCAAGCACGTCCACGGTTAATTCCACTTCCACCGAACTTAATCCGGATGTCGTCGCTCTCGTGCAGAAAGAAATGGTAGCCGAGCAGCCCTACTACCGCATCACCAAAAAGAAAGCGCCGCTCACTTTTACCATTACCACCGTCGATACGCCCGAATATGAGCGTGTGGCCGAAGAGATTGCCCGCGAGTGGCGCTCGGTGGGTGTCAGCGCTATGGTTCGGCTCATCAACCGCCAATTCTTCTTGCGCACGGTGGTAAAAAACCGCGAGTATGATATGGTGCTCTACGGCGAAGTCTTGGGCGGTGATCCGGATCCGTACCCGTTCTGGCATTCTTCGCAGCGCGAATATCCAGGTCTCAACATTTCTCTCTACAGCAATCGTACCGTCGATAAAGTGCTCGAAGATGCGCGTGTTACCACCTCTACGGTAGAGCGTGATCGTCTTTACCGGCAGTTTACGTCGATTCTTGAAGACGAGGTGCCGGCCGTATTCTTGTACTCGCCGACGTATCGGTTTTTATCGAACGAACATTTGCGCAACGTTTCTTTCAGCTTGCTCGTTTCGCCAAGCGATCGGTACCGTTCGTTTGCGGATTGGTATTTAGAAACTACCTGGAAGTGGAAGCCGAATAAAGAGTAAGCATTTCATAACGTGTCCGCGAAGGGTAACGAAAGGGGATATGGCGGAATTGGTATACGCGTACGTCTCAGAAGCGTATGGAGTAATCCTTGAGGGTTCGAGTCCCTCTATCCCCACACTAAACATCCTAACTCAACCTTTTTATTTTTTCCTCTTTAGGTAGGAATTATTTCGTAATGTATGCAAAGTACTTCAGCAGCTCCGAATCGCCGTTTTACAGCCCGTCACACGCCGCCTACGCTGCGCGGCAGTTATGCTAGCCGCCGGGCCGCGGCCGACCGCCGCCATACCGGGCATTCCGCTCCGGAGCGTTCGCACCATGGCCGTCCCCGCGCGCCGCAACGCCGCGTTTCGCATGTGCAGCCGGCCCATTTGCGCGCTGTGCCGCACACCCTTCCGCCCCTTGCTCCGGGCGAGAAAAAACTCCGCATTGCCGTGCTCGGCGGCCTCGAAGAAATCGGCCGCAATTGTACCATCTTCGAATACGGCGATGATATCATCATCATCGACCTTGGTTTGCAGTTTCCCGAAGACGACATGCCCGGCATCGACTACATCATCCCGAACATGAGTTATTTGCGCGGCAAAGAAAAAAACATCCGCGGCGTTATCATCACCCACGGTCACTACGACCATATCGGCGGTATACCGCATATCATGCCGGAAATTGGTTATCCGCCCATCTTTGCCCTTCCCATCACGAGCGCCGTCATCAAAAAACGCCAGGAAGATTTCCCGAACATTAAGCCGCTCACCATCAAGAACGTGAATCTGTGGGATAAAATCCGTCTCGGTAATTTTGACATCGAGTTTTTCCACATCAACCATAACATTCCAGACTCGATGGGTGTCGTCATCCGCACTCCGGAAGGCGTCGTCATCCATACCGGTGACTGGAAATTCGACTACCAGCCGACCGGCGAAGAACCGGCCGACCTGCAGCGCATCGCCAAAATCGGCAGCGAAGGCGTCTTGGCACTTCTCTCCGACAGTACCAACGCCGGCCAGCCCGGTCACCAGGTTTCTGAATACGAAATCTCCACGAACTTGGAAGACATTATGAAGAAAGCGCCGGGCCGCGTGATTATCGGCACGTTCGCCTCGCTTCTCGCGCGTATCAAACAGATCATCGAAACCGCCGAAAAGATCGGCAAGTACGTGGCGATCGGCGGCTTTAGTATGCGGAGTAACGTGGAAATCGCCAAAGAGCTCGGCTACATGAAATTCCATCAGCGCACCATCATCGATCTCAAAAACATCGAAAAGTATCCGCCCGAACAGGTGGTGATCATTTGTACCGGGGCGCAGGGCGAACAGAACGCTTCGCTCATGCGTATCGCCAACGGCGAGCACCGCGAAGTGGTGCTCACCCCAGGTGACACGGTGGTCTTTTCGTCGTCCGTCATTCCGGGTAACGAACGCAGTGTCCAGCGTCTCAAAGACACGCTTTTCCGCAAAGGTGCCGAAGTCATCCATTACCAGATGATGGACGTGCATGCCGGTGGTCATGCCAAAGCCGAAGATGTGAAACTCATGGTGCGTCTCCTCAACCCCAAATATTTCGTGCCGATCCACGGCAACCACTTCTTGTTGCACTACAACGCCAAAGTGGCGCAGAGCGTGGGCGTACCCAAAGAACGCACCTTCATCGCCGACAACGGTCAGGTAATGGAATTTAAAGCCGGCGAAGGCGCGCTCACCAAAACCAAGATTCCGTCGGATTACGTCTTCGTCGATGGTCTTGGCGTGAGTGACCAAACCAACGTGGTCGTGCGCGACCGCCAGCTCCTCTCGGAAGAAGGTATGGTGGTCATCATCGCGACCGTCGACAGCAAAACCGGTACGCTTATCCAGAATCCGGATATCATCTCGCGCGGCTTCGTATTCCTCAAGAGCCATAAAGACCTTATCGAAGATTTGCGCGTGCGCGTCAAAAAACTCATCACTGATTCGGACCCGCTTTCGTGGGCCGATACCAACGAGATCCGTAACAAAATCCGCGAGTACGTGGCGCAGTTCCTCTTCACCAAGACGGAAAAGCGGCCGATGATCTTGCCGGTGGTGATTGAGGTGTAACGATCAACAATAAAATTCATACCAGAAAAAGCCGCTCGTTCGTAAGACGGGCGGCTTTATTTTTGGAAATTTTAAAACCGCCGCCTCGCGATAGGTCACAGAAGTGACGTGCGAGGGGCGGTTGGGTTGGGGTTGTGTCTGGCTACTTCGGCGCGTTCTTGTCGGCGCTGCAGGTGCAGCCAGTCTTCGGAGGGGTGCTGTCGGCCTTGTCGGAGCCGGGCGCGGTGATGAGGTACATGCTCGCCGCGGCCAGGAACCAGCTCTTGTTGCGCTCCTTGATCGTCGCGGAGACGATCTTGCCGAGCTCTTCCATGGTGAGGAGCTTGGTGTGGTGGTCTTCGATCGCCTCCTCGATCGCCTTGGCAGCCTTGCCGTTGGTCAGCCAGTTGGCCTGAGGGTTGAGCCCTTTGTAGAGGCTGAAGGCCACGACGCCGATGGCGTACACCACGAGACTCAGATCCGGCAGCCACTTCATGGTGAGCGGTAGCATCACGACCGACGCGACCGAAAGGAAGAGCAGGATCTTGAGCTTGAGCTCATCGCTTTCGGCCTTGGCGTTGTAGCGGGCAGCGTGGTAGTAGGCCCGCTCGAGCTCGTTCATCTTCTTGTCGCGTTCGTGCCGCCGCTGGCGCAGGGTCATGTTCACGTTCAGATAGAGCGTGAACGCGAGGCTGAGCACTCCGATGACGAAGGTCGCATTCTGAAGCGTAACGTACTGCATGGACATTTCCTCCGTAGATTGGGTTGGGACAGAACAAAAAATTATACTACAATTAGCCAAAATTGTCAAGTATCAGCTGGTCTGAATACCCTTAGATTTTAAAGCCTTGTTTTTAGCCAAAAAATGATGATTTCCCTTTAAAATTCAGTTTACAATCTTGACTTTCTTCTCGATTTAAAGTAATCTGACTCGTTACTCTTCGCGGTCTAACGAAGAGTGATTCATGCGATAACCGGTAGGAGAACGCTTCTCAGGCGCGCGACGTGGTGAATGACCTGCATGTCAACACGCCAAGGAGCCTGCTATGGGAACCGTTCACCGCATCATGCTGTCGCATCGAGGATTCAGCCGGTCATTGGGGAACATGATCGAAGTGCTTAAGGGCGAGGCGAAAGCCCTGCTCGATAGTAACTGGATCGATGTTGAGGAGCGCGAGCCGGGTGTGTTCGTGCTCGTGGGAGAAAATTTGACCTCCGGGTCGAATTCAACCTTCGATCGGACCGAGCTCGGTTTTGCTCAGTGGGACGATGAAGTGGAAGATCTGGATAACGGTCGGAGCGAAGAGTCGCATTGCCTCGGCATTTCGACCGCGCTCCGCTGGCAGGAAGTCCGCTTCGCGCCCCGCGAGTACTGCGCCCCGTCACTTGAGCGCCTCACCGAGGCGTTCGGCCACGTAGCTCTCTGCGCGTGGTGTCCCGGCGATATTTAGGCCAGCCTTCTGCCTCGTGTTTCCCCAGCACGAGGCGCTTTTTTATTGTAGCCATTTGCCAGCTTCCGTCCGCTGGTTTACAGTTGCAGCAGGTTTTCCCTACTAGCTAACTAGTTAACAAGCTACCATCCTACGTCATATGCCCGAACTCCCCGAAGTAGAAACCATCCGCCAGGATCTGCGGCGCAAAATCTTGAATAAACCGATCGATAAGGTCGAGATTTGGTTTGATAAAGTCGTAGGTGGGAAGCGCGTGGAAACCATTAATTTTTTAACGCACTCAGAATTCATCGAGATCGAACGGCGCGGTAAGTTGCTTATGTTCCGCCTTAAAGATCGTGCTGGCGCGGTGCTCTTGCACCTTAAAATGACCGGGCAGCTGATTTACAAAGTGAAAGAAAAAGTATTCGCCGGCGGGCACAGTTTTTCTACCATGGATACTGAGCTGCCGAACAAGCACACACAAGCGGCGATTACGTTCACCGACGGTTCAACGTTGTTTTTTAATGACTCACGCCGGTTTGGATACATCAAAATCGTAAATGATGAAGAGTTGGAAAACGTTCTCGAAAAGTACGGCATCGAACCGTTGCGTGACGATTTTACGTTCGACGTGTTCGCCGTTCTTATCAAAAAGAAAAAGATGAATATCAAAGCATTGCTTTTAAACCAGGCGTTTGTTTCTGGTATCGGCAATATTTATGCCGACGAAATCTGCCATGCCGCGCATGTAGCGCCATCTCGCCGAACTTCCACTCTTAAACCGAAAGAGATCCGAGCGTTGTATGATGAAACCATCCGCATTATCGCGCTTGCCATTGAGTATCGCGGCACGACCTTTAACAATTACGTCGACAGCGAAGGAAAGACGGGGAATTTTTCGAGTATTTTGAAAGTGTATGAGAAAGAAGGGGAGACCTGTCCGACGTGCCAAAAAGGCCCGATACAAAAAAGCCGCGTCGCGGGACGCGGTACGCACTGGTGTAGCGTGTGTCAGAAGTGAGATGAAAGGCCGTTTACTTCTTTAGGCACTCCGCAGTAAGGACGTTAGCTTTCTTTAACGAAAAGCGCGTGGGGCCGCGTACGGTAATGGACATTTCTTTGCTACCTTTACCGTTGGCAGTACAAATGACCATGTACGACACATCGTCGCACGTAAAGACGACCGACGTCTTATCCTCCTGCGGACCCAGATTGGTTGGCGTGTAATGGCTTAGCTTCTTCGAGGTGGGGCAGATAAGAGAGTAGTAGAACCCATCGCCAACGGTGCCGTAGCTTACGGGCAGGCCGTGGCAGGCCTCGCCCTGCTCGAGCTTGCGCACTTCCCCTTGATTCTTTTCATTCATGCAGTATTCTGCCCTGAAACTGGCCTGATTTGAGTCGGCCGAAGCTGGGGCGGCAGAAACAGTGCCAAGGAACAGGGAAAAAGCGAGCGAAAAGCGTTTCATCGTTTCCTCCATAAAGCGAACGGTTGCTGAATCTCAAGGCCTTCAAGCGCCAGTCTGCCCGAGTGAGCGGTTGGCGTCAATGAAGCAGGTGGATGGCGCCTAAACGTTGGTCTACGACCGATCGTTGGATCGTCGGTGGTGCCGATGTCGCCGTGCTGGGGTGCAGCTCACCGTTACCGATGTGCCGTTGGGTTGGCGATAGGTAGTGCTGTGCGACACCTGATCGAAGCCGCTTTCGCAGGCGAAGATCATAACGTCTTCGCTGCCGTCATCGTGAAGGCAACTGATCCGTTGGAATTCCTTATTCGGCTGCGTTTCTACGATAAGCCGGCTATAATCGCGGCAAAATACCGAGTAGTCGTAGCTGCGTTTGAGGATGGTAAGCGGCGGCTGGGCGGTGTTCGAATTGGATGCCTGTTCCGTTGTTTGTGCCTGTACCGGGGTGTGCCACATAGCTAAGAAAAACCCAAGCAGGCATGTCAACCGCACTTTTCTTTTAATAATGAGCATAGTTCCCTCCAAGGCAGCAATCTAGCATGGTCTAGCATCATCGTCAAGATATGTTCGGATTTGGCTAACTTATCCACTTTATTGTCTTTACTTTCTTTTTGAATGGTATAACCTGCTCTCAGCCATCTCGACTGACGAGATGGTTTTGCTCTACGGCCCGAATGGGCGTTCGTACCATCGGACCGCTTACACAGGACCTCTTGGCTTAGAAACCCCAGGCGACAGTCAGGAGTTGACCATGAAGAAAGTTCTCGTGCTTGCGTTGATTGGGTTTTCGGGTTTTGGCTGCAACATGATGGGTTCTCCCCCGGATACGACGATGGGCTGCCTATCTACCGGCGGATGTTCGGACGCAGGTGGCGTTGATATGAGCGGGAGCGATCTCAAGCCTAGTCCGGACGATTTGTCTCCTAATGGGCCTACGCCGTGCTTTCAAGCACCGCAGATCACCCACGGCCTGGTGACCACCACGGGTGCAGGAGCCAACCATCGCGGAGCTGTCTTCTCGGGTTATGCCCTGCGTAACCCGCCCAAGGTCGCCGGAGCGACCCTGGTAGGGAACAGCTTCCACGCTTTCAACTTGGTTGCCGACGGCGATCACTACGAGCTCAACTTGCAGACAAATGCTTGGGCTCCGCGATCATCGATCGCCGGAGTTACGGGACCGGTGGCGGTAGCGGAAGTGCAGAATGTGCTTTATGCTTTCGTCCCCAAGATGGCCGGGAATCGCCTGATGCGGTACAATATGGCCTCGGACACGTGGGTTGATGTGATGTCTTTCCCTCTGGCCGAAACGCCCAAATACCCGCCTACCACTGCATCTGGCGGGGGGACGATGTATGCGCTGAGCGGCCCGGTCGGTTCTCCGGCCAAGGCCATGGCGTATGATGTCGCGACTATGATGTGGCGCATGCTGCCCGACCGCCCGCAGGGAATGGGTGATGGGGCAGTGGTGTACAACGGTGCCCTTTACGTCTTCGGCAAGGACATCGAAACGTTTTCGACCGACGTGACCGTTCTCGTCAATTCCGCTTGGGTATCCAAGACGCCGGCCGGGCTCGCCAACCGCGGTGGTGCGTATACGCTGCGTGGTGATGTCGTCTGGCAGGCAAACGGCCTGACCAAGTACGAGGTGGCCGGTACGGGCTCCGATTGGCTCCAGGCCTACAACATCGCAATGGATGCCTGGTGCTTCCTCCGGACAAGCATGAGTGCGCGGTCAGTTCCGGTCATTGACTACAGTCCTCCTAACACGCTCTACCACTTCACCGAGCGGGGAGATGTGGCTGGAATTACGCTGGGAACAGACTGATAGTAAGTTCCTAGGAGAAAAACGGTAGTCTCAGTACTGCAAAGGTCTTCGCAAAAGAGGACCTTTTATATTTGTCTCAACGATTCTATCGTGCAAGATTTATTAAAATAAAAAACGCGCCAGAAGGCGCGCGCTGGATGCGAATATTGCAGCAGTCTTGTTGGCGGTTATTTGCGAATCGCGCACAGCGCTTTGATGGAGCTCCCGCCGCCTGTTCCGGCGCCTTTATGCGGGCCCGAGTGTGAAATATGAACATCGGGTCGATTTTCGGCGCAGACATGGGAGCGCTGGATGCGGCCCAGGGACGAGTAGCAGCTGAAAATTATGTTGATTCGGCCTACAAAATCGACCATGAGCACGCCCTTGCACACGCTTTCATACCAGGTGTTAAGCGCGAGCTTGGTGACATAGACGCCCGGGCAGTGATCGCCCGCTTTCAGTTCGTGCAGGCCTTGATCTGTTTGGCAGTAGGCGTCGGGATTGTTGTTTTCGGCACGGCCTGTAGCGGGTGCGCACAGGGCGACGGTGCTGAGTATGGATGCGGCAAAGAACGCTTTCATGATGGGCTCCTAGCGGGAGGTTCTTTGCAACCTTAATGAAGCTGTGGTTTCTTGTCAATTCTTAAACATCTTTCGCATAAAATAAAAAAGCCCCGCAGGGCTGTCGTCGGGGAAAATCTAGCTAGCGTTGCTGGCTACTTCTTCTGGACTGTCCATTCGCAGTAGGTACAGCCAATGATCTCGCCACCCATGAAGGGGAGCTTCGAAATGCCGCAGCTGCCGCTGCCATCCTCGGGCATCAAGGTTCGCTTGTTGGCCAGAATCGGGGCAGCTCTGTCCATCTCATATCGGCATTCCTCGGTCGATACCTCTGGATTGAGAATGCAGATGGAGCGCCTCTTCACTTCACCGCTGCCAGGAAATCCATCGATGAGATTCCCCGCGCAGGCATCGCGGATCAAAAGCTCGTTGGGACTGGTCATCTTGCGCCAGGTTTCGGACATGGCCTCTGCGGTCAGGCCGTCGTCGTTGCAGGCGGAAAACGAGAGGAAAAACGTGCAGCCGGCAGCGATAAGTGCGTTTCGGATCTTCTGGTACATGTCGTTGTCCTTGTCGAGTTGGTTTGGAAGGCGGGGACAGCCTATCACCTTTATTTAATATTGTCAACAATATGATGGGATTATCAAAATTTAGACAAATATATGGAAAATTCTCATCACTGCGCGTTTAGTTTCGTGTGGTTTTTTAGCGAAAAACAAAACAGACCCTCCCTCTTTTCCCAATTTTTTGGAAAGAAAGGGAGATGGGTCTGTTGTGTGCCCATCGGATGGCGCGGATATGCGTCGGGCGGGGGTAAGCGGGGTGCGTCTACATGAGCGTGCCTGGATTGATCGGCGCTCCGTCGTACTCTCGGTAGTCGGTAGAAAGGAGTTTGGTCGTAACGATCGAGCGTAGAACTTTCTCGCCGCGGGCGATTACAAGCCCGGTTCCGCGCAGGGAGTGGCCGGCGTAAGAATCCTCAGAAGAGGAGTACTCGACCAGGGCGTGCTCGATGCCGATCTGGATGAGTCCGACGCCGCGCGGAACAAGGAATTGGTAGTTCCGGCCTTCGATTGCGATGGTGATCGACTGCGGAATGAGCCGTCTTCTCTTGAGCTCGTTGATGAGCTTGGTCAAGATTTGGTCGATCGAGGCCTCTTGCAGTGTCACGGCATCAGCGACTTCCGCGATGCTACGCGGAGTGAGCGTGTTCTTTTTTTCGGCCCACTGCGACTCGTAGAATCCGTCGGGCCTGAGGATGATGAAGCGGCCTTTCCCGGTGTAGAAGAAGATCAGCGGGTTGGTTTTTTGCTTGGGGTTGAGCTTCTCGAGCGCCTGCTTCCACTGCGGGCCTTTCAAGAAGGCCTGGATCTTTTCGATGATTACGTTGATTCGGCTGTCCATGGCATGCTCCTTGGGTGCTAGAAAGAATCCATGATCCGGGCAACGACGATGGTAGATGACCGGTTGACTGGCAGCACTGTTACGGCTGTGCGGCTGGAACTTTTAAATTCGCCAAGGATGGCAGCTTTCACCTCTCGTTCTTGCTCGCTGTCGAGAATTCGATTGAACCTCCAGATAACCGACTCAGCGTCCTGATGTAGGATTTTCGGTACGAGTGTTGCCATGACGACTCCTTTCATTGATTGTCAAAGCCGCGCAAAGCGGACAAAAAATTGTACTATAAAAATGCCCTTTTGTCAATAATAAACAAAAAGACCCGTATAACACTCTCTACCTAGAGGTAGGCGGGTCTGTTATGGATTGCTTGTACGAATTGACACCGTCGTGTCTAGAGTGCTCGCCCAAGAGACTGCTCATTTAGATGTCGAGCGTGGCTTTTAGATCTGTTAGTATAGCACGGGCTTGATTCTGAACTCTCAGTCGGAGCTCTTCGAAGGAAATGGCATTTCTCGTCAGAACTTCGGCGAGCCGAGAGAATTCGATCGTGGATTCGTAGCCCGGCCCGCGTGGCCTCGAGATAATCTCGCCTGAGGGGTTGAGTATCAATTCGCGGGTAAGCGGAACTTGTCCGGTCTCTTGAAAAAGGACGATGAACGTGCCGGTTTGGCTAAGGAGCTGTCGGATCTGTTCCCCTTCACGGCGCAAAGGCATATCGTATCCACCGCCTGGCCCAGTTCCGACCAGGTATTCCTCTAGTTTGTCGAGCAATTCTTTGAAATGCTGCCTTCTGCCTGCCTCTTCGTGCGCTTTGCGCTGCGCGGCTGCTCGTTGCAGCGTACTGTCAATCTCCGAAGCAAGTTCGCTCAGAGCGGTTTGCATGGTGTCTCTCCGTCGTAGAATTGCGTGGATGCAGGGCTTACACACTATAGGCGACAGTATAATTTTGTCAACTCGGTCCGCGAGAAATTATGGTGCAAAAAAGCAGACGGAGAGTCTGCTGTCATAGGCTTAGAAAGTGCCTTCCGTACTTAGCTGGCCGTACCGTGTTCTGCGGTGTTGGCTTTGGCTTGGGGAGAAACGATGAGAGCTAGCGGCAGGCTTGGCTCGGGATCGCACGGAACCGGCATCCAGTTGACCAGGTTCTCGATCGAGCGCGTGAGATGGTGCATGATAGTCGAGAATTCAACACCGCTTTCCACCACATCGCGGGCAAAGGCGTGCAGAGTAGTGGCGAAGAGCATGCTCCAGTCTGCCCCGGACACGACTAGGCCTTCGCTTGTCAGAAAGTAAAATCGCTCTCGCTTGCCGTTCCCCTCCGGCATGGCACACAAACGCGCTCGGGCGCGGTATTCGGTGAGCGTTTCTTTGGTAATGCGGCCGGCTTGACCCGCAAAAAACTTTTCGAACCATTCCACGATTTCTTGGATCTTCTGAAAATTCGGATCCTTCCGTTCTCGTGCGAGACGGAGCTCGCGCATCTCTTGGTTGCAGCCGGCCATGTGGTTGAGGAAATGGGCTCCGATCGGCGGATGGGGCATGGGTTTCTCCTATCGCGGTTGGACCGGTCATATAGTTTCATGAGCATGTTTTTTTGTCAAAACAAAAAACAGACTCGTCCTTCGCTTCGAACTTGCTTTCCAGCGCATGAACCGCTAAACTACGCCCATAATCACCTTACCTATGCACAAGTACACCCCCGCCGAGATCGAAAAGAAATGGCAGGAATTCTGGGATAAAAACAAGACGTTCGCCGTCTCTGAAGACGAAGCTAAGAAAAAATTTTTCGCCCTTATTGAATTTCCGTATCCCTCCGGCGCTGGCTTGCATGTGGGTCATAGCCGTCCGTTTACGGCCATGGACGTTATCGCCCGCAAGCGCCGCATGCAGGGAGAGAACGTGTTGTACCCCATCGGCTTCGACGCGTTCGGACTCCCGACTGAAAACTTTGCTATCAAAACTGGCCGGCTGCCCTCCGACGTGACCGCTGAAAACATCGCTACCTTTACGCGCCAGCTCAAAGCGTCTGGTTTCAGTTTCGACTGGTCGCGTGTCGTCGATACCACCGACCCCGCGTACTTTAAATGGACGCAGTGGTTGTTTTTACAATTTTATAAACATGGTCTCGCCTACAAAAAAAACCAGCCCATCAATTGGTGCCCCAAAGACAAAATCGGTCTCGCCAACGAAGAAGTGGTAAACGGCTGTTGTGAGCGGTGCGGTACGGCCGTGGAGCGCCGTGACAAAGAACAGTGGATGCTCGCCATTACGAAGTACGCCGACAAACTCCTCGCCGGGCTCAAAGACGTTGATTACATTCCGCAGGCAAAAACGCAGCAAGAGAATTGGATCGGGAAAAGCGAAGGGGCGCGAATTATCTTCTCTGTCATTGCGAGCAAAGCGAAGCAATCCCCAAAATCAACTTCGGACTCTGCTGCCAAAATAAGTTCTGATAACAAAGCGATTGATTCACCCCGTACCTCGGCTCGCAATGACGAAACTACAATCGAAGTCTTCACCACCCGGCCCGACACTTTGTTTGGCGTCGAATTTCTCGTTGTTGCGCCCGAACATAAAGATGTCGAAGCGTGGGTAGCAGATATCACAAATGCAGACGAGGTGAGAAAGTATATCGAAGCAACCCGCAAGAAATCGGATTTGGAACGTACCGATCTGGCGAAAGGCAAGAGTGGGGTAGAGCTTAAAGGATTGAAAGCGCTTCATCCGCTCACGGGCAAGGAACTGCCAATATTCGTCGCTGACTATGTGCTTCCGGGTTACGGCACCGGCGCCATCATGGCCGTGCCAGCGCACGACGAACGCGATTTCGAATTCGCCCAAACGTTCGGTTTGCCGGTGAGAGAAGTTGTTGAACCGCTCTTCAAGAAAACCACCGGCGACGATGCGGTGCGCAGCAGTGAACCCTTCAAGAAACGCCACAACGCGGTCGCGATCGTCAAACACTGGAGTGAAGACAAGTATCTTTGCTTCAAATGGAAAAAAACCGATTGGCGCGGGTTCGTCATCGGCGGCATCGAAGATGGCGAAGACGCGGCCCAAACCGCCGCGCGCGAAATCGTGGAAGAAACGGGTTATACCTCGGCCAAGCTTGTGCGCAAACTCGGCGGCATCATTCATGCGCAGTACTACCAAGTAGTAAAGAGCGAAAACCGCTGGGCGCATTTTCAGCCGTTTCTTTTTCAGCTCGAGAATGGCGACCGGAAAGAAGTGTCCAAAGAAGAGCAAGATATCCAAGATCTGCACTGGGTAAACAAGAACGAAGTTGATCAATTCCTCTCATGGGTGCAGGACATGCGCCTCATGTGGAAACGCGTCCTTAAAGACGAGCTCTGGACCGGCGAAGGCGTTCTTACCAACTCCCACGAATTCACCGGCCTTGGAACGGCCGAGGCGCGTGAAAAAATCATCGCTCGACTCGAAGAGCGCGGTCTCGGAAAAAAAGAAGTGCAGTTCAAGCTGCGTGATTGGGTATTTTCACGTCAGCGTTATTGGGGCGAGCCGATTCCGCTTGTGTTCTGTTTCTCGTGCGCTAATAATAAAGATTCCATAACTTTTAGAACAGAAGGAGAAAAGCTTAATCCTGGTTGGATTCCGCTTCCTGAATCTGAACTTCCACTCAAGTTGCCGAAGGTGGAAAAATACGAACCGACCGATACGGGGGAATCTCCTCTGGCCGCCATCGAATCCTGGGTTAAAACTACGTGTCCGCGCTGTGGCGGAGCCGCTCGCCGCGAAACCGACACCATGCCCAACTGGGCCGGTTCGAGCTGGTATTTCTTGCGTTATTGCGATCCGCATAACGACAAACAATTCGCCTCATCGGAAAAACTAAAATACTGGATGACGAATGGCGGGCTTGCCTCGCCGAAGCCAGGCGAAGGCGGAGTCGATTGGTATAACGGCGGTATGGAACACACGGTGCTCCATCTGCTCTACTCGCGGTTCTGGAACCAATTCTTATTCGACATCGGGCTTGTACCGGTGAGCGAACCGTACAAAAAACGCACTTCGCACGGCCTCATCCTCGCCAAAGGTGGTGAGAAGATGAGCAAAAGCAAAGGTAACGTGGTGAATCCCGACGACGTGATCGCCGACTACGGTGCCGATACGCTCCGCACCTACATCATGTTCATGGGACCGTTCGATCAGCCGGTCGAATGGGACACGAACGGACTCGTCGGGGTGAGAAGGTTCTTGGAAAAAGTGTGGGGGCTCACGCAGAAAATAAAGATTGCAGAAACTGAATCTCAAACCTCGGATTCTCCCGGTGTGCTCAATACTCTCCATCGGACCATCAAGAAAGTTTCCGAAGACATCGAAGCGATGCGTTTCAACACTGCGGTCGCAAGTTTGATGGAACTTTCTAACGATTTGGCTCGTGAAGAAAATTTAACCCGTGAAACGCTATCAATCGTCGTTCGGCTCGTCGCACCTTTTGCGCCACACCTGTCCGAAGAGCTGTGGCGCGCGCTCGGCGAAGAGGGGAGTGTGGCGTACGCCGCCTGGCCCGCATATGATTCAGATCTTGCCAAAGCGCAGGAACTCGAAATCGCCGTGCAGGTTAACGGCAAGGTACGCGATACGCTCACCGTTGCCGCTGAAACGAGCGAGGATGAAATAAAAAAGCGCGCGCTCGCGAGCGAGAAAGTGATAAAATGGCTCGAAGGCAATGAACCGAAGAAGATCATTTACGTGAAAGGCAAGCTTCTTTCCGTTGTGGTCTAAAACGACAGTAATTATAAAAACCAGTGCGGCCCGACCGGACTGGTTTTTGTGTGTGCTAGCACAGAGCGTGGAAAGCGAGCTCGGACTCTTGCATTGCGTGTTCGCGTTCTCTAACTTCGGGAGAACTAGTGTAGGTGCGGATCATGTCCCGGATTTCCTCTGCCACCTCGGTATCATCCTTTAGAACATCCACCATCTTCTCAGCGCTTCGCAGGCTTGCGTCATCGCGCACTTTGAACGCCGTATCACCACGCTCGGAGCTGCGCACGAACTTGATCAGGCTTTTCGCCATGCGCGAGTAACCAAGGTTCCTGAGCAGGTACCATACATGACTTGATCGGAACGGGTTATAGCCATGGATGATACGCTGCGGCTGCTCGAAAATAATGGTATTAAGCTGCCGCTCGAGGAGGTGCCCGCTGTAGGGCCGACCTTTCTGTTCGTGCGCGCGCTCGATTTCTTCGGCAAAAGAGCTGAGAAGAGATCGTACGCCCGGTACGTCGTTGGGCGTCTGGGCTTCGCTCGCGATCCGGTCGCGCATGCGTCGGTCGGCTTCGCGCTTCCAGAATTCCGGAACTCCCGAAATCCACAGGTTCCCGAGTGGTCGATAGCCGTAGTACTCCGGCGTTCCCTGCTTGTCCATCGGGTCGACGATCGAAAACAGCCGGAAGAGCGCGACGGCCTGTTCTTCGGTCTCACCCAGGACTTCGAGTGTCTTGATGATGAGATCGTTGTAACGCCGCCGGGTACCGCCGAGCGCCTGGCTCTTTGTGAATTTTTCGAGTTGGTACGCAAAGAACTGCAGTGCATCAGCCGAAAGCAAGGTGAGGTCGAGCTCGTGGAGCGCAAACATGTGGGCGCTGCGTGGTGTGAGAAGTGCGATAATCGCCAAAGCCTTGAACGGATTCCTTACTTCAGGTGTGCAAAGGACGCTTAGGTAATCCCGCCAGCTGACTCCCTGACTGCGGGTACGTTCCCACCGCTGCCACAATTCGTAGTCACCCGGCTGAAGGTTGAAACGGCTCACAAGATGTTCGTACATCGGCCCCTCCTCAGTGTTTCCTCACGTTCGAGGAACAGGCAAATATACATCCGCCGTACAATGTTTGTCAAACCTGTCAGGCCAAAAATTTGACGCCAAGCACAGGAATGCGTTACTGTTTTCTGTTCTACACTAGAGCATCTTCTGGTGTGGACTTCAACCCGATGAATACCTGAGGGGGTCGAGAATGCCGCGGACATTGTTCGAAAGTAAGTTGCCGATTCATCTGTCGATCAATTGCGGCGAGCACGGCCGTGATCTCGACATGTCGCGTCCAATCGCGCTGCAAGTCCACGATATTTTTGCAGACGTTCGGATCCAGATCCTGCCCGGCGTCATCAAGGCAGCCTTCGCCATTGTTAATGGCATGGTCGTCATCTATGACGGCTACACCATAGGAGTCTTGTGCGACTACCGGGATAATGAGGGCGATCTTCCCGACTACATCGCCGGCGTTGCCACCAATTACAACGCCTTGCGCGTCAGCGGCCGCGACATGGACCTCGACAAGGTCCGGCGATTCTACGTCGCCGGTACAGGCCAGATCGTCTTTCGCGCCTAAAAAAACAGCTTCTAAGCCGTTCCTTGTGGGCGGCTTTTATTAACTATGGCATGGCTCGCCGGATAGTTTTTATATACACTATGTCCATGCCCCGTGTTGTGTATAAAATTATTCGTCATCCGCTCGCTGTCGCCGGATTTTTTATCCTCAGCCTCATTTTGGCATATGCGGCAACCTTGCCGCCGGTCGTCGTGCCAAGCCGCGTTTTTCCTGTTACCGCACCGCCTCGTCCTCAGGACGGTTTTTGCGTCCGCGGAAGTGCCTGCTCTATTCCGTTTCAGGATGTGACTGCCCCTATTGCTCCAACTGCCGCCAGTCCCTCTTCGTCGCGCTTTGCCGAAATACCGTTCGGCATTCTCATGTACCATCATATTGATGCCCAAGCCGCTCGCCCGCGCCAGATCCGCTATACCGTTACCCCAGCCAATCTCGAGCGGCAGATCCGTTTTCTTCAAAATGAAGGATACTCTTTTCTTGCCCTTAAAGATGTCTTTGAGCATGCCAGCACGACCGGGTCCCTGCCTAACCGAACGTTAGTGCTCACGTTTGATGATGGCTACCGTAGTTTTTATACTAACGTTTTTCCACTCCTCAAGAAATATCGCGTTCCTGCTACGCTTTTTGTTATCAACCAGGATATCGGCAAAAACGGCAATGTCACCTGGGCGATGATGAAAGAAATGATTGCAAGCGGCCTGGTAGAAATCGGCGCGCATACGGTCAATCATAAGCAGCTCACGAAAATTACGCTAAGCGAAGTGCGTTTTCAGCTGGAGGAAAGTAAAAAAGATCTAGAGAAGAAGTTGGGTATTACAGTAGTTTCCTTGGCCTATCCTTTCGGCAGCTTTAATGCGGCGGTCATAGATGCGGCGCGCGAAGCGGGTTTCACCGGTGCAGTTAGTATTTATTCAGGTAAAAAACCGGGCATCACTCATCTGTACGACTGGCGGCGCGTGCAAATCCAAAACAAAGACCAGGAAGAAAGACTTATTAAGCTTCTGTACGGGGCGTTTGTTGTGGTCAAATAAGCTCTCACCCATACGTTGTTTTTGAGGTGTCACTTGTTGCCTGTCACGGCACTTGTTTTTTATCCAGGCCAAACCATTGCGCTCGTTACGTAACTATGTTTACATGGTAGTTCACCGCGCGCCTACATTTTTTTATTCGCGCATACTATGTCCACTTGCGACGTACTCATCGTGGGAGCCAGTTTTTCCGGTTTAGCTGCGGCCTATCATCTGCCGCCGCATTTTTCGGTTACTGTTCTCGACCGTAAAAAAACGTTATCCACCGCCATCGAAAGTACCGGCCTTATTACCGAACATACCAAAAAAATTCTCGATACCTTTGTAACGAGTGATCCGTATATCCCAAACCGCATCACGACGATCGGCGTTATCGATCCAAGCTTCGAGCGTTCCTTCTTCTCGCATACCGACAAACCCTGGATATATTCTACTGACACGCCGGAACTGCTGGCACATGTCGCCCGGCACGTTCCCAAAAACGTCGAATTGTTACTTGGTGCCGGTTTCGTAAGCTATGCCATCGAAGAAGGGGAGGCATATCCCGTAAAAGTCACCTATCTGCACGAGGGCCAGAAAAAAGAAATTCGTGCTCGCTTCATTGTTGGTGCCGACGGTTCTCATTCCACCGTAGCACGTCAGACTCCCGGACTCTCTCTTAACAAACGCTTTCTGGCTGGCTTTGAAAAAGTTTTTTACGGCGATATTTTACTCGGCGATCACCCCGAATCAACTATCTACCATTTCTGGTTCGGCGAATTCTCGCTTGGCTACGGCGGCTGGCTTTCGCCTACTATCATTAAGGGCAAGAAAGCGTTCCGACTTGGCTTGGCCAAACTCGAAAAGGACATTAAAGATATTAAAAAGCTCGATGAGTTCATCGATCTTTTACTGGCAAAAAAGATGATCCGCATCGATGGTGATAAAACCAAGCCGGTCGTCGGCTTTGGCCATCTTATTCCTATCGGCGGTCCGCTCAGGAACGTTTTTAACCGACACGTGCTTCTGGTAGGCGACGCCGCTGGTCTTTGCGGTGCCTTCGCAGCCGATGGCATCAAAGGAGCGCTTGTTTCAGGCAAGGTTGCAGGCGAGCTCATACCGCGCCATCTAGCCGGTGAAAGCGATGCGCTGCACGAATTTTACCCACATATCCAAGGCTACAACGGCCTCATGACGTATTTCCGTAAGCAGGTCTGGTACCGCTTCTTGTGGGATCGTATGAAAACCAATCGTACCTTCAGCCTTCTTTTCGATCTTATTTCGCGCGAGAAAGAAACATTCCTATATCAATTTTGCGACAGCAAAGACCGCCACCGCAGTCTGCTTTCCATTATTGTCCGCTGGCGCAATATTACCGCCCTGGTCCGCTACGGCCTGAGCATTGTGGCCGATATGCTCAAACGCTAATATTTTTCTTGAAATAAAAACAGTCCCGATGTGCGGGATTGTTTTTTGATTCACCACTCTGGTGCGGACAGCATTGAAGATCCGATATGGTGCGACGGCTAGTTGACCAAACCCATGAAACCGCAAGGATTTCGTGGGTGGAGAGAGGAAATAGATCAGCGAGACACCGCAGTAAGGATAGCCTCGACGCTGCCGCGCCAGAAGGGTGAAAATTATTACTCATTGTACGGGTGAGTGCAACGTGGGTCAAGAAAGAAAAACTGTTGATAACTTGATGAGATTTTTTTCTCTAATTTTTAGAGAGCGTGGCGCCGCGTATGATAGCAAAGTTTTACAAATAGGTACAGCGTACGCAACGTCAGCAGCGTGCACTGCGTGTGATTCCCCGTTTATTATAGCATTTTTCAAAAAAATTTTTCTATTTCTCGTGCAAAATTTTTGTGTAATGATTATAAACGGTGCGCATTTGCAGTAACCACAACCGATGCGCCGCTATCGTCTGCACGCGCACGTTTGCTTCGATGGTAGACTGCATGTCATGCCATCTTAATAACCTGTGGATATCAGATATTGACAGCATTCATCGGAGCGTGTATATTTATGAGTCGGCGCGACAGACCCGCGCGTCGAAAAGCGGCCTTTGGCCAGCTTGTCCCTAGGGTTACCAACGAACAACAACAGAAGGTCTCATCAAAACAACCGGTCCCAAAGAAAGGAGGTAGCATGGACTGTCATCTGACGTCTCACGTCGATGATGACGGTTTCACGTGAAGGGAGGACTTTTACTCTTCTGCAGCGTGGAACCAACCGTTCAAGTAGGCAGCGCGCGCGGCGCGGCCAGGAGCCCTGAGGGGCTGCCTCGGGCCAGCGCGGCGGACTGGCCTCTGCCCGCACAGCGACGCGGGACAGGGGACGGCGCTCGCCATCAACGGCGCAGACCAGGAAAGGAGGAAAGACATGACGATGACGCAGGGCCGGCAACGGCGCCGCCCGCGACGGTCACAGTCGCAAAGCGGCTTCATGTAGGTGTGGCCCACAACGGGCCTCAACGCAACGACACATCACATCATCTGATGCCTTCTTTGATGAGCGACCTGACGCGCATGGGGCCAGCCCCTCGCCAGGTGCGCAACCAGTCTAGCCAACGCGGCGAGCGCGGAACTACGCGACTTTGCCGGCGCGGCGACGCATGCTGCAACCTTCCGTCTGAGCGGGGGAGCCTACCAGGGCTCGCGCGTCGGGCGGCACTGCGGCTGCAACTTCGGCTGGGGCTGATCGATGGCGCAGCGGCTTCGACCCGGGAAGTGACCCTTTCTGAGTCGGGCGCGGCGCGAACAACGACGTGACTGAGACGGCCGCTGGCCCCGAGGCTTTCCTGCCCCGGAATCGCCAGCGCGCTTCGTGCGCCTACCGCTCTCCGGCCCGGATGCCTGGAGATGCGGACGCTCACGTCGAGCATCCATTCGCCTGTGGGCAGCATGCTGCAGGCGAGTTTTTTTTATTCGCTTTTTCTGGACGTTTCGGCGGTGGTATGGTATTTCTAGGTCTGTATACTTTTGGTGTTCTTGTATGAAAGTAAGCTTTGTCATTCCGGCCTACAACGAAGAAAAGTATCTGCGTCCGTGCCTCGAAGCTGTGCTAAAACTCAAGCGTTCGGGTGCGTTTGCTATTGAGGTTATCGTCGTCAACAATGCGAGTACTGATGGTACGCGCGCTATCATCCAGTCGTTTCCCGATGTTGTTTTGGTCGATGAACCAGAAAAAGGATTGGCTCGCGCGCGCCAGGCTGGTTTTGCCCGTGCCACGGGCGAGCTTATCGCTAACATCGATGCCGACACGCGCGTTACCGAATCCTGGCTTGTTACAGTCCTCGATTTTTTTTCTACCCGTCCTCGTCTTGCTGTGCTCAGCGGCCCGTTCCGTTATTATGATTTGTCATCAAGGGGAAATATCCTGGTGAGATTTTTTTACGGTGCCGGATTTGTCATGTATCTTATTAATCGTTTCGTATTTCGCGTGGGCTCGCTCGTGCAGGGCGGCAACTTCGTTGTCCGGGCGAGCGCTTTGCGCGCTGCCGGCGGCTTTGATACGCGCTTCAATTTTTACGGTGAGGATGCCGACATCGCCCGCCGCCTACACAAGTATGGTGACGTGATTTTCACCTTCAAGCTGCCGATCGCTTCGTCGGCCCGCCGTCTTAAAAAAGAAGGCTACCTCGTGACTGCCTGGCGTTACACCGTAAATTATTTCTCCACCATCTTCCTTAAAAAAGCTGTTACTACCGAAGCTTCGGCTGTTCGGTTGAAGGATGAAAAATCTTAGCATCGAATTTACGCTCCGGAGTCTGATATACTACGCAGCAAAAAAGGTCTTTATTCTTTATTTGTGCACTATGCGAAGAGAGTCCGCTTCCTCGTTCTACTCAGGTAAGAGTGGCGAACATCCTGCTCGCCCGTTGAGCGCTTCGGAAATCGATGCTTTACCGGATTTGACGGAGTTCGCCGAGATCGTCGAAGACGAAAAACCATCCGTTGATCGACGTTCCTCTCGTGCACCCGGCGAGTATTCTCGCGCATCCAAGCAGATAGTAGAGGTTTTCGATAAAGCGGGTTTTAAGTCCGAGGTTCATGTCGCGTCTAATAACCGAGATTTCAAAGAAGCCATTATCTTCACCAAAGAAGCCGCGGCGACCGAGGGAAAAGAGCCGACCATCCGCCTTTATCGGGGCATCAATCATCTGGATGAATCGCTTCTCGACCAGATTCCATACGCCATGCGTAGTCAGAATGTTAAGAACGGCCGGCTTGATAAACCCACTAAGCTTGAAGCCGTACGTCATGAAGTCAACGTGCTGACCCACGAACCGTCATACGAGAATCTGGTTGCGTACGTACAGAAAGTGCGTCCGCTCCTGCGACCCGAAGAACAGAGCCGACTGGATGCTGAGCTCGAAGAAATAGAACAGGCCGTGCTTGGTGGAGTCACCATGCGCAAAGAATTGGTATTCAATCAGATTAAGCACTTAGGTGGTATTAGCGGCGCCGAATGGGGAATTACGCCGTATCTTTCGGCCACTACCGATCCTTTCGAAGCGAGTGGTTATGGCCAAGAAGGTGTAGTGGTTATCGATATTCCGCTCTCGGAAATCGAAGATTTTGGCGCTATGGGCACCGAAGTTGCCATTAAAGGATCGCTTGACCCAAAATATATTTCTGGAATTTTGCCGCGACAGGGCAGTGCCGGAAAAAGTATTGATCACTCCGAAACAAATGCCGAACTGAAAAGGAGTATTGCGATGTTTGATCGTGTGCAGCCGCCAGCCGTTGATGTGGCCAAGCTCAGCTTTGCGCGCGCCGAAAAATTGGCGACACAAGAAGAATCTGATCGAGCGCAATGGGAGAAAGACGTTGAGCTGATTCGAAATACCAGGGCCAAGAAGCTTTCCCGACTTTTTTCCGAGGTCGTTCTTCCGCCAGAAGTAATGGCGAATACTTCTGATATCCTTACCGCCACTCAACACGCTATCTTTGATCATTACGCCGAACGTTTTGGAAAAACCGGTCGTTTCAAAAAGAATGTTGCCGATTATGATTACGATGTCGGCGATGGGCATCGTATAAAATACGACCGTAATAACATTACCGAAGAGATGCTCCGTAAGCTCCGGCGTTTGGTAGAACACCATGAAGACATGGACAACGACCGCCAAAAACGCTCCGCTCGAATCGAGTAAAAGTTTTCAGTAACTCCTCTATGTCCTGGCCGCGCCTCATCGTCTTTGTCCGCCATGCGGAGTCCGAGGGAAATATTCGTACGCCCGACGAGCGGGCGCTGCTTACGATCCCTAACCATGCTTTTCCGCTCAGTCCCTACGGCGTGGAGCAAGCCGAAAAAACCGGGGCGTATCTGCGTGCCCGTTTCGGAGCGTTCGATACGTATTTCGCTTCCTATTACACGCGGGCGCGCGAAACGCTTCGGTACATTTACCCTAGCATAACACCGCGTCTCGATGCCCGCTTGGCCGAAGCACAACGCGGCTATTGGAACAATGTTACCGCCGAGCAGGTTAGCACGCTCTTCCCGCACGAGGAAATCCGCAAGAAACAGGAGGGGCTCTATCATTACCGTCCGCTTGGTGGCGAAAATTGGCCCGATGTGGAGTTGCGTATCCATAGCTTCCTCGACATGCTGCGGCGTGATTTCGTGGGGCAGCGTATCTTGGTGGTTACTCATGGCAATTGGCTACTACTCCTTCAGAAAATCCTGCACGACACCTCGCCCGAAGACGTGGTTGAGCGCTACAAAAAAGAATCGGTCGTGCCCAACGCTGCCGTTTTGGTATACGAAAGCGCCCGTCGGTGGCCGTGGTCAAAACAAAATATCGTATTTAAAGAACAGGTAGTTCCATGGCGTCTGCCGTAGATAAATAGATAAAAAGAAAGCGGACCTCACGGTCTGCTTTTGGTTTAAAAATCCTCACCCGCGCTCTGCATCATTTGTCCAAAGTGGTATCGTACCTCTATAAGTCTTAATTCTACGCCTATGAAACCGCTAAGTTATCCCATCTTAGTATGGGCTACCAACACCCACGAGTCCGCCTGGTTTCGCGTCGATGGAAAAAATTCTTATACGCGCCTCAATACCGAAGTCCATCCTAAAGCGCGCTATAGTGACCATGAATCCCGTTGGCAGTCTGTCAACAATACGCAAGAGTGGGAACATGAAACCCAAGAACATCTCCGTTCCGGTGCGCATAAAACCCGTACGATCTGGGAATCGGCCGGTTGTGCTGAGCTTATCACCGTAGCGCCCGAAGAAATAAAAAACCGCGTACGCGATGAGTTCAAGCGGGTGTTTCCGGATCGCGAATGCTTGCATGTGCCAGGAAATTTCCTCCATGAACCTCTGTATACTAAAATGATCGAAGCGGTGCATGAAGCGTTTGAGATCCGTCCGCAATCATAAAACCGCCCGGAGGGGCGGTGTGTGCTCGTGAGCGCTCGGTGGTGAGAGAGAGGCTCTTTAGAAGATGCAGGGTGGTAGGCCCTTGTTGAAGCCTTTCGCTTGGAGAGCCGTCCGGGCTTCCTCAGCAGAAATATCCGTGAGGGTGATCCACATCAAGATGCCGTACCTGCCTTTATGCCGCGGACCACTCAGTACCCGGATTCGTGGCTCGATATCAATAACGTGGGGGAAGGACACGAGCGCCTTGAGTCTCTCGGCGAGCTCAGTCATCGTCTTCAGACTATTGTCGTAGTGATTATTCTCAAAGATGCTCAGGCCGATGTTGCGGGGGTTGCGGGAGTCGAATTCGTAGTCAAGCTGCACATCGCTCATACGGCACCTCGTGGTTGTGGGTTCTAAACAGAGCATATCCCGCACAGTTCAGGCGCGGTTAGTAACGTGTGATAGTAACCAAAAAATTAGTTTTTGTCAACTGGTAATAGGAGAAAAAACGCCGATAATCAGAAAACCATGCCATATTTCGGCATGGTTTTCCTTTCGTAGGGGTGACCAACGGGAATCGA
Organism: uncultured Gammaproteobacteria bacterium; assembly: GCA_964596525.1. GTDB lineage: Bacteria > Patescibacteriota > Patescibacteriia > Magasanikbacterales > GWA2-37-8 > CAZQUL01. The sequence goes on along the minus strand of CAZQUL010000001.1, from coordinate 30,549 downwards.
ACCCGTATTGCGAGAGCCACAATCTCGCGTAATAACCATTATACCATGGCCACCACATATATCAGGTGCCATTGTAACGAGCTTTTTTTCTTTCGTCAAGGGAAAAATGAGCTTTTTAAACCCCGGCCAAAAGCCAGGGTAGAGAGGGTGTCCTTAGGATCTGAAATTGAACGGTCGGATGCACAGTTTGGTGCGCAGCCGACGGATACGGTCGACCGATACACCGCAGCACTCGGCGATAATCGTGTCAGGCATCGAGCCGAGGAACGGCTCGATTTTGCTCTTCCACCCGTCGATTTCATCGAAGAGATAGTCGACGCCGTTCTCCTTGAACGCCGCCTTAAGCGACCCGAAGTGCACGAGGGCGGAGCGGTATACCTGTCCGTGATTCTGCATGATCGTTTCGGGAGAAAGCTGATCGCGGCCCTTAAGCTGTTCGAGTGCTTGAGAGGGGCACAGAAACGTCACTTCGGCCCGCGTACCGGCTCCGCGCGCCCAAACGAGCTGGGCTTCGAAGCGTCGTTTGCAGTCCGTCTGAGGGCATTGCGTTGTAAAATCGTTCGGGTCGCGCGTGAATCCGGCGAGTATCTCCTCTGGCGTGAGGCGGTGGTTGCATTGCGGACAGATCGCTTCGGGATTGATCTGCTCGCCGCGCAGGATCTGGGCTAGATGCATCCGCATCTCCATTCGCTGTACTTCCTTCTGCTCCTGCGTCTGGTGCTGTTCGAGCCGTGGTCCCATCATCATTTCCATGCTCATAGTCAAGCCTCCTTTCCGGTAATTGTCTGGGGTCAGTCGGACCGCTCAGTATACCAAAAAAATCCTTTTTGTCAAGGAATCTATCAAAAATCGATGATTATTTTTGGTGGATTGTTTGCTAAGAACCCACGCTTTGTTTATGTAGTCCCGCTAGGAATCGAACCTAGGTCTAGAGCTTAGAAGGCTCTCGTTCTATCCATTGAACTACGGGACCGAAGATCGCTCCCACTATAGCTATTTTTTACCTCAGAAGCAAGATTGTGCTATGCTATGTACGCCCCCGCGACCGCGTTCGGGCCTCGTTTCTTTCGAGATTTATATTGTATGCGTACACGCTTTGTGCGTTATAGCTTGATAGGCGGACTGCTCGCTCTTTTGATAGTAAGTGGTGTCGTAACCGACGTGGCCGCACAGAGTTATGGCCTCAAGGATACCGCTCGGTTAAGCGGTTACAATCAAAACCAGGATATTTACGGGCTCATCGGCGCCGTCGTCAATATCATTCTCGGTTCGCTCAGCATCATCTTTTTTGGACTCGTACTCTTTGCTGGCGTGCGTTGGATGACAGCCAACGGTCGCGAAGAATATATCGAAAAAGCCAAATCCATTTTGAGCGCGTCCGTCATTGGTTTGGTGGTAGTATTGAGTGCCTACGGCATTTCCACCTTTATCATCAACCGTCTGCAGGTACGCCCGCCCACTGACCCTAACCAAGAACTCCTCGACGCTAACACGACCGGTCCGCGTTCCCAGCTCGCGCAATCTTGTTACAATAAGCTCCGCGATGGTACCGAAACCGACACCGATTGCGGTGGGTCCTGCGATGCCTGCAAAGACGGCCGTGTCTGCACCCAGAACAAAGACTGCGTTTCAAACAACTGCCAGAACGGTTCTTGTATGCCGGGCGGTTCAAGCTGTACGAACGGCGTAAAAGATGGTCTGGAAAGCGACACTGACTGCGGTGGAACGGTCTGCAGCCCCTGCGGTGCGGGTCGCAAATGCACGACGAATAGCGATTGCGTCAACGGTAATACCTGCGGCATGAATACTAAAACCTGTGGCGGTTCTTAGCCAAAATTGGCCAAGAAACACCTTTTCGCTTGACAAGTGAGTAACTACCTTATAAGCTGAAGGAGCCTTAATTTCCCGGACTCCGGGACGAACCTCAGAGGCACATACCCTTTGAGCGCTCGCAACTTAATCATCATCATTCAGGTATGTTAGACCCCCAAAAGAAAGCGCAAGTTATCAAGAAATACCAGACCCACAAGGGTGATACGGGCTCAAGTGAAGTCCAGATCGCCATCCTTACCGCTGAAATCGAAGAGCTGATCGAGCACCTTAAGACGCATCCCAAAGACCATTCCTCGCGTCGCGGTCTCTTGCGCAAAGTCTCTGGCCGCCGCCATCTCATGCAGTATCTCAAGAAGGAAAACAACGAGAGCTTCGAAAAGCTCATGAAAAAACTCAAAATCAAACAGGCGCGCACCGTTAAGAAACCGGGTGCTGCCAATGACGAAGCTGCCCTCCTTGAAGAAGAAGCCGAAGAACCGAACCTCAAAGAGGCTGAAGCCGCCGCCTAGTACTTCAATCCGTCATGCCGCACATTAACGATAAAAATCATCCGCTTAAACACCCCGATCAGCGCGTCGGGGTGTTTATCGATGTTCAGAATATGTACTATAGCGCCAAGAACCTTTTTGGCGCTAAAGTCAATTTCGGCCGCATCGTAGAAGAAGCCACGGCTGGCCGCAAGCTCATCCGCGCCATTGCCTACGTAGTTTCCACGGAAAGCAAAGAAGAGCAGCCATTTTTCGATGCGCTCTATAATCAAGGCATCGAAACCAAAGACAAGCCGCTCCAGATCTTTTATGGTGGGGAGAAAAAAGCCGATTGGGACGTGGGTATTGCTGTTGATGCCATCCGCTTGGCGCCGAGCCTTGACGCGATCGTGCTCGTCAGCGGTGATGGTGACTACGTGCCGCTTATTGAGTATCTGCGCAATCAAGGTAAGCAGGTGGAAGTAATGGCCTTTGGTAATACGACGAGCGGCAAACTGCTCGAAGCGTCAGACGACTTTACCGATTTAAGCTTGGACAAAGCGAAGTTCCTCATTCCGCAGCGTCCCATCAAACGCCGTCCGTGGCCAAAAAACGACAATGCTAAAACTGCAGGTGCTACCCTGAGTTAGTTTGTTACCTTGTCATCTGGCTGGGGAAGCAGGTGACAAGGTTAGCATAGTAACTTTATTCCGGCTGGTCCGCACACGCACAGACCTCCTACGTAGGTCTCCGGTCTGCGGGCCAACCATAATCTTTTTTGTATGACTCCGCGTCAATGGTCTATTGAATGGGCTGGCCGCACGCTCACGGTAGAAATCGGGCGCCTGGCGCTCAACGCGCATGCTTCGTGTACGGTACGCTATGGCGATACCGTTATTTTAGCTACGCTTATCGTTAGTTCCACCGTCCGCGAAGGCCTCGATTTCTTTCCGCTCATGGTGAACTTCGAGGAAAAGCTGTACGCTGCCGGTAAAATCAAAGGCAGTCGTTTCATTAAGCGCGAAGGCCGCCCTACCGATGAAGCGGTCCTTTCTGGTCGCCTTGTCGACCGTGCTATCCGTCCGCTGTTCGATCAGCGGTTGCGCAACGATGTACAGGTGATTCTCACCGCTTTGTCATTTGATAATGAAAACGATTCGCAGGTGCCGGCCCTTATAGCCGCCGCGCTTGTTGCGAGTCTTTCTCCAGCGCCGTGGAATGGTCCGATGGCCGGCGTACGCGTTGGACGTGTTGATGGTGTGTGGAAAATCAACCCAACCATTGCCGAACGCGAAACGAGCGATTTGGATTTGGTGATCGCTGGTACACCTGACAAGCTCGTCATGGTGGAAGCCGGTGCGCGTGAAGTGCCGGAAGAAGAAATGCTTAAAGCCATGCAGTTCGGCGCTCGAGCTATGGCTCCGGTTATCGAACTGATCACTACAATCCAGCGCGAAGTAGGTCGGCCGAAAATGAATCTTGATCACGAGCTCAGTGAAAGCGAGGCAACGTTGCGTGCTTTGGAGCAAGAGGTAGACGCTTTCGTTGCCAGCCATGTGGACGATTGGATGTTTGATGCGCCTAAAAAAGGCAAACTCGAACGAGTTGCCATGGTCGACAAATTCAAAACCGCGATCGCCGAGCTTTTGGCAGCCAAAGAGGCGAGCGATTCAGCCCAAAAAATCATCTTGGGCAAAGTGAAAATTTACCTCGAAAAGTATATTACAGAGCGGCTTCTCAGCGGCGGACAGCGTCTCGATGGCCGCGGTGTTAAAGAGATCCGTGCTTTGGATACACAGGTCGCGCTTTTGCCGCGCACGCACGGTTCAGCTATCTTCATGCGTGGTGATACACAGGTACTTTCCGTTGTGACGCTCGGCGCGCCCGGCGACGTGCAAACGCTCGATACCATGGAAGAAGAAGGTACTAAGCGTTACATGCACCACTACAATGACACGCCAGCAACCTACGGCGAGACCGGCCCCTTGCGTGGTCCAGGCAACCGGGCTATCGGCCACGGTGCCTTGGCTGAGCGCGCTCTTGAACCTGTGCTTCCGCCCGAAACCGATTTTCCGTACGCCATCCGCGTCGTATCCGAGGTGCTAGGCTCGAACGGTTCAAGCTCGATGGCCTCGACCTGCGGATCGTCTCTTGCGCTTATGGATGCTGGGGTACCGATCAAGAAACCGGTTGCGGGTATTGCGATGGGTCTCGCGAGTAATGGCTCTGGTCGTGCGGTCGTCATTACTGACTTACAAGACATCGAAGACGGGCCGGGCGGTATGGATTTCAAGATCGCCGGTACGAAAGACGGCATTACTGCCATCCAGATGGACACCAAAACTCTCGGTTTGTCGTGGGATATCGTCAATGAAACGCTTCGCTCGGCGTACGACGCGCGCCTTCAGATTCTTAGCGCGATGACAAGCACCCTGCCGACGCACCGGAGCGAACTCTCCCCGTATGCACCGCGCATCGTCACCATTATGATCGATCCGGACAAGATCCGCGAAGTCATCGGTCCGGGTGGCAAGATGATCAACAAGATCATCGCCGAAACCGGTGTCTCGATCGACATCGAAGATGACGGTCGTGTGAACGTTACGTCGACCGATGCTGTCGGTATGGAAAAAGCGGTCAATTGGATCAAAGACATTGTCCGCGAAGTCATGCCCGGTGAAACCTTTGAAGGCACGGTTGTCCGTCTCGAAGACTTTGGCGCTTTTGTGCAGGTGCTTCCCGGCAAAGACGGTCTGGTGCATGTGAGTGAGATTGCCTGGGCCCGTACCAACAAGCCGAGTGATGTTCTCAAAATCGGCGATAAAGTAAAAGTGCTTGTTAAGGAAATCGACAATCTCGGCCGCGTTAATCTCAGTATGAAAGCATTGTTGCCCAAACCTGAAGGCTACCAGCCTCCGTCTGGTGGATTTGATCGTGGTCCGCGTCGCGGCGGCAATGATCGATCTGGCGGTTTCGGTGGTGGTCGCCGCGACCACAATGGCCCGCCCCGTCGCCCGATGAATCCTGCGCCCGATGCCTTCCAACCTAAACCCTTCCCCGGAGAAGAGCCATTCTAGGCTCTTCTTTTGTGTATAGTGCATTTATCCTTTAAACTCGAGCATGTGAGTTGTGCGTATGCCGTCAAAACGAACTTCTAATAAAACGTTTGAACCATTCGTCGTTTCGCTTATCGGTGGTCCGGCAAGCGGAAAAAGCAGCGTTCTTAAAGCCGTACGCCGTGCGTTTTCGGCTCGCGACGTGATCATCGTACGCGAGGCGGCAAGTTTTTTGTTGCACCATGGATTTCCGCGGCCTGACGGAACGAATAAGCGGCTTTGGGCGTTCCAGGATGCTATCATTGCCCGGCAGATGAGACTTGAAGCAGCCGCGCGCGCCCGTGCTCGTCGGACACGCGTGCCGATCGTCGTATGCGATCGCGGGATGCTCGATACTGCTGCGTATCTGCATGGGGGATTGGAAGAATTCAAAGAACGCTACAAGCTGACACCTGAGGATGTGTATCGGCGTTACGACGTGGTGATCGAACTGGCAACCGTCGCTACCGTGCCAGAGCTCTATGCCCGCGATCAAAAAAGCAGTCTGCACCTGAGTGAAAATATTCAAGAAGCTCTGGAGTTGGCTCAAAAAACATCGATGCTGTGGCGCCAGCATCCGCGGCACTGGCACGTGGATCTTAAAGAAACAGTGGAAGAGAAATGTGCGGCTGTGGTGGGGCGTCTGAAAACTCTTATTGCCAAAAAAAGAATGTGATTAATAAAATACCGGCGATCATCTCGTCGGTACTGTTGTTTGCGGTTGGTTAGATTCCCGAATTTTTTTCGGCTAGATAGCGGCGGACCATCTGGACCGCGATCGTTCCTGCACCGCAGGCGGAAACGACTCGTTTCGTTGCACCTGAGCGTACGTCACCGGCAGCGAATACTCCGGACATGCTCGTTTCAAAATCAAGCGGTGGACGCCCCTCTCCCGCGCTCAAATCACGCAGGTCCGAGCCGGTAACAATATAGCCGCGCCGGTCGAGAGTGAGGGTTTCACGCAGCCAATACGTCTTGGGTTGTGCGCCGATAAAGATGTACACGCCATTCGCGGGTTCCTGGTATGACTCGGTTTTATCCCGCTCTTTGAGAGTTACTTCTTCTAGTCCGTCGTGCCCGCACACTTTGATGATCTCGGTGGCGAGGCGCACGCGAATGTTTTTTTCAGCGGCGATTTTGAGCCGCAGGTATTCGGACATGCCGTCAAGCGTGGATCCACGCACCGTGAGGTTCACGGTTGCGAACGGATTTTTTGCCAGATGCAAGGCAGCTTGCCCGGCGGAATTGCCGCCGCCAATGACGAAATATGATGGATTGTGGCCGTGCGGCAAAACGGTTAAGGTGCTGTAATACCACACTCCGCGACCGACAAACTGGCCGATATTCTGCGCTTCGAGCCGAATATACGATAGGCCAACGGCCAGAATGACCGTGCGGGTTTCGAGTGCCCCACTTGGCGTTGTCAGTATGATGCGGTCGCCGTCGCGCCGTAGACCGACGACTTTGACCGGACAATGCATCTCGACGCCGAATTTTCCGGCCTGGGCAACGAACTTGCTGATCAGCTCACCACCGTTCACTCCGAGTGGAAATCCCGGGTAGTTTTCGATGAACGAGCTTTCTTTGGCCTGACCGCCCCAGCCCTGCTTGGAATCAATAATGGCGGTACGCAACCCATCGGAAGCGGCGGTGATCGCGGCCGAAAGCCCGGCTGGGCCGCCGCCGACAATAACGAGGTCGTAAGTCATGAAGAGCTCCTTTTCATACCGTTTGAGAGAACCGTTCGTTGTGTATCAGAAGAATAAACTAACGTCAATATTGTATGCTACTACGCTTCGTCACTTCCAATACAAGCAAAGTCGAGCAGGCGCACAAAGCACTGTTAAAATTCGGCATTTCCGTTGAACAATGGGATGCTGATTTGGTTGAGAGTCGGGCTGAAGATCCGGCCGATATCGCCCGCGAAAAAGCGATGCAGGCGTTTAAGCTGTGCAACGAGCCGGTTATAGTCGAAGATTCCGGATTTTTCATCCATGCGCTCGGCGGGTTTCCGATGACGCACGTAAAATTCTCGCTCAAAACGCTTGGTATCGAAAATATCCTTAAGATGATGGAAGGCGCTTCTGATCGTTCGTGTTCATGGCGGCGAAGCGTCGCGTACGCCACAGGGCCGGGCGAGTGCCGGGTTTTTACGCTTGTTGAAGCAGGTGAACTAGCTCTTGAGCCGCGCGAAATTAAACGTCCGCTCATGTCCGACTACTGGCGGTTGTATATTCCTAAGTTTATGACAACAAATGCGTATGCGCTGAGTGATATGCCTGATGATGAATTTAAAAACCTGCTCGATTATTTTGCGGAACATAATCATTTTACGCAGCTGGGAGAGTGGTTGGTTAATGAGAAAGATGCAACTGTATCAGGTAAGGAATAATTTTTTAAAACGATTTAAATTGCAAACCCCTCGTTCAAGGACGAGGGGTTGGAGGAGAAGGAGTGGTGCTACCAGGAGGCGATGAGGTTGCTGGGGTCGTTCTGGTCGTGGGTGACGGTGAATCCAGCGGCACGCAGGGCCTTGGCCGTTGATTCCATGAGCGAGCCATCCTTCATGTGGATTGAGGGTGTGGCGCAGTCTTCCACCCCGTGATACTCGATGTCATCGCTCGAGAAGCGAGCCGCCTTTAGCGAGCAGATGTGGTTGATGCCCGCCGCCCGAACACGCTTCGCGCGGCGGACCAAGTCTTTAACGACAAGCTTGGCTCGATGCGCCTGGATCATGTGCTGGAGCTTGGTGAGGCAGGCGAAGCAGTCCTGCACATGCGAACTATTTATGACGTTATCCAGCGTAAATTCGTCGTCATCGTCGTCACGATGGCATTCTTCAAGCTTGTGTATGTCGATGATCTCCGGCTTCGTGTTCCGAACTTCATCGGCCAGGGAGGGGGTCTGCGGTGTTGATCCGGTGGTCGTCATGAGCGCTCTCCTATCTCGCAGTAAAGGCGTTTGTGGTGCAGACAGAGCAATGCAGGAACGGCTTATTATGCCTGAACTACTGTTTTCTGTCAAGGTTGCGGTAAATTAAATACTCTCCATTACGGAGAGTATTTGTCTATGTTTAGCTGTCTTGGTTTAATATTTCACTTCAGATAGTTTGAGCAGATTACCCAGGCTATGCACCGTCATCTGCTTATCCGAGAAGACATAGAGATTATCGTTGATGTAGAAGGAACGACGCACCTCGTCGCTGCCGCAGCCAAAGAGCGCTGCGCTATAGATGCAGACTTCATCCGGCGTGGTCGTGGAATGGTGCGTCACGCGGCCGATTTCCCTAAAGCCGTTCATAAGATCGAGTCGGTATGCAAGAAGTCCTTGGAAGGTCTGCGAACCGTATTCCCATGGCCGGGTAGTGGTGGAATTTTTTTGTTCGTCCGTGAACGTGTGGATGCGCACCGGGAAAGCGAGGAGGTTTTTCTCGCGCGAGAAAAGGAAAGCATGGTGGTCGTCGAGCGCGATAGAATCCGTGCCGCGGTCCCCGATGGTGGTGGAGAACATCTGGGTCGGAATATTCGGATTCGTCACGTCGAAGAGGCCGAGTTTGATGCCTTCGGTCCAGACCGTGCCGTTTTCATCGGCACCGGTGTTGCGGCCAATGCCGATGATGTGCGTGGCATCGTATGGGTGTAGGTACGTGGAGAAGCCCGGAATCTTGAGTTCGCCGATGTATTGCGGTGAACGCGGATCTTTAAGGTCGAATACGATGAAGGGATCCACCGTGCGGAACGTGACAACGTAGGCACGATCACCCATGAAACGGGCTGAATAGATGCGCTCCGTCGGGGCAAAACGATCAACGCTGCCGAGGTTGCTTAAATCATCGTTCAAAACGAAGAGATGATTGACGAAATCACCGGTGCGCGTGCGTTCGCGTTCAGTGGTGACAAGGCGTAAAAGTCCGCTCTGTTCGTCCATTGAGAACTGGTTGAGCACATGTCCTGGTACGGTTTGGGCAGCGACGAATTTGATGGTGTTTTTGTTGAGCGAGAATTTATAAAGCTCACTTCTCTCTACCGTACCGCGCCAGAAGCGATACTGATAATTGGGGGAGGCGATGTAGAGGTTCGTTGGCGAAACATAGATTTCATCGGCTGAACCGACGCCCCAGATGACCTTGCTGCCGATCGCTGCTTTTGCATCATTTACCGGAATGGCGACAATTTCTACGTAGCCGGTACCGCGGTTAGGGTAGAGATATTCTACGTTCGTGCAGTTAGCGAGTGGTTTGAAACCGGGAGCTGACTGACTGTCTGCAACCGTGGTAATGGAAGCGATGTTATTGAAGTTGCGCATCTGCGGCAATGCGTCGGTGGCGGCTGAAGGGGAGAGGTAGTAGGGAATGGACTGGTTGAGGATCAGATATAAATACCCGTTGGTGAGGCGTGATGTGCGCAGATTACCCGTGATCTCAACGACGCGCGGCACGCTTGTGCGTTCTGGATTGCTTACATCAAAGATAGCGGCGATGGTGCGATTGCTCCCCATAAAAACAGGCGAACTCGCTACAAGCCCCAGAGCGTTTTTGAGGGTGTATGTTTCGCTCTGCACTAAACCGTAATGAGCGCGTCCAACGACGACCAGTTTGTTGTCCGCGAGGTACATTTCTTGCGCCTGCATGATAGTGCTGATGGGAATCACGCCGAGCGGCTCGGTTTTATTCGGGTCGGCCGAGGTAATGTAGATGGCGCTGCCCCCTTTGAGGTAGTAAATGGTTTTACCATCGGTTTTCACGATATCGCCTTCGTCAACGCCTTGCACTTGGATGTTGGTAGTAGAAAAAATCGGTGGCGCTGCAGGGAGACCGGCTGCTGCGGGAGCGGAAATGTTTACTGCTTCACGGGCGGCAGACGTAAGGATGGTTTGGCTTATGCCGAACGCTTCTGGCATATAGTAATCACGCTGCCCTTCGAGCTGTGCGGTTTTAAACGCAGCGGTGAGTTCCGTGCATGAGCGGAATTTTTTAATTTCGCGCGCCTTAAGGAAATTAGCGCCCGCTGGAGCCGTGTATGTCTCAGTTTTGAGGTTAAACGTGCCGCGCTTGCAGTTTTTGTCGGTGAGAGAGGTGGGGTCGGCGTTCGTCGGGCACTGTTTGGCGGCAATTTCCTCGCTGTCTTTTATGCCGTCGTTGTCCGTATCGAGCTTCCACGGGTTGATGCCGTAGCGGGCCCAGCTGGCGCGCGGTACATCGGTGAGAATCGTTTTAGCTTCGGCACTAGATGCGAAACCGATGGCGGCTATAAGTGTAAGAATGAAACTGCTGGCTATACAAGGCGTGCGCATAATGAAGGTTAAAGATGGGGGTAGCCTAACACAGATAACTGTCTTAGGGGAGGGTAAAAGAGATTACGGAAAATGCTGACATGCAGAATTTTTGACAGAACTTCTCGGTGTTTGGTACAAAAAAATCGCTGATGCAACCTCTGGCACAAAAGGAGTCTGTCATGCCGATCCCTCACGGCCATCGCGTTTTCGGTGTTCCCGACGCTTCGGTTCAGAGTATTATCGCGGAGACGCTCGTGGCAACCGGCCTCAAGGAGATCCGTCGTTTTTCCTCGGGACCTTCGCACCAGATCGTTTTTGAGGACGGAACTGTTGTTAACCGATTGGACCGAAGCGGCGGGCTGAACCTTCCGAGTACGGCCCTGACGGTTCCGGTTGCTGACCCGCTCGTTACTGCCCAAACGCTCGTCGAGCAGTTACATCATGCTGGGCATCAGGCAGCGTTTATCGAACCGGTCAAACACTTGCCTCCCAATTCCTTCGTGGTCGTCTTCTCCGGCGCGTTCGAAGGTTGGATGATGGGATTCCGATCCCTCCGCCTTGAAGAGATCGAAAAGCAGCTCGCTGGCGAGAAGAAGTAGTATTGACCTGTCGAACCCCTCACGTCAAACCCTTCAGCTTTGTGTATGAAGGGTTTTTATAAATACGTATCAAAAAAAGCCCGTAAGGGCCGAGGTGGAAAAGAGCTTAGCGGTTGAGGAGTGCGTTCATGCCCTGGCGGTACTTACGCGCCTCCTCGATGATGAGGCGGTCTGTTCCTTCTTCACGTACCCGTCCTTCGATGTCGACCGAGATGAACTGGAAATCCTTGATGATCGGCTCTGCCAGATGGAGAGTGGTGGCGGAAAGCCCGCCAGCGATCCCGATGCCGAGTGCGGGATGATCGGCGCTGATGCGCTCGAGGTATGGCCGCGCGAGCGACGGGTTGAGCGGAATGCCTTTGCCCCCGCTCATATCAAACAAGATGTCGGTGATAAAACCCTGGTACTCTTTGAGGCGCGCACTCACCTGGTCGGGTTGCCCGCCCGTTTCGAGGGCTCGATAACCGATCTGGAGCACGATCCGCTCCAGAGAGCGGCTGGCTGCCTCGAGCGACGAGGGTTTAGGCCAGGCCATGTTGAGCTGGAGCCCGTGCAGATTGGCACCGCCAATGCGAATGAGATGGGAGAGCTGTTCGGCGAGCGTTGCCTGATCCCTTGTGGCGTAATGGATGAGGTTCAGCACATCGCTATCATCCGTGAAAATCTCCTTGATCGCGCTGAGTTCTGGATAGCGGGCTGGGAACTTGGGCGGTTTGCCCTCGTTCTTGTTCTGGCTATTGAGAACGCCAATCATGGTAAGACGGCCTGGCGGAGTATTGATGCCGTCGAGTACGGCGCGGGTTTCCGTGTGGCTCGAAAGGCCGGTGATACCGATATAGGGGAGCGGGCGACCATGTTGAGAGCGGTACATGACTACCTCCTTCGCATTCTCCAGTATCTGGAGTGGGCCAACTATAGCATGGAATTTTCTTTTGTCAACAATCTGCGTTGACCTTATCGTCTGCTTCTGGTATGCTCGCCTGTTCCCTAAAACCCGAAAAACGGAGGTGTAACGCCATGAGTACTAATGGTATTCACGAGTCCGGTGTCCAGAATGAAGCTCAGGATGGTGATGGGGTGAATGAGGTCGCGATCGATATCGATGATACGACCCACACCACGCACGTGTTTTTTGCGCAACAGCTCGTCGCGGAGTTTGGAAACCCGTTCGGTATGACCGTCGAGGAGATTGCCTGGCAGTTCATCGGGCGGCTTGCGGCATACTGGAAGCCGCACGTTTCGCCGGAGGTGTTCGCACTCATCAAGGAGCGCGTCAAGTATATGGCCACCTCGAACGAGATGCAGCTGCGTATCCCGCTCGTCAACGGTGCTCGCGAGGGTGTAGAAAAGCTCGTCAAGCTCGGCTTTGAGACGCCCTACATCACCGACCGTCCGGAGACGATCCGCCCGGGCACCGAGCGCTCACTCACTGAGAGCGGACTTCCCTGGGCGAGCCTCACCATGCGCTCGCTCGATGCGAAGAGTGCGGGCAGTGCCTGGAAGGCGCCGGAGATTATGAAAAGGGAGCGCCCGCTCCTCGCCATCGTCGACAACAGCCGTTCGCTTCCCCAGGAGCTTCTCAAGCTTGGATACGCCGGCTACATCTTCCTCTTTGGAAGGGATCTCACCGGAACCGACACCGAACTCCCGAATCATCCTCGCCTCATCACGTGCGAGAGCTGGGAGGCGGTGACCTACTACGCAGAGAAGTTTTTCTGCTAAGAGGGTCTGTTTCCCATGCTGCATTGGCTCTTCGGCAAGAGGGAGTTCAAGGCAGTTATCTGCGCCGCTGCAGACGTAGTCGCTGAAGTAGTAAACGTCGATGAGTTTTTTGGGCCCCTTCTGGCCGAATTAATACAGAAGCGTGCCGCGCACTACGACCATGAAGCTGACCGCTTCCGCCGTTAGATGAAACAGTATGAAGAGCTGGCCGCCCGGCTTAATGCCGAGCTCTCCCATCTCCCTCCCACCGCATAACACAACCTCCTCTTACCTGGGAGGTTTTCTACTTTTAAACGCCGAGGTATTGAAAAAAATATTCGCTTCCCGTATGATCTACCCGTAAAGATTGTAGTTTGCCGACGTGGTGAAATTGGTATACACGCCTGCCTTAGGAGCAGGTGCCGTAAGGCGTGAGAGTTCGAGTCTCTCCGTCGGCACACGTATTTTATATGAAAATCCTTTCCGCTCTTTTTCGTCCCCGTTTCACCGAAACTACTCTGGTAACGAACTACGGAGAGTTTACCATTCGCGTTTACCGCGCTCGCCAAGGCAAGGAGACGGTGGTTCTCTATACAGCTAGTCTTGACCCATCTCACCCTGTTTTAACGCGTGTGCACAGTGAATGTCTCACGGGTGATGTGTTTGGTAGCCGTCACTGCGATTGCGGCGAGCAGCTCCACCTCTCGCTCAAGCAGATCGCGCATGAGGGTGGTGTGCTTATCTACCTGCGCCAAGAAGGGCGGGGAGTTGGGCTCTACGATAAAATAAGGAGCTATGCCCTGCAGCGTAAAGGTCTGGACACGTTTGAGGCGAATATCAAGCTCGGCCACAAGCCTGACGAACGCACGTATGAAATGGTTAAGACGGTATTGAACGATTTGCGTATCAGTGAGATTTGTTTGTTAAGTAATAATTCCGAGAAAGTCCTGGCTATCACAGCGAGTGGAGTTAGTATAGTGAAAACAGTGCCGCTTCTTATTTCTTCGAACAATCAGAATCAAAAATACTTGGCCGCCAAACAAGAAAGATATCGCCGTCTCTTAAAGTAGTTTTTTGCAAAATGTGTGATGGCCGCATGGTAACGGCGGCAGCCATCTTTACATTTTTTTGATTGTTCCGTACACTCCCGTACGGTCTGCTCCATGGCAGGCGGCCTGTGCAGTATGTATTCAGGTCAAAACGCGTCCAACCCGTATGATGAGCGAGGTGCTGTAATGATGGAATTGCGTTGGTTGTTTACGTGTTCACTTCTTTCGTGCGCTTTACTCTCGGGGTGTGCTGATACCCCGCCTGGTGCGTTGACGCCAGAGCGAACGGATTTCGGAATGGTGACGGTTCAGCCTCCGTCGGTGTCACCAGTTCTGCCGGTTTCGGATCAGCCCCTCCTCGTAACAATGACGAACGATGTAGAATACAATCGTCTCGTTACCTACGATGGCTTGGGGCGGTTTATCACCGAGACGCCTACGCCGTTTAAGGGTGGTGTGAGCGGGAATGCCGGTGGTTTGGCGCTCTCGACCGATCGTCGCCTTTTGGCGGTCGTAAACGCTCGGAGCAGTGCTGTTGGTATTTACAGTCTTGCTCGTGCGCGCCAGCCCGTCTATGTCGACCTCATCAAGACCGCCGACACGCCGGTGAGCGCGACGTTCTCCGCCGATGATCGGCATCTTTACGTTCTTACCGTGAGCCATGTGGCGTCGTATGCACGCTTCGGCGATATGGTCGAAGCCGTTCCCGAGGGGACGGTTGCGCTGCAGGGAACCAATCCGGCCCAGGTAGCTTACGTCCCGCCCGGGCGCCTCCTCGTAACCAATAAAGGCGATGATATCGGCATGGGCGGCACGGTTGAATCGGTATCCCTCGTGAACGGCGCGGTTGTAACCGGGAGCGTAAGCACGCTCATGCCGCTGCCCGCCGGTACGTACAAGATGCCGTTCGGTATCGGCGTGACGAGCGACCAAGCTGTGGTCACGCTGGCGCGCTCCAATCAGTACCTTGCACTCAGCAGTAACGTACTCACCGACATGACGTCTCCCGAAGCGCTGCCGCGTACCATCTCGTGCTGGACGGGTGCGTGTTGGAGTGCCAACAGCGATGGAAAGAGTATTACTGCCCTTCATCTGCGCGGTATGAACGTGGTGATCGATGATCCGAAAGCCGCCACGTTCGATACATTTGAAGCCGGCCCTTCTGAGATCGTCGCGATCGATACGTATGTGGCCGCTTTGGTGCGCGAGCCGCTCGCTGCCTCCATCGTCCTTTATGAGGCGGCAGCGCCTAAGCTCACCATCAAGACCCGTGTCGTTCTCGGTCCCAATGCCCTACGTGCGAACGGGATCGTCGTCATTCCGCCTCTTAAGTAACTCGTCCGTGAATCGGCCTGCCTAACGTCTAGAAACGTGTGGCAGGTTTTTTTTGATTCTAGCCTTTCAATCTTATCCACTCCAAACCCTTGCGCTCGTATTTTTAGTTGCTAAATTGGTTTCAACTGTGCACAGAAGCGTCTCGGGTGAGGCGCTTTTTGTTACAGGAAACTACGTGAGGAGCAGGCCATGAATAAAACGTCGGTTGGTCGGTCGGGTATGCGCACGTCGAGTCGTCGAACTTTTCTGGCGACAGGCGTTGGCACAGCGGCAGGTCTTTTCGCCGCCACGCTTTTAAAGGGATGTGGTGGCGAAGTTGTAGGCCCTGGTTGGTATGTAATCCAAGCTGACACGACCCCGGAGGGTGGTTTTACCGCCACCTTACCCGATGGTACGATCTATACCGATACGGCAGTCTTTCTTTCTCAAGTGCCTGAGCGTATTAAGGCCGCTCAAGCGGCGGGACTTGAGGTGCGGTTTGAGCTTGGAACCGTTGCTACCTACGTCCTGGTCGGGAGTATGACCAACCAATCTTCGGGAGGAGAAAAGACGGCTGATGTAGTCTTTCAGCGTCAGTCTGCGCTCCGATACGACGGTGGCAATTTTGTCATCACCGGTGGCTGGGATTGGGGGTATGTATCGGGCTGCGTCAAGCGAAATGCCCTTAAGTACGCTTTTCGTTGCAACGATAGGTACCAAAAGATCCAGTATTTTGATCTGCACATCGCTTTCTGGAGACAGGGAACACAGTTGTGTATCGGCCTCTACGAGAGCGTGCGTAACCTCGTTAACAAGTGCTCGTGCGATCCTGAAGATCAGAACAAGATCTATCGGGAGCTCGTCGATTTTTTACGGGGGTTGCGGATCGATGTTTCTACTGCCGCAACTATCGCCACTGTCTTGACCGCCGCCTGTTACGCCATCCTGGTTTTCGCCTAAAGGGCTTTGCTCCTTCCTTGCTTCGGAAGGAGCTTTTATTTAGAATGAAATTATCTTTCTTTGTATGCCGGTTTTTTATCCTCCTATTGACCCCTCCGATCCGTTCCGCGTTGCTCGCCTTGTTTTTGATGGCTGGAAAGACGCTGAACAAGCGAGCTTCTTTCACGGCAGCGTTACCCACCTTGCCGAAGAGTCTGCGGCCGGTCGTTTTTCACCGTCCTCTGTTAAGGCTGGGATTCTGTATATTGATCACGAGAGTCCTGAGGAAGATGGTGTAGGGACTGTTCCAGGATCCATTCTCCAGGTCCCTTTCTATTCAGATGTAAGTTCTTTAGAAGAAGCCCTTGCTTGGTTTCGCCATGTTGGACTTTTAGTCCATCCAGCCGATCCGCCATTTCTTGATCTCACCACCGGACCCAAACGTGCTCCGTAGTATCCAGGCCTCGAGTCTGGGGTGTTTATTGTTTCTTATCCACTCCAAACCCTTGCGCGCCAATGCAAAAGGTCTAAGCTGATAGAAATAGCGATGGCTATTTTTTTAATTCCCAAAAACTATGAACAACGATTTTTATCGCGATGTAGTTAAGGAGTACGCTTACTGGACCGTCAGCGTACATCATAATCAAGGTTACCTGGGCCGCTGCATAATATGGTGCAAGCGTACCGACGCGCTCGATCTCGCCGATGCTACGCCCGAAGAGCAAGCTGAATTGTTTACGATCATTAAGGAGTTACGTCTCGCTGCACACGAACTTTTCAAACCCGATTGGTTCAACTACAGTTTTTTGGGCAATGAAAACCGCCACCTGCACGCGCATTTTGTTCCGCGGTATGCCGACCATCGCGTTTTTCAGGATATGATATTTGAAGACAAGTTGTATGGCCATAATTACCAGACCGACCCTACTTTCATCGCTCCAGGCCATGTGCGCGAAGGAATACAGCAAGCGTATCAACGAGTGCTAGGCTAAGCATATACAGTCCGCTTGTTGACACCAGTCTCCAAGACGCGTTAAGTAAGAGGTAGCTCGTTTGAGGAGGCTGTCGTGCAAAGAGCATCGTCGTCTGAGGAGGGAACGTATTTTTCGATTCCTGCCGGCCCGTGCCGGCCGCGTTCGATAGGTTTGCGCGTGTTTACGATTCCCAATCCGCAGGGAGTCGTTATCGCGCTTCCGGGTTATCATCGCTCGTCTGCCGAGCTTAAGTACCGAGCGTTAGCCCAAGCTCTGGGCATGCATTCTTTTGCTACGGTAGTTTTGGATTTGGGCTTCTTGCTCGAAGATCGGGTGTACCACGCGGAGTTTTCGTTCTCCGACCGTCTCTCCGACATTGAGCGGGCCGAGACTTGGCTTAGGGAGCAGTTTCGTTACCCGATCATTGGGTATGCGGGACATAGCTTGGGGGCCTGCCTTGCCGTTGAGTACATCCGCCGCGAGATCGGTCGCCATGTCCGCTCTGCAATCCCGCCGCTTGCTCTCATCGCCCCGGCGCTCAACCAAAAGCAGCTTTTGCGGTACTACTGGTTCTGTCAGCGCAACCCGGGTGCTACGTGGCACAATTTCGTGCAAGCATGGGAAGAGGATTCCACGCTCGAGCGGGATTTTGGTTCTTTTGCTGACACAAGTGCTTACCGTCGCGAAGTGGCGGACCGTGATTTTTCTCCGGAGCTAGCCCGTTTTGCGCCCCGCACCGATAATGGTCGCACCGAATACGTGCTCCACGTGCATGGTTTAGCCGATCCTAAGGTGCCGTACATGAGCCTAACCGTTGTCGGCCGTAAACGCGCACTCGTTCCGCGTGGCAATCATGACCTCGAAGCCCCTGACGCGCTCGCCCAATGGATACCGCCCTTGGCCGAGCACTTTGCCGAATTCGTGTAGTCGATGAATCGTCCCAAGCTGGGACGGTTTTGTTTTTTGTAATCTTGATAATGATTCGTGGGCATGGTAAAATGTTTCCGTCAAAATGTCATATAACAACGACTGAGGAGGGCGATCGACGGTCGCTCTTTTAGATATTCCAAAAACGCATTGAATTAAGGAGAAAAGGCATGCGTTTTTCACCGCGCCTTCTTGGCATCCTCTTCATCATCGCATTGATTACCTCTACGTCAGATGTGCATGCCAAGCTCTACGAGCCAGGCGATGCTGAGGGTGAGCTCTGCGAGAACGAAGTGTGTTTTCAGGCTACCAAACCGCAGGATCCACCAGACGAACCTTTTGAGCCGGCATCGGTCTTCTACCGCAGCTCGCCAGTCGTTCCGGAGAACGATGTGGCAAAGCCCGCCGCAGAACCGAGCCCGGCATTGCCAGCTGTTCGTCCACCGCTTGATGTTGTGTACTTCAATCAGAACAACGTGAAGCCGATCAAACTCGGCGCAAACCGTGCGCGCATCCCGATTGGCGAGATGGCCTGCGGCTGCACGAGCGTGGCTATGATCTTCGCCTATGCCGGCATCATAAAAAGTGATGAGGCGGCTATCAACAAGACAGTGCACGAGTGCTTTGGTAAGACCTCGGAATTTGGTGTTGGCATCAAAAACCCCGAACAGCTGGTGCGCTACATCAAAAAGGAAGGCTTGAGCGGATCCGGCTTCCTTCCTCTCAAGGCCGAGGATAAAGATGGACGAGCGTTCATCTTGAGCGTGCTCAAGATCGCGCTGGAACGTGGAATGCCGCAGCTTTTGTCGGTTCGCGCGCCGAGCACTTCGGGTCATTACCTTGTTGTCACCGGCATCATAGGAGACGACCCGGAAACCGCGGATCTTATCGTTAACGATTCGTACGGTCGTTGGGAGGAGTGCCGACGTGGTAAAGCGTCGGACGGGAAAAAGTGCTACAACGACCCAACCGGGGACGGCAAAGCTGTGCGTTATAATTTTGCCGAAATCGTCGGCAAGGGTGGCAGGCTCTTCATAATTCGTTGAACAGGGCAGTGGCCGAGGCCGCTGCTTTTTTGTTTTTTAAAATGAGAATCTTTAGATTTTCGGACCCGTTGAATCTTTTTCACTCAAGACCCTTGCGCTTGTAAGTAAGAAGTCTATTATGGAATGAGTATAATTTTTAGAGTTAGTTTATGATGGTTCCAATCATTTCTCGACGAGCAAGCTCAGTATATCTCAGACTGTTTTTACTGATAGGAATAACGATCATTCTATTCGTTATCTTGATCGGTTTATTTTTGTTCGCCTTTAGCGAAATAATTGGCGCGATGATGGGATTGGCCGAGCTGAAAGAATGAGTCCCTTTTATCTAAAAAATGTACGTACATATTTTTCTTTTATGGACACTACTAAAATCGCTCTATTCAAAGGCAAGAAAATCCGCAAGACCCTCTATAATAATGAATGGTGGTTTTCGGTCATTGACGTGATTGAAGCTCTGACTGATAGTCTAAATGCCCGTGATTATTGGTATAAAATGAAGGTTAGAACACGAGATGAAGAAGGGATTGAGTTGTCGACAATATGTCGACAACTGAAATTGGAATCGAGCGATGGTAAGAAATATGAAACCGATTGTTCTGATACCGAAGGAATTTTCCGCATCATTCAGTCCGTTCCTTCCCCTAAAGCTGAGCCGTTCAAGCGTTGGCTCGCCCGCGTCGGTTTCGAGCGCGTGCAGGAGATCGAGGACCCTGAATTAGCCACAAAACGCACGAGGTTACTCTATAAACTCAAAGGCTATAGCGAGGACTGGATCGAGAAACGTTTACGCGGTATTGTTATCCGAGAAGAGTTGACCGACGAATGGCAGAAGCGCGGCGCAGAAGAGGGAAAAGACTATGAAATCCTCACCGCCGAAATCTCCCAAGCCACATTCGGGGTGACGCCGGCTGAATACAAAAAGCTGAAAGGATTGAAGCGTGAAAACCTGCGCGATCATATGGATGACTTTGAGCTTATCTTCAACATGCTCGGCGAACGGGCGACGACCGAAATCCATCGTACCGAAGATTCGCAGGGTGTGCCCAAGCTCACGTCCGATGCTCAAGCGGGTGGCGAGATTGCCGGCGGGGCGCGAAAGAAGTTGGAAGAACGTTTGGGTCGATCAATTGTGACGAATAAGAATTTCCTTAAACAAGCGAAGAATAAAGGGCGTTTGAAGTAAACGTGCGTTGGTTGAAAAAAGTGGGGGATGGGGTATGATCGGAAGTGTCTGCTTTCCGACATAGCACACTCTAAAATATGCCGGTCACAAACGTTATCATTCTCCACGGCTGGTGGCACGCCGATGTAGCCGCGATTCCCGAATTTCTCCCCGATAACCCGCGTAACTGGATGGGTTGGGCCAAACAAGAACTTGGTGCGCGAATTCATGAAGTGGAAAATCAAGGGCATTTTACGAATGCGGAGCGGGTGTCGCCGGAGTTTTCGGAGTTGGTGGTAGAGATTGTGCGACAAGGTTTATAAGTTTACTTTTGGCTCGGATGTGCGGAAACCGCTAAAAATGTCCTCTGAAACCGTAATGCAGTTAAGATTGTAAAAAAAGGAGATGAGATATGATTAATAGTGCGGATGTTTGATTATTGAGACGGTATGAGCGAGTTTTTGCTGTTGTGAGCAGAAATTATAGGAAGATTACGCGTATATTATTCGACACATAAATTTTTTTAACTGCTCTATATGGAAAGCAAAAGAATGGGAATGCTGCAATTAGTGGCGAGTGAAAAGAAGAGTAAAACCCTTGAAACTATTGCTCAAGAGGCGAATGAGAACAAAGAAAGTGCTGCATATCAGGACGCGCTCAATAAAGATCTGGATACGATTGTTATCCGCAAGCCTCCTTTTGAAGGATCCCGCTTTACTCTTCGCGAGAGATTCGATTATATAGGAGAAAATATAAGCAAAGCTGAAACTCTTGTTGACCGAATCAAGAAAGCACAGCAGTTCTTGCCCTTTCAGCAAGGAGATTTTTATCTTGAAAAGATAGCTGAAGTTGTTAGGCAGGGTCAGGAAATCTTGAAAAACGAAGGAGCGTTTTCATCCCCCAACGATAAAGAGTCTTATGATAAGTTTTTTGTATTGACTCAAATGCCGGCGGCGCAGCTTCATAGAATTGAAAAGAATTTTTTAGCGGAACTTGAAAGGTCATGTAACACATATTTTCAGCCTCTTCTAAATACGGCCCGAAGCGATGTAAAACGCTATCTCATAAAGCATTTTAATACTTCAAATTCGGATATAGAAAAAGCACAAACCATAATTGCGGAAAAAAACGCAATCGAAGTTCCGATCAGTTTTTCGTTCCGAACGACAGTGTTTGGTGTTGGTGTCAAAAGAGAAAGGAAAGGCGTGCTTGGGGAGGCTTCTGCCCGAGATATAAAAATATATCTTGAGGATTCGTTTTTTTTGGATGACGGAACTTTGGACGAGGCAGCTCTTCTTCAGACTATAATCCATGAAATCGTGCACACGGTTTCTTACTGGAAGAAAAGCGTCGGTTTGGAAAATGATACTTTTTTTAACGAGTCAGTGCCGCAGAGTGGGCGGGTAGTAGAAAATGTAAAATCACCGGATGAATATTTAAATGAGCTTATTACAGAATTTGTCGCGTCTGATATTCTTTCCAAGTATTTTGATACATCTAAAAAAAGTTTTATCTCTTTAAAGAAACCCAATGAACAAATGACAGTCGGATACGGTGATCTCCTCAATGATTTTTTGGATTTTAAAAATACTCATCCAGGAGAAGTGGAGCGTTTTATTGATATTGCAGTCGGTGCAATGTTGCGAGGAGAATTTGGAGATCTTAAGATTTTTTTTAAAAATAACCAAGAGATATACGCTCGATTGAAGAAAATTCTTGATAATTTTGTCAAAGACCAGCATGTTTCTGGCAAAGTATCAGCTGCCTAATAGGTGTAAACCGGTGCCTTAAGACAGTTTCAGTTTTTATGCCCACCCCCCTCGACATCCTCCAATCCACCTTCGGCTACAACGCCTTCCGCCACAACCAGGAAGAAGCCATCACTACCGTGTTGTCCGGTCGTGATGCTTTCGTCCTCATGCCGACCGGCGGCGGGAAATCACTCTGCTACCAGGTGCCGGCTCTCATCCTGCCGGGTCTTACCGTGGTCGTATCGCCCTTGGTCGCGCTCATGAAAGACCAGGTCGATGCGCTCACGCTCTCGGGTATTCCGGCCGCGTACTATAATTCCACCCTCACGCCGGACGAACGCCGCGCCGTCATGACGGGCCTCAACGCACAGAAATTCAAACTTCTTTACGTCTCGCCCGAGCGCCTCATGGCCTATGACCAGGATTTTCTAAATCTCCTCAAACGCCAGACCATATCGCTTTTCGCCATCGATGAAGCGCACTGCATCTCGATGTGGGGTCATGACTTCCGCCCCGAATACCGCGAACTCGCACAGCTCAAGAAAAATTTCCCGAATGTTCCGGTCATCGCGCTTACTGCTACGGCCGATGATGTGACCCGCCGCGACATCCTCGAAAAACTCGCGCTCCATGATCCGACCGTGTTCGTCTCAAGCTTCAACCGCCCCAACCTCCACTATTCCGTTCAGTCCAAGCAATCGTCGACCAACAAATTCCTCTCCTTCCTCGACAAACACAAAAACGAAGCAGGCATCGTCTATGTCCTCGCGCGCCAATCCGCCGAAGACTGGGCCAAGAAACTCGAGCTCCAAGGATTCTCGGCGCTCCCATACCACGCCGGCCTCGACGCCGAAACGCGCAAACGCCACCAAGAAAAATTCCTCAAAGACGAAGTAAACATCATCGTCGCGACGACGGCGTTTGGCATGGGGATCAACAAATCCAACGTCCGCTTCGTCGTGCATCTCGATCTGCCCAAAAACATCGAAGGCTATTATCAAGAAACCGGCCGCGCGGGTCGCGATGGTTTGCCGAGCGAAGTTTTACTTTTCTATAGCCCGGGTGACGTGGCAAAACTCAAACGTTTCGCGCTCCAGAGCGAAAGCGCGGATCAAGCCCGCGTGCTCATCAAAAAACTCGACCGCCTCGTTGAATTCTGCGAGCGCACGGTGTGCCGCCGTAAATTTCTCCTCAACTACTTCGGCGAAGAAACCGAAGAAAAATGCACCAACTGCGATATCTGTCGTACCGAGTACACCTACTTCGACGGCACGATTATCGCGCAAAAAGCGCTCTCGGCCGTGGCGCGTCTTGGCCGGGCCAGCATCTCGTACGTCGTGGATTTTCTGCGCGGTTCGCGCTCCGAGCGCATCTTTCCTGAGCATAAAAAATTGCCCACGTACGGCGTGGGCGCATCCATTGCCAAAGACGAATGGCGCCGCTACATCCACGAACTCATGGCGCAAGGGTATCTCAAAAACGTCATGCATGATCTCTCGGCTCACGTCATGCTCACCGAAAAAGGCCCGCCGGTCCTAAGCGGCAAAGAAAAAGTCATGCTCGTTGCGGGTCGCCACGAAGAAGAGTCCGACGCCATGCCCGAGAATTATCGCCACGATCTTTTTGAGCAGCTCCGCATGCTCCGTGCTGATCTGGCCCGTGATGCCGGCGTGCCGCCGTTCCTCATTTTTTCCGACGCCACGCTCGTCGAGCTCGCGACGTATTTTCCACAGACCATGGAAGAACTCCGTGGTATTTCGGGCTTTGGTCAGGTTAAAATCGTCCGCTATGGCCAGCAGTTTTTACGGATTGTTAAAAGTTACTCCGAGTTGCACGGTTTAACGTCATCACTCCCTCCCGATCGTCGCGAAGAAATATCGAAGACTCCAAAAGAAGAAACCGCGACGCCAACCAAACTTCTCACCCTCAATTTATTTAATGCCGGAAAAAGCATTGCCGATATTGCCCGCGAACGCGAGCTTGGCATCGCGACGATCGAAAACCACTTGGCGTATTTTGTCAGCACCGGAGAACTTGCGATTGAAAAAATAGTTGCGCCAGAAAAATTACCACGCATTGTCGCGGTAATTGAAAAGGTTGGTGATCTTGCTTTGTCACCGCTTAAGGCAGAGCTCGGCGATGAGGTGAGTTACGGAGAGATTAAAGCGGTGGTGGAAGAGGTGAGGAGGAAAAAGAACATTATCGTAGCTGTTTGATATGGTTAAAAATAAAAGAGCGCACTACCGCGACCGGAGCGATTGCTCGGACTACGACAGTGCGCGGGCGCTTGAACGGTTGTCGTTCAGCTGGGCGAACGGGTCTTTCTCGATGAGTTGAGGTTGGCGAAGGTTGCAGCTACCGACGCCGTGATGACGATAAGCGGAAACGCGAGCGAACTGAACTCTCCTTCGTGCCGGTGAATGCGAATGAGGCAGATGACGAAGTCAGCGACACCAACCCACGCCATCGCGAGTGTAATCTTCGGGTTGGGCGGGTGCGGCATCTTGCGCATGTGTCTGCGCATCTCGATAATGAGGAGTGCGCAGATCGTCAGTATCAGGGCAATATCCACGAGCGACAGAACTTCTCCGACCGTCTTCATGGAACACCTCTCTTCTTTTGGTTTAGGAGATGCCGAGCTCCCGCTCCATGTCGGCGCGGTTGCTGGCAATGATGGTCGTGCCGCAGTTGACGAACTCATAGTCAATCACGCCGCGGGTGTTGAGCGTGAACAGGGCGCCCGGACATACGATGAACAGGCAGTGTGCGGCAAGGTACCCCATCCCTGGGTGGTGGACGAGAACGCCGACCGGCTCTTTCGGATGGGTATCGAGCCAGGTATAGTACTTTCTCTCCGACGTGGCATCCTCTTCGCACAGGACGATGAATCGCTCGTTGTCCTTGAGCCCGTTGGCCACCGCAACGAGGTTGCGCAGTGATATGTCGCCGAAGCCGATCCGCTTTCCGGTCTCGTCGTACCAGCCGGCGTTGTGAACGTGATATCCGCTCAGCGCGTCAAGCCATTGACCCGGCTGAAATCCGAAGCGTACCTGCATGGGGTGCGGCGGATGCTCGACCGGCCGAATGCGCCTGAGCTGCCATTCCCTCCTCATCTCTCGCAATTTTTTCCTGAAAAAGGCTGTCAAAGAACCCATCTGCGACTCCTTTTGCGGGTTTGTGAGGCAGAAAACTAAGTATACTACGTCAAATTAGCCACTTCGTCAAGCTTTATTGCGGATTGAAAAAACAGCTTCCGAAGAACCTGTTTTTGTGGCGGAACGCTGGTCTAAATCATGGTGCGCGAGGTGCGCGTCTGGCCCGCCCTCTGCTCCACCTGTTTCTGTTTGTCTTCCTCGTGCAGCAGATCGGACATGCGGGCGATGATGGCTGTTGCGGCGAGCATGTGGAGCTGCTTGCGTCCGTTATCGTACGGCGAGACGCACGGGCCTTCATGGACTTGAAAGAGCGAAGCTCGGGGTTCATCGGGGTGATGTCCGAGTCCAGTAGCGATAACTATGCCGAGTGTCGCAGGGCTCATTTTTTTGCGTACATGACTCAGTACTTCTTGGCCCATTTCACGCCACAGGTCCTGTGGTGCACGCTTCATCGGCCGCCTGGTGCTCCATAAGTTATGAATTATGGTATCAACAAGGCCAAGACCCTTTCCCATTTGTTTCCTCTTTTTGTTATCGTTGTTTATATATAAAACCGCCCTCAGTATCCATGAATTGAAGAAAAAAGTCAATGAGTATTCCGATGATAATAGGGATTATTCCTTTTTATCGCCCCACCGCCACTCCGGTTTTTCACCGGTTTTATATGCCACAATCATAAGCGCAATCGTGGCCACAAGCTCAATCGCGATGAATTTCCCGACCGCGCTCCAGACAAGGTCCTGGGGGGTGGGGGAGGGAATGCTGCGAAGATTTTTCCAGATCAGATACGCCGCGCCGATCGTGATGATAAGGTGAAGCGCGACGACCGCATACCCTTGCCATGTTACCGGCACCCAGCCATAGCCATAGGTTTTGTTCTTAAACCATAGTGTTTTCATATAAAGAGGTGTAAGATACGTACATATATAATGGTAGTATAGACGGAATAAATGTGCTGCGCTACCGCCTTTTGCTTCGCTATGAACCCCGCCGAAGCCCGAGAGTTCGCTGCCCGCTTGCGCACGGATCTACCAACCATCGATTTGCACGGCCTGTACCCTTCCGCGGCCGAAGAAAGATTGGAGCGTGCGCTCTACGATGCTTATCAAGCGAGCCATGACGGATTGCGCGTCATCTACGGTGTTGGTACGGGTGCACTTCGGACGCACTGCCTTACGTATTTAAAAAAACATCCGTTGGTCGAAACGATTGCCGCGGATGACGGCATGTGCACGATTCTTTTTTATCGGTAATCCCTTAATTAATTATTTACGAACCATTTCATATGGCTATCACTTCCTTTTCCCGCTCCGATCTCAAAGAAGAAATTTTCGATCTGGCTCAAAGTAAAGCTGTTGCCACGCAAGAAGAGTGGGACGATTTAGCCGACGAAGTCGTTGAGACGCACATCGATTTAGGACAAATCGACAAAGATCAGGACACCGAAGGAAGCAAAGAATACCTTCGTTCTTTGTGGAATGAATACAAAACCCAAGCCACCGATTCTGGCGCTCTGCTTGACCCTAACGAAGAAGAAATGCCCTAGTCGTCGGCTTCTTAACCTGTGGTGCTAACTCGTTTTTGTATGAAACTCTTTCTCGACACCGCCAACCTCGACGAAATAAAAACCGCGGCCACCTGGGGAATTGTTGACGGTGTTACCACGAACCCGACCCTCATCGCCCGCGAAGGGAAAGACTTTAAAGCGACTATCCAAGAAATCTGCTCGTATATCGACGGTCCGATCAGTGCCGAAACCGTAAGTCCGGATGCCGAAGGTATGATTCGCGAAGGGCGGGAATTCGCGGCATGGCACAAAAACGTGCATGTTAAAGTTCCGGCTACCGTCGAAGGTATTAAAGCAGCCAAAAAGTTAAGCGAACTTGGTATTAAGACCAACGTGACGCTCGTTTTTTCCGTCAACCAAGTACTCCTCGCCGCTAAAGCCGGCGCCACGCTCATTAGCCCCTTCGTCGGCCGGCTCGATGACGCGGGCGAGAATGGGCTCGATCTCGTTGCGGCCGCGCTCGACGTACTCGATAATTACGGGTTCGAATCCGAACTCCTTGTCGCTTCGGTCAGGAGTCCTGCCACCGTCGCCAAAGCTGCCGCCCTTGGTGCTGATATCGCCACGGTACCATTCAAAGTTTTGGAACAAATGTACCAACATCCGCTCACCGATGCCGGTATCAAAAAATTCATGGATGATTGGAAGAAAGCCGTCTCGTAGCTCTGACTTGACAAACTCCAGTTTTTCTCATAAAGTGCGCTGTTCGGTTGTCCTCGATGCCAGCGCATTTTTTAGTCTGCGTTGACGCGGTAGGAGAACCTACGCGTTCTTTGACGTTTCGAGAAAAAAACGTTCGCTAACGAAAGGAGAAAGCGATGAGTCATGCAGCAAGTTACGCGTCTGGATTTATGAGCGGTGTTGATCGTGAGATGTTAAAACTTGCCATCGATTGCGTCGTCGCGCTGGAGCTCGAAGGGCACCGTGCAGTATGCGAATCGAGCATTCGTTCGTACGACGAAGGAGTTGTCCGCAAGTGGAACGGGCACCCTCTTTTTGCGGCGATCCGTACCGATGATCTGCCGCAGGGTTTGGGTGTTTATTTCCGTGATGACGGAGTACCAGAATTCGTGGTCGATAAACTGTGGGAGGCGGAAACTGTTACGCATCTCAACCGGTTGGATCGTCGTTTCGCGCCGCTCGAAAAACGAAGTGCCGAGGCGTTCAACCGGCTTACAGAAGAGATTCAGGCGCAGTACATGCAGTTGGCGGTCGCCAAGGTGTGCGCTGAGCAATACGATACGGTAGATACCGTTGAGTCTCGTGCTGTATGCGGTGGCGCAATCTATCGGGCCGAGCGCGAGAAGAGGTAAAACATGGCTACCGAAACCTGCACAGTTCAGATTGGTAAAAATGGCTCGGTTACCATGGATTTTAGCGGCAGCTTTGAAGGTTCGTGCTGCGGCTGTCCATCTCGAGCTTTTACCGAGCGACTCTCTCAGTTGGGCGTTCGTCTGGATGTTACGCGCGTTGCCTGCCGTCTGCCGACGGTTGAGCGTGTGAAAGCGCAGTCCGACGGACGCTGTATCATCTCTAAACCCCACCACCTTGAGGAGCTATAAGATGGCCACTGAAAAGCTCACTGTCGTGATTAAGCCTGACGGAACATTCGCTATGAGCTTTGAGGGTTTTGAAGGGCGTGACTGCCTCAAAGCATCGCATGAGTTTCGCAAGCGTCTCAGCGAGCTCGGTGTGGATGTAAGCCTGCAAGCCATCGAGATGAACGACGGCACGCCGCCGCCCGCGATTCCCGATGCCACGCCCGCGCGTACGCGTACGCCCGCGCCGACACGGAGCCGCCGATGATCGATCCAGGAGTTGTTGAATTCATCGACGCTCTGCGTAACAAGATTAGCCAGCTTTTCCTGGTTGGAGGGAACGTCTACGACACGGTCCTTCTGCCCAACAAGCAGACGTTTCCGGACCTTATCGCCACCCTGGCGCAGCTCACAGCGGACAAGTTCCCTAATTTCTTCTGCTACGACATCTTCCGCGGACTCGAAAAAGTGCGCGGCTCGAGCGAAGCAGAAAGAAAACTCCAGGGAGCTCCTGAGGCCAAAGAGCAGAGCGCCACTTCACGTGGACGTGCGAGCGGAATAGACGCTGGATTGCAAGCCATGCTCGCCGAAGCCGCCCAAAGCCGCCCGGCACCGCCCAAGGAAGAAAGTGTCATGACGCCGCTCGTCGCCTTCCGCCGATTCGATAACCATCTGCGCACATCGACTGAGCGAACCGTCATCGTCATTCGCTTCCCCGAGCAGATCATGCCAGTAGGGCGAGGCCGCGAAACGCTCGATGAACGCCAAGCCACGCTTCTGGCCGCGCTCGCCACGTGGAGCCAGGATCCGCAGGTATTTACCCGTGGACACCTGCTTCTCTTTGTCGGGACGAATGCCGACGAGTTGGCCGTTCATCTACCGCAGCCGTCGCAGGCTCGCATCATTCGACTGAGGAAACCGAGCGAAGAAGCATGCTGCCATCTGGCCACCCAGAACGGCTTTACCGGCGAAACGGCTCGATCCATTGCCCGTACGGCGCGCGGACTCTCGTACAAAACGCTCGAGAAAATCTTGGAGCGTTCGAAGCGCGATTCCGAAGAAGCGCTTATCCGCCGCATCTTTGCCGAGAAACGCCGTATCATCCGCGACGAGTATAGCGACCTCCTCGAGCTCGTCGAGCCCAAACTCGGCTTCGAGGTTATTGCTGGACTCGATAAGCTTGTCCGGCATTTCAAGAACATGGCTGCGAATATCCGCCGCGGAAAAACGAGCCTCGTGCCGCAAGGCGTCCTCCTCATGGGACCGCCGGGTACCGGCAAAACCCTCTTCGCCGAAGCGCTCGCCAAAGACGCCGGTATCAACTTCGTCCGCCCGCGCGACATTAAGTCGATGTGGGTAGGGGAGTCGGAACGGCGCATGTCACGATTCATCGCGGCGCTCTATGAGCTCGCGCCGGTCATCGTCTTCATCGACGAATTCGACCAGAATCAGGGGCAGCGCGGTAGCTTCGACGGTGACTCGGGAGTTTCCCGCGGGCTCTTCAAGAAGATGCTCGAAGTGATGACCGATACGTCGCAGCGCGGCCTCATCCTCTGGATGCTTGCCACCAACCGGCCCGATCTCATCGACCCGGCGCTCAAGCGCTCCGGCCGGTGCGACCAGCGCATTCCTCTTCTCCTGCCGGATGTCACGCGGCGCGAAGAGATTTGCCAACGTTCGTTCCAGCAGTTTCCCGATATGTGGACGACAGTGAAGGATTGGCGCCTCTACGCCGAACGGATGGAAAACTATGGCGGGTCGGACGTGGTGGAGGTGGTGCGTAGCGCCTGGGTGCATGCCAACGAAGAGGGAAGAGAGACTATTATTCCCGCCGACATGGAGTGGGCTTGCAGCAATTTCCGACCGCAGCTCGCCAACCGCCGCGAAGTTATCCAGATGTCGCTCCTCGCCTTGCGTGAAGCGTCGTCCAAGGAATTCCTCCCGCCCGATTGTGAGCGCCTCAAAGCCGAACTGCAGCGCGCCCTTGCCGCCGGACCCGACAATGGCGTTCCGACGTCTGATTCAGCGTCAAACGGTTCACGCATGAGCCTTCTCGAAGCCAACTAGCCCGATCGCCACGACGATCGTCTGAATCGATCGGGCCTTTTCCTCCGCAGTTCTCTAAGAATCAATTCTTACCGAGGACTGCGCAGGTTGA